>NZ_NDFH01000001.1 GCF_002239585.1 Psychromonas sp. CD1
ATCAATGAAAATGAGATAATAAAATGAAATATATGAGGGTAGTAGTTATGACATCTTTTATGCTATTTATTGCATCGAGTTTTGCATCAACGAATCAGATAGTGATTGCACATCGAGGTGCTTCGGGTTATTTACCTGAACATACATTGGAAGCTAAAGTATTAGCTTATGCAATGAAGCCTAATTATATAGAGCAAGATGTGGTGATGACGAAGGATGACAAGCTCGTTATCTTACACGATCGTTATCTCGATAGAGTTACAGATGTTGCGACAAAATATTCTGGCCGGGCGCGTAAGGATGGGCGTTATTATGTAATAGATTTTACTTTAAAAGAAATTAGAACCCTAAATGTAACCGAAGGGTTTAATGTGGCGCCCGATGGCAAGCAAACAGCAATATTTCCCAATAGATTTCCTATTTGGAAATCCCATTTTACAGTGCCTACATTCTCTGAGGAAATAGAGCTTATTCAAGGATTGAATAAAACATTGGGTTACAACATTGGTATTTATCCTGAAATAAAAGCGGCGTGGTTTTATCGTCATGAAGGCAAGGATATTAGCAAAGCCATATTGAGTGTATTGAAAACTTATGGCTATATAAGTAAGGATAGTAATATATATTTGCAATGTTTTGACGCTCTTGAATTAAAACGTATACATGATGAATTATTACCCGCTATGGGAATGGATCTCAAGCTTGTACAGTTAATGGCGTATACCGATTGGAATGAAACCATGCTTTATTCTAAAGAAGGATCGACAGTATATAGCTATGATTGGATGTTTAAAGACGATGGTATGAAAAAAGTAGCCGAATATGCGGATGCTATCGGTCCATGGAAACCAATGCTTGTAGATGAAGCTTCAACGAGAGATAACATTATCATCAAACCATTAATGCAAAAGGCACGAGAAGCGGGTCTTGGTATACATGTTTATACTTTTAGAGCTGAACCTGAAAAAATCCCTGCATATGCGAAAGACTATGACGATATGTTGGATATTTTTTATAATCAGGTTAAAGTAGATGGCATTTTTACAGATTACCCCAATAAAGCGGTTAAATTCTTAGCAAAATAAGAAATAAAAGGTTGCTCGTTTTTTAGAAAGTAAGGTGAATTTGAGGGGCATAAAGCGCCTCAAATTCCACTCTCAAATGAAAGTCCCCCTTAGATGTAATAAAGCATGGTTTTTATTGTGTTTTTAATGCTATTTATTAAGATGAAACATAAAAAATAGTTTTTGGTTACATTGACACTATGAGGTGTAGGCGATTGATTGCATAGGACTTTGAGGATTGCGGTTAAAACGGTTTTATCATGTAAAATTTCTATTGTTTATAATAACTTTAATTGGCAAACCCACCTTAATTTACAATAAAATTCAGTAAGATGGGAATAAGTTAATTATAGAATAAAACGGCTTAAATCTTCATTTTTAATGAGATCATCAAGGCTGTTAGCGACATATTCAGCATCAATGGTAACACTATCGCCTTTACGATCTGAGGCTTCATAAGATAGTTCATCCATTATCCGCTCCATTAAAGTGTGTAAACGGCGCGCTCCAATGTTTTCAGTCGTTTCATTAACGTGCCATGCAGAGCTGGCAATTTTATTAATACCATCTTCGGTGAAATTAATGGTTACGCCTTCAGTGGCTAATAACGCTTGATATTGCTCACTTAAAGAGGCCTTTGGCTCCGTTAAAATACGGGCTAAGTCTTTTTCAGTTAGGGCTTCTAATTCAACGCGAATCGGTAAGCGTCCTTGTAATTCTGGAATTAAATCAGATGGTTTTGCAACTTGGAATGCGCCAGATGCAATAAATAACATATGATCTGTTTTAACCATGCCATATTTAGTGCTAACCGTAGAGCCTTCAATTAACGGTAGGAGGTCACGTTGCACGCCTTCACGAGATACATCTGGACCACTCGTATCACCACGTTTACATATTTTATCAATTTCATCAATAAAAACGATACCATGATTTTCTGCAGCAAAAATCGCGCGTTCTTTAATGTCTTCTTGATTAATTAAATTAGCACTTTCTATTTCTATAATAGCTTTTAGTGCATCTTTTATTTTCATCTTGCGCTTTTTCGTTTCATTTTTACTGGCAAGACTCTGGAACATGCCTTGTAGTTGATTTGTCATCTCTTCCATACCAGGAGGAGCCATGATTTCGACACCGATTTGTGTGCTAGGGACGTTAACCTCAATCTCTTTGTCGTCTAATTTCCCTTCACGTAATTTTTTTCTAAAAGACTGACGAGCCACACCATCTTCAACGATATCGTTACTTGTATCCCACTCGTTTGTTGTTTTAGCGGGAGGAATAAGAATATCTAATATCTTATCTTCCGCAATATCCGCGGCTTTTGTTGTGACTTTTTTCATCTCTTGTTCGCGCGTGAGTTTAATAGATACTTCTACAAGATCACGAATGATGGACTCTACTTCTTTACCCACATAACCGACTTCTGTAAATTTTGTTGCTTCAACTTTTATAAATGGAGCATTTGCAAGTTTTGCCAGACGACGTGCGATTTCTGTTTTTCCGACACCTGTTGGGCCAATCATTAAGATGTTTTTAGGGGTTACTTCTTGACGAATTTCTTCGTCTAACTGCATTCTACGCCAGCGATTACGTAAGGCTATCGCTACGGCACGCTTAGCTTTATCTTGACCAATAATGTGCCTATCTAATTCAGCGGTGATCTGTTTTGGGGTCATATTTGACATGTGCTATATTCCTATTGCTCGCTACTTTCAAAGTCAATGACTTCAATTGTTTGATTAGTATTGGTAAATACACAGATATTTCCTGCGATAGTAAGTGCTTTTTCAACGATCGTTTTAGCATCTAAATCGGTGTTTTCCAGAAGTGCCATAGCAGCTGACTGTGCAAAATTTCCACCAGATCCAATGGCAATAATATCATTTTCAGGGCGAATAACATCACCATTACCTGTAATGATATAAGAGTGTTTAGCATCGGCAACGACTAATAACGCCTCTAATTTACGTAACATTTTATCTGTGCGCCAATCTTTCGCAAGCTCAACGGCGGCTCTTTCTAAGTTTCCTTGGTGAGCTTGTAGTTTCGCTTCAAATTTTTCTAAGAGTGTAAAGGCATCGGCGGTGCCTCCTGCGAAGCCCGCTATTACCTTGTTATTGTATAAACGATGTACTTTTCGTGCATTGCCTTTCATGATGGTATTACCGAGAGAAACTTGGCCATCGCCTCCGACAACCACTTGGTTACCGCGACGTACTGAAACAATCGTCGTCATTTTTATTACCTATTTATTGAAGTATATTTATTATATATAGGGGGGAAGAGCGATGAATTCAAGGGGTTAAAATAAAGATGCGCAAATGAAAATTTACGCATCTTTATTTTATAAATCCCAGTACCAGATCATACAGCCATTGATATTGGCTCGTTGTAATTTATGCAGATCTTTTTCTGCAAGGCGTTTATTGTCATAGGGCCCAAGAACAACGCGATACCAAGTAGTGGTTTTTTTTATAATCGTATTCAAGCCTTGAAATGCGATACGCGCTTTAAGTGTTTCTGCATCATTTAAACGTCTAAATGATCCACATTGCATTAAGTACGGACGCTTAGATACTTGTTTCTTTGGTATATCAACTTTGATTTCTTTTGTTTTTAATGTTTTTTCGTACTCCCATCTAGGCTCGGGTTTTTCGGGTAAGACTTCTACTTCTTTTATAATATTTTTTGGATAGACAACTACCTCTTCAGGTTTATCTACAGCAAACACAAAATAACCGATAAAGCCAATCAATAAAATTGCAATACCAACAGCTAAAAAAGGAAATCCTTTTCTAGCTTGTTTTTTTTTACTAACTGGACGTTTACGAGTCGTACGTTTTAGTGGCTTTTTGGCCATTTACATACGCTCCAACGTGTTGATACCGAGTAAAGATAAGCCTTGTTTTAATGTTTTAGCCGTTAAAGCAGCCAATTTCAAGCGACTTTGTTTTTGTGTGTCTGTCGGCGCGCTTAAAATAGGGCAGGCTTCATAGAAGCTTGAAAATAATCCAGCCAATTCAAAGAGGTAAGAACACAAGAAGTGAGGCATGCCTTGTTTTGTAACTTGTTTAACAATTTCATTGAATTGCATTATTTTATTCGCTAAATCTTTTTCTTTTTCATCAGAGAATGAGATGTCTTGTGTGATGCTGTCCATATCCATTTCTGCTTTATTAAAGATACTCACAACACGTGTATACGCGTATAAGAGGTAAGGCGCAGTATTGCCTTCAAAACTAAGCATACTATCAAAATTAAACACATAATCACTGGTACGATTTTTAGATAAATCTGCATATTTTACAGATGCAATACCGACGACTGATGCTATATGACGTAGCTCCTGTTCTGCCATGTCTTGGTTTTTTTCTTTTACCAATTCATAAGCGCGCTCTTCTGCTTCTGTTAATAACTCGGATAGTTTAGGTGTTGAGCCTGTACGTGTTTTAAAGGGTTTTCCATCCGCACCCATTACAGTGCCAAAGGCCATATGTTCAAGCGTTGTTGTTTCTTTAACGAAGCCGGCTAAACGAGCAACTTCAAATACTTGTTGGAAGTGTAAGCTCTGACGTGCATCAACAAAATAAAGAACTCGATTCGCATTTAAGACTGATTGACGGTAACGGATAGCAGCTAAATCAGACGTTGCATAAAGAAATCCACCGTCTTTTTTCTGAATAATAACGGGAAGTGGCTCACCTTCTTTATTTTTAAAACGATCTAAGAAAACACATTTTGCACCTTGGCTTTCTTTTAATAGGCCTGATTTTTCTAGATCAATGATAACATTTGAAAGATCATCATTATATGCACTTTCACCACGAACATGTTTACGCTCTAAGCTTACACCTAAGCGTTGATAAGCTTCTTGACAGTGTGAGATACTTATTTCTTTAAATTCGCACCATAACTCCAAGCACTCTTTATTACCATTTTGTAGTTCAACAACAAGATTTCGAGCGCGCGTAGCAAATGTTTCAGATTCATCAAAGCGACACTTCGCTGCTCGGTAAAAAACCTCAAGGTTAGCAAGATCTTTTTTGATTTCTTGGCCTTTAGAGCGTAATTCTTCCATGTAGGCAAGTAGCATTCCAAATTGAGTCCCCCAATCACCCACATGATTTTGGCGTACAACATTATTACCTTGAAACTCTAAACTACGCACCACAGCATCACCGATAATGGTAGAGCGCAGATGGCCTACATGCATTTCTTTAGCTAAATTAGGCGATGAATAATCGATAACAATTGTTTGTGGATTTTCACTTAATTCAACATCTAAACGCGCACTTGCATAGGCGCTATCTATTTGTTTTTCAAGGTAGTTGGGATTGATAAAAAAGTTAATAAAACCAGGTCCTGCAATTTCTGTTTTAATAATAATATCTGAAGAGGGTAAATTTTTGATAATAAGCTCAGCTAAAATTCGAGGGTTTTTCTTCGCGGGTTTCGCTAATATAAGAGCAAGGTTACTGGCAAAGTCGCCGTGTGACTTTTCTTTTGTTCGGTCGATAACAATGCGAGGTTGAACATCTTCAGGAATAATTTGTTGTTTTTGAAGTAAAACTATCACTTGCTCAAGTTGCTGTTGGATAAAAGCTTTCATAGATGATTCACCAATTGATAAAGACTAAAGAGTTAATATAGAATATTACAATTTATCGGCGTGGAAAACTAGGGGCATCTAACAACTCAGGTATTAACTTTAGTCATTTTTCGGAATAAAATGGCATTATTGACCAGAGGAGATGAGTATAGATACATAACTCTTATTCTTAGATTATTATCAATTTATATTTGTCGCAGATAGTTTTTTTATATAATAAAAACATATTTCATAAAAAACGCAGCATAACGTGAATTTGTTAAAACGGCGAGGATAAATTATTAGATAAGTTATTTAATCGTTCACAGACTGTTGGATAAATTATTAGATAAGTTATTTAATCGTTCACAGACTGTTGTTATTAGATGCTTCTTTATATGTGAGTAATTTTCTTTCAATTATTGTGTATTGATTAATAAGGTAGAATAATTATTTCTGTTTAAAAGAAGTAATACCGTACCAAAAACAACTATCGGTAGGGTAGGTAACGACTAATAATGTTCGTTACCTACGTTGTTATTTGTGCAATAAATTAAACTCGTTCAAGCTTTGCATATGCAGTCATTAACCATTTACTGCCGACATCTGAAAAATGGACTTGTAAGCGACTATTCTCGCCACTCCCTTCTTGGCCGATGATAGTGCCTTCCCCAAACTTCACATGTTTGACTTGTTGCCCAAGCTCAAAACCTAACACATCTTGGCTAATAGCGTTACTGAAGCGTTTCTCAATGCTAGGATAATTATGTTTGGTTTGAGTTTTTATACGAATAAATTGGATATCTTGCTCAGGCAATTCAGCAATAAAGCGTGAGACAGAATGAAACTTTTCTTGACCATATAAACGTCGACTATCCGCGTGGCAAATGGTAAGTTTTTGCATGGCTCTCGTCATACCAACGTAACAAAGGCGACGTTCTTCAGCAAGGCGAGTTGGATCTTCAGTTGAACGTTGGCTAGGAAACATACCTTCTTCAACGCCGACCATAAAGACTTGTGCAAATTCTAATCCTTTTGCTGAGTGCATTGTCATTAGCTGCACAGCATCAGAAAACTCATCGGCTTGATTGTCACCCGATTCAAGCGCCGCGTAGGCTAGAAAAGCGGTTAATTCATCCATATCTTGCTCTTCTTCTGGAATGGTAAAGCTTTTACTTGCAGATATAAGCTCCTCTAAGTTTTCAATGCGGCTTCGTGATTTTTCGCCTTTTTCATTGGCGAACATCTCTTTTAATCCTGAATGATTAATAATATGGTCAAGTAATTGAAATAGAGGTAGCTCAGTAGTTTCTTCTTTAAAGCGATTTATTAAGTCAACAAAAGCGCCCAAAGAGCGTGTCGCGCCTGCACTTAGCAGTTTATTTTCAATTAAATAATGGCTTGCATGCCAAAGTGTATAGCCTTGGTCGCGCGCACATATACGGATTTTATCGAGTGTTGTATTACCAATTTTTCGTTTGGGTTTGTTTATTACTCGCTCAAAAGCAGCGTCATCTTGGTGATTATTCATTAAGCGTAAATATGCGATACTATCTTTAATTTCTAAACGATCGAAAAATCGCTGTCCGCCATAAATATGATAAGGAATT
This sequence comes from Psychromonas sp. CD1, assembly GCF_002239585.1. Taxonomy (GTDB): domain Bacteria; phylum Pseudomonadota; class Gammaproteobacteria; order Enterobacterales; family Psychromonadaceae; genus Psychromonas. The sequence goes on from NZ_NDFH01000001.1 coordinate 7,266, forward strand.
TGATTTGCCATTAATTGCTCTTCAAAAAGTCGAGACTGAGCATTGCTTCTGTATAAAATGGCGCAATCACAGAGTTTTTTGTTCTCTCTTTCCCATTTCTTTATCTGTGTAATAACATAACGCGTTTCATCGTATTCATTAAAGGCGTTATAGATAGCAATGCGCTCTCCATCTTCACCACTGGTCCAGAGCTCTTTACCTAAACGATCGCTGTTATTCTTAATCAATTGATTCGATGCATTAAGAATGTGTCCTGTTGAACGATAGTTTTGCTCTAAAAGAATGGTTACAGGATTTTTTTTCTCTTTTAAGAAACGTTGGATATTTTCAATGTCGGCGCCACGCCAGCCATAAATAGATTGATCATCATCACCAACAATGGTTAAAAAGTTATCGGCATCGGTAAGTAAAGTAAGCCAAGCGTATTGTAATTTATTAGTATCTTGAAACTCATCGACTAAGACATGTTTAAAGCGTTGTTGATAATGTTTTAATAAAGAGGGGTGTGTAAGTAAAAGCTCATGGGTACGTAGTAAAAGCTCTGAAAAATCGACCAAACCGGCTAGTTGACATGCATCTTCGTAGGCTTTATAAATTTGTAAACGTTGTTTTTCTTGTAAACTATAACCCGCATCAATATGCTTAGCGCGTAAACCTTCATCTTTTTTATCATTGATATACCATTGTAGCTCTTTTGACGGGTAATATTTATCATCTAAATTCAGAACTTTAATAATACGCTTGATCATTTTTTGTTGATCATCACTGTCGATAATTTGGAAATGTTCGGGGAGGTTTGCTTCTTGAAAGTGTAAACGTAATAGTCGATGTGCTATTCCATGAAAGGTGCCAATCCACATGCCAGATATTTTTTGTGGACAGATACTACTTATGCGAGCGCGCATTTCTTTGGCTGCTTTATTGGTAAATGTAACGGCTAATATGCCATAAGTCGGGATATGCTCAACTTCAAGTAGCCATGCGATACGGTGCGTTAAAACACGTGTTTTACCGCTACCTGCACCAGCAAGTACAAGCATATTCTGCTCTGGCGCAGAAACTGCAGCACGTTGAAAATCATTTAAGCCATCAATTAAGTATGAAACATCCATTAAAATACACCTGTCTATTTAGTCAGCAGTGAGTATAGTTGATCTAGTTGTGTGATTTCAACTGTGGGTAATAATCTTGCTCCTGCTAGGGATTGTTTATTTTCATTTAACCAGACCGCTTGTGCACCACTATTTTGTGCACCAAAGACATCGCTAATCAAATGATCTCCAACGTGTATAATTTCACTCACGGCAATGTTTAAACGTTGTGCCGCTTCGATAAAAAGATCTGCGCTAGGTTTTGCTTGATAGCCATTTCCTGCTTTTAAAACAAATTTAAATTTGTTGTCTAGGCCTATTTGATGTGTATCGACATTACCATTTGTAATAGCTATTACGGGGTATTGTTGAGCGAGTCTATCTAATAAATCTAAGCTTTTTTGAGGCACTTTAAAAGCACTGCGTAAGCGTAAAAACTCAGTTAATGCCTGTTGTGCAGAGTCGATTGCGATATATTCGGTTATTCCGTAAATACACATAATACGTTTTAGTGTTTCTAAGCGCCACTGGGAAACATCATGGATTAACTGCGGATATTCACGGAGTAAGTGATTTTTATATAAGCCCCATTGATGAGCGGTTAATTCGCTTAACTGCGCATATGTTTTATTTAAATAGAGAAGGAAATCGCTTTCAGCTTTTTTTATTATGGGGTGGTTATCATACAATGTATCATCAAGATCAAAGCTTATTGCTTTAAAGGGTTTTAAGGCGCGATAAAATTTCATGTTTTTTTCCGTTTGGCGCGAGGGTGTGCTTTATCATACACCTCAGCCAGATGTTGAAAGTCTAAGTGTGTATAAACTTGGGTTGTGGATAAATTAGCATGACCCAATAGTGATTGTACTGCGCGTAAGTTACCACTTGACTCTAGCATATGTGTGGCAAAAGAGTGGCGTAATTTATGTGGGTTAAGATGACTGGGCAATTGTTGCTGTAGGCCCCACTTTTCCATACGCATTTGTACATTACGTGCCGATATGCGTTTTTTTTGTTTAGAAACAAAGAGCGCTTGTTCATTGCTTGAACAAAAATCAGGCCTTACTTTTAACCACGCTTTAAGACTGCTCACTGCTTTTTTTGTGATAGGTAATAAACGTTGCTTGCTACCTTTTCCTAAAACCATTACCTCGGATTCACGTAACTTTAAATCTTTTAAATTAATCCCGACAAGTTCACTGAGTCGTAATCCCGAGGAGTACATCAGTTCCATCATGCATTGATCGCGTAAACTTAAAGGATCATCTTCTTTAATATTAAGGAGCTGAAACACTTCATCGACAGAGATGTTTTTAGGTAGTGGTTTATCAAGCTTCGGTGTGACGATACCTTTAGCAGGATTAAAGGTTAACACTTCATCTTGTACTAAAAATTCTAAAAAAGAACGCAAAGCAGATATTTTTGTCGCAATCGAACGAGACTTAATTCCTTTTTGATGTAGCTCTTTTATTATCATGCGAACATGATCGCTGTTTAAATCTTGCCATGATTTAATTTTTTGAGGTGCTAATAAACGTATAAACTCGGCTAAGTTTCGCGAATAGTTTTGAATCGTAATTGGGCTTAATCCACGTTGGCTGGCAATGTGGTTAAGGTAGTTGTCGACTGTTTTTTGTAATCTCATGATTATTCTTTATCAATGTCTAGGTGTATACGTAAAAGGTAAACGTTATTACTACGTTTAACTTTTACATTTACATGTTGACGTTATGTGTTTAAATTTGAATATGGCCATCAAAGACAAATTCAGCCGCTCCCGTCATACGGACACTTTGACCCATTTGCCAGAAAAACTTAAGTGTTCCACCCTTTAGTTCAAGAGTACAATGCGTGCTTAGTTTTCCTTGCAACTGGCCAATGACGGCGGCCGCACAGGCGCCTGTACCGCAAGCGAGTGTTTCGCCTACACCTCGCTCCCAAACGCGTAGCTTGGCAAAGTCAGGGCTTTTTATTTCTAAAAATGCCACATTAACTTTATTTGGGAAACGTTCATGATGCTCAATTAAAGGACCTAAAGTCGCAACGGGTGCACTCTCGATGTCATCTACAAAAACAACACAATGAGGGTTTCCCATGGAAACAACTCCACAGATAACCGTGTGATCTTGCACTCGTAATATATAAGTTTTTTCTTCTTTTTTAGCAATAAAGGGGATTTTATTGGGTTCAAAAACAGGTTTTCCCATATCTACTGTAATATTGCCATCTTGTTCTATTTTTAGTTGTATTTTTCCTTTAGCAGTACTAACGTTGATCACCCTTTTTTGTGTTAAGCCTTTTAACTTAACAAAGCGTGCAAAGCAACGAGCACCGTTGCCACACTGCTCTACTTCATTGCCATCAGCATTAAAAATACGATAGTGAAAGTCAAGTTCGGGATCGTAAGGCGCCTCAACCAGTAACAATTGATCAAAACCGATGCCAAAATTTCGATCTGCTAAACGCTGAATGGCAGCTTTAGAAAGAAAGACACTTTGAGTGATATTGTCAATAACCATAAAGTCATTTCCGAGACCATGCATCTTTGAAAATTGGATATTCATTTATTTGTTCCTAAGGTAAAACATGCTCACCGGCCCATAGATTTCGATGCTGTTCTCGCTCTCTTACAATAAATGCTTTTTCGTTATCAACCATAACTTCTACAGGTCGACAACGTGAATTATAATTTGAACTCATCGTTGATCCGTAAGCACCACTACTGCGGATAGCTAAGTAGTCGCCCTCTGCAATAGATAAAACACGATCTTTACCTAAAAAATCAGCACTTTCACAAATTGGGCCAACGATGTCATAATTACGTTGAGGTCGATGGTTTGATGTAAGTAGTTTATTATTAACAGGAATAATTTCTTGCCACGCATTATACAATGCAGGGCGAAGAAGATCGTTCATAGCAGCATCAACGATGGCAAAGTTTTTTTGTTCGTTAATTTTTAAATATTCTACTTTTGTTAGTAATATTCCCGCATTTGCCATGATTGCTCTGCCGGGTTCAAAGAGTAACTTTATCTTTCGATTACCCATTTTTTTTATGATTTCGTTCATATATAAAGTTGGATTGGGTGGCGTTTCATTATTGTAAGGTACGCCTAATCCACCCCCTAAATCGAGATGCGTAATAGATATTCCAAGATTTTCTAACTCATCAATTAAATTGAGTAATTTATCGATAGTATCTAGAAAGGGTGATAACTCCGTAATTTGTGAGCCAATATGGCAATCTACACCTATTATTTCAATAAATTCAAGACCCATAGCAAGCTGATAAACAGTAATCGCTTGTTCAATTTCAATTCCAAATTTATTTTCTTTTAAACCCGTTGAAATGTAAGGGTGCGTTCCCGCATCGATATTTGGATTAATACGAATGGAGATAGGCGCTTTTTTATTTAAACTTTGGGCGACACGGTTAATGCGATAGAGCTCAGAGATTGACTCTACATTGAAACATAAAATAGATGCTTGTAATGCGGTAGATATTTCGACATCAGTTTTACCCACACCAGAGAAAACAACTTTTTTAGGATTGCCACCTGCTTGAATAACGCGTAATAGTTCACCCGCGGAAACAATATCAAAGCCAGAGCCTAAACGTGCCATTATATTTAAAACACCTAAGTTAGGGTTTGCTTTTACAGAATAACAAATTAAATGAGGGTAAGTATTAGCTGCCTTATCTAGACCCTTCCAATGCCTTTCTATCGTGGCTCTAGAATAGACATAAGCGGGCGTACCTGCTTTTTTGATGATATCTTCAATGGCTATATCTTCGACAAAAAGACGTCCATCCGTGTGATAATTAAAGTGATCCAATTTAAAACCCTCTTTATTTTTTATTGATCGGTAATATCCCTTATTTACCGGTTACAGTTACTGTTTAAGTTTTTATTATAAATATATAATTTTTATGTAGGAAAATAAAAATAACTATCAATAGAGATAAAACGTATAAATGGTAAGCCTCGTAGCCTTGTACCAAAACATCAAAAACAAGAAATAAAGAGCAAGTCACGAAGGTACTTATGACTATTTCATAGAGCAGTTTTTTGTGAGCTATCATATGTTGATCTCCCGTATTACTGAAACTAAAGGATAGCTCAATAAAAATAACAATCAAAAAACGTGTGTTTTTATGTGATCGATTTCAAAGAGTTTTGGGTTGTACTTGACCCTTCAAAAAATGGTATTTAGTTTTATTTTATGGTTCTAAAATAAGCAAAGAGAGTGTTGTTAAAATGAAAACAGTAATTTTCCCTGGAACGTTTGATCCCGTGACACATGGACATCTTGATTTATTACAACGTGCGGCTTGCATTGCAGACAAAGTCATTGTTGGCGTAGCGTTAAATGAGAGTAAAAAAACGCTGTTTAATATTGAAGAGCGTTGTGCTCTTCTTCGGCAAGTAACGACTTCCCTGAGCAATGTTGAGATAGAGCCCTTCTCGGGTTTATTAGCAGATTTTGCTAAAGATAAAAAAGCAATTGCTTTGATTAGAGGCATTCGATGTGGTGCGGATGTCGAATACGAAATTCAATTATCGCAACTTAATAAAATATTAAATCCACAATTAGAGACGATTTTGTTAGTGGCGAATAACCGAAGTAGTTTTATCTCCTCGACGGTAGTCAAAGAAGTGTTTAAACATGGTGGGGATATTACGCAACTTGCGCCTTTTGTAGTACAAGAAGCATTGTTTAAAAAAAATAAAGACAAAGAGAGCACATAAAGAAACAGCGTTAAATTGGCCTGTTATTGCACACCGCGGGTTATTTGGCATTTAAGCAACTCTGGCGACGAAAACATATAAATTGCTCTCTATGCGCTTTTTTGAGCGCTTTACATTTAAGCATAGCATGAGGCCATGGCCATTAAGTTTGGCAATGGTCGCAATACACACTATTTCTACCTGCTAGTTTTAGTGAGCTTAAAGGACCTAAACAAATAGGGCAGTGACCACCTTTTTTGCCATAAATATGTAATTGTTGTTGAAAATATCCTGGTTTACCATCACTCCCGACAAAATCCTTTAATGTCGTTCCACCTTGTTCAATTGCTGTTTTTAATACTTTTTGGATTTCTTGTACCAATAATTGATAGCGCTCTAAGGAGATGTCACCCGCTCTTAGCGTAGGCTTGATTGCACTTAAAAAAAGCGCTTCAGTGGCATAAATATTACCGACGCCGGTGAGAACTCTCTGATCCATAATAAATTGTTTTACAGCGAGTCTACGTCGTTTGCTTTTTTCATACAGATATTCACCTGTTAAATCAACGCTCAAAGGCTCTACACCAAGATTGCAGAGCAATTTGTGAGCATAGGGGTTAAGGCCTAGCCATAGAATGGCGCCAAAGCGTCTGGGGTCTGTGTAGCGTAATAAACAGTGTGTAAAGACAATGTCTGCATGATCGTGTTTTTCTGTGGGGGTATTTAAAGGGCAAATACGTAAACTACCCGACATGCCAAGATGGATTAATAACGTGCCCGATTCAAAGTTGAGTAAAAGGTATTTAGCGCGACGTTCAATAGACAATAAGGTTTTGTGTACTAGGTAAACGTGCAAATCTTCAGGGATTTTCCAGCGCAGTTGTCTTTGGCGGATCTCGATATACTCTATTTTATCACCGATAATATGTACGCTAATACCTCGCCGTGTAGTTTCGACTTCGGGTAACTCTGGCATGTTATCTCCTTACATCACAAAACGTATTTATTGACCCAAAAGTAAAGGCAGTTGTTGGCTATTGAGTAAAAGCGTTCTTTCATTATTATATTGCAATAAATAATCATCTCCTTGTTGGATCAATTGAATTATTATAGGTTGCGTTTCATTGGCCGTATAGACTTGTATGGTAAATGGATATTTAGGCTCTTTGATAGGGACTTCTGAGGGCAACTCAATACTTTGCCAGTTGTGTACTAACTTAGCAAGTTGTTGTGGAGATAAACCTAAAGACGGTTCACTTATCCAATCGCGTCCGTTGCGTTTAATGCTAAAATCGGATGTTTTTATTTCAACAATGACTAACTCTGCATCGATTAAGGTATGCGAATTATGTTTCACTTTGAATAAAATACGTTGACTGAAATTGAAAAAAAAGACAATTATTAAAACACCGAAAATAAGTACATTATTCCAACCCTTTTTCGATAAACGCATGATCTCTCCTTTTTTGGATATAAAAAAACCCAGTATAGACTGGGTTCTTTTTAGATAAAATCAAATTTACTTGATTTTGCCTTCTTTGTACATAACATGCTTACGTACAACAGGATCAAACTTTTTGATTTCAAACTTTTCAGGCATAGTCTTTTTATTTTTATCTGTAGTATAAAAATGACCAGTACCAGCACTTGAATTTAAACGAATTTTATCACGCATTTTACTGCTCCTTAAACTTTAACGCCATTAGCACGGATATCAGCAAGAACTGTATCAATACCTTTTTTGTCGATGATACGCATACCTTTAGTAGTTAAGCGTAATTTAACAAAACGATTCTCACTTTCAACCCAAAAACGGTGTGTTTGAAGGTTTGGTAAGAAACGACGTCGTGTGCGGTTCTTTGCGTGTGATACATTGTTACCCGTCATAGGACGCTTGCCTGTAACTTGACATACTCTAGACATGTCTTTGTCTCCCAAAATAATAGTTTTACTCGAGCAAAATAGTCGAACACCTTTTTTAGCCGTCGCCAAAGGCGTCGAGGGCGCATTTTATACATGATCGAGTATGAAAGATCAACAAAAGTGTGAATTAATGTCTTAAATCTCGCCATTTTTTGGAAAAAAAAGGTTTTTTTTGATTTAAGAGGGAAAATAACAAGAAAAAAAAGAGTGAAAATAAAGCACTAAAATCTGCTTTTTAATGTTTTTTTGAGGGTGATCTCGCTTAGTATTTTAAAAAATCATAAGGGGTTTTCATGTTTTTTCTAAGAGTTCTGCTACCTTTAATTGCACTCTTTAAAAATAAAAATGTTGTACGTCATAATACGGCTATAAAAACACGTAATTGAAGTTTTTTCTATGGTTTTTTTCTGTTTTATTTATCTTATTTAAGGTGGCAATACATTGAAATTATACTGAGTTTCTTAAGTTCTATTTTTATTTTGCCACATCTTGAGAAAGGTGTTTGTGTTATTGTATTACTCTTTTTATTGACGAGTAGCGTTTATGTCTATGGATATGCAATTTTTAGCGGGGAAAAAAATATTATTGGGTATTTCAGGTGGTATTGCCGCCTATAAGTGCGCGGAACTGACGCGTCGTTTGAGAGATCATGGTGCGGATATTCGTGTGGTAATGACAAAATCGGCGCAAGAGTTTATTACGCCGTTAACGATGCAAGCTGTTTCTGGGCATATAGTTGCCTCATCATTACTCGATCCGCAAGCAGAAGCGGGTATGGGACATATCGAGTTAGGGAAATGGGCGGACATGATATTACTTGCGCCTGCAACGGCTAATTTAATCGCTCGATTGCACGGTGGTTTTGCCGATGAATTGCTCACCACTTTGTGCTTAGCATCGACTGCTCCTATTGTTATCGCACCCGCTATGAATATGCAAATGTATTTAGCATCCGCTACTCAATATAATTTGAAACGTTTAGAAAAACGCCATTTTTTTATATGGGGGCCCGGTTACGGTATCCAAGCTTGTGGCGATGTAGGTCCTGGACGGATGCTTGAAACAGATGATTTAGTACAACGAACTATTGATTTTTTCACACCTAAAGAAACTGTATTCGAAGGGGTAAATATCACGATCACAGCTGGTCCAACTCAAGAGGCTTTAGATCCTGTACGTTATATTAGTAATCATAGTTCAGGGAAGATGGGATTTGCGTTGGCGACTATTGCAGAGCAGTGGGGGGCAAATGTCACGTTGATAAGTGGACCCACGGCCTTGCCCACACCTAAAAATGTACATCGAGAAAAAGTTGTTAGTGCATTGCAAATGCTTAAAGCAAGTATTAACACCATTAATAATTGTGATATTTTCATTGGTTGTGCTGCTGTTGCCGATTATCGTGCTCAAGATATTTGTCAGCAAAAAATAAAAAAAACATCCCAAAGTGAAGACTTGATACTTCGTTTAGTGAAAAATCCTGATATTATTGCAAGCGTAGCTAATCATCCCAACCGACCTTATTGTGTCGGCTTTGCCGCAGAAACAGAATCCTTAGAACAGTACGCCCGAGGTAAATTAAAAAGTAAAAAATTAGATTTAATTGCTGCCAATGATGTGGCAAAAGAAGGGCAAGGATTCAATAGTGAAAAAAATGCTCTGACTGTATTTTCTAACAGACAAAGATTTGATATAAAACTTGCAGATAAAAAAGAAGTTGCTCGACAACTCCTCAAAATCATTAGCGAGCAATACCAGAAAAAATTAACGCGAGATACAAAAAATAATGAAACAGATCCAACTTAAAATACTTGATCCCCGTATTGGTCATGAGTTTCCTTTTCCTGAGCATGCAACGTCAGGCTCTGCAGGCATGGATTTATGTGCCTGTATTAATGAGCCGTTAGTGCTTGCACCAGGAGAGACACAATTGATTGCAACTGGTATTGCCATTCACATTGCCGATCCCACCTTAGCCGCGACGATTTTACCGCGTTCAGGGCTGGGTCATAAGCACGGTATTGTTCTGGGAAATTTAGTTGGATTAATTGATTCAGATTATCAAGGACCTTTAATGGTTTCTTGTTGGAATCGTAGCCAAAAAGAATTCACTCTTTTACCTGGCGAGCGACTAGCACAATTAGTTTTTTTGCCGATAGTGCAAGTCGCATTTGAAGTGGTCGAAAACTTTACTCGTTCCGATCGTGGTGAAGGTGGTTTCGGGCATACAGGTAAGTTATAACAGAGGGAATTGCTGGACATGGTTACAAAAACATTGAAAAAAAAGATAAATCGTAAAGAGGATATTCTACGCGCGCTTGCAGAAATGTTGGAAGGTAAACCTGGGCAACGAATTACAACCGCAAAACTGGCAAAACAAGTGGGTGTTTCTGAGGCGGCTTTATACCGTCATTTTCCTAGTAAAGCGAGAATGTTTGAGGGCTTAATAGATTTTATAGAATCAACTATTTTTACTCAAATTAATATTATTAAAGAGCAACAAAAGCAGACTTTTACACGAATTGAGCACATTTTGTATTTTTTATTAGGATTTGCAGAGCAAAATCCTGGAATTAGTCGATTATTAACAGGAGATGCATTGCAAGGAGAGAATGAACGACTACAAGCACGTATTGAACATATTTTTTTGAAGTTGGAATCACAAATAAAGCAAATATTAAGAGAAAAACCAATGTTAGATGGTACAAAACTGCAGATGGATGAAACAGTGCTAGCTAATTTACTACTCGCGTATGTGGAAGGGCGCATGAGTCAATTTGTGCGCAGTCAATTTAAACAGAAACCGACTCAAAATTTCAAAGTTCAGTGGTTGTTTTTTTATAATCAATTAAAACAAAGCTAATGAAGGAGATATTATGTCAGAGGGAAAAATTACATCAGAAGTGATGAATACAACAAAAGATGTTGTAAGTGATCAAATTTCAAATGGAATGAATTTAGTGGGCAAAAGTTTTGATTGGGTTAATAACAACCAAAGCTTGTTTATTGAATATGGACTGAATATTATTGCAGCAATCTTAACGATTGTGATTGGTCTTATTGTTGCGCGGATGATTTCTGGTGCAATAAATAAAGTATTGATCAAGCGGAAATTAGATATTACGGTTGTTGATTTTGTTTCTCATCTGGCAAAATATGTCATTGTCGCTTTTGTTTTAATCGCGGCGTTAAGTCGTATTGGCGTTCAAACAACATCCTTTATTGCAATTATTGGTGCAGCTGGTTTAGCTATTGGTTTAGCGTTACAGGGATCACTTTCAAATTTTGCATCAGGTGTGCTTATTATTATCTTGCGCCCATTTAAAGCGGGTGAGTACATTGATGCTGCCGGTGTTTCAGGCAGTGTTGAATCAGTACAAATTTTTGCAACAACACTAATTACGCCGGACAATAAATTTGTAGTTGTACCAAACTCTGCCATCTTAAGCGGAAGCATTATTAATTATTCCCGTAAAGCAACCCGCCGTATCGACATCACGATTGGTGTTAGTTATAAAGCTGATCTTGCTAAAACCAAAGCGATATTAGAAGCGGTACTTAAGGATAATGAATTAATATTAAAATCGCCACAGGCTCTTGTTGCTGTGTCTGAATTGGCGGCATCTAGTGTGAATTTTGTCGTACGCCCATGGGTTAAAAGTAGCGATTATTGGGGGGTTCATTTTGCATTAATGGAAGCAATTAAAAATGCATTAGATGAAGCTGGTATCGGTATTCCATATCCTCAAATGGATGTACATATGAACAAATTAGATGAATAGTGTTGTATGGTGATGACCAAATGTAGATAAAAAGCCCCTTGTCTTTTTTGGATGTGGGGCTTTTTTGTTAGAGTCGGGTACGATAATTAACGGCAATGCAGTACCGCACCTCAATGTTATGATATTAAATTTATTTTTTGCTGTTAAACATCAAAGAATGTTCATGATGGGAACGATGTTTAAATTATCAGTGAATAAATGTTTTTCTACTTTAAACGTGCAATTAAAACCAGAAGGTGATCTGAATCGGCTATAGTTTTTCTAAGTTAAATCCGATAAGCTGATATATATCCCCCAGCTAGCTCAAGGCTAACAACCCGTTAAACTAAGAGTAAATTTGGAATAACCCCACAGGTTGATTGGAATGAATAAGAAAATACAACAGATAACTAAATTAAAGAAGATCAGAGTATTAGTTGGCTCTAAAAACCCGGTAAAAGTAAACGCAGCCAAAATCGCCATTTGCCAACTCTTTCCCGATATTGATATCGAATGTGTTGGTATGCACGCACCATCATGCGTATCAGACCAACCCATGACAGATGCTGAAACCCGCAAAGGCGCCATAAATCGCGTTAAATATTGTCGAAATTTTTCCGCTACGGTGGCGCTACAATCTGATGGTGAGTCAGTTGCCGAACTCTTTATCGCTATGGAGGGTGGCGTCGATAATTTTGAATATGGGCCAGCTACGTTTGCCTATACGGTGATAGCCACTCATAATCAACTATCTGTTGGGCGTAGTGCTCAACTCCCCATATCTCAATCTATCTATAAGTCACTGGTTGCAGGTGAAGAACTAGGAAATGTGATGGATAAACTATTCAATACTAAAAACATAAAGCAAAAAGGTGGGGCAATTGGTCTATTGACCCAAGGACATGCCAGCAGAGAAAGTGTCTATACTCAGGCATTAATTTTAACCATGGCCCCCATGTTAAATCCTGAGCTTTATCTCGATTAAAACGCATTCTGTAATGTTATAATTTTAGCGGTCCGCTTTGGATGATTGTGAGCGAAGATAACCGTACTCGCATTGAGTTTAAGGACTGCTTTTAGGATTTCTCGCGGATAAATATGGGCACTATCGAGAGTGCCGTGGAATATCTCCTTGTATTCAATTAGCTGATGCCGGCTATTTATACCCGTCATCATTCAAGATGAAAAATTGAATGTCTGAAAGTTGTCATTAATCCTACTCGTTAAAGTATGTCCAATTTGGGGCAATGTATCATCAAAAAAATTATCAATGCTCTGTCGAAATTCTTTAGCCGTTGCGAAATACTTGTTATTTCTTGCATGCTCATTCATCACCTTCCACAACCGTTCTATTGGGTTTAAGTTGGGACTGTAAGGCGGTAAATAATGCAGTATAATTCCGAACTCTTTCGCTTGAATTTTGACGACATCACTACGATGATACCCTGCACCATCAAGTATTAAATGGATTGCTTTATCTGTTACATATTGCTCTTTTATCAACTTAAAAAAATCAATAATCGATTCACCGTTTACGGTGGCATATTGTTTTGTTATCGCGTCTTGTAAATGACCTAACCTGATTGCACCAACAATATTCAATCGAGTTCGACTACCCGTTGTTTCTATCGGTTTATCTACCCCAGTTCGTATCCAGCCACAACTTACTTTAGTTGCCTGCGTTGGGTGTGTGGCATCCATAAAAAGTATGGGTTCATCGCTTGCTACGTGCGCTTTTAGCTCATTATATTGTTCAACAAAAGTATCTTGCTTATCTTGGTCATATTTGTGTGGGACGCCTTTAAATTGTTTGTAGCTAAACCCATTGCGATGAAGCCATTTTTGCAAACCAGGAATGGAATACTCTACGTCAAAAGTGTCTTTTATATATTCTCGAATATCATGCATATGAAAGTAAGTAATCTCACTCAAATTTTCAATGACCAATTCGGTTTGTGCATCATTGAGGTAACTATCTGAACCACCATTTTCTGATGTGGTTTTCTGGTGCGATGCATAATCATTCAGATGGCGAATAATGCTTGTTTGGTGCTTTCGTAAAGCCTGAGAGATCATCATTGTTGACCAACCTTCATCTGACAATAGAATCGCTTTAATTCGGTCACACTCTCGTTTATCACTGCATTTTTTATGGCGTGATTCTAAGGCTGATTTTTCTTGGTAGGTCAGAGATATTTGCATTTTCTTAGTTTGATCCTTCTAAAATAAATTTCAACATTTTTATTCAAATGAAAAGCATTTTCAAAGATCACGGGTATATATGTGGATAGGCCTGGCTGGCGAGCAAGGTAAGCGCGTAGTTTTGTTTGATTATGCGCCGACACGAGCAGGCACTGTGCCGACTTCATTACTGGATGACTTTAGTGGTTATCTTGTCACTGATGATTATGGTGAATATTGTTTATTAATAAATTTATGTCATAAGTATATATTTTACTTATGCTGAATTATTTAGTACCGAAATCAGATGTTTTTAAATATTGAGAAGTTAAGTATTATACGTAAAGCACTTATCAATTCTAACTTAGACTAAAAATAGAGGGAGATGCGTGTGAAACTTAAACAGCTTCATTATCTCAAAGCAATTTTAAATCATGATTTAAATATATCATCAGCATCAAAAAGTCTTTTTGCTACGCAGCCAGGAGTCAGTAAACAAATTGCTTTGCTGGAAGAAGAACTTGGCGTAAAATTTTTTGAACGCAAAGGAAAAAATTTAAATTCAGTGACAGATATTGGTCAGAAATTGCTGGATGAAGCTTTTAAAATACTTGAACTTGAAGAAAAAATGTATTCCATTGTTCGTGATCATCTTAACCCGCAATCGGGTTGTTTAAATATTTATACTACAAATACTATTGCGCGATTTTTATTGCCAAAAACAGTGAATTATTTTATTAATAAATACCCTGAAATATCGTTACATGTAGGCGCTGCGCACCCAGATGAAAATGGCGCTATTATAAAGAAAGGACATTCTGATTTTTCAATTGTGGCGCAAAAAGTTGAACGCGATAGAGAATTGATTGTTTTACCTGCTTATAAATGGTCTTTAAGCTTAATATTGCCCATTGGTCACCCGTTATGTAAGGAATCAGAAATTAATTTAGAAAAAATCAGTCAATATCCTTTAATTAGTTATGAAGTGGGCTCTACCGGAAGGATCGTACAAGATACCGCATTTTCTGCGCGGGGGCTCAAGCCCAACTATATCATGACAATGATGGATGTAGATGTGATAAAAAAATATGTCGGGATGAATATTGGTATCGGTATCGTAGCATCGATTGCAGCGCTGAACATTTGTGATAAAAATATTATGAGTATTTCTCTTAATGGTGTTTTTTCGCATTGTGATGCGTGGATATGTTATAGCAGAAATGTTTTCTTGCAAAAACATATGTATGATTTTATTGAGAGTTTTTCGCCACACCTGACGAAAACGGTGTTACAGGAAATTGCACACTCTAGTTATGATGAAATTTTTTTATTATCTAAAGAATTCAAATTGCCAATTTATTAATAGGATTGGTCATGGCGCTCTTACCTTACAAGAGTGAACTGTGAATAGGCATCTTTAAACTTTCATTGATTTTTTGTGCTGAGTTATAAAAAAATAGGCTCCGTTTTAAGCGAGCCTTTTAATTATTTAACTTAAAATGGTTGTCTGTTTGATTTTTGCATTTCGTTTGGGAAAAACAAAAAATGCGATAATGGGAGAAATAATCATTAACGTAAAGACGTAAGTAAAGCCCATGCTAAATCCTCCTGTTTTATCAATTGACCATGCTATTATTTGGCTACTTATCGTTGCACCAATAAAGGTACAAAACCAAAACGCTGACATAGCATACGTAATAGTAATATTTGTTGCATTTTTTATTAACTCTTTAGGAATTGAAAAAATGAATGCAAACCAAGTGGCAAAAATAAAACCAGTAAGAAAGGAGCACAGTAATATTAGTATGTCATTTGTTGCAAAGAGCATGATAAAAGTAGTGAACGCCATTACAATACTGCTACCAAATAACCAAGATTTATAATGATAATCTTTTTGTTTACACAGAGGGCCTATAATAGCGCCTAATAGGATCCCAACCTGATTGAACGTACCACTGAAATGTGCGTAGGAATCTGCGGGAAGGTGTGCATATTTTGCATAATATAGAGGCAAAAAAGTGAACATAAATATGATCATCACCATTGCACCCATATATTGAACAATCATACCCCAGACGTAGCGGTTTGAAATCGCTAGCTTTATTTCATCAAATTTCTGCTGTTGAGTGAGTGTTTTTCTTTGATTGGCATTGGAAATCAAATTTTCTTTAAAGAAAATGAACCATAATACCCCAAGAGCTAATGTAATTGCTCCATAAGAAGCTAATAAATTTTTCCATCCTCCTAATAATGTTGATAGATAGCCAGCTAGAGTTAGAGCAAAGATGGTACCTATAATGTTAGAAGTGCAATTAAAACTATTTAATGTTGAAGCTGTCTTTTTATCAAAGAAAATGGCGATAGTTGGAACGAGTGAGACTAAACAAATGGCACCACCAAGCCCCCCAAAAAAGCGAATGACAAGCAACAGCGTGAAATTGTTTATAAATGGAATTAGCGTAGAGCAACCAATAAGTAAACAGCCTAATAAATAAGATTTACGTGCTCCTATTTTGGCGGTTAATATGGCGGTACAAACTGAGCCTACAATTTTAGCCCAGAGAATGACGTTAGTCATTAGCGCAGCATGTGCAACATTAACATTAAAATCAGTCATAATTTGTGGCATGATTGAACCGGTAGTTGCCCACGCAGCCCCAAAAATCATGTATACAGAGTAAAGTATAAATTCAATTATCCATTTATTCATGATTATAACTCACTGTACTTAATGAAACTATTTCCAATAACATCTCCGATGCCATGCGTAAAGAATCACAGGGTAAAAACTCTTTAGTCGAATGGAAGTTATGGGCGCCCGTGAATATATTTACCGTAGTAAGTCCTTTTGGTGTAATGACGCTACCATCATAGCCACCTCGCATAATGAGAGGTTTTTTTATAATACCTAAATTGTTCATTGCATGTTCTACATAACGTAAAATTTCTGGTTGTTTATCAAGGCCTGTTTTCACATTGCTATAAGTATCAGATTGTTCAATAATCACACGTTCTTTGTTGTATTTTTTATTGATGGAAGTAGTGATGCTTTCTAGCAGATCTTTACGCTCTTTGTATTTTTTTTCATCAAAATCTCTAATGGCAATCTCAAGTTTTGCGCTCGCGGTGTCTCCTGTCAATTTATGAGGCCAAAAATAGCCTTGGCGATTTTCAGTGTGCTCAGGCCGCTCCTTCTCTGGCAGTTGATTTATGAAATCATTGGCCATAGTAAGTGCGTTAATTAATTTATCTTTTGCGGACATTGGATGTGCGGTAACGCCGGTAAAGCTTATTTTAGCATCGCCTGCATACCAGTTTTCAATGACATATTCGCCGATTTCACAGCAATCAAGGCAGATACCAAAATCAGCATTAAGTGCTTCAACATCTAGCGCTTTCGCTCCTCTAATACCTATTTCTTCATCTGGTAATAAGATTAGTTTGATTGCACCATGTTTAAATTCAGGATGTACAAGCATGTATTTTATCGCTTCAACGGAGGCTGCAATCGCTGCTTTATCATCGGCACCAAGTAAACTTGTACCATCGGTAATGATGATGTCTTGGCCTATGTAGTTAAGTAGTTCGGGGGTATCAACAATGCTTAATATTTCTGTATTTTCTTTAAAGTTGATATTGTGACCTTGATAATTTTTGATCACTTGAGCATGTGTATCTTGTCTATGATCAGGAGCCGTATCTAGATGAGCAAAAAAAACGATAGATGGTAAACTTTCTGCATTCGCGTCTAGACTAATAATGGTTATGGCATTTTCCTGAATGTCAATATCCGTACAGCCTGCTATTTTTAAATCATTTGCAACGAGTTGGGCTAGTTTGTATTGATTGTCTGAACTTGGAAGGTGTGTTGCACTTGCTATAGAGGTTGTATTTATTTTTGTGTAACGAAGGAATGTATTAGTAATTTGTGGAGTTTTAATGCGTATCATAATGATTTAGCTCTCTTTTATAAAAAACTAGAATAGCTAAATTCCGATAGAATAAATAAGATATTAATCACACGGTTAGAATAGATATAGTTATATTTCAATATAAAAAGACAATATTTTTCATGACGTGCACAAGGTATAAAATATTTTTGGATAGATAAGAACCGGGGGTAAATGGATTAAAGGCTTCTTAGTGCGCAGAGCTAACAAGGAAGCTTTTAATCAGAGAGTGGTCATTGCGGGATGTTGATTTTTTATAATTCACATGCCTCGAAAATCGATTGATATTGCGTAACGATAATGAGTTTACTCCAAACCAGGCAAAAATTTGTTATTTTTTCTTTCTCTATTTTTATCAAGATCGTCATCATCAGGTAGAGGTTGACCGGTATAAGCATGTAAAAAAGCTTCACAAAGTAATTCACTGTTTGTTGCATGGCGTAGATTATTAATTTGTCTGCGAGTACGCTCATCTGTTAAAATTTGTAATACTTTGGTGGGGATAGACACAGTAATTTTTTTAACTTGCTCACTTTTTTTTCCGTGCTCAGCATATGGGCTGATATATTCACCGTTCCAGTCTTTAGACATGAAAATATCCTATTCATTTAATCGATAATTTTATAAGGGTATGTTAACGGTTGTTGTGAATGATGGCAAATAGACTTCTAGAAGTCTGTTGTGATTCACGCGCTTGTTTTTGCGAGTACGCCTTTAAATGGACGTAATGAGAGTCCTGTTTGTGCTTCTAATTGAATGTCATAAAATTGTGGTAAGTTAAAGTTGATGGCATTGTTCATTTTATCTTTTTGTATTTTGTTTGATGCATAGAAATGATTGACGCTTTTGACTAAGTCGTTTTTATTTCCTGAAAAATGTTGAAAAGTTTCTATTTCGTTATCAACATTAGCAATATAAACGTTAAAACCACGATCATGATTTTCAAAAAAGAATTGTATTAAGCCTTCACTTAGGTGTGACTCAATCATTTCTACAGTTTGTGAAAAATGTGTATTTTTTAAATTAAGAGTACTAGTGGAAACTTTTCTTTTAGATATATGGCTATAGATATCAACGGTGCTTTCTAGGTGTTGTAACGAAACACCGGTTCTTTCAAAGTAAAAACCAAATTTTTTACCGGCTGTCCATAATGTTTGCAAAGAACGTTGGGTTGATGAAGTTAAGCGTAACTGTATAAATTCGTTTAATTTATTTAAAAAAGTTTCACATAATTGTTTTTTAAAGTGCCGACTGTAACTGAAGATTTCTATTTTTTCTGGGGGAGTTGCATCTTGATGCATTTTCCCGAGTAATGTGTTTAATGCTTCAACGACCGAATAGTTACCATTAAAGTTTAGCGTTCTTACTTCATTCCAAGAGTTTCGATAGATAAGATCGATACTACCAATTAAACACTCATTATAAATGCCATAAGAAAGAACATTACCAATCTCATCATTTTCGCTTTCTGGTGTGTTTTGCCAATGTCGAGTGGGATCTTTTTCTAAATTTAAAAAAATGGTTAAGTGTTTTATTTCACAAGGTTGAGTTAATGCTTTATTGGTCGCTTTGGGAGAACAAAGAGGGAAAACAGAATATAAATCATCAATAAATTGGTTGAGTTTTGCATCGATAAGGTCTGAGCCTTGATTATATAAATGTAATTTAGTTTCTTTTTTATATAAACCATTTAAATGGCACCAAGCGATTAATTTAGATAAATATGGGCTATGCATTAAAAGAGGAGTATTGATTAAACAGTAATTGTCGAGTGAACAGTTGTATAGGTACCAACCCACGGCATTCTTACTTTTTCTATTTTCGGGAACCTGAATAAAGCTGAGATCTGGTTCGCATAAGTCATGCTTTCCACTGGTATTAATCAGATCTATTTTTCCCGGCAGGGTTTCGTGGGCAGCATAAAGCTTACGGGATAATATACCGAGATCTTCAGCGCTAATCGATTCAGATATTTTATTGTGCCGGGCAAAGATGAGTAATTTTTGATAACTTATTCTCAGAGCATCGAGTAAAACATTTTTGGCTTTTTCTACGGCGCACACTTTCCAATTAAGGTGGTTATCTAAATCGATGATCTGGTTTTTATCCCATTGCCATTGATTGATTAATCTATTTAATATAGTACGTCGCCATGCGGTGTTCTTGTTCTTACAAGGTTGGGATAAATGTTCTTCTGTTTTAATATAAAAACACGCTCTTACGACGTCTAAACGTTTTAAATCTTTTATTTTAACGAGATATGAGGTGACCTTTTCTAACATTAGGCAATAAGGATCTAATTTTTCATCATAATGAGCTTGGTTTTGAAAGCATCTTTTATAAGAAAGGGCAACCAGCTCAGTATGTGGATATTCCCATGAGTAAGCTTCCATTAGAATAGCTTTTAAGACTGCTTTATAAGGTGTATCAATCCCTTTATAAAGTTGCCAAAGTGTTGCGCCAAAATATTCTTCAGCAGGAATGCGATAGAAGCCACCTAAATCTAACCAATCGCACTCATCTAACTCTTTGTTTTTATAAAGATTACTTACGTACTCGTTATAATTTTGTTCGTGATCAATCGGGATGAGAGGCCATAAAATTCGTTTGCCCGCGACGCGTAGCGCCGTGCGGTAAAATTCATCAAGTAGTAACATGTGTTGTGCAGAGCCACAAGAATCATTATTCATTCCTGCATTATTCTTGATACGGAATTTATTGTCAGGGATTAAAAAAAAGTTTAATTCAACATTAAATGTATCTGCCCAATTACTGATTAAGGTAGTTTTTTCTTTTAAGAATTGAATACGTTTAGCGTCAGTTTTATGTGGATAACATATCCATATATCAAAATCACTTTGTGAGCATTGACCAATGGATGATGTGCTACCCATGGCATATAAGCCGAGAAGATCACATTCTGGATGTGTATTGTCGAGTTGTTCTACATTCAAAAATTGAGCTATAAGTTGAGTTTGCTGCTGTGTTGCTTGAAATTGACAAATCCCAGCGGGCACGTTTTCATTAATATAACCAGGTAAATCAGATTGGTTATAATGTAGCAAGAGAGGAAAAATTTGAAATATCTTACGCTCATCATCGGTCATTAAAACTTGTGCAGATTGAATCCGTAAGCGATTAAATTGATCGGCTTTATCACGTAATCTTTTAATTTCAGGATTCAATCATTGACCTATTACAGTTGTATAAAGTGTGAGCACTATAACACTATTCACAATGGCAGGTAAATAGTGTAACAATGCGAGAGGCAATCGGTTATCAAATTTTTTTTAGTATGAAAATAACCGGTCATTATATGTGCAATAATGTGCTTAGATATCAATCTTCTAGAGAATAAGGAAGTGCTGTGAGATATAATGTAGAGCCTTCAATTTCTTTTATTTGAAAAACGTCATTTTCTTGGAGATCTTTAGGTAAGACAGCTAATATTTCAATGTGTGCATCTCCATATTGGCAAGCTGCAATCACACTACCAACGCGTTTCCATTGATTATTTAATAGAAGTTGAACGCTATCTCCAGGTTTAGGGGCGCAATGTGCATGACCAGTTAAAATGAATAAGCTTCGTTTGTTTACGCCTCTATATTTAGCCCTAGCAATTGTTTCTTGACCAATATAGCAACCTTTAGTAAAACTAATGCACCCAAGTGCTTGTAAATTTAACATTTGCGGAATAAAATTTGAGCTCGTCGTATCATCAATGAAGCCTATGCCTGCCGCAATATTCATTGCATTCCACAAGCTATCTTCAGAATACGTTGCTGTCTTTTTTAACAGCTGTAATAGTGGGCAAGCTTGTTCTTTTTTGAGTATTAATAAGTAACGTAGGGATGGATATGGTTGTTTACTGATATGTATACCGTTACTCAGTAATAATCCAGATTGTGGAATATTTTCAGATGTTAATTCTTGGTTAATAAATTCTCCGGCTTTTATTCCCATTAATGTAATAGCTTGATATTGTGTTTCTATCGATATTTTCACTTTTGAAAATGTTGCGTATTTTTTTAATGCAAACAGCTGTTTTTCGGTGACAGAGCTAGGTTGTAGAAAAAGAACTCTATCCTCTAATAAAATCAGGTGAAACAGGCTACACACTTTACCTTGTGGCGTACATTGTGCGGCTAATGTTTGCTCTCCTACTTTTAAATGTGTTATATCGCAGGTTAATTGTCCTTGTAGAAAAGAGATCCTGTCCTCTCCTTGTATACTGATAATATCCCAGTTATCCAAAGGACATACAACAAAATCGGCTAACTGACTAATATTGTTTAATTGGTTAAGTTTAAGCATTTGTGCCTCATATAATGTAATTATATCTTTTTATAATGGTATCGCTCACAAGGTGATTTGTCAGTACTTGTTGTTAATAAATTTTTGTTGCTATTATGTGAGTCTGTTTTATTTAAAAGGCCAGAATAATGAAGGAAGAAATCAATAAATCACGTTTATTATGGGCATGTCGTCGAGGTATGTTAGAGCTAGATGTTTTATTTATGCCATTTGTTACGGATGCTTTTGATGATCTGCAATATTCCCAAAAATTGACGTTTCAACGCTTATTAACTCATGAAGATCCTGATCTTTTTGCGTGGTTTATGGGCAATAAAAAATGTATCGATACTGATCTTGCTACAATGATCCATCTTATCCTCAAACGTGTTAAAGCATAATATAAAGATACAGCCTTCTTTTTATGCGGGTTGTGTTGTTTTTAGTCTTTATTTTTTTATTATATTGTCGCTTCTTTATATATTTGTTTGTGTTTATGGGCGGTAAAGGCGACGAGAAAAGTTGCTCAATGTCATTATCAAGTGCAAATAAGCGAGGCGGGTGATTTACAAATAAAAAATGAAAAAGGGAAAATTAGAAAGGGGAAAATAAAAACGTCGTCTTATTATAATCGTTTTTTCTTTCTTTACATTTACAGCAGAATGATACTTTGTTACAAAAAAAATCCGATTATTCAATATTGATTTATCGGGATGCACTAAGTGATCCCGAATATCATTTATTGGCTCGGTTGATTAATACCGAAAGACAAATTTAACCTTTAGTATGATCACTTTTCTAATGGCGTTAAAATTGTGGGTTTAGGATCACTTAATAAATTAGGGTGATCTAAGTTGTAATGTAGGCCACGACTTTCTTTACGTGCTGAAGCACTACGGATGATTAAATCAGCAACGAGTACTAAATTTCTTAATTCAAGTAAATTATTACCGACTTTAAAGTTAGAATAATACTCATCAATTTCTCGTTGTAACATTTCTATGCGATGTTTCGCTCGCTCTAAGCGTTTGTCTGTGCGTACGATACCGACATAATCCCACATAAATAAACGCAGTTCATGCCAGTTATGTTGGATAACAACTTCTTCATCGGAGTTGGTGACTTGACTCTCATCCCAAATGGGAATGTTTATTTTTTTATGTTGATTGTAAAAGGATAAATGATTAATTATATCTTTTGCACAAGCGTGGGCGTAAACAATACATTCAAGAAGCGAGTTGGATGCAAGACGATTTGCCCCATGTAAACCAGTATAAGTGACTTCACCGATTGCATATAATCCATCGACATCTGTTTTTCCATTGTGGTCGATCATCACCCCGCCACAAGTGTAATGTGCTGCCGGAACAATTGGAATCGGTTGCTGAGAGATATCAATCCCTAGCGCTAAACAACGCTCATAAATCGTTGGAAAATGTTTAAGAATAAAATCTTTGGATTTGTGGCTGATATCAAGATACATACAATCGGCGCCAAGACGTTTCATTTCATAATCAATGGCTCGAGCAACAATATCCCGTGGAGCAAGTTCAGCACGCTTATCGAAATCTGGCATAAATCTTGTCCCATCGGGACGTAGTAATAAGGCACCTTCACCGCGTAATGCTTCGGTAAGTAAAAAGTTTCGAGCATCTACGTGAAATAAACAAGTAGGATGAAACTGATTAAACTCCATATTTGCAACTCGGCACCCACTACGCCATGCTAATGCGATACCATCTCCGCTAGAGACATCAGGATTACTGGTGTATTGATAAACTTTACTGGCTCCGCCTGTTGCTAGTGTGACAAAGTTTGCTTGGATAGTTTCAACGCATTCTAGATTTCGGTTCCAAACATAAGCGCCTAGGACTCTGTTCGAGGGTAATTTTAATTTTCGGCTGGTAATTAAATCAATGACATTATAACCTTCCATTAAGGTTATGTTTTTGTTTTTTTTCACTGCACTTAATAATGTGCTCTCTACTTCTTTACCTGTTGCATCCGCACTGTGTAATATTCTTCGATGAGAGTGGCCACCTTCTTTAGTCAGATGATACTTTTGTTTACCCTCGTTATCGGTTTCAGTATCAAATTTTATTCCGGTATCGATAAGCCATTCAATACTTTCTTTGGCGTTGCTGAGCGTGAAGCGCACAGCTTCTTCATCACATAAACCAGCTCCCGCAATTAAAGTATCATTGACGTGGTAATCTACTTTATCGGTATCAGAAAAAACAGTCGCAATACCGCCTTGAGCATAATAGGTAGAGCCTTCTGAGAGTTTACCTTTGCTTAAAACGGTCACTTTTGCGTGTTTGGCTAATTTTAATGCAAGTGATAATCCTGCCGCACCTGCTCCAATAATAAGGACATCACAATGATGTAGTTGATCTCTTTTGAGTTTACTTTTACTCATGACTCTATATGCTCCCATAAAAGAAAATGATAATAGGTAGTTTATCTAAAAACTTATTTATTTTAAATGTTTTGGAACTTTCTTTTGCAATTAAAGTCATAATAGTGAATGCCAAATTAGGCTCACATCACAAATAGGTAGAGAAACTCGATGAGTGAGCGAGATTTAGATCTGCAGTTAATCCATCGTATTCAACGAGGAGAGCAAATAGCTTTTACGTTGTTGGTGAGGAAGTATCAAAATAGGATCGCAAATATTTTAACGCGTTATATTCGAAATAGTGGGGATATCCCAGATGTAGCACAAGAAGTATTTATCAAAGTATATAAAGCATTGCCAGGATTTCGGGGGGAAAGTGCATTTTATACTTGGTTGTATAGGATAACCGTTAATACGGCAAAAAATTATTTATCGAGTCAAAGTCGTCGTCCTCCTACATCTGATATTGATGCGCTCGATGCAGATCATTATGATGGTTCTGATGCATTGCGTGATATTGGCTCTCCGGAAGCGCTATTACGCTCTGAAGAGATAAAGAATGTGGCATTAAATGCGATTGCACAGCTACCTGCGGAATTAAAAGCCGCTATTACGTTACGGGAACTCGAAGGAATGAGTTATGACACCATAGCAAAAATTGAAAATTGTCCTATCGGAACGGTTCGTTCGCGTATTTTTAGAGCGAGAGAAGCGATAGATAAACAATTAAAACCTTTATTAGAAGCTTAGTTGGAATGATCATGAATGAACATAATGAACAGCTATCTGCATTAATAGATAATGAGCTAGATAATACACAAATAATGGATGCTTTAGTGCAAAGTGTAGAGCAACAAGACACTTTTTCTCGTTATCATTTGATAGGAGATATTATGCGCGAAGAGGCACCTAATATCTTACTTGATATTGATTTCAGTGCTTTTGTTTTAGCGCAGATAGAGAAAGACAATCAAACGTTAGAGGTACCGGTTGATTTCATCAAAATGAAAAAGAATAATATTCTTAGTTTCACAAAACGCTTTGGACAATATGCTATTGCAGCTTCGGTTGCCGGTGTTGTTGTATTAACAAGTGTTATGATGTCACAGCCAAATGGTAGTAATACTCATGATGGATTAGAGGTTTTAAGTACTATTCCTTTAGGGGGTGCAGCAAGCCCGGTGAGTTTGAGGACAGATACTCAAGAATCACCAGTATTAACGAAAGAACAAAAGAAACGAACAGAAGCATTATTAAAAGATCATCAATTGCAGATACAAATACAACCTTAACGCTGGCAAGGTTAGATAATGAACAAATTTAGTCGTAGGTTTTTTACTCTATTAGTTCTCTTTTTTTTTATAGCGCCAGTATTTGCGGTAAATACTCTTGCTTTAGGTAATTCGCTCGATGCAGTTTCTAAGGAAAAAACGGCAATAGTATATCTACAGAAGATGCAAAAAGCTTACACTGAAAAAAATTATGAGATTTTATATGTCACGAGTTTACAAAGTGAAGTTGAACCTATGCAGCTTTTGCATGGTGTTATAGATGGAGAGGGTTTAACCTATATTCGGTACCTAAATGGCGCGATTCGCGAATCGTTACAGTCAAGTTCGCAGATAAGTTATTTTGAGCAAGGTAATCAACCTTATACATTAGCAACAAACGTTGATCGAAGTGTTTTTGCTAAGATCACTCATTTTAATTATAAAGCTGGCTTAAATAGCTATTCTTACGTGGTGGTAGGTAAAGGAAGAATAGCGGGCAAAAGAGCGCTTGTTATTCATCTCATTAGCAAAGATCCGTACAGTTATAGTTATATGATTTGGTTAGATTTGAAAAGTTCATTGCCTTTACGTCTAGATACCATCACTAACCGTAATTTGCTTATAGAGCGCGAAGAGGTTGTTTCATTGTTTGTGACGGAGGATGTGAATCCTTGGTTAATGAAAATAAGTCAAAAGCGCCTACCACAACTTGTACATATAAATAAAACAAAAAGCAAATCATTATGGAAATTAAATTGGTTACCTCCTGGCTTTAAAATAATTAAAAGTGATCAGCATAAGTTAGATTCGAATGATAATAAATCAGTGTCATACTTGATGTTAAGTAATGGTATTGTACGAGTTTCCGTTTACATTTCAGCAATTAAATCGGCAACGGGAAAAGAAAAAATCATTCAACATGGTTCCACACTCATTTATACCCTAAAACAAGGGCGACGAGAGGTAACTATTATTGGTGAAATTCCAATACAAAATGCACAGCGTATTGTCCAATCTATTAGTAGAGAGAAACCATGGCACAAGAAACCGGTATAATCATCGCCATTAAAGAAATTGATTGTCAAAAAGTGGCGATTGTCGAATGTGTCTCGAAGTCTGCTTGTGGATCTTGTCACCAGCAGAATATTTGTGGAGTAGGCGTGGTGGCGAAAGCTTTTTCTGATAAAAAAAATAATTTTACAGTGAATTATGAAGATGGTATGCAATTAAACACTAAGGTGGATTTGCAAATAAGTAACTCCGATCTTTTTAAAACTGCTTCTTTTGTTTATCTCTTGCCTCTTATATTTTTAATCGCTAGTGCATTGTTAGCCCAATATTTTTTAAACTTAGATGAAGGTATCACTATTTTAATCTCCTTGTCTTCTATGGGTGTCGGTTTTGTTTTTATGCATGTAAGTAATCGATACTTTTTCCCTAAAAAGCAATATATAAAAGTGCTTAAGTACACTTCTGCGCAATAACCACACATATTGTTCGCTAATTGCACGGTTAGTTTTTTATTTTTAAATATAGCGAATAAACGCTTGCCAATGTGATTTAGATCCCTATAATGCGACCCCACAGACACAGGATGTAACGCGAGTTACCGCGGTGTTTGTAGAGATAACGGATTGTTAATTAACTTAATAAAACGTTGACAAGTCTC
>NZ_NDFH01000002.1 GCF_002239585.1 Psychromonas sp. CD1
GCGATTAAGTTCACTCATAAAGTGAATAATGACAACGTACCTTAACGGTTAAAAATTTTAAGGGGCATAGAATGAGCCAGCAAAGTATTTACGATATTATTAGTAATGCTAATTTATCCGTAAAACAAAAAACACAATACTTAGCATTAGAGGCAGAGGCAAGTTTACCGTATCTGGATGTCAATAAAAAAGTAAGAGATGCATTAAATGAAGGTATTTTATGTGATATGTTTGAAGGGAACGCTCCTTTCAAAGCGCGTTATGTATTACCGGATTATGCTAAGTTTCTAGCACAAGGTTCAAAATATCTTGAATTAAACGCAGCGACTAATTTCGATGAAGCATTAAACTTGCTAACGATTCTATATCATCATGTACCTTCAGTAACAACGATTCCGGTTTATTTAGGTCATCTTGATAATGTACTTTTACCTTATGTAGATGACTTAACGGAAGATAATATTTATCAAAAATTAAAATTATTTTGGATAATGTTAGATCGTACGCTCCCAGATGCTTTTATGCATGTAAATATAGGACCAACAGATAATATTATTTGTCGAACTATTTTAAGGATTGATGCAGAGTTAAAGCAAATAGCGCCCAATTTAACTTTTATGTATGATGCTAGCGTGACCCCAGATGATTTATTGCGTCAAGTGACAAAAAACATATGTGAGTGTAGTAAACCACATATTGCTAATTATGTGTTACATGCGGCGTCGTTTGATGCGAGTGGTTTTGGTATTGTGAGTTGTTATAATTCATTACCACTAGGCGGTGGAGCGAACACATTAGTGCGCATGAATTTAAAAAAGGTTGCTGAAAAATCTAAAAATAAAGATGATTTTATAAATATTCAGTTACCTAAATATAGCGCACTATTGTTTGATTTAATAAATATTAGGAGTAGTTTTCTGCATGAAAAATCACATTTTTTTAGTGAGTTTTTAGTGACAGAAGGCTTAATTTATGAAGATAGGTTCGCGCCTATGTTTGGTATTTATGCAATGGCTGAGGCCGTTGAAACTCTTCTTAAAAAAGATAATATAAAAAGTTGTTATGGTCAGGATAAAGTCGCGAATACATTATCTTATACTATTTCCAAAAAACTCTCCGACATTGTTACGTCGACACCCGTAAAATATGGCTATCATGGACGCGCATTATTGCACGCGCAAGGGGGAATAAGCTTAGATAAAGATTGCACACCAGGTGTGAGGATTGCTTATGGAAAAGAGCCCGATCCGATTGCTTACATTCAAGCAACTGCACCACATCACCAATATTATCGTGCAGGAATTAGCGATATTTTAAGTATCGATGTAACGGTAAAATCTAATCCTGAAGCGTTGTATTATCTCGCTAAAGGATCACTAAAAATGGGTTATCGTGAATTTACCGCAAATATCGAAAGTAATGATTTAGTGAGGGTAACCGGTTATATGGTAAAGCGGTCATCTATTGCTAAGTTTGCACAGCAAGGTTCGCGTATTAATACTACGGTATTAGGCGCAGAGGCTTTACAAAATACGCATATATTAAAACGTAGGGCACGAGTAATTAGCCTAGAAAGCACACCGATAATACATAAATAAGACTTGTATAGGCCATGATTAATTTAGATAAAAAGGGATTTATTCATAAAATAATTTATTTTTCTTGCGTAGATGGGCCAGGAAGTCGCGCTGTTATTTTTTTGCAGGGTTGTAATTATAATTGTAAAACATGTCATAACCCGCAAACTATCAATCTTTGTAATGACTGTGCACAGTGCGTTGCTGTTTGCCCTCAGCAAGCGTTGAAGTTGATTTCGGGCAAGGTAAAATGGGATAAATCTTTATGTATTGCGTGTGATCAATGTATTGATGCTTGCCCATTGCAGTCAAGCCCTAAGATTAATTCATATTCGGTGCAACAAGTGATATCTCTTTTAATCAATAAACAAATGTTTTTAAGTGGTATTACCGTGTCAGGTGGAGAAGCGACATTACAATTGGCTTTTGTTATTCAATTGTTTAAAGCAATAAAGTCCTCGACACTGTTGTCTCACTTAACTTGTTTTATTGATAGTAATGGTAGTCTCTCGACACGGGGTTGGCAGAGAATTATGCCTTATCTTGATGGTGTAATGATCGATTTAAAAGCGTGGAAAAATGAAACTCATTTTGGCTTGGTAGGGCGAAAAAATAATCGTGTATTTAAAAGTATCGAACAGTTAGAAAAAGAGGGGAAACTATACGAAGTGCGTTTGTTATACATCCCGGATAAAACAGATTTATTAACAGAAATAGATGCACTGGGAATTTATTTAAAGAATTTAAAAAGTGAGGTTAAAATTCGTATTAATGCTTTTCAACATGCAGGTGTTGTGGGAGAGGCATTGAAATGGAATAGCGCGACACAATCTCAGATACAGTTGTTTAAACAAAAACTAGAGTCTTATATTGGCCGAGAAGTTTACATTCCTACCTTATATGAAAATATGGCTAAGGGCATTTCGAAGATATGAGAGTCTGTTGTATTAGTTATTTTTTTGTTTCATTCTTTTGTTGAGCATTACCTTTGAAATGAGCAACGGAGATAGATATATTTTAACGTGATGACTAGCAGGAACGGCCTTGCATAAGAGGTTACTTATGCAATAGCCAATAGCCAATAGCCAATAGATATTGTTTATGTTATTTCTGGGTAGTTATAATATCCAAGTTGTTCTGAAATGTTTTTAGCCGCCTCTTTTAATAGTTTAACATAATAAGATTTACGCTTTTTATCAAATCGAAGCGTGGGGAATGATATTGATAGACCATAAATAATATGGCCAAAGCGATCATATACAGGTACCGCTATGCAATAAATACCCTGTTCTTGCTCTTCATTATCTTCTGCATAATTTTGTTTTTTTACAATCTCTAATTCGGCAATCAGTTGTTCAATATTTTTTAGCGTTTTATCTGTATGCATTTTAAAGACAACGTTTTGCAATTTATCACGAATAAAATCGGGCTTATTATCCGAGAGGAGAATCTTCCCTATTGCGGTGCTATAGAGAGGGTTACGTCGACCTATTCTTGAATGCATACGTAAACTATAGCTAGAGTCTATTTTATGAATATAAATAATTGAATGATCTTCTAAGTCCAATGCTCCTAAATGTATAGTTTCACTGGTTTGCTCAGAAATATAACGCATCTGTTTTTCTGCTAAGGTGACGACATCTAAATATTGCAGAGACTGAGCGCCAAGTTCAAACATTTTTAATGTTAAGGAATATTTATCGGCTTGACCTTCTTGAGATACATACCCTAAAGACATCATCGTTTGTAAAAAACGATAGGTAGTTGCTTTAGAGGTCATTAATCTTTGTGATAATTCGGAAACGCCAATTTCTTTTTGCTCTCCGAGTGCTTCTAAGATGCTAAACACCTTCAGAACGGAAGAGACTGCTTCGGGTTGTGTTACTTTGCTCATGTTTTACCTTCTATTGATCTATAAGTGCAGATTATAGCGAATACCCAGTAATGTGCTAGGTATTTTAAAAAAACTGAGACATTCATCATTTTAGTTTTTGCATTTAAATTAAAATAAACAAAACAATCAAAAATTAAATAAAAAGCCGTTTCATTTAATTTGACATGAAGGTCTATTTATTGCTATTGTTATATAATTAGGATGTTATTTATACAACAACACTTTACATAAAAAGTAATAAGGAAATATCTATGATTCTTAATTCGTTTGATCTAAAAGGAAAAATCGCGCTAGTTAGCGGATGTGATACAGGCTTAGGGCAAGGAATGGCACTTGGTTTAGCAAATGCTGGTTGTGATATTGTCGGAATCAATATTGTTGAACCGAAAGAGACTATTGAGAGAATGGCCGAAACTGGGCGACGTTTTTTAGATATTCGTGCTGATCTTATGGGGCTAAATGATATTCCTCGTATTATAGAAAGTGCGTTAAGTGAATTTGGACGTATTGATATTCTTGTCAATAATGCTGGTATTATTCGTCGTAATGATGCAATCGATTTCTCTGAAAAAGATTGGGATGATGTCATGGATCTCAATATAAAATCATTATTCTTTTTATCGCAAGCGGTTGCAAAGCAGTTTATTGCCCAAAAAGATGGAGGCAAAATTATTAATATTGCTTCAATGCTTTCTTATCAAGGTGGGATCCGAGTCCCTTCATATACTGCATCTAAAAGTGCAGTAATGGGTGTTACGCGTCTAATGGCTAATGAGTGGGCAAAAGAAGGCATTAATGTTAATGCTATTGCTCCTGGTTATATGGCGACTAATAATACAAAAGCATTACGTGCAGACGTTGAGCGTAATAAAAGTATTTTAGAGCGTATCCCAGCCGAGCGTTGGGGAACACCGGATGATCTTGCTGGGCCATGTGTTTTTCTTGCTTCTAAAGCATCTGACTATATTAATGGCTCAACCATTCCAGTTGATGGTGGTTGGTTAGCAAGATAATAGTGGTAAATAAATAATATTTTTATTTATGCACCGTCTTAAATTACGTGTTGCAACCTTTTATGAAAGGAAACATCGTGATTTTAAGTATTAGAGTGCATGTATAAATCAAATATTTTTACATTTTTTACTAAGTGAATAATCTGTTGGGGCTATCTTACTTTTAACAATGTGTATTGGTTCTTGTCTACTTGTAAATCTTTTTGATTATATATCAAAGTGTTATGTATAAGTTTAAGAGTTCTCGTGCATTTTATATTGCAGTTAGGTAGCTAAATAGAGGGGGGATTTAATGAAAATCAGTCGTATTGCCATTATTGGTGAGTGTATGTTGGAACTTAAAACTGTGAATAAGGTATTAGAGCAGGGCTTTGGTGGAGACAGCTTAAATACGGCTATTTATTTCTCTCGGTTAACGCATAGTCATGCTATTACCACTTCTTATGTCACGGGTATGGGTGAAGATCCTTTTAGTGAAAATATGATCCAGGCTTGGGAAAATGAAAACATCAATACGAAAATGGTGTTTTTATCCAAAGATAAGTTACCGGGTATTTATGCTATCCAAACTGATGCACAGGGCGAGCGCCATTTTTATTATTGGCGTAATGACTCAGCAGCTAAATTCTGGCTTAAAACACAAAAAATCAGCACTTTAGTAAAAGATTTGTCGAAACATCAAATGATTTATTTAAGTGGTGTTAGTTTAGCTATCTTGTCGAATGAGTGTCGCGAGATATTATTAAATGTATTAGATATTTGCCATAAAAAAGGTGTGCGTATTGTCTTTGATAATAATTATCGAGCATCTCTTTGGGAAAATATTGAAGTAGCACAATATTATTATCAAAAAATACTTGCAATAACCAGTATTGCTTTTTTAACTTACGATGACGATGTGTTGTTGTGGGGAGATAAAAAAGAAGAAGAATGTATTACGCGTACGCAAGCATTGGGTGTTTCTGAAATAGTACTTAAACGTGGTGCGGATGCGTGCATTATTGTTTGTGACAAACAGTGTTATGAGGTCAATGCAGAAAAGATCCTTCAAATTATTGATACAACAGCCGCTGGCGACTCCTTTAGTGCTGCTTATTTGGCAAAACGAGTGTTAGGTGGAGATTGTATTGCATCGGCGAAGGCGGGGCATAAAGTTGCCGGCGTAGTAATACAACATCATGGCGCCATCATTGCGCATGAAGTAATGCCCACTATTTAATGACTTAAGGAATATAAATGAAAGATTTAAATGCTCAATTAGAAGCGATTAAAGTCGTCCCTGTTATTGCAATTAAAGATGCATCCAAAGCAGTTAAATTAGCACAAGTATTAATTGAAAATGGCCTGCCTTGTGCAGAAGTTACGTTTAGAACTGAGCAAGCGGTATCAGCGATTAAACTGATGCGTCAGGCTTACCCTGATATGTTAATTGGTGCGGGCACTGTTTTAACAACAGAGCAAGTTGACATGGCGATTGATGCTGGTGTGAATTTTATTGTGAGTCCTGGTTTTAATCCGAAAATTGTACAATATTGTCAGCAGCGTGGCATTACTATTATACCGGGAATAAATTGCCCGAGTCATGTAGAACAAGCGATGCAAATGGGCTTGCGTACCTTGAAGTTTTTCCCTGCGGAAGCATCTGGTGGCGTGGCGATGTTAAAGGCACTTTCTGCGGTTTATCCTATTAAATTTATGCCTACGGGTGGTGTTAATCCAAGTAATATTAATGATTATTTAAGCTTGCCGAGTGTGCTAGCATGTGGCGGTACTTGGATGGTGCCGAATGCTTTAATTGAACAGGACCGTTGGTCTGAACTTGCGCAACTTGTGGCGGATGTTGCTGGAATTATTGGTAAATAAAAGAGCATTTATCACCATATATTAGGCGCTATTTACAAATTATTGCGGTTGTGAATTGCGCTTTATTATATTAAATCGGAATTTTAAATATGTTATTTGGCAACGTAGAACAATTAAATTTATGCTTGTATACACATAAAAATATTCGCGTTTGGATTAAAAAAGCACTCGATATTGCTAAAAAAAATCAAGATGGAAAATATTTGATCGGTGATGATGGTGTCTTTGTGGTTTTGGCTTCGTCAATAACCGAACCAGAGCTAGATAGAAAAGCTGAGTTCCATCGAGTTTATATTGATATACATATCATTTTACAAGGTCATGAGCGTCTCGGTTATAGTAATGAGTTAAGCGTTAAGGATATGGAAAAAAGCAATACGGATAATGATTTATATTTTGTGGATAAAGTGGCCAATGAAAATTTTGTGAATTTAAGTTGTGGAGACTATGTCTTGTTTTATCCCGGGCAAATACACCGCCCTTTGTGTGCAGTTAAAGACGCGGGATCGATAAGAAAAGCGATAATTAAGATCCCCGTGACATTATTTAAAGCCTGATTATTTATAGTGATGCTGTTATTTCTTTTATTGGGAAGTATTGGCTTCAATTCAACCTACCTAGATCCTTATTTTGTTTTGTTATAACATAACACTTTATCTGCTTTTTAAAATGAGGACATTTGGTTATGTTATTAATCTTGAGCATATTTGCCCTTTTTCTCGGCCCATTAACATATCGTTTGTTACAGCGGCAACCTGGTTGGTTAGACTTGCTTGATGCTTTTATTTTTGTGACGATATCCGGATTGGTTTTATTTCATATCTTCCCTGAAGTGTTGCGCGCCGGTGGTTTAATTGTATTCGTACTCATGGCGTTTGGTTTGTTGGCTCCAAGTTGGATAGAAAAATACTTTCATAAAGCGGCCCATCAAGCACATCAAATGACCTTGTTTCTCGGTATTTTGGGTTTAGTGTTACATGCAAGTATTGATGGATCCGCATTGAATGCAGATATATCTGAGCAAACCGGTTGGTTATTAGCTTTAGGGGTGCTACTGCATCGCTTCCCTGTGGGTTTAACTATCTGGTGGTTATTGCGTCCTCAATATGGGCGTTTATTACCAATGGCTATTCTTAGCCTTATGTCAGTGGCTACAGTATTGGGCGCTTTGTTTTCTGAGTACTCTTTAACGCAACTCGATGGTCAATGGTTAGCTTGGTTCCAAGCTTTTATCATGGGATCAATTATGCACGTTGTCTTACATCGCCCTTATTTGAAGGGACAAGCTCCTCGAGAAGAAAAAGAAAATAAATATGCTGCTGGTATTGGAAGTGTTGTTGGGTTGATTGTTTTAGGTGCGTTATTATTACCGCATTGGTTAGGTTATGCTTTACACGAACATGAATATCAACAAGTGCTGATTGTTGAGCCACCTGCACAGGTCTCAACACGCTCTGATAATACTCTTTTGGCATCGGTAGAGCATGAAATAGATATTAATCATGATATCGAAGAGTATAAAACGGCTCTTACGTTAGAAAATCTTAAACAACTCGCATTGTATACGGCACCTTTTTTACTTATTGCTTACTTCCTAAGTGGTTTAATGCATTACTTTAAACCAACTTATTTGAGCTTACCTAAACAAGATAGTTGTTCCTTTGCTAACGATAGTGTTAAAGGGCTTGTATATGGTTTAGCTCTCCCTGTATGTTCAAAGCAAGCGAATACAATTTATCAGCAATTATTGGCAAGTGGTGTCAATCAAACCTTTGCTCTCGCTTTTTTGATTGCAACACCTATCATCGCTTTTGATTCCTTGTTAATTTCATTACCATTATTAAACATGGAAATGGTAGGGCTCAGGTTATTATTAGGTGCTATTTTAGCTTTTTTAATATCTTATTTTTTAGGGCGGCACTTCAAAAATATATACGTTAGCAATACAGGTGTGAGTCAGGTTGAAAAACGTTCAGACTCGCGGTTTTTAGCTTCGATTAAACAAGGATATTTACACCAGTTAGATCATACCGCTCCTTGGGTTATACTCGGATGGGCATTAGCATCGACATTATCAGTCAACTCGGCTTGGGCCTTTTTTGATCAAGCCTTATGGTTACAAGTGTTAGTGATGATATTGGTTGCCTTTCCTTTTTCATTATGCGCAACGGGAGTGACACCC
Organism: Psychromonas sp. CD1; assembly: GCF_002239585.1. Taxonomy (GTDB): domain Bacteria; phylum Pseudomonadota; class Gammaproteobacteria; order Enterobacterales; family Psychromonadaceae; genus Psychromonas. The sequence goes on from NZ_NDFH01000002.1 coordinate 8,530, forward strand.
GTGATAGCATTATTGATAATGGCGGGTCTTTCACCCGGAGCGGGAATGGCCTTCTTGTTAATCGCACCGAGCATTAGTTTGCAACTATTAAGTTCAATTAAGAAGCAACAAGGGATCTTTGCTTCTATTAGTTTGCTATTGTTTATGTTTGGTGTCGCTTTTATTGTTGGTTTAGGAATGAATCAGTTTTTAATCTGTAATACACAAACGATGTTTGAGTTGCATCAAGGCAATTATGCTTGGTGGGAATATTTAAGTCTAGGAATCATTTTAGCTCTTTATTTAGGCTCGTTATTACGCCGTGGGGCGCGTGATTTTATCGCAGAGCTGATTCCCAAAGGTTTTTTAAAAGGGCATCATCATCATTAATTATAATTTCTTGGAGTATTAGTCGCAGGTGAAGTTATAGGTGTGGTTAAATATATGGATATGTTTTTTGGTGTTTAGGCACTGAATATGTAAAAATAAGCTTGGAATGTCATATAAAACAGGTAGATATTGTGACATGTGTTTTTATGAGTTCTTCCTTGAATGTTGCGTTAGGCTCTTTTGTATAGAAGTGTATTAAATCTCACGTAATACACTTTAATCTCTTTATAGTTATTTTGGAGTGTGACATGTTGCAACGGCTTACTCGATTGTTTTTAAGTTCCATGTTGGTATCTGGGATATTTCTCAGCTCTTTTGTTTGGGCGAGTTCATTACAACAGACAGAAACTGGCTTGCTGATTGATATTCAGCATCCTCCTGTTAGCGTAAGTATGACATTAACACAGCAGGTCGATAAAACGGCGCAAACAGTTAATGCATTATTAGATATAACCTTACAAGATCCTTGGAAAACATATTGGCGTTCTCCGGGTGAAGGAGGCGTTGCACCTCAATTTAACTGGCAAAAAGAATCGACAAATATTACTTCGATTGATTGGTTGTGGCCAGTGCCTAAATATTACTCTGTTGCGGGTATTGATACGCTTGGTTATAAAGATCAAATTCATTTCCCTATCACTCTACACCTTAAAAATATTAATAGATCTGCACATTTAAAAGGCCGCCTAACATTAGCGTCATGCACGACAATTTGCGTACTTAGTGATTATGATATTGATTTGCAATTTGATCCTGCGCAATTCATTTTTGATGGTGATTTAGCATTTTCATACGCACAAGCTTTAAGTCAAATACCGATTAAAATTAAACTTACTGAGCTCAGCAATACGCAGAATAAGGGTATTGTGCAAAAATTTAGTAGTACGTGGGATCAACAACAACAACAATTAGTTGTAGAAGTTACGGGGAAAGTTGATTGGCACAAGGTGAATTTGTTTAGTGATATTTTAGAAACAAAATATGCGCAAGTATTTTTTAGTAAACCTTCTATTCAGGTGCAAGGTAAAAAAATAATTGCGCGTTTTCAGGCGTCGAGTTGGGCTGGGGATGTTGATTTGAGTGAGGCTGAAATTCACACAACATTAGTTGATAAAAATATTGCAGTAGAGTTAATTGCAGTACCTAGTATATTAACTAACGATTTGGCTCGGATAACGAGGGATGATTCTTCTACGAATATTTTATTCATCTTTTTATTCGCGTTGATTGGCGGAATGATTTTAAATATCATGCCTTGTGTTTTACCGGTATTAGGTATGAAGTTAAGTGTTATTTTATCTTCGCATGGAATGCCTCGCGCAGTTATCCGCAAACAATTTCTTGCGTCTTCTTTTGGCATACTGAGTTCATTTTGGTTAATCGCTATTTTCTTATTGTTATTGAAATTTTCAGGGCAGGCATTAGGCTGGGGAATACAGTTTCAAAGTCCTTATTTTCTTGGGTTTATGGTCATTATCACCGGCGCCTTTTCGCTCAATATGTTGGGTTTTTTTGAAATACAATTACCGAGTAAATGGCAAACTTGGCTGGCTATGAAAGGTGGTAATAATTATATTGGGCATTATTTACAAGGTATGTTTGCAACGTTGTTGGCAACGCCTTGTAGTGCCCCTTTCTTAGGAACCGCAATCGCTTATGCATTAGGTGCATCGAGTATTGAATTATTTGCTGTTTTCACCGCGTTAGGTTTGGGTATGGCGTTACCTTGGTTATGTATTGCATTTTTTCCCCAGTTAGCTTTATTTTTGCCAAAGCCTGGTAAGTGGATGTCTTCTCTTAAAGTTATATTCTCGATAATGATGTTACTTACCTGTTTTTGGTTGTTGAGTTTAATGGTGCGTTTTATTGGCTTATTCGTTGCTCTTATGATTGTCATTGTCTTTTTATTAATATTAGGGGCGTTAATTTTTAGACAATACGGCAAGAAAGTGTTTTGTGTTATTGCTATTAGCACGATGTTCAGTATCGTTACTGTTTTCTTGTTGTTTAACGTTAGTCAAAAATATGGTGCTACAGCACTGAATCAAGTATTACCATGGAAAGTATTGAATACGGCCGAAATAGCACAAAAAGTAGGTCAAGGAAAAACAGTTTTTGTGGATGTAACGGCTGATTGGTGCGTGACGTGTAAAGCGAATAAAATAGGTGTTTTACGACAACAGCCTGTCTATAGTGCGTTGCAGAAGGATAATATTATATTGATGCAAGGTGATTGGACCATTCGTGCGGATGATATAACGCAGTATTTGCATACATACGGGCGTTACGGCGTGCCATTTAATATTGTTTATGGGCCAAATGCACCACAAGGTATTATATTGCCAACACTGCTTACTAATAAAATTGTGCTTGATGCACTAGCGAAGGCCTCCAAGCCACGATAGGTTAGCTTTACTTATATTTGTGCGCGTGTGTGATCCTTGCATATTTTGTTTAAATTTCATGTTGAATAAGGATGAGTCTGCGAGACAAACTCTTATTTTTTAATTAAAGGCTGGAGCATGCTCTCTAAGCCATTTAGCTTTATTTCATACATGAGGGCGAGCTGTCTACCTATTTTCCCCGGGGGCAGTCCGTTTTTATTAAACCAAACTAAATAAGGCTCAGGTAAATAAATGAGTTTTGTTCCTGCATATTTTCCAAAAGGCATAATGCAGTTAATAGTTTCTATTAGTTCGCGAGGATCATCAAACAAGAGTATTCCTTTTTATCTTCTATTTTAGTGTGAACTTGAGGTTCAACGAAAAAGTTTAGCGTAAGCGTTCACCGCTCAAAGCGTCATAAATTTTAGATGGACTATCACTTTTTCCTACTGATGCGCGGAGGATAGTGCCTAATAAGGGTGAATTTAAGAACATTTCTTCTACTTGTGTCGCAGTTTGACAAGCCTCTAAACCGGAAAGGTTCGCACTGGTTGAAATAATAGGTTTGTTAAACATAAGGCATAATTCACTTACAAGAGGGTGTGCACTTACTCTTACCGCCACACTTTTAAAATGTCCTGTTATTAGAGGGTGTAAAGTGCTTTTCGCGGGAACTATCCAAGTAACGGGACCCGGCCATGTTGATTGGATCCGAGTGATTTGTATTTCGTTTAATTGTGAAAAATCGGCGTAGTTTTGTAATTGCTCACTATTTGCAGCAATGAGAATAAGGCCTTTATGGGCGGAGCGTTGTTTTATCTGCAATATTTTATTAAGTGCAACTTCACTGTCAGGATCGCAACCTAACCCAAAAACAGACTCTGTGGGGTATGCAATAACACCCTGATTTTTTAATGTGATCAGGGCATTTGTAAGATCTGTTTTTAACACAAGTTATTCATTGCTTAATTTTTCTTGTAATGCACGATCTTTTTCTTGTACTGCCAGCGCATTTTGTGCGCGATCTTCTCGCACTTTAAGTGCTAAGTCATCATCGGCAATAGCGAGCATTTGCACAGCAAGATAAGCTGCATTTTTAGCGCCAGCGCTACCAATCGCGACCGTTGCAACAGGAACACCTGCAGGCATCATTACTGTTGAAAGCAAAGCGTCATGCCCGCGTAGAGGGCCACACTCAATGGGAACTCCAATAATAGGGCGAGTTGTGATACCTGCTACTGCGCCCGCTAGATGAGCGGCTAAGCCTGCTGCACAGATAAAGACTTTACAGCCACGTTTTTCAGCATCCGTGACATATGCGTGAGTCGCTGCAGGTGTGCGATGTGCGGAAGTTATTTTCACTTCATAGCGCACTGAAAAAGATTTTAGGATCTCAATAGTTTTTTGCATGCTAGGTAGATCTGAATCTGAGCCCATTAAAATGGCAACAAATACATTTTTCATTGTGTTTCCTCACAGGATATATTGGCGAACAAAAATAAAAAAATATTAAACAAAGTCTATATATTATATCGGCTTGCTACGATAACCACACCCTTTTTTTGGGCAGATAAGACGTAAAGTTTGTGCGCTTTGGCGCTTAACTAAGATAGGCCAATGGCAATCAGGACAGAATTCATTAACCGGCTTATCGTTGACTGCATATTTACAACAGGGGTAACTATCACAGGCGTAAAATGTTTTACCATAGCGTGATTGGCGCTTTACTAGTTGTTCTTTTTTACAAAGAGGGCAAGTTATATGTGTATTATTTTCTTCGGTTTTTTTATTATCGGTGAGAGGTGCTATATAGTGACATTGAGGATAATCGCTACAACCAATAAAAAGACCATATCGGCCTTGCTTTAAAACTAATTCTTTGTGGCAGAGAGGGCAATGAGATCCATTGAGTCTTTTTTTTATCTCGTTTTTTTCATGTAAAGGACGAAGATGATCACACGTTGGATAATTAGAGCAACATAAAAATGCGCCTTGTCTACTATTACGAATGTGTAAAGCTTGACCACACTGCGGGCAAAGTTCTTCGGTTTTTTTATGTTGGATTAAAGATGCATTCATTTTAATGGATCAATCCATCTTGAAAATCTAATAACATGGACTCGAATTGTAAGAATGCATCGCTACTATCAGGATCGTTAAATAAGACCATTAAAATCAACCATTTTAAATTTTGTAATGATAAATCGAGCATTTCTAACGAGATAATGCTCTCAATTACTATTTCCATTGTCCGTGTGTTAAGAATTTTTGCTTGTTCTAAATAAGCGATATAGCCTTGTGCATTACAATTAATATACATTTTTTCCATTGCACTATAAATACGGTGTGAATTTTCTTGTGCTTCTTGCTCATGATGTTGTGCTTTATTTTCATGTAAAGTAGCTAATGTATCCAACCAAGCTAATGCGGTAGATATTTCTTCATCAGAAAACCCTTCACTTAAAAGCTCTTCGGTGATCTCTTCTGCGTCGACTTCAATACTTTGATCCAGTTGCATATAACTTTCAAAGAGATAAATAATTACTTCAAACATTTTTAGCCTTTTAACTTGAGATAACCGTGTACGGTAAGCGTAATACTACCATCTATCTCCAATTCTATTAACTGCTTTTGTAAAGAGAGTAAATCTAAACCACTACGTTGTAATAACTGATCAAGTGTCGTGTGATTAAAATCAATATGTTGTAATAGAGATGAAGTTTTTAATTGAACCTTAGAAGGATGATGTTTTGGACAATTAAATAAATTAAGATGTTGAAACTCTGTAATGATATCTTGGCTTTTCGTTATCAATTTCCCTCCTTGTTGAATGAGTTTATGGCATCCACATGCTTCAGGATTATCGATAGACCCAGGCAAGGCAAAAACGTCTCTGTTTTGTTCATTTGCATAACGAGCGGTGATTAATGAGCCACTGCGTATCGAAGCTTCAATGACAAAAACACCTAAGCTTAACCCTGAAATAATGCGATTTCGACGCGGGAAATGTGCACTTAAAGGGAAGGCATCTGGCCAGAATTCTGAAATTAATAGACCTTCTTGACTGATTTGCTTTGCAAGTTTCAGATGTCTTTTGGGGTAAATGTTATTTAACCCGGATCCGAGTACTGCCAGCGTTTTTTGCTCGGCGTCTAAAGCACCTTGATGTGCGAATCCATCTACACCTATGGCGAGACCACTTGTAATACTAAAACCTGCAGTGCTTAACTGTTGTGCAAATTGATATGCTTTTTGTTGTCCGTAATGTGTGCAAGAACGACTTCCAACAATGGCGATTTGTGGTGTGCATAAAAGGCTTATATCACCTTGTAAATAGAGTAATAGTGGAGGGTTAGATATTTCTTTGAGTAGCGGGGGATAGCGTGGGTCGTCAAAAGCAATGATATATTTGTTTTCTTGCGTATCTTGCCAGTTTAGATTATTTTGTATTTTCTGCTCATCTGGGTTTTTTAACGCCTGTATCTGTTTATCATTAAATTTATATTGTTGTAATTGAATGGTGGGAATAGTATTTAATTGACCAATACAATGGCGACGCAATAAAGAAAATAATATGCGTTTGGAGAGTCGAGGAACGGCATCTAATATCATCCACTGATATAGATGGCGTTGCTCGAAATTAAAAGAGTCTATTTGTGCAAAGAGATTTTTTTGCATAAGCGTAAAAGAGTCTATTTGTGCAAAGAGATTTTTTTGAATAAGCGCCTCTTAACCTTAAAAGTTTAAACCCTGAATTAGTGCGTGTGAGTTAATGACATTTGTGCTACTCATAATGAGTGCAATACTGGTTTTTTTATATATTTTAAAAACCATTAACTCGCCCACTTTCTGCTTGGGTAATGAAATATCTTTTTTCCCCAGGCGCTTAAATATAGATGTTTTTTCTTTGTAAAACATCTCTTTGTCATTAACCAAGATGGCAGGTCCGCCGCGCATTATTGAAAACATTGCACCCGGTTCAATTCCATCTCTACGTCCTTTATTTAGCATTACAACATCCCCTTTCCCGAGCAAAGATGTTGCATTTAACGAGCCTAACAATTGGCCAGTAAGCGACTTGTCCACCGAGGTTGGTAAAAAATAGGCGGGTAAAAAATCCTGCTCGGGTAAAGGGAGGAGTAAATCTCCTTGACGAGCTTCTTGGGTGCTTTTTATTAAATACATGGCAGTAACTTGTTCATTAGAATATACATTTTTATCTTTTGATACTTTGCTAATACCTATAAAAGTCAGTAGGGAACCTAAGTTTTCCTCGGTTTTTGGGTCAATAAGTGCTTCATTTAAACGATAAATGCCGTACAGTTTATCGTTATCATATTGTCCTTGTGCATAAATAACATCACCGGCAATAAAATGTTGCATAGAGTTTGCATTACCGACTAAGCGCGGTGAATTTTTAACTAACGTTGCATCAATAATATGGTCGCGTGAGAGAAAGGTTGCGATGCGGTTTAAGGGTATCATTGGAATGGCTTTTTCTTTTCGGTGTAAACGTATCGTTGGAGACAATTTAACGGTACGTTTACGGACTAATTGTGGCTCGCCATTAACCCAAATAAGATTTAATTTATCGCCGGGGTAGATCCAGTGTGGGTCAGAAATTTGTTTGTTTGTTTTCCATAGGTGGGGCCATAACCAAGGGCTTTTTAAAAAGAGAGATGAGATATCCCATAATGTGTCACCTTTAACAACTTGATACGTTTGAGGGTGTGCCTCTTGTAGTTGCAATTTTTCTGCATATAAATTAAAAGAGCTAAGAGTGAGGCATAATGCATACGTTATCATTTTTAATTTCATAACAATCCTTGTAGATTTACGTATAATTTACGCATAAATAGCAATTATAATGCAAGATTATAGGTGTGGTGGCATGCTCTTTAAGAGACAAGCTCTACTGAATTTGCATGTATACATCATATTAGTATAAAATTACGTTTCTTAAAAATTAACTATAGAATAAATAACCACATGGCCATACTTGACGTATTACATTTTCCAGATCCTCGACTGCGTACTGTGGCGAAAATGGTGACCGACTTTACTCCTAAACTCCTTGATATTACGAGAAATATGTTGGACACCATGTATGACGAGAACGGTGTTGGTCTGGCTGCAACGCAGGTGAATATTCATCGGAGTATCGCGGTTATAGATATTTCAGATGATCGTAATGACCCGATTATTTTAATCAATTCTGAAATTATTATGCAATCAGGAGAAGAGTGTTCCCAAGAAGGCTGTCTTTCTGTTCCAGAAATAAATGCAGATATTACACGCGCTGAGTTTGTGACAGTTAAATTTCAAGATGTTACTGGAAAGGTGTGTCAACTTGAAGCGGATGGTTTATTAGCTGTTTGTATTCAGCACGAATTGGATCATCTGCAAGGAAAGTTGTTTATTGATTACCTCTCTCCTTTTAAGCAAAAGCGGATTAAAACCAAGCTTGAAAAATTACAACGTCAAAATGAAAAATTTATCTGATCTTTTTAATTAAGGTGTTATGTGGAAAACTTAAATATTATTTTTGCGGGAACGCCCGATTTTGCGGCCCAGCATTTATGTGCATTACTTGCGTCTAAGTACAATATTGTTGCTGTGTATACGCAGCCTGATAGGCGCGCAGGGCGAGGGAAAAAATTAATGATGAGTGCGGTAAAAAAACTTGCACTTGCTAATGATATTCCTATTTATCAGCCACAAAATTTTAAGCTCGAAAGTACGTTATCTGAATTTTCAATACTTAATGCAGATCTAATGATTGTCGTCGCATATGGATTAATATTACCTAAAGCATTGTTAAAAATGCCACGATTGGGTTGTTTAAATGTGCATGGGTCGTTATTACCACGCTGGCGTGGAGCCGCGCCGATACAGCGTGCAATTTGGGCTGGCGATACGGAAACCGGTATTACTATTATGCAAATGGATGCAGGTCTTGATACTGGGGCGATGCTTTCTAAAGTTATCTGCCCTATTAGTGCGCAGGAAAGTAGCGCTAGCTTATATGAAAAATTAGCGGAAAAAGCACCTTCAGCATTGATTGATACAATCGATAAGTTAATAAAAGGCGAAATTGAACCTGAACAACAAGATGATAATTTAGCGACGTATGCTAAAAAGTTAAGCAAAGAGGAAGCATTAATAAATTGGCGTGATGATGCTCAATTAATATCTCGTTGTGTGCGCGCGTTTAATCCGTGGCCCATGAGTTATTTTAAGTTATCGGACAAATTTATTAAAGTGCATCAAGTGAGTGTACTTGATATACAAACGGACGCATTGCCCGGTACGATTCTTGAATCTTATAAAACGGGTATTCAGATAGCGACAGGGTGCGGTGTTCTGAATTTAGAAGTTCTCCAGTTAGAGGGGAAAAAAGCAATGCCAGTACAAGATATTTTAAATTCTCGTCGTGAATTATTTGCGCCGGGTCGTGTGTTATGTGTAGAAGGTAGATAAAGAATGAATGTTCGAGCTTTGGCCGCGAAAGTACTCAATCAAGTTGTTGAGCAAGGTCAATCATTATCACAAGCGTTGCCAGTGTTGCAACAAGACTTGAGTCCTAAAGATAAAGCGTTACTGCAAATGCTTTGTTATGGTGTTTTACGTACTTTACCGCGGTTGGATTTTTTCTGTCGTTCTTTAATGCAAAAACCATTGAAGGGTAAACAGCGTGTTTTTCACTTTTTGATTTTAGTGGGTATTTATCAATTATTATATACGAGAATTCCGAGTCATGCAGCCGTAGGTGAAACTGTTAATGGTGCAAAAGCGTTAAACAAACAGGCGCTTAAAGGCATGGTCAATGGCGTATTACGTAATTTTTTACGTGAACAAGAAGCCTTAATTGAAAAAGCAGATCAAAATGATACGCTAGTATATTGTCATCCGGGATGGTTGGTTAAACGTTTGCAAAATGCTTATGGCAAAGATAAAGCCGCATCTATTATGTTGGCAAATAATCAACAGGCCCCAATGTGGTTGCGTGTGAATGCTCAACATCATAATGTTGAAAGTTATCAATTGTTATTAGAAGAACTCGATTTATCTTCTTATGTTGCCAGTGATAATGAGAACAAAAATGCATTGTGTTTAAATAAAGCGACAGATGTTTATAAACTACCTGGTTTTGAACAAGGTTGGGTTTCTGTGCAAGATGGAGCCGCTCAACTCGCCGCTCACTATTTAGATGCCCAGCCTGGCGATCTTATTTTAGATGCGTGTGCAGCGCCTGGTGGGAAAACTGTACATTGTTTAGAATTACAGCCTAAAATTGCTCAGATGGTCGCGGTCGATGCAGATGCGACGCGTTTATTGCGTGTGCAAGAAAATTTAGATCGTCTCAAATTAACCGCTACGATTATCCATGGTGATGCATCTGAACCTGATTTATGGTGGGAAGGTGAGATGTTTGATCGCATCTTATGTGATGCTCCTTGTAGTGCTACGGGTGTTATTCGTCGTCATCCAGATATTCGCTGGTTACGTCGTGACAGTGATATTAGTGAGCTAGTGGCATTACAAAAAAGTATATTAAATGCACTCTGGAAAAAGTTAAAGGTTGGAGGCACTTTGCTCTATGCTACGTGTTCAATTTTGCCGGAGGAAAATGATTTACAAATTAAGGCTTTTTTAAAACAGCATCAAGATGCTTGTTTGATCCCATTATCAAAAAAATACGATGATATATTGCAGGGTCGACAACTATTACCAAATGAAGATGCAATGGATGGTTTCTATTATGCGAAACTTAAGAAGACATCTTAATGTTTTATTCAAAATAAAAAGAAAGGTAAAATAGTGAATTTTGCTATATTACCTCGAATCACTCATCAACATAAAAGTGAAATAGTGTGAAAATTATAATTTTAGGTGCAGGGCAGGTAGGTGCATCTCTTGCTGAGAATTTAGTGGGTGAAAACAACGATATAACTGTTGTGGATAACTCGCCTGAGAAATTGCAAGAACTTCAAGATCGTTTTGACTTACGAGTTGTGCTTGGGAGTGCGTCTAGCCCAGTAACTCTTGCAGAGGCAGGAGCCGCTGACTCCGAAATGTTGATTGCGGTGACTAATTCAGATGAAGTGAATATGGTGGCGTGTCAGATAGCCTTTACACTTTTTAACGTACCTAAAAAAATAGCTCGAATTCGTTCTCAAAGTATTGTTATGTATGAGAAAGAGCTGTTTAACAGTGATGCTTTTCCTATTGATCATATGATTGCCCCTGAAAAATTAGTTAGTGATTATATTTTTCAACTCATTGAGCATCCTGGTGCTTTGCAAGTGGCTTATTTTGCCGAAGGTAAAGTCGGTCTAGTTGCAATAAAAGCCTATTATGGAGGCTCTTTAGTAGGTAGTGCTATTTCAACATTGAAAGAGCATATGCCAAATATGGAGGCGCGAGTAGCAGCTATTTTTCGTCGTGGAAAAGCGATTAGACCACAAGGCTCAACGATTATTGAAGCTGATGATGAAGTCTTTTTTATCACGGCGAGTCAACATATCAAAGCGATTATGAGTGAGATGCAAAAATTAGAGCTTCCGTATAAGCGCATTATGATAGCGGGGGGTGGTTATATAGGAGAAAGTCTGGCAAAGCGCCTTGAAAAAGGAAATTCGGTTAAATTAATCGAAAAAAATATTAAACGAGCAGAGTATTTATCTGAAACTTTATCGAATACTTTAGTTTTTTGTGGCGACTCGTCAGATCAAGAATTATTACTGGAAGAGCATATTGATCAAATTGATTTGTTTATTACAGTAACGAATGATGACGAAGCAAATATAATGTCTGCCATGCTTGCTAAACGTATGGGCGCCCGAAAAGTTATGGTGCTTATCCAACGTAAAGCTTACATTGATTTAGTGCAAGGCAATATTCTTGATATTGCAATTTCACCGCAACAAGTTACCATTTCTGAGTTATTAACCCATGTGCGAAAAGCAGATCTTAAATATGTTTATTCGTTGCGTGAAGGTATGGCGGAAGCGATAGAAATTGTGGCGCGTGGTGATCATATTACATCTAAAGTTGTAGGGCGTGAGATCCGGCAGTTGAAACTACCAAAAGGAACCAGTATTGGTGCGATAGTACGCAATGATGAAGTGTTGATAGCACATGATAATACGATAATAGAAAGTAATGATCATGTCATTTTATTTTTAGTGAATAAAAAATATATTACTGAAATTGAAAAATTATTTCAGCCAAGTCCCTTCTTTTTATAATATAAGCGCGTAGATAATGGTTTATCGTCCTCTTTTTTTTATTACCGGTCTAGTTTTATCTAAAATGGCTGTTTTTATGTATTTCCCTATGGCTTTGGCCTTTTATAATAACTCATTAGGCGGTGTTGAATTTTTTGCTGCCATTGTTATCACTCATTTATTTTCATTTTTGTTTATTTATTTAGGCGATGAAAAGGAACGTTCTCGCTTAGGTGTACGTGAAATGTTTTTGTTAACAACCGGCGTTTGGGTGTTAGCGAGTTTATTTGCTGCGTTGCCTTTTGTCTTTATTGAGAATATTAGTTATACCGATGCTTTTTTTGAAACAATGTCGGGCATAACGACGACAGGGAGTACGGTTTTACATAATTTAGATACAATGCCACATAGCATTTTATTATGGCGTTCTATTTTACAGTGGTTGGGTGGTGTTGGATTTATTGTGATGGGTGTGGCTATTTTACCCTACCTTAATGTTGGTGGGATGCGTTTATTCCAAACTGAATCTTCAGATTGGTCTGAAAAAGCGGAGTCAAAAACAAGGCAAGTTGCTTTAGATATATTAATGGTTTATTTATTACTCAGTATTTGTTGTTTTATAGGTTATCTGTTTACCGGGATGACGATATTTGAAGCTATTAACCATAGTATGACAACCATTTCAACCGGAGGATATTCGACTTCGGATAGTTCGATGGGCCACTTCTCTAATGGCGCACATTGGAATGCGATTATTTTTATGTTCTTAGGTGGGCTTCCTTTCTTATTGCTTATTCGAGCTTTTAATCGACGCAAGTTAAGCGCTATTTATAAAGATGCTCAAGTCTGTGGTTTTTTTATATTAGTCATCGTTTTTTCATCAATACTAACCTTGTATTTAACGTTAACAGATCAATTTTATTGGCTAGATGCATTACGCTTAAGTTTGTTTAATGTGGTCTCGGTTTTGACAACGACAGGCTACGGTTTAGATGACTTTGTGCAGTGGGGTGACTTTTGTATTATCATATTTTTGGGGTTACTGTTTGTCGGTGCATGCTCGGGATCAACCGCGGGAGGCATTAAAATATTTCGTTTTCAAATTGCAATGAGCTTATTAAAACGACAATTACTTTTGTTGATGCATCCGCGCGGTATTTTCCCTCAAAAATATAATAATCGTATTGTGAGTGATGACATTCTGCGTTCATTAATTGCCTTTGTTTTAGCTTATTTAATGACCATTGGTTTGTCGACGTTACTCTTAAGTTTTTTCGGATCTCCTGCATTTGAAGCTTTTAGCGCATCGATTACTGCAGTTTCTAATGTTGGACCAGGATTAACGGCATCGATAGGTCCGTCGGGAAATTTTTCTCATTTTTCGAATATTTCAAAATGGGTATTGTCAATTGGAATGCTAATGGGGCGCCTTGAAATATTAACCGTCGTTGTGCTATTTACACGTCATTTTTGGCGTAAATAGACGCCATACATGGTAAATAAGATTTCATCGAGTTGATATTATGTAATGCACTTCGAGACTTACCCCTCTCCGTATAACACACTGTAGAACCATTTTTTTCTAGTACTTAATGACACTGCCATAGATCAATAAAGGTCTATTTTTAATTCATAAGGATAGTAAATGAAAACGCTCGGTGAACACATAGTAGACAAACAAGCAGAATTTCCAGATGCTACGGGAGAGCTAACCTCTTTGCTTTCATCGATTAAACTCGCAGCTAAAGTGGTTAATAGAGATATTAATAAAGCCGGTTTAGTCGATATTATTGGCGCGACAGGCGTGCATAATATACAAGGCGAAGAGCAACAAAAGATGGATCTTTTTGCTAATGAAAAGTTTAAAGCCGCTTTAGAGGCGCGTGGTGAAGTGTGTGGTATTGCCTCTGAAGAGGAAGATGAAATAATCGTTTTTCACAGTGAGCGGGGGCGTAATGGCAAATATGTTGTGCTTATTGATCCACTTGATGGGTCGTCTAATATTGATGTAAATGTTTCAGTGGGAACTATTTTTTCGATTTATAGGCGCTTGAGTGCACGAGGTAATGCGCCAACATTAGAAGATTTTTTACAGCCTGGTCGCGATCAGGTGGCTGCTGGTTATATCATTTATGGCTCATCAACCATGCTCGTTTATAGTACGGGGTTTGGGGTAAATGGTTTTACTTGTGATCCTTCTTTAGGTGTTTTTTATCTTTCTCATGAAAATATGCAGATCCCCGAAGATGGACGTATTTATTCAATTAATGAAGGCAATTATTTAGCTTTTCCATTAGGGGTAAAAAAGTACATAAAATATTGCCAAGAAGAGCATCAAGAGAGTGATCGTCCGTATACGTCGCGTTATATTGGCTCCTTAGTCTCTGATTTTCACCGTAATTTATTAAAAGGAGGTATATATATGTATCCTTCTACGGGCACCTTAAAATGCGGTAAATTACGTTTATTATATGAATGTAATCCATTAGCTTTTTTAATAGAACAAGCAGGGGGGCGTGCGAGTAATGGCTTTACACGTATTTTAGATATTAAACCCAAGGAAGTGCACCAAAGGGTGCCTTTTTATTGTGGCAGTGTAAATATGGTCAATAAAGTTGAAAGTATGATTCAAACTTATGCTGATCAAGATAAAGCGAAAGATTCAGACGTTAGTTAGTATTGTCATAAGATTTTTTATGTGTGTTCTGCATGATGTATGCACATAAAAATCAATTGTTCGTATTGGATAATGACAATAAATGCAATAAAATATCTCCTTTTTAAATATGCGATATGCTTAAATTATCAATTCGTGATAATAACATTAACGTATGGAGATTTTATTTTGTCTATTGAGTCAGGTTACCCATTAATGGAAATCCCCTTTGCACATCGCTATCAGTGTTGGTTTTGTGGTGAGCCTAAAGATAGGGAGATTTCTTTTCCTAAAGAAAAATCATCTAATACATTGTTAACTCACCCCCCCCTTAGCATTCCTTGTTGTAATGAATGTGCGACATTAATAAAACGTTGCGCGTTTGAATCAATATTCGTTTATCGTTATGCCGTAAAAAAAGAATTAGCCAAGAAACATCAAAAAACATTAAGTATAGGCTCGCGTTGGACAGAAGTTGAGCTTCAAGAGTCTCAACTTGAGGGCTCTGCTTTTGAAGGATTTAAGCGTAGCGCTTGGTTTATGTTTAAATTACAGCAGGCTCGCATTAATTTTATGGGTTGGCCAATATATATAGATGGAAAATCATTGGAAGTTGAAGATACTCAGTATGGCTTTGCGTTTGATGGCACTATTTATGCTGATTTAGATGGTGCAATAAATCATGTTATTGATGCTTTTTATTTAGATGAACTATTGTTCACCCGCGTGTTAGCTTTATTGGGAAAAGATAAATTTGCGTACGCTATTCGGCTCTGTCGTTTATATCCAAAATTAAGTACAACAACCAGAGAGTCTGTGTTTTTAGAGATAGTGGAAAGCCTTGCTATCGAAGAAACATAAATGTCTCTACTTATATGGAAATAAAATAAAACCGTTTAAAGACATAAGGATAAAAAATGCATTATACCGCGGCCATTTTTGATATGGATGGATTATTACTCGATACAGAAAAAGTTTGTCAGAATGCTTTTCGTGAAGCATGTCAGTATTTAGCGTTACCAATGTTAGAAGACATTTATTTAGGCATAATCGGTTGTAATTCTGAAGGAATAAAACAGGTGATTTGCAAAGGATATGGCGAAAGTTTAGATTATGATATTCTTAGATATGAGTGGATGAAGCGCTATCATCGAATTGTTTATCATCAAGCTATACCGGTAAAATTGGGAGTGATAGCTTTACTTGATTGGCTTCAAGCACAGTCTATTCCGATGGCTATTGCTACTTCAACCGATAAAAAATTGTCTAAAATAAAATTACAACGCGCAGGACTATTGCATTATTTCACGTGTTTTAGTAATGGTTGTGAAGTAAAAAAAGGTAAGCCAGATCCTGAGATTTTTCTACTTGCAGCAAAGCGATTAAACGTTTCGCCTCGTGAATGTATTGTTTTTGAAGATTCAAGTAATGGTGTGCGATCTGCAATTAGTGCGGGTATGCAGGTTTATCAAGTCCCTGATTTAGTAGAGCCAAATGCAGGTATTCGTGCGTTAGGACAAAAAATCAGCACATCTTTGGTGGAGGTGTTGTGTCATTTACAGTGTTCTAAATTATAAATAAACATTTAAAATAATCATGATGACTTTTACTTTGTTATGATTTGATAAAAATATGTGAAAGGTAGATTCGTAGTTGTTTTATGTTTAAAGCGTCAAGCTAAGTGGCTCTATTTGTTTTCAAAGAGGATAAATCGTTATCAGTTTGTTGCGAGATGGATGTCGAGCAAAGATATTTTGTTATAATGTTTTATTTTGGTATTTATGAAAACAAATGAGGTTTATATGATCAAAATGAAATTAGTGATCATTGGTAATGGGATGGTAGGGCATCGTTTTATTGATGATTTTATAGAAAAAGCTAATTTAGACGAATATGAAATCACCGTGTTTTGTGAAGAACCTCGTGTTGCTTATGATCGCGTTCATCTTTCTTCTTATTTCTCACATCATACCGCAGATGAACTTTCATTAGTTAAAGATGGTTTTTACGCTAAGCACAGTATTAAGGTTTTACTTGGAGAGCGAGCAATAAGCATTAACCGCCAGGAAAAAGTAATTTATTCACAAACGGGTCGTGTTGTTAACTATGATAAATTAATTATGGCAACGGGCTCTTATCCATGGGTACCACCCATAAAAGGCAATGAAGGACCCGATTGTTTTGTGTATCGCACGATTGAAGATTTAGATGCGATTGAAAGCAGTGCACGGCGGAGTCAGGTCGGCGTTGTCGTCGGCGGTGGGCTGTTGGGCTTAGAAGCTGCCGGTGCATTAAAAGCGTTGGGCATTGAAACACATGTTGTCGAATTTTCTTCTGTTTTAATGGCAGAGCAATTGGATGCGCAAGGCGGTCAAATGTTGCGTGATAAAATTGAAAATATCGGCGTGAAAGTACATACAAGTAAAAATACACAAGAGATAGTACGTGGTGGGGGAAATGCACGCAATACGATGAAATTTGCGGATGGAACAAGTCTGGAAGTGGATTTGATTGTGTTTTCTACGGGTATTCGTCCCCAAGATAAATTAGCGCAACAATGTGGTTTGAAAATAGGGGCTCGTGGTGGAGTTGCCATTAATAATCAGTGTAAAACATCGGATAATGATGTTTATGCCATTGGTGAATGTGCCTCGTGGGAGGATAAATTATTTGGTTTAGTAGCGCCAGGCTATAATATGGCTAAAGTTGCTGTGGATGATATTTTAGGGCGAGAAAATGTATTTTCTGGCGCAGATCTTAGTGCAAAGTTAAAATTGCTTGGTGTGGATGTTGCAAGTATTGGCGATGCGAATGGGCGCACGCCAAATAGTAAAAGTTATGTTTATTTAAATGAACAAGAATCTGTTTATAAACGGATCGTTGTATCTGAAGATGGTAAACAGTTATTAGGTGCCGTTCTTGTTGGAGACACTGAGAGTTATAGCGATCTACTTCAGTATAAATTGAATAATATAGAGCTACCTAAGCATCCTGATACGCTTATATTACCAGCTTATTCCGGATCGGGGAAAGTGGCTTTAGGGGTTGATGCTCTGCCAGATTCTGCGCAAGTTTGTTCTTGTTTTGATGTTAAAAAATCAGATATAGCAGACGCCGTTGTAGCCGGGCATTGTACTATTGAAGCGCTAAAAATAGAAACGGGAGCTGGTACGGGTTGTGGTGGGTGTATTCCTCTGATAACTCAATTACTTAATGCCGAACTAAGTAAGCAAGGTGTTGAAATTAAAAATCACATCTGTAAACATTTCGAATATTCGCGTCAAGAATTATACCATCTGATCCGTATTGAAAAAATAAAAACATTCAAAGAGTTATTGGGTAAATATGGTAAAGGCTATGGCTGTGAGGTATGTAAACCGACAGTAGGCTCTATTTTAGCATCATGCTGGAATGAATATATATTATCAAGTGAGCATAATAGTCTACAAGAGACCAATGATGCTTTTTTGGGAAATATGCAAAAAGACGGAACTTATTCTGTGATCCCAAGAATGGCTGGGGGTGAGGTGACAGCAGAAGGCTTAGCCGTTATTGCGCAAGTTGCATTGCAGTATGATCTGTATACTAAAATAACAGGTGCACAACGGATAGCTCTTTTTGGCGCACATAAATCAGATCTTCCCGCCATTTGGCAACAACTTATCAATGCAGGATTTGAAACGGGACAGGCTTACGCAAAAGCACTACGCATGGTAAAGACGTGTGTTGGCAGTAATTGGTGTCGTTATGGCGTGCAAGATAGTGTTGGTTTTGGCGTTGAGCTAGAGCATCGTTATAAAGGTCTTCGAACTCCCCATAAAATGAAATTTGGAGTGTCAGGTTGTACTCGTGAATGTGCAGAAGCACAGAGTAAAGATGTGGGTATTATCGCAACGGATACTGGATGGAATCTCTATGTGTGTGGTAACGGTGGTATGAAACCTACCCATGCATCATTACTCGCTTCAGATCTGAATAAAGAAACCTTATTAAAATATTTAGATCGCTTTATGATGTTTTATGTACGCACCGCAGATAAGTTAACGCGTACTTCTGTTTGGTTACAAAATCTCGAAGGGGGCATTGATTATTTACATGATGTCATCGTAAATAATAAGCTAGGAATAAATAATCAGCTTGAAGCAGAGATGGCAACTTCGATTGCAAGTTATAAATGTGAGTGGAAAGCGACGTTAAATAACGAAGCGCAATTACAACGTTTCGCACACTTTATTAACAGTGATAAGCAAGATGATAATGTTGTTTTTATACCTCAACGCGGTCAAAAGCGTCCCGCTTTTCATCAGGAAAAAGTATCGATATATAATATTCACTTGGAGAAAAGCGAATGAGTAACTGGATTGGTGTTTGTACCTTAGAGAAAATTATTCCCGGAACGGGTATTTGCGCTTTAGTGGAAAATAAACAAGTTGCTATTTTTCGTCCAGATCTAAGTGAAATTGTTTATGCAATTTCGAACATGGATCCTTTTGCGCATTCTAATGTCTTATCTCGCGGCATAATTTGTGAGCATGATGGACAATATTGGGTTGCGTCTCCGTTAAAAAAACAACGCTTTAATTTAGTCGATGGTCATTGTTTAGAAGATAAAAATGTTTTTGTAGACGTATATAAGACGCGTATTGTAGAGGAAAATGTTGAGGTTTGTATCTCTTAAACATTGTCAGCATTTACCTTTAAAGTCGGAATGAATTTTCATATTTAAAAAATGGTCAAAACCAATTCAAAACTGGAGAGCTGCGATGAATCGGTTTATAATTGAGTTTGAAGACCGTTTAAAGCGCCACCTGTAAAATGGTAATTACACAGAATTATTTACAGGGTCGTTCGAACACTTGTCATGGGTAGTTTTTTTGGCATAGCATTAACATTAGTCATCATTGCGGGCTCAGAATTATTTACAGGTCATACGATGTTTTTAACTTTTGGCGCTCTCACCAAACAAATCACTTGGAAAGATAATATTATCGTGTTGCCACAAACATGGATAGCTAATTTAATAGGCTCTATTTTTGTGGCTTATCTTTTCTATCTTGCTGGAGGTGGTAAATTATTAAATTTTGAAGACAGTTTATTACATAATGTAGCTTTTGCAAAAACACAAGCACCTGCCATGGTTCTCTTTGCAAAAGGAATACTTTGTAATTGGTTGGTCTGTTTAGCTATTTGGATGGCGTTAAGTTGTGAAGGCAGTGCTAAATTTATTGCGATTTGGTGGTGTTTATTGGCATTTATAGCATCGGGTTATGAGCACAGTATTGCGAATATGACTATTTTTGCATTGTCTTGGTTTGGAGATGCGAAAGAAGGTTTTACAATGGCGGGTATTGGGCATAATTTATTATGGGTCTCACTTGGCAATATGGTCGGTGGTGCGTTATTTATGGGGGGAGGGTATTGGTTATCAACCCCTAAAAGCGAGCGATTAAAACTAATATTCAAAAAATAAGATCATATTACAATAAAGGTTATCTGTGTTTTTTAACGTGTACAGATAACCTTTTTAATCGTGTTATTTTAGCTAACGAAGAGACAATACATATAGGCGAAGTAAGCGCCTAATAGCAACCCGCCTTTAGCTCTACATAAATGACCTGTTTTACCTGTTTTACCTTTTTTCCAAGCGATAGAAAATAATATTAATACTAAGGTTAAGCCTATCATAACGGGGAAATCACGATGAAGGACTGCTACCTCAATTGACCCTGGATGAATAAGTCCGGGAAGTGCTAGTACGCCTAATAAATTGAAAATATTTGATCCAATGATATTGCCAACAGCTAAATCAAATTCTTTTTTTCTGGCAGCAGCTAATGTCGTCGCAAGTTCAGGCAAGCTAGTGCCAATAGCGACAATAGTTAATCCTATAATTAAATCACTAACATGGTAATACTGTGCAATTTCAACCGCTCCCCAAACTAAAATACGAGATGAAACAATTAAGATAACGATACCTATGATCAACCATTTTAAGGCTTCTTTTTTAGATATGTTTTTAGGAATATCATCTAAAATTTCTTGTGCTAAATTGTTTTTCTTCTGCTTTTTGGCTTCGAAAATAGTGAATGTTAGCATCGCAAACATGGTGCAAAGTAGAATCAAGCCATTGAAGAAACTGAGGTATAAGTCAGACAGAAGAAAATAGGTAAATGCTGTGATCAAGAGTAAGGCTGGCATTTCTCGTTTAAGTAATTTAGAGTGAATCTCTAGGGGATAAATAAGAGCGGTTAAACCAAGCATTAAACCTATATTTGTTATGTTTGAGCCAATGGCATTACCGACTGAAAGCCCCGTTTTTCCAGAAAAAGCCGCCATGGCTGAGACCAGCATTTCAGGAGCTGAAGTACCTAACCCTACGATGACAACACCTACAATTAAAGGTGATATTGAGAAGCTTTGTGCTGTACTTGACGCTCCTAAAACAAATTTATCTGCACTCCAGATGAGTAAAATAAAACCAAGAAGAATGGCTAAAGACGCATATAACAAAGTGAACAAATTGTTTTTCTCCAAATAAAAAAAACGCCGTACATTTACATGGACGACGTTTTAAATAAAGTTTTAATGGGGGCGATTATCCTCGTCCCTCGGCAATAGCTGCAACGGCTGCAAATTCAGCTGCCTGTTTTTCATGTTTTTCTTGGCGATCCTGAAGATCCATGATTTCATTTGTTATCAAACCTTCTTCAATTTCACGCAATGCGATAACAGTTGGCTTATCATTTTCTGGGTCAACTAAAGGAGTTTTTCCTTGTGTTGCAAGTTGGCGAGCTCGACGAGATGCCATTAAGATAAGATCAAAACGATTTCCAACTACATTTACTGCATCTTCAACGGTTACACGTGCCATGATTGCACTCCAAAAGTTAATTACATAAAAACGGGCGCTTATTGTACACCTAGAAGATGCGTATGCCAAGCAGTATGCGAAAGTGTTTAAAAAACAGCCAGCAGGAGATGCAGGCGCTGATGTACGCACAAATTATTTGGCGTAAAAAAAACTTAAAAAAGGTGATTTTTCATTGCCTATCTATTTGATTTAATTCAATAATCTTTCTATTGTTTTTTTATGTTGCTCTATTTTATTTTTTGTTAAATTGCGTTTAGCGCTAACAATACTGGATAATTCATAACAGGCTTTTTCAAAATCATTATTAATAATTAAATAATCATACTCATCATAGTGTGACATTTCAGCTTGTGCTTGTTGCATACGCTTAGTTATCACGTCGGCGTTATCTTGACCTCGATTTGTAAGGCGTTTTTCTAATTCAGCTAAACTTGGAGGTAGAATAAAGATGCCGACAGCATCGGGCTTCATTTTGCGAACTTGACGTGCGCCTTGCCAATCAATATCTAAAAATATATCAATTCCATTTTGCAGTGCTTCGTCAATGTTGAGAAGTGAAGTGCCATAATAATTAGTGAAAACTTTTGCCCATTCAATAAATGTATTATTATCAATCATCTGCTTAAAGTCGTCAATATTGGTAAAATGGTAATGCTCTCCATCTATTTCGCCATCACGCGGTGCACGTGTAGTATGGGAAACGGAAAACTGTAATGTCCAGTCTCTTTTTTCTGCTAATAATGCGTTAATAAGACTTCCCTTACCTGCGCCACTTGGGGCCGATATAATATAAAGCGTGCCAACTTGGGACATAAATCTATTTTCCTGATGCGGTGTATTTGATGGGCGCGGATTATCGCCTATTTTAAGTGCAATGTCCCTTTTATTTAGTAGTTGAAACGACAAGTTCCACAAGAAAACAAAACTGTTATCTTGTGGATTATCGCCTTTAATCTACAAAAAGATGTCTAATCTTTTCTAAATCTTTTTTACCATGTAATATTTCTTCTGCCGTTAATCCAGATACTTCGTGTGGAAATACCAACCAGTCCTCAGATTTATGGATATAATAATCAGGAACAATATCCACCATTTTATTTTTTGGTTTGTAGTAAGGGGTGGCAATTCGAACATCTTTAGGCATGTTTAGGCGCATTTTTTCAAAAAGTTTTTCTTTTAAAGCAACAACGCTACGGCCAGAATCAAAAACGTCATCCACAATTAATAACGCATCATCGGCATTGGCATTCTCAACAATGTAATGTAATCCATGTACTTGGATGGTTTTACTTTGTTTGTCGATACCATAATAAGAAGAAGTACGTACTGCAATGTGATCGGTTTCTACTTTTTTAAAATCGAAATATTCTTGTACGGCAATACCAATGGGTGCGCCACCACGCCAAATTCCGACAATAAATTGTGGGCGAAAACCACTCTCATAAACCTGAGAGGCTAATAGAAACGAATCTTCTAATAATGTTTGAGCGCTAATAAATACTTTGTTTGACATGAGCCTCTCCTAATAATTTTGTGCAAAGTTTAGAGCAATGCTTGTACAGAATCTACACATCATTATTATTTATTCTTTGTTGAAGTAATGCAGGCTTGGAGGGGAAATTATCCATGCCTGCATTGGTACTAATTAAGCGACGACGTTAGTTAGTTTTGGTCCTGCACTAAGTAGCGCTTTTCCTTTGAGTTTGTCCGTGTATTGAATGAAATTTTCAATAAATAATGCGGCTAATTTTTCGGCTTTATTATTCCATTCTTCGACGGTGGCATAGGTATCTCTTGGATCTAAAATATGACTATCTACACCCGGAAGAGCAATGGGAACACAAAGGTCAAAAAGTGGTATTTGTATGCATTCAGCATCCTCTATTGAGCCATCTAAAATAGCGTCAATGATGGCGCGAGTATCTTCAATTGAAATACGTTTACCTGATCCATTCCAGCCAGTATTAACCAGATAAGCTTGAGCATCACAAGCTAACATGCGCTTGCTTAGTTGCTCTGCGTATTGTGTGGGGTGTAATGTTAAAAACGCCGCGCCAAAACAAGGTGAGAAAGTGGGTGTTGGTTCGGTTATACCACGCTCTGTACCAGCAAGTTTAGCGGTAAAACCAGAAAGGAAATGATATTGCGTTTGCGCTTTGGTTAGTTTTGAAACTGGCGGTAATACGCCAAATGCATCCGCTGTTAAAAAGATAACTTTTTTAGCGTGCCCACCTCGAGAATGTGGTTTTACAATATTATCAATGTGGTAAATCGGATAAGAAACACGTGCATTTTCAGTTTTAGTCGCATCATCATATTGCACCTGTGCATCATCATTAAGCGTGACATTTTCAAGCAGAGCATCGCGGCGTATTGCACCATAAATATCGGGCTCTGCTTCTGCATTTAAACGAATAGTTTTAGCATAGCAGCCGCCTTCAAAATTAAAGATGCCATCATCATCCCACCCATGTTCATCATCACCAATTAAAGCGCGTTTGGGGTCTGTTGAAAGAGTGGTTTTACCTGTTCCAGAAAGACCAAAGAAAATGGCAGTATCACCTTTCGCATTCATGTTGGCAGAGCAATGCATCGATGCCATGCCTCGGAGTGGGAGGAGATAGTTCATTATAGAGAACAGGCCTTTTTTCATTTCACCACCATACCAAGTGCCTCCTATAACAAGGATGTTTTCGGTGAGATTAAAAGCCACAAAGTTTTCTGAATTAAGACCTTGTTTTTTCCAATCAGGGTTATTTGTTTTAGACCCATTAAGGAGTACAAAATCAGGCTCAAAATTGATAAGCTCTTCTTCACTTGGCCGAATAAACATATTTTTCACAAAATGAGCTTGCCATGCGACTTCCATCACAAAACGTACTTTTAAACGAGAGTTCACATTAGTACCACAATAAGCATCTACTACAAATAAGCGTTTCTGAGAGAGTTCTGTGGTGACAATATTTTTAAGGTGTGTCCATGTTGCTTGTTCAATGGGATGATTATCATTTTTACCCTGATCGCTCCACCAAATGGTATCGCGTGTCGTATCATCTTTTAAAATGTATTTATCTTTAGGGGAGCGTCCCGTAAATATACCAGTATCAACGGCTACGGCTCCTTGTTTAGTGAGAGTTCCTTTTTCAAAACCACTTAAATTAGCCTTCATTTCTTCGTTAAATAACGTTTCATAGCTGGGATTGTATACGATATTGGAAATGTTTTTAATTCCATACTGATTTAGTGATTCAGTACATGATAGGTTTTTTTTCGTCATACTGGTCTCCTTTAAGCGGTTATAATTTCATTCTATATAGAATATATAGTGAGTTAAATTATAACCGCTTAAAAGGCGAAAGGAGCAATAAAAGGATGAGAGCTAAGTCATAGATTTGGTATAAAGAAGAGCTCAATGTGATTCTAAAGTTCTTGTTTTAGCAAAGCGAATACTAGAGAGCAGACGTTCGTCTCTTTTTTAAAAGATAACGTCTCTAAAATTAATGTTGTTGCTCATTTGTGTCGGTTAATAAAATCTGTAGGTCGTTTATATCAAAACGATAATCTTTTGCACAATATTCACAGTGCATTTCAATGACGCTTTCTTCTTTTAAAATTTCTAATATTTCTTTTGGTTGGATAGATGCGAGTGATGAAATACAGCGTTCTTTAGAGCATGAGCATTGATAAATGATGCTTTGCTCATCAAATAAACGCACTTTATCTTGATGGTATAATCTAAATAGTAATTCATCATGCGTTAATTCATAAAGCTCTGTTGCTTTGACAGTATGTGCTAAAGCACAAACATGTTGAAAGTCATCGTCATGTTCTTTCTCTTCTACATCTGCCATGGGTAATGTCTGTAATAATAATCCAGCACATTGCATATTATTTTGGCTGTTAGCGTGTAAAATAATTCGTGTTGCGAGTTGCTCTGATTGTGCAAAATAATTTTCGATACAAGCGCTCAATGATGTTTTATCGAGTGCAACAATACCTTGGTAGCGCTCGCCATTTTTAGGCGTAATGGATATCATTAAATGCCCTTCGCCCACCAATTGAGCAAAAGATAACCCGCTTGTTTCACCGTCGACATTAGCTGTGCCACGTAGCACCAAGTCTTGGCTGATATTAATAACTGCCATTTTCAAAGGGCCATCCCCTTGTAATTGAACGGTTATTTTACCTTCAAATTTAAGCATGGCAGTAAGTAATGTAGCTGCAATTAATAATTCGCCCATTAAATTACGTACTTCTTCTGTGTAATTGTGATTGGCAAGTAGTTCACGAAAGCTATTATCTGCATTGGCTATCTCGCCTCGAATTTGGAAATCTTCAAATAGAAAACGTTGTAGTTGATCTTTCATAATATCTCTTCTTAATCAAATATTGCAGTGTTGCGTTGAATTTTAGCTTGTATCAGCTCTCGGCGTTGTTTTTTGTTGGGTTTTTTGTCTGGATGAGGTGCATTTTGTAAACTTAATCTACGTAGTTCTGAGTATTGTTCTTGTTTTTTTATGCTTTCGGGTGTTTCTGTGTATAAAGTAACGGCAATGATTGCACTTCTGCGTTGGTCGGATAATTGCTCAATATGCACTTGTTTACTGACGTCCCCTTGACGGATAGTGAGCACTGCGCCTATCTCAATGGTCTTACTTGCTTTTGTGCGCTGGCTATTATAATGAACCTTGCCACCATTGATCATATCACGAGCAATACTGCGTGTTTTATAAAAACGGGCTGCCCATAACCATTTATCTAGGCGAATTTTTTTTTCTGACATATTGACCTCTTTAGCGAAAGTTGAGTATAGCAAAGAGTAAGAGTGATTTTAAGGGTTTAAGGAGTGCTACATCGCAACGGAGACACATCAATATTTGTAGTAAGTTTTGGTGATCGTTAAAATATAAAATAGGCGATAAAGATTAAAAATATAAAACAAACAAACAGATCTACATGGATGTAATTTATAAGAATGCATTTAAATGCCTGCTAATTGTTATTATTTGTGATAAATAAAGTGGATCCTAAAGTCTCTAAAATCATCCATGTGATGGATGTAGGTTATCGAGTCGTATGTGCTAAAAGTTTTTTCTTATGCTCGTATGGCAATCTATTATTTGACAAGGTTTTTTGTGTTGTTATCTCCTCATTTAGAAAAGTTATCGATAATCATGTTGCTGATGGGAGAGGCTTTTGTCGCTTATCAATTAGCTTTACTTACTTGGTTTTTGTTGTCTCCTCCTCTGACAGTAGCAGTTTGGACTGCCCCTATTGTAACTCAGCAGCAACAAGATATGCGCCTTAGAACACAGATACTACAATCCGTGTTTCTTTTTGGACAACAAAAAATAGCTCCTCAAAAGATAACACAGAAGAGCAAATCAGAAATAGCGCCTAAAACAACATTAAAATTAACGTTGGTTGGCGTCGTTGCTGCTTCAGATCCTGCTTATTCAAGCGCTATTATTACTTACGAAGGACAGCAAGATAGTTATTTTATTGATTCAACGCTTGCTAATAATCAAGCCAGTATTCTTGAAATACTTGCAGATCGTATTATTTTAAATGTTCGAGGAGCTCGGCAAACATTAATGCTAGATGGCGCAGAAGAAGAATTTGATAATATGTCATCGGTAGAAACAAAAATGACGACGAGTGTGATCACACTTAATTTAGATAGAAATATGTTACTTAAAAATCCAAGTTCTATCTTGAATTATATTAATATTTATCCGATTAAAGACGCTGGCCGTATGCAAGGTTATCGACTCTCCCCAGGACGAAATCCTGAATTATTTAGTGACTCTGGTTTACATACAGGGGATCTTGCGGTGCAATTAAATGGGGTTGATCTGACAGATAGACAAAAATCTTTAGCATTAATGAAAGATTTTAAGACAATGACTGAAATGAAGATAACGGTTCAACGACAAGGGGAATTATATGATATCTATTTTGCTATGCCCTAAAAAAAGAGAATTTAAATGTTAAAATTGATAATCGTGTGGGGTTTGGGATAAATGAAATTTTTAATGCATAAAGGTAAGATATTAAGTTTTATATTGTGTCTCTTACTCGTGCCCAATGCCTTTTCCACTGAGTATTCTGCGAGTTTTAAAAATGCAGATATTAATGAATTTATTAATATAGTCGGCAAGAATCTACATAAAACGATTATCATCGATCCCGCGGTCCGTGGGAAAATAAATGTACGTAGTTATGATCTTCTGAATGAAGATCAATATTATCAATTCTTCTTAAACGTTTTAGAAGTATATGGTTTTGCTACGGTTGAAACAGCGGATAACGTTATCAAAGTTATTCGTGCTAAAGATGCGAAAGTGGCAGCGATACCGGTTGTTGATGATGGAGAAATTTATAAAGGTGATGAAATGGTCACGCGTGTTGTGCCTGTGCTCAATGTTTCTGTTCGTGAGTTAGCCCCGTTATTACGTCAACTTAATGATAATGCAGGGGGTGGTAATGTTGTGCATTATGGACCATCTAATGTTTTGATGATTACGGGCCGTGCAGCGGTGGTTAATCGACTCGTGGAAATCGTGCACCGTGTCGATAAAGCGGGTAATCAAGACGTTGACATTATTAAATTAAAATATGCGAGTGCTCTAGATTTAGTTAATCTGATCACCGAGATACAGACGCCAGCAAAGGGCTCGTCAAGTAATATCCCTAGTATTTTAAAACCACATGTGGTGGCAGATGAACGTACTAATTCTATTATTATTAGTGGAGATCCTAAAACAAGATCTCGAATTATAGCCTTAGTGAAAGAGCTAGATAATGAGCTTAAAAGTAATGGTAATACCCGTGTTTTTTATCTTAAATATGCTAAAGCAGAAGAGGTCGCAGATGTTTTAAAAGGGATAAGTGACGGTATGACTAGTGTTTCTTCTGGATCTAATAATAAAAGTTCAACCCAAGATGGCTTGGCGATTGAGTCGCACGAAGGTACGAATGCTATCATTATATCTGCGCAACCGGCACTAATGGCCTCGTTAAGTAGTGTTATTCGACAATTAGATATTCGTCGCGCGCAAGTATTAGTAGAAGCAATTATTGTTGAGATAACTGAAGGTCACGGTATTAATTTAAGTGTGCAATTTGCAACGCCTGGAGGCGGAACACAATTTCTGGGTAATGGAGGTCTTACAACGGGAGATGCTATTAACTCTATGCGGAACACAATTTCTGGGTAATGGAGGTCTTACAACGGGAGATGCTATTAACTCTATGTACACAATAAATAATAATGATGGTGGTGATTTAAGCGATGTCGGCTCTGCATTAAGTAAAATAGACGGCGGAATAATAGGTTATATAGGCTCTAATTGGGGGGTGATGTTACAGGCGATTAGTCGTACAACGGGGTCAAATATATTATCAACACCAAGTATTATGACCTTAGATAATCAAGAGGCTAGCTTTTTAGTTGGGGATGAAGTTCCTGTTTTAACGGGGTCAACCTCGAGTTCAGATAATGATAACCCTTTCCAAACGATTGAGCGTAAGGATATTGGGGTGAAATTAAATGTAACACCACAGATTAATGAAGGTGATTCGGTGCAGTTGTTGATAGAGCAAGAAGTCTCATCGATTAAAGATAGCACTAATACAGTAGATGTTGTGTTTTCAACGCGTTCAATAAAAACAACCGTATTGGTAAAATCAGGACAAACGATTGTTCTTGGTGGTTTAATCGATGATAAAGTCATTGAGTCTGTAGATAAAGTTCCCATACTTGGCGATATCCCTTGGTTAGGTAATTTGTTTAAATCAACGATAAGTACGACTGAAAAACGGAATTTAATGATTTTTTTACGGGCAACAATTATTCGGGATGAAGATACAATGAATAAGCTAAGCATGCGTAAATATTCACTTATTCGAGCGATGCAAAAAACACAACGTGATATTGGTATTAATTTGATGCCAAGCGAGAAAGCACCAATATTACCGAAATGGAAAAAAAGTAAAAAAGTAGACGTTAAGGATTTTGTAAAGAAAGGTAAATCATTAAAGCCCGGGGATGATAATGCCTAATCTAGAGCCTTCTCTGTCAGGGACTGAGGATGAGGTAGATAATATTATTACTCCTTATGGTCAGCTCCCTTTTGCGTTTTCAAAAAAGCATGAAGTAGTTATTACCTATAGCGCTGATACAATAAAGCTTTCTTATCTTAATTCCCTGAGTGTAGATTTATTATTTGAGGTGCGCCGAGTTATTGGGTGTTCGTATATATTACAAAAAGTTAAGCAAGCTCTCTTTAACGAATTGGTGGCGAATGCTTATCAATCATCTTCATCTGAAGCGCAGCAACTTATGCAAGATATAGGCAGTGATGACTTGTTCTCACTTGCAGAGGATATGCCTGCAAACGAAGATCTTCTTGAGACAGAAGGTGATGCGCCTATTATCAAATTGATCAATGCATTATTGGGCGAAGCGATTAAAGAAGAAGCCTCTGACATTCACATCGAAACGTTTGAAAACACATTAATTATCCGTTTTAGAATTGATGGTATTTTACGTGAAATTTTAAAGCCACAGCGCAAAATAGCGGCGTTATTAGTATCAAGAATTAAAGTCATGGCGAAGCTTGATATAGCCGAAAAGCGGGTGCCACAAGATGGTCGAAT
Organism: Psychromonas sp. CD1; assembly: GCF_002239585.1. Lineage (GTDB taxonomy): Bacteria > Pseudomonadota > Gammaproteobacteria > Enterobacterales > Psychromonadaceae > Psychromonas. Next base: position 38,701 of record NZ_NDFH01000002.1, read on the forward strand.
CTCATTGCGTATCGGAGGGCGCGCTGTAGATGTGCGAGTTTCGACTATGCCGGCAAGTCATGGCGAGCGAGTTGTGCTGCGATTACTGGATAAGAATGCCATAAAACTGGATCTTGCAACGCTAGGAATGACTAAAAGAAATCATCAGTTAATGCGAAGCTTAATTAAAAAACCACATGGTATTGTATTAGTGACTGGCCCTACCGGTTCGGGTAAAAGTACGACTTTATATGCATCATTAATGGAAATAAATGCTAAAGATCGTAATATTTTAACCATTGAAGATCCCATTGAATATGCAATTGAGGGGATAGGGCAAACACAAGTAAATAATAAAGTGGATATGACTTTTTCACGGGGTTTACGGGCTATTTTACGCCAAGATCCTGATGTGGTTATGATTGGTGAAATCCGAGATCTTGAAACTGCACAAATATCGGTACAGGCCAGTTTAACTGGGCATTTAGTTTTTTCGACATTACATACTAATAGTGCCGTTGGTGCGGTAACGCGTTTGCGTGATATGGGTGTTGAGCCATTTCTACTTTCATCAAGCCTATTAGGTGTGCTTGCACAACGTCTTGTGCGCCGTTTATGTGTGCATTGTAAGGTTGCACATGTTGCGAGTTTAGAAGAAAAAAATATTTTAGGTATGTCTGCGGACAAAGACGTGACGTTCTATAATGCGCAAGGGTGTGAACATTGTAATGCAACAGGTTACCGAGGTCGAATGGGGATCCATGAATTGTTGATTGTCACTGATGTGGTTCGAGAATTGGTGCATACGGGAGCGGGTGAGAAAGCGATTGAAAAAGAGATCCGTCAAACGTCGCCGAGTATTCGCCAAGATGGTATGGAAAAAGTGTGCCAAGGTTTAACAACATTAGAAGAAATATTACGTGTAACGAGTGAGGATGAATGTGCCAACCTTCTTATATAAAGCATTAGATCAGAAAGGAAAACCTATAAAAGGAACTTTAGAAGCCGATTCCTCTCGTTTATTAAGGCAAAAATTGCGCGCGAAAGGTTATATGCCATTACATGTTGAAATTGTGAGTCAACAGTCAAGTAATAGTATTAAACGCTTGTATCGTTGTAAAATAAAAACAGCGGAATTGGCTTTGATAACACGTCAGCTTTCAACGTTGGTCGCATCTTCTATTCCGATTGAAGAGTGTTTACAAGCTGTTTTTGAGCAATGTGATAAAGAAAGTTTGAAAACGATTATCGCCTCTGTGCGGGGCTCTGTCATCGAAGGGCATAATTTGGCCGATAGTTTGAATACATTTCCTTTTGTATTTGATACTTTATTTTGTGCAATGGTTGCAGCGGGAGAGCGTTCGGGACATTTAGATAAAGTGCTAGATAAACTCGCCGATTATGCAGAGCAACGTCAAGCCATGAAGAGCACCATTCAGCAAGCCATGATTTATCCTTTTGTTTTAACATTGGTAGCGGTTGGTGTTGTGTCTATATTATTGACCGCGGTTGTGCCACAAGTGGTGGGTCAATTTGAGCATATGGGAGCGGAGTTACCTGCTACAACGACCTTATTAATTGCGATAAGTGATTCACTTAGGGCTTATGGTTTGTATTTTCTGGGGGGGGTATGGTTGTCTTTAATGGCTCTAAAACAGTTTTTGAAAAAAGAAAAGAATAAGTTAATATTTTCTGAATATTTATTACGTTTACCTGTAATTGGTAATGTATCGAAAGAGCTAAATACGGCTCGTTTTGCTCGTACGTTAAGTATTTTAAATAGTAGCGCGGTGCCTTTATTAGAGGCAATGGGGATCGCGGGTAATGTTCTGGGTAATCCCTTTATTCGTTTGCGTGTAGCAGAGGCAACCGAGTGTGTACGTTCAGGAGTGAGTCTAGGGCTTGCGCTTAGAAATACAAAATTATTTCCACCGATGATGCTACACATGATTGCGAGTGGAGAACGCAGTGGAGAACTTGGTAATATGCTTTCTCGCTCTGCGGATAATCAAGATAAACAATTTGCAGCGCAAGTGAGTATTGCAATTGGTTTATTTGAACCTGCGTTGATAGTTTCAATGGCAGGAGTGGTTCTTTTTATTGTGATGGCAATATTAGAGCCGATACTGCAGCTTAATAATTTAGTTTCAGCTTAATCAAAGGAAAATAAAGTGCTTAAAAATAATAAACAAAAAGGTTTTACATTACTTGAAATCATGGTGGTTATTGTGATTTTGGGTGTACTTGCATCGCTTGTCGTGCCTAATTTAATGGGTAATAAAGATAAAGCGGATCGCCAAAAAGTTATCTCAGATCTGGTGGCATTGGAAAATGCGTTAGATATGTATAAATTAGATAATTCTCGTTATCCAACAACGGACCAAGGTTTAAATGCACTTTTAGAAAAACCGAGTGGTTCACCTGAGCCTCGTAATTATGCCGAAGATGGTTATATTAAACGTTTACCACAAGATCCATGGGGTAATGATTATATTTTAAATAGTCCGGGTGAGCATAGTAAAATTGACGTTTTATCTGTAGGGCAAGATGCAGAAGAAGATACCGGAGACGATATTGGAAACTGGGATTTGTAGTTTAATACATTATATTTAATATGGCAGATTTTAAAAATAAGCAACAAGGGTTTACATTACTTGAGATAATGTTGGTCGTTTTGATAATGGCGATGGTGTCTGTCGGTGTAGTGATGAATTTACCAAAAATCACACAACAAGATGAAGATCTAAATTGGCAAACTCAGCGTTTTGTTACCTTGTTGCATTTTTTTCAAGATGAAGCGCTAATGTCAGGTAAAGAATTAGGTATTATCTTAAGGGATAATGGTTATCAATTTATTGTATATCAATATACAGATAAAGAGTGGCAGAAATTAACCATTAAAAGAGTAACGACGCAAGTGACTTTACCGGAATCTTTGACATTAAAATTTACGTTACAAGGAGCTGTATGGGAAGAGCTTGATAGTGCGGATGTAGAAGTAAACAAAGATGCTTTAATTCCACAAGTATATGTTATGTCTAGTGGCGAAGTTACACCCTTTAGTATTGAATTTTTGAATGGTTCGTTTGTTGATAAGAAGAATCCCGGATTGATCACGATTAACATGAGTGGTGAAATAGAGTATGAAGATGCGCATAAAGCGGAGTGACGTACAAGGAATGACTTTATTAGAGGTGATGTTGGCTTTGGTTATCTTGGCTACTGCGGGTTTAGCTGTGATGCAAGCCGCATCAAATGTACTTAATAATCAAGCACGATTAGAAGATAAAAGTTTTGCTACTTGGATCGCAAGTAATGCACTCGTGGAATTAAAGTTAGAAGAATTATGGCCGACATCGACTTGGAAAAATAGCACTATGGAATTTGCCGATATACAGTGGTTTATTCGTTATAAAGCAGATCAAACGGGCGATAGCCAATTTATAGCGGTTGATATGGAAGTACGTAAAGAGGAAAAAGGTGAAGCGTTGGCTTCTATTAGGACGTATTTTGCTAAGCATTAAGCGTCGGCATGCTCAGTTATCAGGTTTCACGCTGATTGAAATGCTTGTTGCTATTGAAAACAGGCAGACAAAAAGGTATGGCATTGATTATTGTTTTAATGGTTTTAGCTATTATGGTATTACTTGCCAGCTCAATGACGGAGCGCTTGACGTTAAGTTTAAAACGTACCCAAGGGGTAATGTTAAGTCAAGGTAGTTATTGGTATGCCCAAGCAACCACAGAGCTTGCTAAAATGATTTTAGAAAATGACTTTTCAAGTGAAGAGCGGGTGAGTTTAGATCAAGACTGGGCGACGCCCGACACCGTATTTCCATTGGAAAATGGCAATATCAGAGGCACAATTAAAGACATGCGTAGCTGTTTTAATATCAACGCGATTGCAAAGCAGGACAAAGATGAAGTACGTGCAGAAGGTGTACAGCAATTACAGCGATTACTTGAAGCATTAGATGTGGACGATTACAGTGCAGAAACTATCGCAGACTCGACACGAGACTGGATTGATGCTGATACTGATAGTCTTGCCGCACAAGGAGCAGAAGATAGCTTCTATGAGGGATTATCGGTTGCGCATTTAACCGCTAATGAACTAATGATTGATATAAGTGAATTGCGTGCGGTGCGCGGAGTTAGTCAAAATATTTTTGCGAAAATAGCGCCTTATTTGTGCGCAATACCCTCGGCAACTCAAAGAATAAATGTTAATACAGTGCCTGTTGATCAACCTGAAATCTTATATGCACTTTTTCCTGAATCTTTAAATTTAAGTATTCGAGATTTCGAACAGTTATTAGAAAATCGAAGTGACAGTGGCTGGGCAAATGTCGATGCATTCTTAGCTGAGGATACTTTTAGCAGTAGTGCTTCCAACATTTCGGCTCAGTTAAAAAGTCAATTGAGCGTAAAGAGTGAGTTCTTTCAGCTTAACGGCATCGTACAATTTGCAGAACGGTTATTAAAAATTAAATTGTTGTTTAAAATGGAAAATCAGAAAGCATATACTATCCGGTATCAATCATCAGGGCTAGGCTCATAATCCTCTGTAGGTTTACTTTGGTTGGCGCAAACAGGTTTATATAGTAGAAAGGTAATAGTAATTATATGGTGATAATTGGAGAGTTGGCGTGACTGAACAGTTAATTATTCGCTTGGCAAGTGAATCTACACAGAAAAATCACTGGTTAATTTGGTCAGAAACTGAAAATGAGATCATTGCATCTGGCGAGGTTGACGATGCATTACAACTTAATTTATTAACTGAAAAAGCGCAGAATCGCTTAGTTATTTGTCTATTACCGGGTGTGGATGTCAATATTAGAGCGGTACCGATAAAAGGAAAATATAATCGGCATATACAACAAGCTTTACCTTACTTATTAGAAGATGACTTAGCGACAGATGTAGAAAAATTACATTTTAATGTGTTTTCCAAAGAGCGAGATTTAATTCATGTGGCATATTGCACCCAAAAAAAAATGCATATGTGGCTACATTGGCTTAGTGAAGCGCAACTAAATTGTCTGCAAATGATCCCTGAAGGGTTAGTTTTACCGATAGCTGAAGAAGGGCATTGGTCTGCAATTGAACTCGGTGAACAAGTAATTGTTCGTGAGAATAAAGAGATAGCTTGGAGTTGTGATCGATGCATGCTTTCAATCATTTTAGAAAGTAAAGCTCAAGAAAAATTAGATGATGATGATCTAATAAAAATTGATACTTATTCTGCCTCGTTATCTTTTTTGTTTGTTTTTATGTGTTGTCGCTAATAGCAACGCTTCCTGCAACATTATTACTACCTTTTTTAGCGGAAAATAAAGTATTAAAAGTGGATACGTTATCGGGAACAATATGGCATGGCTATGCGCAACAAATACGTTATCAGAAAAGCTATCGCTTAAGTGATCTTGAATGGTCGTTAAATGTGTGGTCTTTGTTAGCCCTCAAACTCAACGTTGATGTTAAATTTGCTAATAGTGCTCCTCGTTTTCAGGGGAAAGGTCAGGTGTCATTGAGTCTTACAGAGGCAAATATAAATCACCTCACAATGAATTTGGAGGCGACAGAGGTCTCACCTTATTTGGCATTACCTATTCCTATCGAGACACAAGGAGACATACAATTAGTGATCCAACAGGCAACTTTCGAAGGATTAAATTGTAAAAATATAGATGCGAGTGTGACTTGGCAAGATGCACGTATAAGCTCTGATGTGGGTAATATTAATTTAGCCAATGTAGATGTTGATTTAAGTTGTGCAAGGAACAGTTATATTGCAGAAGTGCTACAAGTCTCATCGGATTTAAAAACGGAAATACGAATTGATTTAAAAACCAATGGGAGTTATACACTGACTGGGAATATAAAAGAAGGTACCACGCTGGCAAAAAACATCCAACAAGGCTTGTCTTTTTTAGGTAAAAAAGAGCCCAATGGTAGCTTTGCATTATCATTTAATGGTCGTTTATAAATGTTTAAATTATGTCTCATAATATTATGTGTTTTTAGCCTATCTTCTTGTTTTGAAAAGCAAGATAAATTAGATCTTATGTACGCAGATAAAAGTAATGCATTAGAAAAAAGTCGGGATGATATTGCTTATCTAGAGTTTCTTTATAAGCAACAACGCAGTGCGAATATCAGCGCGCAAGGGCGAGTAATAAAAAGTTTACCAACACAATTAATCCCATATAAAGCCCAAATGTTTTTAGTGCGTTTAACATCAGGACAAAAATTAATTATTAAGCATAACATTGATACGGGGCAAGCCTTACCTGACTTAAAAGAAGGCGCCTTATTGACCTTTAAAGGTTTGTATAAATGGAATCGCCGAGGTGGAATGATTATTTTCACTTCACATAAAAACAAGAAAAACAAATTATCAGGTTGGTTAAAATACAACGATATCATTTATCAATAGACTAGCTTAATGTCATGTATAGATATACACTGTCTATATCAACAGTTTATGCTCGGAGATAGAAATGAAAGACTTAACCAAACGTCAAAATGAAGTGTTAGATGTTATCAAGGCATGTATTGAAAAAACGGGTATGCCCCCGACACGTGTTGAGTTGGCTAATTTACTTGGATTTCGTAGTGCGAATGCAGCAGAAGAGCATTTAAAAGCATTAGCTCGTAAAGGCGCTATTGAAATATTATCAGGTACTTCACGTGGTATTCGAATTATTACTACACATAAAAGTAATCAAGTTGTCATTGAAAAGGGCCTGCCATTAGTGGGCAAAGTCGCCGCAGGATCGCCAATTTTAGCGACGGAGCATATTGAAACACACTATGCGGTAGATCCTGCTTTATTTCACCCGCATGCGGATTTTTTATTGCGCGTGCAAGGTGAAAGTATGAAAAATATTGGCATTATGGATGGTGATTTATTAGCGGTACATAAAACACAAGACATTAATAACGGTCAAGTGGTGGTAGCTCGCATTGATGATGAAGTGACGGTAAAACGTTTTTACAAAAAAGGCAACGAGGTGTTATTAAAACCTGAAAATGAGGGTTTTAGCACCATAAAAATCGATCTTGAATTTGAATCTTGTACTATTGAAGGTATTGCTGTTGGCGTTATTCGCACGACAGATTGGATGTAATTAAACGCTTACAGCCACATTTTTCTCTACGGACGAATTATTATTTTGAATACTAGGTCGCCATAGATAAATAAGCATCAGAAAGAAGGTGTATGCTTGAAAGACCTTCTTACTGTGTAATACCGAGTGAATAAGTGTGATATTTAAGCGGATAAATGTTTATTCCAAAAAAGAGTTGTTCCTTGTTTCTCATCTTCTTGTAGGTCGGTATAACCTTGTTTTTTATAAATATTTTTGGCTATATTATTACTGGCGATAACTTCAAGATGATAAGTCCCTAGTTCTCTAGACAGATTTCAAGTTCTCAAAGTACACTTTTTCAAATTCATGAGGACTTACACCATTATTAGTACCATGTCTTCTTTTGGGATTATAGAAAAATTCAATGTAGTTAAAAACATCAGCCTTGGCTTCATCCCTTGTCTTGTAGATTTTACGCTTGATCCGCTCTTTTTTTAAGTTAGAGAAAAAACTTTCTGCTACCGAGTTATCATGACAATTTCCACGACGACTCATACTGACTTCCAGATTGTTCGCTTTAGTGAAAGCATGCCAATCATTACAAGTATATTGAACACCTTGATCGGAATGTATCAACACTTTATGTTTAGGCTTTCGTCGCCAAATAGCCATTAATAATGCATCGATTACCAAATCAGCACGGGGATCTTTTTTCATCGACCAACCAATCACTTTCCGTGAGAACAAGTCAATAACAACGGTTAAGTACAACCAACCTTGATGTGTTCGGATATAAGTAAAATCGGTTACCCAATATTTATTCGGTTCAGCTACATCAAACTGACGCTGTAACGTATTTTCAGCAATATGATGAACATTGCCTCCAGTAAAACCTCTATGGCGTTTATAACCTCGTATCGCTTTAATACCCGCTTGTTTCATGATTTTATAAACACGATTCTTGCCACACGTTTCACCTTCATCTTTTAAATCAAGCGTAATATTACGGTGGCCGTAAACAAAACCACTCTCGAGCCAGTATTGCTTAATTTTACCAAGTAAACGTTCATCCTCAATAGTTCGTTTACTTTTGGGCTGTTTTAGCCAAGCATAAAAGCCACTACGATTAGCAAAGTAAACACCACATTTTAAATGCTCTGTCATCACTTCATGATATGCAAATTCTTTACCGTTATCTGCTGTGATAGTAAAGACGGCCCCTTTAAAGGGCTGTAATAGCGCAATAGTCGCTGCGGTCACCGATCTCGCTGATTTGTCGTCAACCCGCATAGAGACTGTAAAACTGGTTTTCCGTTCGACAATAGTGACGCGGATTTCAGTCGCCAGTGCGACACCGCTTAATTATGCTACTAAACACATCGCATCGTAAACCTCATTTGGTGTTTTATAACCCAGTAATTTTCTAGGCCTGTTATTGAGTTTATTTTGAATCAAGGTAATTTCATCATCAGTGACTTTATCCAACGGCATGCCTTTGGGAAGATACTGACGTATTAGTCCATTATGGTTCTCATTTAGCCCGCGTTCCCAGGAATGGTAAGGATGCGCGAAATAGTTATCAGCACCCAGAGCCTTCTTTATTTGAGCGTGGTAAGCAAACTCTTTTCCATTATCAAACGTAATCGTGTGAAGTTGCTCTTTCTCTGGTAGTAGCAACTTAATAATAGCGGCGGTAACAACCTCAGCATGCTTTGATGGAACATGTGCAATCAGTGTCTTTTTACTCACGCGATCAGCTAATGTTACTAGGACTCCTTTATGGCCTTTACCAATGACAGTGTCAGCTTCCCAATCACCTATACGTACTTTATCCTCAACAATGCTAGGTCTTTCATCTATTGATATACGCCCAATTATTTGGCCTCTAGTCTCTGATGAACCTGTTCGTCTTTTATAAGGTTTTCTATGACGAAGATGTTTATGGAGTTCGCCTCCAGAGGCTTTATCTTTCTGAATAAACCCGTAAATAGTCGTAGCACAGACCCTCGTAAGTCCCTCCTTTTTAAGCCGACCTTTTATCTGCTCTGGACTCCATTGATGCATAATATTATCAGTAATCAGTGCTTGTACATCGGAGGTTAATTTTATATGCCTAGGTTTATTTTTGTGTCGTTGTTGTGCTACTTCTTGGGCTTGTTTAGGTCGATAACCTCGTAAACCGGTGTTACGTTTCACTTCTTTAGAAACCGTGCTGTGGTGCTTGTTAATTAAAGTCGCTATTTCACGATGAGAACGTTTTTCTGTTACCCCCTCATAAATTTGGTATCGTTCATCTTCGGTCAGTCGGGTATATGTATCTGGCATAGTGATCTCACATTGGGTTTTAGTCGACCGTGAGTTTCACCCACTGGCCATAAAAATTCAATGTGTCGCACTAGCGACTGAAATCCGCGTTTTAAAAAGTACACCCTAAGTCATAAATATTTACATTTATTTTCCATTATTTTTGTTTTGAGTTATTGATCCCATTATTTTAAGGCGGGAATTTACACAATGATTCTATAATTTTATGGGGAGTTGTTTAATGAGTTACACTATTGTTGCAATAACAGCTTGTGCTACGGGGATTGCACATACATATATGGCTGCTGAGGCATTTGAAATCGCGGCCGAAGATAATGCTTTTAAAATAAAAGTTGAAACCCAAGGTTCAATCGGAGCTGAAAACATATTGACAGAAGACGATATTTTAAATGCCGATGTGGTGATCATCGCATCGGATATTGATATTGATCTTACTCGGTTTGTGGGAAAAAAATTATATCAAACCCGCCCTAAGATGGCGATTAAAGATGCGATGGCTTTAGTTGAAATTGCCATCAAAGAAGGTGTTGTTTATGCCGACGAGGACTCGGAGTTAAGTTATATTAGCCTTGGTAAAACATCGGAAAATAGTTTTATTAAACATATAATGAGTGGCATCTCATATATGATACCGATGGTTATCTCTGCAGGTTTACTCTTGGCGATCGCTAATATTTATGCTTTTCAAAAAGATGATCTTGGGCATTTAGTGACATGGGGGTTTGATAAGTCAGATCCTATTGGTAATTTAATGTACCACCTATTTTTAGTCGGCAAAATTGGTTTTACGTTAATGATCCCTCTATTTGCTGGCTTTGTTGCAAACTCTATTGCCTCTCGGCCCGCTATTGCCCCTGCAATGATTGGTGCTTATATCGCTAACGATCCAAGTTTTCTCGGTACGGATACAGGGGGGGGCTTCTTATCTGCCATTTTAGTTGCTTTCCTTGTCGGCTACTTTGTTCGCTATCTCAAAATGTTACCTTGGCCTAAAATATTAAAACCTTTGTTACCGATTATGATTTTACCACTGTTAGCGACCCTATTTATTACGATGGTTGTGTTTTATTTGATAGGTGGACCAATCGCATCGGGTATGGGTGCATTATACGAGTGGCTTACTTGGTTAACGGCTAATTATTCGTCGTCTACATTCATCATCGGTGCGATTATTGGGGCTATGATAGGTTTTGATTTTGGAGGGCCGGTAAACAAAACAGCGTTAATATTTGGTACCGCTGTTTTTACCGATACGGTTGCTAAATATGGTATAGAAGGGGCAAATTTTGTACCTGCAACGGCCGCGCAAGCCGCTATTTCGGTTGCACCTTTAGGAATATTTCTAGCCTCTATTTTGTTTAAAAATAAGTTTACCGAGACGGAAAAGGTGTCTGCAAATTCAGCTTTTGGGATGGGAATTGTTGGTGTTACGGAAGGCGCAATCCCTTTTGCTGCTGCCAATCCGATACAAATGATCACTGCCAGTGTCATCGGCTCTGCATTAGCGGGTGGGTTAGTAGGTATATTTAATGTGAAATTTTATGGCGGTATTGGCTCGCCACTGGGCACTTTTGTAGGTTATATAGAACAACCTATTCCTTTTGTCACTTGGCTATTTTGTACTCTCTCAGGGATAACTGTAACCGCTCTTATTATAGGGTTTTGGCGTAAGCCTATTGTTGAGCTGAATAAATTAAAAACGAAACAAGAAATATCCGAAGAATCGATATCTATTAAAAAAATTAAGGAGTCACCATGAAAGCCGTATTTAAACCTGAACATATATTGCTCGATACGGAATCAAAGACGAAACTGCAAGCTTTCGCATTTATAGCCTCTCATGTAAAAGCGTTGGGTTATGTCTCCGATGCTAAAATTTATGAAGCGGGTTTAATTGATCGTGAAAATCAATCGAGTACAGGATTTACAGGAGGAATAGCTATTCCTCACTGTAAAGATGCAGTCGCGCTGTATGCTGGATTATTTGTCGTACGTTTTAGTCACCCAATTGAATGGGAAACGATGGATGAACAGTTGGTTAATACAGCAGTAGCATTAAGTATTCCAGAAGATGGAGATGACAGTAATATTCGTCTATTGACTAAATTATCACGCTCTATGATGCGAAAACCGTTTCGAGATGCTCTACAAAAAGGTGATGTTAATCAAGTTCAAGATGTGATTGCGATTGTGATTGCATAATCACTCTTGTTAAAAAAAGGCAGACTTATGACTAAAACATTTCATGTTATCGCACATACGCATTGGGATTTTGAATGGTATTTTTCTGCAAATGAGTCGCTTATTCAACTTGTTTATCATATGGATGAGGTGATGAGTGGCCTAGAAAGTGGACAATGTGATACCTATCTTCTTGATGGTCAGCTGAGTATTGTCGAGGAGTATCTCGCCCATTGCCCAGAGCAAACTGAGCGTTTTACGCGTTTAGTTCAGCAAGGTAAATTAAAAATTGGCCCTTGGTATACGCAAACGGATCAATTGATAATTGGAGGCGAGTCCATTGTGCGTAACTTAGTTGCGGGAATTAGACTCGGAGAAAAGTATGGTCTAGTAGAAAAAATCGGCTACGTGCCGGATGCGTTTGGGCAAAGTATTGATATGCCTAAAATTTACCGGGGTGTAGGTATTGATAAAACAGTATTTTGGCGTGGTTTATCTTCTGATATTTGTCAAAGTAGAGAGTTCACTTGGCAATGTGAAGATGGCAGTTCGGTGCTGGCTTATAATATTAAAGATGGTTACTTTGTTGGTTCGTATATTATTAATTTTGATGATCCAACTCCTCTTTGTTTGCAAGCTGAAAAAGGGGCGATGGCAAACAATATAGTGATCCCCTTAGGTGGAGATCAGCGTTACATAGATTTGAATATAAAAGAGCGTCTCGCTATTTGTGCATTGACTACTGCAAAGTATAAACTGATAGAAAGCAGCTATGCGCAATTTTTTGATGCTTTAGATAAAGAAAACCGAGAATTACCTCGTGTCAGTGGTGAATTTATTGATGCTCAGGTGTCTAAAATTCATCGCTCAATTTATTCTTCACGTTATGATCATAAGTATTTAAATGATAAAATAGAGCGTTGTTTGAGTTATCAGCTTGAACCTTTAATGGTCATGGCGGATGCGCTAGGAATCAAATCGAAAGTTTACCTCATTAACAGCATCTGGAAAACTATCATGCGCAGTCATGCACATGATAGTGCGGGAGGCTGTAATACAGATAAAACGAATAAAATCATATTATCGCGTTATGAAAAAGCAGATCAGATGTCGAGCTCTACGGTTGATTATTTAATTAGGAAAATGTCAGAATCTCAAATGCCGGAGGGTGATGGGGGGTTAGAAGGGCGATTAACATTATTTAATACATTACCTTATGAGCGACAACAAGAAATAATAGTGACAATATCAACGCAGAATCCCCATTTCATTTTACGTGATATGAATGGTGAAATCATTTATTTTGATGTTATTAAAATAAAAAAAACCTATCGAGGTTGTTTGAAAATAGATGAGGCTGAACATGATCCTGAACATTACTATTATCAAATCAAGATTGAATTTATTTATGCATTGCCTGCTTCAGGCTTTGTTAGTTTACAAGTTTGTGGTCAATCTCAGATAGAAATGACATCTAATCTGTCAATATCAATGCCAATATGCATATTTGCATTCCTAAAGGAATAAGGTGGCCCTAAAAATAAATATATAGGGCTATTCTTTTTATAGGAGAGCTATGTCAGATACATTTTATAATTTAATTGATACGCTTTTATCGGAAGCTGAAGAAATAGATAATATTTTCTTTGCGTATGATACACAAACACCTCCGCAATTTAGTTACCAAGTTAATTTTTCTCGTTTAGAATTAGTTATCTCGGGTACTTATAAAAATATCATAGAAGATAAACAAAAAAACATCGTAGAAGTGATCCTTCATGCTGGTGAGGTACTTTATATTCCTCCTAATTGTTGGAATAAACCTGCTTGGGATTCTAGTTGCTCTGTTTTGAGTATTTTGTTTGGTAAGCGCCAAGTGGGATTTAGCTTAGTGAGTAAAAATAAAAATGAGAAAGGGTTTTATGATGTACAAAAAGACAGTATACAAACGCGAGTTGGGCATAGTTTAGACTATATTCTGGCTGCGATTAATATATTGGCAAAAGAGAAAAACATACAATCAATAGATAAACATCTTATTTTAGCGTTACTAAGTTATTGCCAATCTATGTTATTTACTCCCAAACGCGATGTGAAAAAACGCAGTGAAGATTTATATCAAGGGATTTGCGTGTATGTGCAAGAAAATTTTCACCAACCTATTACTCGCTCAAGTATTGCTAAAAACTTTAATATTTCAGCAAATCATTTATCACGTTTATTTAAAAAACAAGGTTATATAACCTTAATTGATTATATTGTTTGGGTGCGTATTGATAGAGCTAAGTTTATGCTAAAAAAATATTCTTTGCGTTTAAATGAAATATCAACACGTTGTGGCTTTAAAGACGCAAACTATTTTTTGCGTGTTTTTAAAAATAAAACAGGCTACACACCTTCAGAATACCGTTCATTACATCATTTGATTTAGTACTTAAAACAATAAATAAGTAACGTTTCGATTTCTAGCGGATCATTAGATTGCAGCAATAGCTGGCTGAACGCAGGGTTAAGTAACATACAACTTAGCTTTATTATGCTTTTAAAAACTTGTGTAGATGCATTGCGGGGAAGAATGATTGCAATGATCAAATGAATATTAGAAAAGTGTGATGACCAATAAATATTTTTATCGGAGGGTAAAACAATAATCCATGGCTTATCGACGAGATCACTGATTATATGAGGCATGGCAATTTTACTGCTAATTCCGGTTGCTGATATTTTTTCACGCTCCAGTAATGCGCTTAATAAGGGCTTATAGTGAGTGCTCGTAATCATACGAGCCAAAGATAATAATATTTTGTTTTTTTTATATTGTGTCTCGGGATCTACCTTTTGCTGATGAAAGTAAAAGGGAAAAGGGGATTCGAGAGAATGTTGATAGGATAGAGTAACCTCATGTGCTACACGTTTATGATTGGTGTACAACATCTGAAAATAATCATTAATCAGGTCTGTAAACACCATACAACTTAGTTCTGCGTCTAAGCCTTCTATTTTTATTTGACATAAATCTCCAACGCGCCAATTTAAGCTCATTACTTTTAGAGCATATTTACAGTTGGCAAAACCACCTCTACTAATATTATGAATTTGAATCAGTGAATTAAAAAAACCAGCACTTCTTTTTAGAGCGCTTATTTCGCGCATCTCTAAAGCGGGTTTTTGGATAGAAAAAAAAATATGTTTTTGCATTATTTAGGTAGGCATGTTTTAAGTGTTTTTATTGCATCAATGAGGATGTCTTCAATGTTTAAAAAGAAAATATGAGAGCTATCGAAGCGATGAAGCTCATTTATTTTTATGTCGGATGCAATGATAACAATGTCTGCATTAGCTATTTCTTGGGCATTTAATTTATGTTCTATGCCCATTGCGCCTTGTGTTTCAACTTTTATATGTAAACCAAGGCTCTGTGCAGCTTGGGTTAATTTTTCGGCCGCCATATAAGTATGTGCTATACCCGTTGGACAAGCAGTTACTGCTACGATTTTTTGCATTTTATTGTTCCTTCTCATATTGTAAGGCTAGTTGTTTGATCTTATAGAGAAATGCTTAACAACCGAAGTTGTTAAGCATTTTATAATTTAGAAACCTTACTGCATATCATTTATTACACATAA
The DNA here is from genome assembly GCF_002239585.1 of Psychromonas sp. CD1. Lineage (GTDB taxonomy): Bacteria > Pseudomonadota > Gammaproteobacteria > Enterobacterales > Psychromonadaceae > Psychromonas. The sequence continues at coordinate 53,909 of NZ_NDFH01000002.1, forward strand.
ACTTATTTGTTTTTAACATAAGCTTGTAATATTTGTTCTGCATTCCTCATCGCGTCTTTAGTGGTGGTCTCTATACGTGTAATATTGTTAAAGCGATGTACGTCTTTGACTGCAATATCATGTGCCATAATAACAACCTCAGCATTGTTAATATCGAGAGCGGTTAGGCGATTGCCAATACCATTACCGCTTTGCGTCTCTACTTTTATTTTTATACCTAATTTACGCGCAGCTTTTTCTAAGCTTTTAGCTGCGAGGAAAGTGTGCGCTACACCTGATGGGCATGCCGTAAGAGCAAGCACTTGCGCTTCACCTTCTGCACAAACTTCGATAATGGCATCTTCGAGAGAATCATCATCATCATCGTCTTCACAAATTGGTTTTTTAAGTAAGTTAACAATGATTGCTGTAGTGAGTGCGCCTGCAATAGTACCTACAATATAGCCAATTTTACCCTCAACAACCGGTAAGACAATCCAGCCACCCCAAGGTGCATGGTTAATCACTTGCATCATAAAGCCGACGATATTACCGACCATTCCCCCTGCAACGATGGCTGGAATAACGCGCAATGGATCTGCTGCAGCAAAAGGAATAGCGCCTTCTGTTATGCCTATCATACCCATAATAGCCGCCGCTTTACCTTCTGCGCGTTCATCTTTTTTATAGCGTTTAGGTGACAATATTGTTGCCAGAGCCATACCAAGAGGAGGTACACAAATGGCGATGCCCACGCCTCCCATTAGCCAAGGTTGATCTTGAACTTGAGTTTGTGCAAATAAGGTGGCGACCTTATTAATCGGGCCTCCCATATCAAAGGCAGTCATACCGCCCAGAATGGCGCCTAATAACATTTTACCACTGCCAGCCATACCACTTAACCAAAGGTTTAATGATTCCATCATATTAGCAATCGGTTGGCCGATAACCCACATTACCACTGCACAGGTTAAGAAAGTGCCGACAAGAGGGAATATAAAAATAGTACCTAAGGATGTCATTGCTTCAGACAGTTTGATGCGTTTAAGTTGTAACACAATAAATCCGGCAACAAACCCGACAACGATAGCGCCTAAGAAACCAGTATGATATTGATTAACAGCAATGTATGAGCCAATCATACCAGGGGCTAAACCTGGTTTGTCGGCAATAGAAAAAGCGATATAACCACCGAGTATCGCGGTAAATAAAGTGAGTCCTGCGATACCCATATTCCATATGTCGAGCAACACACCTGTTTTAGGGACATCACCTTTACCGAGTAACATCACGGAGAGAGAGAGTAAAACACCACCTGCCACAATGAAAGGGATCATATGCGAAGTACCGAACAATAAATGTTGTTTCATTCGCACTGTAAAAGGAGGTTGTGCCATTGTTTGTGTTCTAGGGGGAGTAGCTTGGGGTTTTGTTTGTGCTTTTTTTTCTTTTGCGGTTATTAATGCATATGCAGCATCGATACTTTTTGCTTGGCGAAGTTTGTCAATAAAACCATCTTCGATTAATTTTGTGGAAATTTGCGCTAAAACTTCAATATGCTGATTATCGCCACCATCTGGCGATGCAATGAGAAAAAACACATGTGATTTTTCATTGTCATCTGCGCCATAATCAATACCATTATGACTAATGCCTATTGCGACTGCTGGTTTTAATACTGCTTTACTTTTGGCATGTGGAATTGCGATACCTTCATCGAAACCGGTATTTGCTACATTCTCTCTTGTCCATACGTCTTTTAAAAATGCATCTTTATCCGATAAACATTGTGCTTTATCTAATAAATCAACCATTTCAATTAAGACATCAGTTTTATTATTTGCTTGTAAATTTAAGCAAATTAAATTTCGGGTTATCACTGATTCAATCTTCATATTACTCTCCATGTGTTACTTACTTACTTTTTCTAAATATTACTTAAAAAATGTTTTTATTTTTGCTTTTTATCAAGGAACATTGTGTTATTTAAGTATATAAAAACTAAAACGGAGGATTTGTTATTACGGCATATCAGTTTTTAGTAAGATCTCACCAATAAAGAAGGTGTTTACTGCAAACGCTTCTACCTGATTGGGATCTGGATGAGATCTTTTTATTACAGAAGAAAACTTTGTAGTAGAACGCTGGTGACTATTTGTTTTATTTACTAACATGGGGGGATTTGTTATTGCTTCATATCAGTTTGTAAAAAAGGTGATCAATGTTCGGAGCTCACGAAATTAAGTAGCTCATCGCCTTATCGGCTTATTAATCACCTTTTTTCTGACCAGATAGTTGATCGTAAAATAAGATAATAGAGTGAGTATTAATGCATTGTTATGTTTTGCTGTTTCATTTAGGTAAGAACAGAAATCTATATCACGCAAAAAAATAGAGTTCTGTAATTTGCGTTAATAAAGTATCAAGAAACCTTATTGCGATGACTTTATTGTATTTTAATTAATTAATTTAAACGAGCTGTTTTTAGGCTCGTTTTTTTATGCGTAGTTTTTATACCTCGCTCATATGAAGCGCTTCCCCTGCTGAAAACGTAAACTTATCTTTGCAAATAGCCTTTATATATACGAGAGATAAGAATATATATGAAAAAGTAGGATTAACTCTTTATTTATAAGCAATACCTCTTTAATATGATGGATCCATTCTTACCGTTGGTTACCTACATGCCTAAGATCACTGCACACGATATATCTACTAGTTTTGGCCGTAATATTATTGAAAGAGGCACTCTTTATTTTAAAGAATGCAGAGTATTATCTTGTGAGTTTGACGAAACAAATCATAAACTCAGTGGCAGTGTAAAAGGCAGAGCAGAAACACCTTATCAAACTAGTGCGAGTATAAACGTCTCGAATAAAGGTGGGTTTATCATTCAAAGTAATTGTACTTGTCCGGTGGGATGGAACTGTAAACATGCTGTCGCACTATTACTTGCTTATCAAGCAGACACGCCTAATTACAATATAGAAAACAGTTATAAAACTTGGTTTGAAACCTTGCAAGGGCAGTTACATAAGAAGAAAGAAAATACAATTCATAGTGCTTATCAAGGCTATTTCCGTCTTTCTTTTATTAAAACTGCTTATGATCATGGTTTACAATATATTCAAGTTGAATATGGATCTTTGCGTTTCCTTAAAGGTGAAAACATCAGTGTTTTTGTTGAAAAAGATCTGATTTCTATTGTTAATAATGAATCGTGGATGGAAAGTTATAAATGGGTTAAGACTGAAGATATTAATATTTTACAGTTATTGTTAGCAAAAGAAGGACGCGTGCCAAAGTTGCTTAAAACGACGTTACATACTGAGAATGATCAGTTGGCATTGCAAAAAATATTAGCAACAGGGCGTTGTTTTTGGAATGAATTTAGTTTGATTTTACACCCTTCTGAATCACGAGACTTGGCATTAGATTGGCATGATGATGAAGATTTTAAACAGCTTAATGTGAGTTTGGATGGTATTGATAACTGGTTGTTATTACCAACGCCAGAGCCGTTTTATATTGATACCGACAGTGGTAATGTCGGTCTTATCCAAAGTTCTTTTGGTCGTGAATGGATATTATCATTCTTACAAACGCCACCCTTAGCAAAAGAGCAATGTCAGCATTTCACCCAAGAAGTCTCATTACTTTTCCCCCAAAATGTACTTGCCAATCCCATCTACTATCCAACACGAGACATCTCATCCCCATTACGAGTAGTTTTATCCTTGAATGAGAAAAGAATAAAAGGTGAATTACTTTTTGTGGCTCGTTTATGTTTTCATTATGCAGAGTTACAACTTGATCCGATAGTTATTGAAACCCCGAAGCGTACTCAATTTATGTTTAATGATGAAATAATTAATATTAAACGAGATATTGAAGGTGAAACGTTAGCTATCTATGAATTTGAACAGTTGTGCTTATTAGACATTAGTATGTATGATCCGAAGCAAATTAAAACGTCTCATTTGTCAGGTATTTTAGCCCCTGAGCTCGGAGGATCTCAACAGTTTCAATGGTTATCTTTGTTAACTGCCCATAAAGCGCGTTTAGAAGTTTTGAATTGGGAATTTGATATTGCGGCGGATCTTGCTTTAAGTAGTGAAAAAATTGAGAGTATTGACATCGCTGTCGAAGATCAAGGTAATTGGTTTGATTTAGGTGTTTCAATTGAGGTTGAAGGTAAACGTATTGAACTTTTACCCTTATTATTAGAGTGGTTGCGTAATAATGAAAATTGGCGCCAAAATGATTTTGATATTCTTTTGGTGCAAGGCAACTCGCGTCCGTTGCGTGTTAAGCGTAGTTCAATTCAACCTATTTTATCTATTTTACAAGAACTGGGTGAAGTTCATAATGAGTCGATTAAACTACCTAAAAGCCATGCCGCATTACTCGCTCAACTTCCGGATATTAATAATTGGATTGGTGGTGAGCACATTCAAGCATTGGCCAGCAAATTAACATCTTTTAAAGGAATACAAGAGGTGCAGGTGCCGAGTTCACTCTGTGCTACATTACGTGATTATCAACTACATGGTTTAAATTGGTTACTTTTTTTAAATGAATATGGATTTTCAGGTGTATTAGCAGATGATATGGGCTTGGGTAAAACAGTACAAACATTAGCCTATCTGTTATATAAAAAAGAACAAAAAATGAGTTCTGCTCCTGCCTTAGTAATATGCCCTACGTCTTTGATTGGGAATTGGCTGAGTGAAACGAAGAAGTTCACCCCGACGATTAAAGTTTTAGTTTTGCATGGCGTAGAAAGGCATCAACATTTTGATACTCTTACCGAATATGATTTGGTGATCACCACTTATCCGCTTATTGGTCGTGATTTTAAGCATCTTAAAGAAATTGTTTTCTCAGATCTTATCTTGGATGAAGCTCAGACAATTAAAAATCCATTAGCTAAAATGACAAAAAGTATTAAGCAATTGAATGCTAAATGTAGATTATGTTTAACCGGTACTCCAATGGAGAATCATTTAGGGGAATTGTGGTCTTTGTTTGACTTTTTAATGCCTGGTTTCTTGGGTAATTACAGTACATTTAATCGTGTTTATCGAAAAGGTATTGAAGGCGAGGGAAATCAGCAGATACAAAGTTGGTTAATACAAAAAACCCAACCTTTTTTATTGCGTCGAACGAAAGATGAAGTTGCCAAAGAATTACCTGAAAAAACCGAAATTATACATAAAATAATATTACCGAATGATCAACGAACTTTATATGAAAGCATTCGTATTACGATGGAAGCTAAAGTTCGTGATTTACTAAAAGAAAAAGGGATGGCTCGTAGTCGTATTGAGTTTTTAGATGCGCTATTAAAATTACGACAAGCGTGTTGTGATCCTCGTTTAGTTAAGCTAGAGCATGCTAAAGAAGTAAAAAGCTCTGCTAAATTAGATTTTTTAATGCATATGTTATTAGAAATGGTAGAAGAAGGGCGTCGTATTTTAATATTTTCTCAATTTGCAACTATGCTAACTTTAATAGAAGAAGAATTGATCGCTAAGAATATAGATTTTGTGAAATTAACGGGGCAAACTCGAGATCGCAGTACCATTATAGATCGCTTTCAAAGTGGTGAAGTACCTATCTTTTTGATCTCTTTAAAAGCCGGTGGAGTAGGCTTAAATCTAACTGCCGCTGATACGGTTATTCATTATGATCCATGGTGGAATCCTGCGGTAGAGAATCAGGCAACGGATAGGGCTTATCGTATTGGCCAAGATAAACCTGTTTTTGTGTATAAATTGATTTGTGAGCAAACGGTTGAAGAGCGCGTATTGGCGTTACAAGCGCGTAAACAGAAACTGGCTGACAGCGTGTATGGTAAAGATCAACATGCTAAGTACGCACCAGATAATAGTGATGCTTTACTAAAATTATTTGAGCGTTATTAAAGATAATTGTTATCTAAAAATCAAGTGTGAAGTATTAACAATTTCGTTGTAATAAAGGAGTACCTAAAAGAGATATATGGAGATTATATTAAATATAATCTCCATTCATGTAACCATCTCATTAAATACATTGATAGCAATGAGGTGGTATTCTAAATGTTATATGACGGAGGATAGAGTATGCATTCGAAATCTACTTTAGAAAAAGCCAATCATTCTTTCCGTTTCTCTGCTCTTATTATCCGAGCGATTAGGCGCTTTAGCCGTACCTCCGTATCGATAGAAGGAGAGGAAAATCTACGCAGTGCTCCCACTATTTTTGTTGTTAATCATTTTACGCGTTTAGAGACTGGGTTATTACCGCAAATATTATATAGCTACAATGAGCAAATGGTGCATTCACTTGCAGATAGTGCTTTATTTGAGGGTAAATTCGCTCAATATTTAGAATCAATCGGCGCTTTTCCGGTTAATTTGCCCGGACGAGATGAAAAAATCATTGCGGAATTGATGCGAGGCTCTTATAACTGGATAATTTTTCCAGAAGGAGCAATGATAAAAAACAAAAAAGTTGTTGGAAAAAGGTGCTTTCAATTAGAGTTAAGTGGCAACATACGAGCACCACATACAGGGGCTGCTATTTTGGCCTTAAAGTGCTATTTAATCAAAAAAGAATATAAGAAAGCATTATCGGAAAACAATATAGAATTGGTACGTTTTTATGAAAAAACGTACCAATTAAATGGTACACATGATCTTGCACCTTTAGATTTATGCATTATCCCTGTTAATATCACTTATTATCCTTTGCGCCCAGGTAAAAATCTATTGGCAACTGGGGTAAGTTTATTGATTAAAGATCTTTCACCTAAATTAGAAGAAGAGTTATTAGTTGAGGGCAAAATATTATTTAATAAAGATAGTGACATATCAATAACTTTTGGCAAAGCTATTGATTTACAAGATTTCAGTAAATCATATCGGCGTATTTTTGATTATTTGCTACCCTTTTTATCTCCTAGTATGCGTATTAATTGTTTAATAAAATTAATGGGGTCGCGTTTGACCCAACTTTTTATGGGCCGAATTTATCGACGATTATCCATTAACATGGATCATATTATTGCAACTCAGTTACGGTTTGTACCGTTAGCGGGGATTAATGAATTTATTTTTAAACAACAAATATATTTGGCTTGTATTATTATAAAATCGCGTGATCAGCGCCATTTACACCATAGTTTAAACAATCATATTATTAATTTGATTGTGAAATCGTCCTATCAGCCTTACGATAATTTTATGGCGTTAGCTTTAAAAGAAAAAGTGATATCGATAAAAGATAAGCGTATTTTTGTACATCCTGAAGTGCTTTTTTCTGGGGCGCCTTTTCATAGCATGCGCATTGATAATATTATTGCAGTATTATTAAATGAATTTGAAGTCATGAAGCATTCTGTCGCTCTGATCAAAAAAATTAGTCGTTATTCTGAAAAAAAACTTGTTAAGGAAATTGCGCGAGTGACGCAACAACGAGATCTTAGAATTTACGAGCAAGAAAGGCAATGTTATACACGACAAGAAGCGTTAAAAAGGAAGGATATTGGGAAACCTCGTTTTTTAATGGGTGATAAAAAAAAATTAGGCATTGTTTTAGCACATGGTTTTTTAGCCTCTCCGGGCGAAGTATTAATGCTTGCACAAGCGTTAAATAAATTGGGGTATGGTGTTTATATAGTGCGTTTAATTGGTCATGGCACGCACCCTGAAGCGTTACAAGGCATTACAGTTGCAGACTGGCGTTTGTCTTATCAGCGCGCTTATTCTATTGTAAGTTGTCACCATGATAAAGTGCTATTGACTGGGTTTTCTGCGGGGGCATTATTGGCTTTACTGCAAGCAGCCCAAGGCGATGAAAATCTATTTGCTACGGTGCTGGTGAATCCAGCATTGAATTTATGCAAAAAAAGTGCTTATTTTTTACCTTTTTTTGAACGTTGGGACCAAACGATGCAATATTTATCTTTACCCGCGGGTAAGGTGAATTATATTGAAAATAAAACCCAATATAAAGAAACAAACTATACAAAAATGTATATTTCTGGACTGAGCTGTTTAATTCAATTACAAGATCTTTGTGTTGAAGCTTTACCCCAAATAAAAACACCTTTATTTGTAATTCAATCGGATAGGGATCCTATTGTTGATGTAAGTGGCGCTCAAAAAATAATCAAAAATGTCGCTTCATTACATAAACAATTGTTATGTATAAAAAGTACAGAGCATCATATTATTCGCACGGATAATGGTGAATTTATTGCAAAATTAATGCATAAGTTTATTCAAAATCTACAAAATAAATCGGTAGTGGATTGAGTTGCTGAATATAAAACTTCGGTATATTAAGGGCAATATCGCAACGTATTGATATCTTGTTGTTAAATCATGGGCGGTGTTATTTTAAAGGATACCTAAAGAGTGATGGCGTTAATTCAGTAGAAGAATATTAATTTCCTGGTCAATTAACGTCATCATTTTTTATATTAAAGAAAACCTTTATTTGATACTGCTTATCTCTTTTTCTGTTAAATAACGCCATTCACCTAGTGCGAGTTTGCTATCTAGCTCAATGTCGCCAATCTTCTCTCTATGTAGCTCTATTACTAAATTTCCAACCGCCGCAAACATCCGTTTTACTTGATGGTATTTACCTTCGGCAATGCTTAATATAACCTCAGTTGAAGACAAAATCTCCAATTCTGCAGGTAAACAAGGCAGTGGTTCACTTTTAAGTTGAACGCCTGTTTTGAAAAGTGCGATCGCATCTTCACTAATAGGAGCATCGAGTCCCACTCTATAACGTTTAATGCATTTATTACGTGGGCTAGTAATTTTATGCGACCATTTCCCGTCATCGGTGATTAATGTAAGACCCGTTGTATCTTCATCTAAACGGCCAGCAATAAAGAGTTGTTCTTTTTTATCGGCTTCAATGAGGTTAAATAAACTAGGTAATTGCTCATCTACATTCGAGCAAATATAATGCTCGGGTTTATTGAGCATGATATAACGTGGCCCTCTGATTGAAATGGCTTTGCCATCAAAAAATATTTGCGCGTTTTTCTTGGGTTTATAAGCGCAACTACGGATGATTTTATCATCACAAGTAATACGGCCTTGGCTAATGACTTTTTTAGCTTGGCTACGAGTGAGGGTGGTTGACTCACAAATGGTTTTATCTAAGCGCATGATATTTCTTCTATTAATTGTTTAATGGTAGTACGTAACGTAAATTGAGCTTGTTGCTTTCCTTGCATATGGCAGTGAAGACAAATTTCAGCCCAACTTTTATTTTGGATGATTTTTTGTATTGTAAGCTTTTGTTGCGCTTTATCCAACACACATAACGAATTGTTAAAAATAAGTGCAATTAAAGATTGCTCAACAAACTCATAAGGTAACTTGCCATTAATATAACTATTGAGCGAGACCAGATCTTGTGGTGCCGTTTGTTTTTTTAGATGCACCTCTTTGAGTAGATGAACAATTAAGGAACTATCAAGTTGCTGTAAATGACGAGTTATTTGAGTGCTCAATTGTTGATGGAATGGTTGTTGAATCTTTAGATGTAATTGTTGTGCGCGAACGGAAAGAGGGAGGTTTACGATAAAAGAGTGCGTCGCACTGCTTTTGTCTTGGGTCATGCCGATACGTAATGTACTAAAGCCTAAGCTTTGCCAAAAAGGCAGTAATTGTTTTGTGGCTCCAAAAGAAGCACAGAGATGATCCATATTATGTTGTATGGCCCAATGTTTTATTTTTTGTAAAAAAATATGTCCTAAACCTTGCCCTTGGAGGGTCGGATGAATTGCAATTCGTTGAATTCGCGCATAGCGATGCTCTGCTGCATTTATTTGAGCGCAGTGAAAAGTTAGAGATTGAGCGACTAAATGACCTTTAATTCGCCGTTTCCCTAAATAGATATCTTCACATAACGCCGCGCTTAGCTCGCCTTCATTGTTAATTATGGCGACACCGAGCAGTTGTTTTTGTTGGCAAAGAAGCAAAATAGATAATTGTGGGTTATTAAGTAGTTGCTCTAAATCAGAAGGTTTAGTTTGGTAGTGTGCAATGACTAAAAGTGAGAATAAAGTGGTTAGTAAAGATGCATCCTGAACTAATTCTACGGCCCTCATATGAATAAATTGTACTTCGTCTTTTTTGCTATAAAAGGGGTTGATAGTTGCGCTTTGAGTCAAGCAGAGTGAGTTTAAGGTAAATGTTTCAACGGGGTCGTTTTTATCCCAGCGAATAGGTTGCTCTAAATGTAAGGCGCGCCATTGTGGTGTGATTTTATCAAGTTCTTGTTGAAAGCGTAACGCAAAACCTCTGCCAGATCCTTCATAGCCGTCTAAGGTGGTTGCAAAAACGATTCTCGAATAATGCATACTTATTTTCATCAGCAAAGGCACCGGTATCGCGGCCGCTTCATCGATAATAAGTAAGTCGCAATTTGGTTTCTGTGTAAGTAACGCATCGGGAGCAATAAATTGCAGCTCACTATTTGCTTTGCAATGGCGAAACACTGTGGCACAGGCATTTTTGTTGGGTGCACAAATTAATATTTTTTGATAACCCATTGTAATTAATTGGGCGCTTGCCATACCTAATGCCGCCGATTTTCCTCTGCCTCTATTTGCGCTTAGTACTAACGGCCTGCGTCGCTTGCCGGTCACTGTTTTTATAATCGCGTGGATGGCTTGTTGCTGTTGTTCGAGATGTAAGTTGTTTTTTTGTGCAGAGTATCTGATTAGGGTTGTTATTGGTCGGTGATTTTCTTGGATGACTTGAAAGGGGTACAGCTTAAGTTTTGCATCTATATATTGATAGAAAATGTCTTGTTGTTTAATTTTAGTCGGGCCTAGTAACAAAAGGATACCGTTACCGCAGAGAGTTCCACTACTTGCAGCAAACAAATTAGCGTCAAAGCTTTGATGCGCATTGATTATCAAAAGAGAGGTTTCTTGTCCTAAAATTTGGCTATATTGTGTTGTCGAGATAGTGTCCGGTCCATCACCTAACCAAAAATAAGGTATATTCATATTTTCGATGATGCGTTTGGACTCACGATAGCACCAAGAGAGTGATCCATTTAAACGAATTAATTGGCGGTGGTTGTGGGTCTGATTACTATGCACCTGTCATCCTATATAGAGCTTCCTAATCGGGTAGTCTAGCAGATGATCGAGCCGGGATCTTTTTGTTTGTTTTTCGAACAGTCCTTTAATAAAAAGCTTGTATTACTCATTGGTTTCTGTATTATGCAACTACCTGCTTATGTAGCAGGCGGGCAACAGGCCCATAACCTAAAATTAAGTTTAGACTTAGGTTATCAAAAGCTTCCGATTGGGAAGCATGAGTTTGAATAGACACTTGAAATCTATCTAGTATAGGTTGTCAGGTGTTTATTTGTATGTAGTATTTTTAACTATTGGAGTTTTGGTCCATGCAGAACCAAAGAATCCGTATTCGCCTTAAAGCTTTTGATCACAAGTTGATCGATCAATCAACGGCGGAAATCGTTGAAACTGCAAAGCGCACAGGTGCTCAGGTACGTGGTCCTATCCCACTACCTACTCGTAAAGAGCGTTTCACTATACTAATATCACCGCATGTAAATAAAGATGCGCGTGACCAGTATGAGATCCGCACTCACAAGCGCTTGATTGATATCGTAGAACCAACTGAAAAGACTGTTGACGCATTAATGAAGCTAGATTTAGCTGCTGGCGTTGACGTTCAAATCAGCTTGGGTTAGAAGGAGTTACAACAATGACAATCGGTCTAGTAGGTCGTAAAATTGGTATGACTCGCATCTTCACTGAAGATGGTGTTTCTATCCCAGTTACAGTTCTTGAATGTACACCTAACCGCGTTACGCAAGTTAAAACACTTGATACTGATGGCTACCAAGCTATCCAAGTAACAACTGGCACTAAGAAAGCTAGTCGTGTAACAAAACCAGAAGCTGGTCATTTTGCGAAAGCAGGTGTTGAAGCGGGTCGTGGTCTTTGGGAGTTCCGTCTCGAAGAAAACGAAGGTACAGATATCAAAGTTGGCGCTGAGCTAAGTGTTGAGCTTTTCAATGATATTGCGAAAGTAGATGTAACAGGTCAGTCTAAAGGTAAAGGTTTCCAAGGCGGAATTAAGCGTTGGAACTTCTCTATGCAAGATGCAACTCACGGTAACTCACTATCACATCGTTCAAATGGTTCGATTGGTATGTGTCAAACCCCGGGTCGTGTTTTCAAGGGTAAAAAAATGTCTGGTCACATGGGTGCTGAGCGTGTAACGACTCAGAATCTTGAAGTTGTACGTGTTGATGTTAAACGTAACTTACTGCTCGTTAAAGGTGCAGTACCTGGTGCGAAAAACGGCAACGTGTTCATTAAACCTGCTGTTAAAGCATAACCAAGGATTTAGTAATGGAATTGGTATTGAAAGATGCACAAAGTGCACTTGAAGTTTCTGACGCTACCTTTGGACGTGAATTCAACGAAGCCCTAGTTCATCAGGTAGTCGTTGCGTATGCAGCTGGTGCTCGTCAAGGTACTCGTGCTCAAAAAAATCGTTCTGATGTTAGTGGTGGTGGTAAGAAGCCATGGCGTCAAAAAGGAACGGGTCGAGCTCGTGCCGGTACAATCCGTAGCCCTATTTGGGTTGGCGGTGGTGTTACTTTTGCTGCGCGTCCACAGGATCACAGCCAAAAAGTAAACCGTAAAATGTATCGCGGTGCAGTGAGAAGCATTCTGTCTGAACTTGTTCGTCAGGATCGTCTAATCGTTGTAGAAAACTTTACAGTTTCAGCTCCGAAAACCAAAGAGCTTAAAGCGAAACTAAAAGAAATGGATCTGAAAGACGTTCTGATTATTACTGAAGAATTAGATGAAAATCTATTCTTAGCAGCACGTAACCTCTACAAAGTAGATGTTCGTGATGTTCAAGGTATTGATCCAGTAAGTCTTATCGCGTTTGATAAAGTTGTGGTAACTGCTAGCGCAGTTAAAAAGATTGAGGAGAGCCTAGCATGATTAGTGAAACACGCTTATTGCAAGTTATCCTAGCACCGCATGTCTCTGAAAAGGGAACTTTATCTGCAGAAAACCATAATACAATGGTATTCAAAGTTGCAGTTACTGCAACGAAAGCAGAAATCAAAGCGGCAGTTCAAAAACTATTTGAAGTTGAAGTGACTGGTGTTCGCACATTAAACGTGAAGGGTAAAACCAAGCGTACAGGTCAACGTGTGGGTCGCCGTAGCGACTGGAAAAAAGCATACGTTACACTTGTTGAAGGTGCAGACATCGATTTCGCTGGCGCTGAGTAGAGGAATTATTAATGGCTATTGTAAAATGTAAACCTACCTCGCCAGGTCGTCGCCACCTTGTTAAAGTGGTAAATCACGAACTGCACAAAGGTAAGCCATACGCCCCACTTTTAGAGGCTAAATCTAAATCTGGTGGTCGTAATAATGGTGGTCGTATTACGGTTCGTCATATCGGTGGTGGTCATAAACAACACTATCGTATTGTTGACTTTAAACGTAATAAAGACGGTATCCCGGCAAAAGTTGAGCGTTTGGAATATGATCCAAACCGCAGTGCAAACATTGCACTTGTACTTTATGCTGATGGTGAACGTCGCTATATTCTAGCGCCTAAGGGCCTAGTTGCTGGTGATATGATCCAATCTGGTGAAGATGCAGCTATCAAAGTGGGTAACACTTTGCCAATGCGTAACATCCCAGTAGGTACAACAGTACACGCTGTAGAAATGAAACCTGCTAAAGGTGCACAAATTGCACGTTCAGCTGGTGCTTACAGTCAAATCGTAGCTCGTGATGGTGCATATGTAACTCTACGTTTACGTAGTGGTGAAATGCGTAAAATCCCTGTTGAGTGTCGTGCAACAATCGGTGAAGTTGGTAATGCAGAACATATGCTACGCCAATTAGGTAAAGCTGGAGCTACGCGTTGGCGTGGTATTCGTCCTACCGTTCGTGGTGTTGTAATGAACCCAGTAGATCACCCACATGGTGGTGGTGAAGGTAAAACATCCGGTGGTCGTCATCCTGTTTCTCCTTGGGGTGTACCAACGAAAGGTTACAAAACTCGTAAGAACAAGAGTACTGATCAGTACATTGTTCGTCGTCGTAATAAGAAATAAGCAGAGGTATCGCCATGCCACGTTCTCTCAAGAAGGGTCCATTCATTGACCTACACTTGCTGAAGAAGGTAGAGAAAGCGATGGAAAGCGGAGAGAAAAAGCCAATTAAGACTTGGTCTCGTCGCTCAATGATCATTCCAGATATGATTGGTCTAACCATCGCTGTCCATAACGGGCGTCAACACGTGCCAGTATTTGTAACTGACGAAATGGTCGGTCAAAAACTGGGTGAATTTGCACCAACTCGTACTTTCCGTGGCCATGTCGCGGATAAGAAAGCGAAGAAATAGAGGTTATTATGGAAGCTTTAGCTAAACATTTATATGCTCGTTCTTCTGCTCAGAAAGCGCGTTTGGTTGCGGATCAAATTCGTGGTCTTTCAGTAGAAAAAGCACTAGAACTTTTAGCATACAGCCCTAAGAAAGCTGCCGTGTTAATTAAGAAAGTTGTAGATTCTGCTATCGCAAACGCTGAGCATAATGAAGGCGCGGATGTTGATGAACTCGTTATCACAAGTATTTTTGTGAACGAAGGTCCAACAATGAAGCGTATTATGCCTCGTGCGAAAGGCCGTGCCGATCGTATAATGAAGCGTTCTTGCCACATCACAGTAGTGGTATCAGACAGGGGTTAAGCAATGGGACAGAAAGTTCATCCTAACGGTATTCGCCTAGGTATCACTAAAGCATTTAGCTCTACTTGGTATGCTGGCACAAAAGAATTTGCAGATAATCTACATAGTGATTATCAAATACGTAAATTTTTAACAGAGAAACTGAAAAATGCTTCTTTATCTAAAATTACAATTGAACGTCCTGCTAAAAGTGTTCGTGTGACTATTCATACTGCACGTCCAGGCGTTGTAATTGGTAAAAAAGGTGAAGATGTTGAGAAGCTACGCACAGCTATTGCTAAAATGGCCGGTGTTCCAGCTCAAATCAATATTTCAGAAGTTCGTAAACCTGAACTTGACGCAAAACTAGTAGCAGATTCAATCTCTTCTCAGTTAGAGCGTCGTGTAATGTTCCGTCGTGCTATGAAGCGTGCGGTTCAAAATGCTATGCGTCTTGGCGCTAAAGGCATTAAAGTTCAAGTTAGTGGTCGTTTAGGTGGTGCAGAAATCGCACGTGCTGAATGGTATCGTGAAGGTCGTGTGCCTCTACATACTTTTCGTGCCGATATCGATTACTCAACGTCTGAGGCGTTAACAGTTTACGGTATCATCGGTGTTAAGGTTTGGATATTTAAAGGTGAAGTTCTAGGTGGTTTACCACTACAACAAGAACAGCCATCTAAACCAAAACGCAAAGGTCGCGGTAAGTAGGAGTAATATCTAATGATGCAACCAAAACGTATGAAGTTCCGTAAAATGATGAAGGGTCGCAACCGTGGCCTTTCTAAAGGTACGGAAGTAAGCTTTGGCGAGTTCGGACTAAAGGCTACAGGTCGCGGTCGTATTACTGCTCGTCAAATTGAAGCTGCGCGTCGTGCAATGACACGTCACGTGAAGCGTCAAGGAAAAATCTGGATCCGCGTGTTTCCTGATAAACCGATTACTCAGAAGCCTCTTGAAGTGCGTCAAGGTAAAGGTAAGGGTAACGTGGAATATTGGGTTGCTCAAACTCAACCAGGAAAAGTTTTGTATGAAATGGCAGGTGTACCTGAAGCATTAGCTCGTGAAGCGTTTGCTTTAGCTGCTTCTAAATTGCCATTATCTACAACTTTTGTAACTCGTAAGGTGATGTAATGAAAGCTAACGAACTTAAAGATAAAAGTGTTGAAGAGCTTAATGCTGAGCTTTTAAACTTATTACGTGAGCAATTTAACTTACGTATGCAGTTAAACACTGGTCAGTTAGAAAAAGCACACGTAATTAAAGTATTACGTCGTGACATTGCCCGTGTTAAAACTGTACTAACTCAGAAGGCAGGTGCGTAATGAGCGAATGTAATACTCGTACTCTTCAAGGAAAAGTAATTAGTGCTAAGATGGATAAATCTATCGTTGTAGCTATCGAACGTAAAGTGAAGCATCCGTTATACGGAAAATTCATGAAGCGTACGACTAAGATACATGCACATGATGAAAGTAACCAGTGTAGTGAAGGCGACATCGTTAAGATTAGTGAATGCCGTCCTTTATCTAAGACTAAGTCTTGGACATTGGCTGAAGTCGTAACTAAAGCATAATTTTTATAAATTATTATTAGTTATATATGTTAAACGGCGCTCTATAGGGTGCCGTTTTTTTAAACTGTGATGGTATGATGCCGTTCCCTTATTTTAAGGGTAAGCAACTCTTAGTTAGAGAGTATTAATTGTAAATAGCGGAGCACTGTAATGATCCAAATGCAAAGTGTGCTAGATGTCGCCGATAATTCTGGCGCTCGACGCGTAATGTGTATTAAGGTCCTTGGTGGCTCGCATCGCCGTTATGCAGCAATCGGTGACCTCATCAAAGTATCTGTGAAGGAAGCAATTCCTCGCGGTAAAGTTAAAAAAGGTGATGTTCACACAGCTGTGGTTGTGCGTACCAGAAAAGGTGTACGTCGTCCCGATGGTTCTGTAATTCGTTTTGATCGCAACGCTGCGGTCATGTTGAATGCAAACAACCAGCCTATCGGTACACGTATCTTTGGCCCTGTAACTCGTGAACTTCGTAATGATAATTTTATGAAGATTGTTTCACTGGCGCCAGAAGTACTGTAAGGAATCGAAATGGCAGTAAAATTAAAACGTGACGATGAAGTAATAGTTATCGCCGGTAAAGATAAAGGTAAAACTGGAAAAATTTCTAAAGTTTTAGCTAACGGCAAACTAATTATTGAAGGTGTGAACACTGTTAAAAAACATCAAAAGCCAAACCCTCAAGCGGGTGTGACTGGTGGTATTATTGAACAGGAAGCACCAATCGAAGTATCAAATGTTGCGATCCTTAACCCAGAAACGGGTAAAGGGGATCGTGTTGGATTTAGACTTGAAAACGAACAGAAAGTACGTTTTTTCAAATCTAATAATGAACTTGTGAAGTAACTGGAGTTTACGATGGCGAAACTGCATAATTTCTATAAAGACAACGTGGTGTCTGATTTGCAAAAGCAATTCGGCTACACGTCTGTTATGCAAGTCCCTCGAATAGAGAAAATCACCCTTAATATGGGTGTTGGTGAAGCACTGGCCGATAAAAAAGTTCTTGAGCATGCGGCGTCAGATATGGCACTGATCTCAGGGCAAAAGCCAATGATCACTAAAGCACGCCGCTCAGTGGCAGGCTTCAAAATTCGTGAAGGCTACCCAATTGGTTGTAAAGTAACACTACGTGGAGCACGTATGTGGGATTTCTTTGAGCGTTTGGTAACAATCGCTATCCCTCGTGTGCGTGATTTCCGTGGCCTAAATGCTAAGTCATTTGATGGTCGTGGTAACTACTCTATGGGTGTTCGTGAGCAAATCATTTTCCCTGAAATTGATTACGATAAAGTTGATAAAGTACGTGGTTTAGATATCACAATTACTACATCAGCTAAGACTGACGAAGAAGGACATGCATTACTTGCAGCGTTTAACTTCCCATTCCGTAAGTAAGGTGTAAATAATGGCTAAACAATCAATGAAAGCGCGTGAAGTAAAACGTACGAAGCTAGTTGCCAAGTTCGCTGAAAAGCGTGCTAGTTTAAAAGCAATTATCAGTGGTATTAATTCTAGCGATGAAGATCGTTGGAATGCAGTACTACAGCTTCAAACGCTACCTCGTGATTCAAGCTCATCTCGTCAACGTAACCGTTGTCGTGTGACTGGGCGTCCACATGGTTATCTTCGTAAATTTGGCATGAGCCGTATTAAGGTTCGTGAACATATGATGCGCGGAGAAATCCCTGGCTTGAAAAAAGCCAGCTGGTAATCAATTAATCACGGAGTAAAAAGTTATGAGCATGCAAGATCCTATTTCGGATATGCTTACGCGTATTCGTAACGGTCAAGCAGCAAGCAAAGTATTTGTAAAGATGCCTTCTTCTAAGCAGAAAGTTGCAATAGCAGCTGTTCTTAAAGCCGAAGGTTATATTTCAGATTTCGTTGTTGCTGGTGACACAAAGCCTGAATTAGAAGTTACTTTAAAGTACTTCGAAGGCAAAAAAGTTATCGATACTATTAAACGAGTTTCTCGTCCTGGCCTACGTATCTACAAAGGTGCGACCGACTTACCAAAAGTTATGGCTGGTTTAGGTATCGCGATTATTTCAACTTCACATGGTGTTATGACTGACCGTGCTGCGCGTAAAGCGAGCATCGGTGGTGAGATCATCTGTTACGTATCGTAAGGAGTAGTTTATGTCTCGTATTGCTAAGGCACCAATTACTGTTCTTGCTAGCGTAGAAGTTAAAGTAAACGGTCAAGAGATCACCCTAAAAGGTGGTAAAGGCGAATTAATTCGTACTCTTAATGATGCTGTTGTTGTTAAATTAGAAGACGGTGTAATTACATTTGCACCTGTTGCAGGCATTAAAGATGCTTGGGCACAAGCAGGTACTGCTCGTGCTAATGTTAACAACATGATGATCGGTGTATCAACAGGATTTAAGAAGACTCTTCTTCTTAAAGGTGTTGGTTATCGTGCACAAGTTAAAGGCCAAGAGATAAGCCTAGCTTTAGGTTTCTCTCACCCTGTTGTTTATACATTACCAAAATCAATTACTGTTACGGCTCCTAGCCAAACAGAAATTATCTTGGAAGGTGCTGATAAACAACAAGTTGGTCAAGCAGCTGCAGAGATCCGTGCGTTCCGTCCACCTGAGCCTTACAAAGGTAAAGGTGTTCGTTATGCTGATGAAAACGTGCGTCGTAAAGAAGCGAAGAAAAAGTAAGGTAAGAACATGGATAAGAAATCATCTCGTCTTCGTCGTGCTACTCGCACACGTAAGAAGTTACAAGAGCTTGGTGCGACTCGTCTAGTGATCAACCGTACACCTCGCCATACTTACGCGCAGGTAATTACAGCTGACGCACAAGTCGTAGCAAGTGCTTCTACTTTAGAAAAAGAAGTACGTGCTCAAGTGAGTAACGGTGGTAACATAGAAGCAGCTCAACTAATTGGAAAATTAGTTGCAGAACGCGCAGTTGAAAAAGGAATTAGTAAAATTTCTTTTGACCGTAGCGGTTTCCAATACCACGGTCGTGTAGCAGCATTAGCTGAAGCAGCTCGTGCAGCTGGTCTTCAGTTCTAAGGGTAAAGATTATGTCAAAAGTAGAATCTCAAGCCGGTGATCTGAACGAAAAGCTAATCGCAGTGAACCGTGTATCAAAAGTTGTTAAAGGTGGTCGCATCTTTAGCTTTACAGCACTAACAGTTGTTGGTGATGGTAATGGCCGAGTAGGTTTTGGTTATGGTAAAGCACGTGAAGTTCCAGCAGCTATTCAAAAAGCTATGGAAAAAGCACGTCGCAATATCAGCGAAATCAAGCTTAAAGGTAACACTCTGCAACATCCGATCAAGGGTCGTCACTCTGGATCTAAAGTGTATATGCAACCAGCATCTGAAGGTACTGGTATCATCGCAGGTGGTGCAATGCGTGCCGTATTAGAAGTTGTTGGCGTACAAAATGTACTTGCTAAAGCTTACGGCTCAACTAACCCAATTAACGTAGTTCGCGCTACGCTTGATGCTCTAGAGAACATGAACTCTCCTGAGCAGATTTCAGCTAAGCGCGGCTTATCTGTTAATGAATTACTGGGGTAATTAAGCATGGCTACTAAAACGATTAAAGTAACTCAAACCAAAAGTGCAATTGGCCGTTTACCAAAGCATCGTGCGTGTATCAAAGGTCTAGGCCTGCGTCGCATCGGTCATACTGTTGAGTTGGAAGATACTCCAGCAGTACGTGGTATGGTTAATAAAGTGTTCTATATGGTTAAGGTTGAGGGGTAATTATGAGACTAAATACTCTATCTCCAGCAGCTGGCTCTAAGCCTTCTGCTAAACGTGTTGGTCGTGGTATCGGCTCTGGATATGGTAAAACTTGTGGCCGCGGTCATAAAGGTTTAAAAGCTCGTTCAGGCGGTAAAGTACGTCCAGGTTTTGAAGGTGGTCAAATGCCTTTGAAACAACGTTTACCTAAATTCGGTTTCACATCACGTAAATCTCTCGTTAGCTGCGAAGTTCGTTTGAACGAAATAGCTAAAGTAGAAGGTGATGTTGTAACTTTAGAAACGTTGAAACAGGCAGGTCTACTTGTAAACACTATTAAGTTTACAAAAGTAGTTCTTTCTGGTGAAATCTCTCGCTCAGTAACGGTTAAGGGTCTTCGTGTAACGAAGGGTGCTCGTGCTGCTATTGAAGCTGCAGGCGGAAAAATCGAGGAATAATAGGCAATGGCTAAGAAACCAGGATTAGATCCTAAAGCAATGCAAGGCGCTAAGTTAGGCGAGCTCAAAACACGACTTTTGTTTGTTTTGGGTGCTATTTTAGTGTTCCGTATGGGCTCTTTCGTTCCGATTCCTGGTATTGACGCCGCTGTCCTAGCTGATCTGTTTAACCAACAGAAGGGTACCATCATAGAGATGTTTAACATGTTCTCTGGTGGTGCTCTATCGCGTGCCTCTATCTTTGCTCTGGGTATTATGCCGTATATTTCTGCGTCAATTATTATCCAGCTGTTAACGGTAGTACATCCTCCTTTAGCTGAGCTAAAGAAAGAGGGTGAATCTGGTCGTCGAAAGATCAACCAGTACACTCGATACGGTACCTTAGTGTTAGGTACATTCCAAGCAATAGGTATTGCAACCGGTTTGCCAACGATGATGCCCGGTCTGGTTGAAAATCCAGGCATGGCATTTTATATCACGGCAGTTGTAAGCTTAGTCACAGGAACAATGTTCCTTATGTGGTTGGGTGAGCAAATTACCGAACGCGGTATTGGTAATGGTATTTCTATCATTATTTTTGTAGGTATTATCGCTGGTTTGCCAGGTGCAATCGGCAAAACAATTGAGCAAGCACGCCAAGGCGAAATTAATGTTATAGTGTTACTCGCATTAATTGTTATCGTTTTTGCAACAACGGCATTTGTTGTTTTTGTTGAACGTGGTCAACGACGTATCGTTGTTAATTACGCTAAACGTCAACAAGGTCGTAAGATTTTTGCTGCTCAAAGTACCCACTTGCCATTGAAATTAAACATGGCGGGTGTAATTCCTGCAATTTTTGCCTCGAGTGTTATCTTATTTCCTGGTACAATAGCTGCTTGGTTTGGTCGGACTGAAGGTTTAGGCTGGTTATCGGATGTTTCTTTGGCGTTACAGCCAGGACAACCGTTACATATGATGTTATATGCAGCCGCAATTATCTTCTTTTGCTTCTTTTATACTGCGTTAACGTTTAATCCACGTGAAACAGCAGATAATTTGAAGAAAAGCGGTGCCTTTATTCCAGGTATTCGTCCCGGAGAACAAACATCACGTTACATTGATAAAGTGATGACACGCTTAACATTAGTTGGCGCGTTATATATTACCTTTATCTGTTTGATTCCCGAGTTTATGATGGTCGCAATGAATACGCAGTTCTACTTCGGTGGTACGTCGTTATTAATTATCGTTGTTGTTATTATGGACTTTATGGCACAAGTACAGACGCATTTGATGTCTAATCAATATGAATCTGTCTTGAAAAAAGCTAACTTAAAGGATTACGGTAAATAACCGTTTCTGGTAAAGTTATACTAACTACGGAGTGTTGCAATGAAAGTTCGTGCATCCGTTAAAAAAATCTGTCGTAACTGCAAAGTTATCAAGCGCCACGGTGTGGTGCGTGTTATCTGTGTAGAGCCAAAGCATAAACAACGCCAAGGCTAATTTAGATTTTGGATCAAATGCTTAGGTAGAGAAGCTATCTAAGCATTAATTGTTTGATAAATCGTCATTTGTAGAGTATCCTACCGGGCTTTTCGCAAATGAATCATTAATTATAAAAGGAGTGCATAGTGGCCCGTATCGCTGGCATTAACGTTCCTGATCATAAGCACATTGTAATTGCATTAACTGCAATCTTTGGTATTGGTAAAACTAGCGCACAAAAAATTTGTGCAGCATCTGGTTTTGCTGAATCTACAAAGCTTAACGATCTGGAAGAATCACAAATCGAAGTTCTTCGTAAAGAAGTAGCTAATTTCACCGTTGAAGGTGATTTACGTCGTGAAGTATCTATGAGCATCAAGCGTCTTATGGACCTTGGTTGTTATCGTGGTATTCGCCATCGCCGCAGCTTGCCTGTACGTGGACAGCGTTCTAAAACGAATGCTCGTACTCGTAAAGGTCCGCGTAAAGCAATTAGAAAATAATAAGGGTAAGAGATAATGGCTAAGACTCCAACTCGTGCTCGCAAGCGCGTTAAAAAGCAAGTCGTGGATGGTATGGCTCATATCCATGCGTCTTTCAACAACACAATCGTAACTATTACAGACCGTCAAGGTAATGCTCTTTCTTGGGCAACTGCCGGTGGTTCTGGTTTCCGTGGTTCACGTAAATCTACTCCGTTCGCAGCTCAAGTTGCAGCAGAACGTGCTGCAGAAGCAGCAAAAGAGTATGGTCTTAAAAACATAGAAGTTTTTGTAAATGGACCAGGACCTGGTCGTGAATCTTCGATTCGCGCACTAAACGCGGCGGGTTTCCGTGTAACTAATATTACTGACGTTACGCCGATCCCTCATAATGGTTGTCGTCCACCAAAGAAACGTCGCGTTTAATCGCAACTTTCTAAGGTAATTGGAGAAAGAACAATGGCAAGATATTTAGGTCCTAAGCTGAAGCTTAGCCGTCGTGAAGGAACAGATCTTTTCTTAAAGTCTGGTGTCCGCTCGATTGAATCTAAGTGTAAGATTGATAATGCACCAGGTGTACATGGTGCACGTAAACCTCGTCTATCTGACTACGGTTTACAACTACGTGAAAAGCAAAAAGTTCGTCGTATTTACGGTGTACTAGAAAAGCAATTCCGTAACTATTACAAAGAAGCAGCTCGTTTACAGGGCAACACTGGTGAAAACCTTCTTCAACTTCTTGAAGGTCGTTTAGACAATGTTGTTTACCGTATGGGTTTTGGTGCTACTCGCGCTGAATCTCGTCAACTAGTTAGTCATAAAGCGCTAACTGTTAACGGTAAAGTTGTAAACATACCTTCTTTCAATGTGAAAGCTGGCGATGTTATCGCAATCCGTGAAAAATCTAAAAAGCAAGCGCGTATTAGCGCTGCATTAGAGATCGCTGGTCAACGTGAGGCCCTACCTTGGGTTGAAGTTGATACAACGAAGATGGAAGGCGAGTTTAAACGTCAACCTGAACGTTCAGATTTATCTGCTGAGATTAACGAACAGTTAATCATCGAGCTTTACTCTAAGTAAAGTTAACTGCTAAGAGAGGACACAAATGCAGGGTTCTGTAATTGATTTTCTAAAACCAAGATTAGTTGATATTGAACAAGTCAACGCAACAAGAGCAAAAGTGACTTTAGAGCCGCTTGAGCGTGGTTTTGGCCACACTCTAGGTAACGCACTTCGCCGTATTTTATTATCGTCTATGCCTGGTGCAGCGGTAACCGAAGTCGAAATTGATGGTGTACAACATGAGTACAGCAGCAAAGAAGGCGTGCAAGAAGATATCCTTGAGATCCTTCTTAACCTTAAAGGTCTTGCTGTTAAGCTTGAAGGTAAAAACGAAGTTCTAGTTAGCTTAACTAAATCTGGCGCTGGTCCTGTTACGGCAGGCGACATTATCCATGATGGTGATGTCGAGATAGTCAACCCAGAACATGTGATCTGTCATTTAACAGGCAATGCTGAAATCAGCATGCGTATTAAAATTGAATCAGGTCGCGGTTACGTTCCAGCTTCAACACGTATTCATAGTGAAGAAGATGAGCGTCCAATCGGTCGTTTATTAGTCGATGCTTGTTTCAGTCCTGTTGAGCGTATTGCTTACAGTGTTGAGTCAGCTCGTGTTGAACAACGTACAGATTTAGACAAACTTATCATCGATATGGAAACAAATGGTACTATAGATCCTGAGGAAGCAATTCGTCGTGCAGCTACAATTTTAGCTGAACAATTAGACGCATTTGTTGACTTACGTGAAGCTAATGTTCCTGTTGAGAAAGAAGAGAAACCTGAGTTTGATCCAATTCTCTTGCGCCCAGTAGATGATTTAGAGTTAACTGTTCGTTCTGCTAATTGTTTAAAAGCAGAAACGATTCACTATATTGGTGATTTGGTACAACGTACAGAAGTTGAACTTCTTAAAACACCTAATTTAGGTAAGAAGTCACTCACTGAAATCAAAGATGTACTTGCATCACGTGGACTGTCTCTAGGTATGCGCCTAGAAAACTGGCCACCAGTAAGTTTAATCGAAGATTAATACCAGTCATCTGAATAACGAATAATAAGGATTAAGTCATGCGTCATCGTCACAGTGGACGTCAACTTAACCGAAACAGTAGCCATCGTCAGGCTATGTTTCGCAATATGGCGAGTTCAATTGTTGAGCATGAAGTAATTAAGACTACTTTACCAAAAGCAAAAGAACTTCGTCGTGTAGTTGAACCTTTAATTACACTAGCTAAAACGGATAGCGTTGCTAACCGTCGTTTAGCTTTTGCTCGCACGCGTGATAGCGCGGTCGTAGCTAAATTGTTTAATGAATTAGGACCTCGCTATGCGAATCGTCCTGGTGGTTACACACGCATCATTAAATGTGGTTTCCGTACTGGTGATAAAGCCCCAATGGCTTACATCGAGTTCGTAGATCGCCCAGTAGTAGCAGACAAAGAAGATTAGTCTTACTTTTAAGTTACATTAAAAAAGCCGGACATATGTTCGGCTTTTTTGTGCTTAATATTTATCGAGTTGTTTATTGACCGCTTTTGTTATCAATGCAGAAAGTTGTGTAAAGCAAATTTTACGCACGCTGTTTTTTCGACACAATAAAACAATATTTCGTGTTGGAATTGGCGCCGTAAAGGGGATATACATAATGCCTGCTTGATGGCGACTCAGAGGAATTGCAAGTTGTGGTAAGAGGGTTAAGCCATTATCAGCACCTATCATATGACGTAGTGTTTCTAAACTGGTGGCCTTGAAACTATTGTCTTCAATCGCACCTGCGGCAAAACAAAATCCTAAAGCTTGATCACGTAGGCAATGCCCATCAGCAAGCATTAAAATACGCTCACCACAAAGTTTTTTAATATCGATTTCTTTTTTGTTTGTCCAACGATGTGTTTCAGATAAAGCTAGCTCTAAGGGCTCCACGTAAAGAGGATATTTTTTGAAATTGTGCATGTCAGGCAATAAAGCTAACATTAAACAATCTAAGTCACCACTTTCGAGTTGTTTAATGAGTACTTTAGTTTGATCTTCATGCAAAAAAACCTCAAGATCGGGAAAGTTTTTTCTAATGCGAGGAATGATCAAAGGCAATAAATAAGGGGCAACGGTGGGAATTAAACCAATATGTAGTTGTCCTTGCATAGGTTCATTGTAACTTTTTGCTATCTCTTTTAATGATTTGGCCTCAACTAAAATATTTTTTGCTTTGGCGACAATATCTAAACCGGCTTGTGTAAAAATAACTTTACGTGATGACCGCTCCATTAATTTAACATTGAGCTCTTCTTCTAATTTACGGATCTGTCCACTTAATGTGGGTTGGCTGACATAACACTTTTCGGCGGCCTTGCGAAAGTGTTTTACCTCCTCAAGTGCGATTAAATACTCTAAGTCTCTAAAATTCATAATGAAACCTTATTTTTTGCGAATGAATTCGTATAGTTATTCAAAATAGGATGTAAATAATTATATCGTGCGACATTAATTGTGTCTGCAGAAAAAGGGGCGTTACGTTTAAGTCAATGGTATCAATTAGCCTTAAACACAAATATTGATTTAGATAATATTATGCAGCTAAGGAGTCAGAATGATTAGTTTATCTGTTGCAGTTGTAGGGCATACAAATGTAGGGAAAACTTCATTAATACGCACTTTATTACGTGATGTTACCTTTGGAGACGTTGCCGATTGTGCGGGGACGACAAGGCATGTCGAAGGCGGTGCTGTTGTGATTGATAGCACTCAACAATTAGCGCTTTATGATACTCCCGGTCTAGAGGATAGTACTTGTTTATTACAATTGTTAAGCACATATTTTAGTGGACAACGTGTCGATGGTATTGAACGATTACAATATTTTTTAGATAACGTAACGGATAATGGTGAATGGTTGCAAGAAGCTAAAGTGTTACGTTCGTTGCTAATAAATGATCTTATTTTCTATGTGATTGATGTGAGAGAGCCTACTTTGGGTAAGTATCGAGATGAATTACAGATACTAAGCTATGCGGTAAAACCTATTATACCGGTACTTAATTTTATTAAAGGAGAACAAGAGAATACGACGCGATGGGTAGCTCAATTGGCACGTCTTAATTTTCATGCGTATGTTTGTTTTGATAACGTTAATTTTAAATTCAGTGATGAATTAAAAATTTATCAAAAGATGCAAACGTTACTCGCAGATAAAGAAGAATTATTAAGCGCATTGATAAAACAACGTAAGAGTCAGTGGCAGTCGTTATTAACTCTTGCAAAAAAATTAATGGCAGAGCTTATTATTGAGTGTGGAGCATTGCGTTATGCGGTGCCGGATATTGATGATGGTCCCCAAAAGGCGATGTTGATGTTACAAAATAAAGTCCGTAAAGCCGAGTTGGATTGTGTTAAAAAATTATTAGCCTTATATCAATTTAGGCAACAAGATATACAAGATAGCGCATTGAATATTCAGCAAGGCCGATGGGAGTTAGACCTGTTTTCTCGTGATAATATACAAGAGTATGGAGTGCAACTCGGTAGTTCCGTAGCAAAAGGCGCGGGTATTGGTCTTGCAATAGATTTAGCTGTAGGAGGGCTGACGTTAGGTGTTGCTGCCTTATCAGGAGGTGTCGTCGGTGCTTTTTGGAGTGTTAAAACTCGTTATTATGAGGAAATTAAAGCTCAATTTAAAGGTGAGCGTTATATTTGCTTAGATAAACAGACTTTACAGATTTTGTATCTGCGTCAATTGAAGTTATTACATGTTTTACAGCAACGAGGTCATGCAAGTTCAGAGAAAATTAAATTTCAAGTAAGTGTCTCTGATGCTAGTAATGCTATAACAGTGTTTCGTTGAATATGTTTTATCTTTTATTGGAACCACAATGAAATTACACAAAATACCTCTTACGGTATTAGATGGCGTCGGGATAAAACTTTCTGAGCGTTTAGCAAAAATGAATTTATACACGGTTGCGGATTTGCTTTTTCATTTGCCCTTACATTACCAAGATCGTGCGCGCGTGTATTCGATTTCGCAATTGCAAGAGGGTATGCAAGTCAGTATTGTGGGACGTATTATTAGTAGCCAAGTGCAAAGGGGAAAACGACGCATTTTAAAATGTAAGATCCGTGATGAAAGTGGCATTGCTTGCCTTAATTTTTTCCATTTTAATGTGGCGCAACAAAATTCGTTTACAGAGGGCCGTCTTATACAATGTTTTGGTGATTTTAAAATTGGTTATCAAGGTGTTGAAGTCACTCATCCAGAGTATCATTTTATCGATAAACGTCAAAAAAACACTGAAGCGGGGTATTTAACACCCGTGTATCCCTGTACTGAAGGTTTAAAACAAAACAGTTTACGTAAACTTGTTTTACAAGCGTTACATCTATTAAAACAAAATGATATTGAAGAAGTATTACCTACCCACTTGTTGACATACCCATTAAGTCTTCATGATGCTTTGCACTATCTCCATCAGCCGCCTATCGATGCCTGTATTGAGCAACTTGAATCGCGTAGCCATCCGGCACAACAACGCTTGATTCTAGAAGAATTATTAGCACAACAAGTTAATATGTTAATGATACGCAGTGCCATGCAAAAAAACCAAAGTGTGTCAATTGCAAAAAGTACAACACTTGGGCCTCAATTATTACAAGGTTTGCCTTTTTCCGCCACTAATGCGCAGCAAAGAGTGGTTGCTGAGATTGTACAAGATTTACAAAAAAATAAACCTATGATGCGTCTGGTACAAGGGGACGTTGGTTCTGGAAAAACATTAGTGGCGGCACTGGCTGCATTATGTGTCATAGAGGCAGGTTATCAAGTGGCGCTTATGGCGCCTACCGAATTATTAGCGGAGCAACATTATTTAACATTTCAAGACTGGTTTGGCCCTCTTGGGGTGCGAGTGGGGATGTTATCGGGGAAGATGAAAATAAAAGAGAAACGCTCACAAACGGAAGATATACAGCTTGGTTTAGCACAAATGGTGATTGGAACACATGCATTATTTTCAAATAATGTCATATTTAAAAATTTACAGTTGATCATTGTAGATGAGCAACACCGTTTTGGTGTACATCAACGTTTAGCATTGCGCAGCAAGGGAAAATCGGGAGATTTTGCTCCACATCAATTGACCATGACCGCGACACCCATCCCACGGACGTTGGCGATGACCGCATATGCAGATTTGAAAGTTTCGGTGATTGATGAGTTACCTGCGGGGCGTACGGCAGTACAAACCATAGTACTACCTGAAACTCGTCGAGGTGATATTATTCGTCGTGTTTATCATGCGTGTAAGGATCAAGGGCGTCAGGCATATTGGGTATGTACTTTAATTTCTGAATCTGAAGCTTTGCAATGTCAAGCTGCGGAAAATATTGCTAATGATTTGCAACTTTCCCTTGTTGATTTACGTATAGGCTTGGTGCACGGGCGGATGAGAGGGTCAGAGAAGAAATATGTAATGGAAGCATTTAAAAGCGGAAATCTCGACTTGCTTGTCGCTACAACGGTGATAGAAGTCGGCGTCGATGTGCCTAATGCCAGCTTAATGATAATTGAAAATGCGGAGCGTTTAGGGCTTGCTCAATTACATCAATTGCGCGGGCGGGTGGGGCGTGGCAGTGTTGCTAGTCATTGTGTTTTACTTTATAAAGATCCGTTGTCAAAGGTGGCAAAAAAACGTTTACAAATATTGCGGCGTAGTAATGATGGTTTTTATATTGCAGAGCAAGATCTTATTATACGCGGGCCAGGAGAAGTATTAGGGACTAAACAAACGGGCGTTGCCAGCTTTAAAATTGCAGATTTATTACGCGATCAAAGTTTACTTCCGGATGTAAAGCGCCTTGCACAGCAATTACTCTATGAATATCCACAATATATAATGCCATTAACCAAACGCTGGTTAGGTGATAACCAAGACTATGGGCAAGTTTAATCTTTATTTTTTGTAAAAATTTTAAAGGAATAGCATCGTTACAATAGAGATATAAATGTCTAATCCATATTAGATTTCATCATGCGATTTATAGGCAAATAAAAAAATTTAAATGTGCCTATTCTAGAAGTCTAAGATCGCATTTTATTAAAGGTTAAATTCTTTTAATTTGCGTGTTAAGGTGTTGCGTCCCCAACCGAGTTTCTGAGCTGCTTCTAATTTTTTACCATGAGTAAAAGATAAAGTAGTTTGTAACATTAATTTTTCTAGCTGAGGTAAGGCTTCACTTAGTAAATTTTGTTGTCCGTTTTGTAACGCGGAGCGAGTCCATTGTACCAGCATTTGTTGCCACTCAGGAGCATTGTTAGAATGGGTTGTTGTTTGCGCTTTGAGATCTAAAGGTAGGTCATGAATATGTATTTCTTGACCGCTGGCCATTACCGTAAGCCAGCGACATAAATTTTCAAGTTGGCGAACATTACCAGGCCACGCTAGGCTTTGTAAATATTTTTGACACTTCGCACTAATTTTTTTCTGTTCAACATTTAACTCTGTGGCAATTTGTTGTAAAAAATGCTGGCTTAATAAGGGGATGTCTTCGCGACGTTCTTGTAATGCCGGTAGCTGTAAACGTATAACATTCAAACGGTGAAACAGATCTTCTCTAAAGTCCCCCTTTGCAACTTTTTCTTCTAAATTGTGATGTGTTGCTGCGATAATTCGTACATCAACGTGAACTTCTTGTGTGCCACCGATTCGATAAAAATGTCCATCAGAAAGAACGCGTAATAAACGCGTTTGGACATCTAAGGGCATATCTCCAATTTCATCAAGAAATAATGTACCACCATCAGCTTGCTCAAAGCGTCCTGTTCGTTTTTGTACAGCGCCTGTAAAAGCACCTTTTTCATGGCCAAAGAGCTCGGCTTCAATAAGTTCTCTGGGAATGGCAGCCATATTTAAAGCAATAAATGTTTGCGTGCGTCTAGGGCTATGCTTATGCAGGGCATGTGCAACAAGCTCTTTTCCGGTGCCAGATTGGCCATTAATCAATACATTCATACTTGATCGAGAGAGGCGCCCAATAACACGAAATACATCTTGCATCGCGGGTGCTTTGCCTATTATTTCTGGAGTATGTAATGCTATTTCAGGCTGTGATTTCTTCTGTTTTAATTCTAAACTGTGACTAATTGCCCGTTGTATCATGATGCTAGCTTCATGAATATCAAACGGTTTGGGTAAATATTCAAAAGCGCCATTTTGATAAGCATTGACAGCACTGTCTAAGTCGCTGTGCGCAGTCATTATGATAATAGGGAGTTGTGGGAATTTTTGATGAATGCGTCGCATAAGCGCTAAGCCGTCTATACCCTGCATACGGATATCAGAGATAATCACTTCGGGTTGCTCGATTTGTAGCTGCTCCCACAAGCTTTCTGCGTCGGGAAAACTGGCATAACTTATCTGTTTTGTTTTTAGCGTACGCTCTAATACCCAACGAATGGCATGATCGTCATCTACTATCCATGCTGTTGCCATGATTTCTCTCTTTTATAAAATGATTGGTAAATAGATCAAAAATTCAGTTTGTGTGCTACAACTTTGGTATTCGATACGTCCATGATGTTGCTTTATGAGTGTTTGTGCAATCGATAATCCTAATCCGGTGCCTTTCTTTTTGCCAGTGACCATCGGAAAGAAAAGAGTATCTTGTAAATGTTTGCTAATACCCGGACCATTATCGATTATTTTTATTTCTGCGACTAAACGTTGTGGTCTACCGTTAATTGTTATTTGGTGGGCACTACGCGTCCGGATAGTTATTTGCGCGTCGGGTGTATTGGCGCTACATAACGCTTGTACTGCATTTTGTACAATATTTAGGAAAGCTTGTTGTAGTTGATCTGATTGCATTTCAAAATCAGGGATACTCGGGTCATAATCCACTCGAATGCGGATGTTTTCGGGCAAATCTAATTGCACTAATTTACGCATTTTTTCTAGAGCCACATGGATGTTGTCCAATTTACGTGTACCTATTTTCGTTGGGCCCAGTAAACGGTCGACTAATGCGTTCAATCTATCAGCTTGTTGAATAATTATTTGAGTAAATTCTTTTAAATCTGCATTGGCTAATTCGGCTTCTAATAGTTGCGCAGCCCCGCGAAGTCCTCCTAATGGATTTTTAATTTCATGTGCCAAAGAGCGCATTAAATCTTGTGCTATTTGTTGTTGGTGTTGTTGGTAATAGACTTGTCGTGATTTACGTTGTTGGCTAATACCTTGCATTTCAATTAGTACATGCGCTTGGCTATTAAATGACAGAGGGCTAACACTTAAGTTTAAAAATAAAGATTTACCTTCAATTAATAACGAAACGTCACTTTGTGTAAATGAATTTTGGGTTTTAAATACTTTTTCAATATAGCGTTTATCAAAATGAAACTGATGAGCGAGTTGGCTCAATGTTTGTGTGTAAAGGCGCTGAGTACTTTGTAAAAGTAATAATTCAGTTGCTGGATTCGCATAGATGACCTTTCCCCCTAGATGAATAACAAGAAAGGCAGTTTGTGCTTCTTCTAAGAGTATAAAGGGAAATTTTAGATCATTAGTTGATAACATTAGTTATTATCTTTTTACTGTGGAGCGTAATAGGTGTATATGAATAATGGGGCTTTTATTCAGCACATTTGAGTTTTTGTCTAGCAAGTAAACTTGCAAGCTATGCGTACCTCGTGCGATATTTTGAAGCCTAATGTTTGTAGAGTATTGAGCTTTTCCCACTTTAGTTGCATCAATGAATAATTGTAATCGATATGTTTGTTGCATGCGTGGTGATATATTTACCTGTACATTCAAAAGTCCATTATTGCTTCGTATAGACATATCATCGCGGGGGAAAATAATGTTGATTTCATGTGCAATTATTTTTATTTGTTGTGATTTTACTTCTTTTTTAATTTCTTTTTCTATTCGTGCAGGTGTAACATTATTGATTTGTATGTTAATTTTTTTACTTCTTTTTTAATTTCTTTTTCTATTCGTGCAGGTGTAACATTATTGATTTGTATGTTAATAGGTTGTGTGTGATTTTGGGACCTATCGGAAAAGCGAACATTACCTTGTTTATCAATTTCTTTATAAATTAAAGTCTCGGAAGCGTAAAGATTGCAACTAAGAAGGCTAAGACAAAATAGGTAAATAAAAAAAGGCATGACTATTTTCCTTATACAAGATTGAGCGCACTAGCATTGACTCTAAATATACCAGCGAAGTTATAATGCAACAAAACAAAAAACCGATATAAACAAAAAACCCGCATATATGCGGGTTTTCTTAAGATAAAAAAATTAAGATTCCGTTATACGCTGTAGTATAACTCAAATTCTTTAGGATGAGTCGCTTGAGAAACCGCTTCACACTCTGCTTTTTTTAGTTTAATAAAAGCATCAATGGATGAATTAGAGAAAACTCCACCGTGGAGAAGGAAATCTCTATCTGCATCGAGCGCCGCTAATGCTTCTTCAAAAGATACTGCTACTTGTGGGATTGAATCTGCTTCTTCTTTTGGTAAATCATAAAGATCTTTATCTAATGCTTCACCTGGGTCGATTTTATTTTTAATACCATCAAGACCGGCCATTAACATCACAGAAAACCCTAAATAAGGATTCATGGTTGGATCGGGGAAGCGTACTTCAATACGCGAAGCTTTAGGTGATGGTACCACTGGAATGCGGATAGATGCACTGCGATTACCTGCAGAATATGCAAGCATTACAGGTGCTTCAAAGCCAGGGATCAGACGTTTGTATGAGTTAGTTGATGCATTTGTGTAAGCATTGATAGCTTTTGCATGTTTAATAATACCGCCAATATAATAAAGCGCCATTTGTGATAGGCCACCATAGAGGTTGCCAGAGAATAAATTAACACCATCTTTAGCGAGTGATTGGTGACAGTGATTACCAGAGCCGTTATCGCCAACAAGGGGCTTAGGCATAAAGGTTGCTGTTTGACCATAGGCATGAGCAACATTATGTACTACATATTTATATATTTGCAATTCATCTGCTTTTTTTACTATGGTATTAAAGCGACAGGCGATTTCATTTTGACCTGCGGTGGCAACTTCATGATGATGCGCTTCAACGACAAGGCCCATCTCTTCCATGATTAAACACATCGCCGATCGAATGTTTTGGGCGCTATCTACAGGGGAAACAGGAAAGTAACCACCTTTAATTCCAGGACGATGTCCCGTATTACCTTCTTCATAAACAGTGCCCGAGTTCCAAGCAGCTTCTTTTGCATCAATGGCATAAAAAGCGCCATTGATGTTATTTGAATAACGCACGTCATCAAAGAGAAAAAATTCAGGCTCTGGTCCAAAAAGAATGGTATCTGCAATTCCCGTTGAACGCATATATGCTTCTGCACGTTTAGCGACGGAGCGTGGATCGCGATCATAGCCAAGCATTGTTTTCGGCTCTAGTACATCACAGCGCAAGTTAAGAGTTAGATCATCGGTAAAAGGGTCAATGACGGCAGTACTCGGGTCGGGCATTAAAATCATGTCTGAGTCTTGAATTCCTTTCCAACCGGCAATAGATGAGCCATCAAACATTTTTCCGTCTTCAAAAAAGTCTTCGGTAACTTGGTGGAATGGAACGGAAACGTGTTGCTCTTTGCCGTGCGTATCAGTAAAACGTAAATCAACGAATTTCACGTCTTGCTCTTTAATAAGATTAAGTACGTCTTGTGCAGTGTTTACAGACATTTTTACAACCTCGAATGATAGAAAGACAATAACAATAACAATAACAAAAAATAATATTCAAACAAGTATAGCGAGAATCGTGCCAAGTTGTAGAAGGCCGTTTATAGCGTGTTTTAGATAAACAAAATAGATATTTAAAAAAACATGCCCTGTATTGGTGCTTATTTTCCCATAAATGGTGCTGAATTTTGCATATAATTCAAAAATCAGCATAAAAAGTTATTTTTTAGAAAGATATATTTATTGTGACGTAGTTAAAACTTTCTATTTCTCAAATAATGGTTACAATGTGCGCACTTCGGTTCGGATGCATTAACTGTGTTCTAAAGTAACCAAACAGATACCAATTAGGCCAATTTAACCTTATATAAATTTACCTAATTGGTATTTTTTCAACCATTATTATTTTGAGGCGCATCATGTCGTTAGATAAATTAAGAAATATTGCCATAATTGCTCACGTTGACCATGGTAAAACTACCCTTGTTGATAAATTGCTCGAGCAATCTGGAACATTACATACTCGTGGCGGTAATGAAGAGCGAGTTATGGACTCTAATGATTTAGAGAAAGAGCGCGGTATTACTATTCTTGCTAAAAACACAGCAATTGAGTGGAACGGTTATCGTATTAATATAGTAGATACTCCTGGGCATGCTGATTTCGGTGGCGAAGTTGAGCGTATTATGTCTATGGTAGATAGTGTTTGTTTACTTGTTGATGCTGTAGATGGGCCGATGCCTCAAACGCGTTTTGTAACTCAAAAAGCATTTGCACAAGGCTTAAAACCTATTGTTATCATTAATAAGATTGATAAACCTGGAGCACGTCCAGAGTGGGTAATCGATCAAGTTTTTGATTTGTTTGATAACTTAGGTGCAACAGATGAACAGTTAGATTTTAAAGTTGTTTATGCATCTGCATTAAATGGTTGGGCAAATTCAGAATCTGCAGAGCCAACAGAAAACATGGAATCATTATTCCAAGCAATTGTTGATCATGTTGATCCACCAAAAGGTGATCGTGATGGCGATCTCCAAATGCAGATCTCACAACTTGATCATAATGCTTATGTTGGTGTTATCGGCGTAGGTCGTATTATGCGTGGTAGTGTTAAAGTTAACCAACAAGTAACAATAATTGGTAGTGACGGTAAGCAGCGTAAAGCTAAAGTTGGCCAAGTATTAGGTTACTTAGGGCTTGAGCGTTACAATATTGATGTGGCAGAAGCGGGTAATATTGTTGCAATCAGTGGTTTAGGCGAGCTTAAAATTTCTGATACAGTTTGTGCACAAAATAATGTAGAAGCATTACCACCACTAAGTGTTGATGAACCAACGGTTACCATGACTTTCCAAGTTAATAATTCACCATTTTGTGGTAGAGAAGGAAAGTATGTTACATCGCGTAATATTTTAGATCGTTTAAATAAAGAGCTCGTGCATAATGTTGCACTTAAAGTTGAAGAAACTGGTGATCCTGATAAATTTAAAGTATCGGGTCGTGGTGAACTACATCTTGCTATATTAATAGAAAATATGCGTCGTGAAGGTTTTGAGCTAGCAGTTTCTCGTCCTGAAGTTATCGAGCGCATGGTTGATGGTGTGTTACATGAGCCAATGGAAACATTAACGGTTGATTGTGAAGAGCAACATCAAGGCAGTATCATGGAGCAATTAGGCATTCGTAAAGCTGAATTGACTAACATGATCCCAGATGGTAAAGGTCGTATACGTTTAGACTTTATGATCCCAAGTCGTGGTTTGATCGGTTTCCAAACTGAATTTCTGACAATGACATCTGGCTCTGGTCTTCTTTATCATACTTTTGATCATTACGGTCCCCATAAAGGTGGCACTATTGGTCAACGTCAAAATGGCGTATTAGTTTGTAATCAAGCGGGTAAGGCTGTTACTTACTCATTGTTCTTCTTACAAGATCGTGGTCGTCTATTCTTAGGTCATGCAACAGAAGTATACGAAGGTCAAATCATTGGCATTCATAACCGTTCAAACGATTTAACGGTTAACTGTATTCGTGGTAAACAACTGACTAACGTACGTTCATCTGGTACTGATGAAGCGCAAACACTTTCACCTTTTATCAATATGACGCTTGAGCAAGCTTTAGAGTTTATTGATGTAGATGAATTAGTTGAAGTAACTCCGAAATGTATTCGTATTCGTAAAAAATTATTAACGGAAAATGAACGTAAACGTGCAGCTCGCCCTAAAAAAGGTATGTAGTAAACTCGTTTAATGTTTAAAAGCCCTTATCTGTTTTGGCAGGTAAGGGCTTTTTTTATCTAAAATAGGGTAATGAGCATGTATGAGGCAGTACATAAAATGGTGTATATAATTATATACAAGATAATATTCGTGTTAAAAACAGCGATTAAACTTTTGAATACGGAATATAGTTGTTGTCATAAAACATATTCTGTTTGATCGCGATAGCTATTTAATAGCTTCTCCTTACCGCATCTATTTTAATAGCCGTGTACTTTAATTAAGACTATTTTGACGGATAAAGAATGTCGCAAGGATTTGTTTTTTGATTAATATTGCTTCATGTATTATATCCTAATGTAAAGCATATTTTGAATACGATTTTAGGGGGTGAAATGTTCAGATTAAGGGTTACTCAGCAAGTTAAATATAGGATGCGATACTTTCTTTTTTTATATAAACGTTGTCGTCAAGATAATATAAATGTTCCAGCAGGACATCTTGCTTATGTTACTTTATTATCTATTGTTCCTTGTCTTGCAGTTATTTTTTATATGCTCTCAGCTTTTCCTATGTTTTCTGATATAAATAAAATGTTTGAAAACTTTATTTATAATAACTTTTTACCCTCATCAGGAGATGCTCTTAAGTTACATATGAGTGGTTTTATCGAAAATACTAAAAAAATGAGTATGATGGGAATCGCTTCTTTGATAGTTATCGCATTATTATTAATTTCGACGATAGATAAAACCATAAACCGTATTTGGCGTTGCTCTATTAAGCGCTCTTGGGTTCATGCCTTTACCATTTATTGGACGATTTTAAGTTTAGGTCCAATTATATTGGGTGGAAGTATTGCTTTAAGCTCTTATTTATTTACGATTGTAAAAGTGAAAGGTTTTTTATCAGTGGGAGAGCAATTACTGAGTTTTATGCCTTTTATTATCTCTTGGTTGTCTTTTTCAGGCGTGTATACTTTAGTTCCGCATCAAAAAGTAAATACTCGGCATGCTTTAATCGGTGGATTGAGCAGTGCGATATTATTACATATGGGAACTGATTTATTTAGTTTATACATTATAAACTTTCCCTCTCAGCAAATAATATATGGTGCTTTGGCGGTGATCCCTCTTCTTTTTGTATGGGTCTACTTTAATTGGTTAATTGTTTTATTTGGTGCAGAGGTAAGTGTTAGCATTGATGAGTTTATCCAACAAGAAAAAAATAATGAGAGGTATTATGATTGCACTAATACAACGTGTAACAAAAGCTAAAGTCGAAGTTTCGGATAAAGTTGTTGGAGAAATTAACCAGGGATTACTTATTTTATTGGGAATTGAAAAGGAAGACGATATTACTAAATGTCAAAAACTTGTTGATAAAGTATTGGCTTTTCGCTTATTTGCCGATAGTCAGGGTAAAATGAATCTTAATGTGCAACAGATACAAGGAGATATTTTAGTTATTTCTCAATTCACACTGGCAGCCATTACTAATAAAGGTAACCGTCCTGGATTTTCAAATGGTAGCTCACCCGAAACCGCAAAAAAACTATATGAGAATTTTAGTGAGTTATGTCGTTTATGTCATTTACGAGTAGAAAATGGAGTGTTTGCGGCCAATATGCAGGTATCATCAACAAATGATGGGCCGGTTACTTTTTGGCTTAAAGTCTAATGTTATAATAGGTATGTAGAATGTTATTAAATAAATTATGTTGTAAAGTTGTTCTTCTATTCTTTTTATGTGGTGTAGCAAACGTATTTGCTAATACGCTTCTTTCTCCTGCCAGAGATGCGAAGCAAACCTTTCAAGTTTTAACAACCTCGATTCAAAAAAGCTCTAATGATCACCGAAAATATGTGCAGATCCGTCTAAAGAATAAATTAGAAGTGCTATTGATCTCCGATCCTGATTTAAAAAATAGTGCTGCTTCTCTTTCTGTTCCTATTGGCAGTATGCATAATCCGGACACCCAGTTAGGGCTCGCTCATTATTTAGAGCATATGTTATTTTTAGGCTCAGAGCGGTACCCCGTGATTAATGCATACAGTCGTTTTATGAATCAGAATGGTGGGTATACTAATGCCTACACGGGCCAAGATATCACGGTGTATGGTTTTGAAGTGAATGATAATGTATTTGAAGAAGCATTAGATAGGTTAGGGAATATGATGCGTGCTCCATTACTTGATGCAACCTATGCAGATAAAGAGCGACATACGGTTAATGCTGAGCAGAAAACATATTTTGATAATGATATGCGCAAGTTATACGCATTACAACGCTACACCTTAAATCCAAAACACCCTTCAGCACGCTTTAGTACGGGAGATTTAGACACATTAAAAGATAAGCCGGGTAGTAAATTACATGATGAATTAACGCGTTTCTTTGATACTTATTATTCGGCAAATTTAATGAAAGTCGTTTTAATCAGTCCTCGCTCTATTACTGATTTGGAAAAAATAGCAAGTCGATATTTGACGCAAATTATAGATAAAGACACTAAAAAACCGATTATTGTCATACCGCTAATCACGGATAAAGAGCGTGCAATTAAAGTTTCTTTGCAGCCAACGGCAGATATTAAAATGTTGCAAGTGAATTTTTTAGTGCCCAGTGTGAAAGATGAATACATGTATCAGCCCGGTGGTTATATAAGTCGCTTAATTGGCTCTGATCATAAAGGGGGTTTATCGGATACTTTACGTAAAGAGGGTTTAGTTGATTCTGTTATGGCAGGATTCTATGCCCCAACAAGTGAGAATTATTCGAGTTTTTCAGTGCAATTTAAATTAACCTCTAAGGGGTTAGATGCACAAGATAAAATTATGGTCACATTGTTTTCTTTTATCGATTTGATAAAAAATAAAGGTGTTAATGAATTACAATTTCAGCAGCAGAAAAATAGCCTAGATACACATTTTAAGTTTTTAAAAAAAACCAGTGCGTTTAATTATGTTATGACATTATCTGCGGATATGCAATTATACCCCATTCAAGATATTTTATTTTATGACTATCGTTTGGATGCGTTTAAACCTCTTTTTATTAAAAAATTATTAACATATTTAACGCCTGAAAATAGTCGTATTTTTGTATTGAACCCTCAGACTAAAGGACAGTTGGAAATTCCTCATTATAAAGGAAAATATACATATCAAAAATTAAGTAAAGCCAAATTGAAAAGTTGGCTTAATATTAGTCACTCTATAAAAATGCAATTGCCTCCTGATAATACTTGGTCTCCGGAGAATTTGTCTGTTCATAAAATAACAAGTATCGAACCTGTACAATTGATTGCACAAAAAGGGCATTCGTTGTGGTTTCAGCAAAGTGCTTATTTAAAAGAGCCTAAAGGAAGTTTAACATTACAATTAAATGCAGACTTAATTGATGATAGTGCTGAAAATCAAGTATTAATGTCGATGTTCTTATATGTATTAGATAAACAGCTCTCAGGTCTTGACTTCATGACTCAAGAGGCAGGTTTAGATTTCTCTTTAAATGCATATGATGGGCTATTATTGAGCACTTCAGGCTATAGTGATAAGCAAGATATGTTATTGCTTACGTTAGTAAAAAAACTAAAAAATGCACAATTTAATGAAAATGAATTAGTGCAAGCACAGCAAGAAATATTGCGTTTACTCGATAATAAATCAAAATTAAGTACGCTTAATTTTGCTTTTGATGCATTTAAACAGCTAATGCGCACTTCTGCATTCTCCGATGAAATGTTGCGCCAAGCGACACATAAAATCACCTTAGAAAAATTACAAAACTTTAGCAACAAGCTGTTCACTCAGTCTACATTACGCTTATTAGCACTTGGTAATTTTAGCAAGCAAGAGGTTTTGGCGTTAGATAGTGAATTAAAGAAACTTATTGAGATACAAGAAAAACCTTTTTATCATTTACAACGTAAAGTTGCGAAGGTGACAAAGGGGCCTTTAAATTATGCTTTGACATCTGCAATGCAAGACGATGCTTTATTAAGTGTTTATTTAACCGATCTCAACGGTGATAAAGCGGTAGCTACTGCAGCGTTACTTAATAAGTTATTACAACCTGCATTTTATGATCAAATACGTACACAGGAACAGCTCAGCTATTCGCCTTTTAGTATGAGTTTATCTATTCAAAATAGCGTTGCATTTGCTCTTGTGACACAGAGCCCTACATTATCAAATCAGTCGTTGTATCTGCGTTTTGAGGCTTTTATCGTACAATTTAAAAAGCAGCTTAAAAATGTCACGGTAGATCACTTTAAAGACGTTCAAAAATCACAAGTGGCAAACTATTTAGCTAAACCGACGTCATTGGCATCGGAATTTTCATATTTAACACTTCAGTGGTTAAATATCCGTCCGAATATCAACGGTAAAAATGCGTATATTAAACAATTATCCGAGATCACTCTGGCTGATGTTAAAGATTTTTATCAAACGATATTTATTCAAGGATCACATCGGCAACAAATAATAGTGCAAGTAGCGGGTCAAAAGTTTAAAGATAAAGCAATCTTAAAACTCGATAAAGAAATTAAAATAAGCAATATAGCCGACCAATAAAGCTTTGGTATCAAGCGATTGTAGTGTCTCTTTACAATCGCTTACTGCTATCGTAGTTTACTGTATGCGAAAAATAGTTTTAACGGTTACAAATATGTAAATAATACATCGCTCCTATTTTGAATTTATTGTTCAGAGCCGATATACTAGGTTTTCATTTCTATACAAGGCTTTTTTATTTATGCGTCCGAGTAAGCGTACCCCAGAGCAAAATCGTGAAATTAAAATCACCCGTCATTTTACAGATTATGCAGAGGGATCTGTGTTAATTGAAATTGGTAACACTAAAGTATTGTGCAATGCTTCTGTTTCTGATTCTGTACCACGTTTTTTAAAAGGTAAAGGTAAAGGCTGGATCACTGCTGAATATGCGATGCTACCTCGTGCGACGCACACACGAAATCAACGTGAAGCGGCTAAAGGCAAGCAGGGAGGTCGAACATTAGAGATACAACGTTTGATAGCGAGATCATTAAGAGCAGCTGTTGATTTAGACGCTTTTGGTGAAAATATGATAACTGTAGATTGTGATGTTATCCAAGCTGACGGTGGCACGCGTACTGCTTCAATTACGGGAGCATGTATTGCGTTAGCCGATGCATTAAATTGGATGGTAGCAGAAGGCAAAATCAAGAAAAGCCCCCTCAAACAGATGATAGCAGCCGTTTCAGTGGGTATTTACAAAGATACTCCTGTATGCGATCTTGATTATGCTGAAGATTCAAATGCACAAACGGATATGAATGTTGTAATGACTGAAGATGGAGGCATGATTGAAATTCAAGGCACAGCAGAAAAAGGTGCTTTTTCACATGAACAGTTATTAGCTATGTTAGCTTTGGCCAAAGGTGGAATTGATAAACTGATTGTTGAGCAGAAAAAAGCATTAAAGGGAGCGTAAATAATGAAAGATTACCAACGCGAATTTATTGCCTTTGCGATTGAAAAAGAAGTGCTGAAATTTGGCGAATTCACTTTGAAATCTGGTCGGATAAGTCCTTATTTTTTTAATGCAGGTTTGTTTAATACCGGTCGAGATCTGGCGCGTTTAGGACGTTTTTATGCGGCAGCATTACAAGATTCAAAAATAGAATATGATTTATTATTTGGGCCCGCGTATAAAGGGATCCCAATCGTAACGACAACTGCAGTCGCTTTAGCCAATGATTATGATTTGGATCTTCCCTATTG
The DNA here is from genome assembly GCF_002239585.1 of Psychromonas sp. CD1. Classification (GTDB taxonomy): domain Bacteria; phylum Pseudomonadota; class Gammaproteobacteria; order Enterobacterales; family Psychromonadaceae; genus Psychromonas. Next base: position 96,136 of record NZ_NDFH01000002.1, read on the forward strand.
TTTTAATCGTAAAGAAGAAAAAAAACACGGAGAAGGTGGTTGTTTAGTAGGCGCTACCTTGCAAGGCAAAATCATGCTCGTTGATGATGTTATTACAGCGGGAACTGCAATTAGAGAATCAATGACGCTCATTAATGCACATAATGCACAACTGGCAGGTGTTTTAATCGCTTTAGATCGCCAAGAAAAAGGTAATGGTTCACTTTCTGCGATTCAAGAAATCGAACAAGATCATGATGTGAAAGTGATTTCAATTGTTAAGTTTAATGATGTGATCACATATTTAGAGGGCTCGTCCGCTATGCAATCACATTTACAAGCTGTAAAAGCATATCGTCAAAAATACGGTGTTGAATAATATATATTAGCCCTTATTTTTTAATAATCTATTGATAAAGGGGCGCGTTATTTATAGCGTGTTCCTTTTGTTTTTAACGTTTTATTTTAATATTTTAATATTTTATTTTATTTATCTCGAACTTTCAATTTTAGCGTTTCATCAAATTCCTTTTCGGGTGCATGTGTACTTGCTATGTAAGAGTAAATAACGGGTAATATAAATAAAGTAAATAATGTCCCGATGGATAGACCAGATACGATAACGATACCGATACCAAAACGACTAACAGCACCCGCACCGGTTGCAAAGAGCAATGGTACTAGGCCAGCAACCATCGCTGCGGTTGTCATTAAAATAGGGCGTAGTCGAACACTGGCAGCCTTTTTAACGGCATCAATACGATTTAAACCATGGTGTAGCTGCTCTTCTTTAGCAACTTCTGCGATTAAAATGCCATGTTTGGTTATTAAACCCACCAATGTTATCAAACCCACCTGTGTATAAATATTCATTGTAGCCGCCCCCCAAGCAAGAGCAACAAGCGCGCCACTGATTGCTAAAGGCACGGTCATTAGAATAACCAAGGGGTCTCGAGCACTTTCAAATTGACTTGCTAGCACAAGGAAAATAATCAATATCGCCAGTAGGAATGTGGCATACAATGCACCACCTTCTTCTACATATTGTCGAGCTTCACCTAAATAACTATGATTATAGCCTTGTGGTAATTTGGTGGTGGCGAGCTCATCAAAGAACGTGATCGCATCACCCATAGCGACTCCCGGGGCAAGTACTACTCCTATGGTGGCGCTATTGAGCTGATTAAAATGGGCAAGAGAGCGGGGCTCTGCAGTGATATCGATGGTAATTAATTCACTTAATGGCAACATATCTCCATTTTTAGCTCTAACAAAGAAATTACCTAATTTATCCGGAGATAGACGATATTTTCTTTCAACTTGTGCAATGACTTCATAACTACGTCCATTTAGATCAATACGATTTATATAACCATCACTTAATAGGGTGCCTAATGTTACGCCAATGTCTTGCATTGTTACACCATAAGCACCTGCTTTATCGCGATCAATTTTAATATTCATGGTCGCGGAATCGAACGCCAAATCAAGTTCCGAATAAACAAACTTAGGATTGCTTTGTGCGGCAGCTAATACATCACTGGCTATTTCGACTAGACTTTCAAATGAATTAGATGTTGTGATCACAAATTGAATGGGTAATCCACCTGATGAACCAGGCAACTCTGGCATTTGAAATGAAGTGGTTGCCATTGCCGCAATATTGTCAAAATCTGACTTTAAAGCAGAGGCGAGTTGTTTAGGATTAATATCTCGTTGACTCCAAGGTTTCATAATTGCGATGCCAAAACCTTGGTTACTATTAGGTACACCCGACATTGCCAAGCTACTTATTACACTTGGCTCGTTCATGGCAATGTCTGTTATTTGATGCATACTCTTTTCAATGTAATCTAAATTTGCATTGGAGGGTGCTTTTGCTAGTACCATTAATGCGCCTTTATCTTCCGTGGGAGCAAGCTCCGCAGGGATGTATTTAAAGAGTAAAGGTAAAGAAATAAAGACGAGAGCACAAAAAACAATAACAGCTGGTCGACGCTCCATTACTTTGTCGAGTAAATTTGAGTAGCGAAGTGTAATGTAAGACAACGTATTGTCTATTGTTGTTTCAAAACGATTCGGTTGATGTTTGCTTGTAAGCATGATGCTACACATCATGGGAGAAAGCGTTAATGCAAGAAATCCTGAAACAAAAACAGCGCCAGCGAGGGTGAGAGCAAACTCGGTAAAAAGAGAGCCTGTAATGCCTCCCATTAAAGCGATAGGAGCATATACTGCAGCTAAAGTTATCGTCATTGAAATAACTGGCCCTGCTATCTCTCGTGTACCAATGATGGCTGCGCGAAAAGGCGTCTCCCCCGCTTTAATATGCCGATCTACATTTTCAACGACCACAATGGCATCATCGACCACTAATCCAATTGCCAGTACCATTGCGAGTAGAGTCATTAAATTGATAGTAAAACCAAATACCTGCATAACCACTAACACGCCAATTAAAGAAAGGGGAATGGTAATGATGGGGATAACAACCGCGCGCCATGAGCCTAAGAACAGGATCATCACAATAAGTACGATAGCTCCTGCTTCGGCAATGGTTTTCATTACTTCAGTAATGGATTCATTAATGGCGATGGTTGAATCATAAAGAACATTCATTTTAATGGAACTGGGTATGTTTTTATCAAAACTGGGTAACATTTTCAGAACCCCCGCAGTGATATCAAGAGGGTTTGCAGTTGGAGATGCATCTATAGCGACAATAACCGCATTTTTACCATTTGCCATTGAGCGGTATGTGTCATGGCTCTTTTCTAGCGAAACGCGAGCAATATCTTTTAAACGGATAACTTTTCCGTTTTCTCGTGTTGCGACAATTAAAGTCTCTAATTCAGAAGCGCTTTTAACTTGTGTTTCTGTTTTACCGTTATACAGAGTGTAGTAACCATTTGCTTGGCCTGTTGCCGATTGAATATTGTTAGCTTGCAATATTTGTATAACATCGCTTGTGGTTAAATTAAATCCTGCCATACGCTCAGGATCTAGCCAAATGCGGAGTGCAAAAGGTGTGCCACCATAAAGATTTACTTTTGCAACGCCATTAATGCTAAATAATTGCGGTTTAATAACGCGCTCTAGATAATCCGTTATTTGGCTATTATTTAATTGTTTACTTGCAAAGGCAATATAGATAACAGAAGTAGAAGCTCCCGTACTAAGGTCAATGGTAGGATCTTCGGCTTCGCTCGGCAGTACTGAGCGCACACTATTAACCTTGGCTAAGATATCTGCCACCGCACCATTTGGGTCAGTATTTAATTTCATAAATACTTTTATGCTAGAGCGTCCCATGAAGCTCTGTGAAGTAATAAAGTCAATGTTATCAGCTTGAGCAATCGCTTGTTCAATAGGCTGGGTGATAAATCCTTGAATTAAATTTGCGTTAGCTCCGTAATAGCTGGTAGAGATAGTAATAACCGTATTTGTCATTTCAGGGTATTCACGTACCTGCATTTTAGTGAGTGCTTGTACCCCTAATAAAACAATTAATAAACTTAACGAGATTGCCAATATTGGGCGTTTAATAAATATATCAGTAAATTTCATTACGCCTCCTACAACGCTGGTATTTGATCGGGTTTATTTAAAAGGTCAGACTGGATGATTTTAACTTGTGCCCCATTACTCAAACGTACTTGACCACTTGTAACAATGCGATCTCCAACTTTCAAGCCAGTAAGAACATGGACGTCACCATCGTGACTCTTACCTAACGTAATGATTGTTTGATTAACTTGTAGGTGTTTTTTACCCTGTTTATTTATTTTATCGGTGATGACATAAACGGTTTGGCCATACAATGTATAGTTAATAGCTGTTTGTGGCAGGATAACTTGGTTGTGCAATGTTGGCATAATAACATTGGCTTTAGCAAACATACCTGAACGTAATTTATGAAATTTATTAGGAATATTTGCTTGTACTTGAACCACACCACTTTGGTAGTTAATGGCAGGCTCAATCGCAGATATTTTTCCTAGAAAAATATTGTCGGGCTCAGCATCGACAAATATATGTATATTCTGTCCAACAAATATTTTATTTAGATCATTTTGCGGCACGGTAAAGCGTAAGCGCATTTGGCTAATATCTTCTAGGCGTACAATATTAGATCCGGCGGTTAAATATTCGCCCAGGTATACATTACGTAAACCCGCAATACCATTAAAAGGTGCTCGAATAATACGGCGACTAATTGTTGCTTGGTACGATTCTATTTCACCTTGTAAAGAAAGATAATCAGATTGAGCATCATCCACTTGACCTTGTGAAACAGAGCCTTTTAAAAATAAGGCTTTCATGCGTTTAAAATTGCGTTTAATCGCTGGCATTTTTCCTTTGGCTGCTCGCAAATTTGCTTTTTCAACGTCACTATCTAAGTAGATCAGAGCGTCGCCTTTTTTAAAGTTTTGTCCTGATTCAAAATTGATTTTTACAATTTTACCAGCCACTTCATTGGATATCATAACTCCTTGAATGGGTTCAATAAATCCAATGGCACGCAACAGAGGCACCCAATTTTCAAGTTCAATAGTGGTACTTGTGACAGAAAATTCACTGATGGGTCGATTAGCGAGGAATTCTTTGATTTTACTCGCTTTATACATGTTAAAACCAATGACACTACCAAAAACTAATATGGCTAATAGTATTGCCGAAGCGATCCATTTTTTCATTTGATTACCTTTGCTGTTAAAATTGATTATTTTGTTTTTGAATGATTAACCAAGATGCCTTTCGAACTTGCGCGACTAATTCTTCATTTTTTTCTAAGCGTTGACGTAATATATGTTTAGCAAGATTGATAGCGGAATCAAAACTAAGTGAGAGTAAAGCTTCAATCGGCCAAGCATGAAAGGTATTATTATCGATACCTTGTTGATAAAAATCGAATAAAGGAGAAAAAACATTTGATCTTAATATGTTTTTTATTTCTTTTCTGTCATGTCCAGGTCGAAAGAGTAGCATATCAACTACATTTAATCGCTGTGGGTTACGTAAAACAGAATTGAATGTGTTTTTCCATAAAATCTCATATTTTTGTTGTAGGGACTGAGTATCAGTCCAATTCTCAAATAATTTATTTGCGACTTGCATGTTAATGTGGATCAGCAGTTCTGAAAGTAGTGCGTCTTTATTTTTAAAATAGCAATAAATCGTACCGGCCGCGATATCTGCTCGTTGTGCTAATAACTTCATGGATAAACCATAAAAGCCACGCTCAGAAAGCAGTGTTTCGGCTGCTATTAAAATGGTAATGCGTTTATCCATGGTTCCCACCAATAATGAATGAACGTTCATTATTATCTATTCATAAAATTATGCAATATTAAAATACATTTTTATGCCCTTTAATTGAAATATAGGCACAAAGGTGCGTAAAATTGATTTATTTTGGTATTTTAGGAAAAATCATGGAACTAAACCCTGGGCAAGATGCTGCGGTAAAAATGATATCTGGACCTTGTTTGGTATTAGCGGGTGCGGGGAGTGGTAAAACACGAGTTATCACCAATAAAATTGCTTATTTGGTTGAGCATTGTGATTATCTGGCTAAAAATATTGCGGCGGTGACCTTTACTAATAAAGCTGCTCGAGAAATGAAAGAGCGTGTCAGTAAAACCCTAGGGCGTAAGGCTGCTCGTGGATTAATGATTTCTACTTTTCATTCTTTGGGGCTTAATATTATAAAAAGAGAAGTAAAAACGTTAGGTATGAAATCTGGTTTTACACTTTTTGATGATCAAGATACTCTTGCGTTATTAAAAGAATTAAGCGTAAAAAAAATTCAAGAAGATATGGATATTTTAAAGTTATTAGTGTCGACAATATCAAACTGGAAAAATAGTTTGATATTGCCTGCACAGGCTCTTCGACTAGCAAAAAATGAGCAAGATAATTTATTTGCACATTTGTATGACAATTATCAGCGTCAATTAAAAGCTTATAATGCCGTGGACTTCGATGATTTAATCGTATTGCCGACGTTACTCTTAACACATAAAAAAGAGGTTCGTCTACGTTGGCAAAAAAAAATTCGTTATCTTTTAGTAGATGAATATCAAGATACGAATACCAGTCAGTATGAATTAATCAAAGCACTTGTTGGAGAACGAGCGCGTTTTACTGTTGTGGGAGATGATGATCAGTCGATTTATTCATGGCGTGGTGCTCGCCCTGAAAATTTGCGCTTATTACAGCATGATTTTCCCCAGTTAAAAGTAATTAAATTAGAGCAAAATTATCGTTCTAGCCAACGTATATTAAAAGCCGCGAATATTTTAATTGCAAATAATCCACATGAATTTGAAAAACGTTTATTTAGTGAATTGAGCTATGGAGAGCCTATAAAAGTTTTAAGCGCTAAAAATGAACAGCATGAAGCCGAGCGCGTTGTTATGGAAATTTCAGGGCATAAATTTATGAATAATGCTAGTTTTAAAGATTATGCGGTGCTGTATCGGGGTAATCATCAAAGTCGTTTATTAGAAAAATTGATGATGGAAAATCGTATACCATACAAAATTAGTGGAGGGACATCTTTTTTTGCACGCAGTGAAGTCAAGGATATCATGGCTTATTTGAAATTATTAGTGAATCAAAAAGATGAGAATGCATTTATTAGAGTTATCAATAAGCCACCCCGAGGCATCGGTGCAACGAGTCGAGAAAAATTAGGTAATTATGCAAATTTACGGCAGATAAGTATGTTTTCAGCCAGTTTTGAAATCGGCCTTGAGCAAACATTATCGGGTCGAGGCTTATCTTCACTACAAACTTTTACTCGTTGGTTAGTAGAATTAAATGAGCGTTTATACCGAGATGCAAGTGTTGATGTGGTGCGTGATCTTATTCGCGACATTGGCTATGAAGACTGGCTTTATGAGAACAGTCCCAGCCCTAAAGCGGCTGAAATGCAAATGAAAAATGTATCAATGCTCTTTAAATGGGTATCTGAAATGTTACAGGGAGATAGCTTAGACGAGGCGATGACATTAGAAGAAGTCGTTGCGCGCCTTACATTGCGCGATATGTTGTCGCGCAATGAAGAAGATACAGAGCTTGATCAAGTACAATTAATGACATTACATGCGTCTAAAGGCTTAGAGTTTCCTTATGTATATTTAATCGGAATGGAAGAGGGTATTTTACCTCATCAGGTAAGTATCGATGAAGATAATGTAGAAGAAGAGCGTCGCCTTGCATACGTAGGGATCACTCGTGCACAAAAAGAATTAACTTTTATTATGGCTAAAGAACGCAGTCAGTATGGAGAAATCATTAAACCGTTACCCAGTCGATTTTTATTTGAATTAGCGCAAGATGATTTACAATGGGAAAGTGGTCCGTTGAAAAAAACAGACAAGCAAAAACAACAACTTGCTGAAAAAGGGATTGCGAGTTTAAAAGCATTATTTGATTAAGGGCTCTATTAATCTACCTTTGTTCTCTTTGTATTATTATTTAGACTATTAAGGCGAATGTTTATTACGCTGGCGCTTTTTTTATTGAAATATTGAGAATAAATATTTTATTTCTACTTTTTCAGATAACTACAGATAAAGTGATAAACCGCGTTTAATATAGGACTCACCGACTTTTAATCGGTAAATCCTATCAAAATGATAATTTTAAACAATTTATCCAATCAATGTAAATCAGCTATCAATGTAAATCAGCTACTATGTATATATCAAATAAGTGTGATACTTATTTACTTTATTAATAAAACTTTTAAGGAACGAGTCATGTTAGATAATATTGAAGGCCAAAAAATTCCAAATGTTACTTTCCCAACCCGTCAGGGTGATGCATGGGTCAATGTATCAACGGATCAACTTTTTGCAGATAAAACAGTGGTGGTATTTGCATTACCGGGTGCTTTTACTCCGACGTGTTCATCTACGCATCTCCCTCGTTATAATGAACTTGCACGTGTATTCAAAGAGAATGGCGTCGATGATATTATTTGTTTAGCGGTTAATGATACCTTTGTTATGAATGCTTGGCTTGCTGATCAAGAAGCAGAAAATATTACGGTTGTACCCGATGGTAATGGTGATTTTACAAAAGGTATGGGTATGTTGGTTGATAAAAGTGACATTGGTTTTGGTAAGCGTAGCTGGCGCTATAGTATGCTGGTTAAAAATGGTGTGATTGAAAAAATGTTCATTGAGCCAAATCAACCTGGTGACCCCTTTGAAGTTTCTGATGCAGATACGATGTTAAATTACATTAACCCTGTCGCTAAAGCGCCAGCTGCTGTGACTTTATTTACAAAACCGGGTTGTCCTTTCTGTGCAAAAGCGAAACAAGCCTTACAAGATAAGAATATTTCATTTGAAGAAATTGTTTTAGGCACCGATGCAACAAGTGTCAGTTTAAAAGCGATTACAGGGCAAAGTACCGTGCCTCAATTATATGTTAATGGTGAACATATCGGTGATAGTGAAGCAATTATTGCTTATGTGAACAAATAAACTCATCTATACGATGTATTAATGGCGAAGGATAAAGTGCGAGTAAATGCTGATACGCACCTTATTCTTTTGCAAAATCTATCTCCTATAAAAAGTTTACAGCTGTTATTTTTCACTTGAAAATAATGCGCAGATTTAAACTTTGTCTTTCCCTATTGATAAATATCTTTGCTCAGCGCGGCTCATCAACTCTATTTATAGAGTTTATTTGGCGTATACAACAAAGTAATTGGAGTTGTAATGAAAAAAATTGAAGTGAAAATTGTAATTATCGGTGGTGGTACTGCAGGGCTTGCCGCTTATCGTGCCGCGAAAGAAAAGACTGATTCAGTGTTACTTATTGAAGGCGCTCAATTTGGAACAACATGTGCACGTGTCGGTTGTATGCCAAGTAAATTATTGATAGCTGCGGCTGACGCTGCGCATCAAATACAGCATAGTGAGCCATTTGGTATTTTTGTCGAAGGTAATGTGCGTATTGATGGCAAAAAAGTGATGCAACGCATTCGTCATGAGCGGGATCGTTTTGTGGGTTTTGTTTTAGATGCGGTAGCGGGTATCGACAGCAAAGATAAATTATTTGGTAAAGCGGTTTTTATTAATAAACACCAATTACAAATCGGCAATCATAGCATTGTTAATGCAGAGCGTATTGTAATAGCAACGGGATCGAGGCCAAGTTATCCCGATATTTGGAATGCATTAGGTGATAAATTAATTATTAATGACGATCTGTTTAATTGGACTGATTTGCCTACGTCGATTGCTATTTTTGGGCCTGGTGTCATAGGTCTTGAACTTGGTCAATCGTTACATCGCTTAGGAGTTAAAGTTTTTATGTTTGGAATGGGGGGGCAAGTTGGACCCTTTACCGATGTTGATGTGATGGAGTATGCTCGGAAAACATTTATGGATGAGTTTTTCTTAGATGCTGATGCGACGATAAAAGAGATGCTACGCAAAGATGATGGTGTGCAAATCACTTATCTTGATAAAAAAGGAAAAGAACAAGTTATCCTTGTTGATCAAGTTCTAGCGGCAACCGGACGGCGCCCTAATGTGGATAAGTTAGGGTTAGACAACATTAAAATCGAACTTGACTCACGTGGTGTGCCACTTGCGGACCCGTTTACGATGCAAACATCTATTCCCTCGATTTTTATTGCCGGTGATGCTAGTAATCAAATGCCTCTTTTACATGAAGCTGCAGATCAAGGGAAAATTGCGGGTAATAATGCGGCGCTTTATCCTCATATTCGTGTAGGTTTACGTCGTAGTGCAATTGCTGCGGTATTTACTGATCCACAATTGGCGATGATTGGTTTAAGTCGCAAGCAAGTGATTGCTAAATTAGGTGCGTGCTCTTGTTTTGAAACGGGTGTTGTATCCTTTGAAGATCAAGGACGTAGCCGAGTGATGTTGAAAAACAAAGGCTTATTACACATTTATGCAGAGCAGGGCACTGGGCGACTGTTAGGTGCGGAGATGATAGGGCCACAAGTCGAACATTTAGCACATTTACTCGCATGGGCACATCAAAATAGAATGACAATATCGCAAATGCTAGAGATGCCTTTTTATCACCCGGTGATAGAAGAAGGTGTACGTACTGCGCTACGCGATCTTAATGCAAAATTAAAATTAGGCTCTGCAATGATTAATCAATGTATGGAGTGTGGGCCTGGCTGCTAAATAAATTCTGTATGATTATTGGGCTGATACTAAGGCCTAATAATCGATACGGATGCGTAGAACTCATAAGTAAGTTAAAAAAAGAGCAATAAAAATAACGGCTCCAATTTTATTGTTATTTAAAAAGGCTTGAAAATAGGCATCTTTCTCATTTTTTCTCATATCCCAATGCTGTTTAATAAATAACCCTAGTACAAAACATAAGCTAATAAAATAAATAAGAGTCAAGTTCTCAAAAAAACCTAAAAGCAGTAAAAGAGCGCAACTAATAAGTTGTAAAATCGCGACAATAACTCGCTCATAGGGTGCAAATAAAATAGCACTGGATTTCACACCTATTTTAAGGTCATCTTCTTTGTCGACCATTGCATATAGCGTGTCATAAGCGATGGTCCAAATGATATTGATGATAAATAATAGCCAAACAACAGTATCTAATCGGCCTGTTTGCGCAGCATATGCCATGGGAATTGACCAGCTAAAAGCAAGACCTAAAAAAAGCTGAGGTAAAGGTGTAAAGCGTTTGCTAAAGGGGTAGAAGAAAGCAAGTAATAAACCAATGAAAGACAGTTTTATCGTTAATGTATTTTGAGTTAGCACGAGAAAAAGAGAGACGGAGGACAGTATAAAAAACAGAATTAAAGCTTCTTTTGCTGATACCCTGCCTGAGGGTAGGGGGCGATTTTTGGTGCGAGCTACCGAGCCATCTATATTTCTATCTGCAAAGTCATTAATAACACATCCCGTACTGCGCATGAGGAACACGCCACAACTAAAAACGAATAACACACTGATGTCAGGGACACCTTTGGCTGCAATCCATAAGGCCCAAAGTGTAGGCCAGAGTAATAACAACGATCCAATGGGTTTGTTTAACCGCATAAGTTCAAAATAAGCTTTGCATTTTTCTTTTCTAGGTAAAAGTATCATCTATAAATTCCCGATGCAGGCAGAAATAATTCGCTGACTAATAAAGGATTATTGTTGAGATAGAACAAAGAACGTCTTGCCCATAATGAATCGTTATTAGATTGATTTATTTGTTTTAAAAGTTGATGTGCAGAAGAATGCTCTTTAAATTCGAAAAACTCAAAGGTATCACGAGTCATATTTGCGTGATTAAATAATATTTTACCTAAGGGTTGGTTATCAATATAAGCTAAAATTGTTGAATGCGCATTTAAAGTTGAAATTGGGATCTCGGTTTGTGCAAAGATGACCGCTTTATGATCTACATATAAAAAAACGTTACGTACTAACACTTTTATTTCATTGTTAAAATAGCCAGATAAAAATGTGCTAGGCTTTATTAATTCTTGGGATTTAACACGAACCTCAAAAGTTTTCGCTAAGGATTCTAGCTTTAAGGTTAAAGAATCTGGATCGGATAACCAAGCGCGAATTTTGGGTGAGCAATTTAATTTTTTTTGCTCTGTGAACCACGCGATAGAAGAGTTAAATATTCCTAAAGTATCAGCCATGAGCGCCTTGAATACAGTAATATAATAATTTATTACTATAGCACCTCATTACGCTCAAATATTCTTTTTCTACATTTGTCACAGAGGAAATAATATAGTGAAAAAAATTCTACTTTGTTTATTTTGTTTTTCTCTTTTTAGCCCATTTATTTTGGCCCATAAAGATATCGTGCAGAATGATTATCAGTACTTTTTACTTGAACCCGATATTATTACTAATTATATAAAAACGGGAAAACGCATTGGTTTTGTACGTATTTCAGTTGAGTTAATGGTGAATTCTAAAATTGACTATGCACTTTTAAAGCAGCACGAACCACTTATCAGAGATAAGATTATTACTATTTTTGGGGAGCAAAGTGAAACGGATATTAAGTCAAGCGCTGAGCGAGAAAGGATCCGAGCTCAATGTTTAGAAGATGTTAATTCATTATTGTTTGCGGAAACAGGTAGAAAACCGATAAAAGAATTAATCTTTACTAAATATTTGTATCAATAGTCATATTTGTGGTTGTAAGGATAATATAAGAATATTTTTAGCGTTATCTTGTCGATTGTTTAAGCATGATTGTGATTTTGATTGTTATTTTGCCTAAAAAGAGTATGATTTTGCGGCTTTCTACAAAAGCAGGCGGTCAGAGATTTCTGGCCAAAGATGTTTAATAATTTAATATAGAGGACGATATGGTAACAATTCGTTTAGCTCGTGGTGGCGCAAAAAAACGCCCATTCTACCAAGTGGTAGTAACTGATAGCCGTAATGCACGTGACGGTCGTTTTATCGAAAAAGTAGGGTTCTTTAACCCAACTGCACAAGGTAAAGCAGAAAAATTACGTTTAGATACAGATCGCATTAACCATTGGCTTGGCCTTGGTGCACAATTAAGTGATCGCGTATCTAAATTATTGAAAGACAACGCAAAAGCGGTAGCTTAATTGCGAATTGGTGAGGAGAATTTAAGTGAGTAACGTAGCAGAGCCAATTGTGATTGGAAAATTTGGTGCCGTTCATGGTATTAAAGGCTGGTTAAAAATTCACTCCTACACCGATGATGCTGAAAGTATTTTTCAATACAAGCCATTGTTGATGAAGTATAACGGTGTGATGCAGGAAGTTAATATAACGGCTTGGAAAGCACATAGTGGTACATTTGTTGCAAAAATAAAAAGTTTTGATGTACGTGAAGAGTCACAAGCCCTTGTTGGTGTTGAACTTCTTGTGAATGTCACTGAACTTCCTGAATTGGAAGATGATTTTTATTGGCGAGATTTGATTGGCTGTCAAGTTGAAACTGACAAAGGTTATCATTTGGGTGTTGTCACCGATATGATGGAAACAGGCTCTAAAGATGTGCTTGTTGTTAAAGCCAATGCAAATGATGCTTTCGGACAAAAACAACGGTTAATTCCGTTTATTAAAGAGCAGGTAGTATTAGATGTTAATATTACAGGCAAACTAATTATAGTTAATTGGGAACCTGATTTCTGACACCTTAGGAGAATTGCAATGTGGATTGGGGTTATTAGCCTCTTCCCGGATATGTTTCGGGCCATTAGCGAAAATGGGGTGACAGGTCGAGCGGTAAAAAATAATCTGCTTTCTATCCAATGTTGGAATCCTCGAGATTTTACTTTGGATAAACATAGAACGGTCGATGATCGTCCTTATGGTGGTGGTCCGGGTATGTTGATGATGGTGCAACCTTTGCGGGATGCTATCAACGCAGCAAAACAAACGGCCAAAGAAGCAGGGCATGAGGCAAAGGTGATTTACCTTTCACCTCAAGGTCGATGTTTAGACCATCGTGGTGCACAATTTTTAGCATCAAAGCATATGGCTTTGATTCTAGTTGCTGGGCGTTATGAGGGAATAGATGAGCGTATAATCGAAAGCTTAATCGATGAAGAATGGTCGGTTGGTGATTATGTGTTAAGTGGTGGGGAGCTACCAGCCATGATTTTAATTGATGCTTTAGCACGTTTTGTGCCGGGTGTCTTAGGTCATGTGCTATCAGCAGAGCAAGACTCCTTTGCGGAAGGATTGCTTGACTGCCCTCATTATACGCGCCCAGAAGTGTTAGATGGAAAAACAGTGCCAAGTGTTTTATTAAGTGGTGATCATGAAAAAATTCGTCTATGGCGATTAAAAAAATCATTACAACGCACGTTACAAAGAAGACCCGATTTATTAAACAACCTAGCTCTGACTGACGAGCAAGCAACACTGCTTGCTGCTCTGCAAAGTGACTCCAACTAAGTAGCGATGTTATTGGCTAACTAGGTAATAAAGGTATTAAAATGAGCAATATTTTACAAGCAATTGAAAACGAACAGTTACGTACTGACATTCCTGTGTTCGCACAAGGCGACACAGTGATTGTACGTGTTCGCGTTAAAGAAGGTGAAAAAGAGCGTCTTCAAGCATTTGAAGGCGTTGTTATCGCTAAGCGTAACCGTGGTTTACATTCTTCTTTCACCGTTCGTAAAATCTCGAATGGAGAAGGTGTTGAGCGTGTATTCCAAACACATAGCCCACTTGTAGGAAGCGTTGAAGTTAAACGTCGTGGTGTGGTTCGCCAAGCTAAACTTTACTATTTACGTGAACTTACTGGTAAAGCTGCTCGAATCAAAGAAAAATTGGGTAAGAAAAAATAATTTATTCTTACTGCAATATAAAAAACTCGCTTCGGCGAGTTTTTTTTATTATCCATTTGTTGTTTTTATGTAGATCGCATTATTTTAATAAAATATCGTGAATGTACTTTCTGTCAGCTTCAAATAAGAATATACGTATTTACCTCATATTCTCTTTTATTTCATTTCTACTCATATATGCTCTTATAGTATTTCATGTTGGTTATTAGTTTTTAAACCGTGTGTTTTCTAAAAACAATATTAAACCACCCTAAACATTTGTGACTAAGACGCTATTTATTACACCTCACAGGACGAAGAATAAGTTCTCAATATATTTGGTGAAACCTTATCACGTATGCTCCATACGTGAATTATCGTCAATTAAACTCATTGTGTATGTCTTGCGGTGTTCTTTGGTATTGGATATTAAGACGACTTTGTAATCACTTGATTCGATAAAAGAAAACAAGTATATATTGAGTGGGTCAACGTAAATTAAAAAATGAGTGGAGATTAGCGGTAGAATTTATAAAATAGTGGTCACTATGTTATTTTTTATGCCCGCTATGAGGGTATGCAAAAGTTATGATAGTTCAGTCACTCGGCAATTTAAACGGAAGAGAGTGCGGCTGTAAATTTTTAAATATCTGCACTTAGAAAAGTACAACGCGCACTTTTTATCTTTGTGTTTGATATGGGCAGAGTCACGATAAAGCGCGTGAACTCACCTAAACTCGATTCAACTTCAATATGACCATTATGACTGGTGACGATTTGAGAGCAGATATTAAGACCAATTCCTAATCCAAAATGACCTTTACGTTTTGTTGTATAATTGAGCTCAAATATCTTTTCTGCATGTATTTCATCGAGTCCTGGACCATCGTCCTCAATGATAACTTGTATGCACGGCTCTATTTGATGTGGGCAATATTTTGTTGTAATTGTTAGCTTTCCTTTCCCATCCGTTGCATCAATGGCATTCGCGATAATATTTGTCCATACTTGTTCTAATTCAATGGGGTAGCATTCAATGTTGGGTAATATTTGGTACTCTTTAATTACTTTATAGTTTTTTAATTTATTTTCAAAAATAATTAAGGTTTCTTCGAGTCCATCATGGATATTGGTTGCTTTACAAGTGGGATTATCTTGTCCTGCGTAATGTTTTAAGCTTTTCACGAGATCGGCAATACGTGTCGCACACACTTTATTATTACGTAAAATACAACCTACTTGATAAAATTTATCTAAGATAATAATACTTTTCTCTAAATCTCGTCCGCATTCGAGAGGAATATAGGTTTCATCTAAATGCATACTTACCAGTTTTTTGGCTAAATTTTTGTTTTTTATTTTTTCTTTAAGAGTTTTTGTTCGGCGACGTAATTCGGAAGTAGAGAGGGGGATAAGAGTTAGTCCCTGTTGTAATGTTGCAAAGGACAACTTTGAAAATGCATTATCTTTTTGGGTGCTGAATAATACAGAAATTAATGCAGACAGGCTATCAGAGCCTCTTAAAATAGCACTAATAGGATTATTTAATTCATGTGCAACACCTGCTACTAATTGACCTAACACTGCCATTTTTTCACTTTGAATGAGCTGTTTATGTGCGGCATCGAGAGATTCAACACTTTCTTGTAGTGCGAGCTCCGCGCTAATACTATGTTGCAGGCGCCTATTAAAATGGCGAAGTAATAGATTGGTAAAAGGCGCGAGCAAAGAGACATTTGATTGTAATATATGATAGAAAATATTATGGCTTACTTTGAGAACTTCTGTTTCAACAACGGTGACACCAGTACTAAAACAGTTGTCGCCACTGATAAAAGACATTCCCCCGACCATTGAGCCTTTATTCATAGTAATAATGTCTTTGCTTTTACCCAATGAATTCCGTTTTCTTAATATTACTTTTCCTTTACTTATAAACCATAAAAAATTGTTTTTTTCACCTTCTTTCGTGAGGAAATGGTTGGCTGCGTAGGTTCGGATCACCTGATTTTGATCGTTATCTTTGAATATTTTGTATAATGATTGAATAACTAGTGTAGATAACTCGTTATCACTATAGAGCGAATAATCGAGAAAACGATCTTGAAAAGTGGATAAATTAGTCGATGTGCTCTTTTGTATATTGAGTATATTTTTCTTTATTTTTTCTAAAGGAATATGCGTATCCGGAGTGGATTTTTCTACCTTCAGTTTATATAAATAAAACTGTGTTGCAATCAATGTTTTTAATATAGATCGTTTATATGGCAAGGTAAAAAAATAATCTATTTGTTGTTCATTAATCAAAGAGATTAGATTGTTGCAACAGGGATTTTTGGTGTAAACTATTTTACGAATTGAAGGATCTTTAATTAAGCTAAAAAAACTATTAGCATCACCATCACTTAAATTTTGCGCACAAAGAATAATTACAATCGGACGCTTTGCAATCAATAATTTCCCTAATGCTTCCTTTTTTGTTTTCGCGCTTATTAGATGTAAAACGACTGTAGAAGAGAGCAAATCTTGTTGTATCTGCGTTTGTTGCTGTTTATCGCTATCGACACAAAGGATAGTTAGCATTTCTTCTCCAGTGATTTTTATTTGATTTGATGTTCTTTGATTTTCTTTGTTTTGTGTATCTTAGTCAATAGTCGCAATGGGTAATTCGTAAAAATGTGATAACCTTGGCGTTTATACATAAATATAGGCATATTTATGTATCGTTTGTGCGTTCCTCTATGATATGTATTCAGGGATTATTTTTACTAAGTAAAAGCGCCGATGTATACGGGAATATAAACTCATTTAAAGTAAGAGAAAACATGAAAATTACATTACCAGAATATGAAAAAGCTCAAGTGTTAGTGGTTGGCGATGTCATGTTAGATCGTTATTGGCAGGGCTCTACCGTGAGGATTTCACCCGAAGCCCCTGTACCTGTAGTTAAAGTTGAAAAAATAGAAGAGCGTCCGGGTGGCGCTGCCAATGTTGCATTAAATGTAGCAGCGTTAGGCTCTAAAGTTACACTCATTGGTTTAGTTGGTGAGGATGAGGCTGCGATAGTGTTAAAAAATGGATTAGAATCGGTACATGTTATTACTGATTTTGTAACATTAGCGCAGTTTCCTACCATTACAAAATTACGTGTACTCAGTCGTAATCAGCAATTATTACGTTTAGATTTTGAAGAAGGCTTTCACGATGTAGATAGCGCCCCATTGCTTAAAAAAATGCAACAGGGGCTCACGGCAAATGTTGGTGTCGTTATTTTATCGGATTATAATAAAGGCTCTTTAGCAGACGTTCAAAAAATGATCAAGCTTGCTAGGAAATATGCAGTACCTGTATTGGTTGATCCCAAAGGTAGCGACTTTGAAAAATACCGAGGTGCGACATTATTAACGCCTAATTTATCTGAATTTGAAGCGGTGGTTGGGGCGTGTAAGAACGCGCAAGAAATTGTTGATAAAGCTCGATGCTTAATTGACAAATTGGATATTGACGCTTTATTAGTAACGCGCAGTGAAAATGGAATGACATTAATTCGTAAAGGAAAAGATCCTTTTCATTTAGTGACACAAGCACAAGAAGTATTTGATGTTACGGGTGCTGGAGATACAGTGATTTCTGTTTTAGCCACCTCATTGGCGGCCGGAAGTTCTTTTGAGCATGCTTGTACGTTAGCGAATGCGGCAGCTGGCGTCGTCGTGGGTAAAATGGGTACTTCTACGGTTAATACTATTGAATTAGCCAA
The DNA here is from genome assembly GCF_002239585.1 of Psychromonas sp. CD1. Classification (GTDB taxonomy): domain Bacteria; phylum Pseudomonadota; class Gammaproteobacteria; order Enterobacterales; family Psychromonadaceae; genus Psychromonas. The sequence goes on from NZ_NDFH01000002.1 coordinate 114,180, forward strand.
TGCCGTTTATAGTCAACAAGAGATAGGTTTTGGTGTCCTTAATGAAGAGCAATTAACTTTAGCGGTTAAACTTGCACAACATAGAGGAGAAAAAGTTATCATGACAAACGGTTGTTTTGATATTTTACATGCAGGTCATGTCTCTTATCTTAATAGTGCTCGTGAGCAAGGACAGCGTTTAATTGTTGCGGTTAATAGTGATGCATCGGTGCGCGTACTAAAAGGTACTGGCCGACCTGTAAACTCAGTCGATCGTCGGATGGCTGTTCTAGCGGGATTGGGGGCGGTAGATTGGGTGATTGAATTTAGTGAAAAAACACCACAGCGTTTGATTGCACATTTATTACCGGATATGTTAGTCAAAGGCGGAGATTATAAAATTGAAGAGATTGCAGGTGGTGCAGAAGTGATTGCTAATGGCGGTACGGTGCGTGTTTTACAATTTGAAGACGGTTGCTCTACTTCACAGATAATTGATAGTATTCGTAATAATATGCATGACTAGATATTTTTTGATTTTAGAGTAAAAAAGGAAGCTATTGCTTCCTTTTTTATACAGAATAAAAAGAGCTATTGCTTCCTTTTTTTATACAGAATAAAAAGAGACTAGTCATTATGTATTTGGTGTAGTACTTGCAATTAAGCCTGAAGATATATCTTTTATGTCTTGTATTGACAGGGTGCCTGCTGAATTTTTTAGTTGTAATTGACTTAAAATATAATCATAACGAGCATTAGCAAGTAAGTCCTCAGATTCGAATAGTTTACGTGTGGCGTCGAGTACATCTACAATGGTGCGCGTACCTACCTCAAAACCGGCTTTCGTGGCTTCCAAAGCGCTCTTTGAAGATATAACCGTTTGCTCATAAGCTAGAATAGAACTAATAGAAGCACGAACATTATTATAACCACTTTTTATCGAAGCATTAATACTGCGATATGATTGAACTAAATCCTCACTGGCCATCACATAGGTATATTTAGCTTGTTTTACTAATGAACTGGTTTTTCCTCCCGTGTATATTGGCAAGTTGAATTCAAGCCCAACACTGACATTACTCATCTCAATATCAGACCTTGTCGCCACATTGTCGTAGCTTGTATTGTTGTATCCGATACTTGCACTTAAATCAAGAGTCGGTTGATGGCCTGTTTGTGCTAATTTTATTTGCATTTGTGCAAGATCTTTAACAATACGTTTTTCATGTAAAAGGAGATTATTTTCCAATGCTTTATGTTGCCAAAGCTGAATCTTACCTTCTACGGGAGAAGCTGAAAATGTTAGCGTATTGAGTAAGTCAATTTTGTTGATCTCTGCACCGGTTAATTCACGTAACGCATAAAATGAATTCATTAATTTATTTTTTGCTTTGATAAGATCTGCATTTGTTCTGTCATATTCAGCTTGTGCTTCATGTACATCTGTAATTGCAATGAGACCGACATCAAAACGTTGTTTTGTTTGCTCTAATTGGCGAGCAACCGCGAGTTTATTAGCGGAGACAGATATAACGCTTTGGTTTGCGCGTAGCACATCAAAGTATATCGAACTAGTACGCAAGATGAGATTTTGTTGTGCATAACCATAAATTGCAGCGTATTGTGTGGCTTGTAGTTCTGCTAGATCAAGCTCTTTCCAATATGAACTGTTATAAATGGATTGGCTAAGAGATAAGTTTGCACCATATTGGGTATTTGAGTTGATATCATCTTTATCTTTAGTTTGTGCCGCATTTAAACCAAAGCCTATTTGTGGTAAAAGAGCCGCATTTGAAGTACTTACTTTTTCAAGGTACATATCATATTGAGCTTTGCTTTTTTGAATAACAGGATCTTGTAGCTGTGCGGTTTCATAAATGTTCAGTAAATTATCGGCACTAACGATAGAATTAAAGCTTGTTAATGCAATAAATGTTGCAAGCGTTAATTGTTTAATTTTCATGGTATACAATCCTACTGTATAAGCTAATCAAGAAAGATGAATCAGCTTAGAATAAATAAATTTAAACTAGAATTTAGGAGATTAGCAGAAAATGAACGAACATTCATTTATTAGTTGCAATGATTTTAGCGGTTATACAAAAGCTGATGTTAAAATTATAAAAAAAGAGTCGTTATATAAAGGTTTCTTTCAATGTAACAAATACACTTTGCAGCATAAATTATTCTCTGGCGATTGGAGTGCTGTCATTGAGCGAGAATTTTTTGAACGCGGTAATGCAGCTGCCGTATTAGCCTATGACTTTGAAAAAGACTGTGTCATTTTAATTGAACAATTTCGTTTTGGCGCATTAGGAGGGAAACAATCGCCTTGGTTACTTGAATTGGTAGCTGGAATGATTGACGAGGGGGAGTCGGCGCATGATGTTGTGCACCGAGAAGCTTTTGAAGAAGCGGGGCTGAGACTCCTCTCTTGTCAATTTATCATGAATTATTTAGTCAGCCCGGGTGGTTCGACAGAGCAAGTTGCATTATTTATTGCTAATGTTGAAAGTCAGGGCGTTGAAGGGGTTTATGGGTTAACTGAAGAGTCCGAAGATATTCGAGTGCATGTTATCCCTCGAAAAGTCGCGTATCAATGGGTTGTTGAAGGTAAAATTAATAATGCAATGACGGTAATAGCTTTGCAATGGTTAGAATTGAATAAAAAACTTTTCAAAGTCCAATTAGATTAACATTTTCAATGTTTAGTTTTTTATTATTGTTGTGTAGATGTTAATGTTGACGATATCTAAGTTGTTTTTTAGAAAAAGCGTGATATTGGGATGTGTACGCATAAGATATAAAATAAAGATCCACGGCTTGAGTAAGGTACAAATCTCATCGTTGTTCTTTTTTATTATTCAGGGAACTTTTCATGTCGATCATGTGACAAATAAGAATAACCAAAACGTTTTTTTAATATCGAATAAGCGAATTTTGATCATAACGGGTATAAAATAAGTATATATGTATAAAATAAGCGCACCTCTGCAGACTGATAAACAAGGTAATGTATCGGTATTACAAATTACTGATACACATCTATTTTCTGATACAGAGCATCAGCTTCTGGGTATAAAAACAGCAAAAAGTTTTAGTGCCGTTGTGGAACTTGCCAGTAAGGATGCACCTTTTTGTCAAGCAATACTCGCAACGGGAGACTTAACGCAAGATCATTCTGCACAATCTTATGTAACATTTAGTCGCGAAATTAAAAAGTTAAACTTACCGTGTTATTGGCTCCCGGGTAATCACGATATGCAGTCAGTGATGTTGCCAAGTCTTTTAGAAGAAGGTTTTGCTCAGATTAAATTATTGTGCAGTAAATACTGGAACATTATCTTATTAGATTCGCAACTTAAAAATAGGGCACATGGAAGGTTAAATATTCAACAATTAGATTTTTTACAAAGTATATTAGCGAATGAGCCAGATAAATATACGCTTATTTGTGTACATCATCATGTATTACCAGTAGGTAGTATTTGGCTTGATCAGCATATTCTAAAAAACAATCAAGACTTTTTAGACATTATACAACCTTTTAAAAACGTGCAAGCAGTCTTGTCTGGACATGTGCATCAAGCAAAAGAAATAGATTTTAAGGGTGTCACTTTTTACACCTCACCATCCACATGTGTACAGTTTAAACCGGATAGTAAAGATTTTACTTTAGATTGTACGGCGCCAGGATATCGATACTTATCGTTACGTAAAAATGGCACGATCACAACACGAGTCGAACGCGTCAATAGAGGTATTTTTAATGTAGATATATCCTCTAAGGGTTATTAATGCGTAAAATATTAATTGCCTTGCATGGTTTTCATAGTTCCCCCAAGTCTTTGAAAGTGCAACAAATGCAGGCATATATCCATCAAAATCATGCTGATATTGTATTTGTTTGCCCACAACTTCCCTGTTTACCCCAGCAAGTTTGGCATTTGTTATGTGCACTGATAACGCAATATAAAAATGCACAGATAGGACTAATGGGAAGCTCCTTGGGTGGTTATTTTGCAATGAAACTCGCACATGAGTATGCATTAAAAACGATTTTGATTAATCCTGTTGTGAAGAATAATATCTTTCATGCGCACATGGGACAACAACGCCACCCCTGCACAGGGGAAGCATATAATATTGATAAGCATTATATACATCAGCTAAAAGCATTAGAGGTAAAAATGCTGAGTATGCCGAAAAATATTTGGCTATTACAACAAGAAGGAGATGAAGTACTGGATCACCGTTATGCAAAAGTGAAATATTCTTCTTGTAAAACTACATCAGAAAAAGGTGGTGATCATAGTTTTATTGGTTTTGAGCGTTTTATTCCAGATATTGTTGAGTTTCTTTTTCCACGTTAATCTCGTAATCGTTATTGTGTATAGGTATAAGCACTCTCTTTCAATATGCAAAATTGCAGGCTTGTGTGGTTGAAATTTGCCCCCTCATTTTTTGTTTTGGTGGCATAAATATCAACCGATAGTCAGAAATATTATCAGTGTTTAGGTATCTCTGTATATAAGTGCAGGTATCCGTCCTTTAAACCACTTTTATTTATATATTTTTAGACAATAAAAAGCATTTAAACCTTTTTCTTTTTTACTAACAGTCTTAATAAAACGCATTGAGTTTCTGTTTTCTTAGATGTGCATGCTTTATTCCTGATATAATTGTATTTCTTTTATTTTTTCTTTTAAGTAGGTATCACAATGAGCGAACAGTATAATTCCGATTCCATTGAAGTCTTAAATGGCCTTGATCCTGTACGCCATCGTCCAGGAATGTATACGGAAACTAATCGCCCTAACCACCTTGCTCAAGAAGTGATCGATAACAGTGTTGATGAAGCACTTGCAGGCCATGCGACATCTATTCATGTTACTTTATATGAAGATCAGTCCATTGAGGTGACAGATGATGGTCGAGGTATGCCGATTGATATTCATGCGGAAGAAAAAATATCTGGTGTTGAGCTTATCTTTTGTAAATTGCATGCTGGCGGTAAATTTTCAGGGAAAAATTATGCAATTTCAGGAGGTTTACATGGCGTGGGCATTTCGGTTGTCAATGCTCTATCGGCTCGAGTTGATGTCCATATTCGCCGAAATTCAAAAGTTTATCATATTGCATTTGAACATGGAGAAAAAGTAGAAGAGTTAGCAGTGGTCGATAGTTGTGGTAAGCGTAATACGGGAACCAGTGTTCATTTTAGGCCGGATCCAAGATACTTTGATAGTGCTAAATTTTCGGTGTCGCGTTTATTGCATTTGTTAAAAGCGAAAGCGGTATTATGTCCCGGTTTAAGTGTTAAGTTTAAGGATAAGGTAAATAAAAACAATTACCATTGGTGTTATAAAGATGGTTTAAATGATTATTTGCTAGAAGCGGTTAATGAAAATGAGCTTTTACCCGCTACTCCATTTGTTGGTAAATTATTGGCAAATGGTGAGAGTGTTGATTGGGCAATTGTGTGGTTACCCGAAGGTGGTAACTCATTATCGGAAAGTTATGTGAATCTTATTCCGACAATTCAAGGTGGCACGCATGTTAATGGTTTTAGGCAAGGTCTACTTGATGCGATGCGCGAATTTTGTGATATTCGCAATTTATTACCACGGGGTATTAAATTAACCCCTGAGGACATTTGGGATAAATGTGCCTATATATTAAGTGTTAAAATTAAAGATCCTCAATTTGCAGGACAAATGAAAGAGCGTTTATCGTCTCGACAGTGCGTTGCTTTTATCTCTGGTGTAGTTAAAGATGCATTTAGTTTATGGTTGAATGCCAATGTCGGTGAAGCAGAAGAATTAGCGATATTTTGTATCAATAATGCCCAAATTAGAACTCGTAAAAGTAAAAAAGTTGCTAGAAAAAGAATAACACAAGGCCCGGCTTTACCTGGGAAATTAACGGATTGCTCAGGGCAAGAGCCAGAGCGAGGTGAGTTGTTCTTAGTCGAAGGTGATTCGGCGGGAGGCTCAGCTAAACAGGCAAGAGATAGAGAGTTTCAAGCTATTTTACCGTTGCGCGGAAAAATAAAAAACACATGGGAAGATGATTCTGATGTTATTTTGAATTCAGAAGAAATTTACAATATTTCCATCGCTATCGGTATTGCTCCTGCCTCTGACGATCTTTCAGGGTTACGTTATGGGAAAATTTGTATTCTAGCCGATGCCGATTCGGATGGTTTACATATTGCGACACTTATTTGTGCTTTATTTGTTAAGCATTTTCGAGCGGTAGTGGATGCGGGACATTTTTATGTGGCAATGCCTCCCTTATATCGTATCGATGCAGGAAAAGAAATCTTCTATGCGTTAGATGAAGCCGAAAAAGAATCGATTTTAGAGCGTATTTCGAAAAAAAATAAGCGCAGTAAAGTCAACGTCCAAAGATTTAAAGGGCTGGGTGAAATGAACCCAGATCAATTACGTGAAACAACGATGGATCCTAACACGCGTCGTTTAGTGCAATTGACTATAACAGATGCTGATAAAATGTTAGAGATAATGGATATGCTGCTTGCTAAAAAACGTGCGACCGATAGAAAAGCGTGGTTGGAGAAAAGTGGCGATATGCTTTCTGTCGATTAATTATTTGTTTTATCTTGTATTATCATACCGCTAAGAGGCTTAATATTATGTCGTTACAAAGAACGTTATCTATTATAAAACCGGATGCTGTTTCTAACATGTTGCTTGGAAAAATCATTGCGCGGTTTGAAAATGCACAATTAATACCGGTTGCAATAAAAATGTTACATTTAACAAAAGAGCAAGCTGAAGGTTTTTATGCCGAACATCAAGGAAAAGATTTTTTTGAAAATTTAGTTGAATTTATGATCTCTGGCCCTATTCTTGTTTTAGTCTTACAAGGTGAAAATGCAATTGAGCATTATCGTCATGAAATAGGCAATACTGATCCTGTGAATGCATTAGCTGGAACTATTCGAGCTGATTTTGCAGAATCAAAGAGTTGTAATGCGGTGCATGGATCAGATAGTCTTGAGTCAGCATCGAGAGAGATTGCATACTTTTTTAATGATAATGAAATCTGCCCCCCTCGTTAATTAGTGGAATAAAAATGAGTGATATTATCCTTTTGATGGGTCAAATACCGATGTTGCTATACATCATGGTGACTTGCTTGGGGTTACTGATAGGATCTTTATTAAATGTCGTGATATACCGTTTGCCCGTGATGATGGAGCGCGCATGGAAAGTCGAGTGTGCTGAATATTTTCCAGAGACTAACGTAATACTAGACAAAGGTACGTTTAATCTTTTTTTACCTCGGTCGCACTGCCCTAAATGTGCGCATGTTATTGGTGCGTTGGAAAATATTCCTATTATTAGTTGGTTACTGCAACAAGGGCGTTGTAAGCACTGTACTTGTAAAATTAGTGTGCGCTATCCGAGTGTAGAGTTATTAACGGCTTTAATGTCTTTAGCTGTTGCCTATATTATTCCTTTTGGTTGGCCGTTATTATTTGCTTTGTTTTTCACTTGGATTTTGATTTGTCTGTCTTATATCGATTTTGATACGATGCTGTTACCCGATCAATTAACATTACCGTTACTTTGGTTTGGCTTACTGATTAATTTATCTCACAGTTTCACGTCGATTAATGATGCAGTGCTGGGGGCTGTTTTTGGCTATTTAAGTTTATGGTCGGTGTATTGGTTATTTAAACTTGCCACCGGAAAGGAAGGCATGGGTTATGGTGACTTTAAATTGCTCGGTGCCTTAGGAGCTTGGTTTGGTTGGCAATCTCTACCTGTAATTATTTTACTTTCTTCTTTTTCTGGGATAATAATAGGTATTGCATTATTGCTCTTATCTAAAGATAAAAAGAGCGTAGCCTTTCCTTTTGGACCGTATTTAGCCATAGCCGGATGGATTTATTTACTTTATGGGCCTCTGTTAACTCAATTTTATTATGCGTTGTTATTATAGTGGATATTTTATTAAAAGATGAAAAGTGGATGCGCCATGCACTATTATTGGCTGAAAAAGCAGAAATACTCGGAGAGGTTCCGGTTGGGGCTGTATTGATAAAGGACGATGAAATCATCGCTGAAGGTTGGAATTTATCTATTTTAACGCATGATGCATGTGCACATGCTGAAGTGATGGCGATACGTGATGGCGGTCAAAGGTTACAGAATTATCGCCTTATCGATTGTACACTTTACGTAACATTAGAGCCTTGTCCAATGTGCGCTGGCGCATTGATACATGCGCGTATTAAACGACTTGTTTATGGCGCATCTGATTTAAAAACGGGTGCCGCTGGGTCGGTTTTTAACCTGCTAGATGAAGAAAAACTAAATCATCAAGTCGTTGTGACGTCGGGTATTCTTAGTGAACAATGTTCGACTAAAATCAGCCTTTTTTTTAAGCGTCGCCGTAAAGAAAAAAAAGCCTTAAAAAAATTAGCCTCTAATATCGACCCTGTCCTAAAATCTGTGTAATTACCTATCATTAACTTAATCATATTAAGGATAGGTAATTATGAAAAGAGAAGAGATCTATTAGCTCTTTGCTTTCTTTATTTTTTTTGTTGTGGCGTGTCTGTTTCTCTTGCTGCAAAGTTTTGTTTTTTATCTGACGCAGTGAGTCTTCTGCTTGTTGTATCTCTTGTAAACGTTTACTTTGTGCTGCGGAGGCTAAGTCTTTGCGCAGTTGGTAGCCCTTTTGTTCTGCGATGGCTTTTTTATGTGCCTGTTGAGTCTCTACTGCTAGTTTCATTATTTTATTTTGTTGTGCCTTTAAAGATGCAATTTCTACATTCACTTTATCGGTTTCTTTTTGTAAAAGTTGTGCTTTTAACTGTGCTTTTTCACTCGCTTGTTGTTGTTCTGCTACCTTTTGTTTTTGTAATATCAGTGTCTTTTGTAGTTCTTTATCAATTTTATTAAGTAATTCTTGCACTTTTAGTGTTTTATCACTGGCTAATAAAGTACGTTTTTTGGATTTTATTAATGTGGTGTTATTCTTGTTTGTGTTATAAATTGCTATTTGTAATGCCAATCTACGTTCATCAAGGCGTGTCTGTGCTTGTTTTTCGGTGCGATCAGCTAAAGGCAATGCGAGCAGTTCTTTTTTGATTTTATTTTCTTGTCTTTGTTTGTTTTCTTGTAGTTGTTTTAGGCGCAAGGCTTCTTTTTTTTGTTCTTTAACAAACCAATTTAATGTTTTTAAATATTGACGAATATTATTAACATAATGTTGTGCTTCTTTGCCTCGGGCATAACCATATCGTGTTTTTGAATACCATTTTTTTTGATGTAATAAGGGTAAGTTTTTTTTGACATCTGCCCAAGAATTCGGATCTTGATTTCGTATTTTGGTGAGACGTCGAGCATCTATTAAATGTCCATAACCAAGATTATAGCTGGCCAGAGCAAACCAGATTTTTTCATTATCGGCAATACTATCGGGTAATCGATTAATGAGTTGTTGTAAATATTTAGCCCCTCCTTTAATGCTTTGTCGTGCATCTAAACGGTTTTTTATACCAAGGTCATTAGCGGTATCGAGAGTGAGCATCATCATACCTCGCACTCCTGTTGGAGACTTGGCTAAAGGAGACCAATGCGATTCTTGGTAACTGACGGCGGCAAGTAATCTCCAACTCACGTCATCTGTTTGAAACTCTTTAAATATAATTTCATATTTAGGTAACCGTGTTTTAAGACGTTGTAAATAGATACGTGTATCAACAAAATCAAAATTATTGACGTGTCCAAAGTATTTTTCTTGTAATTTATTAATGTTTTTATTGTTATACTGTTCACCGATAAATTCAATCATTAAGGCATATAAACTATCATCGTCATTACGTTTAATGAGCCAGACAATGGGATCATCTTTTGAGATGGTAAACGCTTCGGCAAGGATGGGATAATAGCGCTGTTTTTGTGCTAATGTAGAGCCGTCTACAATGGCAAAAGAGAGTTCTTTATCCGCGATTTTACGTAGTAGACTTTCTTCATCTTCATTATCTAAAATATCAATAATAAGATCTGGAGCGGTATTTAATAATTTTTCTAACGTTTCTTCATGGCTACTTTGACTAAGAACTCCAATAGGAGCGTTAATATCTGCAACTTTTCGAGGACGATAGCTACCTTTTCGGTAAACAACTTTTTGTGAATTATAGTAATAAGGCGGGGAACTGTGATATTTTTCAGCACGTTCAGGCGTTAATGCAAGTCCCGATGCAATGAAGTCCACTTTGTTATTGTCTAATGCTAAAAAAAGCATTTTTAAATTAGCATATTCTTTGACGTGTAAAGACACATTAAGTTTATCTGCAAATAGCTTGCTTAACTCATAATCAAAGCCACTGTATTGCTCGCCATCAAAGCTATAAGTTAGGGAACTGTTGATAGTTCCAATAATTAACTCACCATTACTTTGGATATCTTGTATTTTTGTGCTGGCAGTAAAAGGATGGCATGCACTGAGCAATAAAGCAGTAAATAATATGATAATATCGTGCATTTTTCGAAAGTGCATAAAAAAGATTACCTAGAAGTTAATAAAGTCGTTATATTCATTGTTTTTATGTTATTCAACAAAAATTAACATCGACTATAGAGTGTTTCTGTTTAATAAAAAATGCTTTTTGCTTATAATGTCGCTTGTATCAAAGAAGCAATTATTTTTATCTGTTTTTGTAAATAACTGAGATATCTATTTGCAGGGCAATAATTGTGTAATTTGCATCACCCAAGATCATTTACTTATTTAAAAATGAGAGAAATAACTTATGGAAATTTTGCGTGGGGCTCCTGCCTTATCGACGTTTAAGGTGCAACAGCTGTTACAAAACTGTACCTCTTTAAATCTTCCTGTAGAAGCAATATATGCTGAATATATACACGCTACAGACTTAAGTGAAAGTTTAAATGACCAAGAGCTCGTTGTATTACAAAAATTATTAACGTATGGATCCAAGATAGCAGATTCGCTACCACTTGGTACATTATTCTTTGTCACCCCTCGCCCAGGAACAATTTCACCTTGGTCTTCAAAAGCGACCGACATAGCGCATAATTGTGGTTTATATAAAGTAAGAAGATTAGAGCGTGGAATCGCTTATTACGTACAAACATCAACACCATTATCCGCTAAAGAAGACAAAATATTATCTTCTTTATTGCATGATCGTATGATGGAAGTTGTTTTTAGTAAATTAAATGATGCGGAACAATTATTCATACAAGGTGCGCCTGGTAAAATGCAAAGCATTAAAGTGCTTAGTGAAGGTCGAATTGCGCTTGAGAATGCGAATATCAAACTGGGTCTTGCATTAGCGGACGATGAAATTGATTATTTGTTAGAAAATTTCATCAAATTAGATCGCGATCCGAATGATATTGAGCTTATGATGTTTGCTCAGGCAAATTCAGAGCATTGTCGACATAAAATATTCAATGCACAATGGACCATTGATGGGGAAAAACAGTCAAAATCATTATTTAAAATGATCCGTAATACGCATGAAAAGCATCCCGATTATGTTCTTTCTGCTTACAAGGATAATTCTGCCGTAATGGAAGGGTATGCCAGTGGTCGTTTTTTCCCTAGCGTGGAAGAAAGAAAGTTCACTTATCATCATGAGCCCATTGATATCTTAATGAAAGTCGAGACACACAATCATCCCACTGCAATTTCTCCTTTTCCTGGTGCGGCGACAGGATCTGGTGGTGAAATTAGAGATGAGGGTGCGACTGGGATAGGTTCAAAACCTAAAGCCGGATTAGTCGGATTTTCTGTGTCTAATTTACGGATCCCAGGATTTGTTCAAGCATGGGAAACTGACTTTGGCAAACCTTCACGTATTGTTTCGGCCTTAGATATTATGCTTGAAGCTCCACTTGGAGGGGCCGCGTTTAATAATGAATTTGGCCGTCCTAATATTTTAGGTTACTTTCGGACCTATGAAGAAAAAGTTGAAAGCCATAATGGAGAAGAGATCCGTGGTTACCATAAACCGATTATGCTTGCAGGTGGTTTAGGTAATATTCGCCGAGAACATGTGCAGAAAAAAGAGATACCTGTTGGAGCCAAACTGATTGTTTTAGGTGGCCCTGCAATGAATATTGGTCTCGGAGGTGGGGCTGCTTCATCTATGAATTCTGGTGCTTCTAGTGAAGATTTAGATTTTGCCTCAGTGCAACGTGAAAATCCAGAAATGGAACGCCGGTGCCAAGAAGTCATCGATTGTTGTTGGCAGATGGGTAAGGATAATCCTATTCAGTTTATACATGATGTGGGAGCAGGTGGGCTTTCTAATGCAATGCCTGAACTAGTTAATGATGCAGGTCGAGGTGGTATTTTTGATCTTCGTGCTATCCCAAATGATGAAAAGAGTATGGCTCCACATGAAATTTGGTGTAATGAATCTCAAGAACGTTATGTTTTGGCGGTTAAACCTGAGAATTTAGCAACCTTCGAAGCAATTTGCCAACGTGAGCGAGCATTGTATGCGGTGATAGGGGAAGCAACTCAAGAGTTGCATTTAACGCTTAATGATACGCTGTTTGATAATCAACCGATTAATCTACCTTTGGACGTATTATTAGGTAAAACACCTAAAATGCATCGAGATGTGCAGACTAAAATAGCGCAAGGTAAAGCATTAGATCTTTCTGCTGCAACATTAAAAGAGGCCGCGGAACGCTTATTGCGTTTACCATCAATTGCAGAAAAAACATTCTTGATAACAATTGGCGATCGCAGTGTGACAGGTTTGGTCGCGCGTGACCAAATGGTTGGTCCGTGGCAAGTTCCTGTTGCAGATTGCGCAGTTACCGCGTCAAGTTATGATACTTATTTTGGTGAAGCAATGGCTATCGGTGAGAGAGCTCCTGTAGCACTCCTCAACTTTAGTGCCTCTGCGCGTCTTTCTGTAGCAGAATCTATCACTAATATCGCCTGTAGTGATATCGGTGATTTTAAACGTATTAAACTTTCTGCAAACTGGATGTCTGCAACGGGTCACCCCGGTGAAGATGCTGGTTTGTATGCTGCGGTGCATGCTATTGGTGAAGAGCTTTGCCCTGAACTTGAATTAACTATTCCAGTGGGTAAAGATTCAATGTCGATGAAAACACGTTGGCAAGATGAAAACTCTATCGATAAAGAAGTTATTTCACCACTTTCGGTGATCATTACCGCTTTTGCTGCCGTCCGTGATATTCGCCTTACGGTTACTCCACAATTGCGCACCGATAAAGGTGATACTGATTTGATCTTAATTGATTTGGGTAATGGCAAAAATCGATTAGGAGGCTCTTCACTCGCACAAGTCTATAAACAACTAGGGGATATTACTCCTGATTTGGATAATCCTGCACTGTTGAAAAGTTTTTTCTATGCAATGCAAAAATTGGTTGCAGATAAACTGCTCCTCGCGTATCACGATCGTAGTGATGGTGGCTTATTCTCGACGATCACTGAAATGGCTTTTGCTGGGCATTGTGGTGTGACTGTCCAATTAGATCAATTAGGCGCTGATGATTTCTCGGTACTCTTTAGTGAAGAGTTGGGAGCGGTTATTCAAGTTAAACGCGAACTTAAAGAGAAAGTGTTAAATATCTTAGCCGGGCATGGTTTAAGCAGTAATATATTTGTGATTGGAACACTAAATACAACGGATCAAATTAAATTTACTCGTGATTCTGTCGATGTATTAGCCGCTTCGCGTCGTTTATGGCGTGGTATATGGGCAGAAACTACTTTTAAAATGCAATCGTTACGTGATAACTCAGAATGTGCCGAACAGGAGCATGCTGTGAAATTAGATGATGCGGATCCTGGCTTAAGTGTCAAATTAAGCTTTGATATCAATGAAGATGTTGCAGCTCCTTATATTGTTAAGGGTGTTGCGCCCCGCATGGCTATTTTACGCGAACAAGGTGTTAACTCACAACAAGAGATGGCTGCCGCGTTTGATCGCGCAGGATTTGCGGCTATTGATGTGCATATGAGTGATATTTTATCTGGCAAGGTTAAATTAGATGAATTTTCAGGATTAGTCGCTTGTGGAGGCTTCTCTTATGGCGATGTACTCGGTGCTGGGGAAGGTTGGGCAAAATCGATATTGTTTAATGATCGCGCTCGGGAGCAATTTCAACGTTTCTTTGAAGCGAAAGACTCTTTTACATTAGGTGTTTGTAATGGTTGTCAGATGCTTTCTAATTTAAAGGAATTGATTCCTGGTAGCGAATTATGGCCTCGTTTTGTGCGTAATCGTTCAGAGCGATTTGAAGCGCGCTTTAGTTTACTTGAAGTGCAAAAAAACAATTCAGTCTTTTTAACCGATATGGCAGGATCGCATATGCCGATAGCGGTTTCGCATGGAGAGGGACGTGTCGAATTCAAAAATTTAGCGCATCTTAGTGCGCTTGAATCGAGTGATAATATTGCATTACGCTTTATTGATAACTACGGAAAAAGAACAGAAGCTTATCCTGCAAATCCTAATGGATCATCAGGAGGAATAACAGGACTAACATCAAATGATGGACGTGTGACGATTATGATGCCTCATCCTGAGCGTGTATTTAGAACTGTTGCGAACTCTTGGCATCCTGATGAATGGCAAGAAGATAGCCCGTGGATGCGTATGTTTAGAAATGCGCGTAAACAATTAGGCTAATAGAGTCACAATGAAAACATAAGTAGAGAGAAGGAGGGAGACCTCCTTCTCTCTACTTTATTTTATTTTGTTTATATAAACAGTTGTAATAAATCGTTTAAATAGCGGTGGCCCAAATCGGTGACTAACCAATGATCCTGTTTTTTAATTAATAATTTTTTGTGTATAGCTTGAGAAATAGGCAAGTCAATACTCTCAAGGCTCAAACCCGTATAGGCTTCAAATTCAGTAAAAGGAATAGGTGCAAAAAGACGTAAGCGATTGAGCATATATTCAAAGGCAAGATCCGTAAGTGCGACATGCTCTGATTTATCTAAAAAGGATCGTTCGGTTTGTAAATAGCCTTTTGGGTGTTTGACTTTTACGGTGCGAATAATTTTATTCTCGAGCGGTAGAGTTAACTTTCCATGAGCCCCACAACCAATACCAATATAATCAGAGAAAGACCAATAATTTAAGTTATGTAAACACTCAAAGCCTTTTTTACAGTATCCCGATATTTCATATTGAATATAATTGTTTTTTGCGAGTAGTTGTTGTCCCGCTTCTTGAATCTCCCAGAGCAAGTCATCATCGGGTAATGTCGGTGGGTGGGAAAAATATTGTGTGTTGGGTTCAATCGTGAGCTGATACCAAGAAATATGTGTGGGCTGTAAGCTAATCGCTTGCTGTAAATCAGAGAGTGCATCGGTAATGCTTTGCTCTGGCAAACCATGCATTAAATCAAGATTAAAGGTTTTAATCGAACATTTTTTAGCTTGTTCTGCCGCTCTAATAGCATCTTCGGTATTATGAATGCGACCCAGACGTTTTAATTTTTCTGCTTGAAAGCTTTGTACGCCAAAAGAGAATCGACTAATTCCAGCCTCTTTAAAGGCCGCTATTTTAGCGTTTTCAAGGGTGCCTGGATTAGCTTCCAATGTGATTTCAATATCTTTCTTAAAAGCGATTTTGTGTTGTATCTCTGTGAGTAACCAAGAAATACCTTTTGGTGAAATAAGGCTCGGTGTACCTCCTCCAATAAAAATGGTATCTAAAATACGCCCCTGTGCATAGACAAGATCTATTTTTAAATCGTCAATTAATGCGCTTAAATAGGCTTCTTCAGGGATTTTACCCTGTAATTTATGGGAATTAAAATCACAGTAAGGGCATTTTTCAATACACCATGGAATATGAATATAAAGGCTTAATGGAGGAAGCTGTAGCATAGTATTGATTTCTATTATTAAATATAAGAAAGGGATGCGATTCATCACAAGTATATTTGCATAGTACGTTAAGAGATAATATCAGCAAGGCAAATCGTCTTTAATGGTTATAAAACAAATTTTAGGTGTGATATTTTTCTATGTTGGATCTCAATATTTAATGTTTTCTGAGGAAATCGCATTGTAAGCGCATTGTGCATCTTACAATGCTCTTTTGTTTAGCCAAGTTGAACTTTTAATTTTTTAATTAATTGTGCCAGTGCTTGGCCTCGATGGCTTAATTCTCTTTTACGTTGTGCGCTAAGTTGTGCCGAGGTGCAATGCTCAGACTCTAACCAAAAAATAGGATCATAACCAAAACCATTTTCTCCATGTGCTTCGGTACTGATCCGTCCTTCCCATGTTCCTTGACAAATAATAGGGGTAGGATCGTCAGCATGGCGCATATAAACAAGTACGCATTGGAATCGAGCTTGTCGTAGCGTAGCATCAACGCCTTTTAAGCGTTCTAATAATAAGTTAATATTATCTTGGTCGCAGGCTTTTTCCCCGGCAAAACGAGCAGAATAGATGCCAGGCTCTCCTTTTAGAAAATCAACTTCTAATCCGGAATCATCTGCTATGGCTGGCAGGCCTGTTATTTTTGATGCGTGACGTGCTTTAATTATCGCATTTTCAACAAAAGTCGATCCCGTTTCGGCAACTTCGGATACATCAAAATAGCTTTGTGCTAATACTTCAATGGAGAAGCTATTAAGCAGTTGACTCATTTCTTTTACTTTACCTTCATTACCTGTAGCTAATACCCATTTTGTATTCATTTTTTTTCGTGCCTCAATTGATATAAAATTTATGTTGGAATTTAAGAATGTTAGTTTTTTTCTCTGTTTTTATTTTTATGTTAAAGTTTACGATTTCTTCGTTAAGAAATGGATAGGTAGCGAGGTAGTAGATGGCATCTCCCTCATTAACTAGGGTAAAATTTAAGGGGTGTATTTGGCCGATTAAATTGCGTGCAGTACCACTAATAATCGCATAAATTGCTTTGTTATTCTGCGTGTTATCGATTACAGATATATTAATCAGGCCATTATATTTACTGCGTTTGATTGAATATTGATGAGCAATATTAGGTGTTAAAAATTTTGTTGGTATAGCAATGTAATGCACGCTTAAATTATCGAAAATTTGTTTTTGCTCTGCGTGAAGATAATTACTTTGTATCAAGAAAGATAAAAGAACGCACTTTAAAATAAATTTAAACATATTGACTCCAAGTAAAAAATAGCCGTTTATAAGGTGAGATTATCTGTATTAAATTATGTTTATTAAAGTGTTCTTCCTTTACTGGGTATGTTTTGTTTAGTACATTAAATCACTCACTGATAACGGTCTGTTTGCGTTATATATCACAGGATTATTTGGCTTTTATTTTTCAGATAACTATAAAGGTACCGATGTTGTCTTTAGAGTGAATAGATGGAAAAGATAAAATATCTTTGCCATCTATTTTTAAAAGTATTTGTGTTACTAAAAAAGCTGACTCAATAAGTCATTGACAAATATTTCAACAAATTGTAAAGCAAATAAAACGACTACCATGGATAAATCTAAGCCTCCAATAGGTGGAATAAAACGACGAATAGGAGCAAGTAAAGGTTCGCTGAGTTGAATCATTACCGCCTCAACAGGGTTGTTTCCTTTACTTATCCAACTGAAGATTGCGCGTAAAATAAGCACCCAAAAAATCAACTTAAAGACACTTTGAATTACAATAAATAGACTAGAAATTAAGATCGGAATAATATGTATTGCACTATTAAAGATTAAAGATAAAGCGACTATTTTTAAACTTGCCATGATAAATGCAAAAAGAATCGTCGCACAATCCCAACCTTTGAGACTAGGAATAAAGCGACGTAAAGGTGCCACGATAGGTTGTGTTGCTTTAACAATAAATTGGCTAAATGGATTGTAAAAATCTGCGCGTGCTACTTGTAGCCAAACACGAATAAGGATCACCATGATATAAATATCAAAGATCGTATTGATTAAAAAATTAATTGAATTCATAAATATTTTCTCTTATTTAAAGGGGGTTTAAAATAATGATTCCATGTCATTCGCTCGATCGGAAGCACTTTGCATCGCTTTCGCGACGATATTATTTAAATCTAATTCGTTAAACATATGTAATGCTACCGCAGTAGCCCCCCCCTTTGAGGTGACATTTTGACGTAAGGTAGCAATACTCTTTTCTGGATTTTGCAATACCATTTCAGCACTACCTAAGGCAACTTGCTGTACTAATAAACGTGCTTGTTGCTCATCGAAACCCATTTTAAGGGCTTTCTCTTGCATTGCCTCCATAAATAGGAAAAAGTATGCGGGTGCAGAGCCAGACACTGCAATGATAGCATTAATCATTGCCTCTGTTTGAACCCAAATGATTTTACCAACACTTAACAAGAGTTGCTCTGCAAATAATTTATTGTCAGTGGATACGAGTGTTGATGCGAAAAGTCCTGTCATTCCTTTTTGTACTAGTGCTGGCGTATTGGGCATTGTACGGATAATTTCAGTTGTATCACCCAGTAGGAATTGTAAACGTTCTACAGTGATGCCTGCTGCGATAGATATAATTAATTTATTTTCAAAATGGATGCCAGCAAGGTTAAGTGCTTGGCAAACTTCAGCCATTATTTGAGGTTTTACAGCTAAGACAATGACATCTGCCCATTTGGCGGAACTAATATTATCATTGCTAATTTTAATTGAAAATTGATCCTTTAAGCGCGTTGTATTATCTGGACTTGGTGCGCTTGCACAAATTAATGAGCTTGGATAATTTGCTTTAATTAAACCACTGATAATACTCGAAGTCATATTTCCGGCTCCGATAAAGGTGATTTTTTTATGTAACATATTTATTCCCTTACAGTGAATATGCACTATCAATTTATTCTTAATTTCGACTTCCAAAAATATCTGTACCAATCCGTACCATTGTACTGCCACAGGAAATAGCGAGCTTCATATCGGCACTCATGCCCATAGATAAAGTATCAATATCTGGATATATGGATTGTAATTTAAGATAAATATCATGCAGTATTTTAAACTGTTTGCTTAAATGTACGGTATCAGGCGTTTTTTCTGGAATGGCCATTATGCCTCGCAGTTTTATATTTTCAAGTTTGCTAACTTGGGACGCGAGTAGCATAATTTGTGCTAGAGTTATTCCTGATTTACTCGTCTCCGCACTGATGTTAATTTGCAGACATATATTTAGAGGCGCTAAGCGTGCTGGTCGCTGGGAACTTAAGCGTTGTGCTATTTTTAAACGGTCAATACTTTGTACCCAATCAAAATTTTCGGCGACAAGACGCGTTTTATTTGATTGTAGTGGACCGATAAAATGCCAACAGATAGGATCGTTAAAAGTACAATCATTTTTAATGGATTGTATTTTTTGGATACTCTCTTGTACGTAATTTTCACCAAAAAGTCGTTGGCCGGCTAAGTAAGCTTCTTTTATTTGTATGATTGATTTTTTTTTACTGACTGCAAGTAGTTGTATCTCTTTTGTATTACGTTCTACTTGTAGCGCCGCATGTTCTATTTTTTGTCTAATATCTATTATGTTTTTTTTAATTATTGTCATTATAAGGATTTTAAATTATGAATATGACTGAATTATTAGCTTTTAGTGTCAAGTCAGATGCTTCAGATTTACACCTTTCGGCTGGGTTGGTTCCCATGATCAGGGTCGATGGTGAAATACGCAAGTTAAATATGCCAACTTTAGCACAAAAAGATGTTAAAGCTCTAATTTATGGCATTATGACAGATAAACAGTGCCAAGATTATGAAAAGAATTTAGAGATCGATTTTTCTTTTGAAGTTTCTGATTTAGCTAGATTTCGTGTTAATGTTTTTACACAACAGCGAGGTGTGAGTGGTGTTTTCCGTATTATTTCGAATCAAGTGTTGTCCCTTGAAGATTTAAATTGCCCTGAAATTTTGACCCGTATAGCTGATTTTCCGCGAGGACTTGTGTTGGTTACAGGTCCAACCAGCTCGGGTAAATCAACTACATTAGCCGCTATGATTAATTATATTAACGAGACAAAGGCTAAACATATTTTAACTATTGAAGATCCTATTGAGTTTGTGCATCAGAGTAAAAAATCTATTATTAATCAGCGAGAAGTCTATCGTGATACCTTCAGTTTTGATAATGCATTAAAAAGTGCATTGCGTGAAGATCCAAATGTTATTATGGTCGGGGAGTTACGCGATCTTGAAACGATTCGTCTGGCGTTAACGGCCGCTGAAACAGGGCATCTGGTTTTTGCCACCTTACATACGACTTCAGCCGCAAAAAGTATAGATCGTATTGTTGATGTTTTTTCGGCATCAGAAAAAATGATAGTGAGATCTATGTTGTCAGAGTCTTTGCGTGCAGTAATATCGCAAACGTTACTTAAAAAAATAGCTGGGGGACGTGTGGCAGCGCATGAAATTATGATTGCAACTCCTGCAATTCGTAACTTAATACGTGAAGATAAAGTAGCACAAATGTATTCTGTTATTCAAACGGGGATGGTACATGGCATGCAAACACTCGATCAGTGTTTACGTGAATTAGTGCATCAAGGGGTGATCTCCAATAGCGTCGCTTTGGAAAAGGCCGTATATCCAAAAACATTTTAAAAAGCATTGGCAACGTTATGTTCATAAATTTATTTAGGAACATAACGTCGCTTTCAATTAGAGTAAATAAAATGTCATACTTATTTTGTATGATCAAAAAACGATCTGATATTATTAGGAATATCTATGTTGATAGTACTTTCTCCGGCGAAAACGCTGGACTTTGAAACGGCCCCTCCTATTTCTGATTTCACACAGAGCGATTTATTAGTAGAAAGTGAATTATTGATAAACAAATGTAAAACATTATCTGTGGAGGATATTATCTCTTTAATGAAAGTGAGCACTAAAATTGCCACCTTAAATGAAAAACGTTTTTCTTCGTGGGAATTACCCCTTACGTTAGGAAAAGCAAAACAAGCCTTATTTGCTTTTCAGGGAGAGGTTTATACAGGATTACAAGCGCAAACATTACCTAATAAAACATTGCATTATGCACAACAGCATTTACGTATATTATCCGGATTATATGGTTTATTGAGACCGTTAGATTTGATGCATGCTTATCGTTTAGAAATGGGAATTCGCCTTGAAAATGTAAGAGGGGTAAACTTGTATCAATTTTGGGGAACGCGTGTTAGTGAGGCAATAAATAACGTATTGCAAGCACAAGGAGATAACATTTTAATTAATTTAGCGTCTATGGAATATTTTAAAGTACTTAAAAATAACGCATTAAGCGCACGAGTGATCACACCAATTTTTAAAGATCAAAAAAATGGACAATATAAAGTGATTAGTTTTTATGCTAAAAAAGCACGAGGTTTAATGGCGCGTTATATATTAGAAAATGAAGTGCAAGATATTGCACAATTAAAAGAATTTGCTGTCGATGGCTATTACTTTGTAGAGCAAAATTTACAAGAAAATGAATTGCTTTTTTATCGTGATGAAAAATAACAATAACGCCTGATGAATCTATATATTATCAGGCGTTATTTCGTTATTCAGTTATTCAGTTATTCAGTTATTCAGTTATATATTATCAGGCGTTATTTCGTTATTTCGTTATTCAGTTATTTCATTAGGCTTTATTTCTTTATTCTTTTCTTTTTTATGTGTTTTACCCGCCCAATCTGGTTTGCCTTTTGCTCTCTTATTACGTAAGCGTTGCTTACCTAGATCATCTTTCTTTTTCTGGCGTTTTTCTTTTTTCTTTTCTTTTAACTCTTTTTCTCGAGCTTTACCTTTTTTGTTCACAGGATTTTTAGATTTACGCTGACTTAATTTTGCTTCTTTATGCTTAGGGCGCAGTGCTTTGATAATTCTGCGTTTAAGAACTTGATCAGTGTAACGTTCAATTTTAGCTAGAATATCAATATCATGAGCTTCAACTAATGAGATAGCTGTGCCTTTTTTACCACCACGGGCAGTACGACCGATTCGGTGCACATAAATATCTGCACTTCGTGGTAAATCGTAATTGATGACGTGGGTAATATTCGCTACATCGATGCCTCTGGCCGCTACATCTGTGGCAATTAAGATATTAACTTTATCGTCTTTAAACTGGGCCAAGGCTTGGGTACGCTTTTCTTGATCCATTTCTCCACGTAAGTAATTACAAGAAATATTCAATTCAGCAAGCTGTGCTACCAGAAAGGCTAACCGTTCTCTGGTTTTTACAAAAACAATTATTTTTTTATCGACTTTTTCTTCGTCATTTATTCCATCTTCATTTTTTAAAAGCTCAGCCAGTAATTGTAATTTATGCTCTGGACTATCCGCAAGGTGGATCCATTGATTTATCTTGCCACTTTCACGACGTGAAACTTTAGCCTTTAATGCGAGAGGCTCATTTAAAACCTCGCGAGCGAAGTCGCGTAACCCTTTACCTTCGAGTGTTGCAGAAAAAAGTGATGTCTGTTTTCTCCAGCGCGTTTCGTCTGCAATACGATCCATCTCATTAATAAATCCCATATCTAGCATTCTATCTGCTTCATCTAGGATCAAACTTTCAACTTCACGACAATCAAAGGCTTCAGCATCAATGTACTCCATGAGTCTGCCTGGAGTCGCAATTACAATATCAATATTATCGGTAATGATTGCTTCTTGTTCTTGATAAGAAACACCACCAATTATATTACCCACGATGAGACTTGTATTTTGAGTTAATTGTTGTGCTACTTCACTGATTTGTGTGGCAAGTTCTCGTGTTGGTGTCAATATTAGAATACGAGCTGAGCCTCCCTTTCGACGAGGAAAATCAATTAAGCGCTGTATTGCTGGCAATAGAAATGCAAGTGTTTTACCTGTTCCTGTTGGCGCACTTGCCATAATGTCACGTTCATCCATTGCAGGAGGAATTGCCAAAAGTTGAATACTTGTTGGGCGCGTATGTCCCATTAGTGAAATGGCATCAAGTAATGAATTATCAAGCTCGAGTGCGTCAAAAGAGGTAATATTTTGCAAAATAATATCCAGTAAAAAAGTAATAAGGTTTATTAATAAATCTTATTATAAAGCATCACAGGCAATACTCTGCATTGTTTCACCCAAAGAATAAGTCGTTATAAAAACAGGTGTTATACCTTTGAAGATAAACACCCTTTTATTTATTTAACCGTAAACCCAATATATGCCGTTAGGGGCTCTGTATCGTACCCCGACACTTCGACATAATCTTTATTTAAAGCATTTTCAATACGGCCAAGTAGTGAGATATGTTCGGTTAATTGGTAGTTAACCGCGATATTAAGAAGGCTGTAACTGCTTAAGTTGACATCACCGCTATCTATTCGTTGACCAATATAACGTAAGCCAATATTTGCACTTAATTTTTCGGTGTATTGATAGTTTGCATTTATATTCGCACTGTTTTTTGGTCGACGTACCAGCGCATTATTGTCATTATTTAGGGTTTTATTATAGGTGTAAGCGCTATTAACACGTAGCCTATCTGAAATATTTAAGTACCCTGTCAATTCAATCCCTCGTGACGTTGCCCTATCTTTATTTATATAGGTGTTATTTTCATAAATGTGCATATCCGTATAACGCGAATCAAAATAGGTTAAATCAACATACGCATCACGACTGGCAAAATTATATTCAATACCCATATCCCAGCTGGTACTTCTTTCTGGCTTCAAATCGGGATTACCATGATAGTCACCCCATTCACTTGCATTATATCCATATAATTGTCCAAAACTAGGGTTCTTAACACCCGTGCCCAAGCTACTATGTAGGCGAGTCCCATCGCTTATCCAAGCGCTAATATCGGCATGGTATGTTTGTGTGTTAGTAAAGCGATCGTTAAAATCTTGCCGTGCGGCTAAACTAAAAAATATACTTTTATTCCAATCGGCTGCATATTCAAGCACAAGAGCCGAAGCCTTCATATCTTGGTGTTGTGACATACTCCAACTCTGGTAATTATCATGTTCATATTCTCCTGCAAAGCTTAAGCGTTGTGTATAAGACGTTTGCGTGGTGAAATAATAATCACTTTGTATTGTGACTTTGTTTTTAGCGCCACTATTAGAAGAGCTTGAAGAGGGATTATTATCATTACTATTGTAGGATGAGCGACTCAAGGATAAACTGTTTTTTGATTTTTGGTCGAGTGAATTTAAATGTGCATTTATTTTACCTGACTGTTCTTTGGTGCTTGAAAAATAACCATCATTATTTAAGGCATCGGTACCGGGATAACCGTCGTAATCATTTTTGGCGCTACTATAACGTAACATGGCATCCAAACTAAATGTCTTATTAAAGTCATGTCCCACTTTCATTGCTAGCGTTTGATTTTTATAAGCGTCGTTTTCATTACCACCGGTTGTTTCAATTTTTGTGCTGATCCCATTTGATTGTATATTACTTCCTGAGAAGGAGTAATAACTGCGTTTATTAGCGCCATTTATATTAAAAGATTGCAGATGATATTGGTTACTGCCCCCTTCAACAAAAAAGCTGGGGTTAAAGCCTGAGCTTCCTTTTTTAGTGGTAATATTAATGACGCCTCCCATCGCATCACTGCCCCACAATGCACTTTGAGATCCTTTTAGCACTTCAATTCGTTCAATATTAATCGCCATTAAAGAGCTAAAGTTAAATCCACCATTGATACTCGTAGGGTCGTTAACTTCAATACCATCAATAATGACTAAGGTTTGATTAGAGTTTGCTCCACGAATAAAGACAGAGCTTACACCTCCGCTTTTACTCACTGTGACGCCTGGGATATCTTGTAATAATTCGCTGACAGTACGGGCTTGGTTATCTTTGATATATTGCTCATCTAAAACGACAATAGAGCTACCACTTTCGACCCGCTTGGTCTCGACTAGGCTAGCCGAGATGACGATATCGTCATGGGGGTTGGTCTCGCGATAAGTCTCTGCTACTGCGAGCGAGCTACACAGGGCGCAAGAAAAAATTATAGTCAGTAAGGAATAGCGGTGGTTGAACATGTTGTTTTCCATTGTTTGTATATAACATTCATATCGACCTTAAATAATCCTTATTTAGGGTCAGAAGTTCACTCTCTTTAGAGGCGGCTAATGTTTTTTATGCTTAGCATAAAAAACGCGGAGTATAGCAAGCTCTTATTTTTTATCCAGCCATAAAAGCTCTTCGGCGAAAAAACGTTCATCTGCAATATAATGCAGGTGGTCGCCTGCTTTTACTTGTACATCTTTATGCGGATTAAGTTGCATTTCATCACCATTTTTAAAGGAACTTAGCGCAATTAATATCATTTGATGCTGTTTTTTTAAATGAGTAAACAGATCGGAGAAAAGGCAAGAGGGAGTGCCTTGAGGTACTTGCAAGCAGTATAATGTTGCGCCTCGAAGGGTAGAAAATAACTGGGCAGCCACTTGACTCGAGCCTGGATCTTGCATACTACGCACCATCATTTGAGCGCTATTGTCGAGGCTACATTCTATCTGAGGGCAATGAGTTTTAAGTAATTTGGCTTTTTCTTTGTCAAAAAAATGAGCCGAAATATTAGCTTTATTATCGCTATTTGTGGCAATACTTAAGGCGATGGATAAGGTTTCATCATCAGATTTACCATTAATAATAATACGCGCAGCTTCCTTTAATGCAATTCTTTCAAGCTCTTTAGCATCTGAAAAACTACTTATTTTTACAAAAGAAATTTCTGTGATTTCGGGAAAAGGGTTTTCCATATCATCGGTGACACATAGTAAAATATCTCGATGGCGACGTTTTTTATCGGCTAAAATAAGTGCGATTATCTGCGCGGTGGAATATTTATCCCAGCACAATAATAATATATGCTGTTGATAGTGTGAAAAATCATTATTACCGTGCATATTACGTCTCGCTATATCAATAAATAATTGTGTCATTTTGCTAATGAAAGAGGCAAAAATAATAAGCCCAGAGGGAATTTGATAAAAAGATACAATAGCTTTACCTAAGTCGGTACTAGGGCTTAAATCGCCAAAGCCTACGGTAGAAACTACGACCATGTTGTAGTAGATAAAT
This sequence comes from Psychromonas sp. CD1, assembly GCF_002239585.1. GTDB lineage: Bacteria > Pseudomonadota > Gammaproteobacteria > Enterobacterales > Psychromonadaceae > Psychromonas. The sequence continues at coordinate 140,244 of NZ_NDFH01000002.1, forward strand.
TCAATGGGGTTGGCGACGAGCGCATCTTCACCCGCGAGGCAAAACAGTAAATAGGTGACAAAAGATTGAGCCATCACTAAAAACAACATGGCAGGCCAACTTAAGCGTAGTGATAAGCGTCGCCAAATCAAGCGTAATTGCAGAATAGACATCATTTAAGCAGTACCTTTGTATTAAACGGTCGGAAAACAAATGTATTAAGCGCTGATTTATCCTTATCAAATAAATAAAAAATGGCAACGTATAAGCAAGCCATATTATTTTTTATTTGGCTTTAATGCAGGCAAAAAATTCTCCTAAGCGAGTGGCTGAACCTGATGATAATGCAGCGGATAACTCAACTGAATTTTCAGAAAAGATTGCAATGATAGTACTACCAAGTTTAAAGCAGCCCATCTCTGCACCTTTTTCAAGGACAATATTTTCAGTGCTATGATCCCAGTATTGGATATCTTTACCTTTTAATGTACCACTCCACACGGTTTCAATACTGGCAACAATCGTTGCGCCAACAAGAACCATTGCCATTGGGCCACATGCCGTAGAGAAAATCGCAACCGCGCGTTCATTACGCGAAAATAAGTTAGGCACATTTTCAGCGGTAAGTGGATTAACAGAAAAAAGGTCGCCAGGGATAAAAATGGTTTTTTCAAGTTTCCCCGTAATCGGCATATGAATGCGATGATAATCTTTAGGGGCTAAATAAATAGTAGAAAAAACACCTTTTTCAAAAGGTGCTGCAATAGTGTCTTTTCCTCCTAATAATTCTCGCAAACTAAAATCATGACCTTTTGCTTGGAAAATACGCCCTTCTTTAATATCGCCTTGCTGGCTCACTTTGCCATCAACTGGAATCGCTAGATTGTTATCTCCGTCAACAATAGGGCGGATGCCCGATTTTAACTCTCGAGTAAAAAAATCATTAAAGGTGACAAAATGTTCTGCATCAGAGTGCTTTGCTTCACTCATGTCAATGTCATATTGGGCAATAAAGCGTTTAATTAAGAACGTTGTGAATTTACCTGCTTTGGCCTCAGCCATTTTACCTGTTAAGCGTGAGAGTAAATGCTTCGGTAAAATATATTGGCTCATGATTTTTAGTTTCTCAAGCATAATTTTCTCTTTAATAAGTATTGGGATTGCGATGACGTGCATTTTTTGCATCATCCATCGTTTCTAATATTCGAATAAAGCTGGCATATCTTGCCTTGTCTATTTTCCCTTGTTGTACGGCTTCAATGAGCGCGCAACCGGGATCTGTTTTATGCTTACAATCTCTAAATCGACAAGTGCCTAGATACTCTCTAAATTCAACAAAGCCAGTGGCAATACGCTCGGCTTCTAAATGCCACAATGAAAATTCACGTATTCCAGGGCTATCGATAAGATCGCCTCCGTCAGCAAAATGATATAAACGAGCGGTGGTGGTGGTATGTTTACCAAGACCGGAACCCTCGGATATTTCCCCTGTCGTAGCGTCAACTTCGGGCAGTAGCATATTGAGTAGGGATGTTTTACCTACACCTGATTGGCCTACAAATATATTGACTTTATCTTTCATAACGGCTTTTAATTTGTCGAGTCCATCACCAAACATTGAGCAATATAGTACTTGGTAACCGATATTTTGGTAGCAGAGTAACTCTTTATCAATTTTTTCTGCGGTTTCCTTATCGAGAAGATCCGTTTTATTTAAGGCGATAATTGGTGTGATACCAATATCTTCACAAGCAATAATGTAGCGGTCGATAATATTTCGTGAAAATTCTGGTGCAATAGAGCTCACAATAATTATTTGATCTATATTTGCAGCAATAGGTTTTATACCATCATAATAATCGGGGCGAGTTAAAACTGTATCACGTGGATGCACCGCTTCTACAATGCCACTTATGCCACGATAAGCTTCATTTCCAGCTCGCCATACAACGCGGTCACCAGTTACCAGCGACTTGATAGAACGACGTAAATTACACCGTTCTATATTGCCTTTATCATCTTCAATATCTGCATGTTGTCCAAAGCGACTGATCACAACACCTTGAAGTTGAGGGCCAAGTTCTGATTCATCCCACTGTTTGTCATTATTCTTTTTCAAACGTTTATTATGGTTTTGTTGAACACGTCGAACTTGATTTTTGCTTAGTTTTTTCTTTTTGGCCACAAGGTACCCTTTGCTATCGCTGATTGTGTTAATACAGTATCATACTATATTTTTTAACATATTGAGCAAAAGAGTATTTTCTTGTCGAGAAAAGGATCACAACTAGCATGAATAAAAAAAATCTTATATGGATAGATTTAGAAATGACGGGCTTAAACCCAGAAACAGATCTTATTATTGAAATCGCAACGATAGTGACGGACAGTGAACTGAATATTCTAGCTGAAGGACCAGCGTGTGTTATACATGCCAGTCAAGAACACATGGATGCTATGGATAATTGGTGTACTCAGCACCATGGTGCTTCAGGTTTAACGCAACGCGTGTTGGATAGTGGTATTAATTGCGCTCAAGCCGAGCAAGCAACGTTGGATTTTTTAAAAGAGTGGACAGAAGCTGGGATTTCTCCTCTATGCGGTAATAGCATAGGGCAAGATCGTCGTTTTTTAGTGCGTTACATGCCTGAGTTAGAAGCTTATTTTCATTATCGAAATATTGATGTTAGCAGTATAAAAGAGTTAGGCTTTCGTTGGGCTCCAGAAATGGTTAAAGCGCATAAAAAATCAGGTGAACATTTGGCACTTGCTGATATTCGCGAATCGATTTCAGAGTTACAGCACTATAAAAAATGTTTTTTTAAATTTTAGTTGGTTTTTTAAACAGACAGTAGGCTGTCTGTTTAAAAAAAAAGCAAACGCTTAGTTTGTTTTTAAAATAACTAAAAAAAGCTTGCATTCATTGTGTCTCTGTCTATAATCGCACCCCATACGAAGCATACATCGCCAGATGTTAAGAGCTAAGTAGATAAGATAATGCGGCACTAGCTCAGTGGTAGAGCACAACCTTGCCAAGGTTGGGGTCAAGAGTTCGAGCCTCTTGTGCCGCTCCATTTTTAACATATATCTTCATAATCGTTAAATAATCAACTTGTAATGTAAGTTTATCGACAACTCATTTCGTTCTATTAAATCAACATTTATTAACCTATTAAATTTTTTATCTCTTCTTTATTTTTATCCTGTTTACATACATATATAGTATGATGCCTGTTCTTTATTTTTTTAGAAGGTTTTTTATGACTATTTTGGTGACCGGTGGTGCTGGCTATATTGGCTCACATGCAGTTTTAGAATTATTAGAATCAGGTTATGACGTTGTTGTTATTGATAACTTATGTAATTCATCTCAGGAGTCATTATACCGCATTAAAGAAATTACGGGAAAAAGCTGTCTATTTTATAAAGGTGATATATTAGATAAAGATTTTTTAGCAAAGATTTTCCATCTACATAAAATTCAAGCAGTGATGCATTTTGCAGGGTTAAAGGCAGTAGGTGAATCGGTCGCAAAACCTGTTTTATATTATCAGAATAATGTGCAGGGGACGTTAACTTTGTTGGATGCAATGGCTGATGCTAATGTTTTTAATTTGGTTTTTAGTTCTTCTGCAACGGTTTATGGCGATCCCTCCCATTTACCGATTAAAGAACACTTTCCAGTGGGGGCGACAACAAATCCTTATGGTACTTCAAAAAGGATGGTCGAGATGGTTTTACAAGACGTCGCAAAATCTGATCCGCGTTGGGCATTTATTATTTTACGTTATTTTAACCCAGTAGGCGCACATATTTCAGGTCTTATTGGTGAAAATCCTAATGGAATACCTAATAACTTGCTACCTTATATTGCGCAGGTTGCTGTCGGTAAATTAAATATATTAACGATATTTGGTAATGATTATCAAACATGCGATGGCACTGGGATACGAGATTATATTCATGTCGTTGATTTGGCATTAGGACATTTAAAAGCACTGGATAAGATAAAAAATACAAAGGGTGTGTCCATTTATAATTTAGGCACGGGTAAAGGTTACTCTGTTTTAGAAATGATACATGCTTTTGAAAAGGCGAGTGGTAAAAGAATATCGTATCAATTTTCAGCTCGGCGCGAAGGTGATATTGCGAGTTGTTATGCTGATCCTGAAAAGGCGCGCATAGAGTTGAATTGGTCTGCCAGTCGAGGCTTAACCGCGATGATGCAAGATACATGGCGCTGGCAAGTTACTAATCCAAACGGTTATCCGTTATAGTTTGAAGAATACAAAAGGCAATTATATTTAATGATTGCCTTTACGAATTAAGTATTGATAGGGAGGGCTTTCTGTTTTTGTCTCAATCAGAGAATGATCCATAAAACGGCAAAAGCTGGGAATATCTCGAGTGGTTGAGGGATCATCGGCTAAAACATACAGTAGTTCACCCGCTTGCATGCTCCTTATTTTTTTTCGGATAAGCATAATAGGTTCTGGGCAACGTAGGCCTAAAGTATCCAATCGTATTCTTTTTTCATTATTTATCATTATAGGCTCTTAGTAGGGATACTTTTCTTATGTTAACAGTAAAGTCTGTTGATTTAAATAAGCGGAGCTCTATCTCAAGGATAGAGCTAAGGCCAAACCCTTAAATATTTTTTTTGTTAAAGTTCCCCATTCGTAGAGACATTATCGTGTTTATTTATCGAGGCTTCTCTTTAAATTAAAAAAGGCTCTAGAGAGCCTTTTTTATTTTTAGTAGAGTGGATTGTAATTTAACCTGTATTGCGTAATCCGGCAGCAATACCTGCAATTGTAACCATTAAAGCTTGGTCGATTACGGGGCAAATAGTGTCACCATTAGCGCGAGACCGAGAAAGGAGCTCTGCTTGGAGCATATTAAGCGGATCAACGTAAGGATTACGTAAAGAAATTGATTTCTTTATCCAAGGTCGCTCTTGCATTAACTTATGCTCTGGAATCGTTTCTAAAAGCACGTTTTGTGTGAGAGTTAGATTATCGCGCAAACGCTGTCCTAATGGCCATAAAGATTTAGGTACTAGGCGCTCTTCATAGAATTTTGTTAATCCCGCATCGGTTTTTAAGAAAAGCATCTCTAACATTTCTAAACGTGTATGGAAGAACGGCCATTGACAATACATTTCTTGTAATAATTCTTTTTTGCCCTCATCTAATAATGTTTTTAATGGTCCTCCTGTGCCAAGCCATGCTGGTAGCATTAAACGATTTTGGCTCCAAGCAAAAATCCATGGAATAGCGCGTAAACTTTCAATGCCACCATTTTTTTTACGTTTCGCAGGGCGACTACCAAGGGCTAATTTCCCCAGTTCGAGCTCTGGTGTGACACTACGGAAATAAGGTAGGAAATCGGGCTCTTCACGCACAAAGTGGCGATATTCTTGACAAGATTGTTCCGCAAATTGGTGCATTATGTCGCGCCATTCTTGTTTTGGTGCTGGAGGTGGTAATAAATTTGCTTCTAAAATAGCTGCGGTATATAGATTTAAACTTTGTACAGCTACTTTAGGCAATCCAAATTTAAAACGGATCATCTCTCCTTGTTCGGTAACACGTAAACCTCCTTTTAATGATCCTGGAGGTTGAGATAATAAAGCTTGATGTGCTGGTGCACCGCCTCGGCCAATTGTGCCTCCTCGGCCATGAAAAAGAACCAGTTGAATGCTATTTTCGTCACATATTTTAATCAAAGCCTCTTGTGCTTGATATTGCGCCCAATTCGCGGCAATAACCCCCGCATCTTTTGCTGAATCAGAGTAACCAATCATCACATGTTGTTCGCCGTTAATATAATTTTTATACCAGTCCACAGCAAATAATCGTTGCATCACCATTTTGGCATTATTTAAATCATCTAATGTTTCAAAAAGAGGTGCGACAGGGATTTTAAATGGGCAATTCGTTTCTTTTAAAAGAAGCTGCACCGCCAAAACATCAGAGGCTTGGCGAGCCATTGATATGATATAAATGCCTAAAGCTTGGGGATCTGTTTTAGCGATAACGGCGAAAGTATCTAAAACTTCTTGTGTTTCAGCTGAAGGAGTCCAGCTATGTGGAATAAGAGGGCGCTTGCTATTTAGCTCCGTTAATAAGAACGTTTGCTTTTTAGATTCACTCCATAAGTTGTAGTTGCCTAAGTCTAAATAGGTTGTTAATTCAGAAAGTGTATCGGCATGACGTCCCCCATCTTGACGAATATCTAATTTAACTAAGTTAACACCAAAGCAGGCAATGCGACGTAAAACATCTAAAATAAAACCATTGGCAATTGAATGCATACCAGTGTTTTTAAGGGATTCATAACAAAGCGAGATAGGATTTTTTAATTGTTTGGTTCGAGTGATTAAGTCTTGTGCATCACTTTTATGGCCTTGTAATTTCGCGCTGAGTGCTGTTAGTGTTTCTTTTAATTCAATGCGTAATTTACGTAGAATAGCGCGATAAGGTTCATCTGCATCACCGACAAGATTACGCAGGGTGGCATCGCAATTATCCATGGATAATTCGTCAGTTAGCTGTTGAATATCTTTTAAGTATAAGTTGATAGCAACCCAACGACTGGTGAGCAAGACTTCTTCTGTTACTTTTGCTGTTACAAAAGGGTTTCCATCTCTATCACCTCCCATCCATGAGGTGATATTAATAGGGGAGGCGTCTTTTTCTAAACAAAGGCCAAGTCCTAATTTTAATTTTTTATCTAGCTCTCGCACATAAAGAGGTACAGCTTCCCATAGGCTGTTCTCTATGACGGCAAAACCCCATTTTGCTTCATCGACAGGAGAAGGGCGTTTTTTACGAATATCATTGGTATGCCATGCTTGAGTAATTAATTGTTCGAGTCTGCTGAGTAGTCTATCTTGCTCATTATTTGAAATGTCAGATGCTTCTAAGTGGCTCAGGCAGCTATTAATCGCAATATGTTTGTGAATTAATGTTCGTCGTGTGATTTCAGTGGGATGCGCGGTTAAAACCATGTTCATGGATAAATCATTAATCGCTTTTTGCATATCTTCTTTAGTTATATTGGACTGCTTAAGCTTCTGGATCATTTCCATTATGGGGTCAGGAGAATTTTTGTCATTTTCAGCATGCCGTGAAATACCATGGAATTGTTCTGCAATATTTGCTAAATTTAAAAAGTGTGTGAAAGCTCGAGCAACAGGTACTAGTTCAGTATCAGATAAATTGGATAAAACACGAATAAGAATATCACCATCATTTTTATTACCTGCTCGTGATGATTTTGAAAGTTGGCGAATTTCTTCTATTTTATCAAGGAACTCTTCACCTAAATGCTCGCCAATACTTTTCCCTAATAATTGACCTAATAAATTTACATTACTACGTAAATTTGCATATTGCTCTGTCATATAAAGCTCCTGATTTTTTTAAAAAAGCATATCTCATTGTTTGATCATGCCGTACCGTAGCACAAATGCGACTTCAATCAATCTTACCTAAGATAAATTTCATTTTGTTTTTTTTACAATATTTGTAATCGAGCGGTGTAAGAAAGCCACGTTTATTTATTTGAAATCACTTTATAGGCTTCAAATCGTGGGGAAATATAAGTATTTATTGGATTGAGGTGTTGTGCTAGGTGTTTTAAGTGTTTCGTAATAATAACATAAGAGAGGGTGTTCAACAAAAGGAAGTTTAGAGTCATCATCCTGCATTTTTTGATTCATATAAATATCTATCATCAACTTTTTTATACATGACATCGTATTTATATAGATGTTTTAGATATAAGAATTAATTTAGATTACAATCAATGCTTCGCATGATTATGCACTTTTGTTTTTCTGAGTAGGTGTCTGATAAAGTTATAACTGAAGAGGTGCTAATTAATGAATAAAGTAAAAAAAGTAGTATTAGCTTATTCTGGAGGCTTAGATACCTCTGCAATCATACCGTGGCTAAAAGAAAATTATGACAATTGTGAGGTTATCGCTTTTTGTGCTGATGTCGGGCAGGGTGAAGAGGAGTTAATCGGATTAGAAAAAAAAGCGTTATCTTCGGGAGCAAGTGAGTACCACCTTGTTGATTTAAAAGAAGAGTTCGTATCAGATTACATTTACCCAACCATAGCAACAAATGCGGTTTATGAGGGGACTTATTTATTAGGTACTGCAATGGCGAGGCCTATTATTGCTAAGGCACAAGTTGAATTTGCGTTGCAAGTAGGTGCGGATGCCCTTTGTCATGGCTGTACAGGAAAAGGTAACGATCAAATCCGTTTTGAAAGTTGTTTTGCTGCGCTTGCACCACAATTGCGAGTTATCGCGCCGTGGCGAGAATGGGATCTTGTGTCACGCGAAGATTTATTAAATTATCTGAGTAAGCGACACATTAAAACGAGTGCAACGAGCACTAAAATTTATAGTCGAGATGCAAATGTATGGCATATTTCGCATGAGGGAGGGGCTCTTGAGAATCCCAATAATGCCCCTTGCAAGGATGTTTGGACATTAACAGTTGATCCATTACAAGCGCCAGATAAAGAAGAATATGTGCATCTTCATATTGAAAATTCTAGAGTGACAAAAATCGATGGTGTTGCATTGTCCCCTTATCAAGCGTTAATTTTATTAAATAACAAAGCAGCTAAACATGGAATTGGTAGAATTGATATCGTTGAAAATCGTACGATAGGGATGAAATCTCGAGGCTGTTATGAAACACCTGGAGGGACAGTCATGGTTACGGCCTTACGTGCAATTGATGAATTAGTACATGATAAATTATCACGTTGTTGGCGTGATAAAATTGGGCAAGAATTTGCTCATTTAGTTTATGATGGGCGCTGGTTTACACCACTTTGTGAATCGTTATTAGCCGCGTCTGAATCACTTGCAAGTTATGTCAATGGTGAAGTAGTTATACGCCTTTATAAGGGACAAGCTGTTGCTGTCAAAAAAGACTCAATAAATAGTTTATATTCTGAAACTTTTGCTACTTTTGGGGATGATAATGTCTATGATCAAAGTCATGCAGAAGGTTTTATTCGTTTATATTCGTTATCAAGTCGGATAAGAAAGCTTAATGAAAGTGCAAAAAAACAATTCAAGTAGGTGCTTATAATCGTTTGTTATCTCGTTAATATGCAAAAGGCCCTCATCTCGATCATGAGGGCCTTTTGCATATATTTGGTAATAGACTCTAAAAAATCAACTATAAAATAGATAAACGATTATAAAATGAAATACAAAGCCAACTAAAACGGGAACAGATGTTCGTTGTACGACTTCAAAGGGGCTAAGTTTGGCGCCCGTTGCAGACGCAATCACGACAGCAGAAACAGGGGACATTGATCGGCCCATTGCGGATGCTTGTTGCATAGGCATTAGCATCGCAGGCATATTCGCCCCCATACTCGATGCGATATTAGGGATTAATTCGACAAATGCTAAGAAAGGGGCATTACCCGAGCCCATAATCACGGCTGCAACCAACGTAATAACTGCAAAAACCAACGTCATAGCAACACTCGGTAAACCAATAGATTTAGCCATGATAATTAGGTTTGATATTGCGCCTGTGGCTTGGATGCCATGAGCAAAAACGCCTGCAGCCACCAATAAGAAAACAACTTGATTAAAGGCATTTCCCATTCCTTTGGAGAACACGCCAAAATCATTAAAAATGGTTTTAAGTGTTTTTTGAGTAAAGCATTCACATAGAATCGAAATGAACATTGCTATAAAAACGATGGTTGTCACATCAATATTAATATTTGACATAATTAGATTTGAAAAGATGACTGCCATGATAATCGGTAATAAAGGGAGTATCAGATAATAGCTTGGAGCAAGCTTTCCGATCTCTTTGCTTTTGGTGTTGGATATTTTTTCAAATTGTTCAGGATGTTTTTTGTCGAGATGAGACTGCCAAATAATATGCATAAAACCAATTACAATCATAGTCGCTATCGATGTTGGTGCTTGGTAGTTAAAAATATAGGTCATTAAATCCATATTTAAAGCTTCACTTGCCCGAATCGCATCGATACCAGTGGGTGTATAGCTGACGGCAAGAGAGCTGGCAATAATAGCGACTGAACTACCCCGTGAAAGACCCAGAGCCAATAAAACTGGAAACAGAGTACCCATTAATAGAACACCAAGGCCTGTAGCAGAAGGAATTGCTAGTTGTAATACACTTGCCATACAATATGCACAGAAGAGCATGATCTTTTTATTTGTAATATGTTTTAATGTTTTTGTCGCAAGCCTTACCACCACATCATTTGCACCAATATGGTTCATATAATTGGCAAAACCGACCAATGACATGATCATCAGGCCTAAAGTCCCTGCGCGGTAGCCCATTAAGTATTGAACATACCTAAAAGGTTCAAACCCAATAAAATTTGTAGAGTGAACAGAATTCGGAAGTACCTCCCCCCAGCCGAAAATTAGAGTGGAAAAAATCAAGATCATCCCACCTAATAACAACGTAAGTTCTGCTTTATATCCCTTTAAAATCATTGAGGCAGTAAAGATTATTACTGCTAAAACCAATAATAACTGCACCATGTTTAAACCCTTTCATGTGCTGTGAGGTTCATTATTATGCTTTGTACTACATTGCTGGCGGCGATTAATGAAGGTACGGGTAAATATTCAAAGATCGAATGGAAATTATGCGCTCCCGTAAATAGATTAGGGCACGGTAAACCCTTTTGGGAAAGAACAGCACCATCATATCCGCCCCGCATGGCAACAATATTAGGGTTAATGTTGTTGTCTTTATAGGCACTTATGGCAAGATCAATCGGCAATGTTGAATTTTTCAAAAAATTAAGTACGTTACTGTAGCGATCTGTGAGAGTTAAATGTGCTCTATCATTATTATTTTGATTAAAAATCTCTACTTGTTTACGCACATATTCATTACGTTGTTTATATCCATCCTCAGTAAAATCTCGGATGTCGATATTTAGTACTGTCTTTGCAGAGTTGCCCACCATTTTTTTCATCCAGTAGTATCCTTGACGTGCATCGGTGCATTCAGGTCTTTCTTCGCTGGGGAATTGAGTTATAAAAGTATTTGCAAGTAGGAGTGCATTGACAAGTTTGCCTTTGGCGTTCATTGGATGTGCAGATTGGCCTGTAAAAGTAACAACTGCATTACCTGCATTCCAATTTTCATAAATAAATTCACCAATTGGACCCGCATCGATTGTATAGGCGAAATCAGCATTTAATTCTTTGACATTAAATTCTTTTGCACCTAAAAGGCCTTGCTCTTCATCGGGAAGGAATACAATTTGAACTTTTCCATGTTCAATCTGAGGGTTGTCTTGAAAAAATTGTAAGGCATTTAATATGGCTGCGATAGCTGCTTTATCATCCGCGCCTAATAATGATGTTCCATCGGTTACGATGATTTCTTGGCCAGTATAATGAGCAAGCTCAGGAAATTGTTGTAAAGACAGAGTTATATTTTCGGAGAGAGAAATATCACCACCATTATATTGTACAATTTTAGCATGTGTATCAGCCGTGCATTCAGAACTGGTATCTAGATGGCCAAAGAAAGCGATAGTGGGCAAATTTTTATTTGAATTGGAAGCTAAAGTTGCATTTAAGATTGCATTATCATGAAGCGTAATATCAATACAACCTAATGACTCTAATTGACATTTAACCAGAGTCGCTAATTTATATTGACCATCGCTTGAGGGCATTATGCCGAGGCTTCCTTGTTCTTGGTTAGTGGTCGTATTAATTCGAGTGTAACCTAAGAAACGTTCTACAATATGCATTTTTCAGTACCTTATTTATTATTTAAGGTGACATATTATAAATATCAATCAAAAGTTAAAGTGAGCTTTATCCCAATGTAAAAAATATTTTAATATAAGCGTTATAAATCGGGGGATTACAGAGAACAAATTACGCGCTTGTTATTTAAATCCAATATATATTTAAATATTTGTTTTGATAAGTTTTAAATTGACGGAGAGGTAAACTTTGAACTAGGTTAGATTGTAGGTTACTGTATAGACTGAACTATTAATCACTTTTTTAGAAAATAATCTTAGCGTAGGAGCACAGTATGGCACTATGGGGTGGACGATTTAGTGGAAAAGCAGATGTAAAATTCAAAATGTTTAATGATTCATTACGTTTTGATTATCGCCTTGCCGAGCAAGATATTATAGCCTCGATAGCGTGGTCAAAAGCGTTATTAAGTGTGCAGGTTTTAAGTAATGATGAGCAATTAAAATTAGAATCTGCATTGCAGGATCTCTTGGTTTTGGTCTTACATGATAACCAGGAAATATTAAACTCTACGGCTGAGGATATTCATTCTTGGGTGGAAATTCAATTAATTGATAAATTGGGTGATTTAGGTAAAAAACTGCATACGGGGCGAAGCCGTAATGATCAGGTTGCAACCGATTTAAAACTCTGGTGTAAGAAAAAAGGTTTTGCATTAAGACAAGAATTGCAGACGTTAGAGGCGACGTTAGTCAAATTGGCTCGTTTGAATCAAGATGTTGTTATTCCTGGATATACACATTTACAACGGGCACAACCAGTAACCTTTTCGCATTGGTGTTTAGCGTATGTTGAAATGCTTGAACGCGATAAAAGTCGTTTAGAAAATTGTTTGTCTCGATTAGATACCTGTCCTCTGGGTAGTGGGGCGTTAGCGGGAACTGCATATGCAATAGATAGAACGGCTTTGGCGTATGACTTAGGGTTTAAAAGTGCGACGCGTAATAGTTTAGATGCGGTGGCAGATAGAGATCATGTAATCGAACTAATGAGTTGTGCTGCGCTATCCATGTCGCATTTATCTAGGATGGCTGAGGATCTTATTTTTTATAATAGTGGTGAAGCTGCATTTGTTGAAATGTCGGATCAAGTGACATCGGGATCCTCGTTAATGCCACAAAAGAAAAATCCAGATGCGATGGAGCTTATTCGTGGTAAATCGGGAAGAGTTTTTGGCTCGTTAGCAAGTATGCTAATGACGTTAAAAGGTTTACCGCTTGCTTATAATAAAGATATGCAAGAAGATAAGGAAGGACTTTTCGATGCGTTAGACACATGGCAAGATTGCCTTGCAATTGCATCTATTGTATTAGCTGATATTAAAGTAAATGTAGAGCGTACAGAGAAAGCAGCTCAAGGTGGCTATGCTAATGCTACAGATTTAGCTGATTATTTAGTTAAAAAAGGAGTCCCATTTAGAGCGTCGCATCAGATGGTCGGAGAAATAGTCCTATTTGCTATACAAAAAAGCGTGGCATTAGAGGATTTAACCTTATTAGAGTTTAAAAAATTTACACCATTAATAGAAAATGATGTTTATATTGTTTTAATGCTTCAATCGATATTAAATGCACGTAAAGCATTAGGTGGCGTTGCTCCTGAGCAAATAGAGTTTGCTTTAAAAGAAGCAGAGCATCGGCTCTTACATGAGAAGAGCTAATTTACTTTAATATAGAAGAAGACATCTAATTGTTTTCTTCTATATTACTTTAGATAAAAAGACCGATAAGAGGTCAATATTTCATTGAATTTAGGGGATGGAGTTTTTTATTTTTTAAAAAGTTGGCTTATTAACCCTTCACGTAAGGCACCTTGTGATACTTTTAATTCTTTGATGTCTAAACATTCAAAAATAGCTATCAAGATAGCTATTCCAGCACTAAAAACCGCAATCCGAGATTTTTTTAAGCCATAAATAGAGATTTGTTCGATAGTTTTACAGGCCATTAGTTGCATTTTGAGCTGATATAAGAAAGCAATATCAATTTTTTTGCAGGTGTTTTGCTCTACATTAATCTCATTGATAGCTTGTATTGTGCCAGAGGCTCCCATACATAATGACCAGCCTTGTTTTTTGTAATCGGAAATAGATGTTGCAAGTATTTTTTTAGCAGCAAGAATTGCACTGTCAAAGTTCGCTGAGTTTAATTTGGCATCGCTAAAATAAGTATTGAGCCATGTAACACACCCCATATGTAAACTTGTAGAGTTAAATATTTTAGTGTTTTTTCCTATAATTAACTCTGTGCTTGCACCACCAATATCGATGACTAAGAGTTGTTTCTGTACTTTTTCGGTAAAGACAACGCCGTGATAAATGGTTTCAGCTTCTTCAATACCAGAAATTAAGCGAATAGGTGTTTTTAAAATAGCTTCTGCTTTTTGTAGAAAATCATTTCTGTTATTTGCTAAGCGTAATGCTGCGGTTGCAGTTATTAATATTTTATAAGGTTGTAACTTATCAAGTTCATTTCTGAATTGCTGTAAACATTGCCAACCTCTTTGCATGGTTTCTAAATTGAGGTTGTGTTGATAATCTAGGCCTGACGCCAATCTGACTTTTTCTTTATGTTTAGAAAAAACGCTAAAACCATTTTGTTCTTTGAGCACCGTTAGCATATGAAAGCTATTTGAGCCAAGATCAATAATCGTATAGCGTTTATTCATTATTTTCAGCGTTTGTGTTCTCGATGATAATTATCTTTACGTCGATTAGGATGAGCTTTATATTTTGTGACGATCATTTTTGGCAGTGTTTTTATTAAGGCATCTGTATCATATTCACTGACAGGAATAGAATGTTTAATAAAGGCTTCAATTTCAGGTAAATTAAAGGCATATCTTTCACATGCTAAAGTGATAGCAAGACCTTTTTCACCCGCGCGACCTGTTCGACCAATGCGATGCACGTAATCTTCACAGTCATCAGGAAGATCAAAGTTAAATACATGGGACACTTTGGGTATATGTAGTCCACGTGCGGCAACATCAGTTGCCACTAAAACGTCAATGTCGCCGTTGGTAAATTGGCTTAATATTTTTTCACGTTTCTTTTGTGGTACATCACCCGTTAGTAATCCTGCACGTAGGCCGTCACCTGCCAAGTAACCCCATACTTTTTCACAAGTATGCTTAGTATTAGCAAAAACAATCGCTTTTTCTGGCCATTCTTCTTCCATTAGAGTTAGCAACAAGTGCATTTTCTCTTTATTAGAAGGGTAGAAAAGCTCTTCAGAGATATTTTCAGAAGTCATTCTTTCTGGTTCAATTTGAATATGCTCTGGTGAATTCATATGTTCAAAAGCAAGCTCTTGAACTTTATGAGACAACGTCGCAGAGAAAAGCATATTTAAACGTTGTTTAGCTTCAGGCATGCGTCTAAATAGATAACGAATATCCTTAATAAAACCAAGATCAAACATTCGATCAGCTTCATCGAGGACAACACATTGGATGCTATTAAGATTGAGTGTGCCTTGCTTTACAAAGTCGATAATACGACCCGTTGTACCAATTAATATATCAACGCCTTTTTCAAGTTTATTACGTTGAATTTCAACTTTTTCACCGCCGTATGCTAAGCCTAAACGTAAATCTGTATGTCTTGCAAATATCATTGCATCTTTGTGAATTTGGATAGCAAGTTCACGTGTTGGCGCTAAAATGATCGCACGAGGTTGATCTTTTTTGCGATTTTCAGGCTCTTTGTTGATTAATAAGTGATTAAAAATAGCAGGTAAAAAGGCAAGGGTCTTACCTGTACCTGTTTGTGCCTGACCTGCAATATCTTTACCTAATAAAGTGATCGGTAATGACACCGCCTGAATAGGCGTACAATATTCAAAACCTAGCTCTGCTAAGGCTGAAAGAAGACTTTCCTGAAGAGGAAGATCTATAAATTTTATTTTACTTAGATGTGTTTTATTCATTCGCGAAGCATAACAGCTTATATGGGCCTTGTCATTCAATGTACATCATATACTAATGATGAAAAATTTATCTCTAGTGTGGGGTATCGGTTTGTTTTTAATCTGTTGAATGCTTAACATTATCACTTTAATGCATACTAATAAGAGATAAATTATATACAGAGTACCCTTTTTAATTGGTGCTATTGTATTTTAAAAATATATTCATCTACACGCTAAATCATGTATTAAGTAAATTTTGTTTGCGCTGATAATGAGATCCAGTATAGGCGCCAAATAAGGCAATGACAGTTGCAATAAACATTGCTAATACTATTGGCCAAAGGGAATTTATGCTTAGCATTGCAACTAACGCGCTAACACCCGCGCTTAAAGCATATTGGGTTGCACCAAGTAAAGCGGAAGCTACCCCCGCATTTTCTTTAAAATAACTAATAAAGCAGGCATTACTATTTGCCAAAATCCCACCGATAGAGGCGATAGAAACAATAAATCCGGGCACAATAAAGTAAATGTTATGAGCATCAATAAGCATCGCGCTGATTAATATGACACCTCCAAATAGTTGCATAAGAAGAAAGATTTTGAGGAGGGTTTCTGGATTAAATCTCTGTAATAAAAAGCTATTTAACCTATTTATAATAACAAGTCCGAGAACATTTGTGAGAAGCAACGCAGAAAAAATAGTTTCATTTACTGAAAAATATTCAATGTAAGCAAAAGGTGCATTAGTAAGAAAAACCACTAGCATAGTATAGCTACAGGCTTGCGCTATTAGGTAGCCTAATGCTCTGCGCTCTTTAAGTACGCTAAGATAACCCGTTTCTTTTTTATTGATCGTTCTTTTTTTCGATGGGGGCATAATAAATACTGTACACAGTGCGATTATCGTCGCAATGATTGAAAGTAATATAAATATCCAACGCCAGTTAAGCACTTTCATAATTAAAGTGCCTAATGCCGGTGCAATGCTCGGCGCAATCATCATAATGAGAGAGATCAAAGCAAATAATTTAGCGGCTTCTTTTCCATCTGCATTGTCGCGTATTGTCGCGGGGACACCAACGACTGCTATTCCTGCGCCAATGGCTTGTAATATACGCCAAATCCAAAGCATTTCTAAAGATTCAATCGTTGCGACAAAAAGACTACCGAGAGCAAAAATGAGAAGTCCTGCCACCATTATTTTCATACGACCGTATTGATCGGATAAAGGACCTCCAATAATTTGTCCAATAGCGAGGCCTAATATGTAAAGGCTGACACTAACGGCAACCAAAGACGTATTGACACTCAATTCATGTGCGATAGTGGGAATTGCAGGTAGATATCCGTCTATCGCAAAAGGGGTCATCGCAAAAACACTCGCGAGTAGAATAAGTAACGGTGTGGTGATTTTTTTTGTCATGGAAGCTCTCATTATCTGCGTAGAAAGATTCATGCCTACATGCATTATTCATGTTTATTGCTAGCTGAAGAAGCGTTAATAATCAATAGAATGGTAGACAACCCACTCAAAACTGTGAACAGATGCAGAGAAAAAATATAATAAATAGTTAAGTTGTACATTTACCGTTATAGTCATTATAAATTAACAAATTAATTCTTTCTGGAGAGAAAAATGAGCGATAATATCGTAACTTTAACTGATGCGAGTTTTGACACTGATGTCCTTAATGCAACGGGCCTTGTTCTAGTTGACTTTTGGGCTGAGTGGTGTGGACCTTGCAAAATGATAGCCCCTATTCTAAGTGAAATAGCGACCGAATATGCGGGTAAAGTTACTATCGGCAAATTAAATATTGACGAAAATAATGCGACGCCACCAAAGTTTGGTATTCGCGGTATTCCTACGTTACTTCTCTTCAAAGATGGTAAAGTAGCTGCAACGAAAGTTGGCGCATTATCAAAAACTCAATTGGTTGAATTTTTGGATGCAAACATCTAAAAACAAGAAAAGATTGGATAAATTGCGACTTGCAATAAGTCCAATCTAGACTATTGTCATTTTTAGTGTTACCTTTAGCAACTCAACTTTTGAACAATTCAATGTTCAAACAACAATCTATCACTTCAAACAGACCACTTATGAATTTAACCGAATTAAAGAACACATCTGTCGCACAACTTGTTAAACTTGGTGAAAGTAAAGGGCTAGAGCATCTAGCGCGGCTAAGAAAACAAGATATAATTTTTGCCATCTTAAAAGCCCATGCAAAAAGCGGAGAAGATATCTTCGGCGCAGGTGTTTTAGAAATATTACAAGATGGTTTTGGCTTCTTGCGTAGCTCGGATTGCTCATATTTAGCTGGGCCTGATGATATTTATATTTCTCCAAGTCAAATTAGGCGCTTTAATCTTCGTACTGGAGACAGTGTTGAGGGGAAAATTCGTCCGCCTAAAGATGGCGAACGTTACTTTGCCTTGTTAAAAATCAATAAAGTTAATTTTAATAAACCAGAATATTCTCGCAATAAAATTCTGTTTGAAAATTTAACGCCTATTCATCCTGATCAGCGTTTTCGCCTTGAAAATGGTAACGGTAGTACAGAAGATATTACCGCTAGAATTTTAGATCTCGTATCCCCGATTGGTAAAGGTCAGCGAGGACTGATAGTCGCGCCTCCAAAAGCGGGTAAAACGATGCTTTTGCAAAACATTGCCCAAAGTATTTCGATAAATTATCCTGAAGCGGTATTAATTGTTTTATTGATTGATGAACGCCCAGAAGAAGTAACTGAAATGCGCCGTTTAGTGCGAGGTGAAGTTGTCGCATCTACCTTTGATGAACCTGCAAGCAGACATGTGCAAGTTGCTGAGATGGTGATTGAAAAAGCGAAACGCTTAGTTGAACACAAAAAAGATGTCGTCATCCTTTTAGACTCTATTACACGTTTAGCGCGTGCTTACAATACGGTCGTTCCAAGTTCGGGTAAAGTGTTAACCGGTGGTATTGATGCGAATGCCTTACATCGTCCAAAGCGTTTCTTTGGTGCTGCGCGTAACGTTGAAGAAGGTGGTAGTTTAACCATTCTTGCGACTGCTTTGATAGATACGGGATCCAAAATGGATGAAGTTATTTATGAAGAGTTTAAGGGAACTGGTAACTGTGAAATTCACTTAAATCGTAAATTAGCTGAGAAGCGTATTTATCCAGCTATTGATATTATTCGTTCAGGCACACGTCGTGAAGAGTTGTTAACTAAATCTGATGAATTGCAACGTATGTGGATCTTACGTCAAATAGTACACCCAATGGGTGAAATTGGCGCAACAGAATTTATGATCTCTAAATTAGGCCTAAGTAAAACGAACGGTGAATTCTTTAGTGCAATGAAGAATCAACGCTCAAAATAAAATCTATTTTAGATTTAGTCCATTGACGCTACTTATGTAGCGTTTTTTTTCACTTTTTTCTGTACCGAGGGATTTTATGAAATTTGATGATTTACGTGATTTTATTGAACGACTTGAAGATAAAGGCTTATTAAAGCGTATTTCGCAAGAAATAGATCCGCATTTAGAGATGACGGAAATTTCGGATCGTACTTTAAAAGCGGGTGGCCCTGCTTTGTTATTTGAAAATCCCAAGGGCTATAAGATGCCAGTGCTGACGAATCTTTTTGGTACAACAGAGCGAGTCGCCATGGCAATGGGTAAAGAAAATATTACCCAATTAAGAGAAGTGGGCGAGTGGTTGGCGTATCTTAAAGAGCCGGAACCACCCAAAGGCATTAAAACGCTGTGGGAAAAACTCCCTATTTTTAAGCAAATTTTAAATATGCCAACGAAAAAAGTGCGTAATCCTCTTTGTCAAAAAATAGTGATGCAAGGTGATGCGGTTGATTTAACAAAACTACCTATTATGACATGCTGGCCAGGAGATGTAGCCCCATTGATAACATGGGGTTTAACCATTACGCGTGGACCTTATAAAAAGCGTCAGAACTTAGGTATTTATCGGCAGCAACTGATTTCAAAAAACAAAATTATTATGCGTTGGCTATCGCATCGAGGTGGAGCGATAGATTTTCGGGAATGGCAGGAGTTAAATCCAGGAAAACCTTTTCCAGTATCTGTTGCCTTAGGCGCAGATCCCGCGACTATTTTAGCCGCGGTTACGCCGATTCCTGATACGTTGTCGGAGTATGCATTTGCGGGGCTATTGCGTGGTTCGCGCACTAAAGTAGCTAAGAGTATTAGTAATGATTTAGATGTACCTGCGAGCGCTGAAATTATTTTAGAAGGTTATTTGATGCCAGGAGAAGAGGCACCAGAAGGCCCTTATGGCGATCATACCGGGTACTATAATGAAGTAGATGATTTTCAAGTAATGACCGTTACCCATGTCACTATGCGCGAAGATCCCATTTATCATAGTACGTATACAGGACGTCCGCCGGATGAACCTGCTATTTTAGGGGTTGCACTCAACGAGGTTTTTGTACCAATATTACAAAAGCAATTCCCTGAAATTGTTGATTTTTACTTGCCACCGGAAGGCTGCTCTTATCGGATGGCGATTGTGTCAATAAAAAAACGCTATCCGGGTCATGCTAAGCGGGTTATGTTGGGTATTTGGTCTTTTTTGCGACAGTTCATGTACACCAAGTTTATTATTGTTTGTGATGATGATATTAATGTTCGTGATTGGAATGATGTAATATGGGCTATTACCACGCGCATGGATCCCTCCAGGGATACAACATTAATTGAAAACACTCCGATTGATTATTTAGATTTTGCGTCACCAACGTCAGGCTTAGGCTCTAAAATGGGCTTAGATGCAACGAATAAATGGACGGGTGAAACCGATAGAGAATGGGGTATACCGATAACCATGGATAAAAAAGTACAAGAAAAAATAGATTCACTTTGGCAAGAATTAAATATCCTGTCATAATGTTATCAACTCGTTAAAAACAAGAAGAGAAGTAAATGTCTGTATTCACGTGTAAAGTTACCTTGATGGAGAAGTTAAATCACTCCTTGTATCGTGTTTTTCTAAAGCCACCGCAAAGTGTTTCTTATAAAGCAGGACAATATTTGTCGGTGCTTATGGGAAAAAAAGATAAGCGTCACTTTTCAATTGCTAATGCGCCATCATCTCCATTGATTGAGTTACATATTGGTGCAACACCTGAAAATACGTATGCTATGCAAGTTATCGAAAAGATGAAAAAAGATGGCTCCATAGATGTTGAAATTGGTTTAGGTGAAGCCTTTTTGCGAGAAAAGTCAGCGCGCCCTATCATTTTAATGGCGGGCGGAACTGGATTTCCGTATGTTAAATCTTTATTAGAACAAATTGTTCTATTACAACTAGTAAACCCTGTTTATTTATATTGGGGCGTTAAAGAATACGCACATCTTTATTTTAATACGCAAGCATTAGAATGGGAAAAACAACATAAGAATATTTCTTTTCATCCAGTAGTCGAACAGGCAGATGTTAATTGGCAAGGACATAAAGGGTATGTGCATCAGGCTGTACTTAATGATTTTCCTGATTTGAGTGCGTTTGATATTTATATTGTTGGGCGCTTTGAAATGGCAAAAATCGCACGTGAAGATTTTATTAAACAAGGTGCACAGCTGAGTCATATTTATGGTGATGCGTTTACTTTTATTTAACAATATTAAAAATGGCGTACTATTAATAATTAACATATTTGTGATTTTTAATATGAAATCTAATCAAATTATTATTGATATATTTAGGATCTGTGAATAAATATACGCAAAGGCGCTAGATGTAAAAAACCGAATCTTTTTATGAAGGCTCACGCTAAGATTTTTTTTAGATCATTTTATTATATTTAACGGTGTATTCTTCTGTTTTATATTGTATAAGTGAATTTTTTATAAAAAAATATGGCCTTATAAATTCACTTGTACTAGGAAATCACTTGCACTAGGAAATGTTAATGTTGAGTTGAAAATCATTGCCACTCTCAGAGCAATATATTATTGTCTGAAGAATGTAACAAATATCAGCCTGCTCACTTGTATCATCAATAACATCTAAACTTTTTGGTACATTTATTCTCCATTAGAGAATGAATTAGAAGAAAATATTGAGTGAAAATATTACCGCTATTTAGTCTGCAAAGCGTTATTCCTTTTAAAGCGACTTGGTAATTACACTGAAAGCAGGTAAAATGCGCACTTAATTTTATAGAGAGCAAAAAAATGCCAACATCATCAGATAAATTTAGTGATATTCGACCTTATAATGATGACGAGATCCAAGCGACTATCTTACGATTGATCAATAACGATGAATTAATTAATGCCATTATTAGTTTTCGTTTTTCTAAATTTTCTAAATTTACTCATTGCTTATTAAGGCCTCTTTTACGTCGTTATTTTATTTATAAATGGGGAAGTATTACAAGTATTGATGAGGTTCAAAAAGTGGTGGGGCAATATATGCAACATATGATCAAGGGCACAACCACGCAATTTACCTATTCAGGATTGCAGAATTTGGATGTGTCTAAGAGTTACTTATTTGTTTCTAATCATCGTGATATTGCGATGGATCCTGCCTTTATGAATCTAGCCTTATTTACGGAAAAGTTTAAAACTGCGCGCGTAGCTATCGGAGATAATTTATTAAGCAAGCCTTTTATTGCGGACTTAATGCGTATGAATAAAAGTTTTATTGTTAAGCGCTCTATTAGTGCTCCTCGGGAAATGCTTAAAGCGTTATTGCATTTATCC
Organism: Psychromonas sp. CD1; assembly: GCF_002239585.1. Taxonomy (GTDB): domain Bacteria; phylum Pseudomonadota; class Gammaproteobacteria; order Enterobacterales; family Psychromonadaceae; genus Psychromonas. The sequence continues at coordinate 162,705 of NZ_NDFH01000002.1, forward strand.
GATTATATTTTTAGCTCATTAAAAAGTGATAGTAGTATTTGGATAGCACAACGAGAAGGGCGAGCTAAAGATGGTTTTGATAAAACAGAGCCTGCGATAGTGAAGATGTTTTATATTCATGGAAAGAAGAATAAGATAGAATTTTCTGATTATATTAACCAGCTTAATATTGTACCCGTAGCTATATCTTATGAATTTGACGCTTGTGATAAACAAAAAGCACAAGAGCTATACACTAAGAATAAATATGGTGAATATAAAAAATCAGAGTTTGAAGATATCGAAAGTATCGTTTCGGGTTTGATTGGAGAAAAAGGTCATGTACACGTAGCATTCGGAGAACCATTACAAGGTGATTTTACTGATGCAGAAGAAGTTGCAAAGGCCATTGATAAACAGATTTATAAAAATTATTATTTGCATCCGTCAAACTATATCGCAGCCAAAGTTAATTTAGAGAGTATCGATAAGGCTGATAAAGAGGTGTTTGCGCAACGTTTAAATAATATTGATTCTGAGTTACAAGAAATGGTTTTAAAAATGTATGCTAATCCAGTAAAAAATGCTCCTGATTTTTAAATTAGCTTAAAAATAAAGCGCTTATGTTTTTGTTATGCACATTATTTTTTTTGTTGTATTTTCTTGTTTAAATTCAACCCGTTGATTATTAAGAAGTTGTAGTCTTTCTTTGTGCCAGCTCAAATTTGGCGTTAAATTACTAACAGAGTTATCCACAGAGTTTTTTTGTCGTAAGGAAGTGAATAACCACTTACCGAATAGATTACTATTTTCGGCTTTTTTTCTGTTATAATCGTTATTTATTTTTCTGCTATTAGGTAATAAATTGATGGCGACTATCCCTGAAAATCCTTTTGTACTTGTTGACGGCTCCTCGTATCTTTATCGTGCTTTTTACTCTCCTCCTCATTTAACTAATTCTGCGGGGGATGCAACCGGTGCGGTTTATGGTGTGGTGAATATGCTAAAAAGCTTAATGCAACAGTTTTCGCCTTCGCATATTGTCGTCATCTTTGATGCCAAGGGTAAGACTTTTCGTGATGATCTCTATGATCAATATAAAGCGAATCGACCGAGTATGCCCGATGAGCTACGTACGCAAATTGAGCCGTTACATGCCGTGATCAAAGCAATGGGCTTGCCTATTTTAATTGTACCAGGTGTGGAAGCTGACGATGTTATTGGCACTTTAGCGAAACAAGCGAGTGAGCAAGGTATTAAAACATTGATCAGTACGGGTGATAAAGATATGGCCCAGTTGGTAGATGAGCATACTTTACTGATTAATACGATGACTAACACTGTATTAGACAGACAAGGCGTGCAAGAAAAATTTGGTGTTCCTCCGGAGCTTATTATCGATTACTTGGCTTTGATGGGAGATACTGCGGATAATATACCCGGTGTGCGGGGAGTCGGAGAAAAAACTGCGGTAGCGATGATCCAAGGTATTGGTAGCATGGATCTTATTTATGAAAACCTTGATAAGTTAGCACCATTAGGCTTTCGTGGTAGTAAAACAATTTCTAAAAAAATGGTAGATAATGAAGCAATGGCGCGTCTATCATATCAACTCGCGACGATTAAGTTAGACGTTGCATTAGATGTTACTTATCCAGATTTTAAAACGACCAAACAGGATACGGACAGTTTAGTACAACTTTTTGGTCAGTTAGAATTTAAACGTTGGTTATCGGCGTTACTCGATGGCGAGAATATATTAAAAGGAACGATGTCTACCGCGGTGGTACAAAGTTCATCGTTAAATGATGAAAAAAAAGAGTTACCTCAAAGCGTGATCCGTCATGATCAATGTATTTATAGCCAAGGACAATTTAAGCAACTTATTCAAAAGTTAGAAAACGCTGAATTATTTTCATTTTCTATTCAAACCACAAGCTCTGATTATATGCAGGCTAAAATTGTTGGTTTTTCTTTTGCACTGCAATGTCAGAGTAAAGACGCAGATGAAATAAACATTGAAGCTATCTATCTACCGTTAAAACATGACTATCTTGATGCGCCTCAACAGCTAGAATATAATGAAATATTAGATAAATTAAAACCATTGCTAGAAAATTCGACGCCTAAAAAAGTTGTTTATAATTTAAAATACATGCGCAGTGTGTTACTTCAAGAAGGTATAAAATTACAAGGTGTTGCGTTTGATACGATGCTAGAAGCATACGTACTCGATAGCACCGGTAAGCATGATAGAACTTCACTAACCATTAAATACTTACAATATCAGTGCGTGCCTTTTGAATCGTTAGCAGGTAAAGGTAAAAAACAACTGCCATTGAATAAAATTAGCATAAAAGATGTCACCTCGTATGTAGGTGTAAATGTTGAACTTACATTACGTTTACATTTGTTGTTATGGCCTAAATTAGAAAAATTACCTTGTTTAGTCGCATTATATCAAGACATTGAATTACCTTTAGCACATGTTCTTTCTGATATAGAGTTAGGTGGTGTCGAAATAGACGCTAAAATGTTGGCGGAACAAAGTGTTGAAATTGGCATTCGGTTAGCTGAAATTGAAAAGTGTGCTTATCTTGAAGCAGGTAAAGAATTTAATTTAAGCTCTCCTAAACAGTTACAAAATATTTTGTTTGAAGACTTAAAATTACCAATATTAAAGAAAACTCCCAAAGGTGCCCCCTCTACAGCGGAAGAGGTTTTAGTTGAATTAGCTGAAACGTATGCTTTACCTAAATTAGTGATCGAGCACCGCGGGTTGAGTAAGCTTAAATCAACCTATACAGATAAATTACCTAAGATGATCAATGCATTGACGGGGCGGGTGCATACCTCATATCATCAAGCAGTAACGGTAACCGGCCGTTTATCTTCAAGCGATCCTAACTTACAAAATATACCCATCAGAAGTCCACGAGGACGCCGTATTCGCCAAGCTTTTATTGCCCCGACTGGATATAAAATTGTGGCAGCAGATTATAGCCAAATTGAATTGCGTATAATGGCACATCTTTCGCAAGATAAAGGCTTACTCGACGCTTTTTCAACTGGACTTGATATTCATAAAGCGACGGCATCGGAAGTTTTTTCTGTTGCGTTAGAAGATGTGACAACGGAGCAAAGACGGAGTGCTAAAGCCATTAATTTTGGGCTGATTTATGGGATGAGTGCTTTTGGCTTAGCGAAGCAGTTAAAGATTTCACGTTCAGAAGCACAGCAATATATGGACAAATATTTTAATCGTTATCCTGGTGTTTTAATCTATATGCAAGAAACGCGAGAAAAGGCACGTAAAAACTGTTTTGTTGAAACGATTTCAGGACGTCGTTTACAGTTGCCAAATATCAATGCACGTAATGGTATTTTAAAAAAAGCATCTGAACGCGCCGCGATTAATGCTCCTATGCAGGGTACGGCTGCGGATATTATTAAAAAGGCCATGTTGGATATTGCTCTGTGGATAGAAAAGCAAGATAGCGCTCAAGTTCAGTTATTAATGCAAGTGCACGATGAATTGGTATTTTGTATTAAAGATGAGTATGTTGAAAATTATACACATAAGATAAAAGAAATCATGGCACAGGCGATTTGTTTAGATATTCCCTTAATTGCTGACGTAGGTGTCGGAAATAATTGGGATGAAGCACATTAAAAAATTAGGATGAAGGTATTTTGAACCTTTTAAAGATACTGCTGACTAATAATGTGAACTAGTTAGTGTTTTCTTGGTTTTAAAAATACATTATATAATGTCAAATATAGACAAACATATTTACCTTGCATCGAGGAAAAAATGGACATTGAATTATTAGAAATCCAAGATTTTATTAGTCAATATAACCCTTTTAATCAGCTCCCTGAAGAGGAGCTGTGCCATATTGCTCAGAATATCGAGATCTCTTATTATCGAATGGGAACGATGATTAATCCGCTTGGTGATACGCGTCGTGAGTTATATCTGATCCGCAGTGGTGTTGTTGAAATATATCGACGTAAAGGTGAGCTTTATAATCGATTAGATCAAGGTAAGTTATTTGGTCAAGTCGGTTTATTGACCAATAATAAAGTGCGCTTCCTCGCCAAATCGGTGAAAGACACGCTTTTGTATTGTATTCCCGAAGTTATTTTTCATGATTTATATGATCGCTATGAGTCTTTTGCTGATTTTGTCGAAGTTGAAGATAGTATGCGCTTAAAGCAAGCAGTCGAAAGTAAAAGTGATGATGCGAATGCACTGATGAGCTCTCAAGTAAAAACATTATTAACCCGTGATGTATTAATGTTACCGATTACGAGTTCAATGCAACGTGTTGCAAAATTTATGAGTGACGAGAATGTCTCTGCAGTATTGATTAACGATCCTTCTGTTGAAGGCAATAACTTTGTAGGGATTATCACCGAGCATGATCTTTGTGGGAAAGTGATTGGTGGAGGCTTAAATATTAATGATCCGGTAAAAGAAATTATGTCGACAAAGTTAATATCCTTAGATCATAACTCTTATATTTATGAAGCGATGCTATTAATGTTGCGTTATAACGTACATCATTTACCCATTTTAAAAAATAAATACCCAATAGGTTTAATAGAGGTTGCGGATATCATTCGTTATGAATCACAGAATAGTTTGTTGTTTGTAAGTAGTATCTTTCAGCAACAAAGTCCAGAAGATTTAGAGCAACTTTCACACGAATTAAAGAACTGTTTTTTACGAATGGTCAATGAAGATGCTAACTCACATATGGTTGGGCATGCCATGTCGGAAATTGGACGTAGTTTTAAACAACGCCTCATTGAACTTGCTGAAGAAAAATATGGGCCACCTCCGATTCCGTATTGTTTTTTGGCATTAGGATCAATGGCAAGAAATGAGCAATTAATCGTTACAGATCAAGATAATGCCATTATTTTAGATAATAGTTATGATGAAAAGAAACATGGTAAATATTTTGAGAAATTGGCAAAATTTGTATGTGATGGTTTAGCTATTTGTGGTTACAACTATTGTACTGGGGATATTATGGCAACTAACCCTGAGCACAGGAAGACTCAAGTGCAATGGGAAGAATGTTTTGCTAATTGGATAGATAAGCCCAATCCTCAAGCGCTCTTAAATTGCTCTATTTTCTTTGATATTGAGGGTGTTTATGGGCGTATAAAATGGGCAGAGCAGTTAAATATGTTTATTTTGCGTCGCGCGAGAAAAAACAATCGATTTTTAGCCTGTTTGGCACGTAATGCCCGTAATAGAACGCCTCCTTTGGGTTTCTTTAAAGATTTTGTCATGGAAAAAGATGGTCGTCAAAATAATTCTATCAATTTAAAACGACGAGGAACCGCGCCTCTTGCCGACCTTATTCGTGTGCATGCACTTGCAATTGGATCAGAATCACAAAATTCATTTAATCGTTTGGATGATATTATTGAGGCAAAAATATTGCCAAAATCGAAAGGAGAAGATTTAAAACATGCAATGGAATTAATTTCATTAGTACGTTTACGTCACCAAGCCTTAGATATTGAATCTGATATTGAGCCGGATAATAATATAGAGCCAGAGAATATGTCAGATTTTGAGAGACGTCATTTAAAAGATGCTTTTTTGGTGCTGAGTAATGCTCAAAACTTTTTAAAGTACCGTTATAGTGCCACGAAATTATAAAGGTTAAAAATGCATAATTTTACCAGTAAATATATATTAAATTGGAATGCTTTTTTGCAATTAAAAGCATTACAAACAAAAAACAAGCATTTATTTAAATTTTATCAAAAGGGAACATATCACGAGGACACTAAATTAAGTGATATAAAATTTGTAGCTCTGGACTTTGAAACAACAGGATTAGATCCGGTTAAAAATAGCATTATTAGCATTGGCCTTGTTCCCTTTGATTTACAACGTATTTATTGTAGAGATGCTAAAAAGTGGTATATCAATCCCGAAGATAATTTAAAAGAGAACTCAATTATTATCCATGGGATAACGCATTCTGATTTACAAGGTGCCCCTGATTTATTCAGTATTTTAGGCTCTTTATTAGAGGAGCTTGCAGGAAAAGTCGTGGTCGTGCACTATCGTCGTATTGAGCGTGATTTTTTTGATCTTAATTTACGTGCACAGGTGGAAGAAGGTATCATTTTCCCTGTTATTGATACGATGCAAATTGAAGCTAATATACAAAAAGATCAAACGCATGGATTTTTAAATTGGTTAAAAGGTTACCCTATTAGCTCTATTCGATTAGCGAATAGTCGCTTGCGCTACAATTTACCCGCGTATTCACCACACGACGCTTTAACTGATGCAATCGCAACAGCAGAACTATTACAAGCTCAAATTAAGCATCATTTTAGTTCGGATGCTGCTATCAAAGAATTGTGGCTTTAAATTAATTTTTTCATTGTTTACTCTAATAAAATTTAAGCGCGATGTTTTTCTGTGCGCATACCCATAATAAGACAAACACACATGATCAAAAGAAGGATGATAAAGGGCAATGCGGTAGATATGGTTCCCGCCTGCAAAGCTTCAATCGCATCAGTGCCACCTACCCATAAAAGAGCGATAGCAATTGCGCCCTCGATTAACGCCCAAAAAATACGTTGTGGTATAGGAGCATCTATTTTTCCTCCCGCGGTGATACTGTCGATAACTAAAGATCCAGAATCGGATGAAGTAATAAAAAAAACTAATACAAGGATAATACCAAGTATGGATAATAAGTTTCCTAAGGGTAAAGCATCAAACATTTGAAACATAGCGAGTGGTATTTCATGTAGACCTTGAGATCCTAATATTCCTACTTTATCGACTATTTGGTGAATGGCTTCTCCACCAAAAACGGACATCCATAAAATAGTGACACCAGTTGGAATGAATAACACTGCCGTAATAAATTCACGCACAGTACGTCCTCTAGATATTCTCGCAATAAACATGCCGACAAAAGGAGACCATGAAATCCACCATGCCCAGTAAACAAGAGTCCAGCTATGCATCCACGCTTGATCTTCTCGACCTATAGGATTACTTAAAGGGATAATGTTTTTGATATAGGCCATGAGAGTTTGTGGGATAGAGCCTATTGTCACAGCAAGAGTGACCAGTGCAACAAAGATAACTAATACAAGAGCAAGTAGCATATTAATATTACTAATTACCTTAACACCGCCGTCTATACCGCGTAAAACGGAAAGGGCAGCAAGAAAGCTAACGACGACAATAATCGTAATTTGTAATGGTAAACCACCATCAATGCCAAAGACATGATGAAAGCCACTTGCGGCTTGTTGTGCTCCTAGTCCTAAAGATGTCGCTAAACCAAATAATGTGGCAAGTACGGTCAGGATATCAATACAGTGACCAGGCCATCCCCAAGTACGATCACCTAAAATAGGATAAAAAACCGAACGCATGGATAAAGGGAGCCCTTTATTATAAGAAAAAAAGGCGAGAGATAAAGCAACAACACAATAAATAGCCCAAGGGTGTAGTCCCCAGTGAAACATCGTTGCACCTAATGCCATCGATACCGCCTCAGGAGAGTAGGCTGCTACGTTTAACGGAGTGCCTGCCCAACCGGTATAATACGCAAGAGGCTCTGCGACGCCCCAGAACATCAAGCCAATACCCATTCCTGCTGAAAATAACATGGAGAGCCAAGAAAGTGTGGTGTAATCAGGTTTAGCTTTATCACCTCCTAAGCGAATTTTGCCATAAGGAGAAATAACGAGAATCAAACAAAATACCACAAAAAAATTCGCAGACCACATGAATAAACTGTCAAAGGTATTTATAATTTGTCCTTTTAAACTATCAAGAACAGATTTAGATGTTTGTGGGTCAACAATTAATACAGTGAGCAAAAAAAGAGCGATGAACCCTGCACTGATCCCAAAAACAGGGTTGTGTACATCAAGCCCCCATTTTTGGATATTATCTTGTCCTATTGTGTAGTCGGTGTTATCGATACTATATTTATCTTTGTTTAAACTCATTTAACCTCAGTTAGAGAAATTTTGTCTCTTTTGTTAATTTATTGATATACCTGTAATAGTTCAAGAGCGTTTCGATACGCTTCTTATCTCTTCTTTTAATACGTCGTATTTATCTATTTTAGTTCAAAACGAGCGTCACGAAGTGAGGTATAACAAATAAGATCTTAACAAAGTCTGCTCTTCTTTACAGATAAATCTATTTAAGGGTGATTTACTATTGTTTAATTTAGAAAATATAATCGGATATTTTAGGTTTTTTTCTTCTGTTTTGTGACTTTTTGACGTGTTTTTGTTTGCTCTGTAAATAAAGTAAAACTTTTTTAGCCTATCTGGGCTCCATTTTGCATTTAAAGTCTCTTAGCGTGCCATTTTGGCTTCGTAAAGTAGGTGTTTGTTGGGTCGTAACCCGTTGATTTTAAGTGGGTGTTTCGTGTGGATTTTTATATATTACAATGCTAGTCTGCGTCTTATCTAAACAGAGGGCATAGTATGTTATATCGTAATGAAACATTTAAAAATGTAAGTTTTATTGACCAGGATTTAGAGGCTAAGCGTTATGAATATTGCCATTTTTACGGCTGTGATTTTAGCCATGCAAATTTAAGGGATACTCAATTTATTCATTGTAAATTTTTAGAGTCTGGTTCAGATCATGGCTGTAAATTTGAATATAGCGATTTACGTGATGCAAGTTTTAAGGATTGCCAAATATCGATGGCGAATTTTTATGGGGCGAACTGTTTTGCTATAGAATTTAGAAATTGCGACCTAAAAGGTGCTAATTTTTTAAAAACCAGCTTTGTTAATCACATTAGTCAAAATGCTTATTTCTGCTCTGCTTATATTACGGGTTGTAATTTATCTTATGCAAATTTTACTCATCAATGCATGGAAAAATGCGATCTTTTTGAAAACCGTTGGATAGGTGCAAATTTGCAAGGGGCCTCTTTTAAAGGCTCTAATTTAAGCCGTAGCGAATTTGCAGCCGACAGTTGGGGGCTGTTCAATCTACAAGATTGTGATATTCGCTATTCAGATCTTTACTCGTTAGATCTTCGACGTGTGAATCTTTCTGGTGTTAAAATATGTGCTTGGCAACAAGAGCAATTATTATCACCTTTAGGCCTTATTATATATCCCGATTAAATAGATATTCGCGTTAATATATATACATGAAGCGATATCGTTTAAGTTATGATTACTGTATATTGCAGTGCCTCATGCATCATAAGGTAGCTTATGCAACATAAAAAAACGTTGTATTTACAAGAAATGGGCATAACCCGTTGGATTTTACGTAATGAGCCACGTTTTGTGTATTTAACACCTCAATTATCTGCCACATTAAATGATTGTGAGTTATTAATCATTTGTGCGAAGCAAGATCGCGAGTCACTTCTATTAACGAATATACTCAAAGCGTTTAATATTAAAACTGAGCAAGTGTATTACTGCACAATGTCAGAATTCTTGCAATTAAAAGCTAATTTCCCCGCCATTATTTGGTCTACACAGGGAGCGATAAGTGGATGTTTCGATGGTTCTATTATTTTAAATTCACCTTCGATAGCGCAGTTATATATGGATGCAAAGAAAAAAAAGAAATTATGGGAAGAATACTGTGATGCGATCACATAATGTGAATATTGTCCCAATGGGGCTTGCCGATATTGCTTGTGTCACAAAAATTGAACACATCGTGCATATATCTCCGTGGTCTGAGAAGATTTTTTTAAGCAATTTTGGCAAACGCTATTTTAATCATGTGTTAGTCGATGGACCGAGAATTATTGGTTATTATGTCGCCAGCTCTGTTGCGGGTGAAGTGACACTGATGAATATTGCAATTACGACCGAAGAGCAGGGGAAAGGTTTTGGAAAGCTTCTTTTACAGTCACTATTAGATACTGCTAAAGATAAAGATGAGCAAGAAATTTGGCTTGAAGTACGTGTTTCAAATAGCAGTGCATGGCGCTTATATCAACAATTAGGATTTGTTGAAGTGGGTAGGCGCCGTGATTATTATCCCTTAGAAAAAGGTCGCGAAGATGCGATTATTATGTGTTGTCACCTTTAGGTTGGAAAAATGATCTCTAAAAATCAGTTAAAACTCATTAAAAGTTTGGAACAAAAAAAACAACGTAAAAAACAAGGTTTATTTATAATTCAAGGTGAAAAGAATGTCGCAGAGCTATTACGCTCTGATTTCATTATCCAACAAATTTTTGCAACAGCGACTTTCATCAATAAAAATAATACGCTGTTATCGACGTTACAACTTGTTCCTTTATGTACAGAAGTGAGTGAAGATGACTTAAAAAAAATGGGCACATTAGTCTCAAATAATAGCGTGTTGGTCGTAGCAAAGTGTAAAACAACGACACTGCCAGATATTGCTCCTCAGGAATTGATCTTAGTGTTAGATAAAGTGGGCGATCCTGGAAATTTAGGGACAATTATTCGTGTTGCAGATTGGTATGGGGTTAAAAATATTGTATGTAGTCCTGATTGTGCCGATTTCTACAACCCTAAAGTGATCGCCGCGAGCATGGGCTCTTTTGCACGAATGAGTGTCAGTCATGTTAATTTAGTCGAGTATTTGTCTCTGCAGGATGCACCTATTTTTGGTGCGTATTTAGAAGGACATAATTTACATAAATACGTGTTACCAGAGAAAGCTTTTATTGTAATGGGTAGTGAATCGCATGGAATTTCAGAAGCGTTACAGCATTTAATAACAGATAAAATTACGATCCCTAATTTTGGTGGTGCAGAGTCGCTTAATGTTGCGATGGCAACGGGCATTATTTTAGATAATTTTAAGCGTTAATTCACTTTGACACTTTTTACAGCGGTATTGAACACCTTTTAATACTTTATTATGTCGACGTATAGTTAAAGGGTGCTCGGTACATAAGCAATGATATAAAAACAATTTCCCTTGTACATTTTTAGTGTCCATGGAATGTGTTGTTTTGGCGTTAAGTGTGAAGACTTTTTGCATTATTTTTTGCCACTCTTTACCATGTGGACGTACCTTACCATACAGAGAAAAGGTAATTAGGTGAGCAACTTCATGTGCAACTATTTGTTGTATAAATTCATCTTTATTTTGGCAATATAAAATAGGATTAAAACGGAGCATATTACGTTGCAAATGAGCGGTCGCAGCCACTTTTCCGCGTTGGTCAAATTGATAGATCGGACGTTTAAAAGGTCGATTAAAAAAGCACTCTGCATCGATGAAACAATCTTCACCTTTTTGCATAAGTACTTTTTTATCTTCTTCTGAGAGCATTCTTTAAATTAGAAAACGTCAGATTTTAACGTTTCAACTTTATCTAAAGCTTCCCAAGGAAACTCTTCACGACCAAAGTGGCCGTATGCTGCGGTAGAAAGGTAAATCGGTTGAATTAAGTCTAACATTTGAATTAGACCGTAAGGGCGAAGATCAAAGTGTTTACGGATCAATTCAATAATACGATCTTTAGGAATTTTTTCGGTTCCGAAGGTCTCAACGCTGATGGATATAGGCTCTGCTATACCGATAGCATAAGAAATTTGAATTTCACAACGATCGGCGAAACCTGCAGCGACTAAATTCTTCGCAACATATCGTGCAGCATAAGCCGCACTACGATCTACTTTCGATGGATCTTTACCCGAGAATGCACCGCCACCGTGACGAGCTGTACCACCGTAGGTGTCAACAATGATTTTACGACCGGTTAAACCACAGTCACCAACGGGTCCACCGATAACAAAACGACCGGTTGGATTTATAAAGAATTTAGTGTGTTTAGACAGTAATTCAGCAGGGAGTACGGGTTTGATTATCTCTTCCATAACCGCTTCAACAAGATCATGGTGCGCTATCTCTTCAGAATGTTGAGTAGATAGAACCACCGCGTCAATACCGACAATGACGCCTTTTTCATACGCAAAAGTGACTTGGCTTTTTGCATCGGGGCGTAACCAATTTAATTTTCCACTTTTACGAACCTCTGCTTGTCGTTTTACTAAGCGATGTGCATAAGTAATCGGCGCTGGCATGTATACTTCCGTTTCATTGCTTGCATAACCAAACATTAAACCTTGATCGCCCGCCCCTTGTTCATGTGGGTCTTCGCGATCAACGCCTTGGTTGATGTCTGGAGATTGTTTACCAATTACATTTAAGATGGCGCATGAATCTGCATCAAAGCCCATTTCAGAGCTGGTATAACCGATTTCACGTATGGTGTCTCGGGTAATTTGTTCGATATCTACCCATGCATCGGTAGTTATCTCTCCACCCACCATCACCATACCGGTTTTAACATAAGTTTCACACGCAACTCGTGCTTTTTTATCTTGCTTTAAAATAGCATCAAGTACCGCATCAGAGATTTGATCGGCAATTTTATCTGGATGACCTTCAGATACAGATTCTGAAGTGAATAAGTCACGTGACATGTGAATTCCTTGAATAGTGAACTAAAATATATTTAGATGTTCTTACATCTAGATGGCTATAGTACATCTGTTACACAAAAAAAGGTAATCTTTTACCGGGCCAGAAGTTGAAAATGCTAATTAATGCTAAAAACAAATTATTAGTATTAAAAGTTATTATTGATAATGCTAACATTCTGACCTTTACGTTTAATGAGGGTGAATATCTTGCGCAATTAGAGACGAAAAAAGGTGTATGGGCGCATAGTTTATATCAAGGTGCTATTTCCGGTAGTTTCTATATCAATGCCATAAATGCGGGTTTATCAGCCGGTCAAATACAGCAAATATCGAATGTATTACAAGAAAAAATTGATTTTAATCGGCAGTTACGCTCCGGGGATAGTTTTAAAGTTCTTATTGCTAAAAATTATATAAATGGTGAGTATAGTTTTGATAGTGAAGTTTTGGCTATCGTACTTAAAACTCGATCTAAAACATACACCGCTTTTTTAAGCGAAGATGGTCGTTATTATGATGATGATGGTTTTGGCTTGAGTAAGGCTTATCGTCGTCTGCCTGTTGATGGAAATCCTCGTATTAGTTCGCCTTTTAATTTAAAACGCTTACACCCTATAACCCACCGAATAAGCCCTCATTTAGGTACTGATTTAGCCGTTATAGTTGGAACCAAAGTTTATGCTATTGCGGATGGTGTTGTTGTTCGTGCGGGTTATCATCCGGCTGCGGGAAATTATGTGGTGATCAAGCATAGTCGTAAATACACAACTCGAGTATTACATTTAAGTAAAATATTAGTACGTAGAGGACAACGAGTTGAAATGGGCGATTTAATTGCTAAGTCGGGTAATACAGGACGTTCTACAGGGCCTCACTTACATTATGAATTTCAAATTTATGGTCGTGCGGTTAATGCAATGAATGTACATTTACCGTCATCAAAAAGCGTTCTTGCAAAAGATAGAAAAGCTTTTAATCTACGTAGAGATCAATATTTAAAAGAGATGCAGGAAATATAATCTTTAATCGGGTTTTATTATTGAATCTGCCATACATAAAGATCGTATTTAAAGGTTATATTAATTTTAAGTACGATCTTTATGGGAGCAGATACTTGCTGAGATAAGAGGATAAAGCGTTTATTAATTTACATTGATAAAGAGAAATCAAAGACTCGTGCCGTTTCTAGTGCGTTGAAGCTTGATATAGTTAACTATCAAGTTGTTGATATTTTAGGGCTTTGTTCTCAACAAGTAATTTAAATTACGTGCTATGGCATATACTTTCAGTAAAGTAATCAAGACATATTAAAGGTTACTGAAAGTATATTTATTAAGCAAGAGTATTGTGTAGCATAACAACACTGAGTAGTTGATCTTCTCGTTCAAAACGTTCTTCCATAAGCTGACCTAATTCTGATAAATCTTTATCAAAGTCTAGTAAGGCCGCATCCGTGGCATTTTCTGAATATTTATCATTAAAATTAAGTGCTGTATCGGTGGTCGTTGTAATGCGTGAGTATAATTCTTGTGCAATTTTAAGGTTTTCTTTTCCATCGAGTTTACATTTTAATATAATCTGCTCATAAATACCAAAGTGACCCGTTGATGCATATTCTAAAAGGGTTTGACAAAAGATTGTCATTTCTTTTTGGCTCGGTAGTTCACGTTTTTTTTGTTGGGCGGGGGATGTGCCTGCAAGTTGACAGTATAAAACAACTAACTTTTGGCGTTTAGCGAGCCAACTATCAATAACATTCAGTGTTCCACCCCATTCTTCTCTTGCTTTATTTATGTTTTCTAACATATTTGCTCCCGTATTATTGTTTTTATTTATATCAAAACTAAATAAAAAAAGTGCAGTCGTCAACTTGAATTTGAGTTTAAGGGGTATCTTCATGTATAACTGTGAGCTAAGCAAAAAACATCAACCAGAAGGATCTCAAATGAGTGAACCAAAAAACAGAATCGAAGAGCAGGGTCGTGCGTGGTGGTTTCTTATTGCGCATCAAAAGATACTCATACAGGATAATAGTGACATGGTTCCTTATGCGAGAATAAGTGCGTTGAATTTACCTATTGAGATACTCGCCAATAAAATAAAAATTGGAGAATATCAATCTCACCCTTGTTATCTGATTGAAGGCGTCGATGCCTCAATTATTGATTTTGGATCCTATGAAGATGCACATATTTTATTGGGCAAAGTGGACAGTGATTTATTTAATATGGTAGGCCGAGCACTACAAGTTTCTTTATTTTACCAAACTCACCAATATTGTGGTCAATGCGGGGAAAAAACGTACCGCATAGAAGAGGAAATAGCCTGCCAATGTGAACAATGTTTGCATCGTTCTTATCCGCGTATTTCGCCATGTATCATTGTCGCTATTCGTAAGAAAAATGAGATATTATTAGCGTTACATCAACGACATTATAAAAATAATGATGCGATTTATACTGTGCTCGCGGGCTTTGCTGAGGCGGGCGAAACATTAGAAAACTGCTTAAAACGTGAAGTTTATGAAGAGGTGGGCATCAAAGTAAAAAACATTCGTTATATACGTAGTCAGCCATGGCCTTTTCCACACTCGCTAATGATGGCGTATATTGCTGAGTATGATTCAGGCGATATTTGTATCGATAAAAATGAAATATATAGCGCGGCTTGGTATCACATCGACAACTTACCGGTATTGCCGAATAAAGGTACGGTTGCTAGAGAATTAATTCACCAAGTATCGGTAGAGTGTGCTTCTTGCTAATATTTAAGTTAGCATATGTATCAATCGAATAATGGGATAAAAAAGAATGACTGAATTAAAAAATGATCGTTATATTCGTGCCTTACTAAAGCAAGAAGTAGATAAAACACCTGTATGGATGATGCGACAAGCGGGACGATATTTACCTGAGTATAAAGAAATCCGTGCACAAGCAGGAGACTTTATGTCTCTTTGTCGTAATGCTGATCTCGCGTGTGAAGTAACCATGCAACCGTTACGTCGATTTGATCTTGATGCCGCAATTCTATTTTCGGATATTTTAACGATTCCCGATGCAATGGGTCTTGGGCTTTATTTTGAAAATGGTGAGGGCCCTAAGTTCGAACGGCCTATATGTTGTAAAAAAGATGTTGATAACTTGATAATGCCTGATCCAGAAGTTGAGTTACAATATGTGATGAATGCTGTTCGTCGTATTAAAAAAGAGCTAAATGGCTCCGTACCTCTTATTGGTTTCTCGGGGAGTCCATGGACCTTAGCAACGTATATGGTTGAAGGTGGTACATCGAAAGCATTCACTAAAATAAAAAAAATGGCATTTGCTGATGGAGAAATCCTACATGCATTACTGGATAAATTATCTGAGAGTGTCATTCAATATTTGAATGCGCAAATTGAAGCTGGTGCACAATCCGTTATGATTTTTGATACATGGGGTGGAGTGTTATCTCCTCGTGATTATGAGCTTTTTTCACTGCAATATATGCATAAAATAGTCGATGGGCTACATCGTACTTATGCGGGTAAAAAAGTGCCTGTGACTCTTTTTACAAAAAATGGGGGGCAGTGGTTAGAAAAGATAGCTGCCACCGGTTGTGACTGTATTGGTTTAGATTGGACCATTGATATAGCTAGTGCGAAAGAACGCGTGGGCGATAAAGTTGCATTACAAGGAAACATGGATCCTTCAATTTTATATGCATCAGAAACACGTATACGCCAAGAAGTTGATATTATATTACAGGGATATGGTAAGGGTGTTGGACATGTTTTTAATTTAGGCCATGGAATTCATCTTGATGTGCCCCCTGAAAATGCCAAAATATTTGTGGATGCTGTCCATGAATTAAGTGTGCCATACCATATACGATAAAATGAAATAATTTTTTGTTTTATCGTCTTTATAACGAAATCTATCCAATGCTCGTTGTGCTCTCGGGAGGGAGCGAGCAAGTTATATCTGTATTACATGAGTTCAAAGCAGCCCTCTTTGGGTTGTTGCTCGAGATTTATTTAACCGAGGAATGTGTAAGAAAATGGAAAATAGCCAACCAATTAAACGCGTGATAATTAGTGTTTCTGATAAAACTGGTATCATCGAGTTTGCGCGTGAATTAACGGAAAGAGGTGTTGCTATCTTATCAACAGGAGGCACTTGCCAGCTACTGTGTGATAATGGAATTAAAGTGACAGAAGTCTCTGACTATACCGGATATCCTGAAATGATGGACGGACGTGTCAAAACATTACATCCCAAAATTCATGGCGGCATTTTAGCTCGTCGCGGTATTGATGAGGCTATCATGCGTGACAACGCAATTGATGCGATTGATATGGTCGTCGTTAATTTGTATCCTTTTGCAGCAACGGTGGCAGATCCAAATTGTACATTAGAAGACGCAATCGAAAACATCGATATAGGTGGGCCGACGATGTTACGTGCAGCTGCAAAAAACCATAAAGATGTCACGGTTATTGTTAATGCAAGTGATTATGCACGTGTACTTCAAGAGATGGATAAAAATGACGGGCATTTAGTTTACCGCACACGTTTTGATTTGGCGATTGTGGCGTATGAGCACTGTGCACAATATGATGGCATGATTGCAAATTATTTCGGTAGTATGGTTCCAAGTTATGGTGAAAATAAAGAGGGTGATGCTGAGTCTATTTTCCCTCGTACTTTCAACATGCAATTTCAGAAAAAACAAGATATGCGTTATGGCGAAAATGCACATCAAAAAGCCGCTTTTTATATTGAGCATGATCTGCAAGATGCATCTGTTTCTACGGCGAAGCAATTACAAGGCAAAGCACTTTCTTATAATAACATTGCAGATACGGATGCTGCATTATCTTGTGTTAAAGAATTTTCAGAACCAGCTTGTGTGATAGTAAAACATGCGAATCCTTGTGGTGTTGCGATGGCTAATTCTATTTTAGAAGCCTATGAAGGTGCTTATAAAACCGATCCAACTTCTGCTTTTGGTGGCATTATTGCCTTTAATCGAGAGTTAGATGCTGATACGGCTGAAGCGATTGTATCGCGTCAATTTGTAGAAGTAATTATTGCTCCCAAAATAAGCCCAGAAGCAGCTCAAATTGTGGCTGCTAAAAAGAACTTACGTTTACTTGAATGCGGGCAACTGAGTAAGCCGAGTGTTGATTTTGATTTTAAACGTGTGAACGGTGGTTTATTAGTACAAGAGCGAGATCTTGGTATGGTAGGTCGTGCTGATTTACGTGTTGTGTCTAAACGTCAACCAACTGAGGCTGAGTTTGCGGACTTGTTATTTAGTTGGAAAGTGGCTAAATACGTAAAATCTAATGCCATTGTTTATGTTAAGAAAAATGCGACAATTGGTGTAGGTGCTGGGCAAATGAGTCGTGTGTACAGTGCAAAAATCGCAGGAATTAAAGCGTCGGATGAAAACTTAGAAGTCGCAGGATCTGTGATGGCATCGGATGCGTTTTTTCCATTCAGAGATGGCATTGATGCGGCGGCTAAAGCCGGCATATCTTGTGTTATTCAACCTGGTGGCTCTATACGAGATGCTGAAATCATCGCTGCTGCGGATGAACATAATATGGCGATGGTCTTTACAGATATGCGCCATTTCCGTCATTAATATTATTTTTATCTTGGATAATACGTGTGGATATATTGATATCTGCACGTTGCAGAATGTCAAAAATGAATAAAGTCCTCTTAGTACATCGACATTATTCCTTTTTAATCGATAGTGAGAGAGTAACATCAGTAAAGGATTTAATATGAATATCTTAATTATTGGTAGTGGTGGGCGAGAGCATGCACTCGCTTGGAAAGTGGCTCAAAATAAACAAGTAGAAAATGTATTCGTCGCGCCAGGTAATGCTGGAAGCGCGCAAGAAAATAAAGTTACAAATATAAATATTGATGCGCAGGATATTACGGCATTAAAGAGCTTTGCTTTACAAAATAATATAGAACTAACAATAGTTGGATCAGAAGGTCCCTTAGTGATGGGTATTGTCGATATATTCCAGGATGCTGGTCTGGCCTGTTTTGGACCAAGTAAAGCGGCTGCGCAGCTAGAAGGCTCTAAAGCCTTTAGTAAAGACTTCTTAGCTAGACATAACATTCCAAGTGCATCTTATAGAAACTTTACGGAAATTGCGCCTGCCTTAGCTTACGTACGCGCACAAGGGGCTCCGATTGTTATTAAGGCTGACGGCTTAGCCGCCGGGAAAGGTGTAATCGTCGCACTTACCTTAGCCGAAGCCGAAAAGGCTGTGCAAGATATGTTAGCAGGTAATGTTTTCGGGGAAGCTGGGCACCGAGTTGTTATCGAAGAGTTTTTAGAGGGTGAAGAAGTTTCTTTTATTGTGTTGGTTGATGGTAAAAACATTGTTGAGTTGGCGACAAGCCAAGATCATAAACGTGTTGGAGAGGGTGATCTAGGGCCAAATACGGGAGGTATGGGCGCTTATTCACCGGCACCGGTGGTGACGCCTGATATGCATCAACACATTATGCAAACCGTCATTCGTCCTACGGTCGATGGCATGGCTGCAGAAGGTAATACCTATACAGGATTTCTTTATGCTGGACTAATGATTCAAGCGGATGGCACTGCAAAAGTGATTGAATATAATTGCCGTTTAGGCGACCCTGAAACACAACCTATTTTATTACGTATGCGTTCTGATTTAGTGGCATTATGTTTAGCGGGCGTTAATGGCGAGTTAGATGGGATGCAAGCGCAGTTCGATGATAGAGCTGCTGTTGGTGTTGTATTGGCCGCTAAGGGTTACCCTGCTCATTATGCGAAAGGTTTATCCATATCTGCACTTCCAAAAGATAGTGATGATTTAAAAGTCTTTCATGCGGGGACGAAAAGAGGTTCTGAGCAGTTGCTCAGTGATGGAGGCCGTGTACTGTGTGCGACCGCATTAGGTATTGACGTTACACAAGCGCAAAAGAAAGCGTATGCACTTTGCCAACAGATAGATGCTCCGGATTTATTTTATCGTAATGATATAGCGTATCGTGCGGTGGCACGAGAAGCATTAAAGTAACTGAATCAAAAAGCAAAAAAAATGAGCCATAAAGGCTCATTTTTTTTGCTTAAAACTAAAGAGATATTTAGTGATTTACTGATTCTTTTAATGCTTTGCCTGCAACAAAGGTAGGTACATTCGCCGCCTTAATTTGGATATCCTCACCAGTTTGTGGGTTTCGGCCAATACGTGCAGCTCGGTGATTTACTTTAAATGTACCAAAGCCGATTAATTGTACTGGCTCACCATCTTTTAAGCTATCGGTGATACTAGCAAGAATTTGCTCTACAGCAGCTTTAGCTTGCACTTTAGTAAGTTCTGATTTTTCTGCGATTTGTGCAACAAGTTGAGTTTTGTTCATCGATATATTTCCATTATTATAAGTTATTAAATTTAGCTTTATATAAAGTAAAGACTATTAACGAATGTATTGCATATCAGCCATATAAGTAAAGGTTAAATATGTTAAATACCTTATTTATAATTATTATTTGGTTTTATTGTGTTAAAAATCACAAAAAGTATAATAAATAGTATTAATTATAAGCGATACCTAAATTTGTAGATCCTTGCTCTATGACAAACTGTCGAATACTTTTAATTAATTCAGGACTACGTAAGTTATCGAGTTTTATTAATAGTTCCTTTTGAAAGGCAAGTTGTGTTTGGAAAAGCATTGTTTCTTTTAATTGTATTTCACTCAGCTCACTTTGTTGTAGTTCAATAAAGCTGGCAATAGTGGAAAAAGCGGTTTGACTCGCATTAAGAGCTTCTTCGCTGGACTTATTGATAAAAGAATTGAAGGTACAACTTAATATAACGCAGTGATCGATAGCGGGATAGACACCATAAAAATCAAAATCGGCGGCGTTCGGGATTATTTCATCAAAAGCTTCTTGTTGTATTGCAAAATTTACTTTTGAACCTTTGTTGATCATTTTATCCCAGAATAACTGGTTATAAAGATCTATTTTTTGTGTATTATTACTTTCAATGGCTTCACAAAAAAGATGAAAATGTAAACGAGACTGTTCACTTAAGGCCATACAAAAAACACGTTGTTGCCAGTTTTGTAAATTTGTTAATTGTTGGTTAATGGGTAATGAAAGCATATTTTTCCTAAACTAAAAGAAGAAAGTAATGATACCTATGGGAAAGGCGATATAGTTACACATTATATAAAAGCATAAAGGGGGCTCTATTACTCTATATTGATAATTCGTTAAAGTCTGAGCCAATTTAGCCGAGTGTTAACAGGAAGAAGAAAAGTAGAGTATAGCGAACTTTATTAAAAGCTACTCTATTTAATACGTTAATATTAATGAGTAATGACGATAACTGATGTGTTAATTCACTCATTGTAGTCATTTTACCGCTAAAAACCGCAAGGTGTCGATGTTTTTTCTCGGATGTAAATTTAGACAATAAGTCTGACAACTTTATTTTTTAATCGGGATGTTTCGATTTTATCATAAATAAAAAAGCGACTATTGTCGCTATTTTTATTTATGATAAAATATTAACCCATACCATATTTTTTTAATTTTTTACGTAGAGTGCCTCGGTTAATACCTAACATTGTTGCTGCGCGTGTTTGGTTGCCACGTGTATATTGCATGATAATATCTAACATCGGGGCTTCTACTTCGGATAAAACGAGCTCATAGAGCTCTGTTGTATCTTGACCATTAAGTTGTGCAACGTAGCCTGAAACGGCTTGGCGTACTGAATCTCGTAATGGTTTTTGAGTTATTTGCCCTGTAGCAGGAATACTAGAGGTGGTTATAAGTGCTTCTTGGTGAATATTTTGTTCAAACATGGGTATTAACTCTTTAATTATTTAAATAAGTTTCTAATATTATTAATTGTGTTTTCGCACAATCAATACGATTAAATTGTTGTCTAAAGCAACTAAACGTGTCTTGCGCTTGTAAATACCAACCTACATGCTTCCTAGCAATACGAGGGCCCATTATTTCTCCGTAAAAAGCATGTAACGCTTGTACATGCTGTAAGAGTATTTGGGCCACTTCCATTTTTCCCAGAGGAGGTTTTTTCTCGCCTGTTTTTAAGTAGTGGTCTATTTCATTGAATATCCAAGGAGCACCTTGTGCACCTCGTCCAATCATAATGGCATCTGCACCAGTGTACTCAAGCACATATTTTGCTTTTTCTACGCTGTTGATATCACCATTCGCAATAACAGGAATTGTTACGTTTTCTTTAATTATTTTTATTGTATCGTATTCAGCCTCACCTTTATAAAGGCATTGCCGAGTACGACCATGCACAGCAAGTGCTTGGATACCAGACTGTTGAGCAATTTGAGCGATTTGCAGACCATTTCTAGTTTCAGGATCCCAGCCAGTTCGAATCTTTAAAGTTACAGGTACATCAACCGCATCAACCACACTTTCTAAAATTGCTTGTACTAGTTTAGGGTGAGGCAATAAAGCTGATCCTGCTTTTTTCTTATTCACTTTTTTGGCGGGACAACCCATATTAATATCAATAATCTGTGCGCCTCTATGCACACATTCTTGTGCCGCTCTAGCCATTTCACGGGGCTCAGCTCCAGCTATTTGCACGGAGCGAAGACCTGATTCATTGTGCTGATCCATTCTTAATCTAGATTTTTTACTATTCCATACACGCGGATTAGAAGACAACATCTCTGAGACTGCCAAGCCGGCACCCAATTTCCTACAAAGTTCACGGAAAGGTAGATCAGTTACCCCAGCCATAGGTGCTAGAATAAGATTGTTATCTAATTGATATTGCCCAATGCGCATATAATGAACGTTCTCTAAGTCAAGGGCGCGTAGTGTACGCATTTTTACACCGATAATAAAGGTTAATAATTGACCATTTGCAAATTATTTGTCTTGCAAATTCAACAACATTAAGATCTTGTTTTTTCTACAATGTTATACGCATCTTTTAACACCGGAAAGTTGAGCCCATTCTTGTTCAATATTCGCCGGTTTCATTACAAACCATTTGCTGTAAACTCCAATTAATTCATCAGCTTGAGAGTCAAGTATGCCCGAGAGTGCGAGGCTGCCTTGAGCACTTACAAGTGCTTCAATTTGAGTCGATAATTGACGAAGAGGGCCTGCGAGAATATTTGCGACTAAAACATCGGCTTGGATCCCAACTGGGAGATCGTCAGGTAAATACAGTTCAAGTTGTTCAGATACACCATTTCGAGTGGCATTATCTCGACTTGCTGTAATAGCTTGTGGGTCGATATCAATACCGATTACGCGTTTAGCGCCTAATTTGAGTGCTGCAATGGCTAAAATACCAGAGCCACAACCAAAATCGATGATCACTTTATCACGTAAATCTTGACCTTCAAGCCATGTTAGGCAAAGTGCGGTTGTTGGGTGTGTGCCCGTACCAAATGCGAGACCGGGATCAAGCAGTACATTCACTGCATTTTCATCGGGAATAGGTTTCCAACTTGGGCAAATCCATAAGCGTTTACCAAATTGCATCGGATGGAAATTGTCCATCCATTCACGCTCCCAGTCCTTATCTTCTAAAGGCTCAATTTTGTAAGCAAAATCATTATCTATAAGCGGGCTAGTTTTGAGTTCTTTAATAATGGATTGCATGTCCGAATCTGCTTCAAAAAGACCTGTAATATCAGTGTCACCCCAAAGTCGTGTTTCCCCCGGTAAGGGTTCAAAGACCGGTGTATCTTTTGCATCTGTAAAGGTGGCTGAAAGCGCCCCGTTTTGCATTAATAACTCACCAATTGCTTCGGCATTTTTAGCGTTTGCATTAAGTTTTAATTGTATCCAAGGCATGATTCATTCCATAAAAAAGTGTTAAGGGCGCAACAATACAGGGGATAAGTTGATTATACCAATTTATCCGTACGTGGAAGCACTTCGCTTTGCATGATGTGACCACCTATACTGGTTTGTTATTTTTGATCTGTGGACTTCCCACATTTCACTAGACAGTTTTTAATTCAGAATAATACGCGTCTAAAGTCTGCACTGATATATGGGTTATTTACTAATGATTTTGTGCTCTTCAAGAAGCCTATAAACCACAGATTGATTTGCGAGTGTTGAGGTGTCTCCGAGTTGATATCCGTCACCATTTGCTATCTTGCGTAGTATGCGCCGCATTATTTTACCAGATCGTGTTTTTGGAAGATCTTGAGTACAGTGTAGAATCTCGGGGATTGCAAGAGATCCAAGTTCTTCGCGCACACATTGTTTTATTTCAGTTTGCAAATTGTTATCATTAAGGGTGTTAGGCGTCAGTGCAATATACGCATAAATACATTGTCCTTTTTTGTCATGTGGAATACCAACAACCGCCGCCTCGATAACGTTAGGATGCGTTAGTAATGCACTTTCTATTTCAGCTGTTCCCATTCGATGCCCTGATACATTCAATACATCATCAATTCTTCCTGTGATCCAATAATATCCATCTTTATCTCTTCTTGCTCCATCGCCTGTAAAATACATACCTTTATATTTTGAAAAATAAGTGTTTTCAAAATGTTTATGATTATTAAATAAAGTACGCATTTGACCGGGCCAGCTCTCTAGTATTACTAGAGAGCCTTCACCCTCGCCTTTTAAAATCTTACCCTCTTTATCCACTAAAGCAGGTTGTATTCCAAAGAAAGGGCGTGTTGCTGAGCCCGGTTTTAAATCTGTTGCGCCAGGAAGTGGCGTAATTAATATTCCTCCGGTTTCGGTCTGCCACCACGTATCGACAATGGGGCAAGAGCGATTACCCATTTCATTATAATACCAAAGCCATGCTTCAGGGTTAATCGGCTCACCCACTGATCCAAGTATACGTAAAGATTTTCGAGAGGTCCCTTCGGTTGCTTTCTGTCCTGCTGCCATTAATGCCCGTATCACGGTGGGAGCTGTATAGAGTAAAGTCACTTGATATTTATCGATGATTTGGCTCATTCGAGCGGGGGTGGGGTAGTTAGGTACACCTTCAAATAAAAGAGTAGTGGCCCCATTTGCTAGTGCACCATAGATAGTATAGCTGTGACCAGTTATCCAACCAACGTCCGCGCTACACCAATAAATATCATCTTCTTGATAATCAAAAACATATTTAAAGGTTAAAGCCACATAAACGAGATAGCCTCCAGTTGTATGTAAAACTCCTTTCGGAGTGCCGGTTGAACCGGAGGTATATAGAATAAAGAGAGGATCTTCAGATGCCATTATTTCGGGTTCACAATGAGTAAGTTGCGGATGACAAATATTATCCCAATCGAGATCTCGATGATTTTCCCAGTTTATTTTTGCGCCTGTATTTTTAAACACAATGACTTTTTTAACGCACTCTGTTTTTTCTTTTTGTAGGGCTTTATCTACATTTTCTTTAAGATTAAGGACGCGTCCGCCTCTGCGAGCTTGATCTGCTGTTATTAGGAGTTTAGTTTGACTATCGATAACTCTTGAGGCAATCGCTTCTGCGGAGAATCCAGCAAAAATAACGGAATGTACAGCCCCGATTCGGCTACAAGCGAGCATCGCGATGGCAGCTTCAGGGATCATTGGCATATATAAACAGACAACATCTCCTTTTTTAATGCCTTGTGCGCGTAATGCATTTGCAAACTGACATACTCGCGCATGTAATTCCTTGTAGGTGATACGTTGCTCTTCTCCAATTTCATCACCTTCCCATAATATCGCGATTTTATCGCCATATTTCTCTAAATGCCTATCTAAACAATTCACTGAAACATTAAGTTGGCCATCTTCAAACCATTTGATACTAATATTTCCTGGTTCAAAAGAGCTATTTTTAACTTTAGTATAAGGTTTAAACCACTCTAATATTTTACCTTTTTCATTCCAAAAAGCATCTGCATCATTAATTGACTTTGCGTATTCACTTAAATAAGAGTTGTTGTTGAATAAACTTTGATTAGCACGAGCTTGGGAAACAGGATAATTTTTTTTGGTTATCATATGTACTCCATTAATTCGAGACGTTCAGGTATATTTAGTGGTTTTGTTCATCATTAAGCGATAAGTGTAGATGTCAATTTTAAAAGAAGAGGAGCAGAGATCTAATTGTTAATAAAAAGTTAGTGAAAAGTTAATGAAAAAGGCCTTTGTAAAGGGATAGTATTTAATTTTTATGTGAAGTATATGTAATCATACAATAATTCTTATTAATAAGTATTTTCCTAAAAAAATACTAAACTTAAATTTACTAGGCATAAAAAGGATATAGAGCGCATGTTTATACGCACACAAGGAAAGGTGCATTTAAGAGGAACTTTTTATAAAAAACAGAAAGGTTTCGCTATTTTTACTCTGGTTACTTTATTAACTATGGCCTGTCTTACTTTTAGTTTAAAAATGGTTTCTATAGTGCGATGGGAAAATCAACGTTTAGGCGATAACTTTCGTAGTCTAGAAGCGTTTATTAATGCAGAATCAGGTATGAATCTTCTTTTGTCGCAGTTAGTCTCAGTCTCTGGCACGCAACGAATTACAACGTATTTAGATAAATCCTGCCATTTTGCAAATATAAAAAACTGTTTACCTTATATTGAAAATAATGAGCCACCTTTCACGTTGATTTTATCTTGGCGCCACGATAAGACGATAGAATTTATATCAATGGGAGCGTCTAAAGATGGTCAAGCACATAAAAAAATACATATTAATGTTAAATTTTCCAATGATATCTCGGATTGTAGTAGTGGATTTGAAAATAGAGGCAAGGTAGTCAATCTAGATAATTATATTGGAGGTTGTTATCGTATAGTCCCTTTAACATGGAGAGATTTTTAATGTTTAAATCACGTGTTATAGGCATTTCTTTTATAGAAATATTAGTTTCATTATGGGTTGTGAGCTTAGCTATATTGAGTACTTTAGGCCTGCAAAAATCATTAAATACCCAACAAAGTAATAATATGTCATATGTTGGTGCATTGTCCTTATTTAATGACCAGTTTGCCAGTATATTTAATGCTTCTACAGTGCATATTTCTCTAAAGGAAGAGGTATATGTCCTAGGACAGACACAATATAGGATAAATAAAGAAATTAAGCATATCTCGATTTACGATCAAAATATGTCGGCAATAAAAATTAGTATATATTGGTTAGATTTTAATGCACAAGAAAAAGTATATTCCCTGACTAAGTTAATCCGGAAAATCCCATGAAAGTATAAACAAACGATTCCATTTATACTTTTGTGACTCAAATATATTGATTTAAAGTTGTTTTTTATAAATTATGATAATTTTAAGGCAGATTCAATGTTGCAGTGCATAATCACTAAGTAGCGATAGCTACCGATGCTCCGCTATGGGTTTGGCTGGTGTTTTTTTATTAAGTTTTTTTGTCTATCATTCATCTTCAATTACTGATTGCGATGTTTTTTAAAATCCGTTAATGTTGGAATGTATTGCAGTAACAGGCCGTTGGTATTTTCATTAAAGCCCAGTTGTCACGAGCAATAAGGATCTGCGAAGTAAACGCCACCCCTTTAAAGGGCTGTAATAGAGAAATAGTCGTTGCAGTCATTGATCTCGCTGATTTGTCGTCAACCCGCATAGATACTGTAAAACTGGTTTTCCGTTCGACAATAGTGACCAGTGCACCACCGTGGCCTTTGCCAATAACCAAGTCAATTTCCCAATCGCCAATTCTATTTTGACTCAACCCTATTTTCTTTAAGGCATAAATCTGGCATCTTAGCTCATAGGTCAGTTGTTTATATGTTTTCATTGTTGCATCTCTTGCCGGAGAAAAAGTGATTAGCATATATTCAGCTGACCACTTTTTCTACCTATTCAAGTTATGTACTTATTATTTGAATCTAAGAGATTAAGAATGTTATTGATAATACAAAAGAGATTGGTTAAGGAACGTTGATGAATGATCCGGTATGTTTTTCCTCACATTCGGATTATCATGTTCAACTAAAGTGTCAATTAGCTATATCTAAAGTTATTTTTGAGGTGAAAATGCAATTAAAATCTCTGCAAAAAAGTAGATATTGCCAATTATGGGAAGATGAACATAACTTGATAGAAAGTGTTATTAAAAAATGTATTATTGAGCATAAAATTATAGAGGATGGGACATTATTATTGACTCAAGGTAAGTGTATTAGCTCACTGATTCTGGTTGAAAGTGGCCTTGTTTCTATGGGATATACAGCAAGAAATGGGCGCTCATTTCAACTTGGAACAATGAATTGTGATAACCAAATCTTTGGCGAAATGGAATTTTTTACGGATTATCCGTGTCAGATGGATATAAAAGCTAAAGAAGCATTAACCATTTCTGTTATCAGCTTTGAAAAGTTACATCAGGCAATGATAGAGCATCCAACCATTGCACTTTTCTTTGCTAGTGCTATTGCGATAGATTATCAAGATACAATTGATATTTTTCTTCGTCGAATGCTACATACTATAGTATATAATGTAGCTCATGATTTGTACCATCAATTACTTGATGATCAGCCAGTTAGTGGCTTTAATAAAGGATATCTAGAGGCTGAACGATTTGGCACTACAGATAGAGTTTATCGAAGAGCACTTAAAAACCTAGAAGAGTTAGGCTTGATTAGAAAAGATAAAAACATAATCCACATTGATAATATTGAAAAGCTAAAGTTATATGTTGAGCGGGGAGAGTAATAGTATAAATTTTATTTAGCCCAGTTTATATTCTTAAATAAAACTTAAATTCAGCTGTTTATCGTTCATTAAAGCAATTTTCTTTGATGAGAAAATCGACGAACTATAACAGCTGATCATATAATCTGAGAAATTAAACTTATTTATCTGATTTCAGGATTAGATTGTTTCAGCTTTATTATAAGTTTTTATTTTACTCGATATTAATAGTAAACTGAGAATAATAACGTATATGAATGGAATTCCATACATAACGGTTTGTAAACTAAAAATACGCTCTAAAATGGAGCTGATAGCAGGGCTGAACATCGCTCCTGCACTACCACTAATCAAAATGAAGGACACATTTTTACTACTTGCGTTCTTCACAAAAGATACTCCGTAAGCAATGAAAGCATTATATAGTGCCGCACAAGAAAAACCATAACCATAAGTTAAGTAAGACATCCGTTTCTAATGCTATTTCAATCATTTGATTAAATGATAATTGGCGCTCTTCAGAGGATGTTTCTTCATTTGTTAAACAATGGTCGGATACGGTTAAAATAGCTAAAGCTTCAATTCCGTATTGATGAGCTAAGCCATAAAGCCCTGCAACTTCCATATCAATCCCAAGGACACCGAAGCGCTCGAGTGCAGGGATCATATCTTCATCTGGATCGTAATATAAATCGCCACTAAAAACATTTCCAACTTTTACTTCTACATTTTTTTTAGATGCAATATTAAAGGCTTTATTTAGGAGTTCAAAAGTGGCGGATGTCGCCATATTATAACCACTGCTTCGTTTCATATTCGTTGGTGAATCCGTTCCAGCCGCTTGTGCTAAAATGACGTCCCGCATTTTCACATGTCTTTGTGTTGCTCCTAGGCTACCAACTCGAATAATTCGCTTCACATTGAAATAATTAATTAATTCATGGGCATAAAGAACCATTGATGGGATTCCCATACCGTGACCCATCACAGAAATACGTTTTCCTTGATAGTATCCTGTGTATCCGAGCATATTTCTAACATTACAGACATTAGTAGTATTTGTTAGGTATGTTTCTGCAATATACTTTGCTCTTAAGGGATCTCCGGGCATAATAACAGTTTCAGAAAAGTCTGTTGGTAGTGCATTGATATGAGCTGTCATGTAAGTATTCTCTTTAGTTTGTTTGAGCGAATACTAATGGAAGGCGGGATTAATTCTTTAGGACTAAAGTCCGGATCATTCGTTTACTCTCATTTAGAATCAATTGATTTGTAAGAGTAATATATTTCATTGTGTTGTACTGAAGTATTCAATTAAGCCAACATAGATAAAGAGCCAAAAATATAAAAATGCAAGGCTACATAGGGAAACAAAAAGGTACTATATATTTATCGGATTAATAGTGTACGGTAAGATATGAAAAATAAGGATGTTATCAATGTTTTTTATAGGTACGCAAATGATAAATCGTGGGCTAAATACCCGGTTTAAATAGTTTGTAATAGTTATTATTCTCTTATTTCGTTTGTTGATATGCATTCTAAATGATAGGCAACAACCGTATATCACATCGTTTTTTATAGATTGTTAAGTGATGTTAAGTCGATGATTAGAGTGGTTTTTTCAACAAAAATAGCTTGCTGAAATTAATCTGTATCGACATGTAGCCACGGCAGAGAAAAAACAGTAGTGATTTATATGTGGAGTCTTTGTTAATTTCAACTCGCTATTTATTTTGAAGGGCATCAGTTACCTACTGAACATTTAGTAAATAAGCTAAATACTTTATTTATAACACTTTTCAATAATGAGGGGGACGCATCTCGACTTCATCAGTGCCGCTGCTATCAGGCTCAGCTTCTTTTAATTTTTGTACTAAATACGAAACTTGTCCCTTTAATGTGTGTAATTTACGTTGTTGTTCAAAAATCTCCGTATTTAAAGTTTCAATATTATCTTCTTGAAAAGAAAGCTTCATTTCAAGTTGGTCGAGACGTTTTTCTATAGTCATTGTTGATCCAAGTTAATTCATTGGCCAGATTTCAAGAAGCCCTGCAGAGCTTTCACTGGCAATTTTATTAGCATCCCATAATGTTGCAGAATATACTACTGCTGTTTTAGGCCGGGTACCTTTTCTGGCGCTAATCATCCATTGTTGTATTAATAAACCGGTGTCTACATCCCATAAACGAAGCATCTTAGTACTGTTACCGGTTAATAAATATTTACCATTATCAATAAAACGAACGCTAGAAAAAATAGACTGCCGAGCGCTATAAATGAGCGTACTGTGTAATTTTCCTGTTTTTAGATCCCATATTTGTGCAGATTTTTGTGTGTCGGCGATAAAAGCGTAGCGACCAGAGGGTTCTAACCGTACACTAGAGATACGATTTTCAAAATCAAATTCTTGAATAATTTGTGCTGTTTTAGTATTCCATAAAAAAGCTCGGTGATCATTACCACCAGTAAGGGCATAAAGGCCATTGGCGGACATATCAATACTATTTATTTTTTCAGTGTGGATGGGCATCTCTAGACGGTGGCCTGTTTTTAAATCAAGATGAACTACTTTACCATTTACTTGTCCATAGAGGATGTAACGTCCATTTGCAGAAATTTGGATATCTCGAATAGGCGATTCGCTGACTTTATAAAAACCCAGCGAATGACCTGTTTTTATATCCCAAATTGCAAATTCATGGGTGCTTGAGGAGAGAGCGAAACGATTATTTGCTGAAATACGCACTATAAAGACATCATTATCTTTAATGTTACTATGGCGCCAATTGTATAATAGTTGATGATTACGATTGTCCCAGAGACGAATACCATGAGAAATGGTAGATATAATTGAGTAATCTCCATTTAGAGATATTTCTGCTGCGAAAGTACCCTCTATAGCATGTTCATGTTGTTCTAAAGGGGTATCAGATTGTGTGCAGGATACGATAAAAGAAAAACTCAATAATAATAAAAGTGTTTTAACCGAAAAATTTAGTTGCATATAGTTATTAACTTTTGATAGGAATAATAATTAAGATTAGTATATCTTAAAAACATTTAATAGCGTATGCCACCTATTTTAGGTATATTTTAATAAACTAATAAACTAATTTGGAGTAACAATGAAAAACGTATTTAAAGTATCTTTACTTGCAGTCTGTATTGCACTTACAGTAGGTTGTAATGATAAAACAGAAACCAAAGTGACAACATCAAAGACTGCTACTTCTGAATCTGTTGCGAGTTTTGCAACAGATCAAGATAAAGTTGCTTATGCTATTGGCGCTTCATTTTCTCGTTATGTAGAGGGAACACTAGAGAAACAAGCTGAATTTGGAATGACTTTAGATAAAGAGATGATTATTGATGGTATTTCTGACACTTTGCGCGGACATGCTAAGTTAACTGACGATGAAATAATGGATACACTACAGAAATATGACGAAACCGTTAAAGTAGCTGTGACGAAAAAGAAGGCCGAAAATAAAGTTAAAATGGCAGTAGAAAGTAATAAGAACAGATATTACATTTATTTTTATAAAGATTATATATCAAGGATAAGTTATGGATGATTTACAACATTTTTGTGCTAACGATGCGTTGAAAGAAGATTTTATTCAACAACCAATAGAGGATTTATGGTCCCTGATTTCTCCGTTATATATGATAGATGAAGATATTTGGTTAAATGAATTATTACCCATGGCATGTGCCACCACACTAGAGAAAAAGAATATATTGGATAATGCATCTGAACTTATTCGGCGTGTGCGTGCAGATAAAAATGCGGTTCAGATGATAGATGCATTATTGCTCGAGTATAGTTTGGACAGTAAAGAGGGAGTCTTATTAATGTGCTTGGCAGAAGCCTTAATGCGTATCCCTGACATTGCCACTGCAGATGCTCTTATACGTGATAAATTGAGCGTTGCGGATTGGAAGTCGCACCTTAAAAGTTCAGATTCCGTTTTTGTTAATGCTTCCACATGGGGATTACTATTGACAGGCAAAGTTGTCAGTATGGATGTCCGTGACGATGGATCACCAGCTAATATTATAAGCCGGTTGGTGAACCGAGTGTCAGAGCCGATTATTCGTAAAGCGATGAATCAGGCAATGAAAATAATGGGCTATCAATTTGTACTTGGGCGTAGTATTAAAGAAGCACAAAAGAATGGGACAAAGTTTACCAATAAAGGCATTAATTATTCTTATGATATGTTAGGTGAATCTGCATTAACTGCCTTAGACGCTAAAAAATACTTCAAATCTTACGTGCAGGCGATTGAGTCTGTCGGCGTTAAAAACAATTTGCAGGGATTGTCAAAAACAGCAGCAACCGTTTCGATTAAGTTATCGGCACTACACCCTCGCTATGAAGTCGCTCAAAAAGATCGCGTTTTAAATGAAATGTATAATACGGTGATACGCTTAATTAAACTTGCCCGAGAACTCAACGTAGGTTTAACGATAGATGCAGAAGAAGCGGATAGATTAGAGCTGTCACTGGTTTTATTTGAAAAATTGTATAAAAGTAAAGAAGCTGAAGGTTGGGGTAATTTAGGTTTAGTGGTGCAAGCGTATATGAAACGAGCATTACCGGTTTTGGTTTGGCTTGCAGCATTAGCTAAGGAACAAGGCGACATTATTCCTCTGCGCCTTGTTAAAGGAGCCTATTGGGACAGTGAATTAAAATTATCACAACAAAAAGGTTATTTAGCATATCCTGTTTATACACGCAAAGAAGCGACAGATGTTTCTTATTTAGCCTGTGCTCGATTTTTATTAAGTAAGCATATAGAAGGGCTGATATATCCTCAATTTGCGAGTCATAATGCACAAACAATCAGTGCGATTGCGGTTATGTCTAGTCACCCACATTATGAATTTCAACGCTTGCATGGAATGGGAGAATCTCTTTATCAGCATGCGATGGATATGTTTGTTGATAAGCTACGTATTTACGCGCCAGTTGGTAGTCATCAAGATCTTCTACCTTATCTTGTACGTCGGTTGTTAGAAAATGGTGCTAATAGTTCGTTTGTACATCGTTTAGTGGATGCAAACTACCCAGTAGATGAATTAATCGAACATCCTGTAGAAACGTTACAAAAACGTTCAACGTTACATAATGGATTGATTCCTTTACCTCCTTCTATTTTTGCAGATCGTAAAAATTCATTTAGTATTAATTTAGACATAGAAAGCCAATGTATCCCCTTTGAAGCTCGTTTAAGTTTACAGATGCAACGTACTTGGCTAGGGGGAGCTATTGTAAGTGGTGAACGCTATTATGCCAGTCAAAAACATAATTCTCTGCAATTATTACAGCAAGTAAATACGCCTTATGATAATACGGTACATGTCGGGTCGGTTCTTTTCTCAAGTTCGGAGTTAGTGGAAAAGGCGATGCAATCTGCCACCGAATTTTATCCGGTTTGGAATGCTACCCCCGTTGCGATTCGAGCTAAAAAATTAAAAGTATTAGCCAATTTATTAGAAAGTAATATGCCAGAGCTGGTGGCTTTGTGCCATAAAGAAGCAGGTAAAACATTACATGATAGTATTGACGAAGTGCGAGAAGCCGTTGATTTTTGTCGCTATTATGCTAATCAGGCGAATGTTAATCTTGCATCAGTACATGCCCATAAAGGTTTTGATGATATCACTCGCAATATTGCCCGCCAAGGATGCGGTGTTTTTGTGTGTATTAGCCCATGGAATTTCCCCTTAGCTATTTTTTTGGGCCAAGTTGTGGCAGCCTTGGTCAGTGGTAATACGGTGATTGCAAAACCTGCAGAGCAAACCTCATTAATCGCAGCGCGTACTGTAGAGCTGATGCTCAAAGCTGGATTCCCTGCTGATGCTATTCATTTATTACCTGGAACGGGTAAAAATGTTGGCGTGCAACTAACTAAGGATAAACGTATTAAAGGCGTTGTGTTTACAGGCTCTACACCAACGGCTCAATTAATTAATCGCACGTTAGCAAACCGAACTTCTCTACCTATTCCTTTTATTGCCGAAACCGGTGGGTTGAATGCAATGATCGTTGATAGCACCGCATTGCCAGAACAAGTGGCGCGAGACGTTGTAAACTCGGCATTTTCTTCGGCGGGGCAACGTTGCTCTGCATTACGTATTTTATTTGTACAAACAGATATTGCGGATCGGGTGATAACGCTTATTAAAGGCGCAATGACAGAGTTGAAAATCGGTTTGCCTTTTTTACATCGTACCGATATCGGACCTGTTATTGATGCACAAGCTAAAGCGAAATTAGCGGTACATATTCAAACTATGACTAAAAAATATAAATTATTGGCGCAATGTAAGTTAGATTCTACGTGTGCATACGGATATTTTATTGCACCGAGCATGTTTGAGATAGAAAGCTTAGGTAACTTAGAGCATGAACAATTTGGACCTATATTACATGTTATTCGTTATAGCTCGGATCAATTAGAGCAAGTTATTTCTCAAATAAATGCCAGTGGATATGGGTTAACTTTAGGCATACATAGCCGTAACGAGGCCAATTATTTGCATATTGCTACGCAAGTAAAAGTTGGAAACTGCTACATTAATCGAGATCAAATAGGTGCAGCGGTAGGGGTACAACCTTTTGGTGGACAGGGTCTGTCGGGGACAGGGCCTAAAGCGGGTGGACCTCGTTATTTGTATCGATTTACTAAACAAGTCATTCTAGATCAACAAATGATGCAAGAACAAACACAGGAGGATCTAGTATGAATTTATTCACTAAAAATATGGTGACGTCGGCTTTAGACCAATGGGAAATGTGGAATGAAATAGGAGTAGTTGCACGTGCAGAGTTTTTAAAGGTCTGGGCTGATGAACTTTATAAATCGCCAGAATTAGGTGCTAAATGTGCAAAGATGGCGTTGTATCAAGTTCAACAAGCGTTACATTTAATCTCGACAGAGAAAAGTATGCCTGGCCCAACAGGAGAAACCAATGTGTTATATACGACAGGGCGTGGTTTATTTGTCGTTAGAATGAGTATTGATGCTCCTTTTTATGGTGTAATTGCGCATATTGCAAGCGCATTAGTTGCTGGCAATTGTTTGATTCTCTGCCTGCCTAAAGCCCATCAAATATTAGCAGATAAATTATTAAGTTCATTAATATTAGCCGGTATTCCTGCCTCTGTCGTGCAGGTCAGTACACCTGAAATAAGTAAAGTCTTAATGAAAACACCTTTATTAGCGGGTGTGGCATATATTGGAAATGAGCAAGAATGTATTGATATTAATCGCTTACTTGCTAGTGCCCCGGGCTCTATTGTGCAATTAATTTCAGAAACAGATCTCGACAAATTAAGTACATTAACCGATAAACATTTTATTTTACGTTATATAACAGAAAAAGTACGCACCATCAATGTTACAGCTGTAGGAGGTAATGCAATATTACTTGAGCTTGGTAATGGTGATTTATAAGTAAAATAGTAATCATACGGGTAGGTTAAGCATTAAGTTATTTTTAAAGATAACGCGCTTTTAAGTCTACAGATATTGATACGCGAGACGTTAAAAAAATTAATAAACATTTACCTTTGTAATTGTGATGTCCTGACTTCGGAGAATAAGATTCAGTTCTTATATTCGGTAGTCAGCTGTTATAGTTTGGCGATGTTATCGATCTATCTTTTCGAGATCAAGAAACACAAAAAAATGTAAAAATATCCACATAAGCACGGTGATGTGATTTATCTGAATAACAGAATAAAATTTAATGCCGTACAAAATTAAAAGTCATTTCAAATACTTTCGTAGCGAAACGCGCATAAGATCTATATGCCGAATCAAAAAAGCATAATTTAAATACCTACTGCATGTCACATATTGGCAATTATACGTTTATTATTTATTATCATCTGCTGTATGTCTCATCGTAAATGTTATCGGCATGTTAAGTTATTGTTGCAGTTGTTAACGAGAAGGGTGTCTGAGTGGCTAGAATTCTCTGATTAGAATGAGCTTAATCTTTAATACTCTGGAATTATCGAGTACATGAGATAAAGCGAGTATTTTACATTTATTAAACATAAATTTAAATGACAATTATTGATAATGTTGTAAGGATGCAAAAAATAGACAAAAACAGATTGTCCAAAGAAAAACAGAATATTAAATACTTCATAGATTATAAATATTTTTAAACTTGATACACTTTTGGAGAAATATATGACGGTAAGCACAGTTGCTGATTTAGAGGCTTTAATTAGCCGAGTCAAAATAGCACAGGAAGAATTTTCTACTTTTTCACAAGAAAAAGTAGATGAGATATTCCGAGTCGCAGCACTAAAAGTTTCAACACACCGCATCGAACTGGCAAAAATGGCAGTGCAAGAAACGGGTATGGGCATAATGGAAGATAAAGTAATTAAAAATCACTTTGCTTCTGAATTTGTTTATAGCAAATATGCAAATACTAAAACATGTGACGAAGTTGCACGCAATGATGAGTTAGGCACGGTAACTCTTTCTGAGCCAATGGGAATAATTTGTGCCATCATTCCTACTACAAATCCAACCTCAACCGCGATATTTAAAACATTAATCGCACTCAAGACTCGTAATGCTTGTATTATTGCTCCGCATCCACGTGCGGCAAAATGTACTAACTACGCAGCTCAAATTGTTTTAGAAGCAGCGGTAGAAGCAGGTGCACCAAAAAATATTATTGGCTGGATTGATACTCCATCTTTAGAGCTAACTAATATGCTTATGCAGCATAAAGATACAGCGGTTATCCTTGCAACGGGTGGACCGGGTATGGTTAAAGCTGCATACTCTTCAGGTAATCCATCTATTGGTGTTGGTGCTGGTAATACTCCTGTTGTCATTGATGAAACAGCAGATATCAAACGTGCAGTTTCTTCGATTCTAATGTCTAAAACATTTGATAACGGTATGATATGTGCATCTGAACAAGCCGTTATTGTTGTTGAATCTCAATATGATGCATTTAGAGCGCGTTTAGAAAAATACGGCGCGGTTATTCTAAATAAAGTAGATGCGGACAAAGTAGCTAAAACCATGTTTATTGA
Source organism: Psychromonas sp. CD1 (assembly GCF_002239585.1). Lineage (GTDB taxonomy): Bacteria > Pseudomonadota > Gammaproteobacteria > Enterobacterales > Psychromonadaceae > Psychromonas. The sequence goes on from NZ_NDFH01000002.1 coordinate 199,945, forward strand.
TGGCGCACTTAACGCTAAAATTGTTGGTCAATCTGCATATACCATCGCTAAACTTGCTGGCGTTCGCGTACCGACATCTACTAAAATTCTAGTCGGTGAAGGAAAAGAAGTAAGTGTTGACCACATGTTTGCTCATGAAAAACTATCCCCTACTTTAGGTTTATTTAAAGCAAAAGACTATGAGCATGCAGTTCGTCAAGCACAACTTGTTCTTGATATAGGCGGTGTCGGTCACACAGCGGCACTCTATACAGATCAAGATGCGAACTCTAAGCGTGTTGATGCCTTTGGTGTTGCAATGAAAGCATGTCGAATCCTTATTAACTCTCCAACATCTCACGGTGGTATTGGCGACTTATATAACTTTGGATTGGCTCCATCTCTAACACTTGGTTGTGGCTCTCACAGTGGCAACTCAATTTCAGAAAATGTTGGTCCCCAACATCTACTGAATACTAAAACAATTGCAAAGAGAGCTGAAAATATGTTGTGGCATAAATTACCCAAATCAATCTATTTCCGTCGAGGCTGTCTACCTATTGCAATGACTGATTTAGCCGATAAAAAACGTGCGATGATAGTCACAGATGGTTTCCTATTCGCCAATGGCTACGTAGATAATCTTGTCGATATATTAAAAAGTCAAGGAACCCAAGTAGAAATATTTCATGAAGTTAAAGCAGATCCAACGCTTTCAATTATCAAAAAAGGTGCTGAGGCATTAAATGCATTTAATCCTGATGTAATTCTTGCCGTAGGTGGTGGCTCACCAATGGATGCAGCTAAAATCATGTGGGTTCTGTACGAACATCCTGAAACAAATTTTGAAGATTTAGCAATGCGCTTTATGGATATCCGTAAACGTATCTACAAATTTCCTAAAATGGGTATTAAGGCAGATCTTGTTTGTATTACAACAACCTCAGGTACTGGCTCAGAAGTTACACCTTTCGCTGTGGTTACCGATGATAAAACAGGTAAAAAATATCCACTTGCCGATTATGAATTAACCCCAACAATGGCGGTTATCGACGCTAACTTGGTCATGGATATGCCTAAATCACTCTGTGCATTTGGTGGCTATGATGCAGTAACTCATGCGATAGAAGCTTATGTATCGATTCTTGCTAATGAATATTCTGATGGTCAAGCATTACAAGCCCTCAAAATATTAAAAGAATTTTTACCAAGCTCATATCACAACGGCAAAAATGATGCGAAAGCACGTGAAAAAGTACATAATGCGGCGACGATTGCAGGGATTGCCTTTGCACAATCCTTCTTAGGCATTTGTCACTCAATGGCGCATAAATTAGGTAATCAATTTCATATTCCACACGGTTTAGCGAATGCTTTGTTACTCACAAATTCAATTCGTTACAACGCAACGAATACACCGACAAAACAAGGTACTTTTTCTCAATACGACCGTCCTAAAGCGCGCGCTCGTTATGCAGAAATCGCGGTTCATCTTGGTTTCTACGAAGGCAATACTGAGCAAAAAATCAAGAGCTTATTAACTTGGTTAGACGAATTAAAAGTCGAATTAAACATTCCACTTTCAATTCGCGATGCGGGTGTTAGTGAGGCTGATTTCTTGGCAGCTCTTGATGATCTTGCGGAACAAGCATTTGATGACCAATGTACTGGTGCTAACCCACGCTACCCTCTAATTTCTGAAATCAAAGAAGTATTACTCGCGTCATACTATGGTACAGAATACGTGGATGTAATGGATGTTCCTGCTGAAGTTGTTCAAGTAAAAAAATCAAAAGAAAAAGTAAAAGAAAAAGTAATCTAATCTGTTTTTCTTTTACTTCATAAACCCTATATTTGTGTTGACAAAAAAGAGTAATGTTAAATATTTACGCCAAATATGTTACCGATAATAACATATTTATTAGTGACGATTAGCCTGCTATATTAAATTATCTTTTTAATTTTTTCGTGGATGGATTTATCATGAAGCATGTATCTACCTTTATGCGTTCTACGCTGTGTTTCGCAGCCTTGGTCATTGCTCTTGCGGGAATTAAAGTTGCGACACCTATTGTTGTGCCTTTTTTACTGGCCTTATTTATTGCTATTATCTGTAATCCTGCGGTTAATTTTTTAGAGCGTTATCGCATACCGAGAGGCTTAGGAATTGTTTTTATTATTTTATTTATATTTGTTATGTTTATTGGGTTAGGTGGGATCATAGGTAGTTCTGTCAATGAATTTAGGCAGGCACTACCTCTTTATCAAGTTCAACTTACTACTCAATTAAATTGGGTGGTAAGTTGGATGAAAGCACATCATTTACAAATTTCAAAAGTTGAAATCGAATCATATTTTGATCCCGCTAAAATGATGTCATTAGTGACGACTGCATTAAGTGGTTTTAGTAGTATGTTAGGTAATATCTTTTTACTGTTATTAACGGTTATATTTATGCTACTTGAAGGTCAGGGGTTTAGTAAAAAATTACATATTGCATTTGATGATCCGATTGGTAAAGAGAAGCGTATGCAACGTTTTTTAAACATGGTTAACCGCTATATGGCAATAAAAACATTGATAAGTCTTGCTACGGGACTAATTATTGGTTTTTTCTTATGGATCCTACACGTTGATTTTTTTGTTCTTTGGGCGGTATTGGCTTTCTTATTAAATTATATACCTAATATTGGATCTATTCTTGCTGCTATTCCGACGGTGATATTAACTTTTTTGCAATTAGGTCTGGGTTCCGCATCTATTGTTTTAGGTCTTTTTGTGGCGGTAAATATGTTGATGGGTAATGTCATTGAACCTAAATATATGGGGCGTAGTTTAGGGCTCTCAACATTAGTCGTTTTCTTATCTTTAATTTTTTGGGGGTGGTTATTAGGTATGGTGGGCATGTTATTATCTGTTCCATTAACTATGATCTGTAAAATTGCTTTAGAAAATAGCAAAGAGGGTGCTTGGTTTGCTATATTACTTAGCTCAGATGAAGAGATAGATGAATTAATAAAAGAAGAAAAGAGTACCTGCCGCAATGACACTATTAGAGAAAATTGATTGGAAGCGCATAGCTTCACTCCCACAAATTGAGTTACAAAGACTTTATCATGGGCGAGGATTTCAACATTTGGATACTTGCCATATTAATATAGAGTGGCTGTCGCCAGTGATCTTAATTATTCTGTATAAAGAAGAAACTCAAGCAACCCTTGAGCAATTAACCGAAAAACTTTTGTTACAAATGCAAAAAATTAATTTTTTAGTCAAAAGTGTACAAGTGCAATATCGATGTCGAGATCATGCTCCTACTCAATTACTCTGGGGGGATGCTATAACGGATTTTATAGGTGTGGAGCAGGGTTTAAAATACACCTTAAGTTTAGGGCGTAATCAAAACTATGGTTTATTTTTAGATATGAAAAATGGACGAAATTGGTTGCGTGAGAATGCACAAAACAAATCTATTTTAAATCTTTTCTCTTATACTTGTGGTTTTTCAAATGTGGCTATAGAGGGGGGAGCAAAACGAGTTATTAACTTAGATATGAGTAAAGCCGCGTTAGCGGTTGGACGTGAAAATCATCGTTTAAATGGACATGATTTAAGTAAGGTTAAATATCTGGGTCATGATCTATTTAAATCATGGGGAAAGCTAAAACGCCTTGGCGCTTATGATATTGTGATTGTAGATCCACCTTCCTTACAAAAAGGCTCTATTAACATTGAGCGGGATTATCCTAAAATTATACGTCGCTTAGCCGATTTATTGAACAGTGGTGGAGTCGCTTTGCTGTGTTTAAACTCTCCAAATTTAGACTTTTCATTTTTAGAGAAAATTTTAATGCATGAATGCCCAGAGGCAAAGATTATAAAAAGAATCGATCCTGAAAGTCACTTTATAAATGTTAATCCGGAGCGAGGTTTAAAATGTTTACTCGTCAAATTTTAAGACGGGTTGATTAAACGTATAAAGCCCCCTTAAATAAATGTATTTAAGGGGGCTTTATACTATTTATTTATACTATTTAAATTTAACTTTTTTCAGTTGTACATTGTGCTGCTTGTTCAGCTTGTGTTGCTTGGATAGCGGTTAATGCAACGGTATAAACGATGTCATCCACTAAAGCACCACGTGATAAATCATTTACTGGTTTGCGCATACCTTGCAACATTGGACCAATACTGATTAGATCTGCACTACGTTGTACTGCTTTATAAGTTGTGTTACCTGTATTTAGATCTGGGAAGATAAATACGGTGGCTTGACCCGCAACTTTAGAATTCGGCGCTTTACTTTTTGCGACATTTTCCATTACTGCAGCATCATACTGTAGAGGGCCATCGATTAAGAGATCTGGTCTACGTTGTTGTGCAATTTTCGTTGCTTCGCGTACTTTTTCAACATCAGATCCTGCACCAGAGTCGCCCGTTGAGTAACTGATCATTGCAACTTTAGGCTCAATACCAAAAGCAATCGCAGAATCTGCAGATTGGATAGCAATATCGGCAAGTTGATCAGCCGTTGGGTCTGGATTAATTGCACAATCGCCGTAAACAAAAACTTGATCGGGTAGTAACATAAAGAATACAGATGAAACTAAGCTTGCACCCGGTGCTGTTTTAATTAATTGCAGTGCTGGACGAATAGTGTTGGCGGTGGTGTGTACCGCTCCAGAGACAAGCCCTGCCACTTCATTTTCCGCTAGCATCATCGTACCTAATACAACCGTATCTTGTAATTGCTCTCTTGCAACAACAGGCGTTAGTCCTTTTGCTTTGCGTAATTCAACCATTGGTGCTACATATTTTTCTATAACATCAACCGGGTTAATGATCTCAACATCATTAGTTAATTCAATGCCTTGTTGTGAAGCAATACGTTTTATTTCAATAGGATCACCTAATAAAACCGGTGTCGCTATGCCACGTTGAGCACAGATAAGAGCCGCTTGGATAGTCCGAGGCTCAGTACCTTCAGGTAATACGATACGTTGCTTAGTTTGACGTGCAAGCTCAGTTAAATGATAACGGAATGCAGGTGGGGATAAACGACGAGATAAAGATGAATCACTTGTTAATGTTTTTAACCAATGATTATCGATATGACTGGCAATATAGTCTTGTACTTTTTCAATGCGTTCAATATCATCAATCGGTATTTCCATATTGAAGTTTTGTAAGCGTTGTGCTGTTTTCCATGTGTTACTTTTTATCAGTAAGATTGGTAGACCTGCTTCCATTGCTTGATTACAAATTTTTAGTACGGAGTCTTCAGGCATGTAATCACCTGTCAGTAATAAACAGCCAATTTTCATACCGTTCATGACGGCCAAACATGCAGCAATGATAACATCACTACGGTCGCCAGATGTCACTAACATAGAGCCAGCTTTAAAATGCTCTAACATATTTGGAATTGAGCGCGCACAGAAGGTCACTGAGCGTAAGCGGCGGAGATCTAAATCTCCATGATTTAAAATTTCAGCATCTAAATATTGTACAAGATCTTGTACCCGAGGGGCGATGAGATCCGCACACCATGGAATACAGCCCAGAATAGGTAATGGGCTTTTGCTAAACATTTGTAACACTTCAAGATTTGTTTTCGCATTTACCTCTGGAATATCGAACATATCATGCAGATTTGCATCAAGAGGGGCACCGACTTTATTAATAATGCAACCTGCGATACGTTTATTATTTTTACCACCAAAAGCGTCAACTGCTATTTCCATACGCTCTTTTAATTGTTGTGATGAATCATTACTTGGATGAGTAACAAAAATCATTTCTGCATTTAATGCTTTAGCGATACTGTAATTTATTTCATTGGCAAACTGATGTTTGTCTGTGGGTACGAGACCTTCAACAACGATAACATCTGTTCCTTGAGTGCCTTGGCTGAATCGTTCTACGATATTTTCGAGAAGATCAGATTTTCGTCCTGAAGAGAGCATTTTTGCAGCATAGTCCATTGCAAAAGGCTCTGGTGGAGAAAGTCTAGATGCATTACGCAGTGTAGCGGTCGAACGCTCTGGGCCTGTATCGCCAGAACGAGGTTGTGCAATAGGTTTAAAAAAGTTAACTGCAATACCTTGGCGCTCTAAGGCGCGAACCATACCTAAGCTGACAGAGGTAACACCTACGCCAGTGCCGATAGGAATGAGCATAATAGTACGAGACATAATAATTCCTTAAAATTAAGATCTGGATAATAAATGGAGTTGTTTTACTCCATTTAAAAAAATAATCAAGCTCCAATAAGCGCTGATTTAGCAACAAGTGCAACGGCATCTTGTGCAATAACCCATTCTTCATTGGTTGGGATAACCATTACAACAGGGCTATTTTTAGCGCTGATAATACCTGATTTACCCAGTATTGTTGTTGCATTCTTTTCTGTATCGAGGTGATAAGAGAAGATAGAAAGAAGTTCTAATATTTTTTGGCGAACCAATGCCGAGTTTTCACCGATACCCCCAGTAAAGATAAGTGCATCAATACGACCTAATGGCACGGCGTAAGAGGCGATATATTTTGCTAAACGGTAGCAGAACATATCGAGAGCAAGAGTTGCTCTAGGGTTGTTTTTTAAATGTTCTTCTGTGATGGTTCTAAAATCGCTAGAAATACCAGAGATACCTAAGAGGCCACTTTGTTTTTGCAAAATATCCATGACTTGTTCTAGGGTGTAGCCTTCATGTGCAATTAAATGCTCGATAATACTTGGGTCTAGATCGCCACAGCGTGTGCCCATAACAAGGCCCGCAAGAGGAGTCATCCCCATACTTGTATCAACACATTGTCCATTTTTAATGGCGGTGACAGATGCACCATTGCCAAGGTGTGCAGATATAATATTTACTTCTGAAATTGGCTTATGCAGAGCTTTTGCTGCTTCTTGAGTGATAAATAAGTGGCTCGTGCCATGCATACCGTAACGACGAATTCCTTTTTCTTTGTAGAGTTCGTAAGGTAAGGCATACATAAACGCTTTGGCTGGCATACTTTGATGAAATGCAGTATCAAAAACGGCAACTTGAGAAAGTTCAGGGAAAGCAACTTGCGCAGCTCGAATGCCAAGAATATGAGCTGGGTTATGTAAAGGGGCAAGTGAAATACATTTTTCAATACTATTGATAACATCTTCATCGATAAGTACTGAGTGGGTAAATTTTTCACCCCCATGTACAACCCGGTGACCGATAGCAACAAATTTACTCGCTAAGCCCGTTTCTTTTTTAATAATATGGTCAACAATATAAGCAATTGCTTCAGAATGAGCGCTCATTGGAGGAAGGGAAGTTGATTCTTTTTTTCCGTTAATCGTCCATTTTAGGCGTGCATCGGTTAAGTTAAAACATTCGGCAAGGCCACTGATAAGGTTTTCACCATTTTCTGCATTGACGACTGCAAATTTAAGAGAAGAGCTACCACAGTTGAGAACAAGAACGAGTTTACTGCTCATAAAAAATTCCAATAAGTAATTAAATAGGGTAAAATCAGTACATTAAAGCGTGTTAATGTGCTGTCAAAGAGCCTACCAAGTTATCCTAAATTATAATACATAAAAGATAGATGCATCGTATTTATCTTTTATGTTAACGAAGGTGCGGATTTTTGGTATATCTCAATATTGAAATCACATTCAATTTTCCATTTGCGTGCATTTAATAGATCTTGCATCTTTTGTGGATTAAATTTCCATGCAAAAGGGGTCATTTGAATCAAGTCATGCAAAATTTGAGCGTTATCTATGCTCAATATATAATTAACATTCACGCTGTCTACTTTATGAAAGCCTAAAGGCGCATTGTGACTACTAATATGTTCATTAACATGTGTATAAATTTTTTCTCGAAGTTGAAAAAGATGACGTGGTGCAGGTGTAACGGTAAAAAGGTAAGCGCCAGGTTTTATTAAACGTTGTAATTCGCTTTCTAGAGAGGGCGCATAAATTCGAATGATCGCATCGAGAGAGCTGTCTACAAGTGGAACTGCATAGGCACTCGCGACACAAAAACTTATTGTCTTATAGCGTTTAGCTGCATAACGTATCGCAACTTTAGATATATCTAAGGCGCTGACATGTGCTTCTGGGCTTAGGCTGTTTGCGAGTAAGTTCGTATAATAACCTTCACCACAGCCAAGATCTAAAATATGAGGTGCACTCTTGCCGAGTAATTTTTTTGTTACTAATTCACAAAGTTTATCCGCCATCGGGCGGTAACCCTCGCTGTTTAAAAATGCGCGTCGTGCTTGCATCATTTTTTTGTTATCACCAGGGTTTTTTGAGCTTTTAGCCTGTACGGGTAAAAGATTTAAGTAACCTTCTTTGGCAATATCAAAATGATGATTGTTCTGACAAATTTTAGTATTGTTTTTGGTTAAGAACGAGGTGTGACAAAGCGGACAAATAAATGCGTGCATAATAAATCTTATCAGGTATTAATCTAGATGAGGGGGAATAGGGGAGTAACCCCCAGCGATAAAAAATAATGCGATAACGCTTAATAAATAACATTATCATTATAGGTTAATAAAATGTTTTTTATGTTTTCCATGATATCTTTTGACGGTGGATTAACACCTTCTAATGGATAAGATTCACCCATTGCTATCCACTTGTGTCGACCTAAATCATGATAAGGTAATAATTCTATTTTTTCGATGTTTTTCATAGGTGCAATAAATCGGCCTAAAGCATGGGCATCTTCAATCGCATCCGTATAACCTGGGACGATGACATATCGCAAATAAACGGGTTGATTTATTTCTGCTAAGTATTTTGCAAATTGTAGCGTATATTTGTTGCTCACATGAGTTAAGTCAATGTGTTTTTGGTCATCAATTTGCTTTATATCGAGTAAGACAAGATCGCTTAATTTGAGTACTTCTTTAGTCAAATCATCAATGCGTCTTACAAAACCATTAGTATCAAGGCAAGTGTGAATGCCCTCTAAATGGCAGGCCTCAAACATTGCTTTAACAAATTCAGGTTGAAGCATTGCTTCTCCGCCAGAGATAGTGATACCTCCACCAGAAGCTTGCATATAACTGCGGTATTGTACGATCTCTGCTATCAATTCATCGACACTCATTTCTTTGCCACCATTAAGCGCCCACGTATCGCGATTATGACAATATTTACAGCGCATTAAGCAACCCTGTAAAAAGATAATAAAGCGAATACCAGGGCCGTCAACGGCTCCACAAGTTTCAATTGAATGAACAAGTCCCATTACTGACATGTTAGTCCTCTAAAATAATGAGTGTAACACTCAATTTAATGATAATGAGTATTATGACTTAAATTTGCATTTATCACTCGTGGTAGGTGATTTACCTAGCGAGTATATGCGCTATCCTTTAAATAAATACTATGTGTATTACGAAATAAATATCACGTTAATTTAAAGGTGTTGTTACATAAAAAGAAAGGTTTCATCTGCAAAGATGAAACCTTTTTTAGTATATCAGGCTATGTTACCACTTAACCTGATTATCTGTACTATTTACATATTTGATGTAAAAGTACGGGTAATAACATCGTTTTGTTGCTCTTTAGTTAAAGAGTTAAAACGTACCGCATAGCCTGATACACGAATAGTAAGTTGTGGATACTTTTCAGGGTGATCCATAGCATCTAATAATGTTTCACGGTTCATTACATTAACATTTAAGTGTTGACCACCTTCAATGTCAGGTGTGTGTTTAAAGTAACCATCCATTAGACCCGCAAGATTTGAACGTTGAGAATCTTCTGTTTTACCCAGTGCGTTTGGTACGATAGAGAAAGTATATGAAATACCATCTTGTGCGTAAGCAAATGGGAGTTTAGAAACAGATGTTAAAGATGCGACTGCGCCTTTTTCATCACGTCCATGCATTGGGTTTGCACCAGGAGCAAAAGGAGCACCTGCTGCGCGACCATCAGGTGTATTACCTGTTTTCTTGCCGTATACCACATTAGATGTGATAGTTAGGATAGATTGTGTAGGACGTGCATTGCGGTACATTTTGTGTGATTGAAGTTTTTTCATGAACAATTCAACAAGTTCACAAGCCATATCATCAACACGTGCATCATTATTACCGAATTTAGGATATTCACCAGTAATATCAAAATCAATAGCAATACCATTTTCATCACGAATTGGTTTAACTGTTGCGTATTTGATAGCTGAAAGTGAATCTGCAGCAATAGATAAGCCCGCGATACCACATGCCATTGTACGTTCAACATCTCTGTCATGTAGTGCCATCAATGCTGATTCGTAGCTATATTTGTCATGCATGTAGTGAATACAGTTCAGAGCTGTTACATAAGTATCAGCAAGCCAATCCATAAGTAAATCTAAGTTTTTGTATACTTCATCATAATCTAAAACTTCAGATGTAATGGCAGGTATTGTTGTAGGACCTATTTGTGTTTTTGTTTTTTCATCTACGCCACCGTTAATTGCGTATAAAAGTGTTTTTGCTAAGTTGGCACGTGCACCAAAGAATTGCATTTGTTTACCAACAATCATTGGTGAAACACAACACGCAATTGCATAATCATCGTTATCGAAGTCATTACGCATTAGATCATCATTTTCATACTGGATAGAAGAAGTATCGATAGATACTTTTGCACAGTATTTTTTGAAGTTAATCGGTAATTCTTCAGCCCATAATATAGTGATATTTGGCTCTGGAGATGGACCCATTGTGTATTGAGTATGTAAGAAACGGAAACTGTTTTTAGTAACTAATGTACGTCCATCAACACCCATACCACCAACAGATTCAGTTGCCCAAATAGGGTCTCCTGAGAATAGGTCATCATATTCAGGTGTACGTAAGAAACGAACCATACGTAGTTTCATTACTAGGTGATCGATAAGCTCTTGAGCTTCTTCTTCTGTGATTTTTCCTTCTTTAATATCTTTTTCAATGTAGATATCAATGAAAGTAGAAGTACGACCAAATGACATTGCAGCGCCATTTTGAGATTTTATGGCAGCAAGGTAACCAAAGTAAGTCCATTGAATGGCTTCTTTAGCTGATGTCGCTGGGCCTGAAATATCAAAACCGTATTTAGCAGCCATTTCTTTCATTTGGCCTAAAGCGCGGTATTGCTCAAAAATTTCTTCGCGTAGTTTAATGGTATCTTCTAAAGTGTCACCTTTAACTAGTTCTGCTTCTAAACTTTTATGTTGTTTAGATTTGTCAACCATTAGGTAGTCAATTCCGTATAATGCAATACGACGGTAATCACCAATAATACGTCCACGGCCATATGCATCAGGTAAACCAGTTAAAATACCTGATTTACGACATTTTAGGATGTCACCTGTGTATACATCGAAAACACCTTGGTTATGTGTTTTGCGGAATTCAGAGTAAGTTTTGCGAATGTTTGCATCAAGTTCTTTACCGTAAACTTTACAAGAACCATCGATCATGCGGATACCACCATTGGGGATCAGCGCACGTTTAAGAGGTGCTTCAGTTTGTAAACCAACAATTACTTCTAAATCTTTATTAATATAACCAGCATCATGAGCTGTAATTGTTGAAACTACATCAGTATCAAAATCAACAGGAGCATGTGTGCTATTTTCTTGTTTAATGCCGACCATGACTTTTTCCCAAAGCACATCAGTTGCTTTAGTTGCGCCGGCCAAAAAGCTTTCGTCACCATCAAAAGGTGTGTAGTTTTTTTGAATAAAATCACGAACATTTACGTCGGTTTTCCATTCGTCACCAGCAAAGCCATTCCATGCTGATATAAAGTCTTCATTTAATTTAATCATAAAGATTAACCTTTAATTGTTAGAGTATTAAAAAAACTGGTTAATTGGTTTTAAGGTAAGCATCTAAACTTGCCTCTCTCACCAATTATTGTATTCATCTTGATATTTTAAGAATGAATAATAGGTAATAAATTTGCATCGTTTAAAATTTCATGGCCATTGTAGAAGGCAAATAAAATTATTCTAATTAATGTATTAAAACGGGATAGTCCCGAGTAAAAATATTTTAACATACTGTTCAAAATACTTAATGAACTCGTCTTAAAAAAGGCAGAGAAATAACATCTTTATTGACGTGGTATTGAACGTATGTATCAAGGCTAAGATGCGGAGATACACTAGCTGCTTAGGCTCACTTCATGTCAGCTGTTATCTTATATATTTAGAACAAAATAAGTCTAACAAATGGTATCTAGTGCAAACTTGATATAGGTCAAATTTTCAATAGAGGCTGTAATTTTATTACAGTTTATTGCGTTTTTTAGATAATTTGCTTATTTTGCGCGCAAAAATGCTGTTTTTAGTCTTAATATCGGTTATTTATTTTCTAAAATGTCGTTTACAAGTAATTTTGTTTGTTTTATAACAAGAATACTGTGAAGTCACGCAGTATACTTTATTTTTTAATACTTAGATAAAATAATGCACTTCAATTTATATTTATTATGTCTGTGTGTTATCGCTAAGTATTTTTTATACTTTTAAATATACGTTTGTATTTCGTTTAAAATCTGTAAACACCATGTTTCAATGCGCTCATCGGTGCGTTCATATTGAGAGTCTTCATCGATAGCAAGTCCTAAAAAATGCTGTTTATCGACACTGAGGGCTTTTGATGCGTTAAAATCATAACCGGTGATAGGCCATTGGCCGATAAAAGTAGGAGATTGAGCACACAATTCGTCATGAAGCATGCCGACTGCATCAATAAACCATTCTCCATATCCTAGTTGATCTCCTAGACCAAAAATGGCCACGATTTTATTGTGCATCGGTAAGCTTGAGACGGCATGCCATAATGATCCCCAGTCTTCTTGTAACTCGCCATAGTCCCAAGTGGAAATGCCAAAAATAACAATATCATAGTCTTTTATATGGCTCAATCCTGTCTCTTTTATGTTATAAATATCAACAATATCATTGCCAATGCAGGCTTGAATTTTTTCTGCCACAATTTCGGTGTAGCAGGTACTTGATGCATAAAATAAGCCGATTTTCATTTTCATTACCTTTATATAAAAGAGAGCGATAGTTTAATGCAAGCGTTAACAATTGACCAATTTTTAGATACATTATGGCTGGAGCGTGGTTTATCAAAAAACACTCTTGCTTCTTATCGTTTTGATTTATGTTTAGTCGAAGATTTTTTAAAAACAAAAAGTAAAAAATTACTCGAAGCAAGTTATATGGATCTATCGGATTATTTTAGTTTTCGGTTACATTGTGATGTGCAATATAAAAACAGCTCAACGGCGCGTTTGATGAGCGCTTTACGTCGTTATTATCAATTTGTATGCCGTGAAAAATTACGTGACGACGATCCAAGTGCTAAATTACAAAGTCCCAAAACAATCAAGCCTTTGCCTAAATCATTGTCAGAATCTGAAGTAGATGCTCTGTTATCGGCTCCGGAGATAACAGACGATGTGCAATTTAGAGATAAAGCTATGTTGGAATTATTGTATGCAACGGGATTACGTGTTTCTGAGTTGGTGGGGTTGCAAATGCAAGAGGTTAATTTACAGCAAGGTGTAGTGCGTGTGACCGGAAAAGGCGAAAAAACACGGTTGGTGCCTCTTGGAGAAGAAGCTAATTATTGGTTAGATCGCTATATTATCGAAGTGCGGCCAGAGTTACTCAAAGGGCGAAGTAGTGATATTCTTTTTCCTAGTCGTCGAGGCACACAAATGGTTCGGCAAACTTTTTGGCATCGGATTAAGTTTTATGCTCTGCGTTGTAACATTGATAAAACACTGATATCACCACATGTATTGCGCCATGCTTTTGCAACGCATCTTTTAAATTATGGTGCAGATTTACGTGTTGTACAAATGTTACTTGGGCATAGTGATCTTTCAAGTACACAGATATATACGCATATTGCTCAAGATCGATTAAAACAATTACATAAAACGCATCATCCACGCTCATAAAGATTTAATCAGTAAGGTTAATTCTATATTCCTATATGCAATCCCATTGCTTTAATATAGAAATATTAATATTTTCATATTAAAGCAACGAATTTAATTTTCTAGTTGTACTTTAAAAGAATCTAACGTTTTAAATAAAAGTTCTATTTTTACAATAATATTAGGTAACAATGTTTGAAATTGTGTGTCATCTTCGATTTGTATTGCTTGTAAATCCGCTACCAGTTCTTCGACATAAGGAAGAAAAGTGGAGGCTTGATTTTTAAACGCACTCTGTTGTTTAAAAATGTGTGTGAAACTATTTTTTTTATCGCCATGTAAATGTGCAAGTTGTTTATCCGCTTCGACAGCTAGATGATAAATTTTCTTCACATTTTCTTGTAGTAGTTTTAATACATTTTCTTTGCTCATTTAATCGCCTTGATATTGAGTTTGATTTACTCTGATTATAGCGGATTTATTAGTGTTTTACTTTTTTCTCCTGCAATTTCTCGACTTAATCTCGGCACTAGATATCCCGGTAATTCGCCACTTATCTCTAAGATAAGCTGTTTTGCTTTATTTTCAGACACATCAAAATGGTGTGCGCCCTGTACTTTATCTAATAGGAAAATATAGTACGGGAGCACATGAGCATCAAAAAGCGCTTCACTCAGAGCAACTAATGTCGCACAGTTATCATTAATTCCACGGAGTAATACACTTTGATTCAAAAGTTGAATACCTGCTTTGTGTAGTTTTTTTAGGGCGGTCTTTAAATGAAGGTCAATTTCATTCGGATGGTTAATATGTAGAACGACAATGACTTGTAATCGTGTGTTTTGTAATATTTTACAAAGTGTGTCGGTTATTCTTTGCGGAATAACAACTGGTAATCTGGTATGAATGCGTAAGCGTTTTAACTGCTTTAAATTTTCTAATTCACTTATAATATAATGTAAAAAATCATCGTTACTCATGAGGGGATCTCCTCCGCTTAAAATAACTTCATTAACATCTGGGTGTGCTTTGATATAGAGAAGTATCTCTGCAAATTGCTTTTTATTTAAGTTATTTTCATTGTAAGGAAAGTGGCGTCGGAAACAATAACGACAATTAACGGCGCAGCCTGACTTTAAAACAAGTAGAATGCGACTTTTATACTTATGCAATACACCCTGTATGCTATTGTCGTGTTCTTGTAGTGGATCGAGACTATAGCCTAAGACTTGTTTATCTTCTTCTGTAATCGGCAAGATTTGTTTTAAAAGTGGATCGTTAATATCTCCTTTTTTCATTTTTGCAATAAACGGTAAAGGCACTAATAACGGGAAGTTTTTACGAGCCGACGCACTTAAAGGGAACATATCGGGTGTTAAATCTAATAATTTTAATAGTTGTAGTGGATTTTTGATGGCATTGGCCAGTTCTTTTTGCCAAGTGGGTGCGGTATAGGTATTATTCACGTTAATTACTTTCATCATTTTTAAAATTAATTTATAAAGAGGTTATTATGGCTACATATAGTACCAGTGAATTCAAAGGTGGGCTAAAATTCATGCTCGATAAAGAGCCTTGTGCCATTATTGATAATGAATTGGTGAAACCGGGTAAGGGACAAGCCTTTAACCGTGTTAAATTTCGTAAATTATTGTCGGGTAAAGTGGTTGAGAAAACCTTTAAATCAGGTGAATCCGTTGAAGCGGCCGATGTAATGGATCTTGAGCTTGTGTATTTATATCACGATGGTGAATTTTATCATTTTATGGATAATTCTTCTTTTGAGCAAGTTGCCGCAGATGCGAGAGCGGTAGGTGATATGGACAAATGGTTAGTGGAACAAGATATTTGCACTTTAACTCTTTGGAATGATAATCCAATTGCGGTTACACCGCCTAATTTTGTAGAAATAGAGGTGACAGAAACGGATCCAGGCCTAAAAGGCGATACAGCGGGAACTGGTGGAAAACCTGCGACCCTTGCAACTGGCGCTACGATTCGAGTGCCTCTCTTTATTCAAATAGGTGAAGTGGTTAGGGTTGATACTCGTAGTGCAGAGTATGTCAGCAGAGTTAAAAAATAACATATTTATTTTAATAAAATAAACCAGCATTACGCTGGTTTTTTATTGTGTAAATTAAAACATCGCGAACAATAAAGTTGCAATAAACACGCTTACAGTAAAGGCGAAGCCATAACAAAGCACGCGTTGCCAATCTCTACCTCGTTTGATCCCTAAATCATGTAACCCATGAAATATACGATGAAAGGTATGCCACAATGGTAGTGCAATGAGCACTAAAATAATGAGTGCCCCATACCATGTGCTTGCAAAGGCATGCAAGTTGTTATAATCAAAATGACTTCTATTAATATAACCAAGAGGAATCAGTAGGCCTGTAATAAGTATCATGACTGGCGTAATAAATGCACAAAGCATTCCGCCAGCACCAAATAATCCCCAAAAAACAGGCTCATGTGAACGTTTATATGTTTTCTCTTTCAATTCATTCATCATACATTCCTATAAAGTTATGATTAATAAACATAAAACAGTAACTATTGCAAAGGCGGCGTAGTGTGTCGCAATAATAACACTGTCTTCAATCCGTGTACCTTTTACCCATAATGCGATTGCTTTAGGTGCTAAAGCAAACCACGTTATACTGTGATATAGCGCAAAAATAAGGACTATTAGGTGCAATATAATAAAAAAAGGATTTTGCAATGTGTCTAACCACATATTAAAAGAGCTTTCACCTTGGCTTAGATTAAATATTCCCCAAGTTAAAATAAGGCTATATAGGGTAATAAAAATACAACTTCCTTCACGAAGCATATATCGGGTATAAAAGCCTGTTTTTAACCACCAATTTGTTTCTAGTTTACGTATATAAGGTTTACGTTTACTCATCTGTCTCTCCTACATCGATAACAATAATATGGATTAATGTTTTTAATCGGGTTTAAATAAACCGATAAGATAATCTTTACTACTTTCAACCTTGAGCAATTGAATAGCAGCAGCGGGATCCACCTTTTTAGGACAAACGGTTGAACAATAACCGACAAAAGTACAACCCCAAACACCTTCTTCTTGATTTAGTATTTTCATTCGTTGAGCACTTCCAGCATCGCGACTATCTCGGTCATAACGAGCAAGTAAAGCCAATGCGGCAGGGCCAATGAAATTATTATCTAAACCATATTGAGGGCAGGCAGCATAACAAAGTCCACAGTTAATACACATAGAAAATTGTTTGTATTTTTCCATTTGTAAGGGAGTTTGTTGATATTCACCAGAAGACATACAAGCGTTATCACCCGGGATAAGATAAGGTTTTACCGATTCGAGTTTTTGCATGAAATCGTCCATGACAACAACTAAATCACGTTCAATCGGAAAATTAGCTAAAGGCTCTAAACTGATTTTATTAGGATAATAATCTCGTAAAAATGCTTTACAGCCTAATTTCGGGATATTATCTATCATGAGGCCACAGCTACCACAGATAGCCATTCGACATGACCAACGGAAGCTGATAGTCGAATCAAGATGATCTTTGATGTACTGTAAAGCTTCTAAAATAGACGTGTCTTCGATGTAAGGGACTTCAAAGCTTTGTGTAAAAGGCTTTTCGTCCATTTCGGGGCGATAACGTAGGATATCGATGACTATAGTTTTTTTATTCATTTTATATCCTCCTTTATTTTTTTATCACCGGCAGCGCCATAAGCTCGCTGTGCCGGTTGGCTACGCGTGATAGTGACTTTTCCATATTTGATCTCTGGTGCGTCATCACCTTGATAATAGGCAAGAGAATGTTTTAAATAATTTTTATCATCACGTTTTTCAAAACCATCAATACGTTGATGTGATCCACGTGATTCTTCTCGATTAATCGCACTATAAGCCATGGCTAGAGCCATATCTAGGAGGTGACCTAATTCAATTGCATATAAAAATTCAGTGTTAAATACACTTGATTTATCTTCTATTTTTATATTCTTATAGCGTTTTTTAAGTTCATGTAATTTATCAATCGTTTTTTGCATCGAAGGTTTAGTGCGATAGATACCCACCCCTTCTTCCATGGTATCACCCATTTCTTGGCGTATATCCACCATTTTTTCACTGCCATTGCTGTGTAAAAAATCTTCAGTGCGTTGAACTATCTTTTGCGCTTTTTGTTCTAATATTTTTATATCGATATGTTTCTTTTCTTGTGCGTAAAGGGCGGCTTCTTGACCTGCAAGCTTACCGAATACAACTAATTCAGACAGTGAATTAGAGCCTAAACGATTTGCGCCATGTAAGCCAACGGATGCACATTCTCCAACTGCGAACAGGCCACTTAAAGATGTTGCTGTTTTGTTGTTTGTTGCAATCCCTCCCATTGTATAATGCACGGTAGGACGCACAGGAATAGGCTCATGAACCGGATCAACGCCGACATATGCTTTTGCTAATTCTCGAATAAATGGTAAGCGTTCATTGATGAGAGCTTCACCAAGATGGCGTAGATCAAGATGTATGTAATCGCCACGTTTACCTTTAAATACATTGCCTTTTTTTTGTTCTTGCCAGAAAGATTGACTGAGTTTATCTCGAGGACCCAGTTCCATATATTTGTTTTTAGTTTGTCCGAGAGGAACTTCAGGGCCTAAACCGTAATCTTGTAAATAACGATAGCCATTTTTATTCATTAAAATGCCACCCTCTCCGCGACAACCTTCGGTCATTAGTATGCCACTTCCTGGTAACCCAGTTGGGTGATATTGTATAAATTCCATATCACGCAATGCAACGCCATGACGATAAGCTATTGCCATGCCATCACCGGTAACAATACCGCCATTGGTATTATAACGATAAACTCGGCCTGCACCACCTGTTGCCATGATCACAGATTTAGCTTGTATTAGTTTTATTTCACCTTCTGCTATGTCTAAAAGTAGTACGCCTTGAACCGTTTCATTTTCAATGATCAAATCTAAACAAAAATGTTCATCAAAGCGTTTGATATTTGGGTATTTTAATGAAGTTTGAAAAAGTGTATGTAATAGATGGAAACCACTTTTATCTGCTGCAAACCAAGTACGTTCTATTTTCATGCCACCAAAGGCACGAACATTAACGGATCCATCTTCTTTACGACTCCATGGACACCCCCAATGTTCTAATTGAATTAATTCTTTACGCGCGTTTTCTACAAAATACTGTACAACATCTTGCTCACAGAGCCAGTCGCCTCCAGAAACAGTGTCATCGAAATGATGCTCAAGTGAGTCTGTTTCTTGGGTTACTGCTGCAGCTCCCCCCTCTGCCGCAACGGTATGGCTACGCATAGGGTAAACTTTAGATATAAGAGCAATCTTCAAGTTTGGGTGTTGCTGTGCGATTTCAAGAGCTGCACGTAATCCTGCACCTCCTGCTCCGATGATCGCGACATCCATTGTAATTGTTTTCACATTTATCTCCCATCAAAAAAACATGAATTTTAGAAAGTTGAGTGTAGCAAGCACACTAAAAAAAAACGTGAGAATGGTAATGTTTTTAACGCTGAGATATCACTTTTTTGCGACATATTTGTTTTAAGTCAAATATTTGATAAGAGATAAATAGATAAAGTCTCTTGTTTAATTATTATTTTTTTTAAATGTAGAGTAGGCTGACGTTTTGGGCGCAGTTTGATAAACTTTAGTTTTTAAATTTAAAGGAAAAAACATGAACTGGTTACCGAATGCAGATATTATTTTATTAAAAAAAAGAGCTCTGATAATACAAAAAATTCGCCAGTTTTTTATAGATAGAGAACTATTAGAAGTTGAAACGGCAAGCTTGAGTCAATCCGGTGTAACAGATCAGCACCTTATGTGCTTTAAAACACATTTTATTGGACCAGAAATTAGTTCTTCTAATAATAGGGGGCCATTAGGTGTGCCTTTATACTTGCAAACTTCTCCTGAATTTCATATGAAACGTTTACTTTCTGCGGGAAGTGGTTCTATTTTTCAAATTTCAAAAGCATTTCGTAATGAAGAGTCGGGACGCTATCATAATCCAGAATTTACATTATTAGAGTGGTATCGTATCGATTTTGATCATTTTAAATTAATGCAAGAAATGGATGAATTATTACAACTTATTTTACATTGTGATGTGGCAAACAAGATAACGTATCAACACGCATTTATGAAGATACTTGATGTCGACCCTTTAAATTCGACATTAAAGGATTTAAAAAACGCAGGTGCTAGCCTTAATTTAGGTGATGTTTTAAATAATGAAAATGATTTTGATACGGTTTTACAATTACTCTTTTGCGTTGCGATTGAACCTGTCATTGCGAATGAAAAACCTTGTTTTGTGTATGATTTTCCTGCATCACAGGCTGCGTTAGCACGTATTAGCCCGCTTGATGTTCGTGTTTCTGAACGTTTTGAGGTGTATTATAAAGGAATAGAACTCGCAAATGGCTTTCATGAGCTTAAGGATAGCGATGAACAATTGCGACGTTTTAAAAATGATAACCGTTTACGTAAAAAAAATGCGTTACCTGAGATGCCAATAGACTTTCGTTTTCTGGCTTCGTTGAATAAATTGCCTAATTGTGCGGGGGTAGCGCTGGGCATTGATCGTCTAGTCATGTTGGCGACAGAGCAAAAACACATAGATAAAGTCATTGCATTTCCGATTAAAAATGCATGAATATACCTTTTTAAGTAGGCAGAGATCACTGTTTTTATGTTCTGTGACCTTTTGTTAATTTATTTGATCTATGATAAGTAATAGATGGGAAATGATTATTTGTTGAGGTGATTATGTCAATACAAAAAATAAAATCTGAATTTGATAAACTGTCTGAAATTTTAAACAACGATCTTATTGCGGATGAATGTACTGCTGGTGCGTTAAAAGAGGTGCATGATCAATTGCAAGAGGCGATATTATCGGGTGATCCCGCACAATATTTACGTAATAGAAAAATAATGCAACAATTGTTACTTTTTGAAGAAACAAATCCGGTGGTCACAAAAGTGATTAAAGATATTCTGAATACACTTTCGGGCATGGGGATTTAATATTGAGTAAATAGATTAACCAATAAATGTTTGAATATAAAAAAACCGACATAAAAGTCGGTTTTTTTATTCAGTCTAAAATTAAAGTGCTTTAATTTTAGCTGATAAACGGCTTTTCTTACGAGCAACCATATTTTTGTTTACTAAGCCTTTAATTGCAAACTTATCTAGCATTGCTTGTAATTTAATAAACTCTGTTTTAGCAACTTCTTTATTACCAGCTTCAATCGCTACAATAACTTTTTTAATTAAAGTACGCATCATTGTACGACGGCTAGCATTATGTTTACGGCGTTTTTCAGATTGAATCGCACGTTTTTTAGCAGACTTGATATTAGCCAAGATCTTAACTCCTAAATTCTGTATAACAAGGTATAATCAAAGATCGGGGAATATGCCTTGTAACACGTGTATTGTCAAATGGTTTTTATTATTAACCGCTGAAAAAAACTGTGAATGATCCTGACAGATGGTTAAACTGCGCGCATTTTATACTTTACATTAGGAAGATGCAAATTAAGAACTATTTAATTTGCATCTTTTTGCTTTGTTTTGTCAAAATAGTTATTTTTGTTGTGCTTTTTCCTTGTAACATGCCTCTGAGTATATTGTTTTTCAGTATGCTAAAAAATATATGATTTATGATTTTTGTGTTTTTTTTGAGCGTCTGTTATGTCTGCTACTTTACATTTGGTTACATGGCTTAATATCGGGTGTTAATTAATAAATTTAATGAATAAAGTTTAGGGGATTTTTGTGAGTAAAAAGTTATTAAGGTCAGGGTTAATTGTAAGTGTAATGACCCTTGTTTCTCGATTGTTGGGACTAGTGCGGGATGTTGTTACCGCTCATTTAATGGGAGCGGGTGCTTCCGCTGATTTGTTTTTCTTTGCCAATAAAATTCCTAATTTTTTACGCCGTTTATTTGCTGAAGGTGCTTTTTCTCAAGCTTTTGTTCCAGTACTTACAGAGTACGAAAGGAATCAGCCTAAAAGTGAAATAAAAAAATTAGTGGCGGCAGTCTCTGGAACATTAGGTGGCATTGTGACGCTGATAACCCTAATTGGTGTACTAGGCTCGTCAGTTATAACCGCGTTGTTTGGTTTTGGGTGGTTTTTAGAATGGTATAATGGGGGACCCGATGCTTATAAATTTGAATTAGCATCAAGTTTACTTAAAATTACGTTTCCATATTTATGGTTTATTACTTTCACCGCACTTTCTGGTGCAATTTTAAATACACTCGGTAAATTTGCTGTCGCTGCATTCACTCCGGTTTTTTTAAATATTTCTATAATTATCTGTGCGTTACTTCTTTCACCACATATGGCCCAGCCTGAATTTGCGTTAGCCATTGGTGTATTATTAGGGGGGCTCGTTCAGTTTTGTTTTCAAATTCCTTTCCTTTATAGAGAAGGTTTATTGGTTCGTCCAAAATGGGATTGGCATCATCCTGGTGTTGTAAAAATAAGAAAACTAATGCTTCCTGCATTATTTGGTGTGTCGGTAAGTCAAATTAATATGTTATTAGATACATTTATTGCGAGTTTTTTACAAACGGGTTCGATTAGCTGGCTTTATTATTCAGAACGATTATTAGAGTTTCCATTGGGACTTTTTGGTATCGCGATTGCGACAGTGATATTGCCAAGTTTATCCGCTTCACATTTGCATAAATCTAATGATGATTTTAAGAAAACCATTGATTGGGGAATTCGCATGGTATTTTTATTGGGAGTGCCTGCAATGCTCGGCTTGATTATTTTAGCGGAGCCAATGTTACGTGTTTTATTTATGCGTGGTGAATTTGGTATTAGTGATATAAACCATGCAGCAATGAGCTTATGGGCCTATGGCTCTGGGTTACTCAGTTTCATGTTAGTAAAAGTATTAGCGCCAGCATATTATGCCCGACAAGATACCAAAACACCGGTAAAATTCGGCATCATTGCCATGCTTAGTAATATGATCCTTAATGTTATTTTTGTGATCCCGTTTGGTTATGTGGGTCTTGCTATCGCGACAGGATTGTCAGCTTCGTTAAATGCAGGTTTATTATGGTTTGGTTTATATCGTCGGGGTATTTACGATAAGCAAGATGGGACCATTTTTGTATTATTTAGAATCGTTATCGCATCGTTAGTGATGGGGGCTGTCATGTTTTATTTTAATCCTATATTACTTGTTTGGAGTCACTTATCTCAAATAGACGCGATGTATAAACTTGCGCTATTTATTTTGTGTGGGGCGGGTGGCTATGGTCTTTTGGGCGTTGCTATTGGCTTGCGTCCGCATCATTTTAAAATATCGTCAGCAAGCATTTAATGACGCTAATGGAATTAGTGCGTGGTATTCATAATCTTAAAACGGCCGACCAAGGCTGCGTCTTAATTGGTAATTTTGATGGCATTCATTTAGGTCATCAAATTGTTTTATCTCGCCTATTGCAGGAAGCTAAGCGCTTACGCGTTCCTTCCATGTTAATGACATTCGAGCCACAACCAGCAGAATTATTTTTAGGTGCAAAAGCCCCTGCTCGCTTGAGCCGATTGCGCGATAAATTTGTGCAATTGCAAAAATTAAAATTAGATCGATTATTGTGTATTTCGTTTACGCGAGAATTTGCTAATATGGAGGCTCACACCTTTATCAATGAATTATTGATTTTGAAATTAAATGTAAAGTTTTTAGTCGTGGGTGATGATTTCCATTCGATTGGGTATCAGCGCAAAGGTAACTTTGAGTTACTTGAGGCGGGTAAAAAACAGGGTTTTGTGGTACTTGATACACAAAGCTTAATGCATCAAGATCTGCGAATAAGTAGTACCGCTATTCGACAATTTTTAGCGTCTGGTGAATTACAACAAGCTCAAAAAATGTTGGGACGAAAATACAATATAGCGGGACGAGTAAGTCATGGTAAAAAATTAGGACGAACGATTGGTGTCCCTACTGCTAATATCTTTTTAAAACGTCGTGTCGCACCTGTTCCAGGTGTTTTTGTGGTCAGTGTTCAAGGTATCGCTGGACGCATTTATCGTGGTGTGGCAAACATAGGCACAAGACCTACCGTCAATGGAACTCGCAACAGTTAGAAGTACATATTCTAAGATTTTGAGGGTGATCTTTATGGCTCTCAGCTACAAGTGATTTTAGAAAAGAAATTACGAGATGAAGTTAAGTTTTGCTCATTTGACGCTTTAAAAGAACAAATAAAAAAAGATATTACGCAAGCCCAACAGTGGCATAACAATTAATTAATAAAATATTAAAAGATATTATTATTAAATCTAAAACGTTATCTGATTTTGATGCACCTTATATTCCCGGTTGGGATTGTCATGGCTTACCGATTGAATTAAAAGTAGAACAAAAACACGGTAAACCTGGTAAAAAATTAACACCTGCACAATTTCGTGTCAAATGTCGTGAATATGCGGCGCGCCAAGTAGATGGTCAACGTAAAGATTTTAAGCGTTTAGGTGTACTTGGAGACTGGGATAATCCTTATCTCACTATGGATTTTAAAACGGAAGCAAATATTGTGCGTTCGTTGGCTAAAGTTATTAGTAAAGGGCATTTACTTAAGGGCTCTAAACCTGTGCATTGGTGTACGGATTGTGGATCAGCTCTTGCTGAAGCGGAGGTTGAGTATGAAGATAAAATGTCGCCTGCCGTTGATGTTGCTTTTCGAGCGATCGAGACTGAAAAGGTACTCGCTTGTTTTAATGCGCAAAGTGATGACTTAGGCTCAGGGGATATTTGTATTGTTATCTGGACAACAACCCCTTGGACACTCCCCGCTAACCGAGCGTTGGCGTTGGCTGCCAAAGTAGAATATTCCTTAGTGCAAGCAGGCTCTCGTCGATTAATCTTAGCGACCAGTTTAATGGAGAGTTGTTTGCAACGTTATAAAATTGAAGATGCTAAAACATTAGCAATTTGTAGCGGCATTGATTTAGAAAAACAATTATTTAAACATCCATTCTTAGATCTAAAAATACCTGCAATTGTTGCTGATCATGTTACGGTTGAAGCGGGCACTGGTTGTGTGCACACAGCTCCTGGGCATGGACAAGATGATTATGCTGTAGGTCTTAAATATGACTTAGAAGTCGCGAATCCTGTCGGTGATAATGGTGTCTTTCGTGAAGACACTGAATATTTTGCAGGTATGCATGTTTTTAAAGCGAATGATCGTGTTGTTGAAGTCTTAACTGAAAAAGATGCATTACTTTGTTATCAACCGGTGAAGCATAGCTATCCTCATTGCTGGCGTCATAAAACGCCTATTATTTTCCGTGCGACACCTCAATGGTTTATTTCTATGGATCAAAAAGGATTACGTGAGAGTGCACTAAAAGAGATAAAGGATGTGAAATGGCTACCAACTTGGGGTGAAAAACGCATTGAAAAAATGATTGAAAACAGACCTGATTGGTGTATTTCACGTCAACGAACGTGGGGTGTTCCCATGGCGTTATTTGTACATAAAGAAACGGATGAATTACACCCTAATAGCATCGAAATGATGGAACTGATTGCCCTGAAAATTGAAAAAGAAGGGATCCAAGCGTGGTGGGATCTTGATGCGGAAACATTATTAGGTTTTGAAGCGAAGGAATATCGTAAAGTAACCGATACGCTTGATGTTTGGTTTGACTCTGGTACAACCCATGAAACAGTAGTTGCTGCGCGTGATGAATACAAAAAAGCGGATGCGAGTTGTGTTGAAATTGATCTTTATCTTGAAGGATCGGATCAACATCGAGGTTGGTTCCAATCTTCTCTCATGACGAGCATGGCAATTAAAAATAAAGCACCTTATAAAGAGGTGTTAACACATGGTTTTGTGGTGGATGGAGACGGTAAAAAAATGTCGAAATCCTTGGGTAATGTTATGTCGCCACAGACGGTAATGAATAGATTAGGTGCGGATGTATTGCGTTTATGGGTTGCTTCTACAGATTATACTGGCGAGATAACTGTTTCAGATGAAATATTAAATCGCAGTGCGGATAGTTACCGTCGTATACGTAATACGGCGCGTTTTTTATTATCTAATTTAAATGGATTTGATCCTAAAACGGATATGGTTGCTAATGCGGATATGGTCGCACTAGATCGTTGGATAGTTGGGCAAGCCGATGCATTACAAAAAGAGTTAATCGTTGACTATGACGCATATAATTTACACAGTGTACATAAGAAATTAACTCATTTTTGTTCGATTGAACTAGGTAGCTTTTATTTAGATATTATTAAAGATCGCCAATATACAGCAAAATCGGATGGGCTAGCACGTCGTAGTTGTCAAACTGCAATGTATCATCTCATTGAAGCAATGGTACGTTGGATAGCACCTATATTGAGCTTTACTGCGGATGAAATATGGGGCCGTATGCCAGGTAGTCGAGATGAGTTTGTCTTCACTGGCGTTTGGTATGATGGTCTTTTTGCATTAAATGAAAATGAAATATTAACTAATCAAACGTGGGAAAAGGTAATAGCAGTACGTGCAGCCGTTAACAAAGCTTTAGAAGTTGCACGTAAAGATGGCGTGATAGGTGGTGGCTTAGAAGCGCAAGTTATTCTTTATGTTAGCGATGAATTAAAAAGCGTGTTAGATGCTTTCTCTGATGAGTTACGTTTTATATTAATCACTTCAAAAGTCACCCTTAAAGCGTTTGTGGATGCGCCCGTTAATGCATTTAAAACAGAAGTTGATGGTTTAACGGTTGTTATTGAAAAAAGTGCACATACAAAATGTGAGCGTTGTTGGCATCACCATGAAAGTGTTGGTAGTAACAATACACATGTCTCTTTATGTGTGCGTTGTATCACCAATATAGAGGGTGAAGGGGAATCAAGAAAGTTTGCCTAATGTAAAATAAAGTTGCATAATTATATAAAAAAACGCCTTAATATTTTAAGGCGTTTTTTATATAGAGATGACACAAAATGTTGAAAAATCGGGAATTCGCTGGTTATGGCTAACCATGCTTATCTTGTTGTTAGATCAAGCGTCTAAATATTGGGTGGTCGAAGGATTTGAGTTGCATCAAAGTATCGAAGTATACTCCTTTTTTAATTTTACTTATGCACGAAACTATGGCGCCGCCTTTAGCTTTTTAGGCGATGCAGGTGGTGTTGGCAACGTTATTTGTTTACGGCAATTGCTGTACTGGTTTCTGTTTTTTTAGTGTATTCATTACAAAAAAACAGTATAAAAAAACACCTTGAAAATATCGCTTTTTCATTGGTGCTGGCTGGCGCGTTAGGTAATCTTCTAGATCGTTTGATGTTTGGTTATGTCGTTGATTTTTTAGATTTTAATTTAGGTTTTTATCGCTGGCCAACCTTTAATATTGCAGATATTTCTATTTTTATAGGCGCTGCTTTATTGATTTTAGAGAGTGTCCTACATGTCGCTAGAGAGGAAAATAAAGATGAACATAATAAAAGAAAATAGCTCTGTCTTAATGCATTTTTCAATACGGTTGGCAGATGGATCAGCGGTTGATAGCAGTAAAGTTGCGAATAAACCGCATAAATTTATATTAGGTGATGGTAGTTTGAGTGCTAATTTTGAAGCCTCTTTATTGGGGTTAATCGAAGGTCAATCTAAAACGTTTACATTAGCACCGGAAGATGTTTTTGGTTTAGTAAATCCAGATAACATCCATCATCTAGAGCTTAGTCATTTCAATAAAGAAGCCCCTGCTGAAGTCGGAACTATTATTGCATTTACACAACCCGATGGTAGTGAATTACCCGGAATTATTCGAGAAGTTGTCGCGGAGAGTGTCACTGTTGACTTTAATCATCCCCTTGCAGGGCAAACGTTAACGTTTGATATTGATGTTTTAGAAGTGTTAAATTAGGAGCTTTTTACGTATGATGCTTTCTATACAATATTTTATAACATAGATTAAAAATAAAGAGATCATGATGAAAAAAATCGAGGCTATCATTAAACCATTTAAAATGGATGATGTACGAGAAGCGCTTGCAGATATAAACATTACGGGGATGACTGTCTCTGAAGTGAAAGGCTTTGGTCGTCAAAAAGGACATACTGAGTTATATCGTGGTGCGGAATATATGGTTGATTTTTTACCTAAAGTTAAAATTGAATTAGTGGTAAAAAAAGAAGATGTAGAGCGTTGTATTGAAGTGATAATGCAAACTGCACAGACTGGGAAAATAGGTGACGGAAAAATATTTGTTATGCCAGTTGAACGTGTTATTCGCATCCGTACGGGCGAAGAAGATGCGGAAGCTGTTTAATTTGATGTATTCTTTATTCTTGATGAATGTGATAAAAAGCCGATGTTATCTCGTGAACCTCGGCTTTTTATATTGGGCCTGAAAAGATATAATAAGAAGTATATCTTCGTTATATTATCTCTTATTTAAGAAGGCGATTTTTGGGATAATTCATTTTTAAAATGGCCAGTGCATTTTCTTTTGGCACGATTAAATCAAGTTTGTCATAGCATGTTATCATAAGCGTTAATGCATCTTCTACGGCAGAGCTATCCGGGTAATTGTTTAAAATTATTTTAGCACGGTTAATACTAGCAATGTAAGCTTCTCGTTTAAAATACCATTGTGCGATACTGAGTTCGTAACGTGCTAAACGAGACTTAATAGATACCAGTCTTTTGTGTGCATCAAGCGCATATTGGCTTTTTGGGTAGAAGGTAATGACGTAAGAAAAATCTTTAAATGCTTGCAATGCAAGGCTAGGATCTCGCTCAAAACGGTCAATATTAAAGAGGCTCTGAAAAAATTGTTGATCAGCTCCTATCTCTGTAAGGCCACGCATGTAGTATAAATAATCAAGATCTGGATGAGTAGGGTTTAAACGTATAAAACGGTCGATATTAGCAAGGGCTAAGGCGCTTTCATCACGTTTATAATAGGTGTAAATAAGATCTAATTGAACTTGATCTGAATAGGGTCCAAAAGGATAGCGACTATCTAAAGCTTCTAGTATTTCACTCGCTTTTTCATAATTTGCCGTTTGTAATTGAGTTTGAGCATCTTGGTATAAAAGACTGGGTGCTTTATCTTCTACCTGTGGCTTCTCTGTTTTCGATGAAGAGCAGCTACTGATAAATAAAACAATCAATACGGAAGTGCTTATTAGTCTGAGGATCTTTTTCATAAGTGTTATAATACCTATAACTGAATTAATAATACGAAGTAAAACGCACAGTATCTTCGATCAACTTGCAAAAGAAAAGTTAAAAAAGAGAAAAGTGTCAAGATCTTCGATTAAATCGTATAAATAAAATTATTGACGCAATATGCGCAGAGAAAGAGAAGAGAATAAAATATGAGTCAACCGTTACATTTAACTGCAGAAGTGACCGTTCAGCAACTGGGATTTCGTTTAGATAAAGCACTGGCTGCATTATTTCCCGATTATTCTCGTACGCGTATTAAAGAATGGATTTTAGATGATCTTGTTAAAATTGATGATGTAATAATTAATCGTCCTCGCGAAAAAGTATACACAGGGCAACAAGTTGAAGTGAACGCCACGTTAGAAGACGAAGTTATTTTTCAAGCGCAAAATATCCCATTGAACATTGTTTTTGAAGATGAGCATATTTTGGTTATCAATAAACCTGCGGGTTTAGTGGTCCATCCTGGCGCCGGTAATCCTGATGGGACTATTTTAAATGCTTTATTATATCATTTTCCAGAGATTGTCGAAGTGCCACGAGCTGGGATAGTGCATCGCCTTGATAAAGATACTACCGGTTTAATGATTATCGCTAAAACGGTACCCGCTCAAACACATTTAGTGACAAGTCTACAAGCGCGTGAAATTACACGTGAATATGATGCTATTGCGATGGGTTGCTTTACGGCAGGAGGACGTGTTGAAGCGCCGATTGGTAGAGATAAAGCAAATCGCGTAAAAATGGCGGTTGCAACGGTCGGAGGAAAGCATGCCGTCACACATTACCGAGTGGCTGAAAAATATCGTGCACATACGCGTTTACGCTTACGTTTAGAAACTGGGCGTACGCATCAAATTCGTGTTCATATGGCACACATTGGGCATGTATTAGCAGGAGATCCCGTTTATGGCGGACGTCCTCGCCCACCCAAAGGTGCTAGTGAAATGCTAACAACAACATTACGTAATTTCAAGCGTCAAGCTTTGCATGCAACTATGTTACGTTTAGAGCATCCTATTACGGGTGAGATAATGGAGTGGCATGCGCCAGTACCTGAAGATATGCAGAAATTATCCGCGGTGCTACGAGCGGATGCTATTTTTTATGAGCAGTAAAATGTTGTAAGTATTACCTCTAGATGGTGCTAAGGAGTCGGATGTTAACGTTAATCGAACCAAACTGGTCGGCTCCTAAGCATATAAAATGCTACTCAAGCACACGAATAGGTGGGGTTAGTAGTGGTGTTTACCAAGGTTTAAATTTAGGTCTACATGTCAATGATAAGCCTAATTTGGTTTTGCAAAATCGTAAAAAGTTACAACAACATTTATCTTTGGACTCACCTTTTTATTGGTTAAATCAAACACACAGTACTACGTTATTAAACTTAGATGGACATAACAATACATATGCAACCGAAGCGGATGCTGTCTGGACAGTTTTAAACCAACAAGTATGTGTCGTTATGACTGCAGATTGTTTACCTATTTTGTTGACAGATAAAGTGGGATCTTTTGTTTGCGCCATTCATGCCGGTTGGCGAGGTTTATGTCATGGTATTATTGAGCAATCTATAGAGCATATTTGTGCACAACGACAGATAAGCAGTCGCGATCTTTTAGTTTGGCTCGGTCCTTGTATTGGCCCTGATGCATTTCAGGTTGGTCCGGAAGTTCGTGCTGAGTTTATACGTCATCATGCTCAAGCAGAATTCGCTTTTTATGCTCAAAATGAAGCTTACCTTGCTGATTTACATGCCCTAGCACGCTTACGTTTACAAGTTTTGAATGTGGCAGAAATCAGTGCGTGCAAATCTTGTACCTTTAGTGAACCTCAACTTTTTTATTCATATCGTCGTGATGGCCAATGTGGACGAATGGCGACACTTATCTATATTGATGAAACGTGTAGAGTATAATCTCATTTTTATATTTGAAGTACTTATCGTTTAGTAAAAAAATATCACTCTGCCTCTAAAACTTTTCTTTTAAACCTTGAATTAAAGACAACATGATAGCATCTTAGTAATACACAGGAGGCTATTATGCGCTTAGATAAACTTACCAGTAAATTTCAATTAGCTATCTCAGAAGCCCAATCTTTAGCATTAGGGCATGATCATCAATATATTGATGGCATTCATCTCATGCGTGCATTATTAGATCAAGAAGGGGGGGCTATTCGTCAAATTTTAGCAGATTTAGAAGTTAATATTAATATTTTTAGATCTCGTCTTTCTAGCGCATTAGAGAATATTACACGCATTGTAGATAGTGGTGGGGATATTCAGCTATCTGCGGAACTGGGTATCTTATTTAATCTTTGTGATAAATATGCACAAAAAAACAAAGAAAAACTTATTTCCTCTGAATTTTTCTTATTGGCGGCTTGTGACGATAAGGGGGTGCTCGGTGATATTTTAAAACAGCTTGGTATCGAAAAAGATAAAGTGCATCAGTCGATGAAAAGAATGCGAACGGAACAAAATAAAGAAGGCAATGACCAAGATAAAGCACTCGCAAAATTTACTATTGATCTTACAGAGCTGGCGGAATTAGGAAAATTGGATCCTGTTATAGGACGTGATGATGAAGTGCGTCGTATGATCCAAGTTTTACAGCGTCGTACGAAAAACAATCCTGTGATTATTGGAGAGCCTGGTGTAGGAAAAACCGCCTTAGTAGAGGGGCTTGCACAGCGTATTATTAATGGTGAAGTTCCAGAGGGGTTAAAAAACAAACGTGTTTTATCTTTAGATATGGGGGCTTTAATTGCGGGTGCTAAATATAGAGGTGAATTCGAAGAACGTTTAAAAGGGGTACTGTCTGAGTTGGCCAAAAAAGAAGGGCAAGTGATCCTTTTTATTGATGAGCTACATACTATGGTAGGGGCAGGTAAAAGTGATGGTGCTATGGATGCAGGAAATATGTTAAAACCTGCATTGGCTCGCGGTGAGTTGCATTGCGTGGGCGCAACGACATTAGATGAATATCGAAAATATATTGAAAAAGATGCTGCACTTGAAAGACGTTTTCAAAAGATACAAGTTGATGAGCCAAATGTAAAAGATAGTATTGCTATTTTACGTGGACTTAAAGAACGCTATGAATTACATCATAAAGTAGAAATCACCGACCCTGCTATCGTGGCGGCAGTTACCTTATCGCATCGTTATATACCGGATAGGCGTTTACCGGATAAAGCGATTGATTTAATTGATGAGGCTGCTTCAAGTATTCGCTTGCAAATGGACTCTAAACCCGAATGTTTAGATAAATTAGGACGGAAAATAATTCAGTTAACAGTAGAGAAAAAATCTCTTAAAGATGAAACTGATGATGCGAGTATGCAACGATTAAAAGATTTAGAAGCATCATTACGTCAAAAAGGAAAAAAATATAAAGAATTGAACGAAGTCTGGATAACTGAAAAAGCGGCACTTGCGGGTACCCAAAACATAAAAAAAGAGCTGGAACAAAGACGTTTAGATCTTGATGTCGCAACACGTACTAGCGATCTTACCCGAATGTCTGAATTACAATATGGACAGATACCGGCTCTTGAAAAAAAATTAGATTTGGCCACACAGGCTGATATGAGCGATATGACACTATTAAAACATTGTGTAACAGAAAAAGAGATAGCAGAAATATTAGCACATTGGACAGGGATCCCGGTTAATAAGATGCTTCAAGGTGAGCGTGAAAGATTATTGGAAATGGAAAAACATTTGCATACTCGTGTTGTCGGACAAAATGAAGCGATTAATGCGATTGCTAATGCCATAAGACGCAGTCGAGCAGGCTTAAGTGATCCTGATAAACCTATAGGTTCTTTTTTGTTTTTAGGGCCAACAGGTGTAGGTAAAACCGAATCATGCAAAGCATTAGCTCATTTCTTATTCGACAGTGAAGATAATATGGTGCGTATTGATATGTCGGAATTTATGGAAAAGCATTCTGTGGCAAGATTGGTCGGAGCACCTCCGGGGTATGTAGGTTATGAAGAGGGTGGATATTTAACCGAAGCTATACGGCGTAAACCTTATTCTGTGATTTTACTCGATGAAATAGAAAAAGCACATCCCGATGTATTTAATATTTTATTACAAGTCCTCGATGATGGTCGCCTAACGGATGGACAAGGAAGGACAGTCGATTTTAGGAATGCGGTCATAATTATGACTTCGAATATAGGTTCCGATATTATTCAAAATTCATTTGAAAAATCCAGTTATGATGAGATTAAACAACGTTTGTTAGGTCTTTTACGTGATCAATTTAAACCTGAATTTTTAAATCGAATTGATGAAATTGTGGTCTTTCATCCATTAGGACATAAGCACCTTAAATTGATTGCCACTATTCAATTAAACAAATTGAAAACACGTCTTAAAGCGCGGAATTACTTTTTATCCTTTAGTGATGCGAGTGTCGACTTTATGGTAGAGGCTGGTTATGATCCGGTTTACGGGGCTCGCCCTTTAAAACGTGCAATACAGCAATTATTAGAGGATCCCTTAGCGCATAAAATACTCTCCGAAACATTAAAAGAAGGGCAAAATATAAATGTAGATGTGCTTGATGGTGTACTTGTTTTTAATCAATCAAGTTAGGCTGATGTGGTTGTAGAAACGAGAAAAGTAAATGTTTTATTGGTGCTTATGCATAATAAAAAAGGGTGTTAACCCTTTTTTATTTCAGAGAAGAAGAGTTTAAATTTCTACACCCTGACTTGTTAAATACTCTGCATAAGTGCCGTGGAAGTCTATGACTTCATTTTCTTTTATCTCAATAATTCGTGTCGCAATAGATGATACAAATTCGCGATCATGACTGACGAAAATTAATGTGCCATCATAGTTCTCAAGTGCTAAATTAAGAGACTCAATAGATTCCATATCCAAGTGATTCGTTGGTTCATCCATCAGTAAGATGTTGGACTTATCCATCATTAGTTTACCAAAGAGCATACGTCCTTGCTCGCCACCAGAAATGATTTTAACGGATTTTCCAATATCATTTGAGCCAAATAATAAGCGCCCTAATGTGCCACGGACGAATTGTTCATCATCACCTGGTTGCATCCATTGAGCCATCCATTGCATAAGCGTTTGATCTTTTTCAAAGGCATACGAATGATCTTGTGCGTAGTAGCCTAAGTTGGCATTTTCAGACCATTTAAATGAGCCTGAGTCCACATCGACGAGACCCATTAATGTGCGTAGTAACGTAGTTTTTCCGACACCATTTTGGCCAATAATTGCAACGCGTTCGCCCACTTCAATCATTAAACTTAAATTTTGAAATAATGGTTTATCAAAGCTTTTACTGACATTCACCATTTCCAGCGCATTACGGAACAATTTTTTATCTTGTTTGAATATAATATACGGATTCACTCGGCTAGATGCTTTGACTTCTTCGAGTTGGATTTTATCCATCTGTTTTGCACGAGATGTTGCCTGTTTTGCTTTAGATGCATTTGCTGAGAAGCGACTTACAAAATCTTGCAATTCAGAAAGTTGTGCTTTTTTCTTGGCATTTTGTGATAGTAAGCGTTCACGGGCGGCGGTTGCCGCTGTCATATATTCATCATAGTTACCAGAATACAAGCGTAATTCACCGTAATCGATATCGGCCATATGTGTACAGACAGAATTTAAGAAATGGCGATCATGAGAAATAATTACCATTGTACATTGACGTGCATTTAATTCAGCTTCAAGCCAGCGAATTGTGTCAATATCCAAGTTATTGGTTGGTTCATCAAGTAACATAATATCTGGATTTGAAAATAGGACTTGGGCAAGTAGTACTCGTAGTTTCCAGCCGGGAGCGACTTCTGACATTAAACCATAATGTAATTCAAGGGGAATACCTACACTGAGTAATATTTCTCCTGCGCGAGAATCTGCAGTATAACCATCCATTTCTGCAAATTCAGTTTCAAGTTCGGCAACTTTCATACCATCTTCTTCGCTCATTTCAGGCAGTGAATAGATACGATTACGCTCATTCATTACTGTCCACATTTCTTTATGGCCCATAAGAACGGTATCAATAACGTTAAACTTTTCAAAAGCAAATTGATCTTGGTGTAATTTTGCAATACGTTCATTAGGATCTTTATTTATATTGCCTGCACTCGGCTCAAGATCACCGGTTAAGATCTTCATAAAAGTAGATTTACCACAGCCATTGGCGCCGATCAAACCGTAACGGTTACCCGTACCAAATTTAACTGAAATATTTTCAAAAAGTGGTTTTGCACCAAATTGCATGGTGATATTGTTTGTACTAAGCAAGGCAATGTTCCTAAATTAAGCATGAATAAAAAGTGCTACTATTATACCTATGATACCTCAAGATGCAAAATCAGAGCGCATAATAAATGCTTATTTTATCCGCAGAAGTAAATAGTTAATGTCTATAGTCGGGCGTGTGGCTTAGTATTATATATCGTCGATGTTTTTTTATATAAAATATTTTTAATATTTACAACCTTGAGTCTGATGTCATAAGTCTTCATATAATATAACTACAAATATAATTCTATTTGTAAGTAATTGTCGCCGAGTTTCAAATTATTTTTATATTGTAGTTGCGTGATAATAACCTTGTCTGGTGGTATTTTTTAAATGTTGATGGTTTTTTGTAATGAGAAACCAACTTAAGTAAAAATAGACAAGACTTATATACGTTTGTTAGTGATATCGATAATGTTTTACATTATCTCTTAGTGGCGGTTAAAACCTGCTTTTGTATTCATGATTTTTCTGCTGTATTAGCTGTAAAAACAGAGTGTAAAGATTAATTTTAGAGCGATCTTTCCTCCTATATTAGGAAATTAGTAAACCCATAATGGTTGATTTATATAAAGAAAATTTAATGAGCGCAGAGGATACTGTGCGGTTTGGTCGACGTTTGAGTGCTGCGTGTGATACTGCTATTTGTATTTATTTACACGGTGATTTAGGCTCAGGTAAAACAACTTTGACCCGAGGTTTTATTCAAGGGTTAGGTCATAAAGGCCATGTTAAAAGCCCTACTTATACACTTGTTGAACCCTATGAGTTAGAGAACTGGACTGTTTATCATTTTGATTTATATCGGTTAGGTTCACCTGAAGAGTTAGAATTTATGGGTATCCGTGATTACTTTACAGCGCAAAGTCATTGTCTTGTAGAATGGCCAGAACGAGGTGAAGGTGTTTTAACGCAAGCGGATATTGATTTAACATTACGTTATGTTGGCGAGTTACGTAGTATTGAATTACAAGCTAATACAGAAAATGGACAAAGAGTGTTACAAAAATTATGAAAGTGTTAAAAATACGACTGACCTTATCTTTATTGATTATTAATTTCTTATTCTGTTTTTTTTCGGGTTCTGTTTCTGCCGGAGTGCAAAATAAATTAAATAGCGTACGATCTTGGCCTTCTCCAGATAATACTCGTGTTGTTTTGGACTTGTCAAAACAAGCAAGATATAGCATTCATTATTTAAAAAAGCCAGATCGTTTAGTGATAGATCTAAAAAGCACAACTAGTGTTCTCGATTTTAAAAAAATAAAA
Source organism: Psychromonas sp. CD1 (assembly GCF_002239585.1). Taxonomy (GTDB): domain Bacteria; phylum Pseudomonadota; class Gammaproteobacteria; order Enterobacterales; family Psychromonadaceae; genus Psychromonas. The sequence continues at coordinate 236,726 of NZ_NDFH01000002.1, forward strand.
CATACGGGACCTTTAGTTAAAAATATTCGGCGTAGTATTACTCGGCAATCGGGTGTATATCGGTTAGTTATCGATTTAAAACAAGCAAGTAAAGCGGTTGTTTTTTCTCTTTCTCCAGAACCTCCTTACGGACATCGATTGGTCATAGATTTACCTTATAAAAAAACAATAAAAACTAAACCGGAAAAAGTGATTAGAAAAATAACGCCGGTTGGACGTAATGTGATCATTGCGGTTGATGCGGGGCACGGAGGAGAAGATCCAGGTGCATCAGGGCGTTTGACTCAAGAAAAAAAAATCACATTGCAAATTGCTCAGCGTCTTAAAAGACGCATTGATCAACAAAAAGGCATGTCGGCGATATTAATTCGTACGGGGGATTATTATATTAATTTAAATAAGCGCTCGGAGTTAGCTCATCAGGGAAAAGCTGATTTCTTAGTGTCTATTCATGCAGATGGCTTTACATCAAGTCAGCCAAGTGGAGCATCAGTATGGATTTTGTCAGATAGACGAGCCAATTCTGAAATGGGGCGACGTATGGAGCGTCACGAAGTTCATTCTGAATTGTTGGGGGGTATTGGTAATATAAAAAATGAATCTTCGAGCGTTCCTTTTTTAAATAAAATGTTTTTTGATATGTCTAAATCTAATTCAATGTTGGTGGCTGAAGAAGTCGCCTATAATGTTGTCGCTGAATTAAATAAAATAACAAAATTGCATAAGAAGAAACCAGAGAGTGCCAGCCTTGCGGTATTAAAGTCACCTTATATCCCCTCTATTTTAGTTGAAGCAGGATTTATTACTAATTATCGAGAGGAGCGTTTATTAGGCCAAGCGTCTTATCAAAACAAAGTGGCTAATGCGATTTTTAATGCGATTTATAAACATTTTATAGACTCGCCTCCGCATGATTCATTATTCGCTCAGCGTAGACGTACAATCAAACATACTGTGCGTAGTGGTGAATCATTATCTAATATTGCTCAACGTTATAGCATCCCTCTTCTGCAATTAAAATCTTATAATAATTTACACTCTAACCGGCTTAAAATTGGCCAGACATTAAAAATCCCTGCAGATTATGAACTCGTTGTAAAATTGGAAGATAAGACTAATAATCTTTCTTTAGTTGAAGATATATGGCAAAAAACACGCATATATAAAGTTAAAAATGGAGAATCACTCTCGATTATTGCGCAACGCTATGGCTCGACAGTTAGCCAATTAAAGCAAAAAAACAATTTGCACTCAAGTGTGTTATGGGTTGGACAAAAAATAAAAATACCCGGAGGCATGGAGACGAATATCTCTTCGCAAGATAAATATAAACAACGTATTTATAAAGTGCAACAAGGGGATACATTATCTGAAATTGCAGCTAAATATGATATATCATTAGCGCAAATTAAACGTTTTAATACATTACGCTCTAACTCTGTTTTTGTGGGGCAAAAATTATACTTGAGTGCGTTAAAGAATAGCGCGTCAAATATTTATAAGCGTGCTCAAATTAAAATATATACCGTAAAACGTGGCGACTCATTATCGGTGATTGCACATCGCTATGGACTAATAAGCGCACAGCTTAAAAGCTTTAATCAGTTACGCTCGACAGAACTTGCGATTGGGCAAAAATTGCGTTTAACTGCGCCTGTTTCATCGCGTGCAAAAATAACAAAACGCGCGCGCATACATCGAGTTAAACGTGGTGAATCATTGTCGGTAATTGCACATCGTTATGGGCTAACCAGCGCGCAGCTTAAAAACTTTAATCAATTACGTTCTACAGAACTTGCGATTGGGCAAAAATTGCGTTTAACTACACTGGTTTCATCGCGCCAAAAAGTAACACAACTCTCGCGTACGCATAAGGTTAAAAGTGGTGAATCATTGTCGGTGATTGCGCAACAATATGGAACGACGACAGAATGTTTAAAACGTATTAATCAATTACGTAGTAGTGTTTTGAAAATAGGACAAAAATTAAAGTTATCGGATTTTAGAACAGCATCAAAAGATAGAGTGCATAAGGTTCGTTCAGGTGAAAATTTATCTGGGATAGCAAAGGAAAATGCGCTTAGCGTCACAACATTAATGCGTTATAATCAATTGTCGTCAAGTTCTTTAAGTATTGGGCAGATAATAAAAATACCAGCGGTTAATGCTGTTGCTACTCCCTATAAAGTTCGTCGTGGGGAATCTCTTTCTATTATTGCTCAGCGTTATGGGGTATCGGTAAAGAAATTAAAACAATTTAATCATTTAAATACAACAGATATTTCTGTTGGGCAACGGTTACGTATTCCTGTTAGTTAAATTTTCGGATCTATCATTATGCCTATTAAAATTTTAGCCCCTCGTCTCGCTAATCAAATTGCTGCGGGTGAGGTGGTTGAACGGCCCGCATCGGTCGTTAAAGAGTTATTAGAAAATAGCTTAGATGCGGGTGCTACGCGTATTGATATTGATATCGAAAAAGGTGGCGCAAAATGTATACGTGTGCAAGATAATGGGAAAGGGGTTGCAAAAGATCAACTCACTTTAGCATTAAGCAGACATGCCACGAGTAAAATTAGCCACTTAGATGATCTTGAAGCGATAACTAGTTTGGGATTTCGAGGCGAAGCATTAGCAAGTGTTAGTTCAGTTTCGCGTTTAACGTTTACTTCTAAGCCCGAGCAGCAAAATCAGGCTTGGCAAGCCATTGCCGAAGGTCGTGATATGGACGTGCATATTAAGCCATGTGCGCATCCACAAGGCACAACCGTCGAAGTGCTAGATCTGTTTTTTAATACTCCTGCTCGGCGACGTTTTTTAAAAACAGAAAAAACAGAATTTCAACACATTGATGAATTAATCCGTCGTTTAGCGCTCAGTTATTTTAATATCTCTTTTACGTTAAAGCATAATGGTAAAGTGATACGTCAATATCGCGCAGCGCAAACACAGGCGCAGCAACAAAAACGTCTGGCGAGTATTTGTAGTGAAAGCTTTGTAAAAAATGCATTACATTTTGAAAGTGCGGATCAGGGTTTAAAAATATCGGGTTGGATCTCAAATAGATTATCGCCAAGGACATTAGGTGATGTGCAATATTGTTATATTAATGGACGAATTATTCGTGATAGGTTGGTTAATCATGCAATAAAGCAAGCATATGCGCGTTTATTGCCGACAGGATTATTCCCTGGATTTGTGATTTATATTGATTGTCCTGCTGAGCAAGTAGATGTAAATGTACACCCATCTAAACATGAAGTGCGTTTTCATCAAGCTCGTTGGGTACATGATTTTATAGTGAGCACGTTGAGTATGACGTTAAATGATCCTGACATGTTAATGCAACAAAGTCAGAACTTGGCAGATGAGTCGGAACAGCACCGTTTAAATGTAAGCTCATCAAATGTTGGTTTAAGTAAGGCATCTATATCTTCACCATCAAACATTCACCCTGCACCTAAACACAATTATCAATCAAGCATGGATAATGCACAGATTAATGCGTATTGTGATTTTATTCGTCCTAATGAGTTACCGGCTCCTTCGGCGCTCGTGGCAAAAAAGGTAAAGCACACTTTGGCGTTAGCATTAATCGAAAATCGTTATTTATTAGTACAAAGGGAAATCTCACAGAGCAACCCACAAAGTGAACGAGCCTTATGCCTTTTATCCTTAGTGAAAGCCGATAACTTTTTACAACAAAAAATATTATTTGAGGCATGGCAAAATGGAGAAGTAATAGCTCAGCCGTTATTATTACCTGTACGTTTATCATTGAATTCAGAATTATTACCATTAAGCACTCATGTTGAAATTCTTTTACAACGTTTAGGCTTTCACATAAAACTAAAAATGCAGAAACTCATTGTTAACAAGGTGCCTACATTATTGCGCCAAGCCCCCGTTGCTAAAATATTGCCTGTATTATTAGAGCATTTAAAAAATTTCCCTGAATCATTAACGGATCTTGAGGTTAATGATTTTTGTTCATTGATAGTGCAGACATTATTAGTACAACAAACACAAGAAAAGAAATGGAGCATGCACCAAGCAAACGAATTATTACAACTTATCGAACAAGATAGTTTTCAATCAACATCTCAAGGGCTTTTTTTAGAGCCCGATCTTTCTCTTTTACTGCAAGGCGTCTGTGATGCATAAACACCCTTCTGCTATTTTTTTAATGGGGCCAACGGCTTCGGGTAAAACGGATCTTGCGATACGCTTAGCAACACAAGCAAACTGTGAAATTATTAGTGTGGACTCTGCTTTAATTTATAAAGGTATGGACATCGGTACAGCGAAGCCAACGCTTAGCGAACGTCAACTTGCACCACATGCTTTAGTAGATATATTAGATCCAGTACAAGCGTATTCAGTTGGCGATTTTCGGAGGGATGCATTATCTTTAATGGCTTCTATTTGTAAGAGGGGTAAGACTCCGTTATTAGTTGGCGGTACGATGTTGTATTACAAAGCATTAATTGATGGGCTTTCACCATTACCTGCTGCAGATTTGGATATTCGTGCGCAAATTGAGCAAGAAGCGCAACTGTCGGGTTGGCAATTTATGCATGAGCAACTTGAGAAAATAGACCCTATAGCGGCGAAAAGGATCCATGTTAATGATCCGCAACGTCTTTCACGAGCACTTGAAGTTTATCGAATATCGGGTAAAAGCATGACAGAGCTCACGCAAATTAAAAGTGAGCCTATCCCTTTTAATGTTCGCCAATTTGCGATTGCACCCCAAGAAAAATCGACATTACATCAACGTATTGAGTTACGTTTTACGAAAATGTTACAAGCTGGATTTGAGCAAGAAGTGAGAGAGTTGAAATCACGTGCAGATTTACATATGGATCTTCCCTCAATGCGTTGTGTGGGTTACCGGCAAATGTGGCAATATTTAGAGGGTGAAATTGGCTATGATGAAATGCAATTTAGAGGTGTTGTCGCAACACGTCAACTTGCGAAGCGGCAAATGACTTGGCTACGTGGTTGGAAAACAGAGTTAACTTGGCTTGAGAGTACAGATTCGTGCAATTATGATAAAATAATGAATGAATTAATAGGCAGATTCAACCTTGAAGTGCATAACCGCTAAGCCGCAAGTGCGGTTATGTGTTCTGCCATAATTTGAAGTGGCGTTTTAAAAAAAAGTTTCTTTCTCGGTCTATTATTTAGCTGTATTAGTGTGCTTGCATTAGCGTCTATATTTAAGATGTAACACACTGAGTATCGTATACTTTTATAGAAATAAAAATAAAGAAAGTGGTATAGATCAAAAAAAACAACATGCAGTACATTTTTTTTGGAGTGGTTGTTTATACTGACTTACTACTAATAACAATAATAGGAGACAATAATGGCTAAAGGACAATCATTACAAGATCCCTTTTTGAATACGTTACGTAAAGAACACATTCCTGTTGCTATTTATTTAGTGAATGGTATTAAATTACAAGGGCAAATAGAATCTTTTGATCAGTTTGTAATTTTGTTAAAAAACACGGTGAGTCAAATGGTATATAAACATGCTATTTCGACAGTTGTACCGACACGAGATGTCCCTATTTTTCATCCACCAGAATGATTTTTTGTGTGCTAGATACTTTTTTTACGGATTGTTTTTTATCTAACCTTTGATCTTTGTTGTGTTAGGATGAATTTTTATACTTTTTATTTTTGGAGCTTTTATTGTTTGATCGTTATAAAGCCGGAGAGCTGGCACTCTTAGTCCACATTACTTTTTCAGATGATGATAAAAAAGAGGACCTAGAGGAGTTAAAATTATTAGTGAGTTCTGCGGGCGTAAAGTCTGTTGGAGTAGTCACAGGGCCTAGAAAATCACCACATCCTCGGTATTTTGTGGGCACCGGTAAAGCGCAAGAAATAGCGGATAGCGTACGGACGTTAGGAGCAAATGTTGTTATTTTCAACCATGCGTTATCACCTGCACAGCAACGAAATTTAGAAGCACTTTGTGAATGTTTAGTACTTGATAGAACCGCTTTGATTTTAGATATATTTGCACAGCGCGCACGTACTTATGAAGGTAAATTACAAATTGAACTTGCTCAGTTAAAGCATATGTCTACACGTTTGATACGTGGGTGGACCCACCTTGAGAGACAAAAAGGCGGGATAGGCATGCGCGGGCCAGGTGAGACGCAACTAGAAAGTGATAGGCGTTTACTCAGTGAGCGCATTACTGCTATAAAAGGACGCTTAGCCAAAGTATCGAAACAGCGCGATCAAGGGCGTCGTGCGCGTGTTCGGAGCGAAGTAGTGACGGTATCTTTGGTGGGTTATACTAATGCCGGTAAGTCTACCTTATTTAATACAATGACTGGAGCCGATGTTTATGCTGCGGATAAACTTTTTGCTACTCTTGATCCTACGTTAAGACAAATTAATGTGCATGATGTAGGTAATTGTATTTTAGCGGATACAGTGGGTTTTGTACGTCATTTGCCACATGATCTTGTTGCGGCATTTAAAGCGACATTACAAGAGACTCGCGAAGCAACTTTACTCTTACATATTATCGATTGTTCTGATGAAAACTACAGAGGTAATATTGATGCAGTGCAGCGTGTTTTAAATGATATTGATGCCGGTGATGTGCCTCAACTTACGATCATGAATAAAATAGATGCTTTTGATGATTTAAAGCCACGTGTAGATGTCGATGATGAAGGCAAGCCAACACGTGTTTGGTTATCGGCCAAAACAGGTGAAGGTTGTGATTTATTATTAAATGCTTTGAGTTCTTTGTTGTCGGGGCCTATTCGTGCATTGCAGTTATCTATTCCACCCGAGCAAGGAAAATTGCGTGCGCAATTACACCAACTCAATTGTATCGTGGAAGAATCTTATGCTGAAAATGGTGATTGTTTACTCGACATTCGTATTAATAATGTCGATTTGTCGCGCCTGAGAAAACGTTTCCCTGATACGATGGATGCTTGTCTAACTGGAAACAAATAACAGATTATGTCGAGTTCTCTTTATTATTTGAGAGAACATTGCTACATTCCAATATTCAATAACTTATATTATTCAATCGGGAGCTAACTATGGCTTGGAACGAACCGGGAAAAGATGATAAAGACCCGTGGAACAACAGCGGAAAGAAAAAAGATCAGGGGCCTCCTGATCTCGATGTTATTTTTCAAAAGCTGAGTAATACTCTCGGTGCGTTATTTGGCAAAAAACAAAATTCAAACAAAAATGGAAGCAATAATTATAGTAAATTAGTTATAATGATGATTGTAAGCTTACTGGTTGTGGTGTGGTTTATCAGTGGTTGGTATACGATTAAAGAATCAGATCGAGGTGTTGTATTACGTTTTGGTGCTTATAACGGGCAAGTTGAACCAGGTCTACATTGGAATCCTAAATTTATCGATAAGGTTATTCCTATCAATGTTAAAGCTTTTCGCACGATGCCGACAAACGGCTTTATGTTAACGCGTGATGAAAATGTGGTTAAAGTTGCAATGGAGGTCCAGTACCGAATTGTTGACCCTGAAAAGTATTTATTTAGTGTCACTAATGCAGACAATAGTTTATTACAAGCTTTAGACAGTGCCTTGCGTTTTGTCGTTGGCCATGCCTCTATGGATGATGTATTAACGACGGGTCGTGAACTTGTACGTCAAAATACGTGGAAAATGTTAGAAAAAATTATAGAGCCGTATCAGCTAGGTATTGAAGTTGTAGATGTGAATTTACAACAGACACGCCCTCCTGAAGAGGTAAAAGCTGCCTTTGATGATGCGATATCTGCACAAGAAGATGAACAACGTTTCGTACGAGAAGCCGAAGCTTATGAACGTGAAAAAGAACCTCTTGCTCGTGGTAAAGTGAAGCGTATTGAGCAAGAAGCAGAAGCTTATACTGCAGGCGTAGTATTAAAAGCACAAGGTGAGGTTGCAGTATTTAATAAAGTCTTATCTGCCTATCAAGACGCACCGAATATAACGCGTCAGCGTATTTATATTGAAACGATGGAAAGGGTATTAAGCAATACATCAAAAGTATTACTAGATAATAAATCGGGGTCTAATATGACTTTTCTTCCATTAGATAAACTTATGACTAATAGTGCGATAGCTAAAAAAGCGTTAACGACATCGGAATTAGATATTGATGCTCGTGTAGAGCAAGCAAACACAAAAATGGCAACAGATCGTGCGAGTGTAAGTGGTAGGGTTTCTCGTAGCACGCGTAATACGGGGAGAAGTTACTAATGAATAAACTATTAATTATCGTTGTTATAATATTACTTGGGCTCTTTAGCAGTACGTTTATTGTTTATGAAGGGCAAAGCGGTATCGTTTTGCAATTTAGTAAAGTAAAACGTGATGCGGCGAATGAAAGTATTATTTATGGGCCAGGATTACATTTTAAAGTGCCGTTTATTGATACGGTTCGTGTGATGGATACACGTATTCAAACGTTAGATGATCAAGCAGATCGTTATGTAACCTTAGAGAAAAAAGATTTAATCATTGATGCCTATGTGAAATGGGAAATCGATGATTTATCTGTTTATTATCTCGCGACAGGGGGTAATAAAATGCAGGCGGAAGCATTGTTAAAACGCAAAATAAACAATGGATTACGTAGCGAGATTGCTTCTCACACTATAAGTGAAATTGTGTCAGGCAAACGTGGTGAATTAATGGAAACCGCGCTAAAACGCTTGGCTCGTTCGGCTGAATTAGGTATTAAGGTTGTTGATGTACGTATTAAAAAGATTAATTTACCCGATGAAGTTAGCGATAGTATCTACAAGCGTATGCGTGCAGAGCGTCAAGCTGTAGCTAAAGAGCATCGTTCACAAGGGCATGAGCAAGCTGAGATTATTCGCGCAAAAATTGATCGTAAAGTTTCAATTATGTTGGCAACTGCGAATAAAAAATCATTAGAAGTTCGAGGTATTGGTGATGCAACTGCATCTAAAATTTATTCGGATTCTTACTCTAAAGATCCAAAATTCTTTATATTCTTACGCAGTATGCGTGCGTACGAAAAAAGTTTTTCGAATAAAAGTGATGTGATGGTTTTAAGTTCCGACTCGGAATTCTTTAAATTTATGAAATTTAATGGTTAAAGGTGACTTTAATTTTAAAAAAGGCAGTTATCTGCCTTTTTTTATATCTAAAATTCGTACTTTAAGCAAATTTTTCATAAAGAGATTGATAATCTCGATTAATATTTGCTAAAATATTTCCTCAATTCGCTAGAGAAAATGTGATTCTGATGGGAAAAAATATAGTAGTTCTCGGCACTCAATGGGGTGACGAAGGTAAAGGTAAGGTTGTAGACTTATTAACAGACAAAGCGCAATGGGTTGTTCGTTATCAAGGCGGGCATAATGCAGGGCACACATTAGTTATTGATGGGAAAAAAACAGTTTTGCATTTAATCCCATCGGGTATATTACGAGATAATGTTAAATGTGTAATAGGCAACGGTGTAGTACTTGCCCCAGATGCTTTATTTGAAGAAATGAACACACTTGCAGAGCGCGGTATTCCCGCTAAAGATCGTCTTTTTATCAGTGAAGGGTGTCCTCTTATTATGCCTTATCATGTTGCACTCGATATGGCGCGTGAAAAAGCACTGGGTAGCAAGGCTATCGGTACGACTGGGCGTGGTATTGGTCCTGCTTATGAAGATAAAGTTGCGCGTCGCGGGTTACGTGTTGATGATTTGTATAATATGGATACATTTGCGCTCAAATTAAAAGACGTAATGGAATACCATAATTTCCAATTAGAAAACTATTATCATGTTGAGCCGGTTAACTATACCGAAGTGCTTGCTCAAATGATAAAAATGGCGCCTATGTTGATCAGTATGGTTATCGACGTCACTGATGAATTAGATAAAGCTCGCCTACGCGGTGAAAACATTTTATTTGAAGGCGCTCAAGGTACTTTGCTGGATATTGACCATGGTACTTATCCTTATGTAACATCGTCAAATACGACTGCCGGTGGCGTTGCAACGGGTAGTGGTTTTGGCCCTATTCATCTGAATTATGTGCTGGGTATTGTTAAAGCTTATACAACTCGTGTTGGCTCTGGTCCTTTTCCAACGGAGCTTTATGATGGCGTTGAAAAATTGGATGAAGCGGGCAAACATTTAGGGCTAGTAGGTCATGAATTTGGCGCTACCACGGGACGTTTGCGTCGTACTGGTTGGTTTGATGCGGTTGCTATTAAACGCGCAGTACAGTTAAACAGTATCACTGGTTTTTGCCTAACGAAACTTGATGTTTTAGATGGTTTAAAAGAAATAAAAATTTGTATTGGCTATCGTATGCCGGATGGTCGTGTTGTTGATGTGCCACCGATGTCTGCAGAAGGTTATGCAAGTGCGGTGATGTTTTCTTGGGGGATTACCATTGCGCCTGTTTTATGTGACAACCTCTTTTTTCCTATTGCGGGAAAGCTCTCTGCTGAGAATGGATTGATTAATATGTAATTGTCGAGCAATTTTATTTTGACTCAACCCTTTTTTATTTAAGGCGTAAATATGGCCTCTTAGCTCATAGGTCAGTTGTTTATATGTTTTTATTGTTGCATCTTTTTCTGGATAAAAAGCAATTAGCATATATTCAGCTGACCAATTTTTCTACCATCCAAGTTATACACTTATTAGTTGAATCTAAGCAATATAATCTATGCTTTTGTCTAAAATTAAAATTTAGTAGTTTAAAGTCACCTCAGAGACAATGAAGTTTTTCGGGAATAAAGCTTATCGCAGAACGTTATGTTGTTACCGCCATCAAACATCTTAGTCTAATCATAGGGTATACATCAATATTTAAACACTTTGGGGTATATTCACTCATCACCCCTCTGGCATTCGATAAACTAGCACTAAAACCCTTAATACCTTATTAGTTTATTAGTTTATTAGTTTACTACTTCCAACTCCTATTTATTGAGCAGATTTAGATGGTATAAAAGCAGATTTTTTTATCGCACGCTCTACTTTTTCACGTGTACTTTTTTTTACATTGGCATGTGGTGTTAATACTCCTGATACCGTTTATTTCCCAACGCCCGCAAGCTTAGCAATATCCATAATAGTCAATTTTTTACTCATTGGGCAAGCTGTTCCTTAAAGAGAGAAGCCCTTAGTATTTTACAATACTAAGGGCTTCTCTCATTAAGTCGCGGTACTATTGCTAGGAGATAATAACAAAAACAACCGCTATTTCGTATTACTCAAGAGATGTATAAAAAGTCGCATCTATAACACAAAAATCACAAGTAACATTTTATCTTACCTCTCATTCAATCATACAAAGTTGCTCCATTATGTATATGCATTTAACACTTTTTCAGAAACTTCTGTCGGGCGCCAAGGATCTCCTGTTTTATCTAACCAAGGCATTAACTCTTCTGCAATTAATTTTTTAATTAGATCGCGACTCTCCTCCGCAATATTTTCCATTTGATACGGATCTTTTTTATTATCATGTAAAACAAAACTAAGAGGCTTTCCTATTTTACGATCAATAACCAAAGTATATCTATCCGTACGTATTCCTCTGCGTCCATAGGATTGTGCACCGTATGGCATAAAGGTATAAAATTGTGAAGAGGGATGTATATCTCCTTGCATTCCTCGCACAGTCTTCGCAAAATTAATTCCCTCAACCGTATCTGGTATTAAATCTTCCATCCCCATTAACCCTAATATAGTGGGGTAAATATCTGGCGCTGAAAATAAAATATCACTGCTTCCTGCACTTAATGTACCTGGCCATCTAAAAATCATCGGAATACGCATTGCTTCTTCATAATGCACATTTTTAGTTGGATTACCGTTAGAGCCCATACAACAACCATGATCAGAGAAAAACAGAACTAAAGTATCTTCCGTTAATTTTAGACTATCCAATTCATCAATAATACGCCCAAATTGCTCATCAACACCGTATATCATTGCCATATATTCTTTGAAATATTCTGGCCCGTACCCTTCACCATATTCTTTATCCCACTGAACATTCGGCCGAGTATTTAGACTTTTCGATGTTATGCCTTTATATTTGTCCAAATATTTTTTAGGTATTTGATCATAAGGAGAGTGTGGTGGATTCATTGAAACGACGAGACTAAACGGCTTATTGCTATCTCTATATTTACCGTTTTCATTACGTAAATATTTAATAGCGATGTCCGCTTCATGCTCAGGACTCCATTGATTAATATGTAACGGTTTATCCCTTGGTGTTTCATTTGTCCAATACATTGGATGCAAATGATGATCATGAGTTCCATATGAATACCAAAAATCAAAACCATGACGACGCTCAGGAGGAGTCCAGTCATTCCAATAACGCCCTTCCATTGGATTATTATAACTGGGAACAAAAGGTACTTTAGGCAAATCTAAATGCCATTTCCCTATATACCCTAAACTATATCCTTGCCCCTTTAATATATCTGACCATGTTAATGCATTTTGTTTTAGCTCAATACCAAAATCACTGCCTGCAAACATACCCGGGGTAGAGGCATGACTATTACCTTGAATACCATTCCGATATGGATATTGCCCCGTCATTAACATACCTCGGAAAGGGGTACACAATGGATAATTAGAAACAGCTTGTTTAAATGTGACACCTTGCTGAGCAAATTTATTAATGTTGGGAGTATGTGAGGGATCTTGCTTCATAAACCCTAGCGCCTGTGCACGCATTTCATCAGGAAAAACAATTAATAAATTAGGTTTTTTGTCGCCATTGTCAGAAGCTTGTTGATCACTATTCTTCATCGATGACATAACGCAGCCCGCATTTAAGCCCGTCGCTGCCACAGCGCTAGTTGCCAACATTCCCTTAAGTAAGCCCCTACGAGTGATGGACATAAATTTCTCCTAAATAGATATAAAAGTAAAATAAAAATCAGTCACCAGCAAAATAAGCATAGTAACCAAAAACAAATATTCAATTAATCAAATAATAGAAAATAAAAACAACTAAATGAATTCCAAATTTAAGTATTTCCCTCTAAAAGAGCATGAACTTTTATGAGCACTCCAATATAAAAAAGGTATAGATACATCGCTGACACCCCATATAAAGAATAGTGACACAATAAACAGCTTAAATAATCTATGCATCCAAATAACTTCAACCGCGATAATTCCAACGTAATTAAAACATTTTGCATACTGATACCATTGTGCTACGACAAAAATCATTGACTTCACATCTGATATTTTGTCGACATGTGAGTACCAAAATATGACTTATTAATAGTGACAGTTTTAAACGGTTATGATGCTTAATTGATACATTCTGAGGGGGTGTTTGAATTTTATTTATAAACTGCTTATAAATAAGGTATAAGCACATTTACGCGGGCCTGAATTACATTTAACAATATAAGCAAAAAATTAGGCCATCAATAATACATGGCACAATATATGCCAATATTCGATGCGTATTAATAAGAGAACAATCATAGTTACCATTATGCCAAAGAGCCAACATTTAAAAACGATTCTCATTTTAAAGGATGCCTATTAGACTTATTTTCGACTCTAAATTATTTTCGACTCTAAACAAAGGTTAATTTATCACAGAATGCACTGACAAAAAAATAGCACTCCGTTAGATTTAAATCTACAAGCAAAGCGAGTTATCAATGAACAAAAAACGTTATGCTTAACAACCGACATCCGTAAAGGGAAACGAGTGAGGACACTATATCCCTCCGCCTTATGTTTTACGATTTGCGGCCAAGTGAGCTAAGCTTATTAGCGCATCTTTATATTGATTATCAGGTAGTATTGCAATGGCCTTAATCGCTTTATCCGCTTCTTCTTGTGCGCGCGACCTGACGTACTCCAAAGCACGTGTTGCAACCAATGCTTGCATAATAAGACTAAAATATTGCATCCCATCCGCTTTTTCTATCGCATCAGTAATCAATGCACGTTGCTCTTTATTTCCTTTTTGCATTGCATAAATAAGAGGTAATGTCGGCTTACCCTGCGCCAAATCATCCCCACTATTTTTGCCCATTTCTTCGGCATTTGAACAATAGTCCATCACATCATCAGTGAGTTGAAATGCAGTGCCTAAATACTTACCATAATTTAACAAGGCCATTTCTATTTCGGGAGATTGCTCCGTTAATATCGCGACTAATTGAGTGGTTGCTTCAAAGAGTTTTGCTGTTTTACAATAAATAATATCCATATATATTTTTTCAGTAATGTTTACATCATTACAATTCATAAGTTGTAATACTTCACCTTCTGCAATAACATTTGTTGCACTCGACAATATCTCCATGACTTGTAAATTCTTTAATTCACTCATCATTTGAAAAGAACGTGTATATAAAAAGTCACCCACTAATACACTCGCAGCATTCCCAAAGAGCGCATTTGCCGTTTTTTTACCACGACGTAAATCTGATTCATCAACAACATCATCATGTAATAATGTTGCGGTATGTACAAATTCGATAATAGTCGCTAATTTTGTTATTTTATCATTGTGGACGCTAAGAGTTTTGGCTGCTAATATGGCTATCAATGGACGAATACGTTTTCCGCCACTATGCACGATATAAAACCCCAGTTGCTTAATAAGTATGACATCAGAGGTTAATTGCTTGTTGATTAATACGTTTACTTGAGTCATTTCTGCATTTGAGATTTTCTGGATCTGTTTTATATCCATATTTATTATGATTCCCACGTTCATACTTTTAAAGACAGCCATTATTGCTTGTTACGTATTTTTTCTCAACTCAATATTATAAAATGTTTTTACAATGATCCTCCTCTATTTTGTCCTATAAATAAGGTCATATTCTGTTTCTGATTTAAGCTTGCCTTTATCATGCGACACTTCATCGACAATGGGTGAAATATAACCAATGTTAATACAAACATTCAAAGCACCCTATGTTACGGTGCTTTCGACAAAAAAATCACTGTTCACTCTGCGATATTGCCTTGATTTCCACTTTAAAAACAATGTCTGCACGTCGGTTATTAGCCCGCCCAGCCTTAGTAGTATTATTCTCTATGGGGATGCTTATCCTAAGCCAGACACAGACATACGTGACATTATTACACCTTTGGCTACTAAATAATTCTCGATAGCTTGTGCTCTTTTTTCAGATAAGCGCATATTGTATTTTTCCGAACCAGCGTTATCTGAATAACCCTTGATAATAATTATTCTGGGCTGGTGCTCATTAATAAATTCATTTAAATCATCTTACGTTTTAAAGTCGCCGAATCAAAAACAAACAACACCTGCGAATCTAGATATACACTTTTCACGGGTAACGGGTTGCGTTGCAGCCTTTACCGTTTGAATCTTATTTTGTCCAAAATGATAAGTTAAACCAAGAGAAGTAAAGTACATATCAGCTTTGCTAATATTACTATCACCGATACCATCAATAAGCTGATATTCAGCGCGTACTGACCAGCGGGTTGATAATGCATAATCAACCCCTACGGCAACGAGACCATTCCAACCATTACTCGATTGTTCGCCATAAGTCGATGACTCTTTATCAATATTTTGATAAGCAGCACCTAGTCGAGTATAAACAGACCAGTTTTTAGATAATCCATACGTAAACATCGCAGAAACTTCAGCTCCTTTTATATCAACACTGGCATTATTCCCTCTATTTGACGAAGAGAAATCACCATTATCCGTTAAGCCACCTTCCAATGAAAACCAAGGATTAAATTGATAGCCACCATATAATCCGTATCCCAGGCTGGTACTATCACAATCCAGAACACCTTCATTACATGCATCTTTTAAATAATTGGAACCAACTCTCGCTCCTAAATAAAAGTGACGGTTATCTTGTCTCGAATATGTTGATTGTACAGCGTCTTGCTCTGCAGCAAGAACAGGCACCAAGAAGTTGGTCGATACCAATGTGGCTAAACTGAGCAACCAAGTAGAAGTCCGAAATGTCATATTATATTCCTAATTTATATCAACAGTTTTAGTAGAATATCTATGCCTTCATATATAGGTATTCTTATTACATTCAATAATGTCATCATTAGAATACCTATATTTAATGTCTCTATAAAAGGCTAAATATTTCCATTTTAGGTTAAATATTGCTTTGTGATCTTAATTTTTAAGCGCTGCAAAAGCAAAACGCGTCGAAAAAACTTTATTTATATTGGTTAAATACTTAGAAACGAGACTGCTATCGCCACCCTTAGGAGTATCCCCCCAAGTAATAACAACACCATCTCCTCGAAGTGCCGCAAAAGCACGATCATTAGCATAAATTACTTGTATGTTTTTTAAATTGTCAGCGACTGCACTACTGTCACCCCCGTTAAGGGGATCGCCCCAATGTTATTTTTCGCATTTATGCCTCTTATTATAGATTTAACAATAGAAAAGCCATAAAAATCTCACTCTAGCTAGCTGAATATTATTATCCATTGAAGACAATAAAGAGTTGCAACTCAAAGCCATCATAGATGGTCTATTTACAACGGAAAACAAATTGTTAATTTGTAAATAAAAAATAAACCTATAGTTATCATTTGTTTTTTTGAGATATCAAAGAATTTTTTATCAACAGGAAATAATCTTAATTAATAGATAAAACAATATATTGCTAGTATAGGATAATATAAAAAACATGGTTGAAATCAAAAAAAATAAGCGTTTTTAGATTTGAAATTAGAGGGTAAGTTCTGTAAATGTGACCGAGGATGCTTTTTATTTTGCATGTTCGAGATATGTCATTGATGAAAATGGCATCGTTTAATCAGTTATTATCATGATTCAATTAGGTGTTGTAAATTTAATGGCTAGATTTTTATCATTATGGACTATCTAAAGCATAAACTCAGCCTTATTTTGATGTGGATATAGTCGATTTTGAGTCGCTTATTAACGCTCTTTTTTATGCCGTTATTTCCCATATGGTCACACCTGTAAAAGAGTGTTAATGTTTAAAAGTAAGTGCAGATAAAAATAATTATAACGGTAGAGTAATGCATACATTTCATCTTTTAACTGCAGATTTTTCATTCGGCAAGATGTTATTTAGTTCCACACTAAAGTGTGCTTTTTACGTTGCCAGTTTTATTACCTGTTAAGGGTGGTTTGTTCCATATATAGGCGAATGGTTTAACTGCGCGTTTTATGTGCCATTATTTTAAGGGATTGGCGCAATGGTAATGAATATAATAAACGCACTTTTAGATCAAATGTTATTGTTTTATTTTGCTTAAATACATTGCCAAACGTGTTTTTTTGCCGTAGAATCCGCCACCATTGAGATTAATAAGTGTGCTCTCGTTGCTAACCTAGAAAGTAAAGAGCTCGAGATGCCTGAACGGAGTAATAAACATGTACGCTGTTATCCAGAGTGGTGGCAAGCAACACCGTGTTGCTGTAGAACAAACTCTTCGTTTGGAAAAACTAGATGTAGAAGCGGGAGCAATAGTTGAATTTGATAAAGTTCTTCTTATCGCAAGCGAAGATGACATCAAAGTTGGTGTTCCATACGTTGAAGGAAGTAAAGTAACTGCTGAAGTAGTTGCACACGGTCGTGGTAAAAAAGTTAAAATCGTTAAATTCCGCCGTCGTAAGCATTCACGTAAACAAGCGGGACACCGCCAATGGTTTACTGAAGTTAAAATCGTTGCGATTAACGCGTAATTAGGAGTTATTAAAAATGGCACATAAAAAAGCTGGTGGTAGTACTAATAACGGTCGTGATTCAGAAAGTAAACGCTTAGGTGTTAAACGTTTTGGTGGCGAATCAGTTTTAGCTGGTAATATTCTTGTACGTCAACGTGGTACTAAATTCCACGCGGGTACAAATGTTGGTCTTGGTAAAGATCATACACTATTCGCTAAAGCGACTGGTACTGTTAAATTCGAGAAGAAAGGCAAGCCTTTACGTTCATTCGTAAGCATTGTTGCTGAATAAGTAATTTCAACTCCGAATTATAAAAGCCTCGCAGATGCGGGGTTTTTTTTTGTATTTATTTCTATTTTTGTGTTAGACACAATTAAATCGTGTCAAAAATAGAAATAAGTATAATAGTGATTAATGCTAAAGGTTTAAATATTAAAACCTAAGTATAAATGTAAGTAATAAATATGGATTCAGACTGGTTATCATTGGGTATGGCTCATGTATATCAGTGCTGGAAATAGTTTTTCTTGGAGGTTGTAATGAAGTTCGTTGATGAAGCAAAAATAAAGGTTGACGCTGGAGATGGTGGCAATGGCTGTATCGGCTTCCGCCGAGAAAAATATATCCCACGTGGTGGACCTGATGGTGGCGACGGTGGTGATGGTGGTGATGTTTATTTACAAGCGGATGAAAACTTAAATACTTTAGTGGATTTTCGTTTTATACGTTTTTATGCGGCCGAACGTGGCGAAAACGGTCAAACTCGTGATTGTACCGGCTCACGAGGTAAAGATTTAGTGATCTCTGTTCCTGTTGGAACTCGTGCTCGTGATGAAGATACGGGTGAAATACTAGGAGATTTAACGTCTCACGGGCAGAAGCTAATGGTTGCCAAAGGCGGATACCATGGTCTGGGAAATGCCCGTTTTAAAACAAGTACTAATCGTGCACCTCGTCAAAAAACAGATGGTACTTTTGGTGAAGTTCGTAATTTGCAATTAGAGTTATTATTGCTTGCAGATGTAGGTATGCTTGGTCTACCGAATGCGGGTAAATCTACATTTATTCGTAGCGTTTCAGCGGCTAAGCCAAAAGTTGCTGATTACCCATTTACTACTCTTATCCCTAATCTAGGTGTGGTAAGTATGGGGCATGGACGTAGTTTTGTTATTGCGGACATTCCAGGGTTAATCGAAGGTGCATCAGAAGGTGCTGGACTTGGAACTCGCTTTTTACGCCATTTAGAACGTTGCCGTGTATTATTACATATGGTAGATTTATTACCCGCTGACGGTAGTTCTCCGGCGGATAACGCAGTCATCATTTTAGATGAACTTGCCAAACATAGTCCTAAATTAGCCGCAAAAGAGCGTTGGTTGATTTTTAATAAAATAGATTTAATGCCTGCTGAAGATGCACAAGTCATCATAGATAGTGTCATTGAGCGCCTACAATGGGAAGGACCTGTTTATAAGGTTGCTGCTATTTCTAAAACAGGCACACAAAAAGTTTGCCAAAATGTTGCAAATCATCTCGAAGAGATGCCGAAGGAGTTCACGCCGGAAGAAGAGCGCCAGCAGATTGAATTTCAATGGGATGATTACCATGAATCTGCAATGGATGATGTTAACGATGCATATATCGAAGAAGATGCAGAGGATGCAGAGGATGATGACGAAACGATGGAAGTGATTTATACTCGAGAATAATCTTTAATATCATCATTATATTTTAAAATAAGCCCGCATTTGATAGTATCAAAAGTGGGCTTTTTTAAATAAAGGAATAAATCTGTGATTGAAGAAACTGAGTTATATTTACAACAATTATTGATTTCTCTTAATATTGGAAATTGGATCCTTAATATTGCATTGGTCTTTATTATTGCATTTTTACTTTTGATCTCATGGGGTATGTTTTCTAAAAAAACAGAAAAGATTATTGAACGGACAGTTAATTATTGGGATAAAATCGCATGGTTTGCGATTCATAGACCAATTAATTGGTTGCTAATCTTAATGGGGGTCTCGATGACCTTGCGTATTTTAGCTGATAAATTAAAAATTAGTCTGGCTACATATTTTCCGACAGTACAACAAATAGTTATTTTATTTTTGATTTTTTGGGCTTTTTGGCGTTTAGTTAAAAAAGCTGAAAGTACTTTTGTTGCGATTGAAAATAAAGATACAACGACTGTTGTTGCTATGGCTAAATTAGGAAAATTATCAATTTGGGTTATTCTAACTTTAGCTATTATTCAAACATTAGGTGTCAGTATTTCTGGTTTACTTGCTTTTGGTGGTATGGGAGGAATTGTTGTCGGTATGGCAGGTAAGGATTTGTTGTCGAATCTATTCGGTGCTCTTATGATCTATCTAGACAAACCCTTTCGTGTTGGTGATTGGATCCGTAGTCCAGATAAATCGATAGAAGGTACAGTAGAAGATATTGGTTGGCGTGTTACTCGAATTAGAACCTTTGATAAACGTCCTTTATATGTGCCAAATAGTTTATTCACTCAAATTGTTGTTGAGAACCCATCTCGAATGAGTAACCGTCGCATAAAAGAAACATTTGGATTGCGCTATTGCGATATAAATGTGATTGAGAATATCATTAAAAATGTGCGAGATATGCTAGAAAAACATCCTGAAATTGATAATCGACAAACGATTATTGTTAACTTTGATCTTTTTAATCATAGTTCTTTGGATTTCTTTATTTATACCTTTACGAAAACAACTAATTGGGTTCGTTTTCACGAAATAAAACAAGATATATTATTGAAAATAGCAGATATAGTCGCTCAGAATAATGCTGAATTTGCATTACCATCACGGCAATTATATTTTGATGATTCTGTTAATTAACACAGGAAATGGCATATTAGATGGATATAGTATGCCAATATTCAGCCCAATGGTTCGTCTTTATATTTAAGTTAATATCGCTGCATCATGGGTAATATACACGTATTTATTTATTTATTTATAAACGTTTTGGGATAGCATTTTTTACATTTTCAAGTTCATCTAATAACTCAAGAAGTTCAGGCATTAGTTGCTCTTTTGTTTGATTTTTATGCAGACCTTTTTCAATCTCTTTAATAATTTTAATCAGTCTGGGCACTCCGCTGTAACTACAGCCCCCGTGGAATTTATGTATTATCTTAGTAAAAGAGGCTTGCTGTTTTGTCGAGCGTATAAAATTCTGAGTACTTTTCTTTATATTAGGAAACTCATCTAGTAGTAATATTAACATTTCTTTAGCAAGATCTTCTTTTCCTGCCGATTGTTGTACAGCTAAAATCCAATTAAACGACATGTTTTTATTTTCTGTCTGCTGAGTGTTAATTGTTTTAATCTCATTTTCAATGTTTTTAGGAAACCAGCGTTGAATTATTTTTTTTAAGGCTCGCTCATCAATGGGTTTGGCCAAACAATCATCCATCCCTTGTTGTAAAAATTGTTCTTTTTCTTCGGGATAGGCGTGAGCGGTTACTGCGATAATCGGCGTTTTTTTATTCTTACTTTCTTTTTTAATCAAAGAGCAAGCATTGATACCATCTAAGCGAGGCATTTGTATATCCATAAATATGAGGTCAAATTTTTCTTTTGTAGCAATTTCAACGGCTTCTAACCCATCAACACAAGTTACTATGTGTGTTGCAATGTCCTTTAACATCACAGATATAAGTTTTAAATTTGCGGGATTATCATCGACTGCAAGTACTGATAAGTATTCTCTAGTGACGCATTTATGTTTTTTTAATAAGTTTAGCCTAGGTTTTTTATGCTGATTTTCAAGTAGAGCATTTGCGAAGTTTTTATGATTAATTGGTTTACATAGACAATGGCTAACTGAGGGCGATTTCAAATGTTCATAAAGGCTAATATTATTACTATTTATTAATACAATAACGTTTTTAGTATAGTCTTGAGCTTGGTCAATACGTGTTAGAAGTGCGGGTATATCAGCGTTATTACTATGTCCTATTACAATGCTTTCATAATTTTTATGTAAGGATTTTATCCATTGTTTGTCTGTGCTTACAATCGTGCTGATAGAGCCCCACTGGGAAAGCAATAACTGACAAGCGCGTGCAGAAGGTTCATTTTGTTCAAAGACTAATATATTGCTATTTTGTAGGTGTTTGGTCGATAAGAAACTAAGAATATTTGAACTATTTTTTTTAAGTTTTATCGTAAACCAAAAAGTAGATCCTTGATTTTCAATCGAATCAAAATGTATTTTACCGTGCATTTTATGAATTAATTCTTGAGTGATAACCAAGCCCAATCCAGTGCCTCCATATTGGCGTGTAATACTACTGTCCGCTTGTTCAAAGGCTCGGAAAATTTGAGAGTGTTGAGCTTTGGAGATGCCAATACCCGTATCTGTAATACTTATTTTTAAGGTAATAATATTATTTTTATCGGCGAGTTGTTGTATCTTAACTTCAATGTTGCCTTGTTGGGTAAATTTAATGGCATTGCCAACTAAATTTGTAAGGATCTGTTGTAAGCGCATGGTATCGCCTAAAACAGATTGGGTGACTTCTACATCAATGAATACACTTAATTCAAGATTTTTTTCATGGGCACTTGGCGCTAATAACGCCATGGTCTCGTCAACACAATCTCGAAGATCAAAAGGTATTTTTTCAAGTAAAAGTTTACCCGCTTCAATTTTTGAAAAGTCTAAAATATCATTAATAATATTGAGTAAGTTCGCGGCTGAGCGTTCAATAGTCTCTAAGTAATCTAGTTGATGGCTGCTCATTTTTGTTTTAAGTAATTGGCGTGCAAAACCTATCACCCCATTCAAAGGGGTGCGCAGTTCATGACTCATATTCGCGAGAAATTCAGATTTAACTTGTGCTGCCTGTTGTGCTTTTTTACGGGTAAGATCGAGCTCTATATTCTGTATTTCCATTTGATCTAAAGTCTCACGCAATTCACTCGTGGCCAGATCAATACTTTCTTGCATCTCTTTATGGTGTTTCGACATGGCGAGAGCCATTTCATTAATACCTTGTTGTAATGCATTTATTTCGCCAGTGTAAACGCCTTCCACTCGAGAATTTAGTCTACCTAGACTGATATTTTCAACCACACTTACCATTTTAGAAATAGGCGCTGTAATACGTTGAGCTTGTCTAAATGCAAAGTAAAGACTACAGAGAATACCTAGAAAAACGATGCTACATGAAAATACAATATCTCGATATAATAATAACTCAACGCTTGAGTGATTTACTTCTAGGGCGACATAACCCAGTATTTTTTGGGAGTTATCAAAAGTAAGTTGGTATTGTAGAAAGTCCCCTTGTGCAATAATGGGAGTGCGTACGATTATATTGTCACCGTAATATGAAATAGTCGTATACTTTGGTATTTCAACGCCATCGGGTAGGCGTTGGATTTCAAAACCACGATGATAATTACTGGTAACAAATACATGATTGTCGGCATCAAAAATAGTTAAACTTTTTATTATACGGCTGTTTTTACGGTGAGTTGCACCTGTTACTCTGCGTAATATTGTACGTGTATCATCTTGCATACCATATTCACTGGTGATTGCTAAAGGCTCTGTAATATTAATGGCAAAATTAATTAAATAATCATTTGCTTGCTGAAATCTGTGGAAAGTAAAATATGCAGCTAACCCCCCCCCTATCAGTATCGTAGGTAAAAGGGTGTAAATAATAACTTGCGCTCGTAAACCGTATCTTCTCATAGGTAATACTTCTAACTTTTAATCTTTGTTTGTGGGACAATAGTGTCGTTAAAGCTATGATGGCATAGCTTGCCTAACCTGTGAAATACTTATGGCTCAGTTCTTCAAAGCAATACCTAAAAATAGTACAAAAAATCGTATTTATAAAAATATAAAAATAGAAAAGTTAGATCATCAAGGACGAGGAATGGGTCATGTGCACGGAAAACCTATTTTTATAGAAGGCGTTTTATTGGATGAGTGCGTCGATGTGCAAGTCTCAGAAGATAAAAAACGCTATTTAAAGGGAAGCGTAAAAAGAATAAATACAATGAGTACGTTACGTATTTCACCTGATTGTCTCCATTATAAAGATTGTGGAGGATGTCAGTTACAGCATATTGATCAAAGTACTCAAATACAGATTAAAGAGGCCGGACTCGGGCATTTATTTAAACGTTTTGCTAAGTTATCAGATATTATTTTACAACCTTTTATTTCGGGTTCTCCTTGGGGTTATCGTCGCACTGCGAGATTTGGTTTACAATATGATAGGAAACGTAAAGAGTTAGATATGGGATTTCGTTTTGCGCAAACCAATAAACTTATAAAACAAAAAGTATGTCCGGTTTTATTACCACAATTAGAAAAGTTAATCGTACCTTTGTATGCCTTACTAAATAGTTTACAGATTAAAGAACATCTGGGGCATGTTGAATTATTAGAGAGTGAGCAAGGTGTCGTTATATTATTGCGACATTTAAAGGCATTTTCTGAAAAAGATATTATTTGCATTACTAATTTTGCAAAAGCACACCAATTAAATTTTTTTATACAAGCCCAAGCCAATGAATTTAAGTTATGCTCAGGAGAGCATAAACTCTCTTATTCTCTGCCTGAATGGCATTGTAAATTTATATTTGCCGCCACTGATTTTTTGCAAGTAAATGCAGAGGTTAATAAAAAAATGGTGGCACAAGCTTTGCAATGGTTAGCGCTTGAAGCTGACGATCGTGTATTAGATCTTTTTTGTGGTTTAGGTAATTTTACCTTACCGATAGCACGTCAGGTAAAAACCGTGGTCGGTGTGGAAGGAGTACAAAAAATGGTGGATAGGGCGACAGAAAATGCGCGCTTAAATCATATTTCTAACTCGGTTTTTTATCAAGCTGATTTAAATAATAAACAAATTAATAAGCAGATATGGGCGCAGCAAAAGTTTTCAAAAGTATTGTTAGATCCTGCGCGTGCTGGCGCTTTAAATTGTATGGAATTTATTGCATCATTACAGGTCTCACATATTGTATATATTTCATGTGATGCGGTGACGCTTGCAAGAGATAGTTCTGTATTACTTGAAAACGGCTATAAATTAGATAAATTAGGTTTATTAGATATGTTCCCTCAAACAAAGCATATGGAATCGATGGCATTATTTTTACGTTGTTAGGTAAGTGTAAAAATAAAAGAGGCAGTGGGGTTGTCAGAACAAAAAAGAGTAAAGGTTTTTTGGTAAATATTCTAGAATATTTTGGTTGCTATCGAATATTGGAGTTTCAAATGGTTTCTGTTCGCGATACACATTTTTATCAAACAGCACAAAAAAATCCTCAAAAATGGGTGACGACACTCAATATGAGCATTTCTGATCAACACAGTTTATTAGATAACTATGAAAAGATTATCGCATTGTGTTCGGATTCAAAACAATTTGAATTATTGAAATTGGGCACTGAGATGGTTGAAATCTTAGTGACTTTAAATATGGATCTCGATACGCTAAATGCCGCACTCATTTTTCCTCTTTTAGATAATAAAATATTAACCGTAGAGAAAGTGCATGAGTTGTGGCATCAGCGTATTGCTAAGTTGGTTTGTGGTGCTGCGGAAATGGAAGGTTTCCGAGTATTACAATATCAAGGGCTAGATAAAATAAGTGCCTCACAAGTTGAAAATTTACGGCATATGTTGCTTGCGATGGTCGAAGATGTACGTGCAGTGGTAATTAAATTAGCCGAACGCATTTGTTATTTACGCCAAGTAAAAAATTCCAGCGAAGAAACGAAAATTCGATTGGCACGAGAAGTTACCTCTATTTATGCTCCTCTTGCAAATCGGCTTGGTATAGGCCAATTAAAATGGGAATTAGAAGATCTTGCTTTTCATTATTTACAGCCAAAAATATATAAACAAATAGCAAAGCTGCTTGCTGAAAAACGTATAGATAGAGAAAAACATATTCAGGAATTTGTCACGCGTATTCAAGAGTTATTAGAAAACGTTCATGTGAAAGGGGCCGCATATGGCCGGCCTAAGCATATTTACAGTATTTATGTAAAAATGCAGAAAAAAAACCTTAAATTTGAAGAGCTTTTTGATGTACGAGCAGTACGAGTAGTCGTGGATAAATTACAAGATTGTTATGCAGCCCTCGGCGCTATTCATACGCAATGGCATCATATCCCAAGTGAGTTTGATGATTATATTGCAAATCCTAAAGCCAATGGTTATCAATCTATTCATACGGTGGTTTTAAGTTCAAATGGACAAGCTATCGAAGTGCAAATTCGTACGAAAAAAATGCACGATGATGCAGAGCTTGGCGTCGCTGCCCATTGGAAATATAAAGAAGGCAATGCAGGGGGCAAGGCCTCAAGTGGCTATGAAGAAAAAATCGCATGGTTACGTAAAATATTGGCATGGCAAGAAGATATTGCAGAGGATGATTCATTAATTGAAGAAGTTCGTAGTCAGGTTTTTGATGATCGCGTTTATGTTTTCACCCCAAAAGGTGAAGTCGTTGATCTTCCCGCAGGTGCAACCCCTCTTGATTTCGCTTACTATATTCATAGTCAAATTGGACATCGTTGTATTGGTGCTAAAATATCGAATCGTATTGTACCGTTTACTTACCAGCTTAAAACGGGCGACCAAATTGAAATATTAACTCAAAAAGAGCCGAATCCAAGCCGAGACTGGTTGAATTTGTCGTTAGGTTATATTAAAACACCACGTACAAGACACAAAATATCCACTTGGTTTAGAAAACAAGACAGAGCTAAAAATGTGCAAGCTGGACGTGAAGTACTTGAAGTTGAGCTTTATAAAATAAAGCTTAAATTAGCAGATGTCGCACCTGCTATTGCCCGCTTTAATGTAAATTGCGCCGAGGATATTTTTGCAGGAATCGGTAACGGCGACTTACGCATTAACCAGTTATTACATTTTTTAAATGATCATTATCATCAACAAACATTAGAACAACAAGATTTCGCTGTACTTGAAGCTTTAGAAAAACGTAAACGCTCACTCCCTGTAAAAGTCTCTGGAAATAACATTATCATTGATGGTGTGGGTAATTTAATGCATTCTATTGCTCGCTGCTGTCAAGCCGTACCCGGCGATGAAATAGAAGGTTACATCACGCAAGGACGAGGTATTTCGGTGCATCGTAAAACATGTGTGCAACTCGAAGATTTACGTGAGGTACATCCAGAGCGTATTATTGTGGCGACATGGGGTACGGAACAAAGCTCTGGGTATGTATTAACTATTCGCCTTGAAGCTTCAGATAGAAATGGTTTATTAAAAGATATTACGACATTTTTAAGTAATGAAAAAGTGAAAATGTTGAGTCTGAATAGTTCTTCTAACTTTAAATATCGATTGGTGGTGATGGACTTAAATATTGAAGTTAAAAATAATGAAGATATTAATAAATTAATAAATAAATTAAGTCAATTAGAAGATATTAGTAACGTACGTCGTTTATGATTTTAGTCTTTTTTGGCACTGCATTTAATCGTGAGGAAATGAACCTGTTTTATTAAGATGACAGCTATGCTCTATTCGGTATATGTTTTTAGCTGATAATTCATTGTGTCTGTTGTATAAGTTTTTGATAGTATAGTTCGAGTAAAGTATTTTGTATCAGGCTATTACTTAAAATTTTATCCGTTAAATATCTGATAAGGTCAATGTTTTACTTAATTTTTATCCTACGTATTTCTTCTTTGTGTGTCGTAGCGGTAAAAATTTCATATAAATCGAGCATTGGAATTCGTTAGTGTTACCGCATAATATTCAAAGAAATCATTTCAGTTTTAAGATTAATCAATAGATGAAGTTTAAAATCGAAAAATGAGCCCATTGTATATTCTCCACACTCTGTAATTCCTATTTTTTATAAACCATCAGATTGTGGAGCAGGCACTTTTTTGATTTATTTTAATTCTTATCATTATCTCGACTTCAGGTTCGTTAATTCATAAAATTGAGAGTGTAAAGTAGCATTGATCTAAATGTTTATGACAAAATGAGTGATAACCAAGCATTTTGCATATATATTAGAGTGTGGCACAATACTTGTTGATTGGATAAACAATTCCGTTGGTGTGTTGCTATCTTAAAAAAGAGACTAAATTCTGTATTTGTTTTTCACAATACGCTTTAAAAGTGTCAAAATAGCAACATGTTTGTTTTTATTTAGCTAAATGTAAAACAAAGGTTGAATAAAATCGCGGGAATGCTTACTCTCAGAAAATTGAATAAATTCCTTTAAGGGGCGAATTAAATGACATTAGATCTATTGGAAAAACTAGAAAGTAAAATTCAAAATGCTGTTGATAGCATTGCATTACTACAAATGGAAGTTGAAGATTTAAAAGAGGACAAAATAGGGTTAGCGAGCAAGAACGATTTATTGCAAGCTGAAAACATGAAACTTGCCGATGAACATTTACAATGGCAATCTCGCTTAAGTGCATTAGTTGGGAAAATCGAACAGGCTGAATGTATGCTTTAAAGTATATCTACTTACATCGTATTACTTTAAAAGTTGTGTAATAGCCTATTTTTAATAATATTAAACATAGGCTATTAGGGTAAAATCAAACACCTAATAGCTCATCGGTATAGACCAAAGCATAGCGAAATTACTATGCATGGGTTTATTCTCTGATTTGACGCTCAATTAAAAAATATAATACATCGGATTCTTTAAAAAATCGTCTGAGGTCGTTATTTTATTCTTCTTCTTCTTCAAGCTCATCTATCTCAAGAGGCTCTGGTGAAATAACGATACCCGTGCTATCTGCATATAGAATATCTTCAGGTAAAAATGTAACGCCTGCAAAGTTAATGGGTACATTAATTTCTCCGACGTCAGTATCTTCTGCCCCGACGGGGATTGCAGTAATGGCTTGAATGCCTAAATCGAGTTCTTCAAGTTGCTCAACTTCCCGTACGCAACCATTAACTACAATGCCTTCCCAACCATTTTCAATGGCAAGCTCTGCAATATGTACATTAATCAATGCGCGACGTAAAGAGCCACCACCGTCAATTAATAAAACTTTACCGGCTCCATTTTCTTCGAGTGCCTTATAAATCATTCCTACCGATTCAAAACATTTTACAGTGACAACTTCACCTGCAAATGAATTCCGCCCACCAAAATTAGTGAGTAAAGGTTCAACAACATCAATAGTGTCTGCATAAATATCACAAAGAAGAGATGTATTATATTGCATGGATTAGTTCGCCTATGGTTATAGAGAGTCATTTAATTATAAACTGAACGATTTTTTTTACAATGAATTAGTATATGAAACCTTCCGTTTTAAAAATTTATACCAGTTTGTGTTAGTGAATGCAATGTTTGTGAGTTTAAAAAATAGAGTTCGCTAATGATATTTTTTTAAAAAAAGCCAGTATAAAATACTGGCTTAGAAGGGTAATAAATCTTAATTTAGTTTCGATTTAATAAATTCAATAACTGTATCTATATTGATGTTTTGTTTTTCACCCGATTTACGGTTCTTATATTCAATCACACCATTGTCAATACTGCGCTCACCGATAATAAGCATATGTGGAATACCTATCAACTCTGCATCGGCAAACATCACTCCAGGGCGCTCTTTGCGATCATCAAACAACACTTCTATTCCGGCTGCTTGCAATTCTGTGTAATATCTTTCAGCCAAAGTTTCGACACGATGTGATTTTTTCATATTCATAGGAACAATGACAACCGAGAAAGGTGCCAGTGCTTTATTCCAAATAATACCATTATCATCATTATTTTGTTCAATGGCAGCTGCTACAATACGAGAAATACCAATCCCATAACAGCCCATAGTCAGTGTTTGATTTTTTCCCTGTTGGTTTAGTACGCTGGCATTTAATGCTTCGGCATAGCTTTTACCTAATTGAAATATATGACCGACTTCAATGCCACGTGTAATACTTAATATACCTTTACCACATGGACTAAGATCGCCTTCTTGTACATTACGAATATCGGCTTTTTCATAATCTTTAACATCTCTATCCCAGTTCACACCGATTAAATGTTGATTATTTTCATTGGCACCACAAATGAAGTTTGCTACTCGTTCGGCGCTTAAATCCACGATGATACGAATAGATAATCCCATTGGACCAATAGATCCCGCTTCACACCCAGCAGCCATTTGTATTTGTTTTTCATTTGCAAAAACAAGTGGGCTTGCAATACCCTTAATATTTGCGGCTTTAATTTCATTTAAGCTATGGTCACCACGTAAAACAAGAGCGACGATAGGTGTATCTTGTCCTTCGTCTGCAATGCCCTCTACTAATAATGTTTTTAATACCTGTGTCGATATTACATTTAATGCCTGACAGACATCGGCGATAGTATGGACATTTGGTGTCTCTACATTTTGTATGTTTTGGGTGGCAGCTGGGCGAGTATATGTTGGTGCAAGTGCTTCAGCTTTCTCTACATTTGCAGCATAATCGCTATCGCTTGAGAATGCGATTGCATCTTCACCACTTTTAGCTAGGACATGAAATTCATGAGATGAACTTCCACCAATACTGCCACTGTCAGCTATGACGGAGCGATATTCAAGGCCTAGTCGCTCAAATATTCGACAATATGCATCAAACATTTTTTTGTATGTTTTTTCTAAGCAATCGTGTTCAAGGTGGAAAGAGTAACCATCTTTCATGGTGAATTCACGAGAGCGCATAACACCAAATCTCGGGCGTGTTTCATCTCTAAATTTAGTTTGAATTTGGAATAAATTAATCGGTAGCTGTTTATAGCTATTGATCTCTTTACGTATAAGATCCGTTACAACTTCTTCATGTGTAGGACCCAGAACAAAGTCACGGTTATGGCGATCTTTTATGCGCAATAATTCGGCACCATATTTATCCCAGCGACCGGTGTCTACCCAAAGATCCGCCGGTTGTACTACTGGCATTAATATTTCGATAGCACCCGCTCTTTCCATCTCTTGACGAACAATACTTTCAACTTTACGTAATACTCGTAGACCTGTAGGTAACCAAGTGTATAAACCTGATGCTAATTTACGGATCATACCCGCACGTAGCATAAGCTGATGGCTGATAATAACCGCATCGCTAGGCGCTTCTTTTTTAGTTGAAAGTAAATACTGAGTGGTCCGCATGGTAATCCTTAAGTTTTCAGGTCAATATAAAAGATAGATTTTATATAAAAATGGAGCTTAAATGAAGCAGTATCTACAAAGTGTTAAAGCAAGTTTCTTCATCATGATGATTTGTTTACTTATTTTGACGATAAATACGTTTTTACCAATGCATTTAACTCAATATGGGATCTATCCTCGTTCTAATAATATGCTTTTTGGGATATTTTTTGCACCTTTTTTACATGTCAGTGGCTTACATTTATGGAGTAATTTTTTTCCTTTTATTATTTTTTCAAGTTTGGTTGGTATTAAAGATGTAAAACGATTTTATTACTTATTTATAATACAATTATTTTGTACTGGACTTTTGGTGTGGTTATTTGCTCGAGGAGAGAGTGTACATGTAGGAATGAGTGGCATTATTTATGCTTTTTGGGGATATTTAATTGTTTATGGCATTGTGTGTAAAAACTTTTTACATCTTAGCATTGCCATTTTAACTGTTTTTTTTTATGGATGGCTTATTTTTGGACTATTCTCGATACGTTCAGGGATCTCTTTTGAAGGTCATTTATTAGGCTCGCTTTCCGGCGCTATAAGTGGATATTTATTTGCGAAGAATGATATTCGATAGAGATAACCGTGCTAATTTTTCCCTCACTTTGCCAGAAAACATTAAAGTCGAGCAAGTACATTGCATATGTTTTAGTATCGATTTTGTTTTTTTTATAAGCAGGTCGCGGATCTTGTTGTAAGACTTCTCTGATTAAAATCTCTAGCTCAGGCTCATTCTGTAAAAAATTTAAACTCGCTGTTGAAAATTGAATCTGCATTAAACTCTGTGGTTTTTGTTGCGCAAATCCTGCGAGGGCATTGGGTTTGGCATCTGCATAAGGGATATAAGGTTTAATATCAATAATAGGGGTGCCATCAACAAGATCAAGGCAACCTATTCGTAAGAATAATTTACCTTTTTTTTGGAACATGCCATGATATTCAAGTAAAGATAAACCGATAGGGTTCGGTCTGTTAGGTGAGCGTGTCGCGAAAACGCCAACTCGTTTATTACCGCCTAAACGAGGTGGCCGGACCATAGGGCTCCATTTTTTTACGGGTTTGTTTTTATGAAAAAGAAACATTATCCATATATGGCTAAAATCATCTAAACCAGAGAACGCATTAGGATCATTGTAAGGCGGTAATATTTCGAGTAAACCTTTGGCACTAGGTACTAATCCTGGTTGACGAGGTACGGCAAATTTTTCTTTGTAGGGGCTATGTACAATCGCGATAGTATTAAGCATTGTTATTCATCTATTTCTACGGAAAGGGCACGTGCATAGCAAATTACATTAGATAGACAACTGCTATCAGCATCAAAATTTAAACATGTTTGAAAAACAATGCCGTTCGCGCCTAAGTTTGCTGCATTAATGCGTGCTTTAGTGCGAGCATCGCTCTGGCTAGCGGGACGATCGTTGACGTTTATTTGACAGCTACTACCGGTTACGGTGCCTTTCCATTGTACATTTAATTTTTTTGCTTCTTCTTTGCTGTAAATAAGAACACTACTGGGTTTAAAGTAAGTGACAAAATTTTGTTTATCAACATTAGATGAAAAAGGATATTGGCTACAAGCACTTAAGAATAATGTTGTAAATATAATAATAAAACGTTGCATAATAAATTCTTTATAATAGATAAAAAAAGACGATAATAGTATCGATGAAAATATAATAGGAAACAGTATGACAGTAAATAACGTAAAACGTGCCATTTTTATTGATAGAGATGGCGTGCTCAATGTCGATAAAGGATACATTTCTCAAATTGATGATTTTGAATTTATTGATGGCGTGATAGATGCCCTACAAAAATTTAAAGAAAAGGGTTATTTATTAGTTCTTATCACTAATCAGTCGGGTATTGCGCGTGGCTATTTCACCGAAGAGCAGTTTCATCGATTAACAGAATGGATGGATTGGTCACTTGCTGATAGAGGTGTAAATTTAGATGGCATTTATTATTGTCCGCATCATGCAGAGCAAGGAAGTGGGAAATATAAAGTAGAATGTGATTGTCGGAAACCTAAACCAGGTATGTTACTTGAGGCGATAGAAGAGTTAAATATTGATGTGACGGAATCTATATTAGTGGGTGATAAAATTTCCGATATACAAGCGGGAATCGCAGCTGGTGTCAAAAATAATTATTTAGTTCGCTCAGGAAAAACACTTACGACAGAGGCTGAAGCCTTAGCTACGGCTGTTTTTGACGATTTAAAGGAAATGGTAGAACAAGTTTCTTGATGTATTAATTACTCTGTAAATGAATTTTAGTCGTCATTTTGCGAGGATATATTTATCGTGTAGAAATAGACTGCTTTTGAGTTGACGCATCGCAGAGAAAACCAGGTCGTATTGTGTACTCGTAAGGTTAATTAGAATACCAAATTGATATTTATGAATTTAGAGGTGAGCATTAATAAGCGAATAAAGTGAGAATGTTTTATTCGCAGTCTCTATCTTATAGGCGCAGTTACTCGTTCACGGTAAATATAAAAAATATGCGCCCCCTAAACAAGAAGTAAATTCACAAAATATCTGAGCGCATCGTTCCAGTCTCATGTTAAACTACTGTTTAATATGGCATTTCCATCTTTATTATTTAAGTGTACCCGTAAAAATTTAAGCCGTTGTTCGTCATGAACTGGCTATGTTGTCGCAAAGAAATATCATACTTTAGATTTAGACATAAGCTCAAAATACTAGGGATAAAGCGCTAACCTAAGCGTCAACCTTAAAGTGCATGTGAGATGAAATTGTTATTGGGAATTAATAAGTTAGTAATTCAATCTAAAAAGGAAGGTTGAACTATTAAAAGGGTTATGTATTTAGCTACATTTAGCAATAATGTTTTTTTTGTAATTTTCAATTGTAAAATAATAATGTTGCGTAATTTAAAATCAGTGTAAAAACTTGATCATTATAAAACTCATGGCTACCATAAATA
>NZ_NDFH01000003.1:0-1251182 GCF_002239585.1 Psychromonas sp. CD1
AAATAATAGACCGAGAAAGAAACTTTTTTTTAAAACGCCACTTCAAATTATGGCAGAACACATAACCGCACTTGCGGCTTAGCGGTTATGCACTTCAAGGTTGAATCTGCCGATATCTGTTTTATTAAATATAGATATTATATTTAATCGTATTTTAATATCGGCTGATAAGTTATAGCGACTATAGAATTAAAAATGTTTATGCTTAACTTAAGGTTGTGTTATATTTTTTTGTAAAAATAAAACTAGAAGATGGTGAACTTAAATCAATTTGGAATTTAAGTTCACCATCTTCTAGAAATTAAACCGATCTAGGTTAGTTACATTCAGCCATTATTTCGCGTGAGAATACTTTTTCACAGTATTTACAGCGCAAGAATAAAATATCATTTTTACAGATAACGTTAAAACTTGTTTCTACAGGCTCATTATGGGTAATGCAGTTGCTGTTGGGGCAACTAAAAACCGCATTAACTTTTTCCGGTAAGGTTAATTGAAATTTTTTCGACACTTCATAATCTTTAATTTGATTGATAGTCGCATTTTGCGTGTAAAGTGCCAATAAATTTGCTTGATCTTTAGTTATCAAAACATTTTCTATTTTTATGATATCTTTTTTACCAAGTGCTGATGATGGTAAATTAAGTCCAATAGTTACACTATGATGTGTTTTATCGATTTGAAATAATTTTAAGACTTTGATACCAAGTGTTGCTGGAATATGATCGATAACCGTGCCATTCTTAATCGCTTCAACTTGTAATTTTGTTTTCTTTATCATGATCTATATCCTAATTCAATTGTTTATTAAGAACGAGTGCAAGTAAGGCTTCGCGTGCATACACACCATTTTCAGCTTGCTGGAAATAGTAAGCATGTTTTGTTTTATCAACATCAATCGTTATTTCATCAACACGAGGTAGTGGATGTAACACTTTCATATTTTCACGAACATTTTCTAGCATCTCGGCTTTTAAAATGAAGGCTGATTTTATATGTGCGTATTCAGATTCATCAAAACGCTCTTTTTGTACGCGCGTCATATATAAAATATCGAGTTTATCAATCACAGTTTCCATCTCTGTATGGATACTATATTCAATATTAGCATCATCTAATTCTTGATAAATATGCTTTGGCATCGCTAATATTTCGGGTGCGATGAAAAAGAACTTTATATTATTAAATTTAGCTAATGCTTGAGTCAAAGAGTGTACTGTGCGGCCATATTTTAAGTCACCTACAAAAGCAATGTTTAAGTTATCAAGTCTACCTTGTGTTTCAAAAATGCTAAAAAGGTCAAGGATGGTTTGTGTTGGATGTTGGTTTGAACCATCACCGCCATTGATAACTGGAACGTTATTGGAGAACTCAGAGGCTAAACGAGCCGCGCCTTCTTGAGGATGGCGCATAACAAAAGCATCGACATAAGATGAAATAACCTGAACCGAATCTGCAAGTGTTTCGCCTTTTTTAGCCAAAGAAGTATTGCCTGCATTGTCAAAACCTATTACCGTGCCACCTAAACGTTGTATCGCAGTTTCAAAAGAGAGGCGAGTACGTGTAGAGGGTTCAAAGAAACAACTTGCAATGACTTTACCTTTCAGTAATGTTGGGTTTGGCGTATGTTTTAATTGCTTTGCAGTATCGACAATAAGCTCTAGCTCTTCTCGACTTAGCTCTGGAATTGAAATAATGTGTTTCTTATATAACGAATTTCTCATTTTTTATTTCCTTTTGCGTACTTTAAAAATACAAGTTGTGGTTGGATCAACAGGCAAAAAAAAAGCCTTCTGAAATAGAAGACTTTTAAAGATGAATAAAGTATGACTAGATATTTTAAATGCATGCTTTTGTTATCCTTTGTATATTCTGCCAGTCACGTTATTAATAAGTGCTGGGTAATGTTATGATTATTTTTTAAGTAAGTGCTTACTCTGCCACGATGTTTGTGCCAGCTTCACCTTTTAGAATGCGTAGGCCTGCATCTAATGTGCCGATGCCAACAAAAGTGCCTCCATTTTTAATAAATTCACACGAAGCTTGAATTTTAGGACCCATAGAGCCTGCATCAAAAGTATATTTATCTAATTCACTTGGTGTTGTTTTACGTAATGCTTTCTGTGTTGGTTTACCCCAATCGAGATAAACGGCATCTGTATCTGTTAAAATTAATAAAGCATCTGCATTAAGTTGTTTAGCTAAGAATGCTGCAGACATGTCTTTATCAATAACGGCTTCAATACCTACTAATTTACCATTAACTTTGGTTACAGGAATGCCACCGCCACCCGTACAAATAACTAAATGGTTTTGGTTTATTAATGTAGTGATTGCATCATTTTCAATAATGCCAATAGGTAAAGGGCTTGGTACAACACGGCGGAAGTATTTACCATCTGGTTTAATCGCCCAATTGTGTTTTTTAGCAAGTTTAGTTGCTTCTTCTTCTGAATAAATAGGGCCAATCGGTTTTGTTGGATCTGCAAAAGCTGGATCATTTTCATCGACGCGCATTTGTGTCAAAATACAAGAAACCTCTATTTCAGGGAGTAAGTTTTTAAGTTCTTGCATTAAGATGTAACCGATCATACCTTGTGTTTCTGAACCTAATACATCTAAAGGATAAGGTTTTACAGCTTTGTACTCTAAGCCTTGCAATGCTAATAAACCAACTTGAGGACCATTACCATGAACTAATACTACATTGTATTCATTGGCAATTTCTGCAATTGATTTAGCTGCGGTTGCGATGTTAGCGCGTTGAATATCCGCTTCTAAAGGTTCACCTCTACGCAGTAGAGCATTGCCACCTAATGCAACAACAACGGTTTTTTTTGTCATAATTTATTCTCTTGGTTGAAGATTGCATTTAACCAAGATTAAATGCAATAGATTATTATTACTTATTTATTAGATGCCATCACGTTCAATTGGGCAACTCATGCAACGCGCACCACCACGACCACGACCAAGTTCATCACCAGGAATAGATAATACAGTGATACCTGCTTTGTCGTATTTTTCATTGGTAAATACATTGCGTTCGTAACCAATAACAACACCAGGTTTAACGGTTAATACATTGTTTGCATCGTTCCATTGCTCACGCTCTGCTTCGTAACTATCACCACCTGTTGTGATAAGATTTAATTTGCCAACACCTAATGCTTTTTCAATAGTGTTAACAAAGTAACCTTCTTTCGTCATGTTGATAGCGCCAGATTCATCACCTGTTAGGCTCCAACATTGGATATCTTTACGAATAACTTCTGGGTATACAGAGAATGTATCTTCATCAAGATGCGTCATAACTGTATCAAGATGCATACATGAACGATGTTTAGGCAGTTGCATAGCAATGACTTGTTTTGCTTGACCTGTTTTAAACAGTTGTGAGGCTAAATGTTCAACACCTTGTGGTGTTGTACGTTCAGACATACCAATTAATACAGAGCCCTTACCAATAATAAGCACATCTCCACCTTCGATGGTTGATTTATCATATTGGCGTTCTTCTTCTCCGTAGAATTTAATAAAATCAGCCCCAGCAAAAGTAGGGTGCCAACGATAAATCGCACGTAAATGGTTAGTTTCTCTTTGACGAGCAACTTTTGCCATAGGGTTGATAGAAACGCCACCATAAATCCAGCATGAAGTATCACGAGTGAAAAGATGATTTGGTAATGGAGTGATAATAAAATCATTAAGTTGATGTAAAGGTTGCATCATAGAATTAGATTTTACTGGGCATTGGCCATAGCTTAAGCCACCAAGAAAAATAGAGGCAAGTTCCAAATTAGGTAAGCCACTTAAGAACCCACGTACGTCGCTAGCAAAAGCCATTCCTAAACGATATCCAGAAACTTGAGAGGTTAATAACCATTCTTTTGCTTCTGCTATCGCTAATGTTTCAGCTAATAGTTCATGTAAAAATAAAACTTCTACACCTTGATCTCGTAGTGTTTTGGTAAAAGCATCATGCTCTTCACCTGCGCGTTTTACAGATAACACATCATCAAATAATAAATCTTGGCAATTTGATGGTGTAAGGTGAGATAAACTACGCTCAGGACGATGTACCATAACACGATGTAATTGACCAATTTCTGAACCAACATATAACTTACTCATACTTCCATTCCTTTATCTAAAATGTTAATTGAATATTGTTAATAAAAAAGACTTACCGTTTGTTTTAAAATTTAATTTAATTTAATTTAATTTAATTTAATTTAACTCCTGTTCTTTTTATATTGGGTCGCGCTGTTTATTTCCTATGTTATGATGCATTTACGATCAACTTTCCTTAAGAATAATATGACAATTCTAGAAAATGAAAATATTTATATTGAATCAGAAACAGTATTAATGACACCTGCACAGCTTAAAAAACAACTCCCTGTCTCAGCTTATGTGAATAAATTCATTAATATCTCACGGAGAAATATTGCAAATATTATTCAGAAAAAAGATCATCGACTTTTGGTGATTTGTGGGCCGTGCTCTATTCATGATATTACGGCAGCAAAGGAGTATGCAACACGTCTTAAAAAGGTACATGAACAATATAAAGATACGTTGTATATTGTGATGCGCGTCTATTTTGAAAAACCCCGTACGACAGTAGGGTGGAAAGGATTAATTAATGATCCTTATATGGATGACTCTTTTGATATTGAAGCAGGCTTAAAAAAGGCAAGAGAGCTTTTATTGTGGATATCTGAATTAGGTTTACCCATCGCAACCGAAGCGTTAGATCCAATAAGCCCACAATATATTGGTGATTTATTTAGTTGGGCCGCTATTGGAGCGCGCACTACTGAATCACAAACACACAGAGAAATGGCGAGTGGTTTATCCATGCCTGTCGGCTTTAAGAATGGAACGGATGGAAGTTTATCTACGGCTGTTAATGCAATGCAATCTGCAGCATCAGGGCACCGCTTTATGGGGATTAATCAAAATGGCCAGAGTGCATTATTACAAACGACAGGTAACAAAAATGGGCATGTTATTTTACGAGGAGGAGGCGGTAAACCAAATTACGATTCATTAAATGTAGCCTTAGCAGAGCAAGCTCTCGATAAAGCTAAAATGGGAAATATTTTAATCGTGGATTGTAGTCATGAAAATTCAAATAAAAATTATCAACTTCAACCCTTAGTTGCTAAAGATGTTTTTCATCAGATATTAAAAGGCAATAAATCTATTATCGGTATTATGCTTGAAAGTAATCTTCATGCTGGCAGTCAAGTAGCCTCTCTTCCTGTCGATGAACTACAGTATGGTGTATCTGTTACCGATGCGTGTATTGATTGGGAAACTACGGAAACACTATTTAAGCAAGCAAGTTGCTTATTAAAAGAGACATTACAATCGAGATGAGATATCCATTATGCCATTAAGTAAATTACGCGACAAAATAGACGGCATTGACAAGCAACTCATTGATTTATTAGCAGAAAGGTTAAATTTAGTTGCTGAGGTTGGCGTGGTAAAAACAAAATATGGTTTACCTATATATGTGCCAGAACGAGA
This sequence comes from Psychromonas sp. CD1, assembly GCF_002239585.1. Lineage (GTDB taxonomy): Bacteria > Pseudomonadota > Gammaproteobacteria > Enterobacterales > Psychromonadaceae > Psychromonas. Next base: position 5,542 of record NZ_NDFH01000003.1, read on the forward strand.
AGCCTCTATGCTTGAATCACGTAGAAAAGAGGCTAAGTTGAAAGGTGTGCCAGAAGATCTAATTGAAGATATATTACGTAGAACGATGCGTGAATCTTATGCAAATGAATATGAAATGGGCTTTAAAACGATTAATCCTCAAATGAAACGTATCGTCATCATTGGAGGGAATGGGTTATTAGGCAAACGTTTTGTTGAAATGTTTGAATTGTCGGGGTATCAAGTTGACATTTTAGGTCGTTCTAACTGGGATCAAGCTGAACAAATTTGTAGTGAAGCGGGATTAGTGATCGTTGGCTCTCCTATTGACGTCACCGTGGAGGTAATAAAAAAGCTTACATATTTACCTTCGGATTGTATATTAGCAGATATTACAAGTGTTAAATGCGCACCCTTACAGGCGATGTTAGATGTACATTCTGGGCCAGTTGTTGGATTGCATCCTATGTTTGGACCAGATATTGCAAGTTTTGCAAAGCAAGTGATTGTATATTGTGATGGTCGTGGAGCAGAAAAATATGCTTGGTTAATTGAACAAATGAAAATTTGGGGGGCTCAGTTATACTCTGTGAGTGCTAAAACACATGATGAATCGATGACACTTATTCAAGCCTTACGGCATTTTACGAGTTTTGTGTATGGTGTACATTTACAAGAAATGAATGCTGATTTAGCACAATTATTAGATCTTAGTTCGCCTATTTATCGTTTAGAACTTGCTATGGTAGGACGTTTATTTGCGCAAGAGCCTGCATTATATGCGGATATTATACTTTCACAAAAAAGTAATTTGGCAATGATAAAACGTTACCATCAACATTTTTCTGTTGCTATTGAACTTTTAGAAACGAAAAATAGAAATGCATTTATCAGTAGATTTGAATCAGTTACTAATTGGATGGGGGATTACTCTTCCTTATTTATGGACGAAAGTCGGGCTGTATTAGAACAAGCTTATGATAAACGTGTCTATGAAAATAAATGAGGATAAAAATAAAGAAGAAAGGAGTACATCATGCACCCCTTTCTTATTTTCTTTGTCTATTTTGATGTTATGAAAGGAATTCGTTATTCATTTTTATTTCCACATCAGATTCTACTTCGATATTTTCATCTTCACTGATTTGTCCTGAAATATCACCTGTACGACATAGGTTTTTACCATTATTTTTAGCGCGACTCGCCTCATCTTTATGTGAATATTTATTTAATTGTCGTTCTATTTTTTGAAATAGTTGACCAATAGCAATATAAAGATCATCGTGTTCGGCATGTGCGAATACCTTACCATTTGATACACCGATCTTTGCTTCTATTTTTACGCCTTGAGGCTCTTTAGTGATAATACAGTGTGGGTTAATTAATGGGACTTGTAACTTCTCTAGCTTTTGAAATCTTTCTTCTATTTTTCTACGCATTGTGTCAGTGATAGTCATTTGCTTGCTAGTAATTTCAATTCTCATATAAGACACCTTTTAGTTATACACATATTGTGCTCATTAATAGATTAGACGTTTTTACACTTTTTAAAAGTGATATAGCCTATGCTATTAATGACTTCATTAATAGCAGGCTCAATATATTTAATATTAATTAAGGCTTTGTTATGTCTAAAAAAAGTTCTCTTGAAAAGCAAGATACAACGTTAAATCTTAAAACACGCACAGAAGAAGATTTACTGGGTAAACGCCAAGTGCCAGTTGATGCTTATTGGGGGATTCATACTCTTCGCGCTATCGAAAATTTTAATATCTCTAACGCTACAATTTCAGATGTTCCTGAATTTATACGAGGAATGATTTTCACTAAAAAAGCGGCAGCTATGGCAAATACAGAATTAGGTGCTATTCCTGCAGAAGTTGGTGAATATATTATTAAAGCTTGTGATTTGATCCTTGATACGGGTAAATGTATGGACCAATTTCCATCTGATGTATACCAAGGTGGCGCAGGTACATCTGTTAATATGAACACAAATGAAGTTATTGCGAATCTAGCACTTGAATTAATGGGTAAAGAAAAAGGTGAATACGACATCATCAACCCTAACGATCATGTTAATAAAAGCCAATCTACCAACGATGCTTATCCAACTGGCTTTCGCATCGCGGTTTATAATAGCTTAATGAACATGATTAAATCTCTTGAGTACCTTAAAGCATCTTTTCATGCTAAAGGCATAGAATTTTCTGATATCTTAAAAATGAGTCGTACCCAACTTCAAGATGCTGTTCCGATGACTGTAGGTCAAGAATTTCATGCATTTGAAATCTCTATCAAAGAAGAAATTAAAAATATTCGTTATACCGCTAATTTATTACTTGAAATTAATTTAGGTGCGACGGCTATTGGGACTGCACTAAATGCTGTTAAAGGTTATCAACTCCTAGCGGTTAAACATCTTGCAGATATCACTGGACTCGCGTGTACACCAGCAGAAGATCTTATTGAAGCAACATCAGATTGTGGTGCGTATGTTATGGTTCATGGAGCACTTAAACGTACAGCGGTTAAACTCTCTAAAATATGTAATGATTTACGTTTACTTTCATCGGGTCCTCGTACTGGATTTAATGAACTTAATTTACCAGAATTGCAAGCCGGCTCATCTATTATGCCTGCTAAAGTAAATCCCGTAATTCCTGAAGTAGTGAACCAAGTTTGCTTTAAAGTCATTGGTAATGACATTACTATTACCTTTGCAGCAGAAGCAGGTCAATTACAACTTAATGTTATGGAGCCTGTTATTGGGCAAGCATTATTTGAATCGATTTCATTGCTTAATAATGCATGCATTAATCTACGAGATAAATGTATTACGGGTATTACGGTCAATAAAGAAGTTTGTGAACATTTCGTATTTAACTCTATCGGTATCGTCACTTATTTAAATCCGCTAATTGGTCATCATGAAGGTGATATCATTGGTAAAATCTGTGCTGAAACAGGTAAAACTGTTCGTGAAGTTGTTCTCGAGCGTAATCTATTAAGCAAAGAAGAATTGGATGAAATTTTCTCAATAGAGAATTTAATGCATCCTAAATATAAAGCAAGACAATATAAATAGATTCGTATATTAAGTGTTCTATCGCGTGGTTTTCGTAATGAAACCGCGCGTTATCCTTCCCGTGTTTTGATCTCATGATCAATTAAAAATTAAAAATAATCTCATAATCTCTATAGCTCAATTATTTTATATAGTTAATAATTCATGTGTTTAAAGTACTAAAAATCTGATTTATCAGGATTTTAGTACTTTAGTTTATTCGTCTAAGAAACTACGTAGTTGTTCACTACGACTTGGATGACGCAGTTTACGCAATGCTTTAGCTTCAATTTGACGAATACGTTCACGTGTGACATCAAATTGTTTACCTACTTCTTCAAGGGTATGGTCGGTATTCATGTCAATACCAAAACGCATACGTAAAACTTTTGCTTCACGAGCAGTAAGGCCTTCTAATACATCATTCGTAGCATTCTTAAGACTTTCACTGGTTGCACAATCAACGGGAAGTGCAATGGTGGTATCTTCAATGAAGTCGCCTAAATGTGAATCTTCATCATCACCAATTGGGGTTTCCATTGAAATTGGCTCTTTAGCAATTTTAAGTACCTTACGAATTTTATCTTCAGGCATCATCATGCGCTCAGCAAGCTCATCTGGTTGAGGTTCTCTTCCCATTTCCTGGAGCATTTGGCGTGAAATACGATTTAATTTATTTATGGTTTCAATCATATGTACAGGAATACGAATAGTTCTTGCTTGATCCGCAATAGAGCGAGTGATCGCTTGACGTATCCACCAAGTCGCATAAGTTGAGAATTTATAACCGCGACGATATTCAAATTTATCAACCGCTTTCATCAAACCAATATTACCTTCTTGGATAAGATCTAAGAATTGTAAGCCACGATTAGTATATTTTTTAGCGATGGAGATAACCAAACGTAAATTTGCTTCGACCATCTCTTTTTTAGCGCGACGAGCTTTGGCTTCTCCAATGCTCATGTTACGAGAAATTTCTTTTAAATTAGCGATAGTTAATGCAGTTTGTGTTTCAACTAACGCCATTTTACGTATACAACGTACTAAATCTTCATCGAATTCTTTAATGCGTTTAGCGTAATCTTTTTCTGTTGCATAAATAGCTTCTAACCAAGTTTTATTGGTTTCATGACCTTTAAATAAACTGATAAAGGATTTTTTCGGCATTTTATTTTGTTCTACACAGATTTTCAAGATTAAACGCTCTTGCGTACGTACCATATTCATGGAAGCACGAATGGATTTAACCATTTTATCAAATTGTTTTGGAATCAATTTAAATTGTTGAAAAAATTCAGCTTGTGCATTAATTGCATTGCGTGTTTTTTTGTTTGCACGACCGTGTTTCGCAATCATTTCTTCAACAATTGTGTTTAAGCGGCGTAGCTCTGTGAATTTTTCAGCTGATTCTTCAGGACAAGGGCCTTTTGGTCCTTCTTCTTCCTCTTCATCATCATCTTTTTGTTGTGCGTCAGTTAACTCGGAGCCTATGTTCGTTGCAGTTGGGGCCTGAGTCATATCATCATTAGGATCAATAAAGCCACTGATCATATCTGTCAGTTTCATTTCTTCGGCTTCGTAACTATCCCAATTATTGAGCAAACCTGTTATCGTTGCAGGATATTCAGATACTGATGTTTGTACCTCTTTTATACCTTCTTCGATACGCTTAGCAATAACAATTTCGCCTTCCCGTGTCAAAAGTTCAACTGTGCCCATCTCGCGCATATACATACGTACAGGATCAGTCGTTCTACCGATTTCAGATTCTACCGTTGCGAGAACTTGGGCTGCCGCTTCAACTGCATCATCATCTGCGGTATCATTACTTTCTTCTCCTAAGCTGATCTCATCTGCATCAGGTGCGGTTTCATAAACTTTTATTCCCATATCACCAATCATTTGGATGATATCTTCGATCTGTTCTGCTTCAAAAATGTCTTGCGGTAAATGATCGTTAACTTCTGCGTAAGTTAGAAATCCTTTTTCTTTACCTTTGATAATAAGCTCTTTGAGCTGTGATTGAGGTGATTGAGCCATAGATCCCGTCCAAAATAAAAAGATGTTATTTGAAAAAATTCAAGCGCTAAATTATACGCCAATTATCTTGTTTTTTCTAGTTCGATTTTAAAATGTTAGCGAGTCAGCAAACTGGTGAGTTGTAATATTTCTGCACTTGTTAACGTTTCACCCTTACGTGACTTCATTTTCAACTGTTCAATTTTTTGATTAATATGAAGAGTTAAAAATTTTTCTAAAATATCTAAAAAAACATCTTCATATTTTCTATCGTCAACATGGTTATTCCACACAGCAAGTTTTTTTAATTGCTGGCTCTCTGGTTTGTCACGCCAGTATTCGAGTAACTGTCCCGTATTAATATGGGGGTTGGTTCTACAAATATCAAGGAGTTGATTCAATAATGATAAACCAGGTAGGTTTATTTCCTTAAATTCAGGGAATAGTGGTAAGTCATAAGCTATCTTGGGGTGTTGTAGTAATAAAGAAATAGCCAAGCGCATAGGTGTCACTTTTTTACTTTGCTTGGAAGGAGACGATATTGACCTTTGTGACATTAATTTTATTAACGCACTTTTTTCTACGCCAAGTAAAGTAATTAGGCGTTCTTCCATCATCTCTTTAAAAACACTTGCTGACATTTGTGTTATAAGAGGGATTGCAAGTTGTGCTAATTTGGCTTTACTGTCTCGATTGCTCATGTCGACTTGCGTGAGCAGATGTTGAAAGAGAAAATCAGATAAAGGCAATGCATCTTTAACTAAAATTTCGAATTTTTGTTTACCATTTTTTTGGATAAAACTATCCGGATCTTCCCCCTCATCTAAAAACATAAAACGTAAAGTTCGCCCATCTTGTAAATAGGGGAGTGCATTTTCAAGTGCTCGCCAAGCAGCTGTTCGACCTGCTTTATCTCCATCAAAACAGCAGATTATTTCACTACTATGTCGGAAAAGAGTATGTATATGATCCGAGGTTGTAGCGGTGCCTAATGATGCAACGGCATAGTCTATGCCAAATTGAGCCAATGCTACGACGTCCATATAACCCTCTACAACTAAAATACGAGGAATATTTTTGTAGGCTTGTTTTACATGGTATAAACCATATAATTCTTTACCTTTATGAAAAATGGGCGTTTCTGGTGAGTTGAGATATTTAGGCTCACTGTTGTCGAGTACGCGCCCTCCAAAACCTACGACGCGACCTCTACGATCATAGATAGGGAACATAAGACGATCTCGAAAACGATCATAGCTCCCTTTTCCTTCCGTTGATTTTTCAATGAGCATTCCTATTTCAATAAGTTGTTTTTCTTGATCTATTGAAATCGCAAAACGTTTACGAATTTCATCCCAACCATCAGGTGCGTAGCCTATTTTAAAATGTTGAACTGTTTTTCCGGATAAACCTCGTCCTTTCAAATAATTGATTACTTTTTGACTGTGTCGGTGCTGACGGAGTTGTTGCTGATAAAAATGGGTAATATCAGCCATTAGTTGGTAAAGGTTTTTTCTGTCGATAGACTGATTCAGGGGATATGTGCCGTTTGTACTCTCTTCGCGTGGGACTTCAATCGACAGTTGGTCGGCTAAAATGTCGATTGCATCAATAAATTCAACACCATCATATTCCATAATGAAAGTGATTATATTGCCACTCGCACCGCAGTTAAAGCAATGATAGAATTGTTTCTCGCTACTAACAGAAAAGGAAGATTTATTGTTTCCATTATGGAAGGGACAGCTCGCTCGATGATCTTTACCTTGTTTTTTAAGTTTTACACGGCTATCTATCACGTCAACAATATCTGTTTGAGCGATAAGATCATCAATAAAATTTTGTGGAATACGTCCCGCCATGAGAGAACCTTTTAAAATAAAAAAGCCTCAAACTTATCTAAATAAGTATGAGGCTTTTAATATATAACAAGAAGAGATGTTTAAATTAAGTTTGCTTTAACAAGCTTACTTACTTCGCCCATATCTGCTCGTCCTTGAATATCTTTTGTCAGTATACCCATCACTTTACCCATATCTTGCATGCCATCAGCTTTAGTTGAAGCAATAGCTTGCTCGATTAAAGCATTTACTTCAGCAGAGCTGAGTGGTTGAGGCAAAAACTCTTGCAAGATAACAAGCTCTGTTTTTTCAATATCAACAAGATCAGTGCGGTTTGCTTTTTCAAATTGTTGGATAGAATCTTTACGTTGTTTAACTGATTTAATAATAACAGCCGTCACTGCATCATTGTCTAGCTCAATACGTTCATCTATTTCAATTTGTTTTATCGCAGCAAGTAACATACGGATAGTACCTAAGCGGACTTTATCCTTCGCTCGCATTGCGAGTATTTGTTGCTCTTTTAACTTTACTTTCAAAGACATATAAAACCTTCAGTTTTATTTAGTAAAGGCGAACGCGACGAGCATTTTCACGAGAAAGTTTTTTCAAGTGACGTTTAACTGCTGCAGCCTTCGCACGTTTACGAACTGTTGTTGGTTTTTCAAAGTATTCACGTTTGCGCGTTTCAGCTAAGATACCCGCTTTTTCACAAGAGCGTTTAAAACGACGTAGTGCTACGTCAAAGGGTTCGTTTTCACGAAGTTTAATTACTGGCATGTGCCTATTACCTTTATAGTTACGGTCGTAAAGCGACCAATGCATTCAAAATGGTGCGAGATTTTAATCTTATTTAGGGGCAAAAGTAAAGGATTACTGAACTTATATTTAATAAGAAAAAATGCTCAATATTCATTTTAGTTTAATTTCGTCAAATTATCGACTAATTTCGTTTTAAGTGGAAAAAAAACAATGCAAAAGGTAAACTATTTCCTTTTATTAAAGGTTCAATTAGGACATTTTCTTTTATGCGTATTTTGGGAATTGAAACATCTTGTGATGAAACGGGTATCGCTATCTATGATGATAAATTAGGCCTGTTGTCTCATCAATTATATAGTCAAGTTGCGTTACATGCGGATTATGGAGGCGTGGTCCCTGAGTTGGCGTCTAGGGATCATGTGCGTAAAACCATCCCGTTAATCAAACAAGCGTTACTTGATGCTAATAGTGGGAAAGATGATATCGATGCGATAGCTTTTACCGCTGGACCCGGTCTTGTCGGTGCATTGTTAGTCGGAGCTTGCATCGGTCGTAGCTTAGCATTTGCATGGGGAAAGCCTGCTATTGCAGTGCATCATATGGAAGGGCACTTGTTGGCTCCAATGTTAGAGAACAATAAGCCTGAGTTTCCATTTTTAGCCTTACTCGTATCGGGTGGACATACTTTAATGGTGCAGGTTGATAACATTGGTGAATATCGCGTGTTAGGTGAAAGTGTTGATGATGCGGCGGGTGAAGCATTTGATAAAACCGCAAAGTTATTAGGGTTAGATTACCCAGGGGGCCCTCGCCTCGCTAAAATGGCTGAAAAGGGTGTGCATGGACGTTTTGTTTTTCCTCGGCCAATGACCAATAAACCAGGGCTTGATTTTAGTTTTAGTGGGCTAAAAACCGCGGCTGCGATTACTATTGCTCGCGAAGGTAAAGATGCACAAACGCAAGCTGATATTGCGCTCGCTTTTCAAGATGCGGTTATCGATACGATTGCGATAAAATGTAAGCGTGCTTTAAAACAAACCGGATTGAAAAGATTAGTTGTCGCAGGGGGAGTTAGCGCTAACTTGGCGTTACGTGAGAAACTTTCCGTTTTAATGCTATCTTTAGGGGGGGAGGCTTTTTATCCGCGCAATGAGTTTTGTACTGATAATGGTGCGATGATAGCTTATGCTGGAATGCAACGTTTAAAAGCCGGACAATTTGTTGGTTTGGCCATTCAAGCTACGCCACGTTGGCCCCTAGAAAACTTAATAAGTGTGCTAAAAAAGAAGTAAATAAATAATATTGTTATATTAGCCATTTGCATCTTATCTACACAAGTTTGAGGAAGCGTATTATTCTGAATTAAAAACTGTCTAGTGAAATGTGGGAAGTCCAATATTTATAAATATGGATAAAGGACTAGTTTCAGTAGAAAGCATTTAAAATTTGTATTATGAGCGATATTATTAAATAGTTCAGAGGCGAGTTATAGGTGTTTTTTATCTTTGTACAGGGCTATTTAAAAAATGTATTTAAGTAGCCCTGTACACATTTGTAGCCGTATTATAACGATTCTTCAATGAGTACATATAGATGAATGGAGTATAGAACTTAAATGTTGTCTTCTTTTAACCAAATAGCTACTCGTTTTGCAAAATAGGTCAATACACCATTTGCACCTGCGCGTTTAAAGCATAATAAAGATTCCATAATACATTCTTTTTCTTTAAGCCATCCATTGTCAATGGCAGCTTGATGCATAGCATATTCGCCACTCACTTGATAAGCAAAGGTCGGCACTTGTAGTTCGTTCTTGATGCGATACACAACATCTAAGTAAGGCATGCCAGGTTTAACCATTACCATGTCAGCGCCTTCACTGATATCAAGAGCTGCTTCGTGTAGGGCTTCATCACTATTTGCAGGATCCATTTGATAAGTTGACTTATTATTATTTTTTAAGTTATTAGTGCTACCGATAGCATCTCTGAAGGGACCGTAATAGTTCGATGCGTATTTAGCGCTGTAAGCCATTATTTGTGTATTAATGAAGCCAGCATTCTCTAATGCTTGGCGAATAGCACCAATACGTCCATCCATCATATCCGAAGGGGCGATAATGTCTGCACCTGCCTGCGCATGTGAGAGTGCTTGCTTTACTAATATTTCCGTAGTGGTGTCATTTAATACGTAGCCATCATTATCAATGATACCATCTTGCCCATGTGTGGTATAAGGATCTAATGCCCCGTCGGTTATCACCCCTAAATTAGGACAAGCCTTTTTAATTTGGCGAACTGCACGTTGTATCAAACCATCAGAATTATATGCTTCTTCTGCCATAAGACTTTTTACGTCGGATGAAATTACGGGGAAAAGAGCAATGGCAGGGATGCCTAATGCTTCGACACTAATACACTCTTTTATGAGTAAATCTATTGATAACCTATCGATGCCAGGCATGGAAGAAATAGCTTCACGGCGGTTTTTCCCTTCTAAAATAAAGATAGGGTAAATTAAGTCATTAACGGATAATTGATTTTCAGCAACAAGACGACGAGAAAAATGATGCTTACGTAAGCGACGTAAGCGACGAGCTGGAAAGTGAGATGAAAGTGTCATTGCAGATCCTTTTTTTGTGCAGCATAAATATTAAAAAACTGTTGGCTATTACGCATCGTTTTTTGTATTAGTTCGATTGTCGACTCACCTCTTGCATCAGCTATCACTTCGGCTATATATGGGAGGTACTTTGGTTCGTTACGACTAGACTTTGGCTTTGGTCGCATTGAACGAGGTAATAAATAAGGGCCATCCGTTTCGATCATTAAACGCTCACTAGGGATCAATTTAAGTAAGTTTAAGAGTGCAACGCCTCGGCGTTCATCGCAAACCCAACCCGTGATACCAATATGTAGACCCAGTGCCAAACATTCCTCTAACTCAATTTCCGATCCAGTAAAACAATGCAAAACGGCTTTAGGTATTTTTTTTATATAGGGCTTTAATAAATCAATGAATCGACGATGTGCATCACGTTGGTGCATAAAAATAGGTAATTGTAGCTCTACTGCAAGAGCAAGCTGTGCTGTAAAGGCCTTTTCTTGTTCATCGGGTGTGGAATAATTACGGTTAAAGTCTAAACCACATTCACCAATGGCTTTGACTTGCGGGTGCTCGGCTAATTGACGTAAAATTACGATGCTGTTATCGTTTAATGTGTTGGCATCATGGGGGTGAATACCGACACTGCAATAAAGAAATTGAGGATCTGTAATACAAAGTGCAATGGCTTTTTTACTTTCTTGGATGTTGGTACCAATAACGATTAATGCTTGTATACCTGCTTTCTTTGCATCTTCTATAACGTTATTGATATCTTTATCAAAGCGTGAATGAGTTAGATTAATACCAATATCTATCATTTATTTCATTACGTCCTTAAGAATTTTCTGTCAGCGTTTCTTTTGGGACATAAAAACGTGTACATAGCAGACCCATTTCAAATAATAAAAGCATAGGAACGGCTAATAATGTTTGCGATATTATATCAGGAGGCGTTAATAGCATGCCAATCACAAAAGCGATCACAATTATATAAGGGCGTTGTTTTTTAAGTTTTTGCGGTGTTGTTGCGCCTGTCCAGCAAAGTAGTACCGTTGCAATCGGTATTTCAAATGCCAAACCAAAAGCAAAAAACAATTTAAGAACAAAGTCTAAATAGTTATTAATATCGGTAGCAATCATGACGCCTTCAGGTGCCGTGTTGGTGAAAAATGAAAATACGATTGGGAAAACAATGAAATAAGCAAAAGCCATACCGAGATAAAAAAGAAAAGCACTGCTTATGACTAAAGGGGCTATTAGTTTACGCTCATGTTTGTAAAGTCCAGGTGCAATAAACGCCCATACTTGGTATAAAATTGCTGGGATAGCAATGAAAATGGATAAAACAATGGTTAACTTAATAGGAGTAAGAAAAGGCGTAGCAACCCCAGTGGCTATCATGCTGGAGCCTTCTGGAAGTTGACTGGTTAAAGGTATTGCTAAATAATGATAAATATCATTTGAAAAAAAGACTAAACTACAGAAGATAACCACCACAATTACGATCACACGTAATAGTCGTTCGCGTAATTCTAGAAGATGTGAAATTAAGGGTAAACCATTTTCATTTTTCCGCCCATAAAACCCTCTCTTTAAATAAATTTAATTGTTTGTTATATATGATAAAAGTATACTAACGATTAATGTGACGCCAAGCAAGGATCCATGCGAAAAATGCGGGAATTGTCGCAAATATCGAAAATTGAATGTCGCCTTGTAAATATGCAAAGGTTGCAACAAGTGTACTCGTTGCACCTATCGCCGCATAAAAAAAACCTTTGCTATTTTTATTCTGTTGTTGATTAAGTGAGTTCATTAATAATAGTTGTTGTTTTTGAATTGATTTCCCATTGGCTAAATTATGGTAAATTAATTCAGGGAGTTCGGGTAGTTTTTCTAATAGAAAAGGAATTTTCTTTTTAAAGGTATTAAATAAATGTTGTGGGCTGATTTGCTCCTTGGCCCAATTCTCTAAAAATGGTTTTGCAGTATCCCATAAATCAAGTTGAGGATATAACTGCCGGCCTAAACCTTCAACATAAAGTAATGTTTTTTGTAATAAAACCAATTGAGGTTGTACTTTCATATTGTAACGGCGTGCGGTGTTAAATAAGTTGACTAATACTGCCGCAAAAGATATTTCTGATAATGGCTTCTCAAAAATAGGCTCACAGACAGTGCGAATGGCAAATTCAAACTCCTCAACGGGGGTATCTTCAGGGACCCAGCCAGAATCAATATGTAATTGTGCGACTTGTCGATAATCACGATGAAAAAATGCGAGAAAGTTTTCGGCTAGATAGCGTTTATCTTCATTGTTTAGCGTGCCTACAATACCGCAGTCAATACCAATCCAAAGGGGATCTTCAGGATGCTCGTAAGAAACAAAAACATTACCCGGATGCATGTCAGCATGAAAGAAGCTATCACGGAAAACTTGGCTAAAAAAGGCCTCTACACCACGCTCAGCAAGTAGTTTTAAATTTGTGCCTTGCGCTTTTAATGCTGCAATATCTGAGACAGGAATGCCGTAAATACGCTCCATGACTAAAACATTTTGAGTACAAAGATCAGAATATATCTCTGGAATATAAAGTAGCTTTGAATTTAAAAAATTACGTCGAAGTTGGATTGCATTGGCTCCTTCACGCATTAAATTTAGTTCATCTAGAATCGTTTTTTCATATTCATGAAGAACTTCCACGGGACGTAAACGATCGGCCTCTTTTAAAAAACGTTGCATTAATTGTGCGATCAATTTCATTAATTGTAGATCGGCTTGAATCGTTTTTTTTATATTGGGCCGAATAACCTTGATAACGACTTCTCTATTGTCTGCAATTAACGTGGCTGTATGTACTTGAGCTATTGAGGCGGAAGCAAGTGCTTTTTTATCAAAATTTAAAAAGAGTTCTTTAATGGGCTTACCTAAAGAGCGCTCTATTTCTTGTGTTGCTAATTCACCACAAAATGCAGGGATACTATCTTGTAAATAGGCTAGTTGATCCGCATAAACCGGGGGAAGTATGTCTCTGCGCGTCGATAACATTTGTCCCAACTTGATATATATTGGGCCGAGTGATTGTAGGCTAAAGCGTAAGCGTTCAGCTAAGCTTAAATGTTTATGTTTTTGACGGATCCAAAAAAAGCAGATACGTATAAAGGAATAGATAATTGGGCGGTGCTCTGTAGGGACAAGCTCAATTAAACCATATTCAATAAATGTTTTATTTAAGGTGTATAGGCGTGCTAGCTCTTTAAATTTTATCATGCATTATCCAGTATTTATACTATTTATCATATGCGTTAACTTAGTGTCGGTGTCTATTAATGCGTGCTTCTAGGTCAAGCAGTTGTTGCTCTATTTCTGTAACTTGATCACAAAAAAAAGCGACTTCTAAGGGAGCTGGGCTAATATTTTTTTCGGCGAGGAGAAGGGATAACTGGTTGTTTTTTTTGTTTTTAAATTTGTTTTTAATATTTTTATTCCCTTTATTGATTAGGTAAAAAAATTTATGTGCCAGTACATCACCTATTTTATCCGCGAGTAATGCTTCCCAGTCAATGTCAATAACCGTTAGTAATTGTGCGAATTGCTGTGCGAGTTGAATATCGCCCACAATATCTAATTGTTCATTTCGAATAAGCTCAGTTAATTTTTGATTGTTTTTTAAATCATTAAGTGCAAAAACACTTAATTGAATAAAGCAGTCTACATGTCCTTCATAAATATTGAGGACATCTATTTGCTGTTCACTGATCACAAAATAAAGTGTTTGATTAAATTCTTTAAATGTTATGCCAATAATGTTTTCTGCTAATTGCTTTCTCTGTACTTTGCTACTTTTATCAAATTGTTGTAGTTTATTTAAGCTTGTTTCTAGCATTGCACAAAATAAATCATTTAGGGACATAAGGATCTCTCTTAATATTTATAACCACGGTGTAAAGCTACAATTCCCGCGCTTAAATTAAAGAACTCTGTATTTTCAAAACCGACTTTATTCATCATCTCTTTTAATGTTTCTTGATCGGGGTGCATACGAATGCTTTCTGCTAGATATTGATAGCTTTTACTATCATTGGCAATTAATTTGCCTAATTTAGGTAAAATATTAAAAGAATAAAAATCGTAAAATTTACTTACAGGTTTATATAAAGGTTTGGAAAACTCTAATATAAGCAAGCGACCACCCGGTTTTAAAACGCGGTAAATAGATGCTAACGCTTTGTCTTTATCGGTCACATTTCGTAATCCAAATGCAATGCTAACCACATCAAAATAGTTGTCTGGAAAAGGCAGTTCTTCCGCGTTGGCTTGTACATATTCCACATTGCCTTCAATGCCTGCATTGCGTAGTTTAGCGCGTCCAACTTTTAACATTGAGTCATTAATATCCGCTAATACTACTTGCCCTGATGGTCCTACTATACGAGAAAATTTAGCGGTTAAATCACCAGTTCCACCTGCTAAATCAAGTGCTTTTTGTCCTTTTCTCAAGCCAGAGCAATTTATTGTGAAACGTTTCCAAAGGCGATGAATTCCCAGAGATAAAACATCGTTCATTAAATCATATCTCGCCGCAACCGAATGAAATACTTCAGCGACAAGCTCTACTTTTTTATCTTCATCAACTGTTTTAAAACCGAAATGTGTGGTGCTTTCAGGTACCTTATTCATTGTCTACTCTACCCGTGATAAATTAACTAATAAGAGTGTAGGATAATACCTGATTGATGCTTATTTGTCATATTGCAAAAGAGTGTTACTTTTTGTTACTGTTTTTGTTTTTTTTTTGATTTAAAATATAAAAAATGCGTTTTTTAGCAGAGCTTCTGTGCGCATAGTTAAAGATCTGTTAATTTTAAAGTGCCATTAGGGCCATTTCTCAGGAATCTATTTATGCTAAAAAATATTAACCCGACTAAAACCATTGCTTGGTCTCAATTACAATCGTTATTTGATAATCATTCAGATATGCAACTTAATGATCTGTTTGCTCAAGATAAAGATCGTTTTAAGAATTTTTCTATAACATTAAATAACGATCTACTGGTTGATTTCTCTAAAAACTTGATAACTAAAGAGATATTTAACACATTAATTCAGCTAGCGGATGAAGTAGATCTTAAAACTGCTATTCAAGCACAATTTTCTGGCGAAATTATTAATGAAACTGAAAATAGAGCTGTTTTACATAGTGCATTACGTAATCGTAGTAATACCCCGGTGTTCGTTGAAGGTGTTGATGTGATGCCTCAAGTGAATAAAGTATTGAAACATATGGAACTTTTCTGTGCTGAAATACATTCTGGAAAGTGGAAAGGTTATACTGGGAAAGTTATTACAGATATCGTCAATATAGGTATTGGAGGCTCTGATTTAGGTCCTTATATGGTGACAGAAGCACTTGCAAATTACCAAGTTAAGGGTATAAAAACTCACTTTGTTTCGAATGTAGATGCTACGCATATTGTGGAAACATTAGCAGAATTAAATGTGGATACGACGTTATTTTTAATTGCATCTAAAACATTTACAACGCAAGAAACCATGACTAATGCTCATAGTGCGCGAGATTGGTTCCTTAAGGTTGCAGGAGATGAGAAACATATTGCGAAGCATTTTGTTGCGTTATCAACTAATATTAGCGCCGTTGTTGAGTTTGGTATCGACGCTGATAATATGTTTGAATTTTGGGATTGGGTAGGAGGGCGTTATTCTATTTGGTCTGCGATAGGTTTGTCTATTGCATTAAGTATTGGTTTTAAAAACTTTGAAAGTTTATTAGAAGGCGCGCATGAAATGGATCAACATTTCGCGCAAGCTGAATTTAAAGAAAACATTCCCGTTATTTTAGCCTTAATAGGTGTTTGGTATAACAATTTTTATGGTGCCACCTCAGAAGCTATTTTACCTTATGATCAATATATGCATCGTTTCCCTGCTTATTTTCAGCAGGGTAATATGGAGTCAAATGGTAAAAATGTTGACCGCAATGGTAATGCTGTGGATTATCAAACGGGCCCTATTATTTGGGGCGAGCCGGGTACGAATGGTCAACATGCATTTTATCAATTGATTCATCAAGGAACAAAACTTATTCCTTGTGATTTTATTGCACCAGCACAAAGTCATAATCCAGTTGGCGATCATCACCAGAAATTATTATCTAATTTTTTTGCACAAACCCAAGCGCTTGCATTTGGCAAAACGGCAGAGCAAGTTGAGGCTGAGTTTGTTCGTGAAGGGAAGAGCACTAAGGAAATAAAACGTTTGTTACCTTTTAAAGTTTTCCCTGGAAATAAACCAACTAATTCTATTTTAGTTAATAAAATAACGCCAAAAACATTAGGTCAATTAGTGGCTATGTATGAACAAAAAATATTTACACAGGGTATTATTTGGAATATTTTTAGTTTTGATCAATGGGGCGTTGAGCTAGGTAAACAATTAGCGGGTAAAATATTGCCTGTTTTGGCTGATTCTGAAAATGTCACTGCTCACGATAGCTCAACAAATGGGCTTATTAACACGTGGAAGGCTTGGAAATAAGCATATTTCATTTAAACAATAAGTGCATAACTAGATTTTTCATTTTAAAATTTTGGTGAAAATAAAAGTGAGAGTGCCTATTATTAGGCCTCTCTTTTCCCTCTAGCTCAAGAGAGCTAAAATCAATAGAACTTAAAGCTTACTATCCTAAATAAGCTCTTATATTAAGATGGAAGATCGATCAAATAGTTGGATGCTTCGCGTTGATAGAAATATGGAAGCTTTCTTTTGAGTATAGTTCCGCTCTTATTTTTTAAACGTTCGAGTTATTAAAACACTTAAATTTTACTTGTCTTATGCTTCCATTTTGAATCAATAGACCGATGAATTAAAGATGAGTATATGGTATGTTATGTTATGTTATAGATGTACACAAGTAAGATTCTTTTAGTTGTCGCCAATCTATTTCTGACCATAAAATATTGCGTTTTTTTTGTTCTTTTAGAAATGAGCGTTTAAGGCGTTTTAAATTGTCGGACTTCCATGCATCACCTTGTTGTTTATGGCATTTGTCAAAATCAATTATCCATACTTTTTGGTTGTTATCGATTAAGATATTATGGATATTAAGGTCACTGTGATTTACTTGTGCTTGGTGCATTTTTGCGATTTCTTCACCTATTTTTTTATAAATATGTGCGTCTAAAGTTGTACCTTCTAAAATAGAAACAAGATCTTGTGCATTGTTTATTTTTTCAGTGATAAGATCTGCTTGATAAGACAATCGTTTTTTTATGGCAATGGCCGCAATTGGGCGAGGCACATTCACACCTTTTTGGAACAGAAAGTGTAATAACGAAAATTCTTGTAGGCTACGAGTTTTAGACCAACCCCAAAAAAAGTAATGATCCTTAATAAGACGGCCAAATAAACCACCGCGTTGATAATGGCGCAAGGCGCCTTGCAATCCATCTAATTGAACAAACCATGTTACACCTCTACCTTTTGCTGATCCGACAATTGCTCTTTTATCTTCCCAATATTTATGGGTAAAGTGCGCTAGAGAGACCTCTGTTATTAAAGTTGGATCATAGGTAATGTGTATGTTGGTGTTATTGGATTGCTTCATTTTTTCTCTTTAAGTAGTTCGGAGTTCTTTTTATGTGTCCATTTAGTGCCTGGTTTATCAAGATATTGAAAATATTCATTAGTAAAACTTCCTTGAATACATGTTTCTCGATGTATACGAGAGATAACATCTTTATTTTTTAAAATCGCATTTAATACACCCGGTCCTGTCATATTATAGACACCGCCATCAATTTTACGGTTCTTAATGTTGCTAATGATAAGGTGGATCATTAATTCAATATTTTTGTTATTCGGTGCGGTTGCGATAAAATAATTAGTAAATTCAGTATTGTTTTTTATTTTTAAATAAACAGCATCTGCATCAATGTTAAGCATCTTCGCGAGTGGCCATACAAAATTAGCATCAATATCTAAATAAACACCGCCTTTATAATATAGGACAATAAGACGCCATAAATCAGCTTGTGCAGCACCATCGATTAGGAGCTTAAAGTTTTGAAAAATTTCGTCTGAGCAATGTTTCTCAATGAAAATTAAGCGTTCTTCTGTGCTGACATAGTGATATTCATAATCAAGAGACATTAATCGATTAAAGAGATAATTAAGATATACAGGTAATGTTGAACGATTTGAATAATTTGTTTGCCATATTATTTTTGGAATTTTATGTTTGTTTTTTATCTTGATTTTTACGTTGGAAAATTCAGGAATAATAAAGCGTTTATTTGGAAATAAAAAATGAAAGGGATAAGCCAATATTTTACAAATATTACCGATGATTTTACTGAGTCTATTGCTAATAAATATAAATGTATTCATCAGGGGTCTCTATTTTAATTAATTATTTAATGCGTCTTAATTTCAAGCGGATACACATTAAATAGACCGAGAAAGAAACTTTTTTTTAAAACGCCACTTCAGATTATGGCAGAACACATAACCGCACTTGCGGCTTAGCGGTTATGCACTTCAAGGTTGAATCTGCCTTATTTAACATTGGGAAAACTCCACATTTAGGCGCTAATCAGTTTATCGAGAATTTTTTGTTGTTTCATTCTTATTTATTATGTCGAGTATCATTTTCTCGGATCCATAAATCGGCATATTTGATAAAGGTAGAATGGGCTGATAACGTTGCAATTATAAAACCTTGTTTGCCATCTAAAAAGCCAACATGTAGTACATACATTTTCAAGAAACAGCCTAATGCATGAACTAATGCTTGAAAAATACTACTTTTTTTACCGCGTTGTTGTTTTCCATCGGCCCATGCTTTGCCATAATTTGCGGACTTAATTAAGTAGTTGGTCATATTGCTATAGGAATAATGTAATAAATCTCCATTTAGTTCTTTTATGTCGACATTTGTAGTCATTACTACTTTTTCATGTATTAGGGCATCATTATAATGCGCTAATGCTTTGGGATAAACGCGAATAATTTTATCTACCCAACCTGAATGTTTTAAAAAACGGCCAAAAACCCACGTTTTACGGGTTATTTTAAATACGCTATTCAGATTAGATTTTGTTATTTTTTGTTGTATAGAAACTTTTAACTCTGTAGAAACGACTTCATCTGCATCAATAGCTAGTATCCATGTATGCGATGCGTAATGTTGTGCAATTTGTTTTTGTTCACCAAAGCCTTGCCAATCAGGATGAGAATAGAATTTAGCCCCATAGCGACACGCTATCTCTTGTGTATTATCTTTACTTCCCGAATCTACAATAATTATTTCATCAACCCAAGCTAATGAATCTAAACAGGTTGGTAAATTACTTTGTTCATTTTTAGTAATGATAATGGCACTGATTTTATTTGGCATATTAATTTCTCTGTGTAGTTCTTAACAGTAATTTTTTAGATTAATTTGAATGTGATTTTATTAAAGAGATCAATCACAGATTTTTCAGGTATTTTTTGCATTGCATGTTTGTTTTTTACACGCGCTCGCCAAGATAATTGCTTAATATTTTTATGTGTTTCTTTGCAAATAAAGTATTCATAAACGCTTACAACATTTTCTTGGGCGTGATAAGGACCTGTGCGCTGAGGGTTATGATGCGCATAAAGGCCAATAACGGGAGTTCCAACCATTGTGGTCATATGTATTGCTCCTGTGTCGGGTGCAAGTATCAAATTACTTTTTTGGATAAGGGCAAGTAATTCGATTAAACTTGTTTTAGCAATCAATGTAATGGCTTTTTTCTGAGTTTTTTGCACAATATAATTGGCAAAATCGTGCTCTATTTCTGTGTTTGCGCCACAAATTAGCACTTGAAACCCCTTTTTTAAAGCATGTTGCGCAAGTGTGCAGTAGCCTTCTCTTGTCCAGTTTTTATAAGTTTTGCTCGTGGCGGGGCAAATGATAAACGTTTTTTTGTTGTTGATTATATTTTGTGTTCTTTCTAGAACCTCGCTAGGAATATTAATTTTCCAACGAGGCTCTATATCTTTAATACCCAATTTTGTTATAAAACTCATAAACCCATCTAAGACATGAGGAGAGCTACTTTGTGCTATTTTTGTATTGGTAAACAACCATTGGCCATCGTTTGCTCGTTCTTTATCAAAGCCGATTTTAATAGGTGCTTATAAAAAGATATAGCATATATTCAACTGATAATTTTAATTTAAGAGCTACATTGCTTTAAAAAAGATTGAACAGCATTCAGTATGCGCTCTGGAGGCAGTTTATTTAAGCATTCTAAATGACTAAAGCGGCACTCTTTTTCAAAGCAAGGTTGGCAACTGATACCGGTTTGTAAAATAGCGACATTCTCTGTAAGTGGAGGTGTATAGCGCGGTGAGCTTGAACCATAAATAGCGACTAAGTTACAGCCGACAGCTGCCGCTATGTGCATGAGTCCCGAATCATTACTGACCACAGTATGGCAACAAGAAAGCAAATCAACAGCTTCATTTAAGCTTGTTTCACCCGCCAAATTTTTAATTAAATGCAGTTTGTTAGTGGGGATCATTTTTGTGATTGCATTGGTTACATTTTTGTCTTTTTCAGAACCAAATAACCAAACTTGTAAATTTTGTTTAACTAAGGCTTTTGCTACACTCGCATAATGCCGTTCGGGCCAACGTTTTGCTGGGCCAAATTCAGCGCCTGGACAGAGCCCAATAATAGTAGGGCTTAGGCTTAATTTAAATTTGTGTAAAATACTATCACATTGTTCTTTTTTAATTTGTAAATGAGGGCGGGGTAATGTATTAATTCTGCCCATACATCCGGTGCCCGTCATTTCATTTTTTGGATAAGCAAGAGCAACATAACGCTCTAACATATATTGAAATATCTTTTTGTTCGGTCGAAGGTCTGTTAATAATCCATAACGCATTTCACCTTTCCACCCTGTACGGATTGGTATTTTTGCAAAAAAAGGAATAAGTGCAGATTTTGCAGAATTAGGCAGAATATACGCAATGTCATAATGTGCTTTACGTAATGTTTTCCCTAATAAATAACGCGTTTTTAAGTCAAATTGTCCGTGGCCTAATGGCATTTTGATTGCATTATTAATTTCAGGCATTTTATCTAAAATAGCTTTACACCAAGCTGGTGCTACAACATCTATCTGTACGTTGGGGTGTAATTTTTTGAGGGTAATATAAAGCCCTTGTGACATGACCATGTCACCGACCCACGCTGGGGATATTATCAATATTTTCATTCTGTCAACTCTTCGCGCCATGTTATGTCTTGCCCGATCATTTTTGCTGGGTTTCCTGCAACAATTGAATTAGCCTTAACATTTTTGGTGACAACCGCGTTAATACCAATAATAGCATTATCTTGAATGTCATTGCCTTTTAATATAACGCAACTATCAGCAAGCCATACTCTGTGGCCAATTGTTATACTTGCATTGGGATTTATTATTTTATTGTTTTTAGTTATATCATGCCCGTCACTGGTCATTAGTTTTACATTTCTTGAAAACATACAATAATTACCAATGCTTAAATGTGTAGATGAGCCTCGGCTAGACAAATAGGTGTTTTCACCTATAATACAATGCTTGCCGATATAGATTAAGCAATTTGAACCCGTAATTTCAATGCAAACGCGTTTGAGATTGACGCCATCAGATAAGATAAGTTTGTTATTATTACCGCGTAAACTAATATCACAATAACGAACTCGAATATTTTCACCTAAAATTATAGTGTTTTTGCCTTTTAATTCGACTTTATTTCTTAATTTTAATTTTAAGAGTTTTAACATTTACTTAGCCTTTTTAAATAAGTAATTGCCACGAATTTTTCGCCACAAAGCGAAGGTGTCAGTACGTGGGAAAATAGCAATACGTCTTATTTGATACCTATCTTGATGCATAAATAAAGAACCTTTATTAGTCGACACTGCAAAAGCATAACCAAGTTTTTCTACTATGGATTTTGAATCTTGATTATATAAACCATAAGGATAGGCGAAAGAAATTAACTTTTTCTGTAAAAGTGTTTCTAGTTGTTTTTTGTTTTCGGCTATTTCATGATATTGCTCAGCATAGCTTAGTTTTTGTAACTTGGGGTGTGAAATAGTATGACCACCAATCTCAATGTAGGGAGATTGACTTAATGTTTTTAATTGTGTTGCAGTCATTAGTTCAACGTATTTTTCGGGATTATCATTACACTCCACATCCCAGCGGTTAAAGGATTCGCCACTGACTGCATAAATAATGGCTTTGAATTGATATTTTTCTAAGAGAGGTAACATTAGTTCAAGATTATCTTTATAGCCATCGTCCGCAGTGATCATAATAAAGCGCTTACCTACTTGTAAACGGTGAATGAACCCTTTTTCTTGTAAGTCTGCAAACGTTAGTGTTTCAAAATTGAGGCGTTTGAGTAATTTAAAATGTTTTTCTAACATTTTAATATCAAGATAGGTTCCATGTACGCCTTTTTCGCTCTCTTTTTGAATAAAGCGATGGTACATAATAATCGGGATCTCTTTTTGTTTTTTTTGAATATAAGAATCTTGATAATATTGTTCGAGTTGGGTCACGATTGTATCGAGATCATAGTTGTTTTTGACAATGTCGATGACATTTTTAGCGCAATAATCTTGTTGTAAGGCACTTTCTATTTCATTTTTTAAAAGGGTAAAATCAATATCTACGCCTTTTTCTTCTGCGTTTATATCGCCAAAATTCGAGGATATTGCTTGCTCTATATTATCAAGTGTTATCTCTCCAATACAATTGGCTTCCCCGATGGCAAAAGTTGGACGACCCGATAAAATAGATTCTATTGCAACTCGGCCCGCACCTATTACTAAATCTGACTCTGCAATTAGCTGTGGTACATTATTACTGTATCCGGTGAACTCTACGCGGTTTTTCAAGTTAATAAAACGTTCTGTTAAGGGTGTGCCACTAATGATACGCACATGGTATTTTTTAAGGTCGATACACTGCGTTAATAAGGCATAACAAACATCTCCTTTATGACTACTTAAACGACCGATAATTGAAATTATTTTTTTGTTGTTTTTAGGTGCGCTAGCAACATTGAAATCTTGAGTGGCAATGCCATTGCGTAATAGGCGTGTATTGTGTTTATGCACGGCTAAATCATTACAAATTTGAGTTTGGATAGCCTCACAAATGCAAATAGTTAAGTCGCCCATCGCATTAAATTTTTTACTTGAAAAATGTACGGGTTGGCGCCCATGCACGGTGACAATGAGTGGGATATTACATATTTTTGCTGCAAAATGACAACTCCAAGCAGATGCTCGAGAATGTGCTTGTATTAACTGAATTTTATGTTTTTTTATTATGCAAATAAGAAAAAAAACATGGAAAAAACGACGAAGGATACTGCGTTTATTAAAGCGTAACTTAAAGAAGTGGCCTTGGTGCTCTTTTGTTAACGTATCAGAAACATAAAATAAATTATGTCCTCGGGCACTTAAATTGTTACCGACGGCAGTGGCATAAACTTCTGCACCCGTCACTTCTAATTGTGATAGAGCCATTAAAATGTTCATAGAATTCTCGTAAAACGAATTAAAAGTAGTAGAGCTACTACTTTTAATATTGCAGGATAAATTTATTGATTTAGTTGCGCCATGTATTCAGCGGTACCTTGAGCGACTGTTTTGAATGAGGCATCATAGCCAGCAGCACGGAGACGTGTTAAATCGGCTTCAGTAAAGCTTTGGTAGCAACCTTTTAAGTGCTCTGGAAATGTAATACGTTCTATTTTCGCGGTGCTTTTCTTAGTTTCTTGATGATATTTTAATACCGCGTTGCCTACTTCTAAAAACGATTCAGCTTGACCTGTACCTAAATTGAAAATGCCTGAAACTTGATTGTCAAAAAACCATAAATTAACTTTACAAACATCTCCTACATATACGAAGTCGCGTTTATGCTCACCTTCAAATAATTTGGCATTTTCACCCGCATTGATTTGATTATTTAGATGAAATGCAACGCTAGACATACTGCCTTTATGCTGTTCACCAGGGCCGTAAACATTAAAATAACGGAAGCCAACAATTTGGGGTAAGACTTCATTATGTTCTTTGGCATCTTCCCAAATACGACGCACATATTGATCAAATTGAAACTTAGAATAACCATATACATTAAGAGGTTTTTCGTGTTGTAGTTCTTCTTTAAACGTATTAGTTCCACCGTATACTGCAGCAGAAGACGCATAAAGAAAAGCTATATCTCTTTCAATACAATAATGTAATAAATCTTTTGAATATTCATAGTTATTTTCCATCATAAATTTACCATTCCACTCTGTCGTCGCTGAACAGGCACCTTCATGGAAAATAGCATCAATATGTCCGAAATCTTGGCCAGAAAGAATTTGTGTAATAAACTCATCTTTATCCATGTAGTCCATGATTTGTAAATTGACTAAGTTAACAAATTTCTTGCCATCTGTGAGGTCATCAACTACGAGAATGTCAGTAATACCTCGTTCATTTAACGATTTAACAATATTACTGCCAATAAACCCTGCACCGCCGGTAACTATGAACATTTGCTCACCTCTGAAATATAATAGAGGAGTAAGTATACGTGGCATTATTAGATATTTATTCCTTTTTTTTAAATTTTCATTTTTATAAATAATTAATTTAATTTTTTTAAAATGTTGCATGGGTATATTTATAATGATCATACTAAACCAAATCAGGAGAGTTTTATGCCTTCTCGTCAAGAGTTAGCTAACGCAATTCGTGCATTAAGCATGGATGCCATTCAGAAATCTAATTCAGGTCACCCCGGGGCGCCTATGGGGATGGCAGATATCGCACAAGTATTATGGACCGACTTTTTAAAACATAATCCTAAAAATCCTCAATGGGTTGATAGGGATCGTTTTATATTGTCCAATGGTCATGGCTCAATGTTGCTTTACTCTCTACTTCATCTTACTGGTTATGATTTAAGTATTGATGATATTAAATCATTCCGTCAATTACACTCTAAAACACCAGGACACCCTGAATTGGGTTATACGCCGGGCGTTGAAACAACAACTGGCCCACTAGGTCAAGGTCTAACAAATGCAGTGGGTATGGCGATTGCAGAGAAGTCATTAGCCGCGCAATTTAACCAAGACGGACATAATATTGTTGATCATCATACATATACCTTTTTAGGTGATGGTTGCTTAATGGAAGGCATCTCGCATGAAGCATGTTCTTTAGCCGGAACCTTAGGTCTTGGTAAATTGATTGCTTTTTGGGATGATAATGGCATTTCAATAGATGGTAATGTAGAAGGTTGGTTTACCGATGATACACCGGCACGTTTTAGAGCATACGGTTGGCATGTTATTTCGCTAGATGGACATGATCCTAAAGCGCTAACAGATGCAATTGTTGCAGCAAAAGCGGAAACTAAAAAACCAACCATTATTTGTTGTAAAACAATTATCGGCTTTGGCTCACCGGCTAAACAAGGTACACATGCTTGCCATGGTGCACCTCTTGGTGCCGATGAGATTATTGCAACACGCAAAGCTTTAGGCTGGAAATATGGTGATTTTGAAATTCCAAAGGATATTTATAGCGCTTGGAATAATCAAGAACAAGGTCAACAAGCAGAGCAAGATTGGAATAAACGTTTCGATGCATATCGCGTTGCTTACCCTGAATTGGCTGCTGAATTTAAACGGCGTACAAATGAGGAACTTCCGGCTAATTGGGAAGAAAAATCAAGTTCATACATTAAACAGTTACAAGATGCTCCAACGCATATAGCGACACGTAAAGCATCACAAAACTGTATTGAAGAATTTGCTAAATTGTTACCTGAAATGCTTGGTGGATCTGCGGATTTAGCGCCGTCAAATTTAACCATGTGGTCGGGTACAAAAGCAATCACAGCTGAAGATGCCTCTGGTAACTATTTACATTATGGTGTGCGTGAATTTGCGATGTCAGCCATTATTAATGGTATTGCACTGCATAAAGGTTTCGTACCTTATGGCGCCACATTTTTAATGTTTATGGAATATGCACGTAATGGTTTACGTATGTCTGCACTTATGAAAAAACGTGCAATTCAAGTATTCACACATGACTCTATTGGACTTGGTGAAGATGGACCAACTCATCAGCCTGTTGAGCAAATGGCAAGTTTACGTTTAACACCAAATATGGATCTATGGCGTCCTTGTGATCCTGTTGAATCTGCGGTGGCATGGAAAAGTGCTATTGAACGAATTGATGGACCTACATCGCTTATTTTTAGTCGTCAAAATTTACAGCAACAACCTCGTAACTCGGTGCAATTAGCCAATGTTGCTAAAGGTGGATACATTTTACTAGATAGTGATAAACCTGCTGAGATAATTTTAATAGCGACAGGCTCTGAAGTGCAATTGGCGGTAGACGCCTATGTACAATTAACGGCGCAAGGTAAGGCTGTTCGTGTAGTATCTATGCCATCAACTGATGTTTTTGAAGTACAAAGTAATGAGTATAAAGAATCTGTTTTACCTTTGAATGTTACAAAACGTGTAGCAATTGAAGCGGGCATTGCAGATTATTGGTACAAATACGTTGGCTTAAACGGTAAAGTTATTGGCATGACAACTTTTGGTGAGTCTGCTCCTGCTGATCAATTATTTAAAATGTTTGGTTTCACAGTCGAAAATGTAGTGGATACTGCTAACGCATTATAATTTATTAAAATAATATAATTTTATTGATTATAGTAAGTGAAAAACCGCGTATATCGCGGTTTTTTTATTTTCAACCTGATGTCTGTAAGTTTATTTTATAAAACGGACTTATCTTGTGTTTGTGATATTTATAATAATTTATGGAGGCTGTTTATGACTGCTGTTGTTTTTGATGAAAAACAGATGAATGATTTATACAAAGAAAAAAATAATGTTCCTAAAGTTTTAGAGAATCATCAGATTAATGGAATTAATAAAGAAAAGCCTCGGCCTTTTGCCTTCCCTTTTTTAAATAGATATCAAGCGATTTCTAATCGCCCCGAAGAGGCTAAAAACTATCTGTCGCTCAATGGTGTTTGGCGATTTCATTGCTCGTTTAATCCAGTCTCCCGGCCTAAAAAATTCTACGAAGATGATTTTGATACTTCGAATTGGGATAGTATTAAAGTTCCTGGGAATTGGGAAGCACAAGGGTTTGATAATGCTATTTATGTAGATGAACGTTATCCGTTTACAACTAATTGGCCTGAAGTTCCTAGAGATTACAATCCTGTAGGCTCATATAAACGTGATTTTTTTCTCAATGATAATTGGCAAGGGCAAGAAATATTTTTGCATTTGGGTGGTGTACGTACCGCTTCGTTTATTTGGATTAATGGGCATCGTGTTGGCTATACTCAAAACGCAAAAAATCCAGCAGAATTTAATATTACACAGTATGTTAAACCCGGTAATAATATAATTTCAGTAGAAGTCTATCGATGGTCGAATGCGAGTTATATTGAAAAACAAGATATGCTCGACATGTCTGGATTTGAACGTGAGGTATTTATTTACGGCACGGGAAAAATAAGAATTTATAATTTTAATTTTAAATATGAACTTAATGCACCGTATTCTCAAGCGTCTTATAATTTATCTGTCGATTTGTCACATTATTCGAATCAGGTGGAAGAAATAAAATTAACCGTTGAATTACTTGATGATACAGATAACTTCAATGCAATCGTTGTTAAAGAAAAAATGATTGATAACGGTAACAATAAAAGTGTTTCTTTCTCTGGCGAAATAATAGCACCACGATTATGGACTGCAGAAACGCCAAATTTATATACGTTGTTATTAACACTCACTAATCAGAAGGGTGAGATAATAGAAGTAACTAGCCATAAAATTGGATTTCGTAACATTGCGATTATTAATGGACGATTAACGATTAATGGTAAAACGATTAAAATAAAAGGCGTTAATCGCCATGAATTACATCCTAAATTAGGACATGTTCCAACAGAAGAAAATATGCTTACGGATATTCGTCTTATGAAAGAGCACAATATCAATGCTGTGCGCACGAGTCATTTTCCGTGTCATTCCCGATGGTATCAGCTTTGTGATCAATATGGATTATATGTTATTGATGAAGCAAATATTGAATCACACCCACTTACATTGAAAGAAGATACTCAGCTTGGCGATACTGAATCTTGGATCCCTGCTCATTTAGACCGGGTACAGGCAATGGTAGAGCGTGATAAAAATCATCCTTGTATTATTATTTGGTCTATGGGTAATGAAGCGGGTACTGGTTGCGTATTTGAAACGCTTTATAAATGGATCAAATCAAAAGATGCAAGTCGACCTGTTCAATATGAGCCTGCTGGAGAGATGCCATATACCGATATTGTCTGTCCTATGTATCCTACATTAGAGCGCCTTGAAGAATTTGCTAAGCAAAAAAATACAAGACCAATGATTATGATTGAATATGCTCATGCGATGGGAAATTCACTTGGTATTCTTGCAGATTATTGGAAAATTATTGATAAAAATGAAAATTTACAAGGTGGATTTATCTGGGAATGGATGGATCACTCGCTTGAGTTAACCAATGATAAAGGTCAAAAATACTGGGGATATGGCAAAGACTATCATCCAACTATGCCTACCGATGGTAATTTCTTAAATGATGGTTTAGTAGATCCAAACCGTGTACCACATCCTCCGATGGCGGAAGTTAAAAAAGTATATGCCCCGGTTAAATTTTCAGTTGTTGATTTACATTCAGGGCGTTTTGCCGTGAAAAATAAATATGATTTTATCAGTTTAAATCATTTAGAAATTCACTATGAAATCACTAAAG
Source organism: Psychromonas sp. CD1 (assembly GCF_002239585.1). Taxonomy (GTDB): domain Bacteria; phylum Pseudomonadota; class Gammaproteobacteria; order Enterobacterales; family Psychromonadaceae; genus Psychromonas. Next base: position 34,728 of record NZ_NDFH01000003.1, read on the forward strand.
CGGGTGTCAGTATCTCTTCGGGATCAATGGGTACATTACTTGTTGAACCGGGCGCAACGGCTGAGATAACTATTCCTTTAGAAGGTGCGTATTTTCATGATGAGGATGAATTTTTAATAACGATAAGTGCGGTGACTAAAAATGACGTAGCAATGGTTGGAAGTGGCTATGAATTGGCATGGGATCAGTTTAGCTTAACGGAGCGTAAGGTTTTCAGTCCTATCAATATTGAAACTTGTCAAAAGTTAAACATTAAAGATGAAGAATGCGAGATATTAATTAAAGGCAACGATTTTGAACTAATATTTTCTCGTAAAACAGGTGATATTATTAAATATTTGCACAAAGGGACAAATATATTTACATCTGCTTTGGTTCCCAATTTTTGGCGAGGATTAACCGATAATGATATTGGAGCTCACGCACATGAATGGGCTTCTTTATGGAAAGATGCGGGATCATTGCGAGAGTTGTCTTCCTTTGTGACAAAGACTATTTCAGAGCATGAATTTTTAGTGACCGTTACATTCAACCTTCCTAATGTTTCAAGTGACATTACCTATGAGTATTTAATCTATGCGACGGGTGATATCCATGTTCAAGTCGATTTTATACCTAGAGATCTAACTCTTCCAATGATGATGCGTTTTGGAACTCAAGTCACCTTAGCGCCTGAATTTAAGTATGTGCAATGGTTTGGTCGAGGCCCAATGGAAACTTATGCCGATAGAAAAGATGCTAAGGCAGGAATTTATGGAGGGACAACTTGGGAGCAATATCATGCCTATCCTCGCCCACAAGAGTCAGGAAATAAAACGGACGTTCGCTGGTTTAGATTAACAAATAAAGAGGGGAATGGATTAGAGATCCTTGCCGATAAGCAACTTTTGAATGCAAGTGCATGGCCTTTTTCGGCAAATGAGCTTGATTTTGTTGCCGATACCGAGTCGGAGAGTGCATCTGGATTAACCGCAATGTCACAAAAACATGGGGTGGATGTTCAGCCGGGGGATGTAACAACTTTAAATATTGATTTAGCACAGATGGGAACCGGTGGGCAAAACTCATGGGGCTCGTTACCTCCTTCTATTTATCAGTTGCCAGTTCAAAAATATCATTATGCATTTTATATGCATCCAATTAGTAAAAAATAATAAATTAACCGATATCTGTTAAGGGTATCGGTTAATTATTTTTAATTAAAAGAGGGTAAGAGACATGTCAGATCAATCTAATACTCGTTATAAAATGTCGTTAATGACGTTTTTGTTTTTCTCCATTGCAGGAGGGGGATTTGTTTTAAAGGGAGTTGTATCTCAATTTACAGAGTGGGGAAATAATTCTTGGTTATTGTATGCCGTTGCATCGCTGGTTTACGCTATTCCATATACATTCATGATTATTGAGCTATCTTCATTGAAAAAGCTCAGAGAATCAGAGAGTGGCTATCAAACGTGGCTTAATTTGATTTTAGGTCGAAAGTTTGGTTTTATTGCTGGTTTTTTCTATTTTTATGTCAACATTTTTTATTTTGTAGATCTTCTACCTAATATTATTACGTATATGTTGTACATGTTTTCAAGTGATATTCAATTTGTAACTAATTTAACAAATCTTGCTTGGTTTAAGCCAGTTGTTAGCATTGCATGTATTGCCTTGTTCTGGCTTGCAACATGGGTTTCAATGCAAGGTCCAAAATGGTTATCTCGATTATTATCATTTGCTGGCTATGCAGGCTTTGCTTTGACGATGGTTTTTATCATCGCCGCTGTTTATAAGATTTCAGCTGCGCCAATCACTTTTAATGGGGATGTTATTGTCCCTGAATATTTGTCTCGTATTGATTTGACCTGGGCGAAAGTTGCATCTATGTCATGGGCGTTACAATCAATGGGGGGTCTTGAAGCTCTCGCTGCATATAAACGTAATATTAAAGGTGGCGAGCGTTCTTTTAAAATAGGTTTGTTGTTAAATGTAACGATATTTTCAGCCATTATTGTAATTTGCTCTTTATTACTAAATATGATTTTACCAGTAGAAGAAGCATCAAAACTTGGGTTAATGTCCGCAATTTATGTTGCGTTCCAACAACTTGGATTCCCTAGTTGGTGGACCAATGTTATTGCTATGTTCCTATTGCTAACAACCTTGTGTGGCTCATTGATGTTATGGACTGCTGCTCCAGTAAAAATGCTATTTGTTGATGCACCAAAAGGCATATTTGGCAAAAGTTTATCTGAAGTTAATCATGAAGGGACACCTGTCAATGCTTTGAAAATGCAAGGAATATTAGTATCCATTATTCTTGTTCTGTTCATGTTAGGCCAATTCAATTCAGGTATGAATGCATTTTTGACCGCCGTTAAGAATTTAGATGGTGGAGCCGCAACCATACCCGTGTTATTCATGTTAGTTGGTTATGTGAAATTGCGTTTGCAACCCAACAATAAAGATTTTGCCCGAGATTTTTATTTTCTTGGTAAAGGAAGAATAATGGCATTAATTGCAGTTGTTCCAATGTTTATTATCTTCTGTGCTGCAACATTTGCAGCGTTGATTCCTGGGCCTGCTAGTTGGGCTGAAAACTTTACAGGCTCTTTGATTCAAGTAATTCTTGGGCCGGTAAGTATTATCGGAGTATTTTTATATTGTGGTTTCTTGTTTAACCGCTGGAAAATTAAAAATCCGAATGATAACTCTTTATTTAACAAAATATAAAAAGGTGGGTTAACTCTCTTTATTATTTGTTCTGTATATTGAGATATATTTAATGGATAGGAAGCGAAAGTTTCCTGTAAACTTTCTGACATTGTTAAAAATAAATCCCTTTTTTATGCTGAGCTTTCTAATCAAATTATCGTAAAAAAGGAATTATTATGTCTACTCGAGTTTCTGTTATTGGAACAGGTAACGCAGGGTTAACCGCCGCTTATCATTTTTCACTAGAAGGTGCACAAGTTTGTTTATACGGTGCCAGTGGTTTTGATCAAGCGCTTAGTGACATAGAAAGTCATGGTGGCATTACTGCATTATCTTCATATAATGGTGTTGATTTGACCTATTCGGGTTTTCAATCTATTCACACCGTCACGCGTAATTTAGCCGAAACCATTGCTTTTTCAAAGTTATTGATTCTACCCGTTCCCTCCTTTGCTCAAGAGCCTCTTTTTATTGAAATGCTACCGTATTTAAAAGATGGACAAATTATAATGTTAATGCCAGGAAATTATGGTTCATTGGTGTTAAATCGTTTGAAAATAGAGCATGGTTATCAACACCTTGATATTACTTTTGTTGATGCGATTTCAATACCGTGGGCAACTCGTATCGTTGCTCCTGCACAAATTGCTATTTTAGGAATGAAAGAATTTTTACCTGTCGCAGCTTTTCCTGCTCATAAAACACAACAAGCGATGGCTCAATTACAAAGCATAATGCCTCTACCCTTAAAACCGCTCGCTAATGTTATTAGTGTCGGGCTTGAAAATATTAATTTTGGAGGGCACCCACTACTAACAACTTTAAGCATGGGATTATTAGAAAATTTTAATGGCAAATTTAATTATTATAAAGATTGTTGTTCAACCTCAACAGCTAAAGCTGCTTCGGTGATGGAAAAAGAGCGTATTCAAATTGGGCAAGCATTAGGTTTATCTTTGGTCCCAGAGTTAGATGCGATGAATGCATTATATGCGATGCAATGTGAAAATGTTTATGAGGTTAATCGAACTTCTGAAACGCATGGAAAGTTAAATAGCGCTCCAGATTCTGCTTCAAATCGTTATATTACCGAAGATGCAGCTTATTTATTAGTTCCTTGTCATGAATTTGGCTTATTAACCAAGACCGCAACACCTATCGTTACGTCCTGCTTACATATTGATAATGCTTATAATAGTACCAATTATTTTGTTACTGGACGCACTTTAAAAAAAATGGGTTTAGCAAATATGTCAGTGACTGAGATCATGCAATTTATTGCTTAATATGAAGGATATAATAATGAAATTTAAATTCCCTTCTGCTTATAGCATCTTATTTTTACTTATCGTTTTAATGGCAAGTTTAACTTGGATGATCCCCGCGGGTAAATATCAAATGGTAATGAATCCCGATTTAGGTAAATCGGTTCCTCTTATCGGTTCATATCATACGGTTGAGCCCAACCATCAGGGGTTCACTGATATTTTAATGGCGCCTATACAAGGTTTTTATGATCCATCATCTTACATGGCTCGAGCGATTGATATTGCTCTGTTTGTATTAATTATTGGTGGCTTTATTGGTGTTGTTACACGTACTGGCGCAATTGATGCGGGTATTGCATCTACCCTGAAGTATCTTAACGGGCGAGAAAAGTGGATGATCCCAATATTAATGGGCTTATTTGCAATGGGAGGTACAATATACGGGATGGCTGAAGAAACATTACCATTTTATACTTTATTGCTTCCGGTGATGATTGCTGCAGGTTATGACAGTATTGTGGGGGTTGCGATTATTATGATTGGTGCTGGTATTGGCTGTTTAGGCTCAACGATTAATCCTTTTGCAACAGTTATTGCTTCAAATGCTGCAAGCATCAACTTTATGGAAGGTTTTTGGCTACGAGTCGTTATTTTATCGCTTGGGTGGCTACTTTGTGTTATTTATGTAATGCGTTATGCAGCTAAAGTTAAACAAGATCCTTCTAAATCACTCGTTGCACATCAAAAAGAAGAAAATGAGAAACATTTTCTACATACAAGAAAACGACAAAATTTAGTACTAACCACTAAACATAAACTGGTGCTAATTCTCTTTGCTTTAGCTTTTTTGATCATGGTTTGGGGCGTTTCTCAGGCTGGCTGGTGGATGGCTGAGCTATCTGCGTTGTTTATTGGTGCGAGTATTATTATTGGTGTCGTGTCTCGATTATCAGAAGAAGACTTAACCAATAGTTTTATTGAGGGTGCAAAAGATTTACTTGGTGTGGCATTGATAATAGCTATTGCCCGTGGGCTGGTTGTTATAATGGATAATGGTAATATTACGCATACCATTTTACATTTTGCAGAAGGGTTACTAAGTGGTTTAAATGATGTTATTTTTATCAATGCAATCTATTGGATTGAGGTGGTATTGTGCTTTATAGTACCTTCATCTTCTGGTTTGGCCGTCTTGAGTATGCCTATTATGGCTCCTCTCGCTGATTTTGCCGGCGTAGGTAGGGAGTTGGTTGTAACGGCTTTTCAATCCGCATCTGGCTTACCTAATATTATCACACCGACTTCAGGTGTTGTGATGGGTGCACTTGCAATAGGGCGAGTCAGTTATGCTTCTTGGCTGAAATTTTCTTTACCATTGGTCGGGATGCTTTCTATTATGATAATGTTATTACTCAGTATATCTGTGATGTTAACATGATAGGAAATAACGAGGATATATTTGCTATTTATATTGAGTCGAAGATTTAATATCTGATATAAATCGTCACATATAAAAGTAGATTAAGTCTAAAAAATAAAAGCCCATATTAGATGTAAAATAAAATGGGCTTTTATTATTATAGAGCTTTTATTGTATTTATTTGTTGTTCTAATTTTTCACAGGTACTTTGTAGCTCTGCTAGTTTTCCTCGTTCTTTGTCAATGACCGCTTGTGGTGCATTACTTACAAAACGTGCATTGTTTAGTTTACCTGATATTTTAGCGAGATCTTTACTCGTCTTTTCAAGTTTTTTATTTAAACGTGTCAGTTCAGCTTTACTATCAATTAAACCTGCCATAGGTATTAATAATTCTAGGTTGCCGACTAACGCTGTTGCGCAAATAGGATTTTTTTCATCATTTTTGAGCATTGTGACGCTTTCAAGTTTTGCAAGAGCACTCAGGAAGTCTGCATTTTCAGTGAAACGACGTGCGTCATCTTTATTTGCATTCTTAACCAATAAATTAAGTGGTATTTTCGGGCTGATATCCATTTCACCGCGAATATTACGAATGGCAACAATGACTTTTTTCAGCCATTCAAGATCTTCAACAGCTTGCTTATCAACGAGATTTGCATTCACTTCAGGGAATGCCTCAAGCATAATAGTATCGCCTCCTTGACCTGTTAGCTCTTTTAAACGTTGCCATATCTCTTCGGTCATAAATGGCATGATAGGATGTGCTAAACGTAGTAAAGTTTCAAGTACCGAAATCAAAGTATGGCGTGTGCCTCGTTGTTCTGCTTCATTGCCTTTAAATAATACCGGTTTAGTCAGCTCTAAATACCAACCACAGAATTGATGCCAGATAAATTCATATAAAATATTAGCCGCTATATCAAAGCGAAAAGTATCTAATGCATGGCGGTATTCTTTGATTGTTGTTTGTAATTGTCCTTGGATCCAACGATCTGCGAGACTCAGTTGTTGCTTATTATCTGCATCGTGATTAAAAGCGCAAGGCATATCAGTGCAACTCATAATAACGTAACGGCTAGCATTCCAAAATTTATTACAGAAGTTACGGTAACCTTCAAGGCGATTCATATCCCAGTTAATATCTCGGCCCGTTGATGCCATTGCCGCTAAAGTAAAACGTAATGCATCGGTGCCATGTGCTTCAATACCACCGGCAAAGGCTTTGCGGGTTTGTTTTTCTATTTTTTTAGCTAATTGTGGTTGCATCATGTTACCACAGCGTTTTGTGACTAAACTTTCTAAATCTATACCATCAATCATATCTAGCGGATCAAGTACATTACCTTTTGATTTAGACATCTTATCGCCATTTTCATCACGGATAAGTCCGGTCATATAAATGGTTTTAAAGGGGACTTGTGGCTTGCCATTTTCATCTTTCATAAAGTGCATCGTCATCATTATCATACGTGCGACCCAGAAAAAGATAATATCAAAACCTGTCACTAATACATCGGTGGAATGGAACGTTTTAAGATCTAGTGTTTTTTCAGGCCAGCCTAATGTTGAGAAAGTCCATAAACCCGAAGAAAACCACGTATCTAATACATCTTCATCTTGAGTTAATTTGACAGTGGTATCTAATTGGTTGTCTTTACGTATTTGTTCTTCATTATGGCCAACATATACTTTCCCATTTTCATCATACCAAGCGGGAATGCGATGCCCCCACCAAAGTTGACGTGAAATACACCAATCTTTAATATCGGTCATCCATGATTTATAAAGGTTTTCATATTGTTGAGGGACAAACTTTATGTCTCCATTTTCAACGGCTTGTGTGGCTGTTTCTGCTAAGGGTGCAACACGAACATACCATTGGTCGGTAAGCATTGGTTCAATAATCACGGCACTGCGATCGCCATAAGGAATAGTGAGAGCATGTGCTTTGATATCTTCAAGTAAACCTAAAGCATCTAACTCGCTAACGACTAATTTACGAGCATCTTCACGGGTTAAGCCTTGAAACTGAATCGGTAAAGCTGCGCTATAAACGTCACTTACTTCACCATTACTATCAAAAACGGTGGCTTCTTTAGCAATCCGGGCATCAAAGGTTAATATATTGAGCATCGGTAATTTATTGCGTTTACCAACTTCATAATCGTTAAAATCATGAGCAGGGGTGATTTTAACGCAACCAGTACCTTTTTCCATATCAGCATGTTCATCAGCGATGATTGGGATCAATCGTTGCGTGAAGGGTAAAACGATGTTTTTCCCAATAAGATGCTTGTAACGAGGATCCTCAGCATTAACCGCAACACCTGTATCTCCCAGCATTGTCTCTGGACGAGTTGTGGCCACAACAATATAGTTTTTCCCCTCTAATGTAGTTGCATTATCGGCGAGTGGATAACGAAAATACCACATAAAACCTTGTTCATCTTTACTTTCTACTTCAAGATCGGAAATGGCAGTATGTAGTTTTGGATCCCAGTTCACTAAGCGTTTACCGCGGTAAATAAGATCATCATTATATAAATCTACAAATACTTTTTTAACCGCTTTAGATAGGCCATCATCCATGGTGAAACGTTCTCTATCCCAATCAACTGACGTGCCTAAACGGCGCATCTGTTTGCAAATCGTGCCGCCAGATTCTTCTTTCCATTCCCAAATCTTATTAATAAAAGTTTCTCGGCCTAATTCTTGGCGTGTTTGTCCTGTTTCTGCAAATAATTTACGCTCCACAACCATTTGAGTTGCAATGCCTGCATGATCTGTTCCGTGTTGCCAGAGTGTATTTTTACCTTGCATACGTTGGTAACGGATAATAGTATCCATAATCGTATCTTGGAAAGCATGACCCATGTGTAAACTACCTGTTACATTAGGAGGGGGGATCATAATACAAAAACTTTCTTTGGAGGTATCTCCATGTGGCTTAAAGTATCCTTTTTTCTCCCAGTTTTGATAGTTTTTTTGCTCAATAGCACTTGGGTTATATGTTTTTTCCATCACTTATCTTCTATTTTATTGATTGAATTTAGACTTTCTACATGTATTGTTGAAAGAGTATGACCTAATTTTTTATAGGTGCTGTAACGTTTGCGAGCAGCCATCTTTAACGTTTCCTCAAAGGGAACAAAATCAATGATCTGTTGAAAATTATTTGCAAACTCAGGTGCTTGTAAACTTAAGTTTATTAATACAGGGCGAACTTGTGTTGTGGGCATCCAGCTAATTTCGACAGGGCTACCAAAACGAGGGCCTTCGCCCATTAAATTGTGTGCAACGAAACTATCTCCATCAAATTGCCATAAATATTCATCTACAAGAAAAGCATCTTCTTGATTTTCTGTATAAATAAATACTTTAGTTTGTTTTTGATAATAGAACGCGACCAAATTACAAGCTTGGATTATTTGCGCAGAGACATTATCTTGTTGATTTTCATTTAAAATATAAAAGGTCACTTGGCTCATGGCTGGTAATCACTACGGTTAATTAAAAATTGTGTTAGTAGGGCAACAGGGCGCCCAGTTGCCCCATTACTCGGGTCGTTTGGAGAGCAAGCTGTGCCGGCTATGTCTAAATGTGCCCATGTATATTTTGCGGTGAAACGAGATAAGAAGCAAGCAGCGGTGATAGTTCCCGCTGCATTACCACCTAAGTTAGTCATATCTGCGCAAGAGCTTTCTAGTAACTTTTGGTATTCATCATCCATGGGTAATTGCCATGCCTTATCTACCGCTTGTTTTGATGCTTTTAATAATTGATGCGCGAGTCCATCATGTGGCGTTAATAATGCGCTGATATTATGTCCTAATGCGCTAATGCAAGCCCCTGTGAGAGTGGCAATATCAATAACACAATCAGGTTTAAAACGCTCAGCATAAGTTAATACGTCACATAAAACTAAACGGCCTTCAGCATCAGTGTCTAAAACTTCAACTGTTTGGCCAGACATGGTTGTTAAAATATCACCAGGACGGTAAGCATTACTCGCTGGCATGTTTTCGGCGCAGGCTAATATTCCAATAACATTAATGGGTAAATTTAATGAAGCAATGGCTTGTAATGTCCCCAAAACTGCCGCTGCACCTGCCATATCATATTTCATCCCAAGCATTGCTGAGCTTCTTTTTAAGGACAGACCACCAGAATCAAAGGTGATACCTTTACCAATTAAAACAATTGGTTTTTGGGTTTTATTAGTACCTTCATAATGTATTAAAGCAAGATAAGCCGAATTGATTGACCCTTGTGCAACGGCTAAGTAGCTGTACATTTTTAGTTCTTTTAATGCTTGATTGTTTAAAATGGTTGTATTGATTTTAGGATATTGGTTTGCTAGTTGTTGTGCTTGCTCGGCTAAATAAAGCGGTGTACAAATATTTGCAGGTAGATTAGCAAGATCTTTACAGGTTTTAATGCCTAAAGATATAGCATTGCCATGCGCAACTGCTAAATTGGCCATTTTTAGTTGCGAGCGGTCGGTTATTATAAATGTCAGTTTACGTAATATTTGTTTTTTATGATTTTTTTTGTTTTTAAACTTATCAAAAACATACAATGTATCTTTTGTTTTTTCAATACCTTGCCGAATAGCCCAATAATTATTTCTTTCTTTAATAGGTAACTCAGATAAAAAGCAAATTGCTTCTAATGTTCCATTCTCATTAAGTGTTTGGATTGTTTTTTTTATGATCTCTTGGTAGGATGCTTCATTAAGCTCATGCTCTTTTCCGCACCCGATTAATAAGACTCGTTTACTCAGTACGCCTTTAATTTGTTGTAAAAAAAGAATTTGGCCTATTTTTCCCTCAATATTACCTTGGTGCAGTAAAGTGCTCAAATAACCATCGCTGACTTTATCAAGTTGCTTTGCGGCGCAGGATAAACGGCGCATTTCATAAACACCAACAACAACACAAGCACAGCGTTGTTTTTCTGGTGAGCCACTTTTGATGAAAAAATCCATGTTTATCCTTGAGTGAGCTGATTATATTGAGATTAACGATGCTATTCTAATTAAAATGTAGTTATTATAGCGTTCTGTGTAATTAAAAAATGAAAACAGTTATGTTACCGTAATTAGTTTCTTAATTCACTACTTTACCCTTTTTCATAAGATCTTATTTTATACTGGAGAGCTAGGTGATACTTCGTCGTTACTTAATGCTGGAAACATTTAAAAGCCAGTTTGGCATTCTTTTTGTTTTACTTCTTATTTTTGTCAGCCAAAAATTCATAAGAATTTTAGAGCAAGCTATCAATGGTGTGATTGCACCGGATTTAGTGATGACTTTGTTATACCTTAATTTGCCAACATTAGGGACGTTAATGTTGCCGATAAGTTTTTATTTGGCAATATTATTTGCTCATGGTCGATTGCACAGCGAAAGTGAAATGGTTGCCATGACGTCATGTGGTTATAGCCCTAACAGTGTTTTAAAGGCAACATTATTATTATCGTTTTTTACCTTTATATTCGCTTCTTTTAATAGTTTATATTTAGCGCCACATGCAGAAGATGAAATGGTTTCTGTTATTGAACAAGCAGAATCGGACGCAGGAGTGGCAACGTTAATAGAGGGGCGTTTTCATAAATCTTCTGAAAATGGAGGAGTTATTTATGTGGAAAAATATCATAAAGGACAAAAATTAGAGAAAATATTTGCCTCTTATTGGCCAAGCGGTAAGAATAAAGCCCCTTCTGTATTAACTGCTTTGCATGGAAGTGTGCAGGAGAAAGAGGATGGTACCTGGCTAACGCTAAATGATGGGCAAAGTTACTCTGGAAATGTTGGTGATTATGAGTTTGATCTTGGCCATTTCTCAAGTTATGAAGTGCATATTGCGAATCGAGAAATTCGGCAACGAACGCGTGGTGTGAGCGCGTTGCCAACGCTGAGTTTACTAAGCCAAACGGATGCAAAAGCACGAGCTGAATTACAGTGGCGAATTGCCATTCCATTATCTATTTTATTATTAACATTTATGGCGGTTCCGTTAGCTAAAGTAAATCCAAGGCAAGGACGTTATGCTAAACTTTTGCCGGCGTTAGCGCTTTATCTTACTTATTTTTTATGTCTTAGCACTTCAAAAAGTTTAATCGAAGAAGAAACATTACCGGTGTTGAGTATTTGGGTAGTACAAATAGTTTTCTTACTCGGGGGGATCTTTTTACATCTAAGAAGTTTAGGTAAATTTGTAAGAAAAACTAAATATATTAAAAAATAACGGAATTCATAATGGGTATTTTAGATCGTTACATTGGAAAAACAGTATTTGCAGCAACGCTTTTAACTTTATTTGTTTTATTAGGCTTAAGTGGCATCATTAAATTTGTTGAGCAGATGAGAAGCGTTGGTCAAGGCTCTTATGATGTGCTTTCTGCTGCGTATTTTGTTCTTTTAAAAATGCCGGTTGAAATGACAGAGTTTTTTCCTATGGCGGCTTTAATCGGCGCGTTAATTGGACTAGGAAGCTTAGCCGGGAGTAGTGAACTCATCGTAATGCAAGCCGCTGGGATATCGAAAGTTCGCATTGCTGGTGCCGTGTTAAAAACCGCTGTTCCTATGGTTATTGCCGTTATGCTCTTAGCTGAATTTGTTGCACCCGTAACAGATAAAGAAGCATATTCAATGCGAGATTTAGCACGTAGTGGCGCAAGTGGTGTCAGTAATAAATATGGTGTTTGGGTAAAAAATGGCGATGCATTTATTAGTATTGGACGCATGAATAGTCAGTCGGAGTTATTTAATGTTAGATTGTATTTTTTTGACTCCGAAATGCAACTTGATCATGCTGTATTAGCGAATAAAGTCTCGTATAAAAATAAAGAGTGGTTACTTGAAAATAGTACATGGACTTGGTTCTCTAAAGAAAAAATTAGAGTTGAGCATAAAGATCAGTCTATTTGGAATACGGATCTTACACCTAAGAAATTGAATGTTATATTAAGCGATCCAAGTAAAATGTCGATGCGTGATATTTATAATTACATTACTTATTTGGAGCATAATAAACAAGACGCAAACCGTTATCTACTTATCTTGTGGCGTAAAGCGGTGCTACCTTTTACTGTCGTGGTGATGATGTTACTTTCGGTCTCGTTTATTTTTGGAGGATTACGCACGGTTACCATGGGTACTCGCTTAATCTTGGGTATTGCAAGTGGCTTTGCTTTTCACGTCTCAGGTGAATTATTTGGTCCTGCAAGTTTAGTTTTTGGTATATCACCATTACTCGGAGCGCTATTACCTAGCATATTAGTTTTATGTCTTGCTATGTATCTTTTAAGACGGCAAAGTTAATATTTTAACGTTAGGTGTGATAATACAGAGTCTTATTTCTGCGACTATATTTGATTATTGTCGTGAAAAGTTAAGGTTGTCGAAATAAATATTATAACGACAACCTTAATAAACAGTATATATCGAGCATATCTTTTGTTTAATATTCAAAAAACATTTGTTGCAATTTTTCTTTATTGTTTGTTTTAGTCAAGCCTAACATTAGTAATATTCTTGCTTTTTGTGGGTTTAAGTTATCAGTTACAATAAATCCATATTTTGTATCATTGACTTCTTCATGTAGATTTGTACGACCAGAACCCACTCGAGATGTCCTGGCAATAATGACGCCATTTTTACTTGCTTTGGCTAATGCTTTTAAGGTTAGAGGATAAATATTTCCATTTCCCATACCCGCATGTATGATGCCTTTTGCACCTGCATTAACGGCAGCTTTCACAAATATGTCTGTGTCTTGTGCGTGAGCATAAATGATATCAACTCTAGGTAAGGAGGTGATATTTTCAATATTAAACTCAGAATTTATGGTATTTCTTTTTGTGGATTGCGTATAATAATTTACTTTCCCATAGTATACCGTTCCTATCCTCCCTGTATTTGGCGATGCAAAGGCATTGACCAACGAAGTATTCATTTTAGCGACTTCGCGTGCACTATGAATTTCATCGTTCATAACGACAAGGACGCCTTTATTGAAAGAATTCTTATTAATGGCAACACTCACTGCGTTATAAATATTTAAAGGACCATCGGCACTTAATGACGATCCAGATCGCATCGCTCCCACAACAACGATAGGTTTATTATTTCTAACGGTTAAATTTAAAAAATAAGCGGTTGATTCTAGTGTGTCAGTGCCATGTGTTATTACAACACCATCAACACTATCTTTTTTTAGCAGGGTATTAACTCGGTTTGCTAATTTGAGCCATATTTTGTCATTGATTGCTTGAGAGCCTATATTTGATATTTGTTCACCTTGTATATTCGCTATTTTATTAATAGCTGGCACTGCATTGATTAATTCATCAACGGTTGCAACACCCGAAGAGTAAGCGCTACTTGTTGAAGATTCTCCAGATGCTGCAATGGTTCCTCCCGTTGCAAGAATGACTATATTTGGCTTAGCCCATGACATAGAGCTACTTAATAGAGTTAAAATTATTAATGTTTTTAAAAAATTATTCATATTTCCCTTCTTTGATAAATTAATAGGCAAAAAGAAGTGCTTCTTATATAAAGAAGTACTTTAGGAATAAGATATTTCAATAATCATAATTAGCTCAAATAAATTCCCAAAACACTTTATTAAAATAAAAAGAATTTCTAGAATCATTAAAATGTGGTTGAATAATGAGTTAGTCGTTCTTGTCGATCGTATATCAGACGTTATAACTTCTGTTAACAGAGTTGGATATGTACTAATAATCACTTTAATCCTGAGTATTAGAGTATGAATAGGATAGACACTTAAAGAAAATGTTGTTGGAATTAAAGCTTTTATTTTGTATCTCGAGGGTAGGATAGCAAACACTGTAAACTTTTTAGATGCTAAGTCGGAAGTATTAATTCAGACCTAAAGTGTAATTTTGTATTGCTTTTATTTCTAATATGTATTTATTTAAATTTTTCTATTGTTAAGTTTCTTGCTTAATACCACTACTTTACATTCTGCCCAAAGATCTTGAAAGGCATTCTTATTAGGAAAAATAGCCATTAAATTACCTAATCCAAAAGCAGAAGTTGCCATGCGGATAAATGATTGCATTTGTGTAATATTCTGACCATTATTATTTTGTACGCGTAAGCGCCATGCTTTCATGCCCAGAGTTTGCCCTGCATGTGTCCAAAAATAACTATAAAAAGTAACGATAACTAAACCTAAATAGAAGGCAAAAAAACTATTGTGTGCTAAGTAGTCGGCAATATCTTGATAGGGGGTAATATCAATAATCCCTACTTTCGTTAAAATGATGATTAAGAGAATCGCAATACCTGTTGCCAGCATTAAAATGGCGCCAATGGCGAATAAATCATAAACAAAAGCAGCCATACGTCGCCATAGGTTGGCGTTAGGGCAACGTTGATATTCTTCGTGTAATGTAGTCGTCGGTGTTTTTTTAGGCATTATCATTCCTCAATAGTGAAGTGATAGTGTAACAAAGGATTTTTAGCTTGGCATCTATTTCGGTAACAGAGTAAAAAAGAGGCGTGCAATAACGCTAATTTCCTCTTTATATTTGTTTTGTTATTAATGAAATCATCTGTGTGGGAAATTGTGATGTGCTGTAGTTTACTGCCGATTAGAAATACCGCTTATTAGCGCAGTAAAATCCAGAAGTATTGATATATTACAAAGGTATTAAGCGTCTATTTTTATTAAAATAGGTAAGAATCTAGAGTTTTTGTAGATTCTTACCTTAATCTCGAGATTAAATAAATTTGATTTTGGTGTTTAAATTAAAATTATCATTATTTAATATCAATTATGCTGGAGTACCTTCACAGTTAGAAACGACTGCGTCAATTTGCACTAAAGCATTCATTGGCATACTAGCAACGCCAATGATTGTTATTGCTGGAAGATCGCCATTGAAGAATGTAGTGTAAACTTCGGTCATGGCATCCATGTCTGTGATATTTTTAAGTTGAACATTGATTTTAACGATATCATCCATAACGTGATCAACACTTTCAATAATCGCTTTGATATTTTTAAGACATTGCTCAGTTTGCTCTTTTGCACCACCCTCGATCATTTTATTCGTTTTTGGATTTAAAGGTAATTGGCCTGAAATATGATTGTAGTGAGAAAAAGCAATGGTATGTGAGAATGAAACTTTTGGTGCATTTTCAGTATTGCTTGCTTCAATTATCAGTAAGCGTGTATCTTCTGGAAGTTGAGGAGGTGTACCATCCCCATGGGCAATAACAGTATCAATTTGTACCAAAGCATCCATCGGTAAAGCGACAACGTTAATGGTTGTACGTGTAGGAGCATTACTTGGGAAGAAAGTCGCACAAACTTCGTTTACAGTTTCAACATCAGAGATGTTTGTAAGAAAAATAGTTGTTTTAACGACATGATCCATAACATGGTCGATACTTTCTAATATTGCTTTAATGTTATTTAAGCATTGTTTAGCCTGCTCTATAACACCACCCGTTACAAGTTTACCTGTTTTTGGATCGATAGGTAATTGAGATGAAAGATTATTGTAATGAGAAAATGCGACGGTCTGAGTCGAAATAGCGCATTTAAGTGCATTGTCAGTGTTTCTTGCATTTTTTATAAGAGCACAAGCTTCTTGTGGAGTCGTACCTTCGCCATTTGAAATAAGCGCTTCAATTTGTACTAAAGCACCTTTCATCGGTAAAGCCGCAACAGCAACAGTTGTTCGTGTAGGCAGGTAGTTTTGGAAGAATGTTTTATAGACTTCGTTTACCGCATCAATATCAGAGATATTGCTAAGGAATATAGTAATTTTAACTACATCGTCCATAACATGATCAATGCTCTCAATAATTGCCTTAATATTTGTTAAACATTGTTGTACTTGTCCTTTAATCCCACCTGTTACAATTTTACCCGTTTTTGGGTCGATAGGTAATTGCGCTGAAATATTATTGTAATGAGAAAAAGCGACAGTTTGTGTAGAGATAGAGCTTTTAGGTGCATTTTTCGTGTTTCTTGAAGCTTTTATAATATTGCCACTCATATGATGTTTTTCCTATTTTATATAGAGACGAATTCAATATTGAGAGCGGAGTATACGTAATAGGAATTAATAATCTTTGAAGCAACTCACAAAATAAATTATAAAAATCATTAAATGGAATTGATTTATAATGTGTTATGGTCGATAATTGCACATTTACTGTTGGTTTTTTAAGTGTGTAGTATGTTTTTTGAGTATAAAGAGATATAAATAAGCACATGTTTTTTGTTGCAATTCACTCATATAATTTTAGATGATATGTATCTGAATTGGGATGATAAATAGCAGTGTTTTCTTTGAGGTAAAAAAAGCAAGGATTAGAATGAGTCTAAGTTAATACTGAGCACTGTAGCAACAGGGTGGATGTGCCACAGTGCATTAAAGTATTTTATGTTTTTCTAAAGTTCAACCGACTAAATTTAGGCCAAGGAATTTGAGCGATAATAACCCCTGTAATGACAAGCATTCCCCCTATAATATGATAATCGTATAAGTTTTCAGACAGTAGTGTTACTGCGAGTGATATTGTTATTACAGGCAATAAATTCATGAACATCGCGCTATTATCTGCACCAATTAATTGAATAGACTTTACCCATAACCAAGGGGCAAGAATAGAAGCTAAGATAGATGCATAAGCAATCAAAGGTAGTGCACTGACAGGAGGGCTTAGGTGTGTACTTGAAAGCCAAAGAGGAGTTAAAAAAATCACTGCGAAAACGACTTGAGTGTAGATAAAAACCCAGTTTGATAACGCCATTTTCCAACGTTTTAGTAAAACACAATAAGCTGCATAAACAACAGATGCGATTAACATTAATGCATCACCTTGGTTAAGGGGGTTGTTGAAAAAATACAGAAGATTTCCTTCACCTAACATATAAGCAAGGCCAATAATCGAAATTAAAGCTGCGAGTATGGTGACTAGTGATAGTTTTTTTGCTAACAACGGGACACTTAAAAATATGGTAATTAAAGGTACGAGAGAAATAATCATCGACATGTTTGATGCGCTTGTCGTCAGACCAGCGTAATAGCCAAGAGATTGATTTAAGACCATGCCTAGCAATGCAAGAAAAGCAATTTTAGCTAAATTAGGTTTTATATTTGACCACTGGCGTATGCTTGCATGCAAACAAAAAGGGGTAAGTAGTAAAAAGGCAAAAAACCAGCGATAAAAACTCATCGCACTCGGCTCGATTACTGAGGCTGCCATTTTATTAATAATGGCATTGCCACCCCAGATCACAACAGTAAAAAAAGGTAATAGATAATTCATTTTCTTTCCAATAAGTAAATATTTTTTATGTGTTTAATTAAACGTGTTATTTGGTGTCGATACCAAAAATATTATAAACTGTTTTTATCTATTATCCTTTTAAAAAAGCATTATGTTAATGTTATTTAAAATCCAATCTGTATGGGATTGGCTGATAAGTCATATATTACAGAGGGTTGCTTTGGAATATATTCATCGTTGATTACAGCAACGTCAGGTTATTTTCGTATGTATTATTTGTCTGTGTTAGAGTTTCTACATAGAATGAACAGGGATGCATTATTGTATTATTAGCGACAGATAATAAAACGTGATTGTGTATGGCAAAGGTAATGCCTCCCACATCATCTAACCCTATTTCTGTTTACACTGAGCGTGTTAATATTCATGAAATATCGCCAACGCTGACATTAATTGGAAAACTTCAAGCCGAAAACTTTGTCAATATTGCTTCAGAAGTGATGGGAAAGGTAAGTAAAATATTAGTCTCTGCGGGTCAAGAAGTAAAAAAAGACGATCTATTATTGACTATCGATGATATGAAAGTACAAGCTGCGTTACTAGAAGCGCAAGCTTATTTTAAAGATGAAAATAGAAAATTAAAAGAATATGCTATTTTGGTTAAAAAATATGCGGTGACTCAAACGCAGATGGATGGACAGGCCGCGCAGGCCGATATTGCTTTTGCACGCTTAAAAAGTGCAAAAGCTGATGTTAGATTTTATTATATTCGTGCACCATTTTCAGGCACCATCGGTTTAATAGATTTTAGTCAAGGTAAAATTGTTTCAGCGGGTAGTGAATTACTCACTTTAGATGCACTTTCTATTATGCATTTAGATCTTAAAATACCAGAACGTTATTTAGCTCAATTAGTCACGGGATTAAACATATTAGCCACTTCGGAAGCTTGGCCTAATCAAGTTTTTTCAGGAAATATAATTGCCATTGATCCGCGTATCAATGCCGATAGCTTGAATCTACGTGTCCGCGTTGAATTTAATAATCCAGATAATAAATTAAAACCAGGTATGTTGATGTCCGCTGAAATTGTTTTCCCTGTTCTGCGGGAAATGATTATTCCGATGCAAGCATTAGAGTATCTGAGTACCAAAAGGTTTGTTTATGTGGTGGACAAAAAAAATAAAGTACATCGTCAAGAGGTGATCTTAGGCGCTCGAATAAAAGATAACGTCGTTATCAAAAGTGGCATTAATATCGGGGATAAAATTGTTGTTAAAGGTGTTGTTAATATGCGAGAGGGACTTGTCATCAAAGATTTAACGACAAACGTAGATGTAAAAAATAAAGCGGTTATTTTATAATGTGGCTTTCCGATACTTCGGTTAAACGACCTGTTGCAGCAATTGTACTGAGCTTACTTTTATGTATTTTTGGAAGCATTTCCTTTAATAAACTAAGCATTCGTGAAATGCCTGATATTGAAAGCCCTACCGTTACGATTATGACGCGTTATGAGGGTGCTTCTGCCTCTATTATGGAAAGTCAGGTAACCTCTATTATTGAAGATAATATTACCGGAATAAGCGGTATTGATGATCTTACTTCTGTCACACGTAACGGAATGTCTAGAATAACTATCACCTTTAAATTGGGCTGGGATGTTACCGAGGGCATTAGTGATATTCGTGATGTTGTTGCACAAGTACAAGATTCGCTACCAGATGAGGCCGATTCACCGATAGTATCTAAAGATAATGGCAGTGGTGAAGCGTCTTTATATCTTAATTTAACATCTAATAGTATGGACAGAACGCAATTAACTGATTATGCGCGGCGCGTTTTAGAAGATCGTTTTAGCTTAATATCTGGGGTGAGTGCCGTTGATATTTCTGGTGGTTTAGACAAAGTTATGTATGTCAAACTGTTCCCCGACTTGATGGCGGGGCGAGGGGTGACGACGGGGGATGTTCGCATTGCATTACAACAAGAAAATGTAGAAAACCCTGCTGGCGAAGTGCGAAATGATACGATGGTTATGTCAGTACGTACGGCGCGATTATATATGACAGTATCAGATTTTGAGTATTTAGTGATTCGTATTGCAAAAGATGGATCGCCGATTTATTTAAAAGATGTTGCTAAAGTATATATTGGCGCTAAAAATGAAAACTCATCTTACAAAAGTAATGGTGTCATTAATGTCAGTCTTGGTGTTATTGCACAATCAGACGCTAATCCATTAGATGTTGCCCAAGCAGTACATGCAGAAGTGCGTAAAATTCAAAAGTTTTTACCTAAGGGTACTGAACTTGTCGTTGATTATGATGCAACAGTATTTATTGATCAATCGATCCAAGAAGTATATAGCACACTGTGGATGACTGCGGGGCTTGTTATCCTTATTTTATATATTTTTATAGGACAAGTGAAAGCAACGATTATTCCTGCTATTACGGTTCCAGTCTCTTTGATTTCATCTTTTATTGTTGCAAATTATATGGGGTATTCAATTAACCTGATTACTTTGATGGCGCTAATTTTAGCCATTGGATTAGTGGTTGATGATGCAATTGTGGTCGTTGAAAATATATTTCATCACATTGAAAAAGGTGAAAAACCATTAGAGGCCGCTTATAAAGGCACGCGTGAAGTGGGTTTTGCGGTGATTGCGACAACACTTGTATTAGTGATGGTATTTTTACCTATTTCATTTATGGATGGAATGGTTGGGTTATTATTTACTGAATTTTCTGTATTATTAGCGACTTCGGTTCTCTTTTCTGCGCTTATAGCATTAACGTTAACGCCCGTATTATGTAGTAAAATATTACGCAGTAAAGAAAAGCCAAATCGTTTTAATGTGCTAAGTAATAAGTTATTCATAAAGTTAGAATCTTTTTACCGAAGAGTTTTAACGCGAGTTATGCGGTTAAAACCGTTTGCTCCCTTGGTTATTGTCGCTTGCTTACTCGGTTGTTATTTTTTGATATCCAAAGTACCTGCTGAGCTTGCTCCCCAAGAAGATCGCGGTGTATTATTTGCAATGATTAAAGGAGCAGAAGCAACGAGCTATAACCGTATGGTTGCTAATATGGACATTATAAGCGAGCGTTTAAGACCGTTATTAGGTAAAGGAACAATAAAATCATTTAGTACGCAAACACCTGCTTTTGGGGGCTCTTCGGGAGATCAAACTGGATTCGTTATCATTATTTTGAATGATTGGAGCACCAGAACGAACAGTGCACAACAAGCATTAAAAATCGTGTCAGATGCTCTGACGAATATTCCCGATGTTAAAATTTTCCCTATGATGCCTGGGTTTAGAGGGGGATCTAGCTCCCCTGTACAATATGTTCTATCCGGAACCGATTATACAGAGCTACAAAAATGGGCGGAAAAGTTACAATCTTTAGCGGATAAAAGTGGCTTAATTGAAGGTTTAGATCTCGATTACACTGAAAAAACACCAGAATTATTAGTTAATGTTGATAAAGATCGCGCTGCCGAACTAGGTATTAGTGTTAGTGAAATATCAAATACATTGGAGATAATGTTAGGGGGGACGAGCGAAACTAGTTATATTGAACGTGGTGAAGAGTACGATGTTTATTTACGTGGTGATGAAAATAGCTTTAATAATGAGGCCGATTTAAGTCAAATTTATTTACGCAGTGCATCGGGAGAGTTAATAACGCTTGATACTTTAGCTCGCGTAGAAGAAGTGGCCTCTGCAAATCGCCTTTCTCATTATAAGAAACAAAAATCGATAACGTTAAGTGGCAATCTTGTAGAAGGGGCAACGTTAGGAGAAGCTTTAGATTTTTTAGATAAACAAGCGATTACTTTATTACCTAAAGATATCACTATTGATTATAGTGGCGAATCAAAAGACTATAAAGATAACCAAAGTAGCATATTGATTATCTTTTCTTTGGCACTATTGGTTGCTTATTTAGTGCTTGCTGCGCAATTTGAAAGCTTTATTAATCCTTTAGTTGTGATGTTTACTGTTCCTATGGGTATTTTCGGTGGTATTTTGGGCTTAATTATAATGGGTCAGGGGTTTAATATATATAGTCAAATTGGCATGATCATGTTGATAGGTATGGTGACAAAAAATGGTATTTTAATCGTGGAGTTTGCCAATCAATTACGCGATAGGGGCCTTGCTCTAGAGCAGGCAATTATTGAAGCCTCAATTCGGCGCTTACGTCCTATTCTCATGACCGCATTTACAACGTTAGCGGGATCTATTCCGCTAATATTATCTACGGGAGCTGGGGCAGAAAGTCGCATCGCTGTCGGCTCGGTTGTTTTTTTTGGAATGGCTTTCTCAACATTAGTCACCTTATTAGTCATCCCTGCAATGTACCGTTTATTATCAGGAAAAACACATTCACCAGGTTATGTTGAAATGATATTAAATGAAGAGCTTCTAGCTTCAGAAAAAAAGGCTAAAAACGTTTCGTGATATGTTCATTTAAAATCTAGTCATGCTTTAATTTGTTTTTTTATAGAGTTGATATATGACCTGGCCTGTTGATTTTTCTTTGATTAATTCCCATGAGGAAGGCGGTGTAAACAGATCAATTTTTTTTTCCATTTCAACATAAATCAATGCATTCTTGGCTAAGTAAGCGTTGTTTTCCAGAGCATCACAACAAGGTTGTAATAAAGATTTGTTAAAAGGGGGATCAATAAAAACAATATTAAAGGGCTGTGTAGATCTTTGTTGTAAATAAGAAATACTATCTGTTTCAATAACGAGTGCATTTTCAATCTTTAAACTTTGTAAATTTAGTTTTAATTGTTGGCAAACTTGTTTATCGCGTTCGAGTAAAGTGACACTTTGCGCCGATCGTGATAGTGCTTCAAAGGCTAAACTTCCACTGCCACTGAAACAATCGAGACAGCGTGCATTGTGAATATCATACATCAGCCAGTTAAAAAGAGTTTCTTTTGTTCGATTTGTTGTAGGGCGCAAACCTTCGATATTAAGCACTGCAAGTTTTTTACCGCGCCACTTTCCTGAAATAAGGCGAATAAACCCGCTTTTTTTTGATTTAATGCTACGATCGTGAGATTTAACTTGATGATTTTTACCCATATAATTTTTAGTCCGCGCAGATAATGGTAATATAATAAAATAATAACTGCTATTTTAGCAGGTCAGATAGGTTGTGAGTAAGGTTTTAATTAATGTCAAAGAATAAAGGTCTATTTTCCTGGTTTGGGAAAAAATTAAAAAAAACGTCTACGCAAATAGCCGATGTAGATGAAAAAGCAAAATTATTTGAAACGCTTAAAAAAGAAGCGTTGCAAAATACGGATGAAAACATTGAAATTGTTTTATTTGATGATCCCGTTGACGTTGCGCGCATTGAAGTTGAGCGTATTGAAGCTGAACGTATTGAAGCTGAACGTATTGAAGCTGAACATATTGAAGCTGAACGTATTGAAGCTGAACGTATTGAAGCTGAACGTATTGAAGCTGAACGTATTGAAGCTGAACGTATTGCTTTAGGCACAGAAATGAATTTGATCCCAGAGGTTGAAGATGTTAAAAATCTTTTTTCATTATTATAAGATATGACTTGATTTTTTTAAATAAATGTTTTCCGGTAATCGTAGAGTGTTTTAGATTTAATTTTTGTTCTGGGCTACTTGTTGCATATTAAATGCGAACAGGTATATAATTATCAACTAATTTTATGGTGTTACTTGTTCGCAAAATTAAGATATAAGGGGTGATATGATTAAAAGCATCGATTCAATGAGTTTAGTTCCTCAAGGGAGCATAGAAGCTTATATTCAGTCGGTAAATAAATTTGCAATGCTTTCTGCCTCAGAAGAAAAAGAATTAGCAGAGCGATTATTTTATGATGGCGACTTAGATGCAGCTAAAAAATTAGTGATGTCACACTTGCGTTTTGTTGCTTATGTAGCCAAAAGTTATGCTGGGTATGGTTTAGCACAAGCTGATCTTATCCAAGAAGGTAATGTTGGTTTGATGAAAGCGGTAAAACGTTTCGACCCAACGGTCGGTGTTCGTTTGGTTTCTTTTGCTGTGCATTGGATCAAAGCTGAAATTCATGAGTATGTTATTCGAAATTGGCGTATGGTTAAAATTGCAACAACCAAAGCGCAACGTAAGCTTTTCTTTAATTTACGTAAAGCTAAAAAACGTTTAGGTTGGTTTAGTAAAGCTGAAGTTGAAAATGTAGCGAATAATTTGAATGTGAGTACTAAAGACGTACTTGAAATGGAATCTCGTTTAAATGGTCACGATTATTCTTTCGATTTAACTGGAGAGGATGATGATGAAAATTGTTATGCGCCAGTACAATATCTTGAAGATAAGAGTGCAGATGTCGCGTTGTTGGTTGAGGTTGAAAATTCTCAATCAAATTATAAGAGTAAATTATATTCTGCGTTATCCCTTTTAGATTTACGTAGTCAAGATATTATTAGTAGTCGTTGGTTAAATGAACCTAAAGCAACATTACATGATTTAGCCTCGCGTTATAGTATCTCTGCTGAGAGAGTTCGGCAACTAGAGGGCAATGCGATTAAAAAGTTACAGGCTAATATGCAACTTTAAATTTAAAAAGGTAAGCTAAGTGCTTACCTTTTTTGATCTTAGATCAGGTGTTATAACATGCCGAAAATAGCAACGTTAGGTCCTCCTAATACATTCTCAGATATTGCGACTCAGAAGTTTATTCGAACACAAGATATAGTGTATGAAATACAATATTTTAAGACTTTGTCCGAAACCTTTCAAGCAATAGGCACCGATTGTGAATTTGGTGTTTTACCCATAGAAAACTTATCTGAAGGTTATGTGCAAGTTGTTTTAGATAACCTACTTGATACCTCGTTAAGTTTGATTGCAGAATATTTATTGCCTATCCAGTTTTCCTGTGTGCGTTATGCAGCAAGTGATGTACAAATAACCGATATTTTTGTACAGTTTGTTGCGTATGGTCAGTGCTCGGAGTTTATTGAGCAGCAGGGTGATGTTTGTGTACATTATGTGCAGAGTAATATGAGCTCTTTAATTGAAGCGCAAAAAAAAGGTAAAGGTGCGGCGGCTATTGTACCTAAGCATGTGCTTAATACAGAGTCGTCGATGTGTTCATTTGTTGAAAATGTGACTAATTATGAAAACAATCAAACTCGATTTATAGTGCTGAGTACTGAGCCACTAGTGTATCAAGCTGGATATTGTTATAAAACGACTTTAGTGATTAAAAATGATAATGATTGCCCTGGTGTATTAGGTAATATTATTAATGCTTTTTCTGCACAAAAAGTGAATCTTACTTCTATCATGTCACGTCCGACCAAATCTCAATTTGGGCAATATCATTTTTTTATTGATATCGATGGACATCAAAAAGATGTGAATATCGCTATTGCGATTTTAAAAATAAAAAAGCAATATGCGATTCATGTTATAGGCTCTTATCGAAAAGCTTAACTTTTGTTAAGTTATATTAAAGTACTTCCGTTAACTAAAGTTTTTGAGTGCTTGTCCAAATGGCACTCAATACATCTTGACCCAAAGCAATACTCCTTTCTGCGGACCAGCCTTGTTTTTTATCTGGATGATTGCGATTATCCTTAAAAGGCATTTCTAAGGTAAAAGATAAGCATTTAAAATGCTCTGCTACCCAGTGTGAAGCAATAGTTAAATTAGCACAGCCGGGTTTGTTTTTAGTGTAACCGTATTTATCTTGAAATTCAGGAGTGATAGTTAGTAAAGCTTGCCGAAATAGATTTTCTGAGTTAGCCATCTTTTTATTATAAGATGGAATACCTTCGTTACCCGCTATAAAATTATAGGCAAGTGTTTCATCACCGTGAATATCTAAATACATATCTACACCGATTTCCATCATTTTCTTGCGTACAAAAAACACTTCGGGTGAAAGTTGCATCGAGGGTGAACCCCATTCACGGTTTAAATCAACGCCAATACTATTGCAACGTAAATGGCCTCTAATACCACCATCAGGGTTCATATTGGGCACAATATATAAAACTGCAACATCAAGTAAGGCATGTGCAACCGTGTCAGTTTGACTTAATAGGCGTAATAATAGCCCCTCGACAAACCATTCTGCCATCGTTTCTCCTGGGTGTTGACGGGCAGTTATCCAAATGTTTTTTTTTGTTTTACTTGGTCTTCCAATGCGTAATAGACTGATATTATTATCATCTAAGGTAAGACCTATAGTTTGTAACTGACAATTTGATTGTGTTTGTGCGTAGTGTAGTAAGTCTTGGTGGCGATCGTATGAATAGGGGGTAAAGTAGGCAAAGTATATAGAGTTATATTTAGGAGCAATGTGAAAACTTAAGGTATCACCATCAAATTTTGTTTTAATACGAAACCATTTTTTACGATCGTAAGAAGCAACAACATCATAATCTTGCCAGCCTTGAGAAAAAGCTGATTTTGCTAGGTCTAATATTTTAAATGAATGTTTTTTTTTAGGCTGACTTTCTAAACGGAAATAAAACCATTGCGATATATCGCTTTGGTTATCGGCAGGGATGCTCAGTTGGATATCATTGGCACATTCTGCGCTAATTATGTTTATATTTGCACTTTCGAAATTACTAAATATTTTCATTTTATACTCATTATTAAGGCATTTCGCCATTTAGTATATATTCAACGTTTTTTATACTTTACTCAAACGTGTTACATTTTCTATAAAATCACTTAGATTGTAATTGGTAAAATTTAAGCGTAAGGCGGAAGGTTTATTCTCTGGATCTGGATTAAATACAGGACAGGGAACAACTGCTATCCAGTGTTTAATTAGTATTTTAGCCAGTAAAAAAGTATTGCAAGGGAGCCGTGATAAACATATCGCCATTAACCGAGTTTAGTCTATAAATTTTTGACAGTTTCTTTTTTAATTCAGAAAATAAGACCTGACAACGTTTTTTATAAAGCGATTGTGTTTTTTTGATATAGTTATTAAAAATAAGGATGTTGCAGTAAGCTAAGCCGTAATATTAGTATACATAATATTGAACTTTATACTGCGAATATTAAAATAGTATTTCAAATGGTATAGAATTTACGTCGTGGAGTGCATCAATTTGCAGTATTATAGGCATATTATAAGTATGTCAGAAAAATAGGTAATGGATGTCAGTTAAACATATTTTAATTTTTGATTCGGGTGTCGGTGGCTTATCAATTTTTGAAGAAATAATAAAAAAAATGGACCAACTCAATTGTTATTATCTTTCTGATAATGCTTATTTTCCTTATGGAGAATTAAAAGAGGATGTCTTGATTCAACGGTTACTTTTATTATTAAGTGATTTTATAAAAAAATATCCAGTAGATTTGATAGTGATCGCATGTAATTCAGCGAGTACGGTGGCTCTACAAGCTTTACGTGAAAATTTTGATATACCTATCGTGGGAGTTGTTCCTGCTATTAAGCCTGCTTGTCAATTAACAAAAAATAATATAATTGGTCTGATAGCGACACCTGCAACGATTGCTCGAGAATATACGTCCTTGTTAATTCATAAATTTGCCTCACAAAAAAAGGTATTAAGCCTTGCATCAACTGCGTTAGTTAAGCTCTCTGAGCGCAAACTAAGTGTTCAATCGATAAATGAGTGCGTATTACAGCAGCAATTGAGGGCTATTTTTAAAGAATGGTTAATATTGCCTGTACGTCCAGATATTTTAGTGCTCGGTTGTACGCATTTTCCACTTTTAAAACAAGAAATTAAAACGTGTTTTGGCGGAAATATTAAATTAGTGGATTCAGGTGAGGCAATTGCAAAAAGGGTGCAGCAGTTGCTGCCGGTGAGTGGTTTAAAAAAAGAATCTCAACATCATGCTTTTTACACAAAAAAAAACAGGCAACAATGCGCGCTTGAGCATGCTTTTAAAATTAGGAAGTTTATTTCTTTTTCTTTATTTATTGCGTCATAGAAATTAATGTGTTTTTTTGTATCTTCTCTTTGAATATATTATTTTTTTATTAACAGAAATAGATGACAATTAAAACGATACCTAAGTAAAAGTTAGATACAGTTTAATTATTGGTGGTAGAAAAAGTAAATGCTGTATTTATTGGTAGTGTCATATAGGAAAATTTTATCGAGGCGTGAGCCTTTTCGACGCTAATAAAATACTTTTCTATCTTCCTGAATTTTTTAGCCTTGATAATCCTTTCGGATGTGTATTTGAGTCGCTGTGCTTAATCGGTTAAACTTAATTCACAAGGTCACATTAATATGTGACAGATGACTGGTGGCATGTAATCTATTGATTTGTAGGGTATTAATTAACGAATCTCATAAAGAAAAATGTAAAACTTATTTATATGTGGTTTATTACAAACTAAAATAAAGGATCCGTGTATGCAAGATCTCGCTCAGCAATTTGAATTTATTCTTGAAATCGATAAATTAAAGGCAATTTATCGTCAAACTTCCGTACAATGTGATAATTCTCGTGCTGAAAATAGTGCTGAGCATAGTTGGCATATTGCGCTCGCAGCACAAATATTAGAAGGGTATGCGGTTGAAAAAATCAATATAGATCGCGTGATCAAAATGTTATTGATCCATGACATTATTGAAATTGATGCCGGAGATCTTTTTGCATTTTCAGTAGCAAACGAGCATAAATTACAAGCTAAAAAAGAGTTGGCTGCTGCGCATCGATTATTTTCATTATTACCCAATGTACAGTATCAAGAGATGAAAAATTTATGGTTAGAATTTGAAGATGCAATCTCTGCGGATGCATGCTTTGCTAAATCAATCGATAGAATCTTACCTGTACTTTTAAACATTGCAGCACAAGGAGGAAGTTGGTTAAAGCATCAAGTTCGTGCAGAGCAAGTATTAGCGCGGAATATTTTATTACAGAAAAGCGCACCTAAATTATGGGCATACGTCAGTGATCAAGTTGCAATTGCAGTAAAAAATGGTTGGTTAATCAGATCTTAATATTTTTTTGTGCTGAGTAGTTATTTTTAGTGGTTATTTTGCATAAAAGTTAGTATTTAAATACATGAAATATTCACGTGTAAGATAGCGTTCTAAATAATATTTATATTAGTATTGGAATAAAAATGTTGCAATAATATTCATTGGTAAGAATTTATTGCAACACCTGTTTATTTAGATCACTAAAGCGGGTTCTTTATGCTCTAATTTATGCGCTTGTGCAACTTCTAAAAGAGTTATTTTACCTTGAAAAACATTAAGACCATTAAGTAAATGTTTATCTTGTCTAAAGGCTTCCCTATAACCGAGATCAGCAAGCTTTAAAACATAAGGTAAAGTTGCATTATTCAGTGCTTGTGTAGATGTACGAGCAACAGCTCCCGGCATATTTGCAACACAATAATGTACAATATCATCAACAATATAAATGGGATTTTCATGTGTGGTTGCATGCGAAGTTTCAAAACATCCGCCTTGATCGATTGCAACATCGACAAGGGCAGAGCCTTTTTTCATTTCTTTTATCATCGCTTTAGACACTAGTTTTGGTGCGGCTGCCCCATGGACTAATACTGCGCCAATAACAAGATCTGCGCTAGTGACATGTCTTTTTAGTGCATCTTTAGTTGAATAAATGGTACGAACTCGTCCATTAAAAAGTTCATCTATGTGTTGTAGTGCTGATATTTTTTTATCTAAGATAACAACATTAGCGCCCATTCCGATTGCCATTTGAGCCGCATTTTGACCAACAATTCCTGCGCCAATAATAACCACTTTAGCAGGTTCAACGCCAGGGACGCCTCCAAGTAATAAACCTGAACCACCATTTGATTTTTGTAGTGCAAAAGCTCCAGCTTGAATAGACATTCGACCTGCAACTTCTGACATTGGTACCAATAATGGTAATTGTCCTGCATCATTAGTGACCGTTTCATAAGCGATACAGATTGCACCACTATTCATTAATGCTTGTGTTTGTTTTAAGTCAGGAGCTAAATGTAGGTAAGTAAATAATATTTGCCCAGGACGCAACATCGCACATTCATTTTCTTGAGGTTCTTTTACCTTAATTATCATTTCGCTTTTCGCAAAAACTTCTGATGCGTTATTTAATATTTTAGCGCCGATATCAATATAATCTTGATCGCTAAAGTTGATACCCATCCCTGCATCTTTTTGTACAAAAACATGATGTCCGTGGCTAATAAGCTCAGCAACACTAGATGGAGTTAAACCCACACGATATTCATTGTTTTTTATTTCTGTAGGTACACCTATATACATATAAACTCCTATAAAATCGTAGACTTCTTTTTTGTTTAACAAGTTCGATTAGAATAAGTCCGCGTTTAAACACAGTCAAAAAGATAAAGATAAAAAGCTAATCAACCGCACACTTTTTGAGCTTTATTTTATTTAAAAGAGGGTTAAAGCAAAATAGACAATATGCATATTATTGACACCTGAAAAAAGGTGTGATCTATTCGTCTCTATTATTGGCAAGAGGAAAAAAATGCTACCATGTAATTATTGTTTTTTTAATGAGTTTTAAATATGGACCCTATTCAAGCACCGAGAGCAAAGAAAAAATCTTACCAGCATAAATGCCATGATCATATTCGCGAAGATGATTATTTTTGGTTACGGGATGATAAAAGAGAAAATTCTGAGGTTATTGCGCATCTCAATGCTGAGAATACTTATACGAACTCGGTAATGGAACCCCTACAAAAATTACAAAGTGAATTATATAATGAAATGGTAGCACGTGAAGAGCCGATGCTTGAATCTGTTCCATATTATAAAAAAGGATTTTGGTATATTTCACGTTTTGATGAAGGTAATGATCAACGCATCTATTGTCGTCGGAAAGAAACAATGGATGCACCCGAGGATGTGTATTTAGATTGTAATGAACGTGCGTTAGGGCATGAATTTTATGAACTAGGGGATTTAACCTTGTCACCTAACTCAATGATGATGGCCTATTCTGAAGATACGCTAAGTCGCCGTCAATATACTTTGCGCTTTAAAAATTTGCAAACCGGTGATGTATTATCGGATGTGATTGAAAATATATCTTCTGTTATTTGGGCAAACGATAACGAGACTGTTTTTTATGTGAAAAAACATGCGCAAACATTATTACCTTATCGTGTTTATCGGCACCGATTAGGTGATGAGGTTAAAAATGATGTACTTGTTTATGAAGAAAAAGATGATACTTTTTATCTCGATATTTATAAAACTCGTTCAGAGAAATATATCGTTATATGCATAGATAGCACGCAGACTTCAGAATGTTTACTATTAGATGCCAATAATAGTACGGGAGATTTTGAGTCTTTTTTACCAAGACAACGAGATCATGAGTATAGTATCGATCATTTTCAAAATAAGTTTTATATTCGCACTAATAGTAGCGGGAAAAATTTTGCATTAAAAACAACACAAACCATATGTAATATAAATACATCATCTTGGCAAACGATTATCGAATCACGTGTTGATATATTACTTGAGGGTTATGAATTAATGCATGAATGGTTAATAGTAGAAGAGCGTAAAGATGGATTACCATCGCTACGTCAAATTAATCATCAAAGCGGAGTCTCAATCACTTTGGAGTTTAAAGATCCGACATATACGGTGTTTAGTCATTATAATCCCGATGCAAATAGTACTAAGTTTCGTTATCAATATACATCGTTTACTACGCCTGCAAGTGTTTATGAATTAGATTTAAATAGCGGGGAAACGATATTATTAAAGCAAAGCAAAGTCATGGGAGATTATAATGCTGCTGATTTACATAGTGAGCGCGTATGGATAACGGTACGCGATGGGGTTAAAGTGCCTGTTTCTTTAGTGTATCGGAAGTCATTATTTGATAATAATAATCCTATTCTTATTTATGCATATGGTTCATACGGTTATAGCTTAGATATTGGCTTTAGTTCTGAAAATTTAAGTTTGTTAGATCGTGGTTTTGTTTATGCTATCGCGCATGTTAGGGGAGGGGAAGAGTTAGGTCGATATTGGTATGAAGAGGGTAAGTTGCTAAAAAAACAAAATACATTTAATGATTTTGTCGATGTATCAAAAGGTTTAGTTGAATTAGGTTACGCACATAAAGATCGCGTTTTTGCCATGGGGGGAAGTGCGGGTGGACTATTAATGGGGGCTGTAATAAATCAAGCGCCTCAACTTTATAAAGGTGTGGTGGCCGTCGTTCCTTTTGTAGATGTACTTTCAACAATGCTCGATGAATCAATACCTTTAACAACAGGAGAATATGATGAATGGGGTGATCCGAATGAGAAAAAATATTATGAATATATGTTGCAATATAGTCCTTATGATCAGGTGCAAGCACAAGATTACCCACATTTATTAGTGACGACAGGGTTACATGATTCTCAAGTTCAATATTGGGAACCTGCAAAGTGGGTTGCTAAATTGCGAGAATTAAAAACAGATAATCATCAATTATTGTTATATACCGATATGGAAGCTGGTCATGGAGGCAAGTCGGGAAGATTTAAACATTTAGAAGATACTGCACGAGAATTTTCTTTTTTAATTAATTTAGCAAATGATTTTTAAAGCGTTTCTTGTTATTTAAATAAGACTTAGATTCAAATAATAAGTGCATAACTTGAATAAGTAGAAAAAGTGGTCAGCTGAATATATGTTAATCACTTTTTCTCCGGCAAGAGATGCAACAATGAAAACATATAAACAACTGACCTATGAATATTTAAAAATCATTGAATATTTAATATTTAATATTTTGATAGAGGCTAAATATTTTTGTAAGGCAATGATTACGTGGTAGGTATTAGGCAATAATGTTCTATTTTACTCCTCATTATCGAGCCAGGTAACATCAATATTTGTTGCGGTTTTCTAAAACAAATTAAAATATAGATTTTGGTTTAAATACAAATTTGAAGCCAATTTAACTTAGGCACTTTAACCCTATAAATAGGACATTACATGGTATTAATGATTAACTTGGCGATATTTTCAGTGCTTCTTTTAATAACTTATTGGCAACAACGACAAAAAAAAACATTATCAAGATTAGTTTTAATTGCATTGATTCTAGGTACTTTATTTGGTCTTACTTTACAGTTCGTCTATGCAGATCAAAAAGAGATGATATTTTCAACATTGCTCTGGGTGAACGTTGTAGGTATTGGGTACGTTAGTTTTTTGAAAATGATAATCATGCCATTGGTCTTTGTTTCCATGCTTTCAGCGGTTGTTAAACTCGATAAATCGGGGGAATTAGGTAAAATTAGTTTTTTGACTATTGCCCTATTGCTATTTACTACGATGATTGCTGCTCTGATTGGGATAATGATAACACAAGGTTTTGGCTTGACCGCTGCGGGATTAACGGAAGGGTCAAGAGAGACCGCTAAAGCATTTGCTTTATCTGTGCGGATGGAGACGGTCAGCGCATTAACTATTCCGGATATGATACTGAGTTTCATACCCCAAAATCCATTTTTAGATTTAACCGGAGTACGCTCCACATCAATTATTGCGATTGTTATTTTTGCTGTATTATTAGGTATATCAGCGCGTAAGGTAAGTTTAGAAAATGAAAGATTAGCAACACCTATCATGCTTTTTGTTGATGCAATTCAAAGCGTCGTCATGCGCTTAGTTAAGATGATTATGACGTTAACACCTTATGGGATTTTAGCTTTGCTCACAAAAGTGGTCGCGAGCTCTAACGGGGCAGATATTTTAAATCTACTAGGTTTTATTATTGCGTCATACGTTGCCATCATATTGATGTTTGTGGTACATGGTGTATTGGTGTCAATATTTGGTATTAATCCCGTGCAATTTTTCAAGAAAATTTGGCCTGTATTAACGTTCGCTTTTAGTTCGCGAAGTAGTGTAGCTTCGATCCCGTTAAATGTAGAAACACAAATTAACCAATTAGGTGTCGCACCTATGATAGCTAATTTATCTGCAACATTTGGATCAACCATTGGGCAAAATGGTTGTGCGGGTATTTACCCTGCAATGCTTGCCGTTATGGTGGCACCAACGATGGGAATAGCGATTGATATCAACTTTATTTTGTCTCTGATTCTTATTGTGATGGTCAGTTCATTTGGCATTGCAGGTATCGGTGGTGGCGCCACGTTTGCAGCTCTAATTGTATTACCTGCAATGGGTTTACCAGTGGAAATCGTTGCATTACTTATTTCAATCGAACCCTTAATTGATATGGCCAGAACGGCGCTCAATGTAAGTGGATCAATGACGACAGGATTACTTGTTCAGCGGGTCATCGGTTGGGAAATTAAGAAACATCAAAGTATTAGCGAAAAGGCTAAGATTAAATGCCAAATGTAAGTCTTGATATATAAATTACTTCTTGAAAACATTAATGAAGGTTAATCAGTGTTTAAAAAACGCTTGTTGGCCTTTTTATTTAGTATTTGTGTGATGGGATAAAAGGCATTTAAAAAAGAATATAAACGTCAAAATAACGCTTATATTCTTGCATTTTTTTACTTAAACGTCAGATCTTGGCGTGCGTTCATTTGCTTCTCTAACTTTTAGTGAGCGCTCTTGAAATTCTTGCTCATTTAACGCGTCGATAGCACTCAGTGCATCTTTCTCTGGCATTTCAACAAAGCCAAAACCACGGCGTTTACCCGTGTGTTTATCTTTCATTAATCGAACTGAAAGTACTTTTCCGTGTTCAGAGAAAAGTGTTCTGATGGCGAGTTCATTCGCACGATAAGGAAGATTTCCTACATAAAGAGTAATCGTGTCAAAATTTACTTCTGCATTTTCATACTCTGTGTCATTTGTTTGAGTTGAACTCATAAGTTTAATAACTAAACCACTTAGTAGAGCGCCTATAGCAAACAATACCGCGCCATCAATAGGCGGAGAGAATTGAGAAATAACGATATAACCTAAAATCGCAACGGCGAGAGAGAGCAACACTGATGTGTTTGATTTCATAATAAAATAACCTCAAAGATAATATAAAATAATGGAAATTTTTTTTGATGCTTTTGACATGTGTCATCAATCATCCTTTAAAAAGTAAACGTATTGTAAGCTAAATTTTGAAAATTCGTTAACCTCTTTCATAAAAAAAGAATATACAGCATAAAGTATATTTTTATTTGTGAAATAGAGCATGCTCTATAAATACAATGATAGTCTTTTTTATCAACTTTGTTTTTTTTAGAAGGGATGAAATGGATACGACTTAGTGACTTTAATGATAGCGATCAAGTGTTAAATTGGGTAGAATGCATACTAAATAATATACCTAAGCTACTTGCTGGAACTGATCTTTTTAGGTGGTTTGGTTATAATATATCGTTTCCGTATTAATAAGGTATCAACCGCTTAATGAAAAATATTCGTAACTTCTCTATTATTGCTCATATCGACCATGGTAAATCAACTCTTTCAGATCGTTTAATTAGCTCTTGTGGTGGTTTAAGTGATCGTGAAATGGAATCACAAGTCCTAGATTCTATGGACATAGAACGTGAGCGAGGGATCACTATCAAAGCACAAAGTGTCACCTTAAATTATAAAGCAAAAGATGGTGAAACTTATCAACTTAATTTTATCGATACTCCTGGACATGTAGATTTTTCATATGAAGTTTCAAGATCATTAGCCGCTTGTGAGGGTGCATTGTTGGTTGTTGATGCGGGTCAAGGGGTTGAAGCGCAAACCTTAGCGAATTGCTATACAGCATTAGAAATGGATTTAGAAGTCGTACCTATTTTAAATAAAATAGATTTACCCGCGGCAGACCCTGAGCGTGTTGCAGAAGAGATCGAAGATATTATTGGCATTGATGCGACAGATGCCGTGCGTTGCTCTGCTAAGACAGGAGTGGGCATTGATTTGGTTTTAGAGGAAATTGTTCGTTGTATCCCCGCTCCAGAGGGCGATGTAAACGCACCACTACAAGCATTGATCATCGATTCTTGGTTTGATAGTTATCAAGGTGTAGTCTCCTTAGTGCGGATTAAAAATGGCCAAATAAAAGTTGGCGATAAAATGAAAGTGATGTCGACCTCAGGTGTACATCAAGTGCATAAAGTTGGCTGTTTTACGCCTAAGCAATTGGAAACGGGTATATTAAAAGCGGGCGAAGTAGGTTATGTGATTGCAGGAATTAAAGAAATACTTGGTGCGCCAGTGGGGGATACTTTAACGACCGTCAATAATCCTGCATTAAAAGCACTTGCTGGATTCAAACGTGTAAAACCGCAAGTGTATGCTGGGCTTTTTCCTGTAAGTTCAGATGATTATGAAAATTTTAGAGATGCATTAACGAAGTTAAGTATTAATGATGCTTCTCTTTTTTATGAGCCAGAAAATTCAACGGCTTTAGGTTTTGGTTTCCGTTGTGGTTTTTTAGGCATGTTACATATGGAGATCATTCAAGAGCGTTTAGAGCGTGAATATGATCTCAATTTAATTACGACTGCTCCGACGGTTGTTTATGAAGTTGAAACTGTCGACGGTAAAATTCACTATGTAGATAGTCCTGCAAAATTACCCGCGGTTAATGATATTCATGAAATTCGTGAGCCCATTGCAGAATGTAATATTTTAGTACCTCAAGAATACTTGGGTAACGTTATTACTTTGTGTATCGGTAAGCGTGGTGTGCAAACGAGTATGATTTACCACGGTAAACAAGTCGCGTTAACCTATCATATTCCGATGGGGGAAGTCGTAATGGACTTTTTTGACCGTTTAAAATCAACTAGTCGAGGTTATGCATCTTTAGAATATAATTTTGTAAAGTTTCAAATAGCCGATATGGTACGTGTTGATGTTTTAATCAATGGCGATCGTGTTGATGCATTGGCTTTGATAACGCATAGAGAAAATGCAGAAAATTATGGACGTCAATTAGTTGATAAAATGAAAGAGTTGATCCCAAGACAAATGTTTGACATTGCCATTCAAGCCGCTATCGGAGTAAAAGTTATTGCGCGAGCAACCGTGAGACAATTACGTAAAAATGTATTGGCAAAATGTTATGGTGGAGATATCTCACGTAAGAAAAAACTGCTTAAAAAGCAAAAAGAGGGTAAGAAACGCATGAAATCTATTGGTAATGTTGATGTACCACAAGAAGCATTTTTAGCTGTCTTACATATCGGTAAAGATAAATAATCATTGTTGTATAGGATGATTTTTAAACGTATAAATGCTTAAGGAATTAATATGGCTAATACATTTGCATTGCTATTAGTAGTTATCACTCTGCTTACTGGTATTGTTTGGGTGATAGATAAATTTAAATGGGGACCGGCTCGTAAAGAAGCCAGACACCTTGCACAACAGCAATCGAGTGTTGAACTGGATGAGAATACATTAGCAGGTATTCATCCAGAAAATATACTGATTGAGAATGCTCGTTCGCTTTTTCCAGTGATTGCAGTGGTATTTATATTGCGCTCATTTTTATATGAACCTTTTCAAATCCCATCGGGATCAATGATGCCAACGTTATTAGTCGGTGATTTTATTCTAGTTGAAAAATTTTCATATGGAGTAAAAGAACCGCTTTGGCAAAATACATTTATACCTGTTGCAGAGCCACAACGTGGTGATGTAGCTGTTTTTAAATATCCAGAAGATCCACGCGTTGATTTTATTAAACGAGTTGTAGGATTACCCGGAGATAAAATAGTTTATAAAGATAAGCAACTTTATATTGTTCCTGCTTGCACTAGTGCTGATTGTGGTTCTTATAAAGCACTGGATATGCAATATATCGGTGATAAAAAATATCATGATGAAGAAATGACGGTGCAAAGATATAATGAAATATTGGGTAGTGTCGCGCATGAGATTTTAATTAATCCATATCGTCGTGATCAAGTGGCATATTATTACAAACAAGATGATGTAAAAACATTTTCCTACGAATGGATAGTGCCTGAAGGGCATTATTTTATGATGGGGGATAATCGCGATAATAGTAAAGATAGCCGTTATTGGGGATTTGTACCAGAACAAAACTTAGTGGGTAAAGCGGTAGCCATTTGGATAAGTTTTGAATTTTATCGTGATCCTAATGACTTATTACCGACATGGATACCAAGTGGTGTTCGTTTTAATCGGATCGGCGGAATTAAATAGATGAGTAATAAAATGAAAGAGGCAGAACTGAGACGTTTAGAAAGACGTATCGGTTATAAATTTAATGATTTTTCGATATTAAAACAGGCGCTTACGCACAGGAGTGCGCTGGGGGCACATAACGAACGCTTAGAGTTTTTAGGCGATTCTATTTTAAGTTTTGTTATATCTACAGACTTATATTTACGCTTCCCTAAAGTCAATGAAGGTGATTTAAGTCGCATGCGTGCGACCTTGGTCTGTGGGAAAATGCTTGCTGAAATAGGACGTGAGTTTGAATTAGGTGATTCACTTATTTTAGGGCCTGGTGAATTAAAAAGTGGAGGTTTCCGTAGGGACTCTATTATTGCGGATGGTGTTGAATCTATTATTGGAGCCGTTTTTATTGATTCTGATATTGATAGTGTGAATCGTTTAGTTTTGGCTTGGTTTAATAGTCGTTTAACCACTATTGAGCCGGGAATTGGGCAAAAAGATCCTAAAACACGTTTACAAGAGCATTTACAATCACGTAAACAAGCTTTGCCTGTATATCAAGTTCTTGAAATTCGTGGTGAAGCGCATAATCAGAGTTTTACTATCAGTTGTATTATTGATGGAATCGAAGCCGTACAAGGGCAAGGCGCTAGTCGTCGGAAAGCAGAGCAAATTGCAGCACGAAAAATGTTAGTTGCATTATTAGGGGATAAAGCATGACTCAAAAATGTGGCTTAGTGGCGATTGTTGGTCGTCCAAATGTAGGTAAGTCTACTCTTATCAATGCATTATTAGGGCAAAAAGTTAGTATCACATCACGAAAAGCACAAACAACTCGGCATCGAATATTAGGTATTGATACGCGAGGCGAATATCAAACTATTTTTGTTGATACGCCGGGATTACATGTTGAGGAAAAACGTGCCATTAACCGCTTAATGAATCGGGCAGCATCAAGCTCGATTAATGATGTGGAAATGGTTATTTTTGTCGTAGAAGGCACTCATTGGAATGCTGATGATGAAATGGTATTAGGTAAATTT
The DNA here is from genome assembly GCF_002239585.1 of Psychromonas sp. CD1. Classification (GTDB taxonomy): domain Bacteria; phylum Pseudomonadota; class Gammaproteobacteria; order Enterobacterales; family Psychromonadaceae; genus Psychromonas. Next base: position 73,601 of record NZ_NDFH01000003.1, read on the forward strand.
AAATATTTAACCTGTCCGGTTATTCTCGCTATTAATAAAATTGATAATGTAGAGGATAAAGAGTTGCTTTTGCCTCATTTAAAGGCACTTGGTGAGCGTTATAACTTTAAACATATATTGCCAATGTCTGCAAAAAAAGGCGATAACATCGAAAAGATTAGGGAGTGGGCACAACAAGCATTACCTGAATCTGAGTTTTATTTCCCTGAGGATTATATCACTGATCGTTCATCTAGATTTATGGCCTCTGAGATTGTTCGTGAAAAGTTAATGCGTTTTTTAGGCGATGAATTACCTTATTCTGTGACGGTTGAAATTGAGCAATTTAAGCAGAAATCGAATGGTATGTTGCATATTAATGCTTTGGTTTTGGTAGAGCGAGAAGGGCAAAAGCGTATGGTTATAGGTAATAAAGGTGAAAAAATAAAAGCCATCGCTACCCAATCACGACTTGATATGGAAGCATTATTTGATGCCAAGGTATATTTAGAAGTTTGGGTGAAAGTGAAATCAGGTTGGGCTGATGACTTACGCGCATTGCATAGCTTAGGCTACGGTGATGATTATAAACAGTAAGTTAAATATGCGATATTAATAGGCCCCTTTTATTTGAAGGGTGGTGCAATAAATTTATAAATGAAACTGATAAACGTTAGTTTGTAATAAGGGAGTAATTCAATTATGTCAATGGAGTGTCATAATGCCTTTATTTTGCACCGTAGAGCATATGGTGAAACTAGCCTTTTATTAGATCTTTTTTGTCAAGATATTGGTAAAGTGAGTTTGATTTATAAAGGTGGGCGCAGTATTTCTCGACTTCGACGAGGATGTGCGCAACCTTTTACGTTATTACAAGCGACCTATTTTGGTCGCTCTAGCCTTAAAACAGTAAAATCAATAGAAGCGCAAACACAAGTTGTCCCATTAGTTGGAGAACGTTTGTATATGGCGATGTATGTTAACGAATTGTTGTATCGTCTATTACAAGCTGAAACCGCTTGTGACGGGTTGTTTTCTTGTTATCAAAAAACATTATTATCGCTTGCAGGAGCTAAAAATAATCATAATGCACAAATAGCATTACGTAACTTTGAACTAACTCTTCTGGATAGTTTGGGTTATGGTGTTGATTTTACTAAAGACATTTACACTGGCAAGCAAGTAGAGTTAGGTTTTGACTATCAATATCAACAACAAATGGGTTTTTTTGCCAAACAAGCGATTTATCAAAAACAGCATGTTTACAGTGGAAAGCAAATTCAGGCTCTTGCCCAAAGAAATTTTACCACGACTGAATTATTGGTCTCCGCAAAACGATTTTGTCGGCAAGCACTCGCTCAATTGTTGGGCAATAAACCATTACATAGTCGGCGCTTATTTAAAGTGACAGAAGGAATGAAATAATGAGTAAATTATTACTTGGCGTCAATATCGATCATGTTGCAACATTACGTAATGTGCGCGGTACATGTTATCCAGAGCCTGCACATTTGGCTGCCATCGCTGAAACATCTGGTGCAGATGGTATTACGATTCATTTGCGTGAAGATAGACGGCATATTTTAGATCGAGATGTGGAAATTTTAATACAAACATTACAAACTCGTATGAATTTAGAAATGGCAATAACAGAAGAAATGATAGCGATTGCCATAAAAACAAAGCCTACATTTGTCTGTCTTGTTCCCGAAAAACGAGCAGAACTTACGACGGAGGGAGGGCTTGATGTTGCAGGAACGCTAGAAAGTACGCGCGTTGCAGTGCAACGTTTAACCAATGCAGGCATTCAAGTGTCTTTATTTATTGATGCTGATAAAAAGCAAATTGACGCAGCACTCGCTAGTGGTGCAACTTATATTGAATTGCATACTGGAAAATATGCAGATGCAGAAAATGATGCCATACAAGCAATAGAATTGCAGAGAATTGCCTCTATGGCGAGTTATGCGCACAAATTGGGACTTCTCGTGAATGCAGGTCATGGTTTAAATTATCATAACGTAAAAGCTATTGCTGCGCTTCCTGAGATAGTCGAACTCAATATTGGCCATGCGATTATTGCACGAGCACTTGCAGATGGACTTTCTCATGCAGTGCAAGAAATGAAACGATTGATGGTAGAAGGACGTACGGCGCATCGTTAACACTTATTTACAGTGTTTTTACGCGGGAAAATTTACATTTTAATTACTCATTTAGTGTGGCGAATAAGTAATAAGTTATGATTTATAATGAAGGATATATGCAAAAAAAACTATTTTTAGTTCATGAATTGCGAGAACACTTCCCGATTCTTGCACAACAAGTTAATGAGCATGAGTTAATTTATTTTGATAATGCAGCCAGCACACAAAAGCCGCGTTGTGTTATCGATGCTATCAGTTATTTTTATACTCATGATAATGCCAATGTGCATCGAGCCGGGCACCAGTTGGCAATGCGTGCGACTCGTTCTTTCGAAAATGCTCGTAGCATTGTACGTGATTTTATTAATGCAAAAAGTAATGCGGAAATCATTTGGACAAAAGGAACTACCGAAGGTTTTAATTTATTAAGCCACGTTATTGGCACTCAATTACAAGCCGGTGATGAAGTGTTGATCTCTGCACTCGAGCATCACGCAAACATAGTGCCGTGGCAAATGCTCGTGGCGGCGAAACAAATAGTATTAAAAATCATCCCATTACAAGATGATTACCAATTAGATCTCGAGGCTTATCGATTATTATTAAATAATAAAACTAAAATCGTATCAGTGACTCATATTTCAAATGCGTTAGGTATTATTAATCCTATTGTTGAGATGATAAAGCTTGCTCATGAAGTGGGAGCGCAAGTTATCGTTGATGGTGCGCAAGCGATTGCACATGTTCCCGTGGATGTACAAGCACTTGATTGTGATTATTATCTGTTTTCAGGGCATAAATTATTTGCTCCGACAGGAACGGGAGTTCTGTTTGGTAAAAAACATTTATTAGAAGCGCTTCCTCCGTGGCAAGGTGGAGGGGAAATGATAAAAAGCGTTTCTTTTTCCACAAGTACTTACAATGAGTTACCCTTTAAATTTGAAGCTGGTACACCTAATATTGCCGGTGTTATAGGGCTTGGATCCGCTATTGAATTTTTAAATAATTATGAGCGTAGCGCCTTGATAGCACATGAAGAAATATTATTGCTGGAAGCAGAAAAAGCCTTACTTGTACTACCAAACCTGCATGTATATTGTGCTGGCATTAAAAAGTCCGGACTGCTTAGTTTTACAGTACAAGGTGAACACCATAGTGATATAGCAATGTTATTGGATGCTCAAGGTATTGCGCTTCGTAGTGGAACTCATTGCGCGATGCCATTAATGTCTTTACTGAATAATAGTGGCACGGTGCGCCTGTCTTTCTCTATTTATAATACACTCGATGAAGTGAAAACGTTTATTAAAGCTCTTAAAAAAGTATTGTTATTATTAAATTGAGAATGTAAAAATTGATGCCTTAGAATAGAGACTATATAGTGAGTGCTTTTGTACCGTAGAGGCGTTTAATTCCGCCAAAACGTAGTTCGTATTGCTCTGTCATTACTGGCTCTTTAAAGAGGTAAAAACAAAGATTATACTGATAAATACGATTAATTATCTATGGAATATAAAGATATATTAAATTAAGTGGGTGTCATAGAGATTAATTACGCTCTTATTGATCAAGAGTAGATCTATTTTGTCATTTTAGGCGGTATAGTTGTTTTTTTATACTCTGAAGTGTGTTTATGCAATTAACGGATTTTGTTAATACAATTGGTCTTGATCTTAAAAAACGTTATGGTGAAAAAATCCATAAGTTAACTTTACATGGCAATTTTAGTTGTCCGAATCGAGATGGAACGATAGGTAAAGGAGGTTGTACATTTTGTAATGTGGCAGCATTCTCCGATGAAACACAAGCTCAGCATAGCATAAAAAAACAATTACAATTACGTAGTGCTGAAGTGCAACATAAAGCAAAAAAGTTTCTTGCTTATTTTCAAGCCTATACCAGTACCTATGCTGAAATAGAACAGTTAGCGAGTCTATATGAGCAAGCTATTGCAGATAGTCGTATTGTGGGGCTGTGTGTCGGTACGCGACCAGATTGTGTTTCGGATGCTGTTTTAAATCTATTAAGTAGCTATCGTATGCGTGGATATGAGGTTTGGTTAGAATTAGGCCTTCAAAGTGCCCATGATGAGACATTAAAACGTATCAATAGAGGTCATGATTTTGCCTCTTATGCAAAAGTTTGTAAAAAAGCACGGTTAAGAGGGATAAAAGTGTGTACGCACCTGATATTGGGATTACCTAAAGAAGGTTGCGCGGAAAACTTAGAGAGCTTGCAGCGCATTATAGGGATAGGTGTGGATGGTCTAAAATTACATCCATTACATATCGTACGCGGTGCAACCATGGCAAAAATATGGGAAAGAGGACGTTTAAAAACGTTATCTTTAGAAGAATATAGTCAAATAGCGGTCAAAATTATTCAACAAACCCCCGCGGAAATAGTTTTCCATCGAATTTCTGCAACCGCTAAAATAAGCGAGTTATTGGCCCCTTTATGGTGTGAGAAACGTTGGCCGGTACAAAATAGAATCTGTCAAATAATGCAACAATCGGGAGGGCAAAATACTGGATAAAATTCAATATTTTTTAATTCAGCCTAAAAATAAATTTATATCTAATTTTTTAAAATATTTATCCTCGCATATTCATACGATTTTTTTTACAAAAGTTTGTTTCTTCATTATATTTAAAGAAATAGTTAATGTTGGAGTTGCTATGAAAAATCTTTTTAATTTTAAAAAAATTGATCTCTCACCTTTGCATTGGGGAGCCATTTGCTGTGTTATCTTACTTGTTTTTTCTTTTTATGCTTCCATTTCAAGTTTAAGTAAACTGCGTTTCACGGAACAGAATCGTCATGTTGTCTATCTTTTTTCAGAACATTTACTTCTTTATAGTGATCAAATGACGATGTTAGCGCGTGCTTATGGAGTGAACGCTAAGCCTCGATATTTGTCTCTTTATAAAAAAACGCTATTTCATTTATGTAAAAATAATATTAAGCATAATGGATCTCAACAAAGTAAACAAAATAATTATACGGCTCGACTCAAGTGGAATAAAAAAACGTCTATGTCAGAAATGGGACAAAATTCATGTGAGTTTAATTATATTTTAAAAGAAGAGGTAAAAACAGAGCAAGAAAACGGGCTATTGATACAGATACAGCAGAGTTTTAAAATACTTGTTGATTTGGAATTAAGTACTTTTGAATCGGTATTGGAGAAAAAAACAAGCGGGACGTCATTTTCCCAAACGTTACTTTATGATGAAATATACCTTAAGAAAAAAGCAGAATTGTTTGGGCAGGTCAATAATCTATTACAATTATCTGAACAACGTAGTGTGGAGCGTCTAAATCTTTTATTAGTGTTGCATAAAAGCAGTAATTATTTAAGTTTGTTTTTATTTTTATTTTTGTTTTTATTCATACTCTATAACTTATATTTAAGCAAAAAAATGAGTGCATTATTTGTGGCATCATTACGAAAAGAAGTCGCGGATCGTACTTTTAATTTATTTGAAAATAGAGAAAATTTAAAATGTTTGATGCATGAAATGGAAGCAACGAAAGATCAACTTGTAGAATCTGAAAAAATGGCGTCGTTAGGTAGTTTAGTGAGTGGTGTCGCCCATGAAGTAAACACACCATTAGGTATAGGGGTTACTATTGCCTCTCATTTACAATGTGAAGCTCAAAAATTATTAGAAAAGGTAAAAGGTAATAAACTTAAGCGTTCTGAATTAGATAATTATTGTCTTGAAAATAATGAAAGTTGCCAGTTATTATTAGCAAATCTAGAGCGAGCAGCTAAACTGATTAGTAGCTTTAAATTGATTGCAGTGGATCAAAGTTGTGATGACGTACGCACATTTAAAATGAGTGAATATCTACAAGAAGTGTTTTTAAGTTTGCGCCACACACTTAAAAATAGTGCTGTCTCGATTGAGATTAAAATTGAAGATCCAGAAAATGAGCCGTTAATTGAAACCATTCCTGGGGCAATTTCACAAATTTCTAATAACTTAGTGATGAATGCTTTTATTCACGCGTTTGTTCAAGGTAAAAAAGAGGGGGAAATAACATTTAATTTGGTTTATGAAAAAAATGTTATTTTACTAACGGTTTCGGATAATGGCCTTGGCATGGAAGAAAAAGTTAGAGCCAAAATATTTGAACCTTTTTATACAACAAAAAGAGGTGAAGGTGGTAGTGGCTTAGGCTTGAGCATTGTATATAATTTAGTGGTCCATCAACTCAAAGGTAGTATTAAGTGTCAATCAACATTGGGAGAAGGCAGTTCATTTTTAGTTCGGCTTCCATTAAAAATAAAACTTAATTAAGGTCGTAAGTGGGAGGAATATGGATTGGTTAGCAGATGAAGACTCGGAAGAAAAAGTGTCGGATGACTATGAATATTATAATATATTAATTGTCGATGATGAGAAAGATATTCATTTAAGTACGATATTGACGATGAAACGCTTTATGTTTGAAGATAAAAAAATGCGTTTTTTCCATGCGTATTCAGCGCAACAAGCTCGTCAGTTGCTATTAAATGATGAATATTATGCGCTTGTTCTCTTAGATGTCGTGATGGAAAATGATCATGCTGGCTTAGAGCTTGCTCGTTTTATCCGTCAAGATCTAAATAATCGTTTTACGAGGATTATTTTACGTACAGGTCAACCTGGGCTTGCCCCAGAACAAAAAGTGATCCGTGATTTTGATATTGATGGTTATAAAAGTAAAACTGAATTACGTGTCGCAGATTTAGAGTCCTTTTTCTATACCTCTTTACGTGCTTATCGTGATATTTGCTTATTACAAAAACATAGGAAAATGTTAGAGCAAGTGATTAATTCTATTGCATATGTATCTGGATTTGATGATTTGTATGACTTTGTGCCGGCTGTTTTTTCACAAATAAAATTAGTATTAAAAGTCAGTTCCATGAAAGATATTATTGAAACTAAAGATATTTTTGCCATTTCAAAGGTTGAAGGTAAGCTGAATGTTTTTTCTGCCAATGCGCATGGGATTGAGCTATTTAGGCATGAAAACATGGATGCTTTAAAAGAAAAAGAGCAATTTTTGTTTGATAAAGCGTTGGCAGTAAAGAAGAGTTTTAATGATGATGATTATTACGTATATTTTCATAAATCGCATAAAAATACAGAAAGTATTTTTTCTTTTGAAGTGAATCATCCTTTAGAAATTACTGCCGTAAATATGATTGATCTTTTCTTGCGTAATGTATTGCTCTGTTATGAAAATCTATTATTACTGAATAAGTTAAAAGAGACCCAAGAGTTAGTCTTTACTATATTGGGTGGTACGATGGAGTCGCACTCAAAAGAGACAGGGAAACATGTAGTACGTGTTGGTTTATATTCAAATCTTTTAGCTAAATTAAATGGCGAAAAAGATAGTTATTGTGAAAACATTCGATTAGCGGCGCAATTACATGATGTCGGTAAAGTAGGTGTTCCGGATAATATATTACATAAAAAAGGGCCTCTCGATAAAGACGAGTGGGAAGAAATGAAATTACATGTGATCAAAGGTTGGGATATCTTGAATATTGGTGATGATACACTGATAACGATGGCTTCACATCTCGCAAGAGACCATCATGAAAAATGGGATGGTAGTGGTTATCCTAATGGTAAAAAATATAAAGAAATAAGCTTAGAAGGGCGTATAACTGCTATCGCAGATGTTTTTGATGCACTTTGTAGTGTTCGTTGCTATAAAAAAGCTTGGACATTATCGGATACAAAAATAGAAATAAAAAAATCTTCAGGTAGTCATTTTGATCCCAAACTATGTGAATTGTTTATTGAAAATTTCACTTTGTTTGCTGATATTTATCAACAAAACATAGATCCATAAAGTTGTTTGAATATTTTCAAATAAAAATAGTCTAGATGGCATATTAAGTCGATAAATTAATTGTTCAACTGCGTGTTTTGTTTTATTTGTAGCGAAAAGTAGTTACTTTTTGTGCGGAAAAAATTACAATAACTTTAAACTTAAGGAGTGATTTATGTTTAACCCGCAAAAGTTAGAAGATGTTGCCAAACAAATTGTAGATGCGATGCCAGCAGGCGTTAAAACGTTTGGTAATGACGTAGATCGTAAAATAAAACAAATTTTACAATCACAATTGGGTAAATTAGACATGGTAAGCCGTGAAGAATTTGATGTCCAAACTCAAGTGTTATTACGCACCCGTGAAAAATTTGCGGAGTTAGAAGCTAAAATGGACGATATAGAGAAAAAAGTTGAATTAGTAAAGGTTAATAAATAATATGAAAGAACAATATTTAAAAAATGCAGAAGCTTTCGTTGATGATGTTTGTGACTCATTGGTGCTATATGGCCTGTTTAATGAAGATAAAGGTTGGGCAAATTGTCACGCACATGATAACAGTGATGCACAAGCTGTGTATCTATTTTGGTCAAATGAAAAACTTGCTAAAAAGTTACTAAATTCAGAATGGGAAGATTATAAGATAACTTCGATTGAACTGAGTGTCTTTTTAGATTCGTGGCTAGATGGGATGCAAAATCAACAAGTATTTGCAGGTCTTAATTGGGATGAAGATTTATACGGTTTAGAAGTTGAAGCGCAAGTTATCAAAAATTCTTTACTAGAAAAAATACAAAATATAAGTAAGAACGAAACTGAAAATATACATTAAAAATAAAATAACGACATAGCTAGAAGGGTTATGTCGTTAGTTTAAAATTGTTAATTATTCTTCTGGGTAAGTGCCCCAACCATCATAATTAATGTTAAAAGATTGAGCTAGATTGAATAATTTTTCAACATCTTCAAAGATATCTTGTTCATCAAGGTGCATTTCAATTATCACATCAAAAGCGAGAATAATACTCCCATCTTCAAGTTCTAATTCGTCCGCATCTGTGACTTCATAGCCCTTTTTAAAGCAGGCTACGGCAGCCTTCTCTAAGTTGTCAAAATCAGCACACGAAAGATGATGCTCAATCATATAAATAGACTCTGGATTACTACCATCGTCGAGTATAGCCTCTACAATGTCTTCAGTTTCTTCTGCTAGTTTTTGTAATTGCTCTATTGAGCTTAAATTTTCTGTCGTCATCTTCAATCCTTAACCGCAACAGTTATTATTGTCTGGGCGTTTTACTTCTTTATTTAATTGCTCATATTTTTTTAACATAAGAGCATGCGAATCATTCATTAAACGACGAATTTCTCGTTTGTTATATTGTGTGATGTCAATTGGATCTAACATTTCAACAATCACTTCCCCATTATCCCAACGATTAAGCTTAACTTGTTGATGGGTACTGGATATTACAGTCGCAATAATATTTACTTTGGCTTGTAATGCAGTGTGAAACGCACCCATTTTAAAGGGTAATAGACCTTTGCCATTACTGCGAGTACCTTCGGGAAATATCCAAACTGAAATTTGTTCGTCATGCATTTTTTGAATGACGTCTTTAATGGTTTTTTTTGATTTTTTTTGATTATCTCTATCAATCAATATATTGCCGGTTAACCAATAAATAAGACCAAACAAAGGGATCCAAACCAGACTTTTTTTGCCAATTGTGACCGACTTAGGTTGTACCGCTCCCGTTGTAATGAGCATGTCATAACTATTTTGATGGTTCGCAATATAAACGGCAGGGCCATATTCCTTTGCTTTTTCAGGGACTCTATAAGTGACTTTTAAGCCTACCATCCAAGACATTTTGCTAAATAAACGTGCAAAATGATAGGTATTTTTAGGGTTTCTAGGGCTTAATGCACAGTAAAAAATAGAATAGATACTCAGCACAATCATAGCCAAAGTAAGCATAATAAAACGAATGATAAATAACATTTTAACTCTCTTCTTTTTCTGGGGTTTTGATAACTTCAATATTGTCTACACGTTGTAAACCTCGTGGCAATTTGTTACCTCGACGGCCTCGTTCACCTCGGTAAGCGATTAAATCACTTTCTTTTAGGGTTAGTTTCCGTTTTCCTGCGTGTAATGTTATTGATCCATGTTTTGGGATGATGCGTAACATAGTAACAAACTCTTCACGTTTAGTCGCTTTTGCACTCATAATGTTGATCATTTTATTACCTTTACCTCGGCTTAAGTTGGGTAAACTATTCACCGGGAATATCAGCATGCGACCCTCATTGCTAATGGTTAAGCATAAATCATCTTCATTATCACTGAGTTTTTGCACCGGAAGTAAATATGCATTTTTACTTAGATTAATAAGCGCTTTACCATTTTTGTTGCGACTATTTATATCACTAAATTGTGCGATAAAACCATAGCCATGGTCGCTACTAATAATATATTGATCGTTGTCATCACCGAGTAAAACGCTGACAAATGCACACTGTTCATTTTGATTAAAGCGACCAGTTAAGGGCTCGCCTTGAGAGCGTGCCGACAGCAAAGAATGTGCGTCAAGTGAATAAGCTCGTCCGCTTGCATCAATAAATATAGCACATTGATTACTGCGCCCTTGAGCACTGATTAGATACTCATCACCCGTTTTATAATTTAGTGCGTGAGCGTCTACATCATGACCTTTTGCCGAGCGGATCCAACCTTGACGCGATAAAATAACACTGATGGGCTCATTAGGCATGAGTTCTCTTTCTGTTAGAGCTTTAGCCTCTAAACGTTCGACTAAAGGCGACCTCCTTGCATCACCATAAGTAAGTGCATCTGCTTTGATTTCTTTTTTAATTAAGGTATTAAAGCGACGTTCTGAATTTAACAAAAGAAGAAGTTTATCTTTTTCTGTATTAAGATTTTGCATTTCTGCGCGTATTTGAATCTCTTCAAGTTTTGCTAGCTGACGTAATTTTATTTCTAAAATCGCATGAGCTTGACGTTCAGAAAGATTGAACCGTATGATTAGCTCCGCTTTTGCATCGTCAAAGTTACGAATTATTTCAATCACTTCATCAATATTTAAATAGGCAATCAATAAGCCTTCTAAAAGGTGCAAGCGTGTATCAATTTTATCTAATCTAAATTGTAAGCGGCGTCTAACCGTGTTTTTTCGATAGCGGAGCCATTCGTTTAAAATTTTAAGCAAGCCTTTAACTTGAGGCCGTTGATCTAAACCGATCATATTTAAATTAACTTTGTGATTGGTTTCTAAATCAGTAGATGCGAATAAATGATGCATTAATGCTTCGGTGTCGACGCGGTTAGAGCGTGGAATAATCACTAATCGTGTTGGGTTATTACGATCGGATTCATCACGTAAGTCTGTAACCATTGGTAATTTTTTATCCATCATTTGTTTGGCGATATCTTTTAATATCTTACCGCCAGAAACTCGATGTGGTAACGCACTGATCACGATGTCGCCATCTTCAATGTGATAAACAGCGCGACTTTTAAAGCTACCTCTTCCTGATGTGTAGATTTTTTTTATCTCATGCAGAGGGGTGATTATTTCTGCCTCTGTAGGGTAATCAGGTCCTTGTATAAATTTTAAAATGTCGTCAAGTGTCGCATTAGGGTTGTCGAGTAAATGTAAACATGCTTCGGCAACTTCACGTAAATTATGCGGTGGTACATCCGTTGCCATACCAACGGCAATACCTGTGATACCATTTAATAAAATATGTGGTAAACGGGCTGGTAATAATTTTGGCTCTTGTAATGTGCCATCAAAGTTAGGTTTCCAATCTGTTGTACCTTGTGCTATTTCAGACAGAAGTAACTCTGAGAATTTAGACAAACGAGATTCAGTGTAACGCATGGCTGCGAATGATTTAGGCTCGTCAGGAGCCCCCCAGTTACCTTGTCCATCAATCAAAGGATATCTGTATGAGAAAGGTTGCGCCATTAATACCATTGCTTCATAACAAGCGCTATCGCCATGAGGGTGATATTTACCTAAAACATCGCCAACAGTACGTGCCGATTTCTTGTGTTTTGACAGTGCGGATAAGCCTAATTCAGACATGGCGAAAATAATACGGCGCTGCACGGGTTTCAAGCCATCACCAATATGGGGTAATGCTCTGTCCATGATCACATACATCGAATAGTTTAGGTAAGCTTCCTCGGTAAATTTAGCTAAAGAAAGTTGTTCAATTCCTTGTAAGCTTAAACTTTGATTGTCACTCATGCTTAATGACCTTGTTTTACGGAGATAAGAGATGCAGTATACTTAATAAATATTTTATTTTGCGATGTTTTAATGAGATATATCCCTAAAGTAAGGTGAAAAAGGCAGTTGTTATTGAAACCACCTTTTTTTAATAAAGCTGTTAATTATAATTGTGCGAAGGCTTTTTTCGCGGCATGTAATGTATTTTCGATATCTTGTTCGGTATGCGCTAAGGATAAAAATCCAGCTTCAAATGCTGAGGGTGCTAAGTATATCCCTGCTTCGAGCATTAAGTGGAAGAATTTCTTGAAGCGCTCAACATCGCATCGACACACTTGCTCAAAGTTACTGACAGTTTCTTGCTCTGTGAAAAAGAAGCCAAACATCCCACCCACATAATTGACGCACAAAGCTATATTTTCTTCTTTTGCGACGCGTTGTAATCCGAGAGCTAGTTTTTTGGTTTTTTGTGCCAATTGTTTGTAATTGGGTGTGTCTAGCGCCGTTAATGCGGCTAAACCTGCGGCCATGGCAATTGGGTTGCCAGAAAGCGTTCCTGCTTGGTAGACTGGCCCAGTAGGAGCAATATGTTGCATGATCTCTTTTTTGCCCCCAAAAGCGCCTACAGGCATTCCTCCACCAATAACTTTACCTAGAGTAGTTATGTCAGGGATCACATCATAATAGGCTTGTGCTCCACCTAAAGAGACTCTAAAACCTGTCATCACTTCATCGAGAATTAATAGTGCACCATATTTATCGCAAATAAGGCGTAAACCTTGTAAAAAATCGGGGTGTGGTAAAATACAGTTCATATTTCCAGCTACAGGCTCAACAATAATGCACGCAATATCATTTGGATATTCATTAAAAAGAGCCTCGACAGATGCTAAATCATTGTAATTGGCAACTAATGTATGTTTGGCAAAATCTGCCGGTATGCCTGGGGAACTCGGTTGTCCTAATGTTAAGGCGCCAGATCCGGCTTTAACTAACAGAGAATCAGCATGTCCATGATAACACCCTTCGAATTTTAGAATTTTATCTCGTGTAGTATAGCCACGAGCTAAACGAATAGCACTCATGGTAGCTTCAGTACCAGAGCTTACCATGCGCAGCTGTTGCATTGATGGTACTAAGCTTCTGACTTTTTCCGCCATAATAATTTCAAGTTCAGTCGGAGCACCAAAGCTTAAACCATTTTCAACCGCATCTAATACGGCTTGCTTAATGGCGGGGTGATTATGTCCTAGGATCATAGGACCCCAAGATCCAACATAATCAATATATTGTTTTTGGTCGGCATCAAAGACATAAGCGCCATCTGCTCGCTTAATAAAAATAGGGTCTCCTCCGACACCATTAAATGCTCGGACAGGTGAATTAACGCCTCCAGGAATAATATCTTGGGCGCGTATAAAGAGTGTTTGGGAGTTACTCATGGAAGATCCTTGTTATCTGACATTAAAAACGTCAATATAACAGATATATTAAGAACATAAAAATCGGAAAACACCACATTTAATGCCCTACATCATATTATTTTTACTTATTTGTTTTATATAATTACCATTTTTTTGTTGCTTCACCTTTTACTTTTTTAAATAAGCTGTCTATCTCCTATGAAACGAAATATTATTCAAATTCTTGTCGACCATTTTAAATTTTTTATCAATCATTTTTTTACCAATAAAAAAAGTGCATTACTACTTTGGCTCTCTGTTTTTATTGGTGTTTTAGCAGGGGCTATTTCTGCTTTTTTCGATAGGTGTATTAATTGGATTGGTATTTTGCGATTCGAATTAATTGAGCAGTATAGTTCATCTGATTTACCTCTTTGGCTTGTGGCTATTCCAATTTCATCCGTGATGGTTGGTTTTGCCTTTTATATTACACATCGGTTTGCACCCGAGGCCGGAGGGAGCGGTATACCTGAAATAGAAGGTGCAATGGAGGGTATGCGTCCCGTACGTTGGAAACGAGTGCTTCCCGTTAAGTTTGTGGGAGGTTTATTTGCCTTAGGCAGTGGCATGGCTTTGGGTAGAGAAGGGCCATCGGTACAGTTAGGTGCAAATATTGGGCGTATGATATCAGATACGTTTAAAATGGATAAATTGGACGCTCAAGCTTTATTAGCTGCTGGGGCTGCTGCGGGTTTGGCGGCTGCTTTTAACGCACCACTTGCGGGTATTATGTTTGTTATTGAAGAGATGCGTTCACAATTTAATTATAGTTTAACATCGACTAAAAGTGTTTTTATTAGTGCCGTAATGGCAACGATAGTGATGCGCTCGATGACCGACCAGCAAGCGGTAGTGACGGTTACTCAATATACTCATCCAGATTTAATGTCATTATGGTTATATCTAGTACTGGGTTTTTGTTTTGGTGCTCTAGGTGTTTTATTTAATAAAATGATTTTGGCAACGCAAGATATGTACCTTTTTATTCATCAGAATCAGCGGTGGCGTTTTGTTCTCATTGGTATGTTTCTCGGTGGTGCATTCGGTGCATTATCGGTGTTGTCGCCGAACATCGCTTTTAGTGGATTGGAGCTTATTCCTAAAGTTGAAGGTGGTGAGTTTTTAGCGGGTGCTTTACTCATTATATTTTTATTCCGAATTCTGGGTACATTACTCAGTTTCGGATCCGGTGCACCAGGTGGTGTTTTTGCTCCAACATTAGCGTTAGGTACCTTATTTGGTATGTTGTTTGGTTTAGGGGCGCATGCATTATTTCCAGAGCTTGTAAGTATGCCTGGAACCTTTGCTATAGCAGGTATGGGTGGTTTATTTGCGGCCACCGTACGGGCGCCGATTACAGGTATATTGTTGGTGATAGAAATGACCAGTAACTATCAAATGATATTACCATTAATTGTGACGTGTTTAGGTGCGACAATGGTCGCTCATACTTTAGGCGGACGACCTATTTATACGCAATTATTAGAGCGGACGATGCGTTTATCTATGCGTCAAAAACGAGCCGTTAAAACGCGTAAAGCAATGTTTCGCTTTAAATCAAAAAACAAATAATAGGTACAAAGAAAGCGCTCAATATACATTGAGCGTTTTTTGATTTTTTCATTCCAATTATGCAATCCATAAAATTTAAATAAATTCTTAGTCTTTTTCAATCTCTATGCGTGTGTAAAAATCATTTAAAATCAGGTGCAATGCTATGTTTATCTTTTTTGCTTTTAATTGATAAAATATGTTTGTTGAATATTCAATGGAGTGCACACTAAATAGCATGGCTATCAGTTAGTATGCAGAAACTATCAAAAAGATCCTTTTATAGGATGTTTTTGTAGGGTAAATTTTAATCAAAATTAGTTAAAGTATCAGCATGTTTTGAGGCGTTTTGTTATTATTTAAATTATTATTAAGTTTGTTTTTTGTGGGCGTATAGACGTTGTCCACTGTTTTATGCGCAGTGAGTGCAATAGATTTCGTAAAGGTGCGGTTAAATAACAAGCTCTAATGTTTAATGTGTGTGAATGAGTAAAAAAAGTCTGTGTATTAGTAAATTTAATTCATTGTGAGTGCAGTGTCGAAGTTCAATAGTGCAGTGTCGAAGTTCAATAGTAGTTGAACTAATTAGTCAGGTATTAGATAATGTGCTCAATTAAACATGTTTAGAGGTTTCCATGAGTTCTGATGTAGAAATGGCATTGCCCATTTATTTTAGTGATAGTGCAGCGAATCAAGTCAAAGGATTAATGATTGATGAAGATCCTTCTATGAAGTTACGCGTATATGTAACAGGAGGGGGATGCTCAGGCTTTCAATATGGCTTTACGTTTGATGATAAAATCAACGAAGGCGATACATTAATTGAAAAAAAAGGTGTGACATTAGTGGTTGATTCCATGAGTCTACAATATCTTGTCGGTGGTACGGTTGATTATACAAGTGGTTTAGACGGCTCACGTTTCTTTGTTGATAACCCCAATGCAACGGCAACATGTGGTTGCGGATCTTCTTTTTCTATCTAAATTCATCAGTGCCATACTTTTGCAGAATAGGTTATTAGACATGCTCAGTTTTAAGTTATAACTGGTTGATATACAACTGCTTTTATTTTCATTATGACCAGAAAAAGGCTTTTATTATCCATTAAACGAAGCCTCTTATTAAAAGATTAAATTTACAGGGTATTACTGTTATTCATGGCGAAAGTCAGTGACGTTATATTGGTTTTTTTATCTAAAGATAGGTTTTGAAATGTTGCAGAATTATATTTATATGTTTGATCTGCTCGGTACTATGAGTTGTGCTGTATCAGGGGTGATAATTGCAACTCGGTTGCGTATGGACCCTTTTGGGATATTAGTGATAGCCGCCGTTACAGCTGTGGGTGGGGGCTCGATGCGTGATATTATGATGGGAGCAACTCCCGTATTTTGGATCCATGATAACAATTATATTTACACTATTTTTCTTAGTGTAGTCGTATCTGTTTTTTTGTTACGTCGCCTGCATAAAGTACCGTCTTATTTATTATTAATGTGGGACGCTTTAGGTTTATCAACGTTTACAATAGTAGGGGCGCAAAAAGCAATGTTGTTAGGTTTTTCTCCGCTTATTGTCATTGCAATGGGGTGTGTAACGGGGGTTGTCGGGGGTATGATTCGAGATATATTAACTGGGCAGGTACCTTTTGTATTACAAAAAGAAATTTATGCGACTGCATCTTTATTTGGTGGGTTACTCTTTGTGAGCTGTACTTATATTGGTTTTGAACCCTTTATTGTTATGATAGTGGCTATGTCAGGTGCATTATCATTGCGTCTAGGTGCTCTGTATTGGCACCTTTCCCTGCCTATTTTTCGCACTAAATAAAGGTAATACTCGCTTTTTTAATTATAGATGCTTCTTATTTAAAGACTAAATGTAGATAGGTTTGTGCATAAAAATCGATATTAGGTTAACATTTTTTGATTGCTTTAGGTAAGAATAAGAATCGCAGAGAGAGTAGAAAAGCCCAAGTAATATATTATTTGGGCTTTTGATTGATTATTTATGGTCACACTTACCATTTAAAGGCTCGCCATAAAGGTAGAGGCTATGATGGGTTAGTTTAATGCCATATTTATCAGCAATGAGTTGTTGTTGCTGCTCTATAATCGGATCGTTGAACTCTATAACATGACCACACTTTAGACATACAAGATGATCATGATGTTCTTGATTTGCTAGCTCAAAAACAGATTTAACACCTTCAAAATGATGACGAGTCACAATACCAGCATCATCAAATTGATTTAATACACGGTAAACAGTTGCGACACCGACTTCATCGCCTTGCTCAAGTAGTTTTTGATATAATTCTTCTGCGCTGAGATGTTGATTTTCAGGTTTTTTTAATAACTTTAAAATTTTCAAGCGAGGAGAAGTTACTTTTAATCCAGCTTCTTTTAATGCTTTATTTTCTAAAGACATAATGTTCCCTTCTTTATTTAATCAATCTGCAAGCTCTGCTAAACACATCTCATCAAAAACCTGTTTTGACCATGCTGTTACACGAGATGCGGTAAGCTCTGGTTGGCGATCTTCATCAATGCCAAGGCCGATAAAGTGCTTATCGTCAATCGAAGCCTTTGATGCATCAAAATTGTAACTTTCTGATGGCCAATGACCAATAATTATAGCACCTTTACTTTCTACTATTTCACCGATTTGTCCCATTGCATCAAGAAAGTATTCTGCGTAATCTTCTTGATCTCCACAGCCAAAAATAGCGACTAATTTATTTGTAAAATCGATTTCAGCAAGATCTGGGAAAAAGTCATCCCAATCACATTGGGCTTCACCGTAGTACCAAGTTGGAATGCCAAAAAGTAATAAACTAAATTCTGAAATTTCTTCTTTGCTACTTTTAGCGATATCTTTAACTTCAACCAAATTTTTACCTAACTCTTTTTGGATCATTTTTGCAACAGCTTCGGTATTACCGGTGTCACTACCAAAAAAAATGCCCACACTAGCCATTTGTGTCTACCTTTTATATTAATTTAATTGTGCGTGTAGCAATTGATTAATCAATTCACCACGGCTGATTTCTTGCTCTCTTGATAGTTGATTAAGAACATCAAATAGTGTGCTATCAACTTTTAACTCAATACGTTTTAAACCTTTTTCTCTATCGCGTAAAATTTGCTGTTGTTTGTTCATTTTAAGCTGAACTTTACGTGAATGAGGGTTGCTTTTAGGTCTACCTGGACGTACCTCATCAGCAAAGAGATCGTGAGTAATACGATCTGATGATTCTTTTGCCATTTTTCTACCTAAAAGTAATTGTGCGATAGCGATTAAGTTATCGTAGGTTACGTTAATTTAATCACTATTTAATTATTATTTATGCGTTGTTCCAAAGGATAGTGATGACTACTTTGAAAATAAAGCCAACACAACCAAAAAGCAATACTGCCCAAACAATATTACGTCCAAATTGAGGTACGTTACTACGTTTTAACACATCTTGAATAGAAAGCCCCATTAATAGAAACAACAGTAGGTAAAACGCATATAAACCAATAGTCTCAATTTGTTCTGTATACTGTTGCAACATAATGTATGCTTCATTCAAAGAGAGGAATATAACATATATGTTTTTTAATTGCCGTGGGTTTTATCGAAAAATTGTCCCACTAAGCGATTAAATGTTTTTGCTTTTTGTATATGTAACCAATGATCACATTGTTGAATAATTTTAACTTGTGCTTGTGGGAATTGTTTTAAAATAGAGGTTCGGTAACTTGCTTTAATATAATCTGAATCGGCACCTTTAATAAAGAGTGTTTTTTTATTAAAAACTTTGTCATGGAAAGGCCAATCTCGGATATTATCATATTGTTGATGTAGCGTTTTCAAATTAAATCGCAAGGTGAAACCTTGCTCATTTTTATGCAGAGATTTGAGTAAAAATCGTCTTATATCGGCGTTGTCAATAAATTGAGAAAGTGCCTTGTCTGCTTCTTGTCGAGTATTATATTTTTGAAAGTCAAACGTGTTTAAAGCGTTAAAAATAGATTGGTGTTTGTCGTCATAGGCAATGGGTGCAATATCTGCAATAACAATACTATCAATACGCTCTGGATTTTTAAAGGCGCAAGCCATTGCAACTTTACCCCCCATAGAGTGACCGACTATTGAAAATGTCATTATTTGTAAGTGATCTGCTAATGCAAAGATATCATCAGCCATTAATGGGTAGCTCATTGTTTCACTTTGTGGGCTTTGCCCATGATTACGTAAATCAATAAGAACAATATTGTGTGTGGTATTGAGATGTTTAGCGAGCAACGTTAAGTTACTTAAGCTGCCAAATAAACCATGTAAGATAAAAATTGTGTCGCTTTTATCGTCTGTATCGTGTTTAAGTGCTGTTTTTATTTGGTAATTTAGTAGCATATGATCTAATTTTAAGTGAAAATAAAAAGACAAGTATTGAAGTTAGGCTCGTAAAGTTTAACATGTTTGTAATGTTTGTATGTTTTTTAATTGTTTTGAAAGTCGAACAAGTACTCTGTAAGATGGTGATAGTATGAAAAAAATTGAAATAGAAGACGACCTATATAAATATATATTGGCGAATATACAGGCATTTGGTGAAACGCCATCCGAAATATTGCGTCGTTTACTCTCTTTACCTGAAATAACGGTGCAAGATGAAAATGTAGTTGTTATAGAAGAAAATTCTCTGCGTGATTTAAAAATTAAAAATACACCTGTAGACCCATCAGATATAAAAGATCCTCGCCAATTAGTTTCCTCTTCACCATCTTCGACGTCTCTTCCCAACGCTTTATCTTTTGGTATTCAAATGTTATTTGAGAATGATGTTTTTAAAAAAGAAACGGTGATAACTAATAAGTTTAAAATGATGTTGACGGCGATGTATTACGAAGATAAAGACTCTTTTATGCAGGCGTCAAAAGAAGCAAAAGGGCGCTCGCGCGATTATTTGGGTCTACATTTAGATCGATTGCTAGCTTCCGAAAATACAGAAGAATTAGCGCAGTTTATTGCGAGTAAACCTCGCCAAATACCTTATACGCCTTTTTGGGTAGTCACAAATGCGAACACAGGACGAAAGCGTATAATATTAACGAAAATGATGGTGTCTATGGGTTACAACAAAAAATTAGTTGAACAGATTCAGTCTGTTATTTAACAAATGTTGTTTTTTGAATATATTACATTGTATATTTAGGGTTAAAATATTATGGCAATACATGCACGAGCAGGGCTTCATGCGACGGTAAAAGATTTAGTGGATATACCAAAGTTAGTGGCTGCATATTATCTCAATTTACCCGATGTTAGTTTAGATTCTGAGCAAGTGAATTTTGGCACCTCAGGGCATCGAGGTTGTGCATTTAATAACTCGTTTACTGAGTTACATATTTTAGCCATTACACAGGCTTTAGCTGAATATCGGCAGGATCAAGGTTATACTGGGCCGATGTTTATCGGTAAAGATACACATGCTTTATCTGAGCCTGCTTTTGCATCTGCAGTGCAAGTCTTAGTTGCAAATGGTATTAAAGTCGTTGTGCAACAGGGGGGAGGTTATACGCCTACACCTGTTATTTCTCATGCTATTTTACAGTATAACGAAACGCACCCTGAAAGCTTAGCGGATGGAATCGTTATCACCCCATCGCATAATCCACCTGAAGATGGGGGGTTTAAATATAATCCTCCTCACGGTGGGCCAGCGGATAGTGACGTTACTCAAATTATTCAAGATCGTGCAAATGCAATTTTAGACGGCAATTATGATGATATTTTACAAAATGATTTTGCGGAAGCAATGAGTTCTGATTTGGTTGAACATTATGATTATATTCAACCTTATGTCGATGATCTTAAAAATGTACTTGATTTAGACGCAATTTCTAAAGCGGGTGTAAAAATAGGTGTGGACGCTTTAGGTGGAGCTGGGCTAGATTATTGGTCGGTTATTGCTAAAACATATAATTTAGATATTAGTGTAATTAATGATCATGTTGATCCTACCTTTTCGTTTATGACACTCGATAAAGATGGACGTATCCGTATGGACTGTTCATCCCCTTATGCGATGGCCGGCTTAATAAAATTAAAAGACAATTTTGATATCGCCATTACTAATGATCCCGATTATGATCGTCATGGAATAGTGACTAAAAGTGCTGGATTATTAGATCCTAATCATTATCTTGTCGTCGCCATCCATTATCTTTTTACGCATCGCAAAGAATGGCCTAAAGATGTCATGGTTGGTAAAACGCTCGTATCAAGTTCAATGATTGATCGCGTGGTAGGCGACCTAGGTATTGAGCTTGCCGAAATGCCAGTAGGGTTCAAATGGTTTGTTGACGGACTACATAGCGGTAAATTTGGTTTTGCGGGTGAAGAAAGTGCGGGCGCCTCATTTTTACGTAAAAATGGTCGCGTTTGGAGTACGGATAAAGACGGTATTATTTTAGCTTTACTTGCTGCCGAAATAGTGGCTGTAACCGGTAGTGATCCCGCTCAATATTATAAGCAATTTACTCAGAAATTTGCATCGCCTCGTTATCAACGTATTGATACGCCTGCGAGTGTCGAACAAAAAGAAGTATTAAAACATTTAAGCGCAGAGCAAGTTGAGGCGAAAACATTAGCCGGAGAAGTGATTCTTTCTAAAATCACGCATGCTTCAGGAAATGGTGCTGCTATTGGTGGGTTAAAAGTAACCACAAAAAATGGTTGGTTTGCTGCGCGTCCTTCTGGTACTGAAAATGTTTATAAACTTTATGCTGAATCTTTTTTAGATGAAGCGCATTTGCATGAAATTCAACAAGAAGCAAGAGAAATAGTGGCACAGGCATTTAGTCATGCAGGGGTGTCATCTATTTAGGTTTTTTAAAGATGATAAAAGATAACCATTTTGCGTATTAAATGTGTTTTTATTGCCTAGGTCAAAGGTGTTAATATTTGATGCATCGCTTAATCTAATACGTTAAGACACATGTGTAAAATTGAAGTTTTGACCCTAGGTGATAAACTGCAAAATTAATTTAATGGTCGCCTTTTGTTTTGGTCACGTTACAATCAATGCATATAATAGATATTAGGAGCCATAATGAGCGAAAATAAAAGTACAGAAACGAATGATGTTTGTGAAGCCTGTGGGAGTTTTGTTGAACTAGGTAGTGTTATTACTGAAGATGATACTATTTTTGTTTTACCGCTTGAGGGTAGTGACCCCGCAGGAGTTAAAAAAATGGCGTTAAAGTATGTTGATGCTGCTAAAAAACGCTTTGCAAGTGTGGTTATCTCTCAAAAAGAGGTGCTTAAAGGTGACATTTTTCATGTTGAGATAACTTTTACATTTGAATGTACGGCTGAAAAGTTAATTTTTGAAATGGGTCTTAGTGCAATTTAACTTTATGTTGTAAAAAGAGTTTATTGTTTAATCCTTTTTTGTGCTCTTTTGTTTTATGTGTATAATTTTCATGCATACGAAGATAAAGAGCACTATTTTTACTGTTTACTTTTAATTATTTACAATCTTCATTTCTTCTTTTATCGCTTAATCGTTATACTACCCCATACTTTATATATTGCTCATTTGGAGAGTCCTTTGCTCATTGCAGATTTACCCGTTGATAATCGTTTAATTATTTCTCTTTCTCACTTAGGATTTACACAAGCAACTCAAATTCAAGCGGAAGCGATACCTCTTGCTGTTGCAGGAAAAGACTTATTAGCATCATCAAAAACAGGATCGGGTAAAACACTGGCTTTTTTATTGCCCGCAATGCAACGTGTATTAAAAACACGTGCGTTAACTAAGCGCGATCCGCGTGTATTGATTTTAACGCCGACTCGTGAACTCGCGAAACAAGTTTATTCTCAATTACGCTTATTAGTTGCTAATACTAAGCTAAAGTCAACATTGGTTTTGGGTGGCGAAAATTTTAATGATCAGGTTAAGCAACTAGACAGGGATCCGCATTTTGTAGTGGGAACCCCTGGACGTATTGTGGATCATCTTAAAAAAGGGTTATTGCATTTACATGGATTAGAATTACTTATTCTAGATGAAGCCGATCGAATGTTAGATTTAGGTTTTGCAGAGCAGTTAAAAGCAATTAATGAAGAAGCTAAGCATCGCTTACGTCAAACATTACTTTTTTCTGCCACATTAGGCCATGCTGAAGTTAATGATTTTGCGGCACAGTTGCTAAAATCACCTGTGCGTATTGCAATTGGTGAAGAAAATCAGCAACACAGTGAAATCACCCAAAGGTTTTATCTCGCGGATAATTTAAAACAAAAAGAAAAATTATTATTTCATTTTGTTAAAACAGAAACGATTAAGCAGCTAATTATTTTTACGGCAACACGTAAAGATACCGAACGTTTAAGTGCATTATTAAATGAGCAAGAAAATAACTCTATCGCTTTGCATGGTAATTTAACGCAAAGTGAGCGTAATAAAATTATGGATACGTTTTCTAAAGGAAGAGTTAAAATATTGGTGACTACCGATATTGCATCAAGAGGTCTTGATTTATTAAATGTTAGTCATGTTATTAATTTTGATATCCCTAAACATGCAGAAGAGTATATACATCGTATAGGACGGACAGGACGCGCGGGAGATACGGGAGATGCCATTTCAATTATTGGCCCCAAAGATTGGCTTAATTTTAAAAAAGTAGAATCTTTTGTGCAGCAAAATGTTTTCTTTTCAACCGTTGCGGGGATAAAGTCAACATTTAAAGGTATCGCGCCGAAGAAGCCTTTGGTGTCTAAACATAAGTTTGTAAAAAAAGCTCAGAAAAATAAAGTGCTTAAAAAAGTTAAAAAACAAAAAGCGAAGCCGGAGAAAATATTTTTTGAGGCAAAAGAAGTTGGTTTTGCACCTATGTTACGCAAGAAAAAAACGGATGAATCATTTTAGTCATACTTTAAAAATGGGATATAATGCCGATTTTGCATTATATCTTGAATTCTAATTATCGGCTAGGTGGTGGCGCGACTGACGAAAGACGCAATCGTAACAATGACGTAGTATTGTGTGTTATATATCCTACTGCGTTTATGGCAATCGTGCATCGTGCATCGTTTATTAATTATTGAGTTTTTTGAATGGGTTTTAAATGGCATCTAAATTGGGTGTGTACACAAAATTAGTGACAGGCTCAAGAGTTAGGGCTTGAGACCATAGTCATTTGTAATTTTTGTTTTACAAATTACAGCATAGGTTTTTCAAAACACATTATTGCTGCTGTATTTGTTTTATTTGAAGTGGTGTACTCAGATACATAAATCATTTTCCAACCATCATACTTCTCTAAAAGGTTATTAGTATCTTCATCATCTCCTGTTGTGTAACTTACGCAACGAGTCATTAAGTTAGACCCCTCAGATCCAGATGCTCGAACTTGAGAGCTAATATTCGCAGCTGCACAACCTGTTAAGAGAAGAACAACCCCCATACTTAATATTAATTTCATTTGGTTTCCTTATTGATATACTTTATAAATTAAACGCTTTTAATCTCGAATTATAGAAGCTTAAAAGAGATATATAACTGGCTATTAGAGCGTATGCTTATTAATATCCATTCAATAATTATTTTATAACACAAGACTACCCTCGCAAACAGTAGGTTAATGTTTATTGTCATTATCGTTTTTAAGCAAGGATTTAATCATGATCATTAGTCGATACTATCCGTCGTTGTTAGTACTGCTTTGTAGTAGTACCTTATTAATATCAGCATGTACCCCGATATCACATACTCTGTCTTTACCAACGCAAGAAGAGTTAAAAGAGCAAACAAACACACATACTTTTACTGCGCTAGGTTATGCGCCAGTTGCGACTCAAAATGGAAAAACATTAGAAGAAAAAATATTAAATGCAATTAAAGCCTCTAAATTAGACGCTTATAAAGAAATGGCAGAGCAAGTTTATGGGGTGTTATTAAGTTCGGAGACCCAACTGTCAGGAGTTCATATACAGAGCTATCGGGTAAAAAGTCAAGTTAAAGGATTAGTTAGAGGGGCGCGTGTGCTAAAGAGTTATCATAAAGGTAAGCTATATATTACGGAGTTGGTGCTAGATATGCAAGGATCACCCTATTCAAATATGTCCAGTGGAAAAACCCCTCAGTATGAAAAACCAATCTATTATTGATTAAGCTTGAATGTTTTTTCCTAAAAGAAGGCCGCCGTGTAACATCCCTTTTTGATCGTAAGTAATACTGTTTTTTCCCGTTGCTTGTTTGATAAGTTGGGTTAAATGTTTATTACTACGCATACCTACCTCAACAAGTTTACCGTTAATGTTATTAATGTATTGGCATTTTTCAAGGATAATTAAAATTTCTTTTTTTATTTTTTTGGCTTCTTCGGAAGTTTCTATTTGTTGCAAAGAAGTTGAATTTGATAAAGCACTGTCTAATTCTGAAATTAAAGTTAATTTTTGTTTTTTTTGTTTTAAAATTTCATTAAGATTAGAAAAGCTTTTTTCTTTGAGGCATGTTGTTTCTTGTTTTAATGTACAGTGTAATTCATTTATTAAAATTAACTGCTGATTTAGCTTTCCGATAGGCATAATTTAAATATCTCTGCTTATAATTTATTTAAGTATGCGACTAAAATCACCTTCAAATTGGCTGATTCGTTGTGCGAGTCGTTGTGTATTTATTTTATATTCACCGTTTGTAATCGCTTTTTTTAACGATTCAAGACGTTGTTTATTCATTTGAGGTTCAATGGAGCTTTGTTGTTGCATTTTATTTATATTCTTGGCCTGTGCGGTTAACTGAACAGAGTCTTTATGCTGTTCATTGTTAATTTGACTTGATTTTTTTAAAGATGATTGTTGTGCCGGAGCTTTATGTTGCTCAACAACAATCTTCTTGGGTGCTGCTTGGCGGTTAATGTTGATGCTCATAATTATATTCCAAAAGTGCCTTGTTTATATTATATCGGCAACGGGACAGATTTCTTTAGATAAAACTAAAAAAACAATTATAATCGATTACTAATATAATTATTTAAATAACAGGTTTTATATAAAAGTAAATTTCATTTTAAAAT
Organism: Psychromonas sp. CD1; assembly: GCF_002239585.1. Taxonomy (GTDB): domain Bacteria; phylum Pseudomonadota; class Gammaproteobacteria; order Enterobacterales; family Psychromonadaceae; genus Psychromonas. The sequence continues at coordinate 99,920 of NZ_NDFH01000003.1, forward strand.
GCAACTCGCACCTCTTTTTGTGCTAATATAATTATTTAAATAACAGGCTTTATATAAAAGTAAATTTCATTTTAAAATGCAACTCGCACCTCTTTTTGTGCTGAAACTATTCCGACAATAATACGTTGAGAGTGTGAGTTTTTCACTCTAACAGATTCTCCAATGTTAGCATCATTTAAGGCTATTCCTGAAGTTTTAATTACTAATCCTGTTTTTATTGCGCTAATGATCACCTGGTCGTGTTTACACACAAAGCATACATCTCTATTTTTAATTATTTTTTGGGTGCTGATATTGCGCTTTAAGCGGCTACCGAGAAGTTCTGTTTTTTTTGAAAAACTACCCCCACGCAATTGAGATTTATTTAAATAAGCTATTTTTGTATTATTATTATTTAAGGTTTCACCTTTGCGTAGGGCATGTGCACTGATAACACTTGCGAAAAGTCGTTGTGAACGAACGCGTACATACGTTGACCATTCTTCGGTGTCAGGGCAAGTTACTTTAACCGAAACATTATTTTTTAATTTTCCTGAAACAATTTCCCCTAAAAAAGGTGATAAACATTTTTTATATTTTAGTCGTTTATTAAGAGGAACCACGTGAATTGATATTTGTTGTTTATTGTTTTCTGGATATGTTGCCGTATACTTATTTAAAATAAGTGTTGCAGTAAAGTCCTCAATACTTTTACTATAATTAGTTTCAGCAAAAGAAGCAGAACAGCCTAAGCTAAGAATAAGAATAAAAAAACGAATGAACATAAAGATCCTGTTTGCGGATGAATGAGGGCTTAACAAAGTCCCATTAGTTATTAAGCATCATTATAGAATGATTTTTTGATAAATTATAATTGAAAAGGAATATTATATGGCCGGCGTGTTAGATTCAGTGAATCCACGAACTCAACTAGTTGGACAAAATCGCTTAGAATTATTACTTTTTAAATTAGACGGTAAACAGCGTTACGGGATTAATGTATTTAAAGTCAAAGAAGTACTTCAATGTCCACCTTTAACTAGCTTACCAAAATTACATCCCAGCATATGTGGTGTTGCGCATATTCGAGGGAAAACTATTTCTGTTATTGATATGAATATTGCTACGGGTGGGTGTGCTATTGATAATGTACAAAAACGTTTTATTATCATTACAGAATACAACCGTTCAACCCAAGGGTTTCTTGTCGGAGCCGTCGAGCGTATTATTAATATTAATTGGGAAAATATATTACCCCCCCCGAATGGCATTGGGCGTTCCAACTATATGACTGCTGTAACCGAAATTGATGGTGATTTGGTTGAAATATTGGATGTTGAAAAAATATTAGATGAAATTTCACCGTTTAATACTCATGTGAGCGATAGTGTGATTGATAAAACAGTGAAAGATAAAGTGAAGAACAAAAAAATATTGGTTGTGGACGACTCATCCGTTGCTCGAAGACAAATAGATAGAGCAATTTCAGCATTGGGCTTAGAATGTGAAATGGTAAAAGATGGTAAAGAAGCATTAGATTTGCTCAAAGAAAGATCAAAAACCGGATCTATTTTAGATCGTTATGCATTGATGATTTCTGATGTTGAAATGCCAGAAATGGATGGTTACACTCTTACATCTGCCGTTAAATCAGATCCTGCATTAGCGGGCTTGCATATTATTTTACATACATCTTTGAGTGGAATATTTAATGAATCAATGGTCAAAAAAGTGGGCGCTGATGATTTTATAGCGAAGTTTGATCCGGATGAATTGGCAATAGCGGTACAAAAAGTGATTAATTTGGATAGTTAATATAATTAGCATTAAAGGGAGGAGCATCTGTGAGAATGATTTCCGATGATATTTACAAAAAGTTTTCAAGTTTTTTAGAAGTGCAGTGTGGCATTGTATTAGGCAGTAATAAGCAATATTTGGTAAAAAGTCGATTAATCCCTTTGATGGATGTTTTTTCTATTAACACACTTTCAAACTTAATTCATGAAGCGATGAGTTATAAGAATCGTGCTCTAAGAACGGCTGTTATTGACGCGATGACAACCAATGAAACTTTATGGTTTCGAGATGTTTATCCTTTTGAGTTACTTGCAAAAAAAATATTCCCTGAAATATTAAAGTACAAAAAAAACATTAAATTATGGTCGGCCGCCAGTTCTTCAGGACAAGAAGCTTATTCTATTGCTATGGTTGCTTCTGAGTATCAAAAACAAAATGCAGTATTAGGTATGAATGTACAGATTATAGGTACGGATATCTCGAATACAATGCTCGAACAATGTAAAATGGGCGTTTATGATACGCTGGCTTTATCGCGTGGTTTATCAGAAACACGCAAGATACAATTTTTTGATTCGCTCTCTGATGGCTCTAATAAATTAGCAATTAAAGGTGAAGTCAAAAAAATGACGAGTTTCAGAAGTTATAATTTGTTAGATAGTTATGCTCTGTTAGGTAAGTTTGATGTTGTTTTTTGTCGTAATGTTCTTATTTATTTTTCTGCAGATGTTAAATCTAAAATATTAAATCAGTTTGCAGGAGCTTTAAATCCTGGTGGTTATTTGATTTTAGGTGCGTCGGAATCTATCACCGGCTTAACGGACAAATATAATATGGTTCGTTGTAATCCTGGTATTATTTATCAATTAAAAGATAAGTAATGTCGTTGTTGCCTCTTTTGTAAAAAAAAGGGGCAACATTTGCCTCTTTTTTTTGTTTAAACTCTTTCCTTCTTGTTTTTCTTCAATAACTTCTTTTATTTTACTTATATATATAAAAACATTCCCCTTTATCTTTTATCTTTTGTCTTTTTGGCATAGTGGTTGCATAGAATCCTGTATAGGAGAAAATTATGGCGATTAACTTTGATAAAGCACTGGGAATTCATCAATACACGTTAGGTGTACGTTCTCGTCGTGCTGAAATTTTAGCAAGTAATTTAGCAAATGCAGATACGCCAGGTTATAAAGCTAGAGATCTTAATTTTAAAGAAGCACTGTTAAGCGCTAGAACAGGATCCGGTCTTTCCTTAAGCCGTACTGATACGACCCATCGCGTAGGTCATACATTTTCAATGGCTCAATCTAATGAATATTATCGTGTAGCAAATCAGCCAGATACCGGTGATGGGAATAATGTTGATGCAGAAGTTGAACGTAATTTATTTATGAAAAACAGTATTGAGTATCAAGCAAGTCTAGATTTTTTAAATAGTAAAATATCAAGTCTACGTACCGCGATTAAAGGGCAGTAAATACGTTTTTGGAGAGTTATTATGAGTTTATTTCGTATTTTAGATATTTCAGCGACAGGCATGAGCGCGCAATCGGTACGCTTAAATACTACCGCAAGTAATTTGGCGAATGCTAATAGTGTAAGTAGTAGTAGTGGAAAATCGTATCGTGCTCGTCAACCTGTTTTTGCTGCTGAATTAAATAGAGCACAAGGCGCTTTAAGTGGCAGTGTTGGAGTAAGAGTTTTAGGCATAGTGGAGAGCAATGCTCCTTTAACAAAGGAATATGCACCTAATAATCCAAGTTCAGATAAAGATGGTTTTGTTTATCATTCTAATGTGAATGTGATGGAAGAAATGGCAAATATGATAAGTGCTTCTCGTTCGTATCAAACAAATGTACAAATCGCCGATGCAGCGAAACAAATGCTAAGTCGTACATTACAAATGGGCAAAGGTTAGGGAATAAATGATGAGTACAATTAATACTAATAGTTTATTAAAGTTGAATAAACCTTTAACTGCAGAGCAAGTGGCCGCAAATAAAGAGGTGGATAAAAAGCAAGTGCTCGAGCAAGAAGATTTTTTTGCTCTATTGTCCCAACAACTTGCTTACCAAGACCCCTTTAAACCGGTAGATAACTCTGAAATGATTTCGCAAATGGCATCTTTTACGACAGCTGAAGGCATCACTAAAATGGGTAATGAATTTGCGGGTATAAAAAATGTACTGAGTTCAAGCCAAGCATTAGAAGCTTCTTCTTTAGTGGGTAAAAAAGTATTGATTCATAGTAATACTGGATATTTAATGGAAAACAAAGAATTATCGGGCTCATTAAATATTAAATCTGGTGCCTACGCTGTAATGGTCGACGTTGTCGATAAAAGTGGAGCTGTTATGAAAACCCTTAACTTAGGTGATGTAGAGACTGGAAATCAGCGTTTTACTTGGGATGGTTTAAACAGTCAAGGCAAACGTGTTGTACAGGGGAAATATACCTTTAAAGCGCATGGAATGGTTAATGGTAAAGGTGAGGACTTAGTTTCTACGGTGTATGCTCATGTAGAGAGTGTAAGCCTTGGAGGGGGTAAAGCAGGTATTAGTTTAAATTTAAAAGGATTGTCTGGAATTAAACTTGTAGATGCAATTGAAGTTGCAGAAAATAAATAAGAGGAAAATATTATGTCTTTTAATATTGCATTAAGTGGAATAGCCGCTGCACAAACGGACTTAGATTCAACGGCGAATAATATTGCCAACGTGAATACTGTGGGGTTTAAAGAATCTCGAGCTGAATTTGAAAGTGTTTACGCTAGTTCCTTATTTACCAATAGTAAAACCAAAGTGGGTGATGGTGTTTCTACGGCGGCTGTCGCGCAACAGTTTCATCAAGGAAGTTTAAAGTTTACGCAAAATCCACTTGATTTGGCTATTACAGGTAGTGGTTTCTTTGCGACAGCAAGTAACCTTGAAGAGCGAGAATTAAGCTATACACGTTCAGGTACTTTTAAATTAAATAGTGATAATTTTGTTGTCGATAATAGTGGGAATTATTTACAGGCTTTTCCTGTTAATGAAGATGGTACATCTTCATCGGTAAGTTTAAGCACAACAAAGCCGATACAAATTCCAGAAACGGCGGGTACGCCAATATCGACATCAGAAATAAATATTACGTTAAATTTACCTGCGGGAGATAAAGCGATGGATCCTACAAAATTTGATCCTGATGATCCCGACACGTATAACAATGCGACTTCAGTTACTATTTATGATTCTTTAGGTGAGTCGCATATTACGACCACCTATTATGTTAAACCTGAAAATGCATCTTATACAGGAGAGAATCAATGGGTAACATTTGTTACCGTTGATGGTAAAGCGGTCGATGTATGGGATGAAGCGGGTGGTACAGGGCAGGTTGCCGGAACTTATGATATCGATGCAGATAACGATGGTGTTGCAGATGGTACGCCACAAGCCGCCTCTTATGTCGATAAAGATGGTAACACTCATACAGGTGCCGTTTTGAAATTTGATTCGGTGGGCGCATATAAAGGTAGTTCGCCGGTTGTCTTAACGTTCCAATCATTAGGTGTCGATGACCCTAGCTCTGCAGCTGGTGGTGATGGTGCTGGTGTTTTGTCACCTGGTGCGGATGGTGCACAACGTTTCACGTTAACGTATATGGAGCCCACACAGTTCTCTTCTGCATTTGAGGTTACCTCATTAGAACAAAATGGATTAACGGTAGGTCGCTTAACCGGTGTTGAAATAGGTAAAGATGGGCTGGTGAAGGCGACATATAGTAATGGTACTTCGCAACCATTATCTAGAGTGGCTATTGTTCGATTTCGTAATGAGCAAGGTTTGACTCAAACTGGCTCATCATGGATAGCGACACAAAATTCAGGTGAACCGCTTGCAGGAGAAGCTAATTCAGGCTCTTTTGGTGCGGTTAATTCTGCTGCTTTAGAACAATCTAATGTAAATTTAACCACGGAGTTGGTAGATTTGATCACAGCACAACGTAACTTCCAAGCAAACTCACGAGCATTAGAAGTTAATAATACATTGCAACAAACAATACTGCAGATTCGTTAATTTATTGTGATGTTTTTATTTTAGACGCACCTTTTTTTAGGTGCGTTTTTTTGATTGTTATATTTATTACTTAATTAATGAAGAATTTATTTTAAACGAATATTATATTTCGATTTTAATCGATTAAGGAATCAATATGGATCGCCTGCTTTATATCTCCATGTCTGGTGCGAAAGAGAATATGAATGCCTTAGCTATTCATGCGAATAACATGGCAAATGCAAACAAGACTGGATTTAAATCTAGCTTTGAGCAAGCGCGTAGTATGCAAGCTTATGGAGAGGGATTGCCAACGCGTGTTTTTTCGTTAGCAGAAGAGCCCGGGCAAAACTTTGAAAGTGGGATATTACAAATGACTCAGAGAGATTTGGATATTTCAATTAAAGGCTCAGGTTGGTTTGTAGTGGACTCTAAACTCGGTGGTCAAGCTATGACGCGTGCGGGAGGATTAAATATTAATCAACAGGGATTTCTTATTGATACGGTAGGTAATCAGGTGTTAAACCAAAAGGGTGCACCTATTTTTATACCGCTACCTGTTGAAAAATTTAATATTCGTCAAGATGGCGTAGTCGAAATTCGGCCGGCAGGGGCACCAGCCGATGCAATGGAAGAAATAGCACAAATAAAATTAGTAAACCCTAACATTAGAGATATTTTACGTGGAGAAGATGGCCTATATCGGCGTATTGATGGTGTAGATCCGAAAACAGATGCCACTGTTTTAATACAAAGTGGAGCGCTAGAGGCTTCAAATGTGAATATGAGCAGTGAATTAACCAGTTTAATTAGTTTACAAAGACAATTCGAGATGCAAATTAAAATGATGAAAAAAGCAGAAGAGATGGATAAAGCTTCAGAGTCATTATTACGTATTGTATAACTTGATTATTTTAATGTATTAAGGAGTGAGTATATGCATCCTGCATTATGGATAAGTAAAACTGGGCTTGATGCTCAGCAAACAAATGTTGCGACTATTTCAAATAACCTTGCTAATGCAAGTACTATTGGCTTTAAAAAAAGCCGAGCTATTTTTGAAGATTTGCTTTATCAAAATATTAATCAACCAGGAGCAAATGCAACTCAAAACACGAAATTACCGTCGGGGTTAATGATTGGAGCTGGAGCTAAAGTCGCGGCGATACAAAAAAACTTTTCACAAGGTAATGTACTAACGACTAAAAACTCTTTAGATATTATGATTGATGGTAATGGTTTTTTTGAAATAGAAATGCCAGATGGCAGCTCAGGTTATACGCGGAATGGGCAATTTCAGTTGAATGAAGACGGTATTATAGTAACGCCAGGCTCTGGTTATGCTTTAATGCCACAAATTCAAATTCCGAATGATGCGCTGTCTATTAGTGTAGGCTCTGAAGGGGAAGTGTCTGTTCGTCTAGCTGGGCAAATTGAAAATCAGGTGGTTGGACAAATTAATGTCAATGGTTTTGTTAATCCCTCTGGGCTTGAGCCTATGGGTGAAAATTTATACACTGAAACGGGATCAAGTGGTGCTCCGCTACAGGGAGTTCCTGGTGGGGATGGGTTAGGTTTTTTACGGCAAGGGATGTTGGAAACATCGAATGTAAATGTTACCGAAGAGCTAGTTAATTTAATTGAAAGTCAGCGTATTTATGAAATGAACTCAAAAGTTATCTCTGCAGTTGACGAAATGCTCTCTTATGTTAGTCAGCAATTATAAATGTAATGTCGCGTTCGGTTTTCAGGGTAATGCGCTTATGATGTTTTATTTCATACTCGCGTTCAAGTTTCAAATGTTATTGTATTCGTAAAATGAATGATAAAAATAGCTTATACAAAGAGATAAATAGTGTTGTTGCGCATCAATATCTAGAGTTTTAGTGTAAACAAGATATCAATAATAAAGTTATTATCTATAAAATGTGTGCTTGGCTAATGATAAACAATGTAAAGAGATCCTGCATAGACATGTTTAAGGGGGATTTTAAAACATATCGAAATAATGATAGATAAGTCGATGAAAGCCTCTATTGACTGTTGTAACAAATTTAAGGAAATCATATGAAATTTTTGACGCATACGAGTATTGCATTCATATTACTGCTATTTGCAAGTACAAGTTACAGTGCCCGCATTAAAGATATTGCGAGTATACAAGGCGTTCGTAGTAACCAATTAGTGGGTTACGGCTTAGTTGTGGGGTTACCTGGTACTGGAGAAAAAAGTAGTAAGTTTACCGAACAAGCCTTTTCGACGATGTTGCGTAATTTCGGCGTTAATATTCCCATCGGAGAAAAGTTAAAAATAAAAAATGTTGCTCCTGTGGCTGTCACCGCAGAATTAAAAGCCTTTGCTAAACGAGGTCAAAAAATTGACATTACTGTTTCTGCCATTGGTGAGGCTAAAAGCCTGCGAGGTGGAGAGCTATTACAAACCTTTTTAAAAGGGGTTGATGGAAAGATTTATGCGATTGCACAAGGTAGTGTGGTCGTTGGTGGCCTAGGTGCAGAGGGCGCAGATGGTTCAAAAGTAATGATTAACACACCGACGGTGGGTCGTATTGCCAATGGCGCGATGGTAGAAAAAGAAGTTATATCGCCTTTTTCTCAAGGTGACACCATTACCTTTAATTTATATGAGTCTGATTTTACGACTGCTAAAAGAATGGCGGATACGATTAATAACTTAGTCGGCGCCAATACTGCAACCATGTTGGACGCAACTTCTGTGCAAGTACTCGCTCCGCGTAATATATCACAACGTGTTTCTTATTTATCAACGTTAGAGAATCTTGAGTTTGAACCGGCAAGAGGAGCTGCAAAAGTGATTGTTAATTCACGTACCGGTACCATTGTTATTGGTCAAGATGTCAAATTATTGCCGACGGCTATTACGCATGGTGGAATAAGTGTCACCATCAGTGAAAATAAAACGGTGGATCAGCCAAATGCCTTTGCAGGAGGGAAAACTCAAGTTACAAATAATAGTACAATCACTATTACTAATGAAGATAGTCGCATGTTCACTTTTGATACGGGGGTTAGTTTGAATGATTTAGTTCGCGCCGTAAATGAAGTGGGGCTCGCACCTGGCGATTTGATGGCAATCTTAGAGGCATTAAAACAAGCGGGAGCTTTACAAGGTGAGTTGATTATTATTTAACATCATTACGTGTGAAGGTCATATTAAAGGCAAGTCATCGAGACTTGCCTTTTTTGGTTTTATAGGGTCATTGCGGCTATCCAGCCAAAGACAATCAGAGGTAAATTATAATGTAGGAAAGTGGGCACTACGGAGTCCCAAATATGGTCATGCTGTCCATCAATATTTAATCCAGATGTAGGGCCTAAAGTTGAGTCTGAGGCGGGGGAGCCAGCATCGCCAAGAGCTGCTGCTGTACCTACTAATGCAATCGTTGCCATGGGAGAGAATCCAAAAGCAAGAGCCAAAGGTACATAAATAGTGGCCAGAATAGGTATTGTTGAAAAAGAAGAGCCAATACCCATCGTCACTAATAGTCCAATCACTAGCATTAATAAAGCGGCCACCGCTTTATTGTCTCCAATAGTAGTTGAAAGAACTTGCACGAGACTCTCTACCCCTCCGGTTGCTTTCATTACGGCGGCGAAACCTGCAGCTGCAATCATAATAAAGCCTATCATCGCCATCATATGTACACCTTGGGTGAATACGTCATTGGTTTCTTTCCAAGCAATTACACCTCCGAATGTAAAAACGATAAAACCGGCTAATGCGCCAATAATCATCGATCCCGAATAAATCTGTGTGCTCAAAGTTGCTAAAATTGCAACGCAAGCAACAATGAGATGGCGTTTGTTGACCGGTTTTGATTTTGCATCATTTTGATTACTTTGGAGAATAACATCGGTCGAATAGTCTCTGGGCTTTCTGTAGCTAAAAAAAACGGCAATAAGTAGGCCTGTTACCATACCTAACGCGGGTAAAATCATTGCTTGAGGAACTTGGCTTGCAGTGACGTGTAAGCCGTTTTCCGCTAAGTTCTTAAGTAAAATGTTATGTAAAAAAATACCACCAAAACCGATAGGTAACACCATATAAGGCGTGATTAAACCGAAGGTTAAAATACAGGCGACTAAACGTCTATCTATACGGAATTTACTAAAAACAGAAAGTAGAGGCGGAATTAAAATAGGAATAAAAGCAATATGTACAGGAATAACATTTTGAGATGCAATCGCCATAAGCATTATGAGTATTAGCACTGAATATTTAATTGTATTCGAAAGCTTTTTAGAGTCTTGACCGTGAATACGTTTTATCAGTGACTGCGCTAATAAATCGGTTATACCAGATTTTGAGATGGCAACTGCAAATGCACCGAGCATTGCATAACTTAGAGCGATGGTTGCCCCGCCTCCTAAACCACCTTCAAAAGCGGTCACGGTATCGTTGAGAGAAAGACCTGAACTTAAACCACCAATGAGAGCACTTAAGGTTAATGATACGACAACATTAACACGCATTAATGACAGTCCCAGCATTATACATACTGCGAGGACGATGGGATTTAGCATAAAAATTCCTTAATTGTGATGTAAGGGTGCATATTACGTGAGTTATTTTATTAATAAAGAAAATTATAAAATCAATTGTGGCATTATTTTTGCTTAACTACTTAATATATTCGGGGACGTTTTAAAGGTAATAACAGGGCGAATTATGTCGGATAATAGGATAACACCAGCAAGTAATTATTTTGATTTACAAGGACTGGATCAATTACGTAAGAAGGCGCTGAATAATGATAAAGGTGCTATCCGTGATGTTGCGAATCAATTTGAAGCGATGTTTGCTTCGATGCTAATAAAATCAATGCGTAAAGCCAATGAGGCTTTTGAATCGGACAGTCCATTTAATAGTCAACAAACCAAGTTCTATACAGATATGCAAGATAAACAATTGGCGCTTAATATTAGTCGCCATGGTGCTCTTGGCCTTGCTGACTCACTTGTTCGTCAGTTAGATTCGACTTCATCTGTTTCATCTAAACAATCCGTTCCCCTTGATGAATTACAAATGCCTAATCAGCATGAACAACGTTCATATTCTTTGCATAATAAAGCTGTCTTTTTAAATATCAATAATAAAAATACGAATATGAAGTTAAATATAGCAGATAGAACGCCACAATTAGATGCGAAAATGACGGTATTCGAGTTTAAAGATAAGAAATCATTTATTAGTACCTTATTACCTTATGCAAAAAAAGCAGCAAAAGTATTAGGTATTGCGCCAGAGGTTTTAATTGCTCAGTCTGCGTTAGAAACAGGGTGGGGAAAAAAAATTATTAATGGTAAGCATAATAAAAGTAGTTTTAATTTATTTAATATAAAAGCAAGTGCAAATTGGTCAGGTGACCGAGTGGCGAAAGAAAGTATAGAAATAGAAAATGGTATTGCGGTAAAACGAAGTTATAACTTTCGAAGTTATGACAATATTGCACAAAGTTTTAATGATTATGCGCAGTTTATTGGACAGAGTAAGCGTTACCAAGGTGCATTAGCACAAGGGACGAATGCCAATTCATATATTGAACAATTACAACAAGCAGGGTACGCAACAGATCCCTCTTATGCACAAAAAGTGAAAGATATTATGCAAAGTGAGTCCTTTAAAGAGATCTTAAAAGGAGATAAAAACTAATGGCAGATTTACTACAAATTGGCTTGTCGGGGATCACTGCGTCGCAAGCAAGTATTGCGACGACAGGGCATAATATTGCCAATATCAATACTAAAGGTTATTCACGCCAAAGTGTTGAAGTAGTCACTGGAGGAGCTGATCGTTACGGTACAAATTTTATAGGGCGTGGCGCGGTAGTAAGTAGTATTGAACGCGCTTATGATCGTTTTGCTTTTACTGAAAATATAATGAACACATCACAACTTGCGTATAGTAAAGAGGTTTTTACGAAAATGAGTCAAATGGATGCGTTACTTTCAGATAGTAGCACTTCAGTAACAAAGCCAGTTTTAAATGTTTTTAACTCCTTAAATGGCGTTGCTGATCATCCAAACATGTTAGAATCTCGTCAAGTTTTTTTAGAATCTTCCGGTAATATGATTAATCAGTATCATAGATTGTATGACAATCTTGAAATTCAATATACAAATGTCAACAATGAAATCACGAATTCAGCCAAAACATTAACGACCTTAGCTACCAACGTTGCACAATTAAATTCACAAATTTCTGATGTATTAGGCAGCAGTACAGATAGTCGGGCGAATGATTTATTAGATCAGCGTAACCAAGCGATTGCTAAGTTAAGTGAAGTAGTGGATATCTCTGTCGTGCCAGTAAAAAATGGTATGGTCAACGTTTATGTTGGAAGTGGACAAGCTATCGTAATGGGTAGCACTTCATTAGATATTATTTCGGTTAATGGCGACCCTGACCCCTCTCGGCAAGAATTGGCCATGAATGTACGTGGTCATTTAGTGACCTTAGACGGGGAGCGTATGGGTGGGAAAGTATCTGCTTTATTTGAGGTTAGAAATAATGAGATAGAAAAAGCCTTTGATCAATTAGGACAAAATGTCATCGGGTTAACTCATTCCATTAATGAACAGCAAAAAGAAGGTCAAACATTAGAAGGGAAAATTGGCGCCGACATCTTTAATAATATTAATTCTGCGCAGAGTATGAAAAACAGAGTGCTGGCACACAATGATGATTTAGGCTCAGCTCAATTAAGTTTACGTATTGATGATTTAAGCCTGTTATCGCCAGATGAATATACTTTAGTCGTTGATAATTACCAAGTAGCAAGTGCGACGTCAACAGAAACAATATCCTTTACATTGACTAATAATAGAACGGGCGATTCACAGGTTGTCTCAATTGCTGATTTATCTAAAACGCATCGTGTGGACTTGCCTAATACAGGGCTTAGTTTAGGTATTGATGCCATTATTGCAAATGATCCTCCACAAGTCGGCAAAAAGTTTAGTCTGCGTCCCACGCGGTTAGGCGCTCAAGAAGCAACATTACTACATAAAGATCCTAAAAAAATAGCAGCCGCAAGTGCGGAAATAAAAGCACAAGAAAAGAAAGGTAATCAAGGCGATGCACGTTTACGAGTGAGTGTGTTGAACGATCCTTTAGATCCACTTTATATGAAAAAAGATAGTCCTCTTTCTATTGTTATCACTGCAAATACCGGTGGAGTTTTGACTTATGACATTGTCAATAAAGATGGCAATGTAGTTAGTTTACCTTCAGGCTCTGCGAATAATTATGTGCCCCCTAAAGTTGCGGGGGATTTATTAACGGGGTTAACGGTGACACCTGACTTATTAAGTGGAAAAGTAATTTTTGATGTCGCAGGTATTGAAGTTGAAATGTATCAAGGCGCGCCTATTGTGGGAGATCAATTCACCTTAAATTATAATGAAACGGGTGATGGTGATAATAGTAATGTAATGAAAATGGCTGCATTGCAGAGTCAAAAAATCATGAATAACAATAAAGCGACGTTTCAAGATGTTTATAGTGGCATGATATCTGAGATTGGAGCTAAAACTTCAAATGCAGACGTATCAATGCAAGCTGCAACTATTTTACAGCAACAATCTTTCGAGCGAGTTGAAAATGTGAGTGGGGTAAATATGGATGAAGAAGCTGCAAATTTATTGAAGTTTCAGCAACATTACAGCGCGGCTGCGCGTGTTATATCTGTAGCAGGTGAGCTTTTCGATACGATCTTACGAGCCGTTAGATAAATATTGGTGTAAAGTTGGTCTAAATATTGCTTAATGGTAGGTAGGTAATATGTTCATTTTCAAGAGAGGTAAGTATGCGTATTTCTAGCCAAGTTTTTTTCCAGCGTAATACAAAAAACATGCTTACCCATCAAACTCAATTGAGTGAAAAAAATATTCATTTAGCCACTCAAAAAAGAGTTATCAATGCATCGGATGATGCGGTTGCGATTGCGACTATTCAGCGTTTAAAGCAAGATGTGTCGGTTGCAGATCAGTATGTAAAAAATGGAGGAATGGCAGAAACTGCTAATGCATTAGAATCTATTTCATTAGCACAAACCACTAATATTTTACAACGTACCCGCGAATTAATGGTGACATCGGGTAACGAAACTTACAATGAAGAGGGGCGTGAAGCGATAGCTACAGAGCTAGAACATTTACGTGAAGAGCTAGTTGGGGTTGCAAATACTAAAGATGGCAATAGTCAGTATATATTCTCTGGTTTTGAAGTGGATATTGAACCGTTTCAAAAAAATGAATTTGGCACGGTTGAATATCATGGTGATGATGGTAATCGCTCTTATCAAATCGGCTCTGGGGTTGCTATTCAGGGTGGGGATCCGGGCTCTGCCATTTTTATGCAAATACCAGAAGGTAATGGTAGTTTTGTGGCCGAAGCCAATAATCATAATTCAGGATCGGGAGTCTTAGATGTTGCATCTATTATTGATACAAAAGTTGCAGATAAATTTCAAGGCCTAGATTATACGATTTCAATTAGTGATTCAATCCCGAAGGGTACTGAAAAATACTCGGTTTACAGCACAGCTAAAGAAAATGTAACGGGTGATGCTTCAATCAAAATATCTAAAGTAGATCTGACCGATGTAAATATTGCGAGTGTTAACCCTAATAGCGTTTATCCTGATGCGGGGAGTGATGTAGACATTGATTTTGTGGCAACATTAGTACCTGGTGAATTTGAAGTTCGCATCAATAACCAATCATCTTTGCCTAATATATATAATGCTAACAATAATGCACATCAAGAAATAACCATTAATGGAATTTCAATAGAAATATCTGGTATGCCAAACAATGGAGATCAATATAAGATCACAAAATATATTGAGCCGACAACTTATAAAGAAGGGCAATCCATTGAATTCAACGGTATAAAAACAAAATTAAAAGGTGAGGTGAATGAGTTCGATTCCTTTTCACTAAGACAAAGTGGCACTAAAGATATTTTTTCTACAATACAAGATGCCATTGATACATTACGTATTCCTGGAGATGCTGATGGGCCAACAGCGCAACGAGAAATGCGTTTAGATACGGTGCGTCATCAAATTGACAATGCAATGGGAAATATTTCTACCGTGGTGACTTCAGTTGGTGCGAGACGAAGAACAATTGAAAATCAACACGAATCGACAGTAGATTTTCAATTGAGTAATAAAAAAACATTATCTAATTTAGAAGATTT
Source organism: Psychromonas sp. CD1 (assembly GCF_002239585.1). GTDB lineage: Bacteria > Pseudomonadota > Gammaproteobacteria > Enterobacterales > Psychromonadaceae > Psychromonas. The sequence continues at coordinate 114,979 of NZ_NDFH01000003.1, forward strand.
AGATATGGCTTCAGCGATCAGTGAATTCAAACTCCAGATGACAAGCTATCAATATTCAAACCGCAGTAACCGGAGTTACCGCAAAAGGTTATAATGTGGTTGAAGGCAAAGCCTTTGATGGTATAACGGTAACGGGTATTACAAATGGGTTAAGTATTCAAGTAGGTGATGGTGCAAATATTATGTTGGGTGCCACATCTTCAATGGATAATTTAGCAGAAACTATCAATCGTGATGTCAAAGGCGTGACGGCAAGTGTCGGGAAAGATGGGCGCTTAATTTTAAATAATGATACTGGATTTGCTATCACTGTGGGCGGTAATGTTGCAAATTCTGGTTTAGAGGCTGCGACTTTTGAAGGTTACTTAGGTTTAACCAGCCAAGATGGCGGTCCTATTGAAATTGGAGTTGGTAGTAAGGGCACAATCGGAGATAATACTGACACTAAAAAGTTTGGCTTTATGATCACAAATGGAAGCTCAGTATTAACCGATGCACCTAGTACCGGCGCACTGTTAGAGACGGACCGGATCAGTATTAATGGTGTTGAATTAATAGATTCAAGTGCGAGTACTATTGAAGATAAAATGGCTGCAATTAATAAATTAACCGATAAAACCGGTGTAACAGCGAGTGCGAGTCAACCTGTTGGAAAATTAATATTAACGGCTAAAGATGGTAGTGATATTGTTATTTCTAGTAGTGCTGGAACGGAAGCGGATAAAACGTTAGCACTTGCAAAATTAGGCATAAATGATGTTGGAGGCACCGCAGTTACAGAGTTGGGGTTAAGTGTGACAACGTCTAAAAAAGCGTCACAGAGTCTGGGTCGTATCGATATTGCATTGTCAAAAATATCTGAATCTCGTGCGGGATTAGGAGCAATTCAAAATCGATTAGGTTCCACTATTTCTAATTTAGAAAATGTATCGCAAAATTTATCTGCATCAAACTCTCGTATTCAAGATGCTGATTTTGCTGCGGAAACATCGAAATTGAGTAAATCTCAAATTTTGCAACAAGCAGGTACTGCTATGCTTGCTCAAGCAAATGCGAGCACTAAAAGTGTATTACAGCTTTTACAAGGTTAATTATGCAAATTAATTTATAATCGCTAATTTAGGCTTGTAAAATGGGTGAAACTTTCTTTGGTTTTTTAGGGAGTTGTTAATTTACCCGTTACAAGTAAATTGGTCCGACCATTTTGCAAAGAGTAAAAAGGTTGTTATGGCTTATCCAAAAATTAAGAAGCCTAAATTAGCTGATGTTATAGAAGATCGCATCGAAACTATGATTTTAGATGGTACGTTAGTTTTGGGTGAAAAGTTGCTTCCTGAGCGTGAACTCGCTAAACAGTTTTCTGTTTCTCGCCCTTCTTTGCGCGAAGCAATTCAACGACTGGAATGCAAAGGGCTTCTTATGCGTCGGCAAGGTGGTGGCACCTATGTGCAAATGCATTTACATGAGAAATTAGCAGATCCTTTGTTTGAATTGTTGAATTCAAATCCTAGGTCGCAATATGATTTACTGGAGTTTCGTTATGCATTGGAAGGCATCTCCGCTTATTTTGCTGCGCTACGTGGTAGTAGTGAAGATTTAAGTAAAATTAAAGATTGCTTTGATGCGATTGAATCTGCGCAAAAGAACAATGTTCTAGAATTAGAAATTCGTCAGGTTATTCGTTTTCATATCTCGGTTATTGAGGCTTCGCATAATGTTGTTTTTTTACATTTAGCGAGAGGGATTAAACCCTTATTGGAAAAAAACATTTCAGATAATATCAAACAGTTATATCGATTTCCTGAAGTGGCCAATAAAATTCATCATCATAGAGTACAATTATTAGATGCTATATTATCTAAGCGCCCATTGGATGCGCAAAATGCATCAGCACAACATTTAATATACATAGAAAAAACACGTTCGCTTATGTTAGAAGAGAAGGGCGAGTTAGGGTTATTACATTTAGATAAAAAGTAGTCATTTCGATTACTTATTACATGTTAATGCGTGTAGTGAATAATCGAAATAATTACTAAACCACCCACTTAGTCTTCGGATTAAGATTTTCAGTAATAGAGAAGGAATGTGTCATGAGTGACATTTTAAACAGTGATATTGACGCCCAAGAAACTTCAGAATGGCTTGACGCATTAGCGACGATCCTTGAAGATGAAGGCTCTGAGCGTGCACAATTTATACTTGAAAAAGTAATTGAAAAAGCACGTTCAGAAGGTGTTAATTTATCAAAGGGTATTAATACTAATTATATCAATACTATCGCCCTTAGTCAGGAACCTATGTATCCTGGCGACATTAAACTTGAGCAACGCATCCGCGCGATTATTCGTTGGAATGCTATCATGATTGTGATGCGCGCCTCAAAAAAAGAGCTTGATTTAGGTGGGCATATGGCCTCTTATCAATCAGCAGCTGCTTTTTATGAAGTATGTTTTAATCATTTTTTCCGAGCATCAAATGCCATTGATGGTGGTGATTTAGTTTATTATCAAGGGCATATTTCTCCCGGAATTTATGCTCGAGCATTTGTTGAAGGCCGTTTAAGTGCATCCCAATTAGATAATTTTCGTCAGGAGGTTGGTGGTGAGGGTTTGCCATCTTACCCACACCCTAAATTATTGCCTGAATTTTGGCAGTTTCCTACGGTATCGATGGGCCTAGGTCCTATTTCTGCTATCTATCAAGCACGTTTCTTAAAATACTTAGACGGGCGAGGTCTAAAAAAAACCAGTGCGCAGCGTGTTTATGCTTTCTTGGGTGATGGTGAAATGGATGAACCTGAATCAAGAGGTTCATTATCGTTTGCATCACGTGAAAAACTAGATAACTTATGTTTTCTTATTAATTGTAACTTGCAACGTTTAGATGGGCCGGTTATTGGTAACGGGAGTATTATCCAAGAATTAGAGGGTTTATTCACCGGCGCGGGTTGGAATGTTGTTAAAGTGATATGGGGCAGTAATTGGGATGCTCTATTGGCGAAAGATACCTCGGGTAAATTATTACAATTAATGAATGAAACGATTGATGGAGATTATCAAACGTTTAAATCAAAAGATGGTGCGTATGTACGCGAGCATTTCTTTGGTAAATATCCTGAGACAGCAGCCCTTGTTGCGCATATGAGTGATGATGAAGTTTTTTCTCTTAAGCGTGGTGGACATGATGTCTCCAAATTATATGCGGCGTTTAAAAATGCACAAGACACCAAAGGAAAACCTACAGTTATTCTTGCTAAAACAGTTAAAGGTTATGGCATGGGAGAAGCAGCTGAGGGGAAAAACATTGCTCATGGTGTGAAAAAAATGAAGCATGAGACGCTACTAAGCTTGCGCGATCGTTTAGGTTTACAAGATATTTTGAACGATGAAAAGGTTGCGACACTTCCTTATTTAACATTAGAAGAAGGTAGCGCTGAGCATACTTATCTACATGCACGGCGTGCGGAGCTTGAAGGTTATACACCTAAACGGTTAAAGAATTTCACTGAAAAATTAGTGGTGCCAGAATTAGATAAATTTGCACCTCTACTCGGTGAACAAAAACGTGAAATTTCAACCACAATGGCTTATGTTCGTATATTAAATACGCTACTTAAAGATAAAAACATTGGTAAAAACATCGTGCCAATTATTGCGGATGAAGCACGTACTTTTGGCATGGAAGGCCTCTTTCGCCAAGTGGGTATTTATAACCCTCATGGGCAAAAATATACTCCAGAGGATCGTGGTGTTGTTTCATATTATAAAGAAACCACATCAGGACAAGTCTTACAAGAAGGTATTAATGAACTCGGTTCAATGTCGTCATGGGTAGCTGCTGCGACATCATACAGTACCAATGATTTGCCGATGATCCCCTTTTATATTTATTATTCAATGTTTGGTTTTCAACGTATTGGCGATATGGCTTGGCTTGCTGGCGATCAGCAAGCGCGTGGCTTCTTATTAGGCGCAACTGCGGGTCGTACAACACTAAATGGTGAAGGGTTACAACACGAAGATGGACACAGCCATATTCAGGCAAATACTATTCCTAACTGTATTAGTTATGATCCTACTTTTGCTTATGAGTTAGCGGTTATCGTACAAGATGGTATTGCAAGAATGTACGGTGAAAAGCAAGAAAATGTATTTTATTATATCACTGTAATGAATGAAAACTATGCGATGCCAGCGATGCCAGAAGGTGTAGAGGAAGGTATTCGGAAAGGTATTTATAAATTAGAGTCTCATGCTGGAACGGTTAAAGTACAGTTATTAAGCTCCGGCTCTATTATGAATGAAGTGCGTACTGCGGCGAAAATACTAAGTAAAGAATATAATATTGCTTCGGATATTTTCTCTGTCACCTCTTTTAATGAGTTGACTCGTGAAGGGCAAGACATTGAACGTAAGAATATGTTGCATCCTGAAGAAAATGCACTAATACCTTATATCACGCAAGTACTCGGTAACGAAGCAACAATTGCGACTACCGATTATATGAAAAATTATGCAGAGCAAGTGCGTGCATACATTCCGTCAAGTACTTATAAAGTGTTGGGTACCGATGGATTTGGACGTTCTGATAGCCGTGCTAATTTACGTATGCATTTTGAAGTTAATGCCAGCTACGTTGTGGTTGCTGCACTTTCAGAACTTGCTAAACGAGGTGAAATCAAAGCATCTGTTGTAACAGAAGCGATTGCTAAGTTTAATATTGATACAAATAAAATTAATCCTTTATTTGCATAACCATCTTGAAAATACTTAAAGTTAAGTTTGTCGTTAATATGATTAATGTAAATGTAAATGTAAAAAATTGCGGATATTAATACATATTCGACTAACCTTAACTTGAGTATTAGCGTGTTTTTAGGAAAACTATTATGTCTGAATTAAAAGAATTTTTACTCCCTGATATTGGCTCTGATGCTGCTGATGTTACTGAAATATTAGTGTCGGTTGGCGATATGGTCGAAGAAGATCAAGATGTTATATCTCTAGAAGGTGATAAAGCGTCAATGGATGTCCCTGCTGCATTTGCGGGTAAAGTTGTTGAAATTAAAATGAGTGTAGGTGATAGTGTTTCAGAAGGTCAATTAGTGCTTATTATTGACGTTGCAAGCGAAAATACATTAACTGACACCAGTGTTTCCGAGGAAACTAAAATTGATACAACCGTATCAAGTGTAGAAATAGTTGAAATTTGTTTGCCGGATATTGGTGGGGATGAAGTTGAAGTCACTGAAATATTAGTTTCTGTTGGTGATAGTATTGAAGCCGAACAAGATATTTTATCGGTTGAAGGTGATAAAGCGTCAATGGATGTGCCAGCACCTTTTGCAGGTATAGTAAAAGAAATTAAAATTGTGTTGGGAGATAAAGTCTCTGAAGGCACTTTATTATTCATGCTTGAAGTACAAGCAAGTGGTAAGTCGGTTGTCTCTGAGTCTCCGGTTAAAGAGGCGTCTGTTGTTGCGCCTAACGTTGAAGTTGTTGTGCCAGTTGAAGAAAAAATAGGGGGCGAAATTAAAGCGTCTCCATCAGTTCGTCGTCTTGCTCGTGAGTTGGATTTAGAACTTTCGGGTATTGGTGCGACGGGCCGTAAAGGTCGTATCACTAAAGAAGACGTTCAAAATTATGTCAAGCGTCAGCTACAAATTGCTAAGAGTGGTGGAACGGGTAACGGTCTACAAGTATTAGCGTATGCTAATGTTGATTATTCTAAATTTGGCGAAGTGGAAATAATACCACTATCTCGTATCCAGAAAATCTCGGGTCCAACACTACATCGTAATTGGGTTACTATTCCACATGTAACGCAATTTGATGAAGCGGATATCACAGAGTTAGAAGTATTTCGTAAAGAGCAAAATGCGATTGCAGTAAAGCAAGATCTTGGGCTTAAAATTAGTCCGCTTGTCTTTATGATGAAGGCTGTGGCTAAAGCATTACAACAATATCCTAATTTTAATTCAACACTCTCTACCGATGGCGAAAATATTATATTAAAAAAATATTTCAATATTGGTATTGCGGTAGATACACCAAAAGGCTTAGTGGTTCCTGTTGTGCAAGATGTTCTTAATAAAGGTATCTATGAGATTTCTCGTGAATTAGGCGAAATCTCTAAAAAAGCAAGAGCGGGTAAGTTAACGGTTAAAGATATGCAGGGTGGTAGTATGACTATCTCCAGTTTAGGCGGTATTGGTGGTACACAATTTACACCGATCGTCAATGCACCTGAAGTCGCTATTTTAGGTGTTTCTAAATCAGCCATTAAACCTGTTTGGAATGGTAATGAATTTAAACCGCGTTTGATGGTGCCATTAGCATTATCTTATGATCACCGTGTTATAGATGGGGCCGATGGTGCTCGTTTTATTACCGCCATTAATAATTATTTAGCAGATCTACGGACTTTGATCTTATAAACGAATGCTGAGTTTCAATATGTATGTAAGAAGATACATATAGAATACGGGTAATATTTTATAAAGAATGTCATATGATGAAACGGTAGGATGTAGTAATCGTCTCATCTATAAAATTACCGAATAACACATTATTTTGTATCGGTTTGTGGTATTGCGCGCTTTATTTATATAAAAGATCACCTTTTTATTCTGCTAGAAAATAGTCTTACGGACAAAATTCAATGTTGTGTGTCTTTTGTTGTAATCAATAAAAGACACACAACAGAGCGCAAAACATCAACGATTGATATTAAACGTATTTTTTTGTTTTATGAAGGATGTATATATGACTAAAAAAGAGCAGAATGCTCAAGGCCTCTATGTGCCAGAAATGGAACATGATGCCTGTGGTATTGGCTTTATTGCCCATTTAAAAAACAAGAAATCACATGTAATTGTGACGCAAGCATTGGATATGCTTGCCCGTATGGAACATCGAGGGGGTCAAGGTTGTGACCCTTGTAGTGGAGATGGCGCTGGCATTTTATTACAAAAACCCCATGAGTTTTTAGTTAATGAAGCTTTAAAAGTCGGTCTTAAATTACCGAAAACGGATCAATATGGAGTTGGCTCCATTCTTTTTCCTAAAGATATAAATCAACGCTCTCAATGTCGAGACATTTTAGATCGTAGTGCCGCGTATATAGGATTAGAAGTGATTGGCTACCGTGTGTTACCTACCGATAACAGCATGATAGGTGCAGATCCCTTAAGTAGTGAACCTCAATTTGAGCATCTGTTTGTGACCGGTGGCGCGCAAATGTTACCAGCAGAATTAGAGCGTAAGCTATTTGTTTTACGTAATTACTCTACCCGCATTTGTTTAGAGTCTGTTTCAGGTATTGAAGATAATTTTTATATTAATACCTTCTCATATAAAACATTAGTATATAAAGGCCAGCTAACTACAGAGCAAGTTCCGTTGTATTTTTTGGATTTAAAAAATCCAAGTATGGTGACAGCACTCGCTTTAGTTCACTCTCGCTTTTCAACGAATACATTCCCACGTTGGCGTTTAGCCCAGCCCTTTCGTTATATTGCGCATAATGGCGAAATTAATACCGTACGAGGTAATATTAATTGGATGAAAGCCAGAGAGGCTCTTTTAGAGGCTGAGTTTTTTAGCGAATCTGAGCTTGAGATGTTAATGCCCATTTGTACCGAAGGAATGTCTGATTCTGCAAGTTTTGATATGGCGCTTGAATTATTAGTCTTATCGGGGCGCAGTTTGCCACATGCGTTGATGATGATGATCCCCGAAGCATGGCAAGAAAATAAGGACATGGAGGAAAAGCGTCGCGCTTTTTATCAATATCATGCCAATATAATGGAGCCTTGGGATGGGCCTGCGTCGATTTGTTTTACGGATGGGGTGCAAGTTGGGGCTACACTCGACAGAAATGGATTACGTCCGTCGAGATATTGTGTGACTAAAGATGACATTTTGATAATGGCATCTGAAACGGGTGTCGTTGATGTCCCCCCTGAAAATATTAAATTACTGGGCAGGTTACAGCCGGGTCGTATTTTTGTTGCTGATTTAGAGCAAGGTCGGATAATTTCTGATGATGAAATAAAATCTGGCGTAGCAGGGCAACAACCATATGCTAAGTGGTTAACGGACAATTTAGTAAGATTAGAGACACAACCTATACCTATAGAAAAACACCTGCAACCAAATGATGCTCAACTACTGCATCGATTACAAGCCTTTGGAGTAAGCTCTGAAGAGGTTATTGATATCATTTTGCCGATGCTTAGCGATGGAAAAGAGCCCTTAGGTTCAATGGGCGCTGATTGGCCGTTGGCTGTCTTTTCACATCAATCCCAGCATCTTTCTCATTATTTTAAGCAACTTTTTGCACAGGTAACCAACCCGCCCATCGACTCTATTCGTGAGCGAATGGTTATGTCTTTAACAACTTATTTAGGAAAAGATCAAAATTTATTAGCGGAAACGCCTCTGCATTGCCATAAAGTCGAATTGAGCTCTCCGCTTTTAAGTAATGTTGAATTACAAAAAATAAGTGCATTAGATCATAAACATTTACAAGCTAAAACCCTCGACACGCTTTTTTTAGCAACGGGAAAAATAGGCAATTTGAAAAAATCATTAGCGCGTATTTGCCGTTATGCCGAAGATGCAGTGCATGATGGTTATTCTATTATTATTTTATCAGATCGTAATGCAAACTCGGATCATGCCGCGATTCCTGCGATGTTAGTGACGGGGGCTGTGCATCATTATTTAATCCAACGCGGGCTGCGTGCACTCTGTGATTTAGTTGTTGAAACGGGCGATGTTCGTGAAACACATCATTTTGCCACCGTAATTGGCTACGGGGCATCTGCGATTAATCCTTATTTAATAGAAGAGATAATTGTTGATTTACAATCTAAAAATCGATTAGAAAAAGATAAAACAGTAGCAGATATTTTTGTTTCTTATCAGCAAGCGATCGATGCTGGTCTATTAAAAATATTTTCTAAAATGGGCATTTCAACGATTCAATCTTACCAAGGCGCGCAAATATTTGAAGCTTTAGGTATTAGTAAAAGTGTGGTGGATGCTTACTTTAAAGGCACAGTTACGCGCATTGAAGGCTTAAGTATTGACGATATTGCAACGGAAATATTAGTGCGACATCGTTTTGCTTATCCGCTTCGTGAAATACCGTTGCAACGTTTAGATGTGGGGGGAGTTTATCAGTGGAAGCAACACGGCGAAAAGCATTTATTTAACCCAGAGACTATTTCTTTACTACAGCAATCAACACGTAATAAAAACTATGCTCAATTTAAGCAATATGCAGCAGCGGTTGATGCTCAAAGCGAAAATGCAACAACCTTACGCAGTCAATTTGAATTTGTTGTTAACAAAAATGGCCCTATAGACATAGATAAAGTGGAATCTGCACAAAAAATTCTACAGCGGTTTGCAACGGGTGCAATGAGTTTTGGCTCTATTTCTCATGAAGCACATTCGACTCTTGCTATTGCGATGAATCGTATTGGTGCAAAATCTAATTCGGGAGAAGGCGGTGAAGATCCGCAACGTTTTTTTGTAAAAGAAAATGGCGATTGGGAGCGCTCTGCTATTAAGCAAGTGGCATCAGGACGTTTTGGTGTAACCTCTTATTATTTAACTAATGCTGCTGAAATTCAAATTAAAATGGCCCAAGGTGCTAAACCGGGTGAAGGAGGACAGCTTCCCGGACACAAGGTGGATGATTGGATAGGGCGTACGCGTCATTCGACTCCCGGTGTGGGTTTAATCTCTCCGCCTCCACATCATGATATTTACTCAATAGAAGATCTTGCTCAATTGATATTTGATTTAAAAAATGCCAATAGAAAATGTCGAATAAATGTGAAACTAGTTTCAGAAACGGGTGTTGGCACTATTGCTGCGGGTGTTTGTAAAGCAAAAGCAGATGTTGTGTTGATTGCTGGTTTTGATGGTGGTACGGGTGCATCGCCTTTATCCTCGATTCGGCATGCAGGTCTGCCTTGGGAATTGGGCCTAGCGGAAACACATCAGACATTAATGAAAAATGGTTTGCGAAATCGCATTGTGGTACAAGCAGATGGACAGATGAAAACACCTCGGGATTTAACCATTGCCACATTACTCGGTGCGGAAGAGTGGGGGGTGGCAACCGCAGCTTTGATTGTTGAAGGTTGTATAATGATGCGAAAATGTCATTTAAATACTTGCCCGGTAGGTATTGCGACACAAAATAAAACATTACGTGAACGTTTTGATGGACGTGTTGAAGATGTTGTTACTTTATTTCAATATTTAGTGCAGGGTATGCGTGAAAATATGGCAATGTTAGGTTATGCCACGATCAACGAGATGATTGGACAAACACAAAGTTTAAAAGTCCGTGACAATATTAAACATTGGAAATATAAAAATTTAAATTTAAATACCTTACTTTTTAAAGAAAAAGTGCAAGATAATGATGGTTGTTTTAATCAAAAACAACAAGAGCATTATTTAAAAAATGTATTAGATCGGAAATTAATCAAACTCGCCAAATCAGCACTTGAAAAAGGTGACGCTGTAAGGGGTGAGTTCGTCATTACAAATACAGATCGTAGTTGTGGTTCAATGCTCTCAAATGAAATTTGTAAAGTGTACCGAGATAAAGGCTTGCCATTAGCCATGCAAGTTAAATTTATTGGCTCTGCAGGGCAATCTTTTGGTTGTTTTCTGACTAAAGGTGTCGAATTTACGGTGGAAGGCGATGCTAATGATTATTGGGGTAAAGGTCTTTCTGGTGGGCAACTTGTTGTTTATCCGCATCGTAAAGTGAATATTATTGCTCACGATAATATTATTGTAGGCAATGTTTGTTTCTATGGTGCCACCTCTGGTGAATCATATATTAATGGTATGGCTGGAGAACGTTTTTGTGTTCGAAATTCGGGTGCGGAAGTGGTTGTCGAAGGCATTGGCGACCATGGTTGTGAGTATATGACCGGTGGAATAATGATAAATTTAGGTTGTACAGGACGTAATTTTGCCGCAGGAATGAGTGGTGGAATTGCTTATGTTTACGATCTAGACGGTACGTTTGAAGCTAACTGTAATCTCGAATTAGTGGACTTAGAGCCTTTGGAGGAAAGCGATAAAATATTAATCATCTCTAAAATTCGAAAACATTTTACATTGACTAAGTCGGCTCTTGCCGATCATTTTTTGAGTTCTCCTGATGTGAGCCTTGCTCAAATGATTAAGGTTATGCCCCGCGATTATAAAGCCGCATTATTAGCACGTAATAAAGGAGGAGTATAATGGGGAAAGTGACAGGATTTTTAGAATTAGGCCGTGAGTTGCCCAAAAAAATAAGTGTTGCTGAGCGTCTTAAAAACAATAAAGAATTTGTTAAAATGGATGAATTCAGCGATAAAATTATGGGTCAAGCTTCTCGTTGTATGGATTGTGGCGTACCTTTTTGTCATAACGGTTGCCCGATTGGTAATGATATTCCAGAATTTAACGATGCGGTTTATCGAGATAGTTGGGAAGAGGCTTGGCATATATTAAATTCCACCAATAATTTCCCTGAGTTTACTGGTAGAGTTTGCCCTGCACCCTGTGAAACATCCTGTGTTCTTGGTATTAATCAAGATCCTATTACAATTTGTAATCTTGAAAAAATGATAGTAAAAACGGCTTATAAAAATGGTTACGTTAAACCAAAAAGTCCAACGGCTCGTACGGGTAAAAAAATTGCGATTATTGGCTCTGGGCCTGCAGGTCTGGCTGCTGCCGAGCAATTAAATAGTGCTGGACATTTTGTAACGGTTTATGAACGAGACGAAAAAGTGGGAGGGTTATTACGTTTTGGCATCCCTGATTTTAAATTAAGCTCAGATATTATTGATCGTAAAGTTGCGCTACTTGAAGCTGGTGGAATAAAAATGGTAGTTAATGCGCATGTAGGTGTTGCGATTGACGCTTGTGAATTACGCAAGAAATTTGACGTAGTACTTTTGACTGGAGGGGCAACGGTGGCCCGTGATTTACCGATTGATGGACGTGAATTACAAGGTGTACATTTTGCGATGGAATACTTAGCGCAAAATAATCGGCGGGTGAATAATATGGATTTAAAAACACCTGAAATATATGCTAAAGGCGATCATGTGATTGTTATCGGTGGTGGTGATACGGGATCCGACTGTGTTGGTACTGCAAACCGTCACGGTGCAGCCTCTGTATTACAAATTGAAATAATGCCTATTCCTGCTGAAAAACGCACCGTAAACATGCCTTGGCCATCCTATCCAATGATTTTAAAAACAACGTCATCACATGAAGAAGGAGTAGATAGGAAATGGTCTATTCTCACTAAATATTTTAAAGGTGATGCCCAAGGGCGAGTCAAAGAACTTATTATTGCTGATATAGAGTGGCAAAGTGCATTACCAGGTGAGCGCCCTACGTTTAAGGAAGTGGCAGGCTCGGAGCGTAGCGTACCTTGTACGAAAGCCTTTTTAGCGATGGGATTTTTATATCCTGAGCCAAAAGGTATTATAACACAATTAAATATTGAGCTTAATGCGCAGGGTAATGTACAAACCTCAAACTTTCAAACAAGTCAAACGGGGATTTTTGCCGCGGGAGATATGCGTACAGGACAATCTTTGATTGTACGGTGTATTAACGAAGGGAGGGAGTGTGCTCGGGCGATAGATTTTTATCTAATGGGTAATTCAAATTTAGAGTGTATGTCTAGTTCTTTGATTATCTCTGATTAGTGCACTCCATACAATAAGCAAAGGATGGTTATATCTTTTGCTTATTGTATGGAGATGTCTTAAATATTGTATGTCTAGTTCTTTGATTATCTCTGATTAGCGCACTCCATACAATAAGCAAAGGATGGTTATATCTTTTGCTTATTGTATGGAGATGTCTTAAATATTGGGAGATTTTTAAATTTCGTAGGCAAGTGGGTCGCTCAGTGCATTTTTTGCAAAGGCATCTAAACGTTCAATACAACTCGCACAAATACCACAGGATTTTTCTCTGCCATTATAGCAAGTCCAAGTTTTACTATAATCAAGTCCCATACGTAGGCCATCTTTTAAAATACCTATTTTATCGCTATTCAAATAGGGGGAATAGATACTGACTTCTTCATAATTGGCAACGGCGGCCACCGCATTCATTTTTTCAACAAAAATAGGTCTGCAATCTGGATAAATTTCATGATCGCCTGAGTGCGCACCATAATATACTTTTTCCGCGCCAATGGAGACAGCATAACCAATTGCCATGGACAATAATATCATATTGCGATTTGGTACTATCGTATTGATCATATTGTCATTTTCATATTCCCCCGTGCTTACTTCAATTTCCGTATTGGTTAAAGATGAACCGCCGATGAGTTCATTAATGGATGAAATATCAATGATTTTGTGATTAATATTAAGATGCAAGCAAACATCCCGTGCCACATCAATCTCTTTAATATGACGTTGTCCATAATTAAAGGTCAAGGCGAAAGGGATCAAGCCTTCTTCTATTGCTTTATGTAGCACCGTGTATGAGTCCATTCCTCCGGAGTAAATAACAACAACTTTTTTTTTCATTTTTCTTGTATGTCCTCGATGATTCATTTATAAGAAGATCTGTGTCGCAAAAAAGCGCTGGATAGGCTTCTTTGTGAAGATCTTTACTAATTTTTGAGTATACCGTGTAATGAAAAATAATTATAAAGTAAATGAAATATTTCAAACGATTCAAGGTGAGGGAGTGCATAGTGGTTACGCTGCTATTTTTATTCGCTTGCAAGGCTGTGACGTAGGTTGTGCTTGGTGTGATACGAAGCATACTTGGTCGTTAAAGGAAGATGATAGAGCTACTTTAAGCCAAGTGATTGATCAAAGTAATACCTCTTCTCAGTGGGCGGATGCGACAGCTGAGGAAATTTTAATGGCGATTAAAAGTTTGAACTATACCGCTAAGTTAGTGATAATTACAGGCGGAGAGCCGTGTTTTTATGACTTACGTGCACTGACTGCATTATTACATCAAAACAATTTTCAAACGCAAATAGAAACGAGTGGCACTTATCCTATTTTAGTGGATGACAAAAGTTGGGTGACTGTGTCGCCTAAAGTGAATATGCGCGCTAAAAAAGAGGTGCTTTTATCGGCATTAGAGCGTGCGAATGAAATAAAACACCCTGTGGGTACGCAAAAAGATATCGACCAATTAGATAGATTATTAGAATCTTTAGATGATAAACATAATAAAACGATTTGTTTACAGCCCATTTCACAAAAACATAATGCAACAGCGCTTTGTATACGTACTTGTATTACGCGTAATTGGCGTTTATCTGTGCAACTACATAAGTACTTAAAGATTGATTAGTTTATTTCTTTTTGTCGATTTTAATTTCTTATGCTACAAGACATTGCGCTTTGTTTATCTGCTTGCTAGGATCTCTTTTTGCTCTTTTCTTAGGTAATTATTTTGACGCTTTCTGTGCATGCCCTTAAAAAACATCTTACTAAAGTCTTATCAAAAGATAAGTTTAAATTTTCACGTCGGTTAGCGAATAATAGTCAAATCAAAGATGCAGAAAAAGCGTTATTAGGGCTTGCTAAAATAGCGTGCGATATTCAAATATCAATGGATAAATGCCAATATCGTCGTGATAATATGCCTAAGATAACTTTTCCTGATCTGCCAGTAAGTCAGATGAAAGATGAAATTAGTGAGGCGATTAAAAATAATCAAGTGGTTATCATAGCGGGAGCGACAGGATCAGGTAAAACCACACAAATCCCTAAAATATGTATGCAATTAGGACGCGGTGTTAGCGCTATGATTGCACATACTCAGCCTCGAAGGTTGGCAGCCCGCACCGTTGCAAATCGTATAGCAGAAGAGTTAGGCTCTGAACTAGGTGATGCGGTGGGTTATCGGGTACGTTTTACTGATAAAGTGAGTGATAACTCATATATTAAATTGATGACGGATGGTATTTTATTAGCCGAGATACAAAACGATCGTTTTTTAAGCCAATACGATACGATTATTATCGATGAAGCGCATGAGCGTAGCCTCAATATTGATTTTTTATTGGGATATTTAAAACGATTATTACCGCGCCGACCAGATTTAAAAGTAATTATCACCTCGGCGACTATTGATCCACAATGTTTCTCAAAACATTTTAATGATGCGCCTGTAATAGAGGTATCAGGAAGAACTTATCCGGTTGAAACACGTTATCGACCACTTGATGAATATGCTGGTGGCGATCAAATCGAAGGTATTTTTAATGCTGTTGATGAACTGCAACGTTGTGGACCGGGTGATATTCTTATCTTTATGAATGGTGAACGTGAAATTAGAGATACTGCCGAAGCACTAAAAAAACGCAATTTACGTCATACACAAGTATTACCACTTTTTGCGCGTTTGAGTAGCGCAGAGCAAAATCTTATTTTTAAAAGTCATCAAGGGCAACGTATTATTTTAGCCACAAATGTTGCCGAGACATCGTTAACTATTCCTGGTATTAAATATGTCATTGATACCGGAACCGTACGTATTAGCCGCTATAGTTATCGAACTAAAGTGCAACGTTTACCTATTGAAGCGATATCACAAGCCAGTGCGGCACAACGTTTAGGTCGCTGTGGACGTGTTAGTGCTGGGGTTTGTATTCGCCTATATAGCGAAGATGATTTTTTATCTCGTCCCGAATTTACAGATCCTGAAATATTACGTACTAATTTATCGTCAGTGATATTACAAATGCTAGCATTAGGTTTAGGCGAATTAAGTGAATTTCCTTTTGTACAAGCACCCGCAGATAAAAATATTAAAGATGGGTTCAGTTTATTAGAAGAGCTAGGAGCGGTAAATTTAAATACTAAAGATGTGCGTAAAAAATTAACACCTTTGGGACGTCAACTCGCAAAACTACCGGTTGATCCGCGTCTTGCGCGTATGATTTTAGCCGCTAAAAAATATGGTTGTGTGCATGAAGTGATATTAATTAGTGCAGCCCTTAGTATTCAAGATCCTCGCGAGCGTCCTATGGATAGGCAACAAGCTGCGGATGAAAAACATAAGCGTTTTTATGATAAAAACTCAGATTATATCGCGTATATAAACCTTTGGAATTATATTAAAGAGCAACGTCAACTTTTAAGCAGTAATCAGTTTAGAAAAATGTGTCAAAAAGATTTTTTATCTTATATGCGAGTGCGAGAGTGGCAAGATATTTATGCTCAAATAAAGCAAGTAACCGATGAGTTAGATATTAAAGTCAATACGCAAAACGCAGACAATGATGCGATTCATCAAGCTTTATTATCAGGCTTACTTTCTCATATTGGTTTTAAAGATAAAGAACAATATTATTTAGGTGCGCGGAATAGTAATTTTTTTATGTTTCCGGGCTCAAGTTTATTTAAAAAGCAGCCCAAATGGGCTATGTTTGCTGAATTAGTGGAAACATCAAAACTGTTCGGTAGAGTTAGCGCACGTATTCAGCCTGAGTGGATAGAGCAACAAGCCTCACATCTTATCAAACGTAGTTATAGTGAGCCACATTGGCAAAAAAAATCAGGAACAGTTGGCGCGTTTGAAAATCAAACGTTGTTTGGTTTGCCCATTGTAGTGAAACGTAAAATCACGTATACCAATATTGAACCAACACTTTGCCGTGAATTATTTATTCGTTATGCATTAGTGCAAGGAGAATTCATAACACGTCATCAATTTTTTAAAGATAATCAAGAATTACGTGATGATATAGAAGATTTAGAGCATAAATCTCGACGTCGAGATATTTTAGTGGATGATGAAACATTATTTTTATTTTACGATAAACGCATCCCATCAAATATCGCAAGTGCACAACAATTTGATAGCTGGTGGAATAAAGAAAAGCAACAAACACCTGATTTATTAAATTATCAACGTAATGACTTAATGGCACATGATGCCCAAAAAATAACAGCCATTGCTTATCCGGATTTTTGGCAACAGGGCGCTTTAAAACTGAAATTAAGTTATGCCTTTGAGCCAGGTACAAGCCAAGATGGCGTTTGTGTCGATATTCCAGTGAGCTTGCTAAATCAAATTAAAAGTGATGATTTTCAGTGGCAAATACCTGCATTACGTGAAGAGTTATTGATTGCGTTAATTAAGACTTTACCTAAAGTTGTGCGTCGTAATTTTGTGCCAGCACCTAATTATGCCAGTGCGGCGCTAGCTACGATGAGCCCTTTTGAAATGCCTTTATTAGCTTCATTTGAAAAACAGTTGTTACGCATGACGGGCGTTAGAATTCCTGATAAATCATGGGATTTAGATGCGTTACCAAGTCATTTGCGGATTAAATTTAACATTATTGACGACAAGCGTAAAAGCGTTGCTTTAGGCCATGATCTCAGCCAATTACAACATCAACTTGCCAGTGTAATTAAACAGAGTTTATCGAGTGTTTCTAAACAAAGCATTGAAAAGACGCAATTGTTGAGTTGGAATTTTGGTGTGTTACCGAACTCCTTTAAAAAGGATATTGGAGGTTATGAGATCAAAGCGTACCCTGCATTAGTAGATAAGCATAAAAGTGTGGCGATTGAATTATTTGATAATAAAGACGATGCTGCGCGTGTAAATAAACAAGGATTACGACGTTTATTACTTTTAAATGTGCAATCACCTATTAAATATTTACAACAAAGCTTACCGAATAAAGCAAAATTAGGACTTTATTTTAATCCCTTTGGGCAAGTGAAAGATCTTATTAATGATTGTATTGCTTGTGCAGTTGATAGTATTTTAGAGGGCGATGACGTGGTCCGTGATGCTGCAAGTTTTTCTTTGCAAAAGGAACGGGTACGTGCAGAGCTGGCGGATAAAACCTTGCATATTACTTTATTAGTCGAACAAATATTAACGTTGGCGTATGCCATCAATAAAAAATTAAAAGGCAAATTAGATTTAACCATGCTCTTGGCACAAAGTGATATAAAATCACAATTAGAGCGGTTGATATATCCTGGTTTTGTGTGTCAAAGTGGTGCGAATAAACTAGTGGATATTAAACGTTATTTGCAAGCTTTACAAAAACGCTTGCTGAAATTGAGTGTAGATCAAAATCAAGACAGGCTACATACACTTGTATTGCATGAACTAGAAGCGCGTTATTATGATTTAAGCAAACAGATGCGCAGTAACGAAAAAGAAAATCCATTATTAGCTGAAATTTACTGGATGATTGAAGAATTACGAGTGTCTTTATTTGCGCAACAATTAGGCACCGCATATCCTATTTCAGCAAAGCGGGTGAAACTGAAATTAGTGCAGTTAAATGGCTAAAGATTAGAGATTTTTTTCAAGGTTAAATTCTTTTTGTAATTGACTATAACGTTGGCGATGGTCCTGGGATAAATGCGTATTACGTAATAAGTTAAATTTTTCTTGGCAACTTTTAAGTTGTTCATGGCGGTGAAGTGTTGCTTTATTAAGAAGTTGCTTAAGATAAACCTGAATACTATTTAATAGAGCACCTGAATTAAGAGGTTCTAATTGTAGTGCGAGATTGAAAAATTGTATAGATTCTACATAGGCTCTTTTTTTGAATGCTTGAATACCTTTATTATTATGCGTCTTAAATGCTTTGATACGAGTATCTAAATTACGACCTGTATATTTTTCAATATTTTTTTTTGTAGAAACATCTTGAATGTTACGCTTTTTGAGCTCATTTAAATAAGGAAATGCATCATCAAATTCACTAATATCAAGTAATGAGAAGACTGTCTCACATAATGTTGTATTATCAATGTCTTTTATGGGTGTCTCACTATTATGGATACTTTTTAAAATAAGTCGTTTTGCTTTTAACTGCTCATTTAAAGAAAAAAAACATTTTGCTTGGCAAAGTAGATTAAACAGATTAAAGTCAAATTTCTTATTTCTACCCTCTTCAAAGCGACTTTGATAAAGTTTAGATTTTACCAATTTCAAAATCAATATTTTATTGTTGAGTTCTTTTTCAAACTGGGCATGTTCAATAATACTGTGAATATAATTTGCTAAATGACAAGGATCGGGATAAAAAGAATTTCGGCTTAAGACCAATATAGAATGGTAACTATTAATCATTATCTTATATTCATGCATCTCTTTAGCTAAAAGAGCTACTGATTGGTAACGTTCAATACTATGGTTTGTCATATTAGCCGCGAGAGTTAAAATGGCGAGCGCTTTATCGGTGTCGCCATTTTTTTTATGAGCAAGAGCTAACCAGTGATATGCTTTAATCAGTAAAGGTTTATTTGAAATAACATCTTGTAGAATGTCGATGGCTTCGCTGAGTTTATTTTGTAAGTAATAGGTTTCGCCTAAACTGATATTGGTTTTCATCAGGGCGCGTTGACTGATTAATTGCTTTAAAATTTCTTCTGCTTTAGGGTATTGCTTTGTTGTAATATAAATATCTGCGAGCATATTCTTACAAATCGTACTAAATTTAGACTCTTTTTGTATTTTTTCATTGCACAGAAAGATTGCTTGCGTATAGTCTTTTTCATTTAATGCTTTTAGAATATTAATTAAAATGTCTTTTTTATACGAGGCTTTAGCGAGTCTATTGAATAATTGTGTTGGAGAAAAAGGTTTCATTAAATAATCATCAGGGGCTTTTTCTATAGCGCTGAGTACCATTCCTTTAGTGCTATCTCCAGTAATGATAAAGTATAAAGCATTGAGTGAAATAAGATTATTATTGCGTAAATAGTCGAGTAATTGTATACCATTTTGACCAGCACCTAAATTGTAGTCAACAAGATAGATGTCAAAAACATTTAAATAAGCACAGCGGATGGCACTGGCTGCATTATTTACACAAGTAATATTTTTAGCACCCTGATTGGTCAGTATCGTTTTTAGCATTACATGAAATGCTTGCTGATCATCGACGATGAGTATTTTTTTGTTTTTATAACTAAACATCATTTACTTGCTCTCTTATTAAGCAGGATTTGATATTAACAGTAAATAAGACAGGCTCTACATAAAACAGAAATACAATAAAATACGATGAAGGGCACCATATATTATTACTTTTAAATGTGATAATGGTGGAGGGGGGGGGATTTGAACCACCGAAGCTTACGCGGCAGATTTACAATCTGCTCCCTTTGGCCACTCGGGAACCCCTCCTTTCTTACGCAAGGAATAATATCAGATTATCCCTAATTGTGAAGCTTAAATGTGAAATAATTTCAAAAAACATTAAATAAAATCAGATTGTTGCCGATATATCTCATGTGTCTCACAAAGAGTGAATATATGAATATAGAGAAAAGCACATCGGCTTTGTTAATTAATGAATGGCAACTTGGATCGCAATTAAATATTGCTGTTCAAAATGGAACTCGTCATAAATTTAATTTATTATTAAGTTTACTCTCTGCAGATGCACGTGATTTCTCACAATTTAATTTGGCACATAATAAAGATGTTCAATTAAAAAAATTAACCCTACGTGACGCTTTTCATTTAAAAGAGGTACAACCTTTAATTAATGAAGGGATCTCTTTAACAAATGCTAAAGTATTAAATGAAGATTTACAGGCTCGGCGTTTTAGTAGCTTACGATTACGTTATTTACTGACTAATGAAGCCTTATTATCAAGGCAGAAGAAAAATGATATAGAAAGTGATGTTGTAGATAATCTATCATTGTTAGCCCAGCGCCGTTTAGCGGGAGAGGTCTCTTTATCTGGCGACTTAAGTGAGCAATGTATTACAGGAATAAATTATCAGCTAATGACAGATTTACAAGCGATGCAGCTCGAGACAAAACCGATTAAAATGCATAGCCATTATTAATACAGGTCATAAAAATAAAGGAAGAGATTGATATTTTCAATAGACAAGAGTTGATGTTTGGCACTGAGTTTTACCTTCTGCGTTATATAGTGATGTTTAGTATGCATATTCAGGTTATTTTACATTATATGCATCATGGTGAATACCCGATGCTCGTCCTGAGGAATCTGTGTTTTTCTGGAAACTTGCATCCCAAGATAAGGCTTCAACGGTCGAGCAGGCGACAGATTTACCAAAAGGGACACAGCGCGCGGCACTTTCAAGCGGGAAATTATTGTTAAATAGATCGCGATAAAAGTAAGCCTCCTTACTGTCAGGGGTGTTAATAGGAAAGTTGAATTTGGCATTTTCGAGTTGTAGATCACTCACTTGTGTTTCTACATATGCTTTCAAAGTATCAATCCAATTGTAGCCAACTCCATCAGAAAATTGTTCCTTTTGACGCCATAAAATATCTTTAGGTAATTGTCCGGAAAAAGCTTCACGTAAAATATTTTTTTCAATACGCTGACCTTTTATCATTTTAAGTTCTGGATTAGTGCGCATGGCTACATCTAAAAACTCTTTGTCTAAAAAAGGTACCCGAGCTTCAATTCCCTATGCAGCCATTGATTTATTAGCACGTAAACAATCAAAAAGATGTAATTTATTCAGTTTCCGATTTAATTCGTTATGAAACTCTTTTGCATTAGGTGCTTTATGAAAATATAAATACCCCCAAAATATTTCATCAGCGCCCTCACCAGAGAGTACCATTTTAATGCCCATCGCTTTTATTTTTCTTGCCATCAAATACATGGGGGTAGCCGCGCGGATAGTCGTGATATCATAGGTTTCTAAATGATAAATAACTTCTTTTAAAGCATCAATACCATTTTGCACGGTAAAGATAATCGGGTGGTGTATGGTGCCTAAATATTTGGCTACTTTTTCAGCTGCTTTTAGGTCTGGTGAGCCTTCTAGCCCTACAGAAAAAGAGTGTAATTGAGGCCACCACGCTCCCGAGTTATCATTATCTTCAATGCGTTGTTTAGAATATTTTTGCGTAATAGCCGAAATAAGAGACGAATCTAATCCACCTGAGAGTAAAACACCGTATGGTACATCACACATCAGTTGACGTTTTACTGCACTTTCAAGGGCGCAAGCAATGTCTTTCGCACAACCTTGATTATCTTGTACCGCATCATATTGCATCCAATCACGTTGATAGTACTTTGTTGGTACGCCGATTTCACTGTCTAAGTAATGTCCAGCAGGAAACTCTTGCACTTTCACGCAAACGGGCATAAGCGCTTTCATTTCAGAGGCAATATAAAAGTTACCTTCTTCATCCCACCCCATATAAAGGGGAATAATACCCAAATGGTCACGACCAATTAGGTATTTATCCTTTTTCTTATCATAAAGACAAAAGGCAAACATTCCATTGAGATCATCTAAAAAATCCACTCCTTTCTCTGCATATAACGCCAGAATAATTTCACAATCAGATTTGGTTTTAAACGGATAATTTATTTTTAATGCAAGTTTCAGCTGTTGATGATTATAAATTTCGCCGTTAACAGCAAGGATATGTGTTTTATCGTCATTAAAAAGAGGTTGCGCACCTGTTTCGACATCGACAATAGAGAGACGTTCATGTATTAATATTGCTTTATCCGATGCATAGATACCTGACCAGTCTGGGCCTCTGTGGCGTAGCAGTGTTGACATTTCAATCGCTTTTTGACGTAATGTAAGCGCATTGCTTTTTATATCTAGTACACAAAAAATAGAACACATAAAGGTTACCTTTCATCTTTTTTATAAGGATTATTTAATACAAATATAATTTGCATTAAATAATGCATTTTTAGAATAGCATTTTGCCGAGAAAGATTTTTTCTGCATGCTATTTATGTTCAAAATAATCTAAGGGATTTTTATCTGTTTGTAACGCCGAGTCATCTTTTAATACATCGGCGAGCTCCGCCCAGACATGGCGAGCAAATCCAGCTCCTGCTTCTTCATACATATTAAAAACGGGGGATACGCCTAGTTTTTCTAATTCTTGTTCATCATCTTTATAATGTGCGAGGGCCGCCACTTTAAAATTATAATGCTCAATTTTAATTAATTGCTCTGCTGCATAACGATTACCATTATGGTTGGGCATGGCAAGCAATATTAGTTTTATGTTATCGGTTAACTGTAATTTAGTCCAAAAATCGGAATCAAGTGCATCTCCTGTTATCACTCTACGCCCTAATTTTTGATGTCTGAGAGTGGTTTGATGATCATAATCGATGCCGATTACTTTTTTACCATAATATACCTTTAGAGCATCATAAGCCCCAACACCGATGCGACCCATGCCCATGACTAATATTTGAGCATCGCCTACGCGTACAGGGCGATCATCCTTATGTAAGCGAGTGGCTTGGAAGCGTTTTAAAGAGTGTTTGTAGCGACTATAAATAGGGTCAGCATATTTGTTGAGTAAAGCTGAAATAATAAAACTCATAGAAACTGCAATGGCGGTAATAGTTAGCCAATCATAGGATAGCCAACCTTTATAGGTTGCTAAAGATGCAACAATGAGTCCGAATTCACTGTAATTGGCTAAAGTGAATGCCGCAAATAAAGAGGTGCGAGAGCGTAGCTTAAATTTTGATAAAGTAAAAAAATAAAGGGATATTTTACCGATTAAAAGACAAGATAGCAAAGTAGCTATCATTAAATGGTCAATATTAGGTAGGCCTTTAAGACCGATGCTTAAAAAGAAACAAACTAAGAAAATTTCTTTCATATTAAATAAAGCATTGGCCATATCTTTCGCTGTGCGGTGGCTGGCTAATAACATACCAGCAATAAGAGCGCCTAAATCGGCATTTAAACCGAGTGGCTCAAATAAGCCAGTCCCAACACCTAGTGCTAAGAAAATACCATATAAAACTAATAATTCACCATGGCCTGCATTATCGAGTAATTTGAATAAAAGCGGGCGAAAAAGTGGAAGAGTGCAGAGAGATAGAGCCCAAATCGAAGGCAATTCACCGATAGATATGGTTAAAAATAGCACCGCAAAGATATCTTGCATGATTAAAATGCCAATGGCAATTCGGCCATAGAGGGAGTTTGTTTCACTTTTAGCTTCAAGAATTTTAACGGCAAAGACCGTACTTGAAAAGCTAAGTAAAAAGGCGACTAAAATTAAACCTTGAGTATCTAAATGATTAAAAAAGCTTAAACCTAATTGTTTAAAAATGAATAAAAGAAGACTGTAAAATAGAATGCTACAGAGCATATGAATACTTGCACTGCCCCAAACTTCTATTTTAAAAAGAGTACGGATATTAAGTTTTAAGCCAATAGAAAAAAGTAATAAAGTCACGCCTAAATGAGCGAGAGTTTGCAGTGCACTTGTTTCTGAAAAACCCAAATAATTAAGTGAAAAGCCAGCTAATAAAAAACCGACCATAGGGGGGAGGCCGATCAGATTGATCAGCATACCAAAGCTAAAGGCTGTACCAATAAAAAGAAGTAAGCTGTTATCCATAAACTCTCTTAATGGGTTGTTTAATTGATGTATTTTAGAGAATAAGTTAGTTAGTCAAAAAATCTTCTTTAATTCTAGTTCTTTTTCTTTTCTTGGTATTGTTTTTTGTAATAAAGATGTGAATGAAAGAATAAGTTAGTTAGTCAAAAAAATCTTCTTTAATTCTAGTTCTTTTTCTTTTGTTGGTATTGTTTTTTGTAATAAAGATATAAATGAAGGTAATAGAAAGTTAAATCTTCATTGTAAATATTACATATCAATTGATTTTATACGTTTATGTGATTATAGATGGTTGTTTTAATGTGATCCCAATATGATGCGAAATTAGATGTTAATAAATAAATATCCTCTGACGTAGAAGTAATTCGAGAGCTGTATTACTGAAGAGTATAAGGGCATTGTAATAACAAAGAGCACTGGAAAAATTCCAGTGCTCTTTGTTATTTTGTTATTTTGTTTGTATTTCAATGGGATGGGTTGCGCGACTGCAACAGGTTAATATTTCGTTTTTATGTAAATAAACAAGTGGTGGTTGCGTATAGCTAACTTGGCCTTTAAGGAGCAAGCAACGACAAGCCCCACAATAACCATCTCGGCATTGATATTCAGGGTTAAGTGCATGTACTTCTAAGTTTTCAAGTAAGCTTTTATGCTTATCAAAGACATAGTTGTGAGCATCTACAGTGCAAGTAAAAGACATCGTTTAAAGTTCAAAATGGCTTAATTTTTCGCTGTCTACTTTACTATCAATTTGCCCTACAAGGTATGAGCTTATTTCAGTTTCTTGCGGAGCAACTTGTACATTATCGCTAACTAACCAATGAGTTATCCAAGGGATTGGGTTGTTTTTTATATCAAATGGAGCTTCATATCCAATGGCTTTCATACGTTGGTTACTAATATATTCAACGTATTGACATAAAATTTGCTCATTTAAGCCAATCATTGATCCATCTTTAAATAAGTAGGCTGCCCACTCTTTTTCTTGTGAGGCTGCCTTTAAAAAGATATCACGGCCTTGAGCAAAACACTCAATCGCAATTTCAGCCATTTCAGGATCATCTTTTCCATCTGCCCAAATGTTTAATATTTGCTGTGTTGAATTTAAATGTAATGCTTCATCACGGGCAATTAATTTAATGATTTTTGCATTGCCTTCAAGTAGATCTCGTTCAGCAAAAGCAAAGGAGCATGCAAAAGAAACATAAAATCGGATAGACTCCAATGCGTTAACAGAGCATATGCAAAGGTATAGTTTTTTCTTAATACTGCGCAGCGATAACGGCTCTTCTTCGCCTTTAAGGTTAATATATTTTACATTAGATTGCTCTAACCCATGTAACTGCATAAATTGTACTGCATGGATCAAAACATCATAATAGTGTGCAATATCAGAGGCACGTTTCTGGATCTCTTCATTGGTGACAATATCTTCAAAAACTTCACTTGGATCCGTAAATAAATTACGTAAGATATGTGTATAGCTGCGACTGTGAATAGTTTCAGAAAATGACCATGTTTCTATCCACGTTTCAAGTTCGGGTAATGAGACAATTGGAAGAAATGCTATATTTGGGCTACGACCTTGGATTGAATCAAGTAGCGTTTGATATTTTAAATTAGAGATAAAAATATGTTGTTCATGACTAGGTAAATTCATAAAGTCAATACGATCTTGGCTCACATCAATTTCTTCAGGGCGCCAAAAAAAACTAAGTTGTTTTTCAATGAGTTTTTCAAATATCTCAAATTTTTGTTGATCGTAGCGCGCAACATTAACAGAATTACCAAAAAACATGGGCTCTTTCATTGCATCGTTCGGGATTTTTGAAAAAGTACTATAGGCCATGGGGTGCTCCTCAAGTATGTAGATTAAGATCAAGAGAATAAGCGCTGAATATGTGTACGCTTACTCTCTTCAAAAAGGGTTAAATTTTACATGCTCCGCCAGCACAGTCATCACTTTCAGCAATAACATTTTCATCGCTAGCACCATCACGGGTATTATGATAATACAGTGTTTTTAGACCCATTTTATAAGCGTGTAATAAGTCAGTGAGCAGGGTGGTCATGGAGACCTTTTCTCCTGTAAAACGTTTAGGATCATAGTTGGTATTCGCTGAGATTGCTTGGTCGACAAATTTTTGCATTATGCCCACTAAGTTTATATATCCTTGATTATGGGGTATATCCCACAACAATTCATAATTTTGTCGATACTTGTTAAATTCAGGTACCACTTGTTTTAATATCCCATCTTTACTCGCTTTAATACTGATAAACCCTCGTGGGGGTTCAATACCATTTGTCGCATTTGATATCTGGCTCGATGTTTCCGATGGCATTAATGCAGATAGCGTTGAATTACGTAACCCGTGTTTGACGATATCTTTGCGTAGTGTTTCCCAATCTAAATGGTATTTTTCATTGCACACACTGTCTAATGATTTTTTATACGTGTCAATGGGTAAAATGCCTTGTGAATAGCGTGTTTCATTAAACTTAGGACACGCGCCACGCTCTTTTGCTAATTTATTCGAGGCTTTTAGCAAATAATATTGAATGGCTTCAAAAGTCCGATGCGTAAGGTTGTTTGCGCTACCATCTGAATATTTTACACCGTTTTTGGCTAAATAATAAGCATAATTAATGACGCCGATGCCGAGTGTTCTACGCGCCATCGAGCTGTTTTTAGCTGCGATAAGAGGGTAATCTTGATAATCAAGTAGATTGTCTAATGCGCGCACGGCAAGCTCACTAAGAGGCTCTAATTCATCCAGTGATTCAATAGCGCCTAAGTTTAAAGCTGAAAGTGTACACAGCGCGATTTCTCCCTCTTCGTCCATAATATGGCGTAGAGGTTTAGTCGGTAAAGCTATCTCTAAACATAGATTACTTTGGCGAATGGGGGCAACTTTACTATCAAAAGGACCATGCGTATTACAATGATCTACATTTTGAATATAAATTCGGCCAGTATTTTGATTCGGCGTAATCAAAAGGCGAATAACGATAATTAATCTTATCCAAGAGATGTTAATAATGTTTTTAGCTTTTTAAATAAACAGCATGAAAGCGTAAATGTTCTTCAATAAATGAGCTAATAAAATAATAACTATGATCAAAGCCATGTTGCATATTAAAAGTAAGCGGGTAGTTTTTGTTTTTGGCCGCATTAATAAACGTTTCTGGGTTTAATTGTGTACTTAAGAAAGGATCATTATCTCCTTGATCAACAAGTATGGGCAATGTAGATCCACTGTTTTTTATTAATTCACTGGCATTATATTGAGACCAATTGTCGGTATTCTTACCTAAATAAGCGCGCATTGCTTTTATGCCCCATGGACAGTGAAGAGGATCGCAAATAGGGCTAAAAGCACTAGCTGATCGATAGACATTTGGATTGCGCAAAGCAAGTACTAATGCACCATGCCCACCCATTGAGTGGCCACTGATGGCGCGTACGCTATTGACAGGAAAATGTTCCTCAATTAATTTTGGTAACTCATACAAAACATAATCGTACATTTGATAATGAGTATTCCAAGGTGCTTCTGTCGCATTCACATAAAAACCAGCACCCATACCTAAGTCATAGGCTTTATCATCCGGAACGTCGTCACCGCGGGGGCTTGTATCAGGTACAACAATTGCGATGCCTAATTCAGCCGCTATTTTAAGTGCGCCTGCTTTTTGCATAAAATTCTCATCGTTACAGGTCAGGCCTGAGAGCCAATATAGAACGGGCACTTTATTTTCGGGTGTTGCTTGTGGCGGTAAATAAATGGCAAACCGCATCGTACAGTGAAGTAATTTAGAAGGATGTGTATATTGTTTGTGCCAGCCATTAAAAGCTTTATTACTGCTAATGTTTTCAAGAATCATCGCAATTTCTCTCTGTTAAAGGGGCTTTCAGTTTTAAATTACTTTAAAACTGAAAGTGTAGATTATTAAGGATTAAGGATTAAAGATTAAAGTGGATAACACTGCGTATGCTTTCGCCTCGATGCATTAAGTCAAAGGCTTCATTAATTTTATCAAGGCCCATCGTGTGGGTGATAAAATCAGAAAGTTTAAACTCACCTTTTAGGTAGCGTTCGACATAATCGGGTAATTCAGTACGACCTTTTACACCACCAAATGCACTACCACGCCAAACTCGTCCGGTCACTAATTGGAAAGGACGCGTGCTAATTTCTTGACCCGCACCAGCGACTCCAATAATGATTGATTCACCCCAACCTTTATGACAACACTCTAGTGCACTGCGCATAACATCTACATTACCAATACATTCAAAAGAATAATCGACCCCACCATTAGTGAGTTCAACAATGACATCTTGAATCGGTTTTTTATGATCTTTAGGGTTAATAAAATCAGTGGCACCTAATTGTTTAGCCAGTGCAAATTTACTCTCATTAATATCAATGACAATAATTCGACCTGCTTTTGCCATCGTTGCGCCAATCACGGCAGAAAGCCCTATGCCACCCATCCCAAAAATGGCAACGGTCGCTCCTTCTTCTACTTTTGCAGTATTCATGACCGCGCCCATTCCGGTTGTGACGCCACAGCCGAGTAAACAGACTTCTTCTAAGGGAGCTTCAGGATTAACTTTTGCTAAAGAAATTTCGGGTAATACAGTATATTCAGAAAAAGTAGAACAGCCCATATAATGAAAAATGGGTTTTCCATCTTTATAAAAACGTGTTGTGCCATCAGGCATTAAACCTTTGCCTTGTGTCTCTCTAATTTTTTGGCATAGGTTTGTTTTTCCTGAAAGACAGTATTCACATTCACCACATTCTGGAGTATATAGAGGAATAACATGATCGCCGACGGCAACACTTGTTACACCTTCGCCAATTTGCTCTACAATACCGCCCCCTTCATGGCCCAATATTACAGGGAAAACACCTTCAGGATCATCTCCAGATAAAGTAAATGCATCAGTATGACAAACACCAGAGGCAATGATTTTTACTAGTACTTCGCCTTTTTTTGGTAACATGACATCAATTTCTTCAATCGATAAAGGTTGATTCGGACCCCAAGCGATGGCTGCTTTAGATTTTATAAACTGTTCTTTCATTGTATTGTCCTTTTGATAAATAATCATTTATGGATGTGGTTATTGATCTTGTTAATTGATTATAGTCGTTACTTAATAAATTATGTCACCGGGCTCATCTTTGCTCTTTTTAGTGGGGTATTTTTTGTGAATATTTCTTGGATGATACTTGTTGCAGGACAAAGTGGAACCATGACGGGCGTCGTAATGGCTTTTATGGCACTGCCGATGATATTATTTTCTATTGTAGTACCGAAATATTATTGTCAACATTCACCTCGTAAAATTGTATTTATATCGACACTAGTAACAATACCCGGCATATT
Organism: Psychromonas sp. CD1; assembly: GCF_002239585.1. GTDB lineage: Bacteria > Pseudomonadota > Gammaproteobacteria > Enterobacterales > Psychromonadaceae > Psychromonas. The sequence goes on from NZ_NDFH01000003.1 coordinate 144,799, forward strand.
ATTTGTCTTGTTTTCATTACAATTAAATGGTTATCAATTGTTTTTAATGTTGATGGGCCTCGTCTTGCTAGGCTCCGGTCTTGGCGGGCTTGTCTCACAGTCAGCAATGATAGTTTCTTGCACATTGAATTCTCGAGATGCCGCACAGGCTTCGGGTATCCAGTGTTCCGTGCGCAACATATGGCAAGCCACCGCCGTTTCTATCGTCGGCAGTGTTTTATTATTTAGCTCCTCCACTTTATTTAAAAGCGCCATGCTACATGCATCTGTAGCCCCTCAAGCTAAAGAATATATACAAGCCCAGCCTGTTATTGGGTTTATGAGTAATACGGATTTTATTAAAGAGATGCAACAAGCGAATTTTTCGGTTGATGATACGCGAGTATCTCTTTTGCTATATAAAGAAACACGGATGGAATCTGCTCAGTATGCTTTGGGCATATTAATTATATTGGTTTTTTTACATATTCCCGGTTTTTTTGCTATTCCAACCCAAGGTTGGGAAGAAAAATTAATAGTAGAATGTGATGAGGAGAAACAGGATGAATTTTAAAGATTTATCGTTACGCTTGATTGATTATGATGCAGAGGTGACCGTTTTTAAAGCTAAAAAAGTGATCACTATGAACAATAAACATCCTCAGGCTGAAGCGGTTGCGGTTCAAAATGGCATTATTGTCGGAGTGGGTGATTTTTCAAATATCATTCAACTTTTGTATATTAATAAGATTAAAGTTATCTGCAATCAGCAATTCTCTGAGCACATTATTTATCCTGGATTTTCTGAACATCATATGCATCCGCAAATATTGGGATCCTATTTAAAACATTCACATTATATTGGTTATTTAGATAGAGTAGATGAAAAAGGAAATATTTTGCCAGGCATCCAATCAAAAGGTGCTTTATTAGCTCGTTTACAAGTACTTATTAGACAAGATAACGAACGTCTAGAGCAGGGCGATGCACATTGGTTGAACTGTTGGGGACTCGACCCTCTATTACTGGGTAATGTAGATTTAAGTTGCAAAATCTTAGATAAAATCAGTGATAAATATCCAATCTGTTTAGCGCATGCATCCGGTCATGTGATCAATATTAATAGTTATGCTATCGATTTATGTGCATATCAGGTATTGGCAGACGATCCTAATTTAGAGCGTGATATAAAGGGAGTTGTGACTGGGACAATAGCTGAAATGCCGATGATACAGCATGCAATTTTAAAAGGTGCTATGCGTATGGATTACACGATTGAAGGCTTGGTGGATGCGAGTCGTATTGCCACTAAAATAGCAAGAATTAATGGTTGTACTTCTATTACAGATAAAGGAACTAATTTTCCGTTTATCCCTAAAGATAATGCATCTCAAGGCTGGATAGAGGCGAAAGAGCGTGGTTTATTAAGTACACGAGTTAATATGGAGGTATGGTACTCAACGATTGAGCATTGGCGCTACGCAGGAAAAACGGGCTGGCCCGCTATTCACGCTTTAAAAAACAAAAAAGATAATTTTTTAAGTGTGGGTAATCTTAAATTTATAATGGATGGCTCTATTCAAGGTTTTACTGCCAATATGTTGCCGGATCAACCGTATGTAACTGAGCATAAAAAGAATGGGATTTTATTAATGAGCTGTGCTCAAGCCATTGAACAATTAAAAATAAGTGAAACGCATGGTTTTTCTTGCTCTATTCATACCAATGGTAATGGTGCAATAGAGACCGCATTATTAGCGATTGAAAATGTGCGTCAAGCATCGTCTAATATTGGCTTTAGACATTCTTTAGAGCATTGCCAGCTTGCGACTGAAAATCAGTTTTATCGGATGAAAAAATATGATGTAACTCCTAATTTATTTGCAAATCATATTTATTTTTGGGGTGATGTTCACGTTAAGTATACGGTGGGAGAACATATTGCTCGGCGAATGAATGCATGTCGCTCTGCGACGGATCATGGCTTATTACATGGTTTACATTCAGACGATATGGTCACGGAAGTGGCCCCCTTATTTTCTGCTTGGTGCGCGGTTAATAGGCGCACATTATCTGGGCGTGTCTTAGGTGAAGATCAATGTTTAAGTGTGGCTGAAGCAATGCGAGTTATCACTTATAATCATGCTTGGCTTGCACATCAGGATGATGTTAGAGGCAGTATTGAAATCGGGAAATGGGCTGATTTTACAATCTTAGAAGAAGAAGCGACAGAAGATGCCGCTATCTATTTAAAAGATATAAAAATAGTGGCAACGGTAATCAATGGTGATGATATTTTTATTAATTAAATACTTGCCAGCTGTAAAAAATGAGTAGATTAAGCAAAATAGGTTAAAGAGATACTTAGCCTATTTTGCTTTGATACAGTGCAACATATAATTTACGTCAACATTTTTTGTTATGTGGAAATTATTATATAAGGGTCGATATTCAACACCACATAAATCTATACATTGTAGAGATGTGTTATCAATCGCAGCAAGTAATGTGGAAGGGCGAATAAATTTATTATATTCATGGGTACCTTTGGGCACCCATTGTAATAGATACTCTGCGCCTAAAATCATCATTAGATAAGCTTTTGCTGTTTTATTGATGGTTGAGAAATAAACACTGCCACCCGGTTTAAGTAAATCACAACAAGCCCGAATGATGGAGGCAGGATCGGGAACATGCTCCAGCATCTCCATGCAGGTGACCACATCAAATTGTTCTTTATATTGAGTGGCAAAGGCTTCGGCTGTTGTTTTTTTGTAGTCTAATGTACTTGCTGTCTCGAGCGCATGTAGACGCGCAATTTGTAACGATGCATTTGCCATGTCAATGCCAATAACTTGAGCACCTTTTTTTGCCATACTTTCAGCCAAAATTCCGCCACCACAACCGACATCAACAACGCGTTTTGCAAAGAGTCCATCAACGCCTTTTTCGATATACTCAAGACGCATGGGATTTAGCATATGTAAAGGTTTAAAATCACCCTTAGGATCCCACCATTGTGTTGCCATCGCTGAAAACTTTTCAATTTCTTTAGGATCTACATTTTCGAGATTGCTATTTTCACTGAGGGGCACATTTTGCGACATGAACGTGTACTCTATTAATTTAAAGATCAAGATTGTACCTAATATACGTAACTATACAAATGGATTTGTTTAGCGTTGTAAGCTGTTTTGCAAAAAAAATCACAGGTCAAAAATAAATCACTACAAAGCAATGTTGACTTATTTACACCATAGCGTGCGTATAGGCAACTCTAAGGCTAAAAGAAAGAATCATTGAGCAAGGCTTTGTGCTAAACTGATGAACCCTAAAATTTTGAGGATCTTTAGCCATATGAGCGAATTTGCACCCGATGTCTCTCCAATTAACATTGAAGACGAATTAAAAAACTCTTATCTTGAATATGCAATGAGCGTAATTGTTGGACGTGCGTTACCTGATGTCCGTGATGGGCTTAAGCCCGTGCATCGCCGAGTATTATTTGCGATGAGTGTATTACGCAACGACTGGAATAAACCCTACAAAAAATCGGCGCGTGTTGTTGGCGATGTGATTGGTAAATACCATCCACATGGTGATACGGCTGTTTATGATACGATTGTTCGAATGGCACAAGATTTCTCTTTACGTTACATGCTAATTGATGGGCAAGGTAATTTCGGCTCTGTCGATGGAGATAGCGCTGCTGCGATGCGTTATACCGAAATCCGTATGGATAAAATTGCTCATGAATTATTAGCGGATTTAGACAAAGAAACGGTTGATTTTGTTCCTAACTATGATGGTACTGAGCTTATTCCTGAAGTTATGCCTACAAAAATACCTAACCTGCTTATCAATGGCTCATCAGGTATCGCTGTGGGTATGGCCACCAATATTCCGCCACATAATTTAGGTGAAGTGATTGATGGTTGTTTAGCTTTAATCGAAAATCCAGAATTAACCATTGATCAATTAATTGAATATATTCCGGGTCCAGACTTTCCAACAGCTGGGATAATTAATGGCCGGAAAGGTATTGTCGACGGTTATAAAACGGGGCGTGGAAAATTAAAAATTCGGGCAAAAGCGCGAGTTGAAGTAAATGAAAAAACGGGTCGTGAAACGATCATTGTTAATGAATTGCCTTATCAAGTTAATAAAGCACGTTTAATTGAAAAAATTGCTGAATTAGTAAAAGACAAAAAAATTGAAGGGATAAGCGCGCTACGTGATGAGTCTGATAAAGATGGCATGCGTATGGTAATTGAAATCAAACGCGGTGAAGTGGGTGAAGTTATTTTAAATAATCTTTATGCACAAACTCAGATGCAATCTTCATTCGGTATTAATATGGTGGCTTTAGATCACGGCCAACCTAAACTTCTGAACTTAAAAGAGATGTTAAATGCGTTTATTTTGCATCGTCGAGAAGTGGTGACACGCCGTACTGTTTTTGAACTTAAAAAAGCTCGCTCTCGTGCCCATTTGTTAGAAGGTCTCGCTATTTCATTAGCGAATATTGAGCCTATTATTGCGCTTATTCGCCATTCTTCAACACCTGCTGAAGCAAAAAATGGACTACAAGCACAAGGCTGGAAACTTGGTAATGTTGCTTCTATGTTAGAAGCTTCAGGCGTTGATGTTGCGCGCCCAGATGGACTTGCCATTGAATTTGGTATGCGTGATGATTTGTATTTCATGACGGATACACAAGCTCAGGCTATTTTGGATATGCGTTTACATAAGCTAACGGGTCTTGAGCATGAAAAAATATTAAATGAATATAAAGAGTTAATTGATATTATTACGGCTTTATTATTTATTTTAGAAAATCCTACGCGTTTAATGGAAGTTATCATCGAAGAGTTAAATACAATTCGAGCTGATTTTGCTGATCCACGACGTACTGAAATTACGGCATCTGAAACGGATCTTTGTATTGAAGATTTAATAACTGAAGAAGATGTAGTAGTGACCTTGTCACATGAAGGTTATGTTAAGTATCAACCCCTTACCGACTATGAAGCGCAACGCCGTGGTGGTAAAGGTAAATCTGCAACAAAAATGAAAGATGAAGATTTTATTGATAAATTATTAGTGGCAAGTACACACGATACCATTTTGTGCTTCTCTACTCGTGGACGTTTATATTGGTTGAAAGTATTCCAATTACCGCTGGCTTCTCGTCAGGCTCGTGGTCGCCCTATTATTAATATATTACCATTAGAGCAAGGTGAACGGATAACTGCTATTTTACCTGTGCGTAAATACGATGATGATAAATTTGTCTTTATGGCAACGGCAAATGGTACGGTGAAAAAAACAGCATTAAGCGCTTATAGTCGTCCTCGTGCAAGTGGTTTAATTGCGATAAATTTGAATGATGATAATGAATTAATTGGTGCATTAATAACCAATGGTAAAAATGAAATCATGATTTTCTCTGATGCGGGCAAAGTCGTACGCTTTAAAGAAGCCGAAGAAATTTTGGTTGTCGATGAAGAAGGCAATCCAGTATTAGATGAGAATGGTGTACAAGAAATCAAGTTTAAAGGGGTGCGTCCAATGGGACGTACGGCGACAGGCGTTCGTGGTATTAAACTTAAAGAGGGTGAAAAAGCCGTATCTTTAATTGTACCTAATGCAACGGGACACATCTTAACGTGTACGGAAAATGGTTATGGCAAACGTACACCATTGAGCGACTATGCATCGAAGAGTCGTGCGACGCAAGGCGTGATATCAATTAAAGTCAGTGAGCGTAATGGTAAAGTCGTTGGCGCGGTACAAGTTGATGAAAACGATGAAATTATGTTAATTTCAAACCGAGGTACTTTAGTGCGCACGCCGGCACATGGGGTTTCGGTGGTCGGTCGTAACACACAAGGTGTTACACTTATCAAAACGCGTGAGGGTGAAAAAATTGTAGCCTTACAACGTATAGAAGAGGTACAAGAGGCACCTGTTTTTGAAGATGAAGAAGAGGTGGATTTTAATACTAACGCTAAATCAGAAGAGGTACCGGATAAAGATACCCAAATAACAGAAGATCAAGATGAGATGCTTTCTGAATAAGAAAAGCGGATAAAAACAAAATAAGCGACATGAGTCGCTTATTTTATTTTAGGCTTGTACGATGTTAGAGTCTTTGTGACTTTTGTCTCTAATAAATAAGGGAAAAGAATAAAATGAATAATATATTTAACTTTTGTGCCGGACCTGCAATGTTACCTCAAGCAGTTATGCTACAAGCGCAAAAGGAGTTTTGTAATTGGCAAGATAATGGAGTATCTGTCATGGAAATGAGCCATCGTAGCCCTGAATATATGACCATGGCGGCAGAAGCTGAGCAAGATCTTCGCGATTTAATGGATATTCCTGATAATTATAAAGTGCTTTTTTGTCATGGTGGCGGTCGAGGCCAATTTTCAGCTATTCCTCTTAATTTATTAGGTGATAAATTAGATGCAGATTATTTCTTAACGGGTCAATGGTCTCATTCGGCAACACTCGAAGCTAAAAAATATGCACGTATTAATGAAACGAATATATTAACGACAACATCTGAAGGTAAAACAAGTGTTTTGCCTTGCGCACAATGGCCGATTAATGCCGGTGCTGCTTATGTGCATTATTGCCCGAATGAAACCGTTGATGGAATTGAAATTTTTGATGTTCCAGAAACAGGTGTTATACCCTTAGTGGCAGATATCAGTTCAACTATTTTATCTCGGCCGATTGATGTCACAAAATTTGGTCTTCTTTATGCAGGAGCACAAAAAAATATAGGTCCTGCAGGTTTAGCTATTGTGATTGTACGTGAGGATTTAATTGGTCATGCGCGTCGCGCTATCCCATCTATTTTTGATTATGCAATACAAGATAAATTCAATTCTATGTATAACACACCACCGACTTATTCTTGGTATCTCGCAGGCCTTGTTTTTAAATGGTTAAAAACACAAGGTGGTTTAGTTGAAGTTGAAAAAAGAAATATTATGAAAGCAAATTTACTTTATACCTTTATTGATAGTAGTGATTTTTATCAAAACAATATTGATAAATCAGTACGAAGTCGTATGAATATTCCTTTTAGTCTTGTTGATGAAAGTTTCAATAATTCTTTTTTGAGCGCATCTAAAGTCGCTGGTCTATTAAATTTAAAAGGTCATAAATCAGTGGGTGGTATGCGTGCGAGTGTCTATAACGCAATGCCTATTGCTGGTGTTGAAGCTTTAGTTAAGTTTATGCGTGACTTTGCAAATGAAAATATGTAGATAAATAATTTACCTGCAAGAAGGGGACAATAAGGGATGTATCATGAGTACTGATTTTTTAAAACTGGCAAATGTTGGGGTGCAATCATTGCAACCATATCAGCCTGGTAAACCCAGTGATGAGCTTGCACGCGAGCTAGGTATCACAGATATTGTTAAATTGGCCTCGAATGAAAATCCACTCGGCATTAGCGCCAAAGTAAAGCAGATGTTAGTGCAAAGTATCGATGAGATCACTCGTTATCCTGATGCTAATGGCTATTATTTAAAACAAGCTTTAGCGGATAAATATGCATTGCAACCTGTTCAGATAACTCTGGGTAATGGCTCTAATGATTTATTAGAAATGCTTGCCCATGCTTTTTTAAATAAGACGGATGAAGTGATCTTTGCACAGTATTCATTTGTTGTTTATGCGTTATTAACCCAAGCTATGGGAGCGCGTGCGGTACTTGTTCCTGCACGCGAATATGGGCATGATTTAGAGACGATGTTGCAGGCTATCACGGCTCGGACAAAAATTATTTTCATTGCAAATCCAAACAATCCTACAGGTACATTTGTAAATTCTAAAGTATTAAAAGCATTTATAGCGCGCGTGCCAGCACATGTTATTGTTGTTTTAGATGAAGCTTATTTTGAATATGTTAATGATGCTGAAGATAGTAGTAAATGGATAATTGATTTCCCGCATCTAATTGTATTACGCACTTTTTCTAAAGCTTATGGTTTGGCGGGTTTACGTATAGGTTATAGCTTATCGCATGTATCGATTGCAGAAATATTAAACCGGATCCGTCAGCCATTTAATTGTAATTCATTGGCACTTAAAGCAGCCTTAGTCGCATTAAATGATACGGCTTATTTACAGCAAACCGTGACACTAAATAATGCAGGGATGCAAGATTTAAGCGCTTATTTTAATCTGCACAAATTGAGTTTTATTGAATCAAAAGGTAATTTTATTAGTGTTAATGTTCGGTGCTCTGCAGAAGATGTTTATCAAGAATTATTAAAAGAAGGTGTGATAGTGCGGCCTCTAAGTCCTTATGGTTTAAAAAACCATTTACGCGTAAGTATTGGGACTTATGCTCAAAATCAGCGTTTTAAACAGGCATTGATTCATGTCTTAAAATTAGAGAGTTAATAATATGCAACAGCTTCGTTTAGAGCCTATAAGTAAAGTACACGGTACCATCAATCTTCCCGGCTCGAAAAGTCTGTCTAATCGAGCCTTATTGTTAGCGGCTTTGAGTCAAGGCACTACACGGTTAACCAACCTACTAGATAGTGATGATGTAAGCCATATGCTTAATGCCTTACAAAAGTTGGGCGTTAATATAAGTTTATCTGAGAATAAAACGGTATGTACAATTATTGGACTTGGGCGCGCCTTTAACACCCTAGAACTCGGTGAGTTGACTCTATTTTTAGGTAATGCCGGTACTGCTATGCGTCCACTTTGTGCCGCTTTATGTTTAGGTAAAGGGGATTATATATTGAGTGGAGAAGCACGTATGTATGAGCGACCTATTGGCTCTTTAGTCGATGCTTTAAGACAAGCCGGCGCGCAAGTTAGTTATCTAAAAGAGGAAAATTATCCGCCACTACGTATTCATGCTCAAGGTCTTAATGGCGGGATGATAAAAATTGATGGGCGAGTGTCGAGTCAATTTTTAACTGCACTTCTTATGTCAGCGCCAATGGCAGGGGCAGATACACAGATTGAAATTATCGGTGAGCTCGTGTCTAAACCCTATATAAAAATAACGTTACAAATAATGAAAGATTTTGGGATTGATGTAGAGCATAACAATTATCAGACATTTATCATTAAAGGCCAGCAAGTATATCGCTCACCAGGTGATTATCTGGTAGAAGGGGATGCATCTTCGGCCTCTTATTTTTTAGCTGCTGGGGCGATTTCAGGGGGGGATGTTACAGTAACAGGGGTAGGTAGGAAATCGGTTCAAGGTGATATTGCTTTTGCCGATGCATTGCAAGCGATGGGGGCAAAGATTGAATGGGGAGACGATTATATTAAAGTAAGCAAAGGTGAACTTAATGCTATCGATATGGATTTTAATCATATTCCTGATGCCGCAATGACTCTGGCAATCGTTGCATTATTTGCGCAAGGTACAACACATATTAGGAATATTTCTAATTGGCGAGTGAAGGAAACTGATCGCTTATTTGCGATGGCAAAAGAATTGCGTAAAGTCGGTGCAGAGGTGATAGAAGGTGAAGACTACATTAGTATTACGGCACCAAAAATATTTAAAGATGCGTTGATTGATACTTATAATGATCACCGTATAGCGATGTGTTTCTCCTTAATTGCTTTAGCTAAAACGGGTGTGACGATCAATGATCCGCAGTGTACTTCTAAAACCTTTCCGGATTATTTTAAGGCACTCTCTAGTATAAGTTCACATTAAACCTTATAAAACAATGGCTCATGTTGTCTCTCTGGTGTGGAGACGCATTAGAAACTAAAAAATAAAAATATATTAAATAACAAAGAACTAAAAAATAAAAATATATTAAACAATAAAGCGTCTTGCAATTGCAAGGCGCTTTGTTGTTTAATGCATTTGTAATATTAATTGAAGAGAAATAAAAATGAATTTACATAATAAACAGTTTGCTGTTATTGGTTTAGGACGCTTTGGTATGGCTCTTTGTGAAGAGCTTGCCTCGCAAGGCGTACAAGTATTAGCGATTGATATTGTTGAACGTTGTGTGAAGAAAGCTGCTGAATTTGTGAGTCATGCGGTGGTTGCCGACTGTAGTGACGAAGAAGCGGTCGCAGAATTAAAACTTGAAGATTATGATATTGTGATGGTGGCAATTGGTGCTGATCTTAATACTAGTATATTAACGACATTAATACTTAAAGAATGTGGCACTAAAGCTGTATGGGTTAAGGCTAAAAACAAATATCACGCTAAAATTTTAAGAAAAATTGGGGCGGATAAAATTATTAGCCCTGAACGAGACATGGGGATCCGTGTCGCACGTAATATGTTGAATAAACACATTTTTGATTATCTTTCTTTAGGTAGTGGACTCGCTATTACTGAAGTTGTGGTAAATAGCAAACATTTAGGTAGGCCAATGTATCAACACCCTTGTGGACTTTGTGATGAAATGTCGATTTTAGCGTATAAACGTGGGCCCACTATCTATAGTCATCCAGATTTAAATACACTGCTGCAAATGGGAGATATATTAATAATAGCAGGACAAGAAAATAAAATTAAAGAGCAGTTAAGTAAACTATGACTATTTTATTTAACTTAAAAAATATAAAGGATAAAAAACGTTGGTCAGAGCCAAGAGTTATTTTATTTAGTTTTTTAGCCATTTTATTTCCATTGGCTGTGCTTTTAACATTTCCTGTTTTTTCTGTTTCGGGGCTCAGTCTAGTTGACGCGTTATTCACTGCAACCTCTGCGATAAGTGTGACCGGATTGGGCGTTGTTGATGCAGGAACTCATTTTACGCTTGCGGGTAAAGTGTTGTTAATGATCTTGATGCAAATTGGTGGACTTGGACAAATGACGTTGTCTGCTATTTTATTGTACATGTTTGGATTACGTATGAGCTTACGTCAGCAGTCCATCACCAGAGAAGCTTTAGGGCAAAGTAAAAGGGTGAATTTACCACGTTTAATTAAGCATATTATTATTTTCGCATTCCTAACCGAAATACTCGGAGGACTTTTTTTGTCTTTTCGGTTTGTCCCTATTCTTGGGTGGAAAGAAGGAATATTTAGTGCTGTTTTTCATGCTGTTTCAGCTTTTAATAATGCTGGATTTTCATTGTTTAGTAATAATTTAATGGATTTTTCAGGGGATGTAACGGTTAATTTTACTATTGCGGGATTATTTATTTTAGGGGGAATAGGCTTTACTGTTATCTCTGATATATATGTCAATATTTTTCGTGGTTTTCAGCATTTACAATTGCATAGTAAAATAATGATAATAGCGACACCTAGCTTACTTCTAGTGGGTACTGTTCTCATCTGGTTTTTAGAAAAGGATAATGTGCATACATTAGCTTTTTTAAGCTTTGGCGATCAATGGTTAGCTGCCTTCTTTCAATCAGCAACGGCGCGTACAGCGGGCTTTAATACGATACAAATAGATGATTTTACTAATCCAGCATTATTAGTCTTGATGGTGTTAATGCTAATTGGTGCAGGATCGACCTCCACAGGGGGGGGTATAAAAGTATCTACCTTTGTAGTAGCTATGTTATCGACGTTGTCTTTTTTAAGACAAAATGAAAAAGTGGTTATTTTAAAACGCTCTGTGCCTTGGTCTACCGTAACAAAATGTTTAGCAATTATAGTGGTTAGTTTTGTCGTGCTTATCGGCGCAATGTTTGCATTAATGCTCACAGAAGATGCCCCTATTTCTATGGTTATGTTTGAAATAATTTCAGCTTTTGCAACAGTTGGATTGAGTTCGGGATTAAGCGCTGAACTCTCTGAGCCGGGTAAACTTATTATTGTTATTGTGATGATTATTGGCAGGATAGGGCCTTTAACACTTGCATATATGTTGGCCAGACCTAAACCGACCTTATTAAGATATCCAACGGAAGATGTGTTTGCAGGTTGAGAATAATCAAAGCTCTTTTGTAAGAGGCAGATTCTGCGTTAAAGTCTGTCGTTTGGCTTTATTTTTATGTGAACACAATAATAAAGCGAAGTGTTTTTGATTTTCAGCTAAAATGTGTTAAAAGTATACTATTATTTTTGATGCGCATCGTTGTCGATACTAGATAAAAATAACGATATTTTCTGCTATTCACTTTCTTTTCTTGCTGAAGTATGAGGGGATTGGTACAGTGTAGCTCTTAATTTACGCTCTTTTGGAAATCTTTCATGTTTAAAATGTTTCGGGGTATGTTTTCTAATGATTTATCTATTGATTTAGGAACCGCAAATACACTCATTTATGTCAAAAATCAGGGAATTGTTCTCGATGAACCTTCTGTTGTGGCTATCCGTTTAGATAAAAATGGAGCGGGGAAAAGTGTAGCAGCAGTTGGTCATGATGCTAAACAAATGTTAGGTAAAACACCGGGTAATATTCAAGCTATTCGGCCAATGAGAGATGGTGTTATTGCTGACTTTTATATTACTGAAAAAATGTTACAGCATTTTATTAAACAAGTGCATAACAATAGTTTTTTACGTCCAAGTCCGCGAGTTCTAATTTGTGTTCCTTGTGGTTCAACACAAGTAGAGCGACGTGCCATTCGAGAATCTGCACAAGGTGCGGGGGCTCGTGAGGTATTTTTGATTGATGAGCCAATGGCAGCTGCGATTGGCGCGGGTATGCCCGTTTCCGAAGCTATAGGTTCAATGGTTGTCGATATTGGTGGTGGCACGACTGAAGTCGCGGTTATTTCACTAAATGGTATTGTTTACGCATCTTCTGTGCGCCTAGGAGGCGATAAATTTGATGAAGCTATCATTAATTATGTACGTCGAAACTATGGTTGTACAATTGGAGAAATAACGGCGGAGCGCATTAAGAAAACCATTGGAATTGCATATCCTATTAATGAAGTCAAAGAGATAGAAGTTCGGGGCGTGAATGTTGCGGAAGGTGTACCTAGAGCTTTCACCTTGAACAGTAATGAAATATTGGAAGCGATACAAGAGCCACTGAGTGGGATCGTTTCTGCTGTGATGTTAGCCTTAGAAAAAACGCCCCCTGAATTGGCAGCCGATATTGCAGAGCAAGGAATGATACTCACAGGTGGAGGCGCTCTTCTTTGTGAATTAGATCGTTTGTTGTCAGAAGAATCAGGTATTCCGGTTATCGTTGCAGATGATCCCCTAACTTGTGTTGCTCGTGGGGGTGGTATGGCACTTGAAATGATTGATACATATGGTAGAGATTTATTTCAGGTCGATTGATAAAAATGGCAATAGGTAAACTATTGCTATTGCTATTGCTATTGCCATTTTTTTATTTATTAATATTTGATCGGTAACCATGAAACCAATATTTTCTCGCGGACCTTCTTTTTTATTAAGACTATCTGTTATTGTCCTTATTTCTCTTTTTTTATTGCTCGCGGAAAGTAAATTTAATTTGTTTACATCCTATCGATTGTATTTAAACTCGTTAGTGAGCCCAATTCAATACATTGCAGATATCCCCCAATCTTTAGTCACCTCTTTTTCACGTATGATAGTAACTAGAGAAGAATTAAAAATACGTAATTTGCGTCTTGAAAAAGAAAATATGTTTTTAAACGCGGATCGTTTACTGCTAACACAACTTCAGTTAGAAAATAAAAAAATACGGACATTGGTTAATTCAACCCGTAATTTCACTAATCAACGCATGCTTGCTGAAGTAATGAGTTTACGCTCAGACCCTTTTCGTTATCAGTTGTTGATTAATAAAGGAACGCTTGATGGTGTCTATCTAGGGCAACCTGTGATCGATGAAGTTGGTGTCGTTGGACAAATTTCAGAAGTGGGCACTTTAACTAGTCGCGTTCTTTTATTAGTAGATGCAAGCCATGGTATCCCTGTGCGAGTGCAACGTAATGATATGATTGCCATTGTACATGGTGGGGGAGCATGGAATAAATTAGACATGCCTTTTATACAAAACAACGCTGATTTAAAAGAGGGTGATTTACTTGTCACATCAGGACTTGGTGGGAATTTTCCGGCTGGATATCCAGTTGCAACGATAAGCCATATTAGTTATAAAAAGGGTGCATCATATGCCGATGTGGAGGCAACACCGGTTACTAAATTAGGCGAAAGTCATTATTTATTATTGCTTTGCGATAAGAAGAAAGATGTATCGGATGTATTAGAAAAAGAGGCGAAGATTAAAAATGCGCCACTATAGTATAGTATATTTTACATTTTTTGTGGGCTTGTTGTGTGCTATTTTTCCCTTACCAATGTTTTTTAATGGGTTTCGTCCTGAGTGGATGATTCTGCTCATTGCTTATTGGGTGCTCGCATTACCGCTCCGTATTGGGATTGTGCATGCATTTTTCCTTGGCTTAATTTTGGATATATTATTAGGCTCAATGCTAGGTATGCATGCTTTACTGTTTGCTTTGTTTGCCTATTTTATTTGTATGCATTATCAAAGGATTCGTTATTTCTCACTCGTGCAAACGACGCTGTTAGTCGGGCTGTCTGTTTTATGTATTAAATTGGGTTTGTTTTGGATTGCCTCGACTCAGCAAGATATCATATTACATAAAAATTATTTTTGGTCTATTTTTTCGTCGATGCTTATTTGGCCTTGGTTTTTTCTTTTTTTACGTATGATCCGTATTCGTTTTAAGGTGCTGTAATAATGATTTATCTAGCCTCTCGTTCACCTCGTCGAGCTGAACTCTTACAACAAATTAAAGTGCCTTTTTGCTGGGTAAATGCCAAGATAGAAGAGTGCCAAAAAAGCAATGAATTGGCAAAAGATTATGTTTTACGTTTGGCCATTGAAAAAGCCCAAGCGGGTTTCCTTAATAGTGATAAACGCTACCCTGTTTTAGGTGCTGATACCATTGTGGTAATAGATGGTGAAGTGTTAGGTAAGCCTAAAAACGAGTTACATGCGCGTCATATGATGGAAAAATTATCCGCACAAACACATCAAGTGTTCACAGCGGTGGCTTTGTTCGATGGGCAAAAAACCAGCTCGGTTATAGTGGCAACGTCGGTTACGTTTAAAGCATTATGTGCCGATGAAATTGCAGATTATTGGCAAAGTGGAGAGCCTAAAGATAAAGCGGGTGGATATGCAATCCAAGGTTTTGCGAGTAAATTTATAACACACATTAATGGTAGTTATAGTGCGGTAGTAGGTTTACCTTTGTATGAAAGTGATCAATTAATTAAAAAGTTTTTAAGAGGAACGCATCATGTCAGTTGAATTATTAATGAATATTACGCCAACTGAAACTCGCGTGGCAGTGATAGAAGGTGGCGTATTACAAGAGCTACATATTGAGCGACAAGGCACCAAAGGTATCGTTGGGAATGTATATAAAGGTAAAGTTTGTCGAGTTTTGCCTGGAATGCAAGCCGCTTTTGTGGATATTGGATTAGAAAAAGCTGCCTTTTTGCATGCGTCCGATATTGTGCCACATACCGAATGTGTTGCGCAGACCGAAAAAGTGCAATTTAAAGTGGCGGATATTTCGGAATTAGTACGTCAAGGCCAAGATATTATGGTGCAAGTTGTTAAAGATCCTATGGGAACTAAAGGCGCGCGTCTTACAACAGATATCACGGTACCGTCTCGATATTTAGTTTTTATGCCAGGCAGTTCACATGTTGGGGTTTCGCAGCGTATAGACAGCGCCTCTGAACGAGATAGATTAAAAGATATAACACAAAAATGTGTGAATGAATTAGGTGGGTTTATTATTCGCACTGCAGCTGAGGGGGTCTCTGCTGATGAGTTAGTGCACGATGCTGCTTTTTTACAGCGGGTTTGGGCAAAAGTTCTTAAGCGGAAAGCGCGTTTTAAATCTAAAAATAAACTATTGTATCAAGATATAGATTTGGCCTTGCGTATTTTACGTGATTTTGTGGGCTCGAAAATTGATAGAATACGTGTAGATTCAAAGTTGAAATTTACAGATTTACAAAAATTCACACATGAATTTATACCTGAAATCAACGATAAGATTGAATATTATCCTGGTGAGAGTCCTATTTTTGATTTGTTTGATGCTGAAAATGAAGTGCAAAGAGCATTAGAGCGGAAAGTAGAGCTAAAATCGGGTGGATATTTGATTATTGATCAAACCGAGGCAATGACTACCGTGGATATTAATACCGGTGGCTTTGTAGGGCACCGTAATTTAGAAGAGACAATTTTTAATACGAATATTGAGGCAACACAAGCGATTGCACGGCAATTACGCTTACGTAATTTAGGTGGGATCATTATTCTTGATTTTATTGATATGAAGTCTAACGACCATAAACGTCGTGTTTTTACAAGTTTAGAGCAAGCTTTAAGCAAAGATCGAGTTAAAACCCATATTAATGATTTTTCACCGCTTGGCTTAATTGAAATGACACGTAAACGTACTCAAGAAAGCTTAGAGCATATATTTTGTAGTCCATGTGAGCAGTGTAATGGCAGGGGTTATGTGAAAACGGTAGAAACCGTTTGTTATGAAGTATTACGTGAAATATTACGTGTAAATCGTGCTTTTGATGCAGAAACTTTTTCTGTTTATACTTCTCCTGCGGTTGCAGATGCATTACGAGGTGAAGAATCGTATAGTTTAGGTGAATTGATTTTATTTATGTCTAAAGAGGTTACTATTTATACAGAACCTCTGTATGGGCAAGAGCAATTTGATGTGGTCATGATGTAATTTTGAAGCATTTCACCATTAAGTGGTTTAAGCGATTTTCAGCTTTAGTCGCGGTGAAATTGTTTCTTTTTGCTGTGTTATTAACTGCTGCTCGCATTTTTTTTGTGAGCGTTGAAGATTATAAAGGGCAAATTACGGGTTGGTTAGCCGAAGAATATAATATCAATTTTTCCGTAGAGGATGTTTCTGCTAGTATCGATTTTTCAGGATTGGTTGTTACGCTTAATCATTTACAATTACCAGATTCCAAAGGCCTTCCGTTTACGCTTAAAGTAGATTATCTTTTCTTACATTTAAATTTCTGGGATTCTGTTTTTTCACAACGTCTTAATTTTAATCGAATATCTTTAAAAGGAGCCGATTTAACGTTAAAAAAACAGAATGCAAAGAAAAAGACGAAAATGTCACCTTCCTTATCTGCGTTACGATCGTTAGAAAATATTTTTTTAACGCAGCTAAAACGCTTTTCTGTCAATGATAGTCGGTTGCATTTTGAAGATCATTTTGGTGTTAAAAAAACCATTTATATTGATAATTTAAACTGGATAAATTCAGGAGAAAAGCATCAAGGTGTTGGCTTTGCCAAAATGTCCAACTCGCGTAATGATGACTCTTTACGTTTTGTTCTTAATTTAAGTAATAAAGTGAGTAGTAATGCTAACGCATTACAGGGTGAGTTATATGTTGCAGCCAACAACTTAAATATAAGTAATTATTTGGAAGGGAAAGTTAATGGCAATGCAAAGATACTTGATGCGCGTATTGGGTTCCAAGCCTGGCTTAAATTTTCTAATAGTAAAGTTGATAGAGTACAGGTGCGTTTATTGCCTAGTAGGCTAAGTTGGCAACAGTATGATCATACACAAAGTTGGCAATTAAAAGGTGGCTATTTACAGTTAACCAATTCAAAGAAGGGTTGGCGTTTTGATAGTTATGGTATAAAAACAAAGCAAAATAACAATAAATATTCAACCTTACGCTTTAGTGGTGTCGGAGATGATGACAACTTGGCGCTACGCTTTAGTGGTGTAACACTTTCTAAAATTCTTCCCTTTTATTTTCTCTCGCGCTCAGTCTCAACAGAGCAAGCATCAATGCTACGAAATATTGCATTGGATGCAAGTGTAGACATGTTAACACTGCAGAAAAAACCATTACAAAATCGCCAGTTTTCATTGCAATTAAGTGCGTTTAAAACGAAAGCTAAAGGGACTATACCAGGTATAACAAATGCACGGATAGCATTATCTGGCGACCTTAACAAAGGCGTGTTAAGTATCAAACTTACACCGCAAAAAGTTTATTTTGATGGTTTATTTAGCCGACCTATGCCGATTAAATTAGGGGAAATTAACATCCATTGGCAAAGAATGCCCACTGGCTTAAAGCTATTCAGTAAAAAAAGTATATTAAATACCGTTGATATCAAGAGTGAAAGTGAATTTTCTTTATTTATTCCTAATCAAGAGGCGCATAATCAGCAAATATTTTTAAGTTTGTATAGTTACGTATCACTAAATGATACCAGTAAAGCCCAATATTATTATCCTATTAAAGCGATGGGAGAAGGTGTTTTTAAATATTTAGCACCGACACTAAAAAAAGGTCATGTTACAGGAGCAAAAATACTTTGGTATGGAGCTTTATCCGATTATCCGTATAAAAAGAAAGAAGGGATTTTTCAAGCGTGGGTTCCGGTGCGGGATGCGCAATATGACTTTTACAGGAAATGGCCTGGCTTGCATAATTTAGATCTTGATTTGTTATTTGAAAATGAAACATTAACTATGCAGGCAAAACAGGCCTCATTGGGGGAACTTTCGCTTAAAAAACTAACCGGGAGAGTGGATAGTTTATCTCCTAAAGGTACATTAACTATTTGGGCTGAAATTAGAGATGATGCGAAAAAGGTGCAAAACTATTTAAATATATCGCCTTTAAAGTCGAGTGTAGGTAAGGCCCTAGACATTATAAATGTGCAAAAAGAGATATCGGGTAAATTAAAAATTACGGTCCCATTTAATACTGAAAATCGTCAAACGAAAACAGAGGGGGTTGTACAATTAAAGAACAATGATATCACCTTAAAATTAGGTGCGAATATCAGTATTCCTTTGCATAATGTTAATGGTGAGTTTCGTTTTATCAATGCACAATTAGTCGCAGAGAATATTAGTGCATCGTTATATAACGAAAAGTTAAACATAGACTTTTCAACACAACAAAGCGCAACACATTATGCGGTAAAAGCCACTCTAGATGGACGTTGGCAACTCGATGCCTTATCGAAAAAGATACCTTGGTTATCAGCACTTAAAGTGAAGGGGAATTTTGAATGGCAAGGTGATGTAGATTTCTCTTATGCGTACAATGCAGGTTACCAGTACCAGATAAATTTAAATTCCGAGGTACAAGGCGTATATATTTTGTTACCCGCACCTTATCATAAAAACGCATTGCAATCTTGGCCTTCGACATTGACCCTTTCTGGAGATCAAAAAACGGCCAATGTCGTGTTTAATGTCAAAAATAAGCTGGCTTTTTTTGGTGGCCTAAATTATGCAGATGGAACACCAAAAATAACTTATCTTCAGTTAAATCTAGGTGAAGATAATATGCCTCTATTAGAAAAAAACCGACAAGCTATCCACGTACAATTTGATGAACTTAATGCGACACCTTGGTTGCATTATTGGCGTAAATTAAAAGAAGAAAACCCACAATTTTTTGTTAAAAACAATGATGTATCTTTTTTTAATATCAGAAAAATCAGTGCGGAGATAAAGCGCTTTAGTTTTCTTGAGCAGCCCTTATTTTCATTAAAAATAGATGCAAACAAAAAGATGCAAGAGCAACAAAGCATTTGGTCTGCTAAGATATTTTCTGATAATTTACAAGGTAAAGTGGAATATCGAGATGGGTCTCCTATACGTATTAAGGCCGATATAGATAAATTAAATTTACAGTTATTAGATTTGTCGGAGTTTAAGTCGACCCCATCGAGCAAAAATTTAATCTTGGATTATCCTGAAATATTTGTAGAATGTCGTGAGTGTCGTTATAAACAGATGGATCTTTCACCATTATCAATACATATATATCCCAGCGAGAAACTTTTATATATTAATAAAATCAATGTTGGTGAAGGTCAAGAATTAACAAAAATCACAGGTTTTTGGGATCAACATCTTACTGTATTGAGCATAAAAAGTACGGCTAATAGAGGACATAATCTAGTGAAGCGACTTGGATTTAGTAGTCCTATTGTTGCTCATGACGCTTTCTTAGAAGGCTATTTTAATTGGGTCGGTGCACCTTGGCAATTTAATCTTGATTCTTTAAATGGAAAATTTTCGGCGGATTTAAATGATGGCTCTATTACCCAAGTGAGTGATAAAGGGGCGCGATTATTAAGTATTTTAAGTTTAGATGGCATTAGGCGCTCTTTAAATATGGAATTTGGTGATGTGTTTGCGAAAGGCTTTAGTTTCGATGATTTGACATTAACGGCCAAAATAACTAAAGGCATTATAAAAACAGATGACTTTAATTTAAATGGCTCTGCAGGGAAACTCTCTGGCGGAGGGTTTATCGACTTGCCGAATATGGATATCAATTATCATTTAAGTTATAGCCCTGCAATTACTTCAAGTTTACCTTTATTAACTGCATTTGCAATTAATCCTTTAACGGGAGCCGCTGTGTTATTACTGACTAAAATATTAGAGCCTGTTGTGGATGCTATTGTGCGTATTGATTTTGTAGTAAAGGGTGCACTTAATAATCCAGAAGTTCGTATAGTAACGCGGCAAGAAGGGTTGGTTGAATTACAAAATAGTGACGCGTTAGAAGCGATTAACCAGCGACAAGTTAATGATAAACAAAAATAATTCGTAGTTTATTAGTTTAAAGTGCACCTGTAAAATGGTAATTACACAGAATTCTTTACAGGGTCAAAAAAACAGACATAAACCACTCTTTATTTTTACACTAACCATTGCTGATGTAGTTGTTCAGTATCACCTAAATAGTCCAATAACCATTTTACTGCGGGTGTTAAACAATCATTTTTCCAAGCCAGACAACAAGGGCTTTCTTTTGGTGGATCAACAAGATCTTTTTTAATTAATTTACCCGATGCTATCAATACTCTTGCTCGATGCGTCGGCATAATTCCCACGCCTAAACCCGCCATAAAACATTGTTCAGCACTATGCCAATTAGGCACCACTAAACGTCTTTGATTATCTAATAACCAAGTTGTACGCTTAGGCAATGTTCGCGAACTATCATCAAGACAGATACAAGGATATTTTATCAAATCTTTTTCTTTTAGCTTGCCCTCTTTCGAGGCAAGAGGATGCCCTGGTGCGATAACAAAGTCCCATAATAAGGCACCCATTGCACGAAATGATATATTACCACCTATTGGCACCACAGCCGTTGCACCAATAGCAATATCGGCTCGTCCATCCGCCAAAGCATCCCACACGCCATTAAAAACCTCCATAGTAAGTAGTAATTCCACATCTGGAAACTGCTCATAAAAATCTTCAACTAATTTATTAACACTGTCCTCATGTACCACATTATCTAAAGCAATAGAAACACTACTCTGCCAACCATTAGCAACACGCTGAGTTTGAAATTTAATTTCATCCATTTGTTTTAATAATAAACGTGCTTTCTCCACAAAATAAATGCCAGCAGGCGTTAACTCAACTTTCCGATGCGTTCGTTTAAATAAACGCACTGATAATTTATGTTCAACCCATTTAACACGATAACTGATTGCACTCGGAACTTTATGTAGCTCTACAGCGGCCTTTGCAAAGCTACCTCGACGCGCGACCGCGTCAATAACCAACAGATCTTGATAAGAAAACATACAAGTCAAATTTTTTGATGAATGGGGTGAAAATATACCGTTTCACAACACTAAATAGCAAGCTTAAACTATAAAAATATCCTAAAAGAATCAATAAGAGAATAAAATGCACAAAAAAAATAAAACCATTCCATATATATGGCTAGCTGGCTTAAGTATGCTTGGATTTTTAGCCACAGATATGTACCTTCCCGCATTCGATGTCATTCGTCAAGATTTAGGCACAAGCCAACAAATGATCGGTTGGTCCCTAACCATTTTCCTATTTGGAATGGCAGGTGGACAACTTGTTTATGGACCTCTTAGTCAACGTTTTGGGAAAAAACTAATCTTATCCAGTAGTTTACTTGTTTTTAGTTTAGGTAGCATCATTTGTGCCCTTTCAACTCACATTGAATGGTTACTTTTAGGCCGTTTAATACAAGCACTTGGTGCTTGTGGTTCCACCATTATTTGGCAATCTTATGTCATGGAAAAATATGATGCAAAGACATCACAACGTATTTTTGCAACGATTATGCCCTTAGTGGCCCTTTCTCCCGCTTTAGCACCTCTTTTAGGGGCGGTACTTGAAACGCATCTAGGGTGGCAAACCATTTTCTATACATTAATATTAATTGGTTCAATGTTAATGTTGCGCGCAAATTTAATTGATTTTAGTATTCCACAAAAAACAAATGTCGCTAATACAGAAAATAAAAAAGAAAAAAGCGTAATTGAACAATACGTATATATTTTAAAATCAAAAAAATTCACCGGAAACATGCTCATTTATGCGACCTGTTCGGCAGCTTTTTTTGCATGGCTTACAGGCTCTCCTTTTGCGATGACCGCAATGGGATACTCCGGCACAGATATTGGGTTTAGTTACCTACCGCAAACTATCGCATTTATCATTGGTGGTTACACATGTCGTTCGTTCTTAAATAAATATGCATCTCAACAAATTTTACCTTGGCTATTAAAACTCTTTATTGCTAGCGTGATCGTGATGTTTATTGTGGCGACTAAATTTACCAGCAATAGTATTATACCTTTGCTTATTCCAATGTGTTTTATGGCTATGGCCAATGGCGCCATTTATCCCATTGTAGCTAATAGAGCTCTTTCTGATTTTAGCGATAATAGTGCATCGGCTGCAGGTTTAATGAATTTCTTACAAATGATGTTCTGTGTTGTTGCCAGTGGTATTGTTTCTGCATTAAGTGAATACGGTGTTGTAGCGATGACATCGGTGATGCTTGCACAAGCAATACTTGTGATGATAGGTTACAGACTCATTGCAAAAACTAATAAAGCAGAAGTGCTTGAAATGAGTAAAGCGGTATAAATTTAATCGAATAAAAAAGGCGAAGTGAATACTTCGCCTTTTTTATTTTAACGTTTGCAAATTATTATAAGCATATTGGTTTTAAATAAAGAAATAAATCTTTGGCCGCCTTAGCTGGTTTTTCTGCTTTCTTCTCTTTGTTAGCTTGACGTACTAATTGACGTAATTTTTGGCGTTCAAGCTCTGGATATTTACTTATCAATTCATTAATTTTAGGATCTCCTTGTTCAATCAACTCATCGCGTAAAGATTCTAAATGTAGTACCGCATGCGTCAATTGTTGATGCTTATTGCTAAGCTTATCTAACATGAGATTAATAGCATCACAATCTTCATTACGTAACACCTTTCCAATAAATTGGATTTGGCGACGTAAAGCCTCATGTTTGGTGCTAATTTTATGTGCAACTGAAATGGCATGAAACAATAACTCACTTGCTGGAATTTGAGCCAGTTGTTTTTTATTGAGTGCAATCAGAGCATGTCCAATAAGCTTTAGTGATTCCGCTTCGCGTTTTATTTGTGTTTTGCTAATTTCATCATCACTTATGCTTTCAATTTTTTTATTCATAATAGTTTTGCCGTTACGTATTAATAGTGGGAATTATCTACATTATACGTGTATTCTTTATCTTTCTAAATTTAAATTTTTCATTGGCAGATAAAATATGATTGAACAGAAAAAGCAACTTGAAAATGCGGTGCAAGATGCATTAATGATGGCTAAAAAATTAGGTGCAGATCAAGCGGAAGTAGCTCTTGGTAAAAGCTCTGGAATATCGGTAAATACTCGTTTAGGAGAAGTTGAAAACATAGAGTTTAATCTTGATGGCGCAATGGGGATCAGTGTTTATGTGGGGCATTGTAAAGGTAGTGCCTCAACGGCAGATTTAAGTCCTGATGCGATTTTGTCGACGGTAAAAGCGGCCATTAATATTGCTAAATACACGAGTAAAGATACTTTTTCTGGATTGTTAGATCCAGACTTGTTAGAGCGCTCCGTTGAGGACTTAGACTTATATTATCCAAGTCAACTCAATACTGAAGAATTACTTTCCATGGCAAAAGAATGTGAAGAGTTAGCATTAGATAGTGATCCTTTAATTGTCAATTCAGACGGTGCTTCTGTAAATAGCCACTCGAGTTTACGTGTTTATGGGAATAGTAATGATTTTTTAGAAAGTTATGCGAGTAGTCGGCATAGTTTAAGTTGTGTGTTAATCGCACAAAAAGGTGAAGAAATGCAACGCGATCATAGCTATACAAGCGATCGTGATATAAAAGATCTTTATTCTGCACAGTGGGTGGCAGAGGATGCCGTGAAACGTACGGTTGAGCGTTTAGGCGCTGTAAAATTGGCAACCCAAGAAACCCCTGTTATATTTTCACCCGAAGTAGCAAGTAGTTTGTTTGGTCATTTTGTGAGCGCCATTAGTGGCATGAATTTATATCGTAAATCCACATTTTTAGTGGATACTTTAGGTAAACAAATTTTCCCTAGTTGGATGAAAATAGAAGAAAAACCGCATATTAAAAAAGGCATCGCGAGTTCTCCTTTTGATCAAGAAGGGGGGAAAACACAAGATGCTTTAATTGTAGAGCAAGGTGTTTTACAAACATATTTATTAACGGGATATGCGGCGCGAAAATTAAAAATGAAAAGTACCGGGCACTGTGGTGGTATTCATAATTGGTTTATTGCATCGAATTGTCATTTAGATTTGGCGGGGCTTTTTAAGGAAATGGGTACGGGACTGTTTGTTACTGAACTTATGGGGCAAGGAGTGAATATTGTGACGGGCGATTATTCTCGTGGTGCATCTGGTTTTTGGATAGAGAACGGTGTAATTGCTTATCCCGTTCATGAAATTACAATAGCGGGAAATTTACAACATATGTTCAAGAATATTGAAGCGATAGGTTGTGATGTAGATCCACGCAGTAGTTTAAAAACAGGCTCTATTTTAATGGGGAAAATGAAAGTGGCAGGGCTTTAAAAAAAGTTTTTAATGTTGTTTTCTCAAAGAGCGAGCACTGCTGCCAGCTATATTTTTAAGGTATCGCCTAAATTGTTAATTGTTATTCGCCAATGAATAGTTTAAATGAACGAGAAGTTAATTTTTCTATCCGTTCATTTTTTTGGCTGGAAAAGTAAGACTCGCACTAGATAATGAAATTTTAGTAGAATTATTGCTTTTTTGTCACAATAAACGCGTGGGGATATTGATATGAGATTTTTAAATATTTTAATCCTTTGTATTAGCATACTACTACTGAGTGCATGTAGTAGTGGTCGCTATGCTATCAGCGATGATCATGCACCAAGTAATGCATCTATCCCTCCCTTAACGCATATGTCTAATGTATCTCCCCGCTATGAACCCTACTCGCGAGGAGGTAATAGTGATTATACGGTGCGTGGTATTGATTATAAAGTATTAAGGGATATTACTAGCTTTACTGAAAAGGGAAATGCATCTTGGTACGGAAAAAAGTTTCACGGTCACCTCACCTCTAATGGTGAACGTTATGATATGTTTGCTATGAGTGGCGCACATAAAAATCTTCCGATCCCTAGTTATGTCGAAGTTACTAATTTAAAAAACAAGAAAACGATCATTGTCCGTATTAATGATCGTGGGCCTTTTCATCCTGATCGCATCATTGATCTTTCTTATGTGGCAGCGAAAAAACTCGATATGCTTACATCTGGCACAACGCCAGTTGAAATAAAATTATTACATTTCACAAAAAAAAATGACGTTATTAAAACACCAGCATCAAGTACAAAATTCTATATACAGTATCTTGTTACCTCGCAGTATTCTAAAGCAAAAAATATCGATAGTGTATTAAGTGAAAAATATAATGTTGCTTCCTACTTTGATAAAAAAGGAAATAACTACCGATTGCGTTTAGGTCCTCTACAAAATAAAGATAAAACAGAGCAGCTACTGAGTAAAATACAACATCAATATCCCCACGCGTTTATTGTGACAAAAAAGCAATAATTCTACTAAAATTTCATTATCTAGTGCGAGTGATCAATATGACAACGGGTAAAAATGTTTTTACTTGAAGGTATATTAAGCATATTAAAATTTAAACCCTTACAAAGAGATTACTGGAGGTGGATGAGAAAAATATTCATCAAATAATTTACGGATAACAGGTGCCGCTTGGCTACTACCACCTCCCGCATTTTCCAAAACTACGATAGCAACTATTTCTGGTGATTCAAAGGGAGCAAAAGCGATAAAGATAGCATTATCTCTATGTCGCTCTGCTATCTTACTGGCATCATAGCGTTCTTTTTCTTTTATACTTACAATTTGTGCTGTCCCTGATTTTCCTGCAACAGTATACGAAACGCCAGTAAACGCTCGATGTGCGGTACCTATGCGTTTACTGGTAACAGATTGCATTGCATTGAGCACGATATCCCAATATTTTTCATTTTTTAATACAAGAGGCTCTTGTATGTTTTGTATAGTTTTAAACGTACCTGAATCGGATAAAATAGAGCGTAATATCGTTGGTTCAATGACGTTACCGCGACGCGCCAAAATAGCAGTGGCTTTAGCAAGCTGAATTGGTGTTGATGTCCAGTAACCTTGTCCGATACCAATTGAAATAGTATCACCATCATACCAAGGTGCTTTATAGCGTTCTTTTTTCCACTCTCTTGAGGGCATAATAGCTTTGGTTTCTTCACCAATATCTAGGCCACTGTAATCACCGAAGCCAAATTTACGCATAAAGGGAGAAATTCTATCAATACCTAATTTATACGCTGCCTTATAAAAAAATGTATCGCAACTTTGTTCAATGGCTAAATTAACATTGACCATTCCGTGTCCCCATCGATTCCAATCACGAAAACGACGTTTTGAACCCGGTACTATCCACCAACCAGGATCGTAAATTTGACTATGTTCAGTGATCACATTTTCGTTTAAGGCTAATAATGCCATTTCTGGTTTAATAGTAGATGCAGGGGAATAACGTCCTTGGGTTGCCCTGTTAATTAAAGGGCGATCTTTTGACTCCAATAAGGCTTTATATTTTTTATAACTGATACCTTGCACAAAAAGATTGGGATCATAAGTGGGACTTGAGATTAAGCTTAAAACACCACCCGTTTTAGCGTTAAGAATAACGATGCTGCCTCGGTATCCTGTTAATAACTCTTGTGCTTTTAGTTGTAATTTTACGTCTAAATTTAATTTTATATCTTTCCCAGATATAGGGGGGATATAGTTTAATGTGCGGATAACTTTCCCCCAACTATCCACCTCTACTTGACGGCGACCAGGCTTACCATGTAATAAGTCTTCATAATATTTTTCAATGCCTAGTTTGCCAATATAATGTGTACCTCGATAAAGTGAACGTTTACCTTGATTTTTAATACGTTGTATATCTTTACTGTTTATTTTTGCAATGTAACCGAGTACATGTGTAAAAGTATCACCAAAAGGATAGTAGCGTTTAAGGGTTGCGTTAATAGAGAAACCTTGATATTTAAATTGGTTAACGGTGAATAACGCGACTTGTTTTTGGCTGAGCTGATCTTTTATTTCAATACTTTTAAAGGAACGAGAGTAATAATTTTTACTTTTAAATGTTTGTAATTCTTCATCGGTAATGGAAAGTAACTTTTGTAAGTCTTTTAAGTTTTCTTTTAGATTTATGGTGTTTCGGACAATCACCCTGAGGCTATAAATAGGACGATTTTCAGCTAAAATAATACCGTTTCTATCGTAAATGAGTCCTCGAGTTGGGGGGACTATTTGTACACTGATACGATTATCATTCGAGCGAGTCTTATATTTTTTAAAAGAAGTAATTTGTAGATAATAAAGATTGCTAACTAATATGGCGAGTAAAATAACAATACAGATAAAGACTAATATAGAGCGTCGCATAAAAAGAGATGATTCAGCCGAATGGTTTCTGATATTTGCGTGTTTTTTGGGCACGGTTACTCTCGGTGGTAGGGGTGATTAATTGTCAGAGTATAAGCTCGATATAAACTTTCAGCTGTAATAACTCTTACCAGAGGATGAGGCAGAGTCAGAGTTGAAAGTGACCAACGTTGTTCTGCTTTAGCAATACATTCAGGTGCAAGGCCTTCGGGGCCTCCAATCAGTAAACTAATATTACGCCCGTCTAGTTTCCATTTTCGCATTTCAGTTGCCAGTTGCTCTGTTGTCCACGAGTTACCTGTAACCTCTAAGGTAATTATTTTATTCCCTTTAGGGATTGCCGCGAGAGTAAGCTGACCTTCTTTTTTCAAGATGCGCTTTATATCTGCATTTTTACCACGTTTCCCCGGCTGGATCTCAACTAATTCTAGTTGCATCTCCTTAGGGAAACGTCGTGCATATTCTTGATATCCTTTTTCAATCCAGTCTGGCATTTTTGTGCCCACAGCGATCAACTGAATTCTCATTAAGCAGAGTATCCCCAGAGTGTTTCTAAATCATAAAACTGACGCGTTTCATCTTGCATAACATGAATAACAACATTAAATAAGTCTACTAATACCCATTTACTGTCTTCTAAGCCTTCAACACCTAAAGGAGCTTCGCCTTTACGTTTTGCTGCGAGTGCTGTTTGCTCTGCAATAGAACGAACATGACGTTTTGAATTGCCCGTACAAATAATCATTGTATCAGTAACATCAGATGTACCGGATACATCTATTACGATGATATCTTTAGCTTTCATATCTTCAAGTTGTTCAAGTACGAATTCTTTTAATTGTTGGTCTTGCAAAGGATATTCCTTTAAAAATTAGAGTTAAAAATCATATAGCGAATAAGTATAACATGCACAAGGATGAGTAACACGCTAGTTGATAATAAATTCACCTTTTTCATGAGAAATCAAGTGCTATATAGCATAAAAATTAAGTGTAAAATGCCATTTTTACTGGAAGCGTGATGAAAGTCATTAAAATAACAGATACATTACTTGCAAAATAAGCATTATTTATTAAAATTGTCTAAAAAGTGGGGGGAAGTGGTGTAAAGTGGATCTTTTCTCAATGAATGTGTACTTTAACTCATTAGATTGGATTTTAAACGATGTTACGTGGTGCAAGTGCAATTAATATAGATAATAAAGGTCGACTTGCGATCCCTATTCGGTATCGGGATGAATTGATGCAAATGTGCCAAGGTCAATTTGTATGTACCATTGATTTACAATCACCTTGTTTATTATTATACCCCTTAAATGAATGGTTATTAATAGAAAAAAAGCTGAGTGGATTATCAAGTACAGATCCTCAACAGCGACGATTACAGCGTTTGATATTAGGTTATGCAAGTGAAAGTGAATTAGATAAAGGTGGGCGTACATTAATAGCGCCCATTTTACGAGCGCATGCAAAATTAGAAAAAAAAGTAATGTTGGTAGGACAACTTAATAAATTTGAATTGTGGGACGAAGCTTTATGGCAAGAGCAGGTGCAGCAAGATTTATTGTTGGGTCTTCCCACAGGTGATCAATTAACAGAAAGTTTACAAGGGTTTACATTGTAATGGTTGAACATATAACAGTATTGCTAGATGAAGCAGTAAATGGCTTAGCAATAAAAAAAGATGGTATTTATATCGATGCGACCTTTGGTCGAGGCGGACATTCACGCCACATTTTACAACAATTAGGCCCACAAGGCCGTTTGATTGCGATCGATAGAGATCCTCGAGCGATGGCGACTGCTGAGTTGTTAATGCAAGAAGACGCTCGATTCTCGATTATTCGTGGCCCCTTTTCATGTATTGCAGAATACGTTAAAGAATTAGATTTAAACGGGAAAATTGATGGTGTTTTACTCGATTTAGGTGTTTCTTCGCCTCAACTCGATGATGCTGCTCGCGGTTTTAGTTTTATGCGAGATGGTCCTTTGGACATGCGTATGGATCCAACGACAGGCATTAGTGCTGCGCAATGGTTAGCGAAAGCAGATGTCGATGATATCGGTTGGGTGTTGAAAACCTTTGGAGAAGAAAAGTTTGCTTATCGTATTGCACGCGCCATTGTCGCTGATAGAGAAGCAACACCTTTTTTGCGCACGTTAGATCTCGCAAATTTAATTTCACGTTTATGTCCAAAAAGAGAGAAAAAGAAACATCCTGCTACGCGTAGTTTTCAAGCTATTCGTATTTATATAAATAGTGAACTTGAAGAGATCCATAAAGTCTTAGAGGGTGCGTTAGATATTTTAGCTTTGGATGGAAGACTATCAGTGATTAGTTTTCATTCATTAGAAGATCGAATCGTAAAACGCTTTATACGTAAGCAGGAAAAAGGTCGTGAATATCCTGCAGGCTTACCATTAACAGATGCACAGATGCAATCAGGAAAAACAATGAAATCTCAAGGTAAAGCAATAAAACCAAGTGCGGATGAAATAGAAAAAAATAAACGTTCACGTAGTTCTGTATTACGTGTTGCAAAAAAAATAGCCCAACCAGAGTGAATTTACCTGTGGATAAACCACAAACAAGTTTGTTGATGTTGATCCTGGCCGATATGCACCGCTATTTTTTTGTTATTGTGCTAGCGCTGCTAGGCGATTAAAAAACAAAAAACAAGCTCAAAAGAAAAAAGTTTATAATACTTTTTCACCTTGGCGTTATTATTTTGTAGCTACGATAGTGGCGTTAGTTGCCTTGGCTTTAATCTGTCGTCTTGCTTATATTCAAGTGATAGAGAAAGATTACTTAAGTAATGAAGCGGATAAACGTAGTTTACGCATTATTCAATCGATTTCACATCGAGGTAATATTTCAGATCGCAACGGAGAAGAGTTAGCCATTAGTGTGCCCGCTTATGCTATTTGGGTAGACCCTAAAAGAGTAATGAAAACTTATGCTTTTACAGAAAAACAATGGCAGGAAAGTAAAGAAGTAAGTCATCGGAGTGGTAAAGTTACATATAATAAAAAGAAATTTTATAGCTCAAAAAGATGGTCCGCGCTGGCAGAAGTTTTAAATTATGACTTAAAAAAACTTGCGAAAATAGTTAGTAAACCACACGCACGTTTTGTCTACCTTAAACGGCAAGTAAACGATCCTATTGTAAAATACATCAAGAAATTAAAAATCAGTGGCATTGCAAGCCAACTAGAATCTCATCGGTTTTATCCCACCGGTGAAATAAATGCCAATATATTAGGTTTTACTGATCTCGATGCACAAGGAATAGAAGGTCTGGAAAAAACGTATAACAGTTATTTACAAGGGGTAAATGGTAAAAAGCGTGTGCGTAAGGATCGCGATGGTAATGTTATTGCAAATCTTCAAATTATTAGCAAAAAAAAGGAAGCGGGAAATTTACAGTTAAGTATCGATCAACGCATACAAGCATTGGCATATAGTGAGATCAAACGGGCGGTAAAAATGAATGACGCGATGTCAGGCTCTTTGGTTCTTTTAGATGTCAATACAGGAGAAGTCTATGCCATGGTTAATTACCCCTCTTTTAATCCTAATGATCGCAGTCAGTACCAAGCTTATAAATCGAGAAATAGAGCCATAGCAGATACTTTTGAACCGGGTTCATCGGTCAAACCTTTTGTGATAGCGAGCGCACTTATCTATGGAAAAACGACAGTAGATGAAATAATAGATACTTCACCAGGTTGGATGCATATCGGCGGACGTATTGTTCGAGATGGCCATAATATGGGGAAGCTTAATTTAGCGTCAATTTTAAAAAAATCGAGTAATGTTGGTATTAGTAAGTTGGCGTTACGTTTAGGATCAGATAAGTTAGAGCGAACTCTTGCAAAATTTGGTTTTGGTAATGACACCGGTATTTATTTAATTGGTGAAAGTATGGGTAATTTACCCATACGGCACAATTGGTCCGATTTTGAAGTCGCCACGATGTCTTTCGGGTATGGGTTTTCGGCAACGACATTACAACTTGCTAAAGCTTATGCCATTTTAGGCAGTGGAGGAATAAAATATCCCGTTTCTATTTTAAAAAATTCAAATCCAGTGACAGGTGAACGAGTGATCTCGAAGAAACTTGCATACAAACTGGTTGAAATGTTAGAAGGGGTGACTCAAAAGGGAGGCACAGCAACGAAAGCTCACATTGATGGATATCGTGTTGCAGGTAAAACGGGTACATCTCGTAAAGCCGACAGTGGAGGCTATGGAGATGATTATGTTGCTATTTTTGCGGGACTCGCTCCGGTTAGTAACCCTCGATTTGCAATGGTGGTCATGATTAATGATCCTGCTGGCGATCATTATTATGCCGGAGATGTTGCAGCCCCTGTTTTCTCTACAGTGATGAAAAGTGCATTACTGTTGAGCCATATAAGTCCCGATGCCGTAGATTTAAATTATACATTATTGGAGTCTTTATAATGCATTTAGAATTGATAATGCCTTTTCCAATGCCAGCATATTTGGCTCAGTTAAATGTAGCAGGGATGAGTCTAGATAGTCGTAAAATTGAAAAAGATTGGTTGTTCGTTGCGTTACAAGGTGCACAATTAGATGGGCGTTATTTTATTAAAAAAGCAATACAAAATGGCGCCTGTATTATTCTTTCTGAAACTAAAAATAGTGATGAACATGGACAGATTAAAATGCATCAGCAGGTTGCTGAAATTTTAGTGTTTAAATTGTCTTATTTAATTAGTCAAATAGCTTATCAATTTTATTTCCCCCAAAAAAATTTACACAAAGTTATTGGCATAACGGGCACTAATGGGAAAACGACGATTGCCAGCTTGTTAGCAAATGCATTACAGCTTTTAGGGGTGAAGAATGCGCAGATGGGCACGATTGGTAATGGATTATTTGGTCAATTAAAAACTAGTATTAACACTACATTAGATGCCATATCCATATTTACAGAGCTTGCCAAATATCAGCAACAAGGTGTGCAGTATACATTAATGGAAGTATCATCTCATGCTCTTGATTTGGGGCGAGTACAAGCCTTACCTTTTCATAGCGCCATTTTTACGAATTTAACCCATGATCATTTAGATTATCACGGCACAATGCAAAATTATGCTTCGGTCAAAAAGCGTTTATTTACAGAATATAAATTACAGCAACGGATAATAAATGCAGATGATGTTAAGGGACAACAGTGGTTAACAGAGCTCCCCGATGCCATTTCGTATGGGAAAGTAGCAACTCAGAAGAATTATTTATGTGTTAAAAATGTCTTTTATAAAAAACAAGGGATCTGTTTTGATTTTCAATCCTCTTGGGGCAATGGACAAATATCAGCGCCTTTTTTTGGACATTTTAATGTTCAAAATTTAAGCGCTGTTTTATGTCAATTATTAGCAGAAGGTTTTTCTATTGAACGGCTTAAAAAGGTGTTTTTAACATTAAATACTGTTCCAGGTAGAATGGAAAAATATTATTTTGTACAAAAAAAAATAACCTTTGTTGTTGATTATGCACATACTCCCGATGCCTTAGAAAAAGCGTTAGAGGCATTACATCAACATAAGGAAACGGGGGAATTAATCTGTATTTTTGGTTGTGGTGGTGATCGTGATCCCGAAAAACGGCCAAAAATGGGTAAAGTAGCAGAAACATTGGCGAGTCGGGTTATTCTTGTCGATGATAACCCACGTACTGAACTGGCGTCTGTCATTATGCAAGATATTCTTGCTGGCTTTGTAAATAAAGAAAAGGTGCGTTGTATTCATTCTCGAGAAGATGCAATTAAATACGCATTAAAACATGCAAATGCAGGTGATATTATTTTAATTGCAGGTAAAGGGCATGAAGACTATCAAATTATAGGTAAGCAACGTATTCACTATAGCGATCGTGAATTACTGTCGGCATTAAGTCAAAAGGAGCAAGCATGATCTGTCTGACGCTTGATGAAATAGCACAAGCAACTCAAGGTTATTTAGTACGTAAAGAGGATGGTTTATTGCGTATTGATGCGGTGGTGACAGATACTCGGCATATGGTAGAGAAATCTTTATTTATTGCATTAAAAGGTAAACAATTTGACGCGCATTATTTTTTAGATAATGCCATTGCTAGTGGCGCTAAAGCACTGTTAGTTGAAAAGGAAAGTGCACATGATATTCCCATGGTTGTTGTTACTGATACGCGCTTGGCGTTAGGTGCGTTAAGTGCTTATGTTCGACATAAAATGCAGAAGCTTGTATGCATTGCTATCACAGGAAGTAATGGGAAAACCACTTGTAAAGAGTTATTAAGCTCAGTATTACGCATACATTGTAAAAATGAAAATGCATTATTAGCGACAAAAGGTAATTTTAATAATGATATTGGTGTGCCATTGACCTTACTAAGGTTAACGGAAAAAACGCGTTTTGCGGTACTTGAATTAGGGGCGAACCACCCTGGTGAAATAGCGTATACTGCGCAGTTAGTGCAAGCAAAAGTTGCGTTGATTAATAATGTAATGGCTGCGCACTTACAAGGCTTCGGATCGTTAGGTGGGGTTGCTAAGAGTAAAGGTGAAATATGGCGTTATCTGTTGCCTAAAGGTACCGGAGTGGTTAATTTAGATGCTGAATTTTCCGAATGTTATCTTGCTCAATTAAAAGAACAAGGACAATTAATATTAACCTTTTCACAAGTACATTCGCAAGCGAGTTTATATGCGGATGAAATTTGCTTTGATGAGCAAGGTAATGCAAGTTTTATTTTGCATGTTAAGACGCCATCATGCACTGCAAAGCAAGCAATACACTTAAAGGCACCCGGGCATCACAATGTAAGTAATGCTTTAGCGGTGGCAAGTATGGCTATCGCATTAGGTTGTACTTTAGCGGATATAGCGAAGGGATTAGAGACGTTCCAATCTGTTTCAGGACGTGTGGCGCGTATTGCAGTTGATAGATTGATCACGGTGATTGATGACACTTATAACGCGAATTCAGCGTCTGTCATTGCTGCGGTCAATGTTCTTTGTGCAAACGCTTCGGAACATGTTTTGATTTTATCGGATATGGGGGAGTTAGGAAAACATACGGAGTTAGAGCATAAAAAAGTTGGTGAATATGCGGCGAGTCAAAGCGTTAAATTGTTATTGGCAGTGGGCCCGCATAGTATACATACGGTGCAGGCTTTTAATGTGCATTGTTCGAGACAACAAAAAGCACAACATTTTGCTAATAAAGCACAGTTACAAAATTTTATAAAAAAATATTTAGATGAAAACAAACAAATTATTACACTCTTAGTGAAAGGGTCGCGTAGCGCAAAGATGGAAGATATCGTTACTTTCATACAAAAATTTAAAACATAATAATAGATAGGGATCTCCAATGATAGTTTGGCTCGCTGAGTTACTTGCACATCATTTTACTTTTTTAAATGTATTAACGTATTTGTCGGTACGTATGGTTATGGCATTATTAACGGCATTGGCATTTTCATTATGGTTTGGCCCTAAATTGATCTGCTTTTTACAAAGAAAACAAATAGGACAAATCGTGCGGGAGGATGGCCCCGAATCACACTTTAGTAAATCAGGTACGCCAACAATGGGGGGGATTATGATTTTGTTAGCTATCACTCTCTCAACGTTATTATGGGCGCGTTTAGATAATCATTATGTGTGGATTGTTCTCTTTACTATGTTGTCTTTTGGATGCATAGGTTTCGTGGATGATTATTTAAAAGTGGTACGTAAACACCCTGATGGATTAATTGCTCGTCGGAAATATTTTTGGCAATCTGTTTTAGCTCTGCTGGTGGGTGGCGTTATTATGTGGACGTCAACGAGCCAAGCTGAAATGACTTTTGTTATGCCTTTTTTCAAAAACTATATGCCATATTTAGGTTTTTTGTTTATTCCTCTGGTTTATTTTACGATTGTAGGGAGTAGTAATGCGGTTAATTTAACCGATGGCCTAGATGGTTTAGCTATTATGCCGACGGTGATGGTAGGGGGTGCTTTTGCTTTAATTGCCTATTTAACCAGTCATGTTAATTTTGCGCATTATTTATATATTCCGTATATTCCTAAAGCAAGTGAATTGGTGATTATTTGTGGTGCGTTAGTAGGCGCAGGGTTAGGATTTCTTTGGTTTAACACTTACCCAGCACAAATTTTCATGGGTGATGTCGGCTCATTAGCACTTGGTGCATTATTAGCCGTTATTGCTATTTTAGTACGACAAGAAATATTGTTATTTATCATGGGCGGGGTTTTTGTGGTAGAAACACTCTCGGTCATTTTACAAGTGGGCTCTTATAAATTACGTAAACAACGTATTTTCAGAATGGCACCAATTCATCATCATTATGAGAAAAAAGGTTGGCCAGAGCCACGAGTGATTGTGCGTTTTTGGATTATTACAATTGTTTTAGTGTTAATTGGTCTGGTGACTCTAAAGGTGCGTTAATATGTTAAAAAAGCAAGTTGCAGTAATTGGCGCTGGGAAAAGTGGCATATCAAGTGTGAATTTTCTTTTACATGCGGGTTATCAGGTAACTCTTTTTGATTCGCGTGAACATCCTCCCGGTATTGATATGTTAGATACGCGTGTCGAGGTGTTTTTAGGGCCTCTTAATGCGTCTTTCTTAGTTAACTTTAAATTATTGGTGGTTAGTCCTGGCGTTGCTTTATCGAACTCTGCATTGCGTCAAGCAAAAGATGCTGGGTGTGAAATTATTGGTGACATTGAACTCTTTGCTCGAGCACTTAAAGAGCCTCGTTATGCACATGCAAAATTAGTGACTATTACGGGATCAAATGGTAAAACAACAGTAACGAGTTTATTAGGTGAAATGGCCAATGCAACGTCATTAAAAGTGGCGATTGGTGGAAATATAGGTACACCAGCTTTAGATTTATTAGCGCCAGAGATTGACCTCTACATTCTAGAGCTGTCTAGTTTTCAATTAGAAACGACGACATCATTAAATGCAGATATTGCAACTATCCTAAATATCAGTGCTGATCACTTAGATAGATATCGTTCTTATGCACATTATATTAAAACTAAGCATATTATTTATCAGCAATGTAAAAAAGCATTATTTAATGCTGATGATATGCAAACAAAGCCTTTACTGCCAAGGTTAAATAGCCTTAGTTTTGGTAGTGAAAATGCGGATTTTCAGCTTTTACAAAAAAATAATGAAATCTTTCTTAGTATTGATGGTCAAACACGATTCAATGTGAAACATTTAAAAATTAGTGGTCGCCATAATTGGATGAATGCATTAGCCGCGTTAGGACTAGGCACTGCTGTAGGTTTAACTCAAGAGGCTATGTTAAGCGTTTTAAGACGCTATTCGGGATTAGCGCATCGTTGTGAATTTGTGAAAGAAGTAAAGGGAGTACGTTGGATAAATGATTCTAAGGGAACCAATATTGGCGCAACACAGGCCGCATTATCTGGGCTCTCGCAGAGTATTTTAGGAAAGGTTCACGTGATTTTAGGTGGGCAGGGCAAAGGCGCAGACTTCAATGAATTACGCGAAGTTTTTGATGAAATTTCTGGCAGTATTTTTTGTTTCGGTGAAGACGCCTCGTTAATCGCCGCCGTTGATGATCGTATACAGTGTGTTAATGACTTAGCCTGTGCAGTACGTTTAGCTGCACAGGTGTCAAATTCGGGAGATATAGTGATATTTAGTCCAGCTTGTGCAAGCTTAGATATGTATAAAAACTTTATGGTACGTGGCGATCATTTTAAAGAATTAGTGAAAGCTTTGGGTAACGTTCATCATGTTGAATTTTGAAACCCTAAAAGCATGTTTTAAAACAAAGAGAGTCGATACTCGGCCTTATGACCAAGCATTACTCGTGGTTACTTTGTGTCTAATGGCGATTGGGATGGTAATTGTTGCCTCTGCTTCAATTCAAGAAGGTATCAATATCTCCAATGACCCTTTTTATTTTTTAAAGCGTCATCTGTCGTACGTAGTACTTTGTTTCATGACGATAGGCCTTATTGTTAGCATACCCGTGCGGCATTGGTATGAGAAACAAATGCTATTATTAGGGCTCGCTTTTTTAGGTTTATTCGCTGTTTTTTTATTTGGCACGGAAGTCAACGGTGCACATCGCTGGCTGCGCCTAGGCGCTATTAATGTGCAACCTTCAGAGTTTGCTAAATTGGCGATTATTATATTTTTAGCAAGCTATTTAGTACGTCGCCAAGAAGAAGTTATTGATACTATTAAAGGTTTTATTAAACCCTTAATTATTTTATCTGTTTTTTCATTACTATTATTATTACAACCTGATCTAGGCTCGACCGTTGTTATTGTGGTGATAATGATGGGGATGCTCTTTATTGCAGATGCTAAATTAATTTCTTTTATTGGGATAATGATTTCATTATTAGCGGTTATTGTGAGTTTGATTTTGGTATCACCGTACCGGATGGCGCGTGTTTTCGGTTTTATGGATCCGTGGGCTGATCCGTTTGGACGTAGTTATCAACTGACTCAATCATTAATGGCGTTTGGTCGAGGCGGAATATTTGGTGAAGGTTTAGGGAATTCAGTACAAAAATTAGAATATTTACCCGAAGCACATACCGATTTTATTATGGCTATTTTGGCTGAAGAATTAGGCTTTATTGGTGTAACAATTGTCATCGCGTTAGAGTTTTATCTGGTTTATAAGGCTTTTTCTATTGGAAAAAAGGCATTACAGCATAATTTGATTTTTTCTGGTTATGTCGCCATAGGAATTGCAATTTGGTTCTTTTTCCAAATTGCCGTTAATGTGGGGGCCGCATCAGGCATGGTACCAACAAAAGGATTAACATTACCCTTAGTCAGTTATGGTGGCTCCAGTTTATTAACAATTGCGCTTGCAATAGGGTTACTGTTACGGATTGATTTTGAAAGACGTAACAGTGAAAAAAAGGATGTTGAGGTACAAAAAAAAGCGGTGCGCAAAAAAAATGATGCGAAAAAAAAGGAAATTAACTTAGATGTGTAAAAAAACCTTACTCGTGATGGCCGGTGGTACTGGTGGACATGTTTTTCCGGGACTTGCAGTTGCACAGAGAATGCGAGAAAAGGGCTGGAAAGTAAGTTGGCTTGGGACTAAAAACCGAATGGAGGCGCAACTTGTACCCGAATATGGATACGACATCGATTTTATCGATGTTGTCGGAGTGAGAGGCAATGGACTTAAAACATTATTAATGGCGCCAATGCATATATTAAAGTCTTTTTTTAGCGCGCGAAAAATTTTAAAAATGCGTTCTGTTAACTTGGTCATAGGTATGGGAGGGTTTGCTAGTGGCCCAGGAGGGATTGCAGCTTGGAGTTTAGGCATTCCTGTGATATTACATGAACAAAATGCAGTGGCGGGCTTCACCAATCGTATATTGGCTCGATTTTCAAAAAAAATATTAATGGGGTTTTCAGGTACATTTGATTCGAAGAAGGCGGTATTAGTCGGTAACCCTGTTCGCAAAGAGCTTTTACAATTACCCATAAAAAAAATATCGAATTCAAAAGACACATTAAAAATATTGGTGCTTGGTGGTAGTTTGGGCGCGAAAGTTTTAAACGAATTATTACCGGAAGTCGTCGCGGGTTTTAGTGCCGAGCAATTGTCGATTTTACATCAAAGTGGTAAGGGACATTTTGATGCACTACAGCTTGCTTATAAAGAAAAAGGTATTAAGGCGGATGTACGTGAATTTATTAATGATATGGCCAGTGCTTATGATTGGGCTGATGTCATTATTTGCCGAGCGGGAGCGCTAACGGTTGCAGAAGTCGCGGTGGTTGGATTACCTGCTATTTTTGTGCCATTGCCATATGCGGTTGATGATCATCAAACAAAAAATGCACAATCGTTAGTGACGAAAGAAGGTGCTATATTATTAGCGCAAAAGGATCTTAACAAAGATAAATTAAGTAATTATTTATCGGAATTCATTCAAAATAGAGAACTACTGAGTGTTATGTCTAAAAAGAGTAAAGAAAATGCGATTATAGATGCAACCGAGAGGGTTGCCATCATCTGTGAAGAAACCCTTCTAACGAATAAAAAGAATAACTCATTATGAAAAATATAGATCTTGCACAAATCCGTTCTACGATCCCTAGTATGCGTCGCGTTAAACAAATTCATTTTGTTGGTATCGGTGGGGCTGGCATGGGAGGCATTGCTGAAGTATTAGCTTATGAAGGCTATAAAATAACGGGTTCAGATATTGCAGAAAATGCTGTCGTTCGTCGATTACGAGCATTAGGAGTGCAAATATTTATTGGTCATGAGCAAAAAAATATTTATGGGGCTTCAGTGGTGGTGGTTTCGACCGCCATAGATGCGAAAAATCCTGAATTGTTAGGTGCAGAACAAGCGCGAATTCCTGTGGTGCGTCGTGCTGAAATGCTAGCAGAATTAATGCGTTACAGACATGGCATTGCAATATCAGGGACGCATGGGAAAACCACGACCACAAGCTTAATTGCAAGTATTTTTGGTCAGGCAAAACTTGATCCTACCTTTGTTATCGGTGGTTTATTGAACAGTGCAGGGACCAATGCAAAATTAGGTCAAAGTCGTTATTTAATTGCAGAGGCCGATGAGAGTGATGCTTCTTTTTTACATTTGCAGCCGATGATATCTGTAGTCACTAATATAGAAGCCGATCATATGGATACTTATAAAGGGGATTTTGAAGTTTTAAAAGAAACTTTTGTGCGCTTTATTCAAAACTTGCCTTTTTATGGTACTGCCGTTGTGTGTTTAGATGACAGTGTCGTCGAAGAGTTGATCCCTCGTTTTTCTCGTCAGTGTGTGACTTATGGGTTTCATGAGCGTGCGGACATACGGATTTCTAATTTTTCCCAATTGCGTGGACATTGTAAATTTGACTTGCATCGAGTGAATAAAGATGTGCTTAAAGTTAAGCTTAATTTGCCGGGTAAACATAATGCGTTAAATGCAGCTGCGGCTATTGCCGTTGCAATGGAAGAAAGTATTGATGATACATTTATTCTTGAAGCATTAGAAAATTTTGAAGGTATTGGGCGTCGTTTTGAGCAATATGGTGAATTTTCGACGGGTAGAGGTAATGTTTTATTGGTAGATGATTATGGTCATCATCCAACGGAAGTGCAGGCAACGATTAATGCTGTGCGTGCAGGCTGGCCTGAAAAACGGTTGGTCATGGCTTATCAGCCGCATCGTTATACTCGTACTCGTGACCTTTATGACGATTTTGCACATGTTTTAGCTCAGGTTGATCAATTATTATTACTCGATGTTTACAGTGCGGGTGAAATGCCTATTGCAGGTGCTGATAGTCGTTCATTATGTCGTACTATTCGTGTACACAGTAATAAGGAGCCTATTTTCGTGCCATCTCCAGAGGCATTACCCGCGGCGCTTGCGGAGATTATCACTGAGGGAGATATTGTGTTAACCCAAGGTGCTGGCAATATAGGATCTATAGTAAAGACATTAGTGGCATTGAAATTAAACATTGAAAAAATGAAACAAGAGAGTACACAATAATGAGCTTAAATTTTGGTAAGGTTGCGGTGTTATTTGGTGGGACAAGCGCTGAACGAGAAGTTTCTTTACGATCAGGGCAAGCGGTACTCGATGCGTTAGTTAATCAGGGTATCGATGCAAAAGGTATTGATCCCAAAGTATATGATGTAGCACAATTAAAAGCACAAGGCTTTGATCGCGCATTTATAGTGTTACATGGACGTGGCGGTGAAGATGGTACGATTCAAGGTTTGTTAACTTATTTGAAAATTCCTTTTACGGGTAGTAACGTTTTAAGCTCTGCTATCACAATGGATAAATCAATGAGTAAACAAATTTGGAAAAGTGCAGGGTTACCGACCGCTAAATATAAAATAGTTACCAAAAACGACTATAATGCAAAGCAAGCAAAAAACATATTGATGGACTTATCGCATACTGTCATGGTTAAACCTGTAAATGAAGGTTCAAGTATTGGAATGGCGAAAGTCGATAATGCGGACGATTTAAATAAAGCATTATTAGATGCATTTAAATTTGATAGTAAGGTATTACTTGAAACGTGGATTGAGGGTGAAGAATATACCGTTTCGATGCTCGATGGGCATGCATTACCCGCGATAAAAATGTCCACAGATAATGATTTTTATGATTATAACGCAAAATACCAATCAACCAATACGCGTTATTTTTGTCCTTGCGGCTTAGATAAGCAAGAAATGAAAACGCTTAATGCATTAGCAGAAGATGCTTTTGTCTCGATTGGTTGTCAAGGGTGGGGACGTGTTGATTTTATGCGGGATATGAATAAACAGTGGTTTTTATTAGAAATTAATACGGTACCTGGAATGACAGAGACAAGCTTAGTGCCTAAAGCTGCTAAACAAGCAGGATACAGTTTTGAGCAATTAGTGTTAAAAATATTAATGCAAACGTTGGCTTAATAATTGTCTATGTTATTAATGTCGTTTATTGCGCAGAAGATAAAAAAAGTAAATGTTCCTAAGGTGCTTAGTTTAGTTTTTTTTATAGGCCTTATTTATCTAATAGGAAGCAGTTATTTCAAACTTAAAACATGGTTAACGGATGAGCGATCGTTACCCATGACTGAGTTGATTTTAACCGGAGAACAAAAGCACATTTCATTACAAGATGTGCGCAATATATTGATTAGTCAGAAAAGCCGGTTAAATTTTTTTACGCTTGAAATATCAAAAATACAGAGTGAGGTTGAAGCATTACCCTGGGTCTATTCTGCATCAATTCGTAAGAGTTGGCCGACAACGATAAAAATTCATATAGTAGAGCAATCCATTGTCGCTATTTGGAATGATCACGATTTACTTAATCGGTTTGGTGAAATAGTGTATGCATCACCGGAGAACTTAGGCGGTGAATATGTTTCTCTTTATGGGGAAGATAAATATTCGAATGATGTGTTGATAACATATAGAAAAGTAAATAAATTATTAAAAACAGATCATTTTGAAATAGCATCACTAACTAGTGATGTACGTCAAGCGACGCAGGTCGTACTTAAAAATGGTTTTAAATTAAATTTAGGACAAGAGCAAAAGTTAGATCGTATTCAGAGTTTTTTAAACGTTTTTCCATTATTAGGGAAAAAGTATGATACAGATAAAATTGATTATATCGATTTTCGTTACGATACTGGTTTTGCTATTGGCTGGAAACAGAATGAAAAGTGAGCGTTAGATATGGAAAGTAGTTATACCGTCGGCCTTGATATTGGTAGCAATAAAATAGTGTTGATCATTGGAGAGCGTCTTGATAACGGTAACATTAATATTGTTGGCGTTGGTGAATCCCCTGTAAAGGGAGTGGATAAAGGTGCTGTAACCGATTTAGAC
The DNA here is from genome assembly GCF_002239585.1 of Psychromonas sp. CD1. GTDB lineage: Bacteria > Pseudomonadota > Gammaproteobacteria > Enterobacterales > Psychromonadaceae > Psychromonas. Next base: position 188,020 of record NZ_NDFH01000003.1, read on the forward strand.
TCTGTCGTGTTGGCCATTTATCAGGCACTAGCAGAAGCGGAAGAAATGGCTGATTGTAAAGTGACATCGATTAATTTATCGATTTCAGGTTCGCATATCACATCTCTTAATGTTTCTGGTACTTGGGTAATTGAAGATCATGAAGTTAGTGCTTATGATGTTGAAAGTGTATTACATAATGCGCGTTCGATAAAAATCCGTGAAGATCAGCGTTTATTGCATGTTATCCCACAAAGTTACGCCATAGATTCTCAAGTGGGGATCCATAATCCCATTGGCCTTTCTGGCGTAAAATTAAAAGCTGATGTACATCTGATTATTTGTCATAATGATCTGGTTAAAAATTTAGAAAAAGCAGTAGAGCGCTGTGGATTAAGCATCGATCAACTAACCTTTTCGGGGGTGGCATCGAGTTGCGCTATATTAAGTGACGATGAAAAAGATTTGGGTGTGTGTGTGGTAGATATGGGCAGTGGCACAATGGACATATCTGTTTATATTAGTGGAGCATTACAGCATAGTGTTGTTATAGATTATGCTGGAAACTCTGTTACGAGTGATATTGCGATTGCATTTAGCTCACCATTACCATCTGCCGAAAAAGTAAAAATCAAACATGGATGTTTAGTGCTAGATAATAATTGTTTAGGGGAGCTTATTGAATTACCGGGGGTTGGAGGACGTGCGACGAAACAGATCCCACGTAAAGATCTGCTGGCGGTCATTGAACCCCGTTATAGTGAATTGCTTGGTTTAGTGAAAAAAGAGTTGTATAAATTAGAAAGTAGCTTTTTAAGTAAAGGTTTACAACGTCAGCTTGCCGCTGGAGTTGTGATAACGGGAGGCGCTGCGCAAATTGAAGGTTTAGTGAGTGTGGCTGAAACTGTTTTTGATAATATGCAGATTCGAATCGGGAGAGCACAAAATATACAAGGCTTAACAGATAAGGTAGAGTCTCCTGCTTATTCAACAGCATTAGGCTTATTACGTTATAAAAATGATGCACTTTCTGAGATACAAGACGGATTTCAAGAAAATCGTTTTATGCAAATGTTTAATAAATTTAAAATTATGATAAAAAAAGAATTTTAATAAAAATTTAAAAAAAGAATTTTAATAAAAATTTAGTGATATATTTGTCTATCAAAGGTGGTATACATAATGTCTGATGATTTAAATACAGTGGAAAAAGAGCAAATGTTTGAAATAGTAGATGAAGAGCATAGAGAGCAAGCCGTCATTAAAGTGGTCGGTGTAGGTGGTGGTGGCGGAAATGCAATCAATCATATGATAGCGCAAGGATTAAAAGGTGCTGAATTTATCGCGTTGAATACGGATGCACAAGCATTACGTTCATCTAAAGCGGATATTCGGTTACAAATAGGTGCGAGCATCACACATGGATTAGGTGCTGGGGCGAATCCTGAGATTGGTTACAAATCGGCACTTGAAGATAAAGATAAAATCCGCGCGTTACTTGAAGGCGCTGATGTTGTGTTTATTGCTGCGGGTATGGGTGGAGGAACCGGTACAGGAGCGTCGCCAGTTGTCGCTGAAATAGCCAATGAATTGGGCGCGCTTACTATTGGTGTTGTTTCTAAACCCTCATTTTTTGAAGGGAAAAAACGTATTAATTATGCCGATCAAGGTATTGCACGCCTTTCTGAACATATTGATTCTCTTCTTATTATTCCGAATGATAAATTACAAAAATCATTACCTAAGGGCGTGAGTTTCTTAGGTGCATTAGAGGCCGCTAATGGTGTGCTGTATGATGCGGTTTCTGGATTTTCTGCCATCATTAATAACGAAGATAGTCAAATTAATATCGATTTTGCAGATGTACGTACAGTTATGACGGAAGCGGGTACAACGGCCGTCATGGGAATAGGCATCGCAACGGGTGAAGAGCGAGCTGAAGATGCGGTTGAACAAGCAATAGCATGCCCACTGCTAGAAGACGTTGACTTATCCAATGCACGTGGTGTGTTAGTACATATTGTTGCGGGTATGGATTTTACCTGGGATGAATATGAAACGGTGGGTGATGCCTTGCGTGAATTTGCATCCGATGACTCACAAATTATTATCGGTGTTACTGTTGATCCAAGTATTGATAATGCAGAATTACATGTGACGGTAATTGTTACTGGTTTAGGTTTGCGTCGTTCGGAAGTTACTCCTGTAAAATTGATGCCAGTGATAAGCCCGTTGGAGAATAAAATTACAGAAGACAACATCAACACGGTAAAACCGTCTGTTGAAAAAACGGTGAAATCTGATGATAGTATCGCTGAAAACATTAAAAAGCCCGAAGGTAGTTATTTAGATATTCCTGCTTTTTTGCGTAAACAAGCTGATTAATGTATTTATATTTGGTGACTAAATAGATGTAAATTTTTGCGTATATACGGATATATATGTGGAATTTATATTGTATTAGATGTGAAATCATAAATCTCTGATTTGTGATATTAGTCGCAAACTGATATACTGTGCGTGTTTAAAGTAGTAAATGGGAGGTTAAACAATGATCAAACAAAGAACATTAAAAAAAAGTGTTAAATCAACCGGTATCGGTTTACATTCAGGTAAAAAAGTAACGATTGAGTTACACCCTGCTAGTGCGAATACGGGTATCGTTTACCGTCGTATTGATCTTGATCCCATTGTTACGTTTAAAGCGCATGCTCAAGCGGTGCAAGAGACTTTATTATGTACCTGTTTAGTTAATGACCAAGGTCAGAAAATATCAACCATTGAGCATCTTTCTGCTGCGCTTGCTGGATTAGGTATTGATAATATTATTATTGATGTTGATGCGCCAGAAATTCCGGTGATGGATGGTAGCGCTAGTCCTTTTATTTTCTTATTACAAGCAGCGGGTATTGCAGAGCTTAATACGCCCAAAAAATTCATACGAGTCAAGAAAACAATTCGTGTTGAAGATGAAAAAGAAGGTAAGTTTGCAGAATTACAGCCATCAAAGCATGGCTTTAGTTTAGACTTTAAAATTGATTTTGATCATCCCGTGTTCGAAGGGCAGAATCAACATATTAAATCTCAATTTTCAGGTGAATGGTTTGTCAAAGAGATAAGTAGAGCAAGAACCTTTGGTTTTATGAAAGGTATTGAGCAGTTGCAGGCTAATAATCTCGCATTGGGAGCAAGCCTTGATAATGCGATTGGTTTAGATGAGTTCAGAGTGCTAAACCCAGAAGGTTTACGTTATGAAGATGAATTTGTTAAACATAAAGTATTAGATGCAATTGGTGATTTATATTTATCTGGACATACAATCTTAGGGCATTTAAAAGCATTTAAAACAGGGCATGCCTTAAATAATAAATTACTGTGCGCCTTACTTGCAGATGAAGATGCATGGGAAATGGTTACTTTTGAAGACGAAGTGGCCGAATCACCCGTACATTATATTGAACCTGCCTTTTCATTTTAGAAAAAAAACCCGTTAACTTTTATGTTAGCGGGTTTTTTTTATTCTTTTTTTGTATATTTAGCTAAAGACTGTAACGCCCTCTTTAATCCAGGCTCTGCATTTTCTGCTAAAGCTAAAAAAGAATCGGCAACATCGAGCGGCATTCTTGCTGCGGGTTTTATTTTCTTATGCAGTGGGCGTTTCTTTGTTTTTCTTGCAATGTTGAGTGTTGGATTAATACGAAATTTAATACTGACTAATGCTGGATACTGTATACGTAATGCACTAAGGAGTTCATTACGTATAAATTGCAAGCGTTGTTGCCATAGTGCCGAGGGCATTTCTATAAGCAAGCTCCCATTTTTCAATTTTCCTATACGACAACCGTCTATCTTATGTTGTTTTAAGTGATGTTGTAGTAGAATGTTAAGCTGAGTCATGAGTGATGCATCATGTTGTAAGCTGTTTTTTTCCAATAGAGAAAAGATGGGTTTAGGCTGACAGATTCTGGTCATTTATTTTTATCTATAGTGAAAAAGAACTATGAGTATAACGGTTATCTATTCAAGAGAGAAAACAGATCTATTGTTTTCTTTAACAAAGCATAAGTTTTTACTCGTTGGCGTTTTTTTTGGCGCATTCGTGATGGCAACGATTTGGCTTATTCAAGATCATTGTCAAGATCAATTTGATGCTTTTAAAGTGAATGCTCCTCTTAAAAAAGAAGCAGAAAAAGATACTTATCTGCGCTCAATTAAAGTACATACAGAAGAAAAGTTACAACGTTTAAGTAAAAAAATCAGTCTACTTCAAGATCAATTACAGCATTTAAATTCGAGAGAGTTGCTTGCGGCGTAATATTCATGCAAGAACATTTGATAGATAAGATTTTATATATTTTTACACGATGAGATAAATACAATGATCACACAGTTACTAACAAAAATAATCGGCAGTCGTAATGACCGTTACTTAAAAAAACTACGTAAAGTCGTTACTGAAATAAATAATATAGAGCCTCAAATGAAGGCATTAACGGATACTCAGTTAAAGAATAAAACCGTTGAATTTAAAGAGCGCCTTGCGTCGGGTGAAAGTATAGATAGCCTTTTAGTTGAAGCTTTTGCCGTAGTGCGTAGTGCATCGGAACGTGTTTTTTCCATGCGTCATTTTGATGTGCAATTAATTGGTGGTATGGTTTTAAATGAAAATAAAATAGCAGAAATGCGTACGGGTGAGGGTAAAACATTAACTGCAACATTGGCTGCCTATTTGAATGCTTTATCGGGTAAAGGTGTTCATGTTATTACCGTGAACGATTATTTGGCAAAGCGTGATGCACTTTGGAATGCTAAGTTATATGAATTTTTAGGGTTAAGTGTCGGTATTAATTTGTCAGGCATGCAGTCAGAAGAAAAAAAAGAAGCCTATGCGGCAGATATTACTTACGGGACCAATAATGAATTTGGTTTTGATTACTTACGGGATAATATGGCCTTTGATGCATCACAACGTGTTATGCGACCTTTGCATTATGCAATCCTTGATGAAGTTGATTCTATTTTAATCGATGAAGCACGTACACCTCTGATTATATCTGGTCCTACAGATGGTGACTCGAGCTTGTATACTAAGTTAAATACAGTGATCCCTCTTTTAATATTACAAGAAAAAGAAGACACTGAAGAATATATTGGTAAGGGCGACTACACTATCGATGAAAAAAACAAGCAAGTTTTATTGACGGAACGTGGTCAGGAAAAAGTAGAAAACATATTGCACGAAAGAGGTTTGTTGGATGAGAATCAATCATTATATGCAGCCTCAAGTATTACGCTATTACATCACGTGAATGCCGCATTACGGGCACATACTTTATTTGAAAGAGACGTTGAATATATTGTTGATGAACAAAATGAAGTGGTTATTGTTGATGAGCATACTGGGCGAACTATGCCGGGGCGTCGCTGGTCAGAAGGCTTGCATCAAGCGATTGAAGCCAAAGAAAATGTTAAAATTCAAAATGAAAATCAAACATTAGCGTCTATTACATTCCAAAACTTTTTCAGGTTATATGAAAAGTTGTCGGGTATGACTGGTACAGCCGATACGGAAGCTTTTGAATTTCAGTCTATATATGGATTAGAAACTATTGTTATTCCGACCAATAAACCTATGACGCGTATTGATGGTGGCGATCTGGTGTATCTAACAGAAACTGAAAAGTATTCAGCAATTGTAACGGATATTAAAAGTCGTATTGCAAAACGTCAACCGGTTTTGGTAGGTACGGTATCAATAGAAAATTCAGAGTTGTTGTCACAATTAATGAAAAAGTCGGGGATTAAACATAGCGTTTTAAATGCGAAATTCCATGAAAAAGAAGCCGATATTGTTGCTCAAGCTGGTGCGTTAGGCTCTGTTACTATTGCAACAAATATGGCCGGACGTGGAACAGATATCGTTTTGGGCGGAAATTTAGACGTACGTATTGCGAAGCTAGGTGATTGTTCAGAAAGTGAAATCGAAGCCGAAAAACAGGCTTGGAAAGCCGATCATGATAAAGTTATCGAAGTCGGTGGCTTATATATTATCGGCACGGAGCGTCATGAATCTCGACGTATTGATAATCAACTTCGAGGGCGTTCTGGTCGACAAGGTGATGCGGGTGAAAGTCGTTTTTACTTATCAATGGAAGATCCTCTGATGCGTATTTTTGCATCAGAAAAAGTATCTAATATGATGAAAAAATTAGGTATGGAAGATGGAGAAGCCATTGAACATAAATGGGTAACACGTGCAATTGAAAATGCACAGCGCAAAGTTGAAGGGCGTAACTTTGATATGCGTAAATCTCTACTGGACTTTGATGATGTTGCTAATGATCAGCGTAAAGTGGTTTATCAACAACGTAACGGTGTTATGGACAGTGATGAAATCAATGACACTATCGAGCGAATTTGGGATGATGTTTTTAATCGTTGTATCGAAGAATATATCGCGCCGATGTCATTAACGGAGCAGTGGGACTTAGCCGGACTTGAGCGTCGTTTAAAAACGGAGTTTTTAGTTGATCTTCCGATTCAACGTTGGTTAAAAGATGATCCTAACTTACCTGAAGAATCGATTAGAGAAAAGATTTTAACGTTTGCAACCGATGCTTATAAAGCTAAAAAAGAACAAGTAGGTGTGCAAGTATTAAATAATTTTGAAAAGTCGGTGATGTTGCAAACGATTGATACTCTTTGGAAAGAGCATTTATCTGCTATGGATCATCTACGTCAAGGGATTCATTTACGGGGTTATGCACAAAAAGATCCTAAACAAGAATATAAACGTGAATCCTTTGAAATGTTTATCGAAATGTTAGAAAATTTAAAACATGACGTTGTAGGAATATTGTCTAAAGTGCAAGTTCAAAGTCAAGATGAAGTGGATGCGATTGCCGAGCAACGTCGTTTAGCACAGGCGAATGCTAAACTTGAAATGCACCATGGAGATGTCAAGAGTCCTATTGATGCACCTTCAGATGAGCATGGGCAAGACCCCTTTGTTCGAGCAGAACGAAAAGTAGGGCGCAATGAGCATTGTCCATGTGGCTCAGGTAAAAAATACAAACAATGTCATGGGAAATTAAGTTAAATTTTCTTATTATTAATAAAATGACTCTTTGCGAGTCATTTTTTTTGTGTAAATTAAATATGAAAAAAATAGAAATTAGTATTGCGATCGTAAAAAATGAAAAATCTGAATATTTATTGAGTTTACGGGCGCTAAAATCACATCAAGGCGGTAAATGGGAGTTTCCTGGAGGGAAAGTTGAGCAAGGTGAAACGACAGCGGAGGCGATGTGTAGGGAGTTAAAAGAAGAAGTTGGCTTACAAGCGTTAAAGTATATTTTATTTGATTACGTGTGTTTTGATTATTCGGATAGACAGCTTCACTTATATTTTTATTTAGTAGAAAAATATAAGGGCGAGGCATCATCTTGTGAGGGTCAAGTACTGCGTTGGGTGAGTCTGAGTGCATTAAACGAATATGATTTTCCAAAGGGAAATAAAACAATTGTTAAAAAGCTATGTCAAAACGGCTAATACTAAGCAGTTAAATATTTGTATCTAGCATAAAAAACAAGTGCATTAAAGTGAAAGCCTGCCTCAGGGAGGCAGGTTTTCAATTAAGGTGCATCATCGATAAAGCGCATTGAAAGATCAATTGCATGGATATGCTTGGTTAGAGCGCCGACTGAAATATAATCGACCCCTGTTTGAGCAAAGCCGAGAATAGTGTCTAGGTTGACGTTACCTGATACTTCAAGATCTGCTCGTTGCGGATGAGTTTTATTTAATGTGACCGCTTCATGCATCATAGAAATACTGAAATTATCGAGCATTACTCTTTGTGCACCCGCATCTAAAGCCTGTTGTAGTTCATTTAGCGTTTCTACTTCCACTTCCACCCAAAGTTCTGGGTGCTGAGTGTTCGCCATTTGTACTGCTTTTTGGATGCCACCACAGGCTAAAATATGATTTTCTTTGATAAGATAAGCATCAAAAAGGCCAATGCGGTGGTTATGTCCACCCCCACATAAAACCGCATATTTAGAGGCGTTGCGTAAACCTGGTAAAGTTTTACGTGTATCAAGTAACTTACACTTTGTACTGGCAATCAAATCGATATGAGTTTTAACTTGTGTTGCTATTCCGGATAATGTTTGAATAAAGTTTAGAGCTGTGCGCTCTCCGGTAAGCATTGAACGTGCGACGCCTTGTAAGGTGAAAAGAGGGCTATTAGCTTGTACAAAATCACCATCTTTAACGTGCCAAGTGATCTTTACATTATTCCCGAGTTGTTTGAAAACTTCAATCGTCCATGCTTTACCACAAAATACTGCATTGTCACGGGTGATCACAACGGCTTTCGCTTGTTTGTTTTCTGGAATAAGGAGCGCTGTAATATCACCTTCTACACCAGAGGAACCTTTTAAATCTTCATCTAATGCTCGTTTTACGCTTTCTGCTATCTCTTGTTCACGCATATTTTTCCCATCAATAACTAAAAATGCAAATATAACCTTAATAGGTTATAAATAGCAATGATCTCACTATAAAATAGAAGAATAAATGAGGAGAATGTAATGACGGTCATTATAGGGTTAACAGGAGGCGTTGGTAGTGGTAAATCAACAATAGCAAAATTATTTTCAGCTCATCATGTTGTCATCATTGATGCGGACATTGTGGCGAGGATGGTGGTGCAAAAAGGGCAACCGGTACTTGCTGATATTACAGCTTATTTTGGCAGTGAAATTTTAAAAAATGGGCATTTAAATAGAGCTTTATTAAGACGTATTATATTTTCTGACGAACAAAAAAAACAATATTTAAATAGTTTGTTGCATCCTTTGATTCGTGCTGAAATGTTGATGCAATTAGATAAAGCGAGTGGTGATTATGTTATTTTTGAGGCTCCGTTGTTGTTTGAAAATAATCTTGATGTTTTTTGTGATCATTGTGTGGTGGTTGATATTGATGAAAAAATACAATTACATCGAGTATGTCTTCGGGATAAAACAGATGTTATGACGATTAAGTCAATCATTGCGAGTCAAATGGGGCGCGAAGAGCGTTTATCTCGTGCTGATTTTATTATAGAGAACAGCGCCGTAAGTTTATCTACCTTAAAAAAAGAGGTTGCAAAATTAGATCATAAATTTAGATCGTTTAGCATTTAAATTTATGCTTTTTTACTGTACGATTTAGATCTGTTTAAGTTAGAGTTAAAAAGAAAATATGATCACTTTTGAATATCCTCTTAATGAGAAATATCGCAGTTACTTGCGTTTTGAATTTCTTTTTTCACAAATCGAAGAAAGTTTGAAAATTGAAAATAAAAACGATTCAATCGCCTTCTTTAAATGTTTTTTTGATTTGTTGGACATGACAGAGCGTTGTGATATACGCTATGACTTAGTTAAAGATCTACGTATATTAATGGATGAAATGCAAAATTGGTTAAAAGTGGATGATGTTGATCACGATGCAGTTAAGAATTTGTTAGCCGACGTTGATGAGTTAATGAAAGGTGTTGCGTTGATGCCGAAACAATTTCGTTTTTTTAAAACTAATCGTTTTTTAACTTCATTAAAGCAACGTTTTTCAATTCCAGCGGGTATGTGTAACTTTGATCTACCCCAATATCACTTTTGGTGTAATAGCACGTTAGAGAAGCGTCAAAAAGATATACAATATTGGATGGGGCATTTTACTTTTTTAGATAAAGCCCTGAGTTTGTTTTTAAAAATGAAGCGTTCGCAAGGACAAAGTTCCGAACAGACTGCGTTGAATGGGTTTTACCAACAACAGATTGAAAACTGTGGGTTTTTAATCATTGAAATACACAAAGGAGACGCTGTTTATCCCATGATAAGTGGACATAAAGATCGTTATTCGATTCGTTTTATGAGTGCAGAGATAGAAAGTAAGCTCGCTGATTGTATTACATTTAAACAGATATGTTGTTAGGAAATAAAAATGAAAGTAAAATGTCCAACGTGTAAAAAAGATGTTAATTGGGTAGAAAGCAGTAAACATAGGCCTTTTTGTAGTAAACGTTGCCAATTAATCGATTTAGGTGAATGGGCAAATGAAGCGCATACGATAAAAGGTGACTCAACAGAGATATTAGAGAGTCAAAATATTTACTTTGAGTAATATCAGCACGCCCCTTTTGTTAATGGAGAGGCCACTGTGTTGTGACTGTTTGCGCATGTTATCCTCCCGAAAACTTAACTTTGTAACCCTTTTTTTCTAGGAGCTGTTGTATCAGTTCGCGATCGTCTCCTTGAATCTCAATCACAAAGTCTTTTATAGCGCCTCCGGTTGCACAGCGTTTTTTAATCTCTTTTGCGAGTAACTTTAGATCTGCCACATCAAGTTGTAAGCCTTTTATTAAGATAACGCCTTTACCTTTCCTACCTTTGCTTTGTCGATGTAAACGGACAATACCATCGCTTTTAGGGGCGACTTCTTTTTCTTTTTCTTTTTTTATTTTACCCAAATCTGTTGAATAAACGAGATTAAGTTCACTAAAATTCATGTTGTATTCCTTATTTATTATTTTTAGCTTAACATGATTTATTTATTTTTTTGAGAAAAATCATGCATTACGAGGCATTTTAAATTAGTATGCTTTGCCATGGTAATGATTAACAAAATCTAAATATAAAGAAATAATATCGTGCTTATTAAGATAGTAATAATCACACGGGAAAGCGAGCAATCAAATCGCATTATTAAGTGTGATACCCGTTTTATCGATGTAAATGCGTAAGAATATCTGGGGTACAGCATGGTTTTATCTGATTTAAAAGTAGGTGATTCTGCAAATATTATTAATATGCAGAATATGGAACCTTCCATTCGAAAAAAATTACTTAATTTAGGTTTTTTACCTAACGCAAAAGTTAAACTGTTACGTATTGCTCCATTGGGCGACCCTCTGGCAATTCGATGCGCTAATAGTAGTATTGCACTACGCAAAGCATTAGCCCAATTGATTCAAATAGAGATTGAGAAATGAGTTTAACCATTGCAACAATAGGTAATCCAAACTCAGGTAAAACCACACTTTTTAATGCGTTAACCGGATCACATCAGCGTGTGGGTAACTGGAGTGGTGTTACTGTTGATAAAAAAACAGGAACATTTAGATTAAATCATGATCGTCAAGCAACATTAATTGATCTTCCTGGAATTTATAATTTAGATTTCGATGTGCAGGGGAGTTCGGTCGATGAGCGTATCGCCTTTGATTATGTAATGCATAATAAGCCTGATATTATTCTTAATGTAATTGATGCGAGTTGTTTAGAGCGTAGTTTATATTTAACGTTACAGCTTAGAGAGTTAGGTTTACCTGTAGTTGCTATCTTAAATAAAGTCGATGTGGCAAAGAACAAGAAATTATGTATCAATCCACGACGCCTTGCAACACAGTTAGGCTGTCCGTTATTTATGTTATCGGCACATGATAAACGTGCGGTACAACAATTAGTATCTGAATTAGATAAATTTCATACACAGCTAGAAAAATGTACGCCTTTACATCTCCATTATGGCGACAGATTAGAATCTGTTATTGATGAGTTAGAGGATACGCTAGAGAACAACGATAGTGCACTCTGTAAACGCGCTTTAGCTATCAAATTATTAGAAAAAGATAGCTCTCTTAAAAGTCAAATTAAAGACGAAAAACAGCATAGGGTAACGCAGATTCTTTTAGACTTAAATATGGATGTTGATTTGCAAATAGCAGAGACACGTTATAGTTTTATTTATCAGGTGACTCAGCAGTCAGTGCGTATTGAAGGGCATTTGGGGCGCTCAATAACAGACAAAATAGATGCTATTACCCTGAATAAATATTTCGGTATACCTTTTTTTCTTTTTGTTATGTATTTGATGTTTATGTTTTCTATTAATATAGGCAGTGCCTTTATTGATTTTTTTGATATTTTTTCAGGTGCTATTTTTGTTGACGGTTTTGCATTAGTGTTGAGTGCTTTAGCTGCGCCAGATTGGTTGATTAATGTTCTTGCGTTTGGCATGGGTAATGGAATTCAAACGGTATTGACTTTTATACCGATCATCGCCTGCTTGTATCTTTTTTTAGCGATTCTAGAGAGCTCAGGTTATTTAGCACGGGCAGCATTTGTAATCGACCGATTTATGCAATATCTAGGCTTGCCAGGTAAATCATTTGTTCCAATGATTATTGGCTTTGGTTGTACGGTACCTGCGGTTATGGCAACGCGAACTTTGGAAAAAGAGCGAGAACGACTATTAACTGTTGTGATGTCGCCTTTCATGTCTTGTGGAGCACGCTTACCAGTATACGCTTTGTTTTCCAGTGCATTTTTCCCCAAGAATGGGCAAAATGTTGTTTTCGCTTTATATTTTATTGGTATTTTGGTTGCGGTATTAACGGGAATTGTATTAAGTCGGACTGTTTTACCAGGGAAAAACGAAAATATGTTTTTAGAGCTACCTGATTATGAATTTCCTACGCTAAAAAACACTTTAATAAAAACGTGGCATAAATTAAAAGGTTTTTTATTTGGTGCGGGGAAAATAATTGTTTTGGTCGTAACATTATTAAACGTGCTCAATTCGGTGAGTCTAGATGGTAGTTTTGGGCATCAAAATAGTCAAGATTCAGTGTTGAGTAAAGGGGCACAATTCATCACTCCTATATTATCCCCATTAGGTGTACAAATAAATAATTGGCCTGCAACCGTGGGGATAGTTACCGGGCTTTTTGCTAAAGAGGCGGTAGTGGGTACATTAAATAATCTATATTCGACAGCATTTATGCAAAAGGATGTACCTTTTTCATTGTTAGATAAATTTAATGAGGCACTGCAAACGATTCCGAAAAATTTATTTGGCATTAGTATTGCTGACCCTTTAGGTTTAAATATCGGTAACATTGAAAATTTGGATGTCGCAGCAACGGAGCAAGGTGTTGATTTAAGCATTTATAAAAACATTCAAAAAGCATTTGTGACACAAGAGGCGGCGTTTGCTTATCTTTTGTTTATTTTATTGTATGCACCGTGTGCGGCCGCGATGGGGGCTATTGTTCGTGAAGTTGGTGGGAATTGGGCTAAATTTATAGCATTGTGGACGACTCTCAGTGCTTATGTTGTGTCGGTGCTTTATTATCAGATTGCTACGTTTATGCTGCACCCTAAAGTCAGTCTTATTTATATCTCGTGTGCCGTTATTATTGTTTTTAGTGTTTTGTATTTATTAAAGCGCCGAGGTAATATATTGTTTAGAGATGTGTATTTATGATTTTAGAGACAATCCGTCAGTATGTGCAAGATCAAGGGCGGGTTAGTGAATCGTGTTTATTAAAACATTTCCATTTGAGTGCACAAGGACTGGCACCGATGATGGATGTTTTACTACAGCGTGGTAAAATACATAAGACCATACATTTACAAGGTCAGTTATCTATAAAAAAGGTTTTTTATAGGTATTCGGATAAAAAACAGATTCCGATAGTTACCGTGTTATAAATTAAAAAGGCTTTCTTTAAGTAGATAGTCTTTTTGCCTAGCTATCTTCGTTTAACCTTTGTACAATCATTTTTTGAGTTTTTTTGTGTCGAGGCCCCATGAGTATTAAGAAAGTAAACCTATTAGATTTAAACCGAGATGGTTTACGTAAATTTTTTGTTGATATGGGTGAAAAAGCCTTTCGTGCAGAGCAGGTAATGAAATGGATTTATCATTACGGTTGTGACGATTTTGAAAAAATGAGTAATATTAATAAAAAACTGCGTGAAAAATTAGCCTTGCATGCAGAAATTGTTGCGCCAGAAGTTCGTGTTGAGAAACGCAGTAAGGATGGAACTATAAAATGGGTCATGACGGTTGGAGATCAAGATATTGAAACGGTTTATATCCCAGAAAAAGATAGAGCAACATTATGTGTGTCATCACAAGTTGGCTGTGCTTTAGAATGTAACTTTTGCTCTACCGCACAACAAGGATTTAATCGAAACTTAACCGTTTCTGAAATTATAGGCCAGGTTTGGCGTGCGGCTAAAATTGTAGGCGTACAGGGTGAAAGTGGTAAGCGACCAATTACTAATGTTGTCATGATGGGTATGGGCGAGCCTTTACTTAATTTAAATAATGTTATACCTGCAATGGAATTAATGTTAGATGATTTTGGTTATGCTTTATCGAAACGTCGGGTTACACTGTCAACGTCTGGTGTTGTACCTGCATTAGACATTTTAGGCGATCGTATTGATGTTGCTTTAGCCATTTCATTGCACGCTCCAAATGATGAGTTGCGTTCGCAAATGATGCCTATTAATAATAAATATAACATTGCAGATTTTTTGGCTGGCGTTAAACGTTATATGCAAAAATCAAAAGCGAATCGAGGTAAAGTAACGATCGAATATCTTTTATTAGATAATGTTAATGATTCGACAGATCAAGCTCATGAGTTGGCTATTTTATTAAAAGATACTCCATGTAAAATCAATCTTATTCCTTTTAATCCATTTCCTGACAATGATTATAATAAACCCAGTAATAGTCGAGTGGATAGATTTAATAAAGTATTAATGGAATATGGCTATACGGTGATTGTGCGTAAAACTCGTGGTGATGATATTAATGCCGCTTGTGGGCAATTGGTGGGGGACGTTATTGATAGAACCAAACGAACATTAAAAAAACGTCAAAGGGGTGAAAGTATAGACGTTTCAGAACGTTAAAATATAAAGTTTTTTTAAAAATAAATGTTCAGCTATAATAAACAGCAATTGGATTTACTTCTCTGTGTCAGTGAAAAGCGAGCATATTGTCAAAAAAGAAAATGAGCGCAAAAGTAAAATAATACCAGTCTCCTCAACAGAGACTATCGTGGCTTCTCTTTTATTAACCTATTCTGCTGATTGTTGGACTGAAATAAAAGATGCTGAGAATAAACGTGTTGCTTTTGGTTTATATGAAAAAGGGCGTGTTTTAACTTTACAAGGTGTGCCTCCCTTTCAATTGACATTAGGCGATCCTAGTGTTGTTGCAATACAATATCAGCATGAGATTGTTACATATAAGTTTGATGCTGGCAAAAGAGCCGTATTTACCTTACCTATGACTTGATTTTCTCTCACGAACATAAAATCCAATATAAAGAGTAATAAACCAATGAGCCATACTTCTTCTCTCATCCGCCGAGTATCTAAACAGATCATGGTGGGAAATGTTGCCGTTGGTGGTGATGCCCCGATATCAGTCCAATCAATGACTAACACCTTAACGACAGACGTAGATGCAACTATTGCGCAAATCAAGCGTTTAGAAGCCGTTGGGGCTGATCTGGTGCGTATTGCTGTGCCGACGATGAATGCGGCGGAAGCCTTTAAAGAAATAAAAAAACGCACTTCTTTACCTTTGATTGCAGATATTCATTTTGATTATCGTATCGCGTTGAAAGTGGCTGAATATGGTGCGGATTGTTTGCGAATTAATCCTGGGAACATCGGTAATGAACAACGTATACGTAGTGTGGTTGATTGTGCTAGACATTATAATATACCCATTCGAATTGGTGTTAATGGTGGATCCCTAGAAAAAGATATCCAAGAGAAATATGGAGAGCCTACCGCTGCCGCTTTAGTTGAGTCTGCAATGCGCCATGTTGATATTCTACAACGTCTTAATTTTGATGAATTTAAAGTGAGCGTGAAAGCATCCGATGTATTGCTAGCGGTTGAATCGTATCAATTATTGGCGAAAGAGATCCAGCAACCGTTACATTTAGGTATCACTGAAGCGGGAGGCTTGCGCAGTGGTAGTGTAAAATCTGCTGTCGGACTGGGAATGTTACTTGCGCAAGGTATTGGTGATACATTGCGTGTATCGTTGGCCGCTGATCCGGTTGAGGAAATTAAAGTCGGTTTTGATATTTTAAAATCTCTGCGTATTCGTAGCCGAGGCATTAATTTTATTGCTTGCCCCACATGCTCTCGGCAAGAATTTGATGTAATAGCCACCGTAAATGAATTAGAAAAACGTTTAGAAGATGTGCTAATACCGATAGACGTCTCTATTATTGGCTGTATTGTTAACGGACCGGGTGAAGCCCTAGTGTCTGACATTGGAATCACCGGAAGTAAACATAAAAGTGCTTTTTATGAAGATGGCAAACGACAGAAAGAACGCTTTGATAATGATAAAGTGATTGACCAGTTAGAGGCAAAAATTCGCGCACGGATAAGCCGTACAGATCCTAAAAATTTAATTCTGAAAGTTTAATATTATAGAAAAGTTCCTGAAAAGTTCCTTATGTTTACATCTTAGGGGCTTTTTCGGTATAATATTTTTTTATTTTTTACTTATTGCATGAGAAATTATTGTGGCAAAAAAGATCCAAGCTATACGTGGAATGAATGATACCCTTCCTGATCAAACCCCTGTTTGGCAAAAATTAGAATCATTATTACGACAAGTTGTAAGTAGTTATGGTTATTCTGAGATTAGGATGCCGTTAGTAGAAAGCACTGATCTATTTAAACGTTCGATAGGTGAAGTAACTGATATCGTTGAAAAAGAGATGTATACATTTGATGATAATGGCAATAGTTTAACGTTACGCCCTGAAGGCACAGCGTCTTGCGTTCGTGCGGGTAATGAGCATGGTTTATTGTATAATCAAGAACGTCGATTATGGTATACCGGTCCCATGTTTCGTCATGAGCGTCCACAAAAAGGTCGCTATCGACAATTTCACCAATTTGGGGTGGAAACGTTTGGGATGGCAAGTGCGGATATCGATGCAGAAATTATTTTACTTTCGGCTCGCCTATGGAAAAAACTAGGTATTGATAAGCATGTTGAATTACAAATTAACTCTTTGGGTTCAAATGCTGCACGTGCTCATTATAAGGAGGTTTTGGTTGCTTTTTTAGAGAAGCACGAAGCGCAATTAGATGACGACAGTAAACGACGTATGAAAACGAATCCGATGCGTGTATTAGACAGTAAGAATCCTCAAGTACAAGCATTATTAGTGGATGCACCTAAGCTGTCTGAATATTTAGACGACGAATCTATCGAGCATTTTAAGCAGTTACAAAAATATTTAGATGCTGCGGGTATTAAATATGTACTCAATGAACGTCTAGTGCGTGGTTTAGATTATTATAATCGTACGGTTTTTGAATGGGTCACTTCAAGTTTAGGGGCACAAGGTACAATTTGTGCTGGGGGACGTTATGATGGTTTAGTCGAACAATTAGGTGGTAAAGCCACCCCAGCAGTGGGATTTGCGATGGGACTTGAACGTATTGTTTTAATGTTAAATGAACTTGAACTCAATAATGATGTCCCATCTGATGTTGACATTTATAGTGTGCTTGTTGGGGATAAAACAGATCTTGCAGGATTTAAAATGGCTGAGCTTATTCGCACTGAATTACCACATCTTAAAATAATGCATCATTGTGGAGCTGGAAATTTTAAAAAGCAAATGAAACGAGCGGATAAAAGTGGGGCGCGTTTAGCTTTAATTATTGCTGAAGATGAATTACAAGATAACTGTGTCACAATTAAAGATTTATCAGGCAAAACAGATCAAAAAACGATTGAAATGGATAGCCTACTTACTGTATTACCTACTTATTTTTAATAAATAAATTATAGAGGACAGAGCGTGGTTGATATTATTGAAGGGTATGAAACAGAAGAACAACAAGTTGATGCAATAAAAGGATATTGGAAGAAATACGGTAATATCTTGATTATTAGTGCGGTTATTATTTTAGCTGCTTTATGGGGATGGCGTTTTTATCATACGTCTTCAGCGCAATCGCAAGAGGAAGTGTCGCAAGAATATACGGATATGATGATTAAATTTGAAGCGCAAGGTAAAGATAAAGATTTTACGGCGATTAAAGAATTTATCAGTGCTCATAATGATAATAATTATGCATCGTTAGCCCGTCTTTCTTTAACGAAAGAAGCTATCGTGCAAAAAGATTTTAAGTTAGCAAAAAAACAATTACAACAACTCCGCCCGTCTTTCTTTAACGAAAGAAGCTATCGTGCAAAAAGATTTTAAGTTAGCAAAAAAACAATTACAACAACTCCAAGTTAGTGAGCATTATGCGATGTTAAATCCTGTGATCAACATACGTCTGGCACGTGTAGAAGCACAACTTAAAGAATATGACCATGCACTACAAACACTCGCATTAGTCTCTGAAAAAAGTTTTATGGCACAAGTAGAGCAAGTTAAAGGCGCTGTTTATTTGTTAAAAGGTGATTTGGGAAATGCTCGTTTAGCATTTAAACGAGGTATTGAAGCGAGTCAGGGCCATGTAGATCCGTTATTACAGTTACAGTTTAATGACTTAGCAATTGCTGAGCCAGATAGCGCATCCGCGCCTATTCTTAAAAAATAGCACGGGACGGAAATAAATGAAGCATCGCATTAAAAAACTTGTTTGCATTGGAATCAGCGCTTTTTTGCTTAATGGTTGCTCTGTATTTTCAAGTGAAAAAGATGTTGTAGAAATGGCTGAATTGCCTGTTTTCGACGCGACTTATCAACCTAAAATTGCTTGGTCACAAAACATCGGTTCGGGAGTTGAGACATATTTTTCTCAACTACAACCTAATGCGGATGAAAATTCACTATATGTCGCATCGAGAGAGGGGCTGATAAAAGCATTCTCGGTTGATACTGGGAAATTAAAGTGGTCGGTAGATTTATCTAAAATAAAAAATAATCGATTGAATCGCTCCGCTCGTTTTTCTGGTGGTATCACCGTTGCGGATGATATGCTATTGATTGGCACGGAAAACGCGCAAGTATTTTCTTTGGATAAATATACGGGTGATTTGCTTTGGTTGGCTCAGGTACGAGGTGAAGTACTTGCTCAGCCAGCTTATTCGATGGGCATAGTAGTGATACATACAACGCGAGGCGATTTAACTGCGTTAGATAGTCTTACGGGTAAGGAACTGTGGACGTTAAGCAATAAACTTCCAAAATTAACGTTACGTGGCAGTTCAACGCCGGTGATAGAGCAAGGTGCTATTGTCTATGGACGAGCAGATGGATTTATTGCTACAACATTATTGAAAAATGGACAACCCCTTTGGCAACTTCCGGTGGCTCGTCCATTTGGTGCCACCGAGTTAGATCGTATCGTTGATGTTGATGTACAACCCATTATACATAACGGTATTGTTTATACTTTTGCATACAATGGAAATCTATTAGCCATTGATTTATTTAAAGGGCAGCAACTATGGTCTGGAGAATACTCCGGATATAATGATTTAGCCTTATCAGGTAAAACATTATATCTTACTGATCAACGCGGTTATGTTTTTGCCGTGGATAGTGAAACGGGTAAGCAGTTATGGGTCAATAAAAAACTTTCCTACCGCCATTTGACAGGGGTAACGATTGCTAATCAATATATCGTTATTGGTGATGCAGAAGGTTATTTACATTGGTTAGATAGGGAGAATGGGCATTTTGTCGCCCAACAGCTTATCGATGAAGATGGATTATATCGAGCACCTTTTGAAACGAATAATTATCTTTATTTACAAACTCGTAGCGGTAAAATAGTCGCAATAGAAAAGCCATCGTTTAATAAGAAATAGTAATATTGTGCTCAACACGTATAATAGCCCCTCGCCTTGTTTGTCGAGGGGCTTTTTTGTATAGGATTATATCAATATGTTACCAGTGATTGCCTTAGTGGGGCGCCCAAATGTGGGTAAATCAACGTTATTTAATCGTTTAACACGCACCAGAGATGCGCTTGTTGCGGATTTTCCAGGTTTAACGCGAGATCGTAAGTACGGTCAGGCAAAACTTGACGAAGATGAATTTATTGTTATTGATACCGGAGGTATCACTGGTAATGAAGAGGGGATTGATTCCCTGATGGCTGGACAGTCATTACTTGCGATTGATGAGGCTGATGCCGTATTATTTATGGTTGATGCTCGTGTCGGTCTGATGGTAGATGATCACGCGATTGCAGATTATTTGCGCAAGCAAGAGAAAAAAGTATTTTTAGTGGCGAATAAAACCGACGGTATTGATGCAGATAGTGCTTGTGCTGAGTTTTATGCACTTGGACTTGGTGAGGTTTACCATATAGCAGCAGCTCATGGTAAAGGTATCCGTAAAATGATTGATACCGCACTGGATGGTTTTTTTGATCATTCTGAAATCATCGATGCCGATGCGGAATTTGAATTTGAGGCTGAGTTTGTTGATGATGAAGAGAAACTTTTACAAGAGCAACAACGTTTAGCCGCATTACCGATTAAGCTTGCCATCATTGGTAAACCTAATGTTGGGAAATCAACACTGATTAATCGCATTTTAGGTGAAGAGCGCGTGGTTGTTTTTGACCAACCAGGAACGACTCGCGATAGTATTTATATTCCTATGACGCATGGTGATCGTGAATATATTTTAATTGACACAGCGGGTGTGCGCAAACGTAAAAAAGTCAATGAAACGGTTGAAAAGTTTTCAGTGATTAAAACGTTAAAAGCCATTGAAGATTGTAATGTTGTTTTATTGCTCATTGATGCAAAAGATGGTATCGCAGAGCAAGATTTGTGTTTGTTGGGTTATACATTAAATGCCGGGCGTTCTTTAGTTATTGCGGTGAACAAATGGGATGGAATGACGGATTACGATAAAGAGCGTGTTAAAACAGAGCTTGATCGTCGTCTTGGTTTTATTGATTTTGCGAAAATTCATTTTATATCGGCATTACACGGCACAGGTGTAGGACATTTGTATGAATCGGTTGAAGAAGCTTATGACTCGTCAACTAAACGTATTTCTACCTCTATGTTAACACGCATTATGATAATGGCAGTCGGGGATCATAATCCTCCGATGGTACAAAGTCGTCGAGTTAAATTACGTTATGCGCATGCAGGGGGATATAATCCACCATTGATAGTTATCCATGGTAATCAGGTTAAAAAATTACCGGATTCATATAAACGTTATTTAATGAATTATTTCCGTCGCTCCCTGAAAATTATGGGTACACCTATTCGTATAGAATTTAGAGAAGGCTCAAATCCATTTGAAGGGCGTCGCAATAAATTAACACCAAATCAAATGCATAAACGTAAACGCATGATGACGTTTCATAAAAAGAAAAAAAAATAAAGTAGATTTAAATAATGCGATATGAATAAAATCTAATCGCACATTATCCGATATCTAATAGGGCTATAGTTATAACCTTATTAGATATTTTTTTGTTTTAAATAGTCAGTCGCATAAATAATAATACGTATACTTCGGATATTGTTATCTGCATTGTTTGGATACGCACAATAACGTTTTTGTGTTGAAAATATAATTGGCTTAAGATAAAAAAGTTTGTGGCTTGATAATATCAAACCGGTTTAGTGGCTTGATATTATCGGTTTATATTATTTTTTTTCAGTATTATTAAGCTGGAAAACACGATTTACTTTTTTTACACCATCGATATTACGTGTAATATTTGTGGCATATTCAGCCATTTCTTTATTCAGTTTCGCAATCAAAAAGACTTCACCATCCTCTGTGACTACTTTTATTTTTAAAGGATTTATTTTATCATCACTCGTAAATTTACTTTTTACTTTTGTGGTGATCCAAGTGTCTTTACTTTGTTGTGCAAAATCAATGGGGCCTCTGATACGAAGTTGATTATAAACGGATTTTACACCTTTTATTTTTTCTAGCTGAGCGCCGATATTATCTTTGGTTTGTGTGTCACTTACTTGACCCATGACTAATAAATAGCCACTATTAGTAATGAAATTAATGCGTAAATCAGAGCGAGGTATGTCAAGTTTATTGATAGTGTCTAATGCATCACTCGAGAGTTGACCATCATCAAATTGTTCAGTGATGCTACGTTCATCACTGTTAAGGTAGACTGCCGTGCCTGCTACGACAATAAGTGCACCGGCACAGCCTTGTAATTGTATTAGGATTAAAAGAGAGAAAAGTGTTTTTAAATGTATTTTCATAATATTACTCTGTTTTCAAAAAAAGTTGTTGATCGATAAGATCACTTAAACAGTTAATTACCAGAAGATGAACCTCTTCAATACGAGATCGTTTATCACTTGGTGCGCGTATTTCTATATCTTCAGAGCCCAATAAACCCGCTAATTCACCGCCATCCATACCGTTTAAAAGTACAAGTTGCAGGGATTTGCTGAGTGCAGTCTCAACCGCTCGAATCATATTACGGCTATTACCACTATGGCTTATTGCTATGAGTATATCGCCACTTTGGGAAATAGCAGAAAGTTGCTTCGCATATATTTCCTCAAATTGGTTATCTGTAGAGATAGCTGAAATTAATACAGAGTCCGTAGTGATAGCAATAGCAGGTAAAGCAGGTCGATTAGTTTCATATTTATTAACAAGGTGTGATACAAATATTTGTGCTAAGGCTGCTGCGCCTCCATTACCACAAACAAGTATCTTATTGCCACGTAGTAGTGTTTTACTTATGGCGATGGCTGCTTTTTCGATGCTTTCAGGTAAGGCTTCTGCTGCCACGATTTTAGTTTGAATGCTTTCTGCAAAATGTGCTTGTATAGTTTTATTTATCATTGAATTATGCCATATTATACTTGGAAAGCGTCTTGGATCCAAAGAGGTGATGTGACGCTATCATCAATGGCAATTACATCAAAACGACAATTATATTCGTTTTTTTGTTCTGCCAAAAAAAACTCTGCTGTGGCGATTATTTTACGCTGCTTTACTCTATTTATCGAGGCTAAAGCTCCTCCGAAGGTATTATTTTTTCGATAACGAACTTCAATAAATACCAGTGTTTGTTTATCGTGCATGATTAAGTCGATTTCGCCATAGGGACAATAATAATTTCGATGCAGAAGTTGTAAGCCTTGCTTTTGTAAATGAAGCAAGGCTTGTAACTCGGCTTTATCGCCCGTTAAATTACTTGGCTTGCGTCGGCGAAGGTACGTCAAACATAACTCCATTTTCAAATCTAGCCCAAGATAATTTGGCTTGAATTAAATTATTTTCATTAACAGAAAGAGTACCGATAATACCATCATAAGTTGTTTTGGGATCATGTTGTAATAATACTAATTGGCCAATGAGTTGGTAGCTGTCAAAACCTAAAGCAAAAAGACGTAGTGTATTAAAGGAACTATATTTCCATGCTTTTTGAATTGCACTTAAACGCTCTTTATCTTGGGTTAATAAGAAAGGAGAATCGGAAAAGGTTAATTTAGAAAGCTCTTTGTTTTGTTTACTACGATCGAAGCTATTACTGCGTGAATTTGCATAAAGCGGAATACTTTTATCAAAAGGACTCACGGAAACATCGATAAAAGGTTTTAATAAAATAAGCTCATCACGCTTACTAATGATATAAATAGCATCTATGTCTCTACGGCTACGAATTTCAGTTTCTAAGGTGAGCTGAGTGATTATTTTCATTTGTGCAATACGACGTTTACTTGCATCACTTTGTAAAACTTTTTCTACAAAGGTGCCTAATTGGTGTTTATCGGTGAAATAGTAGCGTTCAACGGTTTTTTTATCTGCTGGGTGTAAGGCTTTCCATTTTCGACTAAAAGCCAAACTAACCCGTTTTCCGTAAGAGCCTTTTGGAGCAAGAACCAAAGGATTCTTATGTTGTTGATAGGTGATGAGCTCTGCCGCTTGCTTCGCCTCTTCTTCAGGGGAAAGAGGAAATGCATAATGTAGTTGTACTTCATCAAGCGATGTTGTGTCATTTTTTGACTGCAGTGCATTAAATGCCAGTGTCGGAATATCTTCAATTAAAGGTAGTAGTGTTTGTATGTTTGCTTTTAAGAGTGGTCCAATAACAAAATCAACTTTATCAAGTCTTAGCTGTTTTTCAATATCTTGCATATTTTGACTTTGGCTGTCATAGAAGAAAATCTTAGGACTCGTTTTGTCTTGCAATAAATTGTCTTTCTGTTGCTGTAATTGTTGATAAAAAGCATCTAACAAACCAGCTTGAATCGCACTTCCTTGTCGTTTAAAACGGCCTGACAGAGGTAATATAACTGCTATTTTCCGAGGGCGGTAAGGGCTCAATGTATCTATATTGAGTAATTGTGATGGCAGAAGTGTCGCGGCAGGATGCATCGGATTTTTAGTTTTCCAAGAATCAACTTTACGTAATAATTCATTGGGTTGCAACTTGTAACTTTGGTAAAGCAGAGCTAAGTCATACCATGCTTTTTTGTTTTTATCGATGTCTGTTAGATTACTACTTTGTCGTATTAGTTGATTTAAATGCTCTGAGGTTAAAAGAGAAAGTTGATTAAGCAAATGATCGTGTTGTTCTTGTTTGATTGTTGTTTCACTTAAAAGTGGCAATAAAGAAAAAATATTTTTAGTCGCGTCTAAATGTGCTTCTGCAGTGATATATAAATTAATTTGTAATTGATAAAAATGTATTAGACCAAGATCGGGTAATGTTGTTTTATTGATATAATCGAGTGTGATTTGAGCTTCATTAAAATCATTATCTGCATAAAATTTATCCGCTATTAAAAGTGTCAAAATAGCCTTTTCTTGAGGGGATAATACTGCTTGTTGTAGGTAATCAATAATCGGTTGAGCCAGCATTAATTTTTGTTCTTTGATCAATGCTTGTAAGGTGACAAATTGCCACTGTAAACGTGTCGTATTATTAGCAATTTTGTTTTTTTCAAGGTAATAGCTCGCATTTTCGGGTAAATCAGAAAATACGGCGGGTGGAGAATTATCTTGCATTGAAAGCGAAGTACTACATGCACTCAAAATACAAAGACATAATACGACTCCTAAAAGTCGGTAATTAAGTTTTTTAAAAGTAAAAAAGTTCAAAATATTATCCTTTGATAGACCTCAAAATAAGCAAATAAATTTGGCGGTAGGTAACCCATAAATTTGGCGGTAGGTAACCCTAGCACTATAGTGTAATATTGTGGCTTCGGTTAAACAATATTATTTTATTAAGGTGACCCAATGTCTGAAAACAGTCAGATTTTATCATCATTTCCAGCAAAACTTTATATCATTGCGACACCGATAGGAAATATTAGTGATATTACCTATCGTGCCATTGAAACATTGCAACGGGTCGATATTATCGCGGCGGAAGATACACGCCATAGTGGTAGATTATTAAGTCATTACCAAATAAAAAAACCAATGATAGCATTGCATGATCATAATGAACGTGAACGAAGCAAAATGTTGATAGGAAAAATTAAAAACGGTCAAGCAGTGGCGCTTATCTCGGATGCAGGTACGCCATTAATTAGTGATCCTGGTTATCATTTAGTGAACGAATGTCGAGCCTCAGGTGTTGATGTTGTGCCGATACCTGGACCATCAGCGGTTATCACTGCTTTAAGTTGTGCGGGTCTTGCTACGGACCGCTTTACTTTTGAAGGTTTTTTGCCCGCAAAAGAAAAAGGTAAACAAGATAAATTAAAGGCATTGATTGAAGAAAAACGTACGATGGTATTTTACGAATCGCCCCGACGTATTATTGACACTGTTAAGCAGGTTATCTTGATTTTTGGTGCAGATCGTAAACTGGTAATTGCACGAGAATTAACCAAAGCCTTTGAATCTTTTTATTCATTGACTGCATCAGAGATGCTTATATGGTTAGAGAAAGATACTAATCATTGTCGTGGTGAGTTTGTGTTAATAATTGCAGGGGCAAATCTACAAGAAGACAGTCTTCCGCAAGATGCACTAAATACATTACGATTGTTAAAAGAGCAGCTACCCTTAAAAAAAGCGGCTGCTTTAACCGCACAAATCCATCAGCAAAAGAAAAATGAGCTTTATAAGTGGGGATTAGACCATTTATAACTTTCATCAGTAAAAAGAGTAGGATATAATCCACCTCGGAGTTGGCTAGATCGTCGCCACAATATTACTATTTATAGTTTATAGCGTGGAGGAAAGTCCGGGCTTCATAGGGCAGGGTGCCAGGTAACGCCTGGGTAGCGCAAGCTAACGACAAGTGCAGCAGAGAGGAGACCGCCTACAAATTTATTTTGTCGGTAAGGGTGAAAGGGTGCGGTAAGAGCGCACCGGCTAATGGGTGATCATTAGTGCAAGGTAAACTCCACCTGAAGCAAGACCAAATAGGCTTCCTGAGGTATGGCCCATACTGGAAGCGGGTAGGTTGCTTGAGCCGTTGAGTGATTGGCGGCCTAGATGAATGACGATCCACGACAGAACCCGGCTTATCGGCCGACTCTAACTATTTTTAAACCATCATAAGTGATTATGATGGTTTTTTTTCTTTTAAATCCGAAGGGCATGCTGATACTTACCTACACGTCATACGTAAGTACATATAGACTCTGATGTTAAACTGGCCCCACCTGTTTCCGTCCCAGAAGATTCGATTCGAGCTCGGTCCCGGGGACCTCTAGAGATTTAATATTAAATATATTGAGCCTGCGGTGGGGAACTGGCGGACCAGCTTGCCGTAGCTGATCGCGGTGAACAGCACGCCGGCGAGGGCCAGCAGGTAGGCGGTGGGCACGTGTCCCTGGGAAATCCCGGATACGATGCCGAAGGTGTCGAAGACGGTCATCGGGGTCAGGTAGGCCAACCCGATCATGACGATCTGCCACAGCTTGAGGGACTTGCGAAGCTGGGTTCGTTCTGCGGTGGGGGGAGGATTCGACATGGGTATGCTTGCCTCGATTTCTTCTTTTTCTAATGCACAGCAAAGGAAGGCGGACGGGCGGAAACCGCAGGCTTGCCGCCGTCTACCTTCAGCAAGGGTGGGAACCTCGACGGAAGAACGGGCGAGCTGCATGTGTCATAGGTTTTCACCCTCATCACCGAGACGGGGGGAGACAAAAGGGCCTCGTGATACACCTATTTTTATAGGTTAATGTCATGATAATACTGGTTTCTTAGACCTTCCTGAGGGTTTTGTATGGTGAGGCGTCCAGCTTGCATGCCTGCAGGTCGACGATTTAATATTAAATATATTGAGCCTGCGTTCCTGCTGGCACTCGACAGACAGCCCGAACTGATCACCGAAGCGCTGAAAAATAACATTATGCTGGTCAGCCCCACCACGCTACTGGTGGCGTTACGTACCATTGCCAACCTGTGGCGCTATGAGCACCAAAGCCGTAACGCGCAGCAGATTGCCGATCGCGCCAGCAAGCTGTACGACAAAATGCGGCTGTTTGTGGACGATATGTCCTCGGTGGGGCAAAGCCTGGATCGCGCGCAGGATAACTACCGCCAGGCGATGAAAAAACTCTCCTCCGGGCGTGGCAATTTGCTGGCGCAGGCGGAGGCGTTTCGCAGCCTGGGGGTGGAAGTTAAACGCGAGATTAATCCGGAACTGGTGGAGCAGGCTACCGCTCAGGACGAAGAGTTTCGTCTGCGTGAAGGCGACGGTAAGCAAAATAGCCGCAATGAAGACAACGATTTAGCGGCGAGTTTATCCCCCGAAGCGCAGCCGGCGCGTTTCTTTCACGGTGGTTGAAACGTAGGGCAAATGCGCCCAATCTGTTACACTTCACGAACATTTGACTGATTAGCAGGCTCAATATATTTAATATTAAATCTCTAGAGGATCCCCGGGTACCGAGCTCGAATTCGTAATCATGGTCATAGCTGTTTCCTGTGTGAAATTGTTATCCGCTCACAATTCCACACAACATACGAGCCGGAAGCATAAAGTGTAAAGCCTGGGGTGCCTAATGAGTGAGCTAACTCACATTAATTGCGTTGCGCTCACTGCCCGCTTTCCAGTCGGGAAACCTGTCGTGCCAGCTGCATTAATGAATCGGCCAACGCGCGGGGAGAGGCGGGTTTGCGTATTGGGCGCTCTTCCGCTTCCTTCGCTCACTGACTCGCTGCGCTCGGGTCGTTTCGGCTGCGCGAGCGGTATCAGCTCACTCAAAGGCGTAATACGGTTATCCACAGATCAGGGGATAACGCAGACGAATTGATTGACTGAAATAGCAATATCATCTAAATCATCCTTATTATTTGAGATAACCAGACGACGCGTTAAATCAGCATTACCTTGCCCTAAGGCACCAATAGTTTCTTTTAAAGATAAAATTGGACGATAAAAACGATTCAATAACAGAATTAGTATGCCAATAGAAACCACAATTAAAGCGATAGCGGTAATAATCGATTCGTTTAATGCACTTTTAAGATTAGAAAAAATGATATCTTTATCTGCTGTTATTACAATGACCCAATTAATATCATCACTTAATGAGATTGTTTCAAAATAAGAAATCGCATTCATATTTTGATAAACATACTCTAAGCTTCCCACTTTATTTCTGTCGATTGCCCGCTCAAGAGAATTTAATTCAGGATCGCTATTTAAGTTATATTCGCGGCCATTAGCAGTGGTTGATGCAATCGTGATCCCACTTTGAGCATACAATGCAAGTTCACCCGTTTCAGGTTTACTGCGTTTGAGCATAACATTCACAGCATCTAATTCAATATCAGCTAAAAGTACTCCTTTAAACACACCATTTAAATAAAATGGCTCAGCAATACTCACTAATTTTTTCCCTGTAAATGCATCCGTATAAACATTAGTGACTATTCCTTTTCCTGCTTGTTGCGCTTTTTTATACCAAACTCGAGTGCGCGGATCAACGGCTGAAGCACCTTTCCTACCTAATACTGAACCATCTGTATAAGCCACTATTACACTAGTTGCATGTGACACCAAACTGATTTGCTTAACCATTAAAAGACGACTCTCTTCGCTCCTATCTTCTGCAAATCCAGGAGCGCTTTTCTGCAATGCATATTTAAACGTCGATATCCACGTTTTAACCTTTTGTGCGGACTCTTTAACCAGTAATGACATGGCATCATTATTTTGTATATACATTTCATTTGATAACTTTTGATTTTCTAAAAAATTAGATACGCCTAAACTTACCGCAACTAATAGTGCCGAAGAAAAAATTATTCTCCCTTTAAAACTTCTTAAAAAACCCATAAATCACCCCCCAAACACATCAACGCACAATTAACCGGACTTAATTTCGAAAGTTTTCTATTAAAAGGTATCTTAGGATTTCTCTTGTTTGCCGGAGGCTTAGGTATCAAGCTTGATCATATGAAAGATCAAAAATGGGAAATAACGATACTGGCATTAGGTGGCACGCTCTTCTCAACCGCCTTTGTAGGGATTGTGCTTTGGTGGGTTTGTCAACTTATTGGTTTGTCTTTTGATTTTATTTATTGTTTACTTTTTGGGGCGCTTATTTCTCCTACCGATCCCATTGCAGTCTTGGCGATTGTTAAAAAATTAAAAGCACCTAAACGAATTGCAATCCAAATAGAAGGTGAGTCTCTGTTTAATGATGGCTTTGGCTTGATTATTTTTATTACTATATTTAGTATTGCTTTTGCAACAGGCGAGCCAACGGCGGCCTCCGTGAGTATGTTATTTTTACATGAAGCTATCGGTGGCATTTTATATGGCTTACTGCTTGGCTTATTTTTCCATTATTTAATCAGTGCGACAGATGATAGTTCGATGGAGCTATTACTTACAATCGGAATACCAACAGGGGGATATGTTTTTGCTAATGCCCTTGGTGTGTCAGGCCCGCTGGCAATGGTCGTTACCGGTATAATGATTGGTAATTGGACGCGGTTAAAAGGGTTTTCTCAAGAAAGTAAAGAAAAACTAGATCATTTTTGGGTGTTGGTCGATGAATTTTTAAATGGTGTTTTATTTTTACTGATTGGGCTAACAATGTTGCAGTTTGTATTTCATTTAGAAGATGCGGTAGTGGTACTTATCGCAATCCCTATTGTTTTAACTGCTCGCTATTTAAGTGTTAAGCTTTCATATATTGGCTTTAACCGCTTTAGATCATATAACCCATATTCTGTTGCTATTTTAACGTGGGGAGGGCTTCGTGGAGGTTTAGCACTTGCAATGGCAATGTCAATTCCAAGTGGCATAATGGTGTTACCTGAAAAAAATATTGATGTACGGGAGATAATATTGGTCATGACTTATGGTGTTGTCTTCTTTTCTATATTGGTACAAGGTTCAACGATTATACCCATAATTAATAAAGCTAAAATATGGCAAAAGAAAAATCAAGAAAGTTAAAAGTTTTAGTTTGAACTTATTCAGGTAAAAAACGCGAGTTATAAAATAACCCGCGTTTTTTTTGAGTAGAAAATAGAGGTGTGGACTACAAAAATATTTGAATATAAATAAGAGCGCAGATACTCACCATTAACCACAAAGATATCCCCAGCAGCAAAGGTTTATAGCCTGCCTCTTTAAATTGTTGCAGACTAATACTTGCACCGATTAAAAACAAGCATAATACTAAAGTATGTTTTGATATATTAAAAATAAGTGAGTAAATATCTGCACCCTGTGGAAAGTAACTACTTACTAAAATAGCTAAGCAGTAAAAAACAATAAAAAATGGAATACGTATCTTTTGACTGCCTTCTTTAAATGCAAGGGCGCTGATTAATGCGAGTGGCACTATCCATAGTGCCCGTGAAAGCTTTAAAGTGGTTGCAATGCGTAATGCTTCATCTCCATAAGCGGAGGCGGCTCCCACTACAGAAGACGTATCATGTATGGCTATGGCGCACCAGGTACCAAATGCATGTTGGCTCATGTGTAGTAAATGCCCCACATACGGAAAAACAAAAAGTGCAATGGAGTTTAAAATAAATATAACGGCAAGAGCATGTGATATTTGGTGATTTTTAGCTTTAATGGCAGGAGCAACGGCAGCGATGGCACTCCCACCACAAATTGCGGTGCCAGAGGCGATTAAGTGCCCCATTTTAGCATCTATTTTTAACCATTTAGTCAGCAGAGTGCCGATGATTAAAACTCCGAAAATAGAGGTGCAGATAAGTCCTATTGCATTTTTACTTATTTCGATAGCTTGATCTAAATTGATGCCAAAACCGAGACCAATAATGGAATAAGCTAATAATTTTTTGGTTATCGTCCCAGTATTTACCTTTTCAGGTATAAGACCGAAACTGAGTAACATAAAGCCGAGTATTAAAGCGACGGGAGAGTTAACGAAAGGGCTTAGGCATAAGAGAGCACAACTAAAAAAAATCAGGTCCCTTGATTTGTAGCATTTTTTAGAGGGGTGTTGCATAATAAATCCTGTATTTAAAGATATTGCGAAATATTTTTCCCGCACGGAAATAGAGGGGAATATTAAATATTATATTTAATATTCACTACATAACCGCACCTATTACTTATCCGCTCGATGGGTTTTTATAAAGTTTATGTATCTGTATATAATCTTTTACCGCATTTGGGAGCAAATAATCAATACTTTTTTTCTGCAGAAGAGCCTGACGTATTTGTGAAGATGAAATCGCAAGTTGGGAAGTACTTTGAAAGTATATTTTACCTGATAGATAGCGGTGTAAATCTTCTTTATGCAGGGTGATACATGTTTCAACTAAGGTTTTTATATTGTCATTAAAATTGCATTTCCATCCGGGGCGATGGCTAATAATAAGATGGCAGTAATTAAGAATATCTTGCCATTGATGCCAGTTATCAAAACCTAATAAAGAGTCCATTCCTAAAATAAAGCAGATCGGGGTATCAGGGTAGTCGCGCTTGATCTCTTTAAGTGTATCAATACTATAACTTGCTTGTGGGCGATTTAACTCTCGTGTATCAATATGCAATTTTTCTTGTTTTTCGATGGCGAGGCGCACCATTGAGCAACGTTGCACTGCGCTGCACTGCATGGATGTTTTATGGGGTGCGATATGATTAGGTAATAAGAAAAGTTGTTTTAGGTCTAGTGCTTCAGAAATTTCTAAAGCGGTGCGAAGATGCCCAAAATGAATGGGATCAAAACTACCGCCAAGAAATCCAATGGCTTGTTGTGTTAAAGGGGCGTGATGTTCAGATAAATGCATGGCATATTCGCTCTAATAAAAGCCAACTTTGTGGACTGTTTTCTACTTTAATTGCAATTTCAAGCTCTGCTGACATATGCACTAATTGTTCAAATTGGCGTGTATTCAAGCGGGTTAATGCTTTTCTTAGCATTTGTTTTTTTGCGGGCCAAAGCTTAGGTTGTTGTTGTTCTAATAACTGCTCCAATGCGATATTATTTTTTTTGTAACTAATCTTAAGCAATTTTTGTATTTCATTACTTAGTGTGGCACTTAATAATAAAATCTCAGTGTCTTCATTTCTTAGTTGTTTCAAAATACGTAATGAGCGCCCTTGTTGGCCATTTAAAAGGCTATCAACCCACTGGAAAAGTGAGAAATGGCAATGGGTTGTAATATTGCTCTCTACTTGTTGTAACGTTAACTTTTGCTGTGGGTAAATCAGGGCTAATTTTTCAAATTCTTGTTGAGCACCTAATAAGTTACCTTCAAAGTGCAAACAAAGGTATTCAATGACATCATGACTTACTTCGAGTTGTAAGGTTTTTAATCGTTGAGATATCCATGCTGGGAAACGTTGCTGATTCGGGGTGAGTGTCGGCACGAACACCCCCAGAGCCTCTAATTTTTTAAACCAAACACTGCTGAGTTGTTGGTTATTAAGTTTGGGTCCTTGTATGACTAATAGTATATCTTCATTCATTAAAGGGGTTATTTCGCGAATAAATGCGGTGTTTTCTTTACTTGTTTTAGTGAGGGTTAATATAATTATTTTTTTATCACTAAATAATGAGCGACTTGAAAAGTGGTTGAATATCTCATCGGCAGCAAAATTTGCATCCATATTAAATTGGAATGTTTCTAGATATCCTTGTTGCTTCGCGCTTTGTTTTATCTGTTGTAGAGCTTCTAATGAGAACAACATTTCATCACCAAAGATTAAGATACAGGCGGGGATCTGTTGCTTTAAAGAGGAGAGTAATTGTTCAGGGTAAATACGCATGTTTAAGGCTCGTTAGGACTTGTTGGAGTGCTTTTTAGAGAGAGCATTGTATTGATAATACGATCAGCCGCTATCATGTCAAGCTCTTTGGTAAGCAGCTCAGACTCGCGCGATTTGGCTAATGCTTGTGCAGGATCATCTAAAAAATCGCGATATAAGCTTATCTTAAACCGTTGGGTGACTTGCTCAGGACGAGTTATCGAGTATTCAAGATTGTACCCGAGTTCTTGCTCTGCATTTTGGGCATTGCTGTAGAGTGAAATAGTACGCTCACTGCGCAGCGTTGCAGAAATTTCAAGTGTTGCTATATCTTCGCTTGGGCTTTCTACAATCTCTATACCAGCACCACGTAAGCGAATTAAGACAAAGCGGGTTAGGTCGCTATTTGGGGTGCTTCGGAGGTAAATTTTTGGGTATTTATCGACTAAGCCATCACTGCTCTTTATATGGAAACCACATCCGCTCAATAAAAAAAACAAAGAAAATAGAACAAACATTTTAATGTGGAAATAGGAACGTGTATTGTTGAACATAAGAAGCCTTTAATGAATAATAATAAGAAAAAAGGCAACAAGGGTAAAAATTGTTGCCTTTTTTAGAGTATTAACTTGCAACAATATTTAGCAATTTGCCTGGTACAAATATAATTTTACGAATACTTTTACCTTCAGTAAATTTAACGATGTTTTCATGTGCTAAGGCAAGTGTTTCCACACTCGTCTGCGTTGCATGTGCGCTGACGGTTAATTTAGCGCGCAATTTACCATTAACTTGTACAATGATAAGCGTAGAGTCTTCAACTAAAGCACTTTCATCAACGCAAGGCCAAGGCGCTGTTAAAATATCATTACCTTCGCCTAATAGCGCGAACAACTCAGCACAAATATGCGGAGTGATGGGAGATAATAGTTTTACAACGGCAATAAGTGCTTCTTGTAAAATAGCACGATCCTGGGTGTCTTTTGCTGGTGCTTTCATTAACTTATTCATCAGTTCCATCACAGATGCGATAGCGGTGTTGAACGTTTGACGACGACCAATATCATCGGTGACTTTTTTGATTGTTTTGTGTAATTCACGGCGTAATGTTTTTTGATTCTCATTGTGAGATTTAATGTCGAGTGGAGCAACATTACCTAATGCAATATGATCATTACTTAGTTTCCACAAACGCTTTAAGAAACGTAATGAGCCCTCTAATGCTGAATCAGACCACTCTAGCGTTTGCTCTGCTGGGGCAGCAAACATCATAAATAAACGTACGCTATCCGCACCATACTTATCAATCATCACTTGCGGGTCGATACCGTTATTTTTAGATTTAGACATTTTACACATGCCATCAAAAATAACCGGCTGTCCGTTTTCAAGTTTGGCACTGATGATTTTACCTTTCTCATCGGTTTCAGTTATAACATCATTCGGAGATATCCATACTTTACCGCCTTTATCATCCTCATAATAAAAAGCGTCGGCTAAGACCATACCTTGTGTCAATAATTTTTTGAAAGGTTCATCACAGTTGACTAAACCAAAATCACGTAATAACTTATGGAAAAAACGCGAATACAATAAGTGTAAAATAGCATGTTCGATACCACCTATGTATTGATCCACAGGAAGCCAATAATTGGCCTTTTCAGGATCTAACATTTGCGTGTCACTTTGAGGTGAGCAATAACGGGCATAATACCAACTCGATTCCATAAACGTATCAAAGGTGTCTGTTTCATGGAAAGCTATTTGACCTTCGTAAGTTGTTTTTGCCCATTCACGATCGGCTTTAATCGGAGATGTAATACCATTCATGGTGACATCTTCAGGTAAAATAACCGGTAATCTATCTTCAGGAACCGCAACAATACTACCGTCTTCTAAGGTTAACGTTGGGATTGGAGTTCCCCAATAGCGTTGACGAGATACGCCCCAATCACGGAGACGGAAGTTAACTTTACGTTTACCTTTTTGCTCGCTCATAAGTCTGGCTTCGACGGCCGTGAAGGCATCCTTAAAATTCAAGCCATCAAATTCAGCTGAATTAAAGCAAACCCCTTTTTCTGTGTAAGCGTGCTCGCTAACATCGACATCACTGTCTGGTGCTTTTATTACGGCTTTAATTTCAAGTCCGTATTGTTTTGCAAACTCATAGTCGCGCTGATCGTGTGCGGGTACAGACATTACCGCGCCAGAGCCATAACCCATCAAAACAAAATTAGCAGTCCAAATTGGCACTTCTTTACCAGTGATAGGATGAATGGCTTTTAGGCCGGTATCAACACCTTCTTTTGGCATCGTAGCAAGATCTGCTTCGGCTAATTTTACATTTTTACATCTGTCGCAAAAAGCGTTGAGCGTAGGGTTGTTTTTTGCAGCTTGTTGTGCCAGCGGGTGTTGTGCTGCAACAGCCAAATAAGTAACGCCCATAAGGGTATCTGGTCGAGTGGTGTACACTGAAAGTTTTTGTTTACTACCGACAACTTCAAAGTCCATTTCAATGCCTTCAGAGCGTCCTATCCAATTGCGTTGCATAGTACGGACTTGTTCAGGCCATTCATCGAGTTGGTCTAAATCATCGAGTAATTCTTGTGCATATGCAGTGATTCTAATGAACCATTGCGGGATTTCTTTTTGCTCTACGAGCGCGCCAGAACGCCATCCACGGCCATTAATTACTTGCTCATTAGCAAGAACAGTTTGGTCTACAGGGTCCCAATTTACAGTTGCCATTTTTTTGTATACTAAATCTTTTTCAAGTAATTTAGTAAAAAACCATTGTTCCCAGCGATAATATTCGGGTTTGCATGTTGCAATTTCACGCGTCCAATCATAACCGAAACCTAATTGCTTAAGTTGTTTTTTCATATAAGCAATATTTTCGTAGGTCCAGCTCGCAGGAGCGGTATTATTTTTTATTGCTGCATTTTCGGCAGGCAAACCAAAAGCATCCCAACCCATAGGTTGCATGACATTTTTGCCTTGCATGCGTTGATAACGAGATACTACGTCACCAATCGTATAATTACGAACGTGGCCCATATGTAGTTTGCCACTTGGGTAAGGAAACATGGACAGACAGTAATATTTTTCTTTTGTGGGATCTTCAACGGCTTTAAAAGATTCTTTTTCTTCCCAATATTTTTGAAATTTAGCTTCAATTTCTTTTGGATCATATGACTTTTGCATTGTAATTCTGCCCGACGATGTAAATGAATAAAAGTAAGCTGTTAGGATACAGCAGCAATTGCTAAGCATGTCGTTTGGACATGTTTTATTATCTGTTTTTATCTCCAATAGTAGTCATGACATATCAATATATAATACGCGGTATTCTCGCCCCTTAATTTAATGCAAATAAACTCTATATCATACTGATATTAAAGGAGAAATTTTGATAGATGTTCTTTTGGTTGATGATCATGTCTTAATTCGTACGGGTATGAGGCGTATTATTGATGATGTACGCGGTATGCGGGTGATTGGTGATGTGAATAGTGGAGAAGAAGCGGTAAAATGGTGTCGTAATAACGTGGTCGATGTTATTTTAATGGATATTAATATGCCGGGCATTGGTGGGTTGGAGGCAATGAATAAAATTTTACGTTTTAACGCGAGTATAAACGTTATTATGCTAACCATGCATACGGAAAATCCTTTTCCGACCAAAGTTATGCAAGCAGGGGCCGCTGGTTATTTAAGTAAAGCCGCACCGCCAGAAGAAGTTTTAAATGCAATTCGTATTGTACATTCAGGACAGCGTTATTTGTCACCTGAAATTGCGCAACAAATGGCGCTATCCCAAATATCCGATTCTGCAGATGAGCCACTTAGTAAGCTTTCTGAGCGAGAATTACAAATTATGATCATGATAACCAAAGGGTTGCGTGTGGTAGACATCTCGGAGCAGTTAAATTTAAACCCTAAAACCATTAATAGTTATCGGTATCGTTTATTTGATAAGTTAGGTATTAAAGGCGATGTTGAATTAACACATTTAGCCATTCGTTATGGCATGCTTGATGCTGATATGCTCTGAGTCAGTTAGATGCGTTTATTTGATGCAAGTGATTTTTTAAAGACATTAACCTCGGCGCCAGGTGTGTATCGTATGTTTGATGCTTTGGATGTGGTTATTTATGTGGGTAAAGCAAAAAATTTAAAGAAACGCTTAAATCATTATTTTAGTTTAACGCAAAAACACCCCAAGACATTAGCATTAGTGACACATATTGCGCATATTGAGGTGACGGTTACTCATACAGAAACCGAAGCATTGATTTTAGAGCATAACTTTATAAAGCAATATAAACCGAAATATAATATATTGTTACGAGACGATAAATCCTACCCTTACCTTTTTTTAAGTGCGCATAAACACCCACAATTAAGTTTAGTACGGCATAAGAATAAAAAACGTAAAGGTACTTATTTTGGGCCATATCCCAGTGGAAGTGCGGTGCGCAGTTCATTAAATTTAATGCAAAAATTATTTCCTATTCGCCAATGCTCAGATAGTTATTATGCAAATCGTTCTCGCCCTTGTTTACAATACCAGTTGAAGCGTTGCTTAGCGCCTTGTGTAAAAACTAATGTGCAAGAGGAGTATGCGCATCAAGTGACATTAGCGAGTGATTTTTTACAAGGTAAGAGTCAACAGGTCATTGAGAAGTTAATTGTTGAGATGCAATCGGCAAGTCTGCAGTTAGCATTTGAAAAAGCAGCATTGAGGCGAGATCAGATCCAATCTTTAAAAAAAGTGCAAGAACAACAATGGGTCAGTGGTGACATTGAGCAAATTGATGTATTAGGTCTTGCTTATGAGCAAGGTGTTGCAAGTTTTCATTTGCTTTTTATTCGGCAAGGACGCATCTTAGGTAGTCGCAATTATTTTCCGAAAGTGCCTGAGCATTCATCAAAAGATGAACTGTTACGCGCATTTTTAAGCCAGTTTTATTTGTCAGCTCAAAATGGGCGTGCTATCCCTAAGGAAATATTAATCAGTGATGATTTTGCTGAGCGCCATTCTTTTATGGCGTTGCTCAGTGAGTATTGTGCATATAAAGTACATCTAAAAACAGATGTGCGAGGGCAACGTGCCAAATTTTTAGCCTTGGCTAAAACGAATGCGAAAAGTGCATTAAGCAGTTATTTAAGTAAAAAAAGTAGTTTGAGTAAACGTTATCTTTTACTTGAAAAGCTTTTGTGTTTAAAAGCGCCAATACAGCGCATGGAATGTTATGATATTTCCCATATGATGGGTGAAAAAACAGTGGCATCTTGTGTTGTCTTTGATGTTAATGGCGCGAAAAAATCAGCCTATAGGCACTTTAATATTCAGGGCATCACTCCTGGCGACGATTATGCGGCGATGGCACAAGTATTATCCCGACGCTTTAGAGAGAAGCAACCTCTTGAAAATATTCCGGATGTTGTTTTTCTTGATGGAGGGTTAGGGCAGCTAACTCAAGCAGAGCAAGTTCTAAATAACTTAAAAGAGAACCTTGCTTTGAAATGGCCCTTGTTAGTGGGAATAGCCAAAGGGGTCGCACGTAAGGCTGGAGAAGAGACTCTTATTCTAGCGGACACCCATCAGATTTTAGATGTTGATAGCGATTCACCTGCTTTACATCTTATTCAGCAGATACGTGATGAATCACATCGTTTTGCTATTTTGGGGCATCGCGGTCAACGTGATAAAAAACGTAGAACCAGTACGTTGGAGAACATTTTGGGTGTTGGTGTGAAAAAACGTCAGCAATTACTCAACCATTTCGGCGGTCTGCAGGGGATTAAAGTCGCAACGGTTGATGAACTTTCTAAAATATCGGGTATTAGTGTGTGCTTGGCAAATCGGATATATGAACAATTACATGGACATAATTAAATAACTGTTTGCATTTTCAATGTATAAAATGCAAGAATAGTATCCTCTTTATAGGCACTGCCAATTTTCACTTTTCATTGCACTTTGGCATTAAAATCAGTATGTAAAATATAAGGCACTTAATGTTAAACATTCCTAATATATTAACCGGTTTTCGTCTCTTTTTAATTCCTGTTTTTGTTGTCTTATTTTATTTACCCATTGAATGGTCAGCCTTTGCCGCTGCATTTGTTTTTTGGTTGGCGGGAATTACGGATATATTAGATGGTTATTTAGCTCGTCGTTTAAATCAAACTACTCCTTTTGGTGCCTTTTTAGATCCCGTTGCGGATAAAATTATGGTAGCGGTCTCTTTAGTTATGATAGTTGATCACTATGCGGTTATTTGGATAACGCTTCCTGCGATGATTATGATTTGTAGAGAAATAATGATATCTGCATTGCGAGAATGGATGGCAGAGGTCGGTCAACGTGCAAGCATTGCGGTTTCATGGGTGGGAAAAATAAAGACAGCCATGCAAATGACTGCTTTGTTTTTATTAATTTGGCAATATAACGTTGCGATGGAGTGGGTTGGGTTTACTTTCTTATACATAGCCACGGCATTAACATTATGGTCCATGGTTGCTTATTTAAAAGTAGCTTGGCCTGCATTAAATCAGTCTAGATAAAACGTATATCTATTTAATTGTGCACGTTGATGCGTGCATGATGTGTTTGACTTAAGTGTTTTAAAGATAGATATCTCATTATTTTCTGATGTTTTCCTCTTCTTTTTAAAAAGCGATTTTATCGCATCCTTTTTTTTACGTTTCCCTCTTTGTATTTCTTCATTGTTTGAGATAGATAACGCCGTTACAATTTGTTACATGGGAGAACAAGAAATTCAATGTTAATCAAATTGTTACAGTTGATGTTTTAGATTTAAAAGTTAGAATGCATTGAACTTTAATTCTAACTAGGGATCTATCATGAAGTTCAAAAAGAAGTTGTTGGCAGTTGTTATCGCCTCATCTTTTATATTATTTGTTTGTAAGCAAAGTAACCCCACACTGGCTCCTGGACCCCAAGCAAGCGATTATAAAAATGTGATAGATAGAACGGGAGATCCGCAATATTTATTTGATTACGATGGCAAGGAAAATAACTTAAGATTTAATGCCTTGCTCGATAACGGTGCTTGGCATGGACATCTATTGCCTAAAGATAAAAATGGTTATGGCTCATTTGGTGGGATAATGCAAGTTTCACAAGAGTATGCCAATTATATGTCAGGGCAAACCTTTGATAAACTTGAACTGCGAGATGCAGACACGGGAACATTTTTTGATTTATCAACGGCAGAAGCCAACATATACAGCATGCCGGGTGCATTAGTACAAATTTTGACTACCGATGACGTTAGTGTGCAAATGATTTTACGCTTTGTTACGGGCCGCACCTCGTTATTAGAAACCACGATTACGAATTTAAGCGATAAAGATATTAATTTTGCATTAACTTGGAGTGGCGATTTAGTACAAGGTTACAAGAAAGAAGACACTGAGATAAGTACTAAAACTATTAATGATGTTTTTCCTGATTATAATCGTCGCATGGAGGCAATTGATAATGGAATAAGTATTAAATTTGGCGATATGAAAGACAATTATGCAATTCGTAATGATGCCGATGCAGAATTTATTATTGAACGTTCCATTGCTAACAAAAATATTATAGATGGAACGCATTTTGATGCGAGCGCCAAGAAAATGATCGCAAGTAAACAGAGTCTAGTTATTTATACGACCTACTCGAATTTACTGAATGCACAGGAAGTTAGTCAAGAAAAGACAAAAATAACGGAAATATTTAAAGATCCGCGCTCCTCTATGGATGCGTCTAAAAAACGTTGGGAGGGTTATTTAGCACATGGGCTGAGTAACACAAACGCGACGAATGCGCAGCAACGTGTAGCGGTGAAAGCGATGATGACCCTGAATGGAAATTGGCGCTCAAAAGCGGGAGATATTCACCAAGCAACCGTTACCCCATCAGTCACAGCTCGTTGGTTCTCTGGTGCGAATACTTGGCCGTGGGACACATGGAAGCAAGCCTTTGCGATGGCGCACTTTAATCCAGACGTTGCGATGGATAATATCCGTA
Source organism: Psychromonas sp. CD1 (assembly GCF_002239585.1). Taxonomy (GTDB): domain Bacteria; phylum Pseudomonadota; class Gammaproteobacteria; order Enterobacterales; family Psychromonadaceae; genus Psychromonas. Next base: position 229,029 of record NZ_NDFH01000003.1, read on the forward strand.
CGGTATTCCAAAATCAGATTAAACCTGACGATGTTATCCGGCCACAAGATGCAGGTTATTTGGTCGATGTGGTGACTTATACTTTATCGGATGAACGTGGTGGGGCTGGATCTGAAAACGCAAATGAGCGTAATACAAAACCTTCTTTAGCTGCTTGGTCGGTAATGGAAGTCTATCATGCACTGATTAATGAGTTTTCTCGCCCAGAAGATGCTCAAAAATGGATTGATGAAATGTACCCTAAACTGGTGGCATATCATGATTGGTGGCTTCGAAATCGCGACCATAACCATAACGGTGTGCCTGAATTTGGGGCTGCGGTTGATCTTGCTCACAATACCGATGATGGTGAGATATATGTCTGGGTTGAAATGACACCTGAAGATTCACAAGAATATGGCACTGATGTGCTTGAGCATAAAGTGGAGAAGAATTCAGATGATGTAAACTTTTTTTGTTTAAAATTTGAGGTTGGCATATAACATAATTTTAAAGTGTTTGTTATTAATAGATAGAAGGGAGCTTATTCGTGTAGGTTTGTATCAATATTGTCTTGATTTAAACTATGTACGGAGGGGCAAGAAAGGCCATGTTAGTGCGTCAAATGACCTTTTCTAGTGCTGAGACCTTATGCTTGTTCTAACTCGCCACAAAACCGGTAACCTTCACCGTGGATAGTGGAAATTATCTCTTTTCCATTAACAATACTTTCAAAGTGTTTGCGGATACGTCGAATGGTGACATCAACAGTTCTGTCGTGTGCTTTTAATTCTCGACCTGTCATTTTCATTAATAACTCTGCACGAGTTTGAATCTTTCCTGGGTTTTCGATAAAATGTAAAATTGCACGAAACTCGCTACGCGGTAATTTAAAGCTTTCACCAGTAGGGCTTAGTAATGAACGGCTGTCAATTTCGAGTGTCCAGCCATTAAACTTATAGCTTTCTACTTTTTGGCGAACTTTATCAAAATAAATATTTTCTTGCATGGTACGGGTTAGTAAATTACGTGTGCGGATAGTAAGCTCTCGCGGATTAAACGGTTTTGTTATGTAATCATCCGCTCCAATTTCAAGGCCTAATATTTTATCAACTTCATTATCGCGTCCCGTTAAAAATATCAATGCTATATTTTTATTTTCGCGCAATTCTCTGGCTAGTAATAAGCCATTTTTTCCCGGAAGATTAATATCCATAATGATCAAGTCAATATTGTTTTCTTTAATGATTTGGTGCATTTCATCACCATCATTAGCTTCTAACACGTTATAACCTTCTGCTTTAAAAACACTTTTTAAAGTGTTACGTGTCACTAATTCATCTTCAACTATAAGTATATTGGCCGTTGACATGGGGAACTCCTGTATTTAATCCGTCTTGTGGATCTAAAAGTGGTCAAAGTATCGCGATTTAATGCGAATACTGTTTTAAAGAATCCTTTACTTGTGTAGATTTTATTTTGACTTTTAGAGTGGAATTAGGACAAATAAAGCTTAACACATAGTTCTTCTTCTTTATTGTGTTAGAACTATAAATACTTAACATTAAGATAACAACTAAATTGGTAGCAAATGATTATAAATATAAACATAAATTTGATGTATATCAATGTAATAGTCTACATGTTTGTTATTTTTTTTATATCCTATGTTAAATCCTAATAAAAAAGAGAAAAACAATCTGTTATTCTTTTTTTTTCTGTAGAGGAGTAAATCGCGGGTTTGCATACAAATCAATAATGATATTATTTTGGCTTTAATTTGATTGCAGGTGTGTGCGTGATATTATACATAAGTACATACCGATTTATTTAATCTATGCGTGGTGCCATATCAATTGTAATGGCATCATTTTAAGCATATTGGGGTGCTTTTATCCTTATATGCAGGAGAAACAATGCGAGTATTAAAATTTGGCGGAACATCATTAGCAGATGCAAAATGTTTTGAAAAAGTAGCTGATATTGTTATTACATAGCAAAAAAAGCAACCACAGGTGTAACTAATCATGTGTTTTCTCTCGTGGATAAAATGAGTCAAGGTGCCTCCGCTCAGCATAGCTTCTTTGATGTTCATAGGTTTTTTCTTTGTTACTTAAAGAGTTAAAACCAAAAAAACTAATTTTGATGAGCTAGCTGTGAAAAAATATTTACACTCGAGTTACAGTTGTACTTGGACGTAATGGCTCCGATTATTCTGCTGTGGTTTTAGCTGTTTGTTTAAAAGCACAAGGTTGTGAAATTTGGACTATGTAGATGGTATTTATAATTGCGACCCTCATGCGGTAGAAGACGCAAATATTTTAACCGCCATATCAGGAGATATGGCGGTTGCACATGAATTTTTTGGAATGGAAAATATTAATGTCGTGATATTGTACCCAAAGGGTAAAATCAGCCCTTTACAAGAAAAATTATTTGGGGGGATATTACGACGCTAGCAATCGACGGCTCTTTGGATGATTGTCAGTCTATTGTAAAGCAAGCGTTTGATGATAAAGTGTTACGTAATGCAATCGGATTAAATTCTGCAAATTCAATTAATATTAATCGATTATTAGCACAAATATGTTATTACTTTGAAGCGGTTGCACAATTAAACATATGTCAGAGAGAAAACTTGGTGATCTCTGTGCCGTGCGGTAATTTTGGTAACTTAACGGCAGGCTTACTTGCCAATGCACTAGGTTTGCCCATTAAGCCTTTTATAGTGGCAACGAATGCGAACGATACGGTACCTCGCTATTTAAAGACTAAATATTGGACACCGAAACAAACAAATAGCAACGTATCTAATTCTATGGATGTTAGCATTCCAAATAACTGGTTGTGTATTGAATACTTATTTAAAGTATAAGGATGGTCTCTTAACCGTTTAGGTTGTGGTGTTACAACGACGCAAGAGGCACTGCGCGAGTTATATCTATTAGGCTACTTATGCGAGCACTCATGGTGCGATTGCCTATGCCGAATTAATAAAACAGTTGCAACCTGGAGAGACAGGTTTATTCTTATGCACGGCGCATCCTGCAAAATTTAAAGAAAGTGTTGAAAATATTTTAGGAAATGAAAAAATAGAATTTAAAAATGTGTCATTTTATTTTTAAGGCAAGTAAAAAAGATAAAGAGGAAACAAAGATGAATTGGGATAATTTTATTCGTCAACAAAAGAGTTTAGTTTATTATCAAGATTTACAAGTGTTTTTAGATAAGCAAGAAGCACTTGGTAAATGTATATTACCACTTAAAAGTTTACGTTTTAATGCGTTGACCTTAACTCCGTTGCATAAAACTCGAGTCGTTATTTTAGGACAAGATCCTTATCATGGCGCAGGGCAAGCTCATGGGTTAAGTTTCTCGGTACCAGAGGGAATTAAAGTTCCTCCATCGTTACGTAATATCTATACAGAGCTAAAAGCAAGTATTAGTGATTTTAAAATTCCGTTATCAGGTGATCTTACGCATTGGGCAAAGCAAGGTGTGTTATTACTCAATGCGGTATTAAGTGTTGAAAAAACTAAAGCAGGTAGCCATGCAAAAAAAGGTTGGGAAGTTTTTACAGATAATATTATTCGTGAAATAAACGATTCACAGCAGGGGGTTATTTTTCTGTTATGGGGTAAGTACGCATATAAAAAAATCTCATTAATAGATGCTCAAAAGCATCATATTTTAACTTCATCCCATCCCTCTCCATTATCTGCTTATCGGGGTTTTTTAGGTTGCGCACATTTTAAAAAAGTGAATGAAATATTAAGTGCACAAGATCAATCGATAATTCATTGGTAAGCTCTCTATATTATTGAAGAGAGCTATCTGAGGTGTCAGAGATGTTTATAGAGACTCATCCAGCTCTCTAGTATTAAGGCTGCGGAGACACTGTCTACTTTTCCTTTATCTAAGGCTTTATATCCACCAGATTCGAAAATAAATTCTTTGGCACTCGCGGTGGTTAAACGTTCGTCTTGTAAAGCAATTTGAATGCCAAAGCGACCCTGCAGACGATTGGCAAATTTTTTGGCGCGTTGTGTAATACTTTGCTCTGTGCCATCCATGTTTAAAGGTAGGCCGATGATCAACATATCGGGTTGCCATTCCTTAATTAGCCGGCCTAAGTTTTCCCAATTAGGAATACCATTCTGGGCTTTGATAGCCAGTAGAGGTTGTGCGGTCATTGTTATCATTTGTCCCGTTGCAATGCCAATACTTTTACTTCCAAAATCAAAGCCTAAGAGTCTTTGCGGTGTTTTGTTTTTTTCTGTCATGCGTGTCCTGTCGTTAGGCTTAATTGCTCTGGTGTTATCCCTAAGCGGCGCAAGGATTCAGTCCAGCGTTGTTTTACGGGTATATTAAATATTATTTCACTTTCACTTTTCATCGTAAGCCAGTGATTATCTTGCATCTCTTGTTCTAATTGCCCTGGGCTCCAACTGGAATATCCGAGTGTGACTATGTATTTTTCAGGTGCAAGGTTGGTGCCTAAAAGGGACAAAACCGCATTGGAATTAGACATCAGTAATTCATTATTTAATTTTGTACTTTGTGAGTTATCTTCGATAGGGCTATGTAATACAAAGCCTCTTTCGAGTTCAAGAGGGCCACCTAAATATACTGAGTCCGTTAAAGGTGGCATAGGTTGATGATCAATGCTTTCAATGTTTTTTAGTAAGTCTTGTATGGTTAATTTTACCTGGAAGTTAATAATGAAGCCCATCGCGCCATGCTCATCGTGTTCACAAAGGTACACGACAGAGTGCTTAAAATAAGGATCTGTTAATGAGGGCATTGCAATTAAAAAATGATCTTTAAGTGTATTTAAAATCGTTGTTTGAGCACTGCTAACATGCAAATCCATATCGTTGTTGTGAGTATTCTTTTTTTTCATATAAGCCCCTTATTAGGTGCAACATGACAATGAGTCTTTTGTGCGTCAATGCTAAGTCTGGCAAAAAACATGAATTTATCGCACACGTTTTTCAATAGCATCCATTAATTTACCCGCAATATTTGTACCATAAGCATTATCTATCTCTTGGATACAAGTAGGGCTCGTGACATTTATTTCGGTTATTTTATCGCCAATGACATCTAACCCAACAAAAAGAAGTCCTTTCTCTTTAAGTTTAGGCGCAATAGATCGAGCAATATGCCAGTCAGATTCAGATAACGGTTGTGCAACACCGCGTCCGCCAGCCGCTAAGTTTCCACGTGTTTCACCTTTCGCAGGAATACGTGCAAGTGCATAAGGCATAGGTTCACCATCAACAATTAAAATACGTTTATCACCTTGGGTTATGGCAGGAATAAAAGCTTGTGCCATACAATAACGACTCTCATGTTCAGTAAGTGTTTCAATAATCACGCCTAAATTTACATCTTTTTCTTGAATACGGAAAATAGATGCACCTCCCATACCATCAAGCGGTTTCAATATTATATCATGATGTTTTTGGTGAAATTCTCGGATTTTTGTGGCGTTGCGTGTGACTAATGTGTCAGGTGTGAATTCACTAAACCAAGCTGTAAATAATTTTTCATTAGCATCACGTAAACTTTGAGGCTTATTTACAATGAGGCAACCTTCTTGTTCTGCTCTTTCAAGTAAGTAAGTTGCATAGATATATTCGGTATCAAACGGGGGATCTTTACGCATTAATAGGGCATCTAAATCTGCAAGAGGATGATCTATAGGAGCCTCTAATTGATAAAAATCATTATCTTTACGTTGTACTGTTAGTTTTTTACTTTGTACAAAACAGCGTCCATTTTCTAAATAAAGATCTTTCATCGTGATATAGTAAAGTTCCCAGCCACGTGATTGAGCTTCTAAAAGCATGGCGAAACTTGAATCTTTATGAATGTTTATATTCTCGATGGGATCCATCAAAATACCAATTTTAATGTTCATGTTGTTTCCTATTATGTCAAATTCAGGCTAAATCGCCAAAACGAAATTGTAACGTGCTAATGGCACTCAGTGTAGCGGTTTCGGTGCGCAATATACGAGGACCTAATAAAATTTCGGTAAAATCAAGGTTTTTTGTTACAGTGATTTCTGTGTCACTTAAACCCCCTTCTGGGCCAATAAGTAGTCGAACATTATTAATGTTATCGGGTAATGTTTTAATACTTAACTTGGCTTTTGGGTGCAAAGTGAGTGCTACTGCATTGGATTTTTCTGCGCACCAATCTTGCATCTGTTGAGGACGATGGATAATCGGAATAATATTACGTCCTGATTGTTCGCAAGCTGCTATGGCTATTTTTTGCCATTGTAGATGTTTTTTACACATGCGTTCTACATTTACTTTAACACCACATCGCTCGCTAAGGAGAGGTGTTATTTCATTAACGCCAAGCTCAACAGACTTTTGAATAATAAACTCCATTCTGTCACCTCGCGATATCACTTGTCCTAAATGTAAGTGCAGAGGACTTTCATTTTCTGTTTTTGTAAAGGTATTAATTTTAACTGTACAGGAACGTTTTTGAACATCGATTAATGTTGCTGTAAATTGCCCCCCCTTACCGTTAAAAAGGATAATATTAAGACCGGCTTTAAGACGTAAAACACGTATATGTTGGGTAGCATCATCTGCAAGTTCATACTCTTTATCGAGACAAAAGTGTTGTGGATCATAAAATCGAGGATAGCGCATAATTGAATGTCTATTTATTAGCTAAAAGGATTATTATAAATGATAATGTAAGATAATTTCCTTTTATTTAAAATATTTAACAATTAAGTGAATAATGGATAAACGAAATGCTCTGTGTGTATTTTTTAGATTAAAAGTATGTGTCTATAAAACCTAGAGGGTGTAAAACAACTGATTTTTTGAATATTACAGTCAGTAAATAAACTTTCACTGTGCGTTAAAATAGGGGGTTTAATTAATGGGATTAAGTCATAAAAAACAAATAAAACTAACGCGAATTACTATTAAAGCGGGACAAATATTACTACAACATGGTGCTGAAAGTCAGTTGGTTGAACAAACGACACAACGTATTGGTATTGCATTAGGTGCGTCGAGTATTGAACTTTCAGTTAGTTTGGACGCGATCGTACTCACCAGTATATTTGGGAGTGATTGTGTAACAACGACACGTCGTTGTTATGATCGGGGTATTAATATGCAGATGGTGTGCGATGTGCAACGAATTTGTGTCATGTTAGAAAAAAAATTGTTAGATACAGATCAAGTAAGCGATCGCTTAAATCGTTTAGAGCCCTATTATTATAATCGATACTTAGTGGCATTAATGATAGGTTTGTCCTGTTCCAGTTTTAGCCATTTCTTTGGTGGTGATTGGCCCGTCTATATCACTTCTTTTTTTGCGTCTTGTAGTGCCATGATATTACGTCAAGAGTTGGCGGCCAGACAACATAATCCCTTTGTTATTTTTGCTTTATCTGCTTTTTTAGCTACATCGATTGCAAGTCTCGGAGTCATTTACGACTTTGGCGAAAAACCACAAATTGCGATAGCGGCATCTGTTTTACTTTTAGTGCCTGGATTTCCATTTATTAATGCTATTTCAGATGTTCTTAAAGGGCATATTAGTACGGGTATCGCCCGCTGGGTATTTGCGACACTATTAACAATCAGTGTGTCTTTTGGAATAATAACGTCACTTGCATTAATTAACGTATCATTAGGGTGGATTATTTAATGCATTTATTTACTTTATTTTTAATTGATGCCTGGTTTGCATGGATACCAGCCGTGGGTTTTGCAATGGTATTTAATGTTCCTCGCAATATGCTAATTTATTGTGCTCTCGGTGGATCTTTCGCGCATAGCTTACGTTTTTTATTAATGACAATGGGTATCCCGATTGAGGGGGCTACATTTATCGCATCAGGTGCGATGGGCTTTCTGGGCGTCTATTGGTCACGTAAGCACCTTGTTCCGCGCCCTGTGTTTACGGTTGCTGCCGTTATCCCCATGATACCGGGTAGTTTGGCCTTTTCGACTATTCTTGGTTTGATGGAGCTAAACTCATCCGGTTACAGTGTTAAGTTAATGGCTATTATTACTGAAAATGGACTAAGTACACTGTTTACATTAAGTGCTTTAAGCTTTGGTTTAGCACTACCTTCCATTTTGATTTACCGAGGCAGGCCAATAGTATAAACTGCGCTTCATTAATAGTGAGGATACCAATATGTCAGATAAATTTTTCTTTAAAGGAAGAAAAGAGAAAAAACCTAAGCACAGCAGTTATGGTTTTAATACTAAACGTGTGCTTAAATCCGGTAGTGAAGATGCACCACTGCAATTGAGTGTACAAACACAAGTACGTAAAGAAGAAATATTGTTACTTCTAAAAGAGCATGCGTTATTTGCTTGTATTGAAATAAATGCTGATATTGATGAAAATATTTTACAATTACAGGGTTTTTTAAATAAACCTCAAACGGTAAGTGTGTCATCTAAACCGAAACGTAACGATCTTTGCCCTTGTGAGAGTGGTAAAAAATATAAAAAGTGTTGTGCGTAATATTTTAATGTGTTGTTGATTTACTCGATGATGAGTTAAGCCATATTTAATTATTTAAAATAATACAAAGTTATAATACTAAAAAGAGATAATTCATGAGCTGTTATCTCTTTTTTTTTTAATTTAAATACAAACTTACAATTGAATGAGATGGTAATGTAAAGTGAACTCTGCTCTTTATGTAGATTATTTACGATGAAGCGAGCCTTTAAATGTAAAGGGTCATTTGATGCTAATAAAAAGTAAAAATATGTCTTATCATCTAAAAAGCATATGTTTGGCCAATTAATGGCGAACATATGCTTTTTAGTATTTATATTGTGAGTAATATAATATAGGCGAAAAAGTAGGCTAGCCTTGTTCGAGTAGACTACGTAAATCTATGAGAGCAGCATTGGCACGTGATACATAATTTGCCATGACTAAAGAGTGGTTGGCTAAAAGACCAAAACCATCGCCATTAAGTACCATCGGACTCCAAAGTGTTTCTTGGGTGCCTTCAAGATCTCGAATAATTTGTTTTAAGCTCACTTGAGCATTTTTCTTTTTCAGAACATTTGAAAAATCGATTTCAGCCGCTTTTAAAAATTGTAAAATAGCCCAAGTGGCACCTTTACTTTCATAAAACACATCATCAATTTTTAGCCAATCCGTTTTTATTTGTATATTTTCTGCGGTTTGGGTTGATTGCATAGCATTTGGATCGCCAGCCAATGCCGTATTGTATTGATCTTGGCCAACACTTGCACTTAAATGTTGGGAAATAGAGCCTAAACGTTTTTCAACTTTACGTAACCAGTCAGCGAGATTATCTGCTCGGGTATAAAATTGTGCATTGGGCGCATCATGTGTCGCCAGGTCAGATCGGTAGCGTTCTAATGCTAGAATAGCTTTTTGATATTCACTTTCTGCACTGGGAAAAATCCAACTTTTATGTGAAATGTTCAATTTACTTTGTGCTATCTCTAAATCTTTATTAACACTAGACTGTGACTGTGAACGACTAAAGTCTAAGCGCATTACCAGTGCTAAATCGCGAACTTGTTCTAAAACACCATATTCAAACGCTGGCATATTATCCATAAATATGCTTGGTGGAGTAATATCATTACTTAAAAATCCACCGGGTTTATCGAGTAACCATTGTGTAACATCAATTAAGGTGGAGACAGTTGTGTAACCGACCACGATTTTTTCTTGTTCTTGTTGTGCGGTTTGTTTTGTTTTTTCGAATACATTATAGGCAGAAGGCATTTTCCCCCACCAAATAGAGACGGTAAAAAAAATAAGTACAATAATGACAGAGACACTTATGATTGTTTTTTTTCCTAGCATAACTTTCATTCGCCGTGTTAATCAAATAATGTTACTAAGCATAACAAAAGCTTGAAATATTGTGCATCAATTAAGTCAATATTTTGTTAATCTGAGCGAAATATATAAGGAATAAGATGAAAATATCAATGATAGCAGCGATGGCAGAAGATAGAGTGATTGGTTTAGATAATAAAATGCCTTGGCATTTGCCTGCAGATCTTGCCTTCTTTAAAAAAGTCACATTAGGAAAACCCGTTATAATGGGTCGAAAAACACATCAGTCGATAGGATTCCCATTACCGGGAAGACAAAATATAGTGCTGAGTCGCGATCCTACACTGCAAATAGAAGGTGTTATGTGTGTGCAAAATATGACGCAAGCCTTAAAAATCGTACAGGATGCTAGTGAGGTGATGATCATCGGTGGTGCGAGTCTTTATGAAAAATATTTGGCACAAGTGGATTGTTTATATTTAACCTTTATTGACCTTAAAACCCGAGGTGACACTTATTTTCCTGATTATGAAAAATCAGCCAATTGGCAGGAGATTACGCGTGAAGAGCATTTTAAAGACAATAAAAACGCTTATAATTATCAATTTGTAACATTAAAGCGTATACCATAAAGCCGTATCGATTATGTGTATTGTTTATGGTTGTATTGAGCTTGGGCATGTAAAGAGTTTTTTATCTTGCCAACGTAGCATACTTAAAGTCCCGCCCCAAACGCAACCTGTATCTAATGCATAAAGATTAGGTTGTTTGACTTGGCCTTGTAAAGCTGCCCAGTGACCAAATAAAATACTAGGAAGCTTAGTCTCTCGAGTAAATTCATACCAAGGCTTAATTGTGTTTAGATTTGTATTTATCACGCTAAGTTTATTCTCAAAATTAAGGCTCCCATCAAGATAACAATAACGCATGCGTGTAAACGCATTGATAATAAAGCGTATTCTAGCATCTCCTTGTAAGGTTTCTGACCATTGATTAGGTTTATTACTGTACATTGTTTTTAGTACGTTTTTAAAATCATTTGCACTGAGAGCTTGTTGCGCTTCTTGAGCAAGTTTTTCTGCATCTTTGATTTTCCATTGAGGCAGAATACCGGCGTGTACCATAATGTAATTAAAATCAGGGTGGCGTAACAGCAGTGGCTGGTGGCGTAACCAATGTAATAAATCATCACAATCGGGTGCATTTAAAATAGCGTCTAATTTATCTTGTGGTTGTGCTTTGTGTATTCCTTGCCAAATAGCAAGTAAATGTAGATCATGATTTCCTAGTATCATTTTTGCGGCGTTGCCGAGATTTTTTACAAAGCGTAAAGTCGTGAGTGAGTGGGGGCCTCTGGCAACAATATCGCCAGTTAACCATAATTCATCTTGCTTGGGATTAAAATTAACCCATGCCAAAAGTTGTTTTAATTCGCTAAAACAGCCATGCACATCACCCACGATATAAGTTGTCATTATTTATTTAATTGCTCTTTACGATCAAAAACATAGTTCGCAAGACGCACATATTCTTCAACACTAATATTTTCTGCACGTTTAGTATGATCGACATTTAATTGTTGTAATTCTTCGACTGTTAGTAGCTCTCGAAGGCCATTACGGATAGTTTTACGGCGTTGATTAAATGCCATTGAACAAACTTGATTCAGAGCTTTTAAACTTTTAGCCAAGAAAGGTGGCACATCATAGGGCTCTAAACGTACAAATGCAGAGTCAACTTTAGGCGCAGGAATAAATGAACTTGGTGGAACTTCAAGTACAGGAATAACTTTACAATAATATTGTGCCATTACGGTTAATCTACCATAAGCTTTACAGTTAGGCCCTGCACAAAGACGATTGACCACTTCTTTTTGAAGCATAAAATGCATGTCTTTAATTTTATCTGCGTATTCAAAAAGGTGGAACATTAAAGGTGTTGATATATTGTAAGGTAAGTTACCAAAAACACGCAATTGATTTTCTTTACTTGCAAGCAAGCTAAAATCAAATTGTAAAGCATCCGCTTGAGTAATCTTTAATTTCCCAATAAACTCAGGCTGTATTGCTAGACGTTCTGCGAGATCTCTATCTAATTCAATAACATTTAGCATTTTGACTTGTGCTGAAACGGGCTTGGTTAATGCGCCCAAACCAGGGCCAATTTCAACGATATTATCTTCAAATTGAGGGCAAATAGCCGCTACAATTGAGTCTATAATATAATCATCATGTAAAAAGTTTTGTCCAAAACGCTTACGTGCGGTATGACCTAAATGGGTTTTATTATTCATGTTTTACTCTTGTTACTTTATTTTATGCGTTCTAGGATAAACCTAAATAGCGACGTTATATATTTAATTGTGTTGTTGTATTTGTACCATTCTGATAGCTTCATTGAGCGCACAGAATAAACTATTTGAATTAGCCATACCAGTACCCGCGATATCTAAGGCGGTGCCATGGTCGACTGAAGTTCGTATATAAGGTAACCCAAGGGTAATATTAATTGCTTTACCAAAACCTTTATATTTTAAAACAGGTAAACCTTGATCATGATACATCGCTAATACTACATCTGCATCTTGTAGGTATTTTTCTTGAAATAATGTATCAGCGGGTAATGGGCCGATTAAATCAATCCCATCTTCACGTAATTCATGCAGAGTAGGTTCGATAATTTCAATTTCTTCTCTGCCCATATGGCCACTCTCACCTGCATGAGGGTTTAACCCACAAACATAAATACGCGGTTTTTTTATGCCATATTTCATTTGTAATTCACGTTGTAAAATCGTAATTATCTGGCTTAGATGTGGTTTTGTAATGGCGTCGGCAAGTTCTCTAATTGGTAGGTGAGTTGTGACTAATGCAACGCGTAACCCTTCTGTTGCCAACATCATAACGACCATATCAGTATTTGATTGCTGTGCAAAAAATTCAGTATGTCCACTAAAGTGAATGCCGGCATCATTAATAATACCTTTGTGTACCGGCCCCGTTACTAATGCTGAAAATTGGCCAGATAAGCATCCATCATTGGCTAAAGATAGCATATTAATGACATATTGAGCATTGTCTTTGTCAGGCTTGCCGATGCTTACGTCTTTTACTAAAGGCACATGTACCACATATAGTTGTCCGATTTGTTGTGCGGGTTGTTCTACGGCTGAACTATAATCAAGAAGTATAATCTGATTGTTTAATTTTTTGATACGCGTACGCAATAAATTTTTATCACAGCAAATTACGATAGGTATAGGCCATTGTTGTGTTGCGAGTGCTTGTACAATATCCATACCTATGCCACTCGGCTCACCAGCTGTAATAATAATCGGTGCGACGTTATTCTGTGATTTTTTTAGCATTGTCTAAGACCTTAGAATGTTGTGGCGTAATAATTTTAATATAAGCTTCTTGGCGAATTTCATTCATCCATGCATAAGCTTCGGCTGGAAAGCGTTGCTTATATAAAATAGAGTAGGCTTTTTGTTGTGTTGCTTTTTGAGTGCTATCTGATTTACGTTTACCTAATATTTCGAGAATGTGCCATCCATGCATCGTGTGGAAAGGTTTACTTATCTCGCCTACGGCTAATGTGTTGGCTTTATCTCTAAATTCGGGTACATATAGATTTGGATCTGCCCAACCTAAATTACCACCTTTGACTGCAGAGCCCGGATCTTGTGAGTGAGCGCGCGCGATTTCAGAAAAAGTTTTCTTGCCTTCTAAAATTTCGTTGCGATAGGTATTAAGTAACGACTGTGCTTTGTTATCACTTAATATAATATTAGATTTAATTAAGATATGACGTGCATTGACTTCGAGAGTCGTGATATTTTCAAATCCTTTTTTATCGACAATTTGAATAATACTTAAACCTAATCTGGTTTTAAAAGGACCGATAATATCCCCTTTTTTAGTTTTTAATTCATCGAACATATCGACAAATAAACTCGGAATTTCATCTATTGTTCGCCAACCCCAATCTCCACCATCTAATGCTTTAGGGCCTAATGAAAACTGTCTTGCTAAATTACTCGCATCCTCACCTTTTTGTAAACGTTGTATTATTTTTAGTGCTTGTTGTTTTACTTTTAATTTTTCAGCTGAGGAATTTGGATTATCTGTTTTTAATAATATATGTATAAAATGGAACTGTGTATTTTTCTTATTATTTTTATTTAAGCGCTCCACCATTAATTTTACTTCTTGTTCAGAGATATTAATGCGTTGACGCACTTGCACTTGGCGTACTTCATTAATAGTAAGCTCATTACGAATGGTGTCTACAAAGGCTTGGTAACTTTCGCCTTTCTGGGCTAATTCTTGTTGGTATTGAACAATGCTTTTGCCTTCTTTTTTTAATATTTGGCGAATAGTTTGATCGATTTGCACATCATCAAGACGTAAACCCATGCGTTCGGCAACTTGCAGCTGTAAGCGATCATTGATTAATTTATCAATGATCTGCTCGTGTAATATATCTTTAGATGGGAGCGTCTTTTGCATTTTCAGATAACGTACTTGTATATCTTTAAGCATACGTTGTACATCGCTATTTAATATAACATCTTGATTTACGACCACTTCAATTTTGTCTAAGTATTGAGTTTTTGCAAAAAGTGGTGCGCAAAATAGTGTAGAAAATAGTATCGTCACTAATAGGGCTTGTATTGATCTCATCTTATATCCATTATTGTAAGTAAAAAGGGCGACCGTAATCAAAAAGGCTTTCGTCGCCAGCTGAGAATCCGACGCCTCCGAGTCCCATTAGTTCAAAAGTTAATTTAAAATTTTGCTCTGTTTGATAGTTCTCATTGACCGATGAAATAGGTCCATAGTAGGGAGACATATGCTCTTCATAGCTCAAGCCTATTGCCCAACAACAGGATTGGTATTTTAATCCCATAATACTTTCAAAAGGGGTGTTATATTCTAGATCATAATAGTAGCTAGCAAAAGTGGTCCATTGAGCATTGATGGACCAATTCAGCTTGCTCCCAATTTGGTTGACTTGTAATTCACTATTTTCATCCGGTGCCATATAACGATAATTAAGTTGTACATAAGTGTTATGCAACCAACGTTTTTCAAGGGTAGTGTTAGCACGGTTAATTATGTTATTTTCATTATCCCATTCTAACCCGCTATGTAAAAAATATTTACTTGAAAAGTTGATGTCAAATTCACCAATAATAGAAGAACTACTACTGGTCGTTTCCGTATTATTTTCCGAATAATCATTAGAGGGTATTTGTACTCGTGCATTTCGGAAATAGTAATTTTGACCAATGGCAAAACGCATTTTTTCTTGCCCTTGTGCATTAAGAAAACTTGATGCTATGCCTAATGTTAATTGATTGGCATCTGCAATACGATCATAGCCAGAAAATTTATTATCGCGAAAAAGCCCATAATAATCTTGTTGCATAAGCGTCGTATCATAAAGACCGATAGCAGATTGGTCTTTATAAGGGACATATAAATATTGTATTTGTGGTACGAGTGTTTGTTGATAATCACTGTTTAAAAAAGTTAAATCTCGCTCAAAATTTATTCCTGAGTTGATTTTTAAGGACGGAATTGAACGTGTAACATGACTTTTAAGATCTTTATACCAAGTATACTTTGGCGATTCGGTAGGGATATCTTGCTCATAAAAACTGAGCATGTATTTGAGCTCTGTATTAATAAACATTGAGTCATAATATAATGGTAGTGATAATTTGGGGGCGATATGAATACGTGTTCCAGTGTAAACGTTTTTATCATCGTGGGTAAATCGTGTGATTTCAGAATATAAGTCAAATTGTAGACTTTTCCAGTCTAAAGGTTCATAGAGACTGAAAGACAGTTTAGGTAACACTTTATGTGGGCTGTCGCTATTGCCTAATATTTGAAAGTTACGCACTTCAATTTCGCCACTCCAATTATTTTCACGGTAACTTAAGTCTGCAGTTTGTAATAGTTGATTATCACTACGCTCACCATAAGGGGTATCAATATCACTGAAATAATAATCATCACTTACGCTCGAGTAAGTGGCGTTAAAATTCCAATTCTTGGCGAAATTTACGTTGTGATCCCAGTGATATAAGTAGCGTTTTTCCTTACGGATTTTATCATCGGGTAAATACTCTGCTTGAAATTTCCCCGCACCAAAATCAAATAAATAGCGATATTCTGCAGAAACTAAAGTTCCCCGTTTTTGCATGTTTTTAGCGGTGATCGTTGCATCCATATTAGGTGCAATATTTATATATAGTGGCTGGGTGATAGTAAAGCCATTATTACTTGAGAGCTCAAATGAAGGGAAAAGTAAGCCTGTTTTACGTTTATCACTCGTAGGGTATGTAATATATGGAAAATAAAACACAGGGAAATCTTTGATCCGTAATACGGCATTGTAAGCACTGCCTACATCTGTTTTATTATCTATATATAATGTTGTTGAGCTTAATGACCACGTGTTATCTTGTGGAGGACACGCGCTATATGTTGAGCTCTTCAGCTCATAAAGGTCTTTACCATTATCAAAAATGCTGGATGCCTGACCTCGGCCTTTGCGACCATGAAATTGGTATTTACTTTGATAAAATGACGTTTTATTGGTTATCATCTCGGTGGTAATACGTTCTGCATGTAGGGTTAATTGGCCATTAACAAATTTAACATCACCTTCGGCAAGGGCTCTTTTTTCTTTTACAAAATAGGTTAATTTATTTGACGATAAATATTTATCGTCATGAGTGAGTTCAACATTATCTTGGTAAATGAGCGTGTCATTTAAAGAAAACAAATTAAAAGCGCTGATATTTACCGGCATTTGATTGGCCGGTTTGGTGGATGTTTTAGGTATAATCATTGGCACGTTTTTGTAGCACTGATTAAAGAAGTCATTAGTCGATTTAGGTATTGTATCGACGGATGATTGCGTTTGTTTTGTTTGATTGTTATTGATGGTTGATGGTGTGGTGTCTAAAGGCTCTGCACTCAGTGTAAAAATAGGAAAAAAAACAAGAAATAAAGGAAAACATTTAAACATTAAGTACTCACTGAGGTGCAGAAAAAGAAAACATTAAGCTTTAAAATAAGAAAACAGAAAGACCTATCATAAAGCAAACACTCGAGTGCTCCAATCATTGTTCGTCAAATTTAGATTAAATTTCGGTAATTGAAGTAAAAAATTGGTAAAAAGGCAAATAGTTAGTCAATATACGTTTAATTAATATTAGAAGAGAAGGTTTTTAGCATTATGCGAATTTGGGGAAAAATACTTGGCGGTTTTTTTGGCTTTATGTTTGGCCATATATTGGGGATGTTTTTAGGTATTTGGTTAGGGCACCGTTTTGACCGCGCCACTGCGTTGAATTTTGATATTCAAAATGGCCTATTTTCCAATACAAGCAATAGCAGGGCAAGGCAAAAAATATTTTTTGATACTACATTTTCAGTAATGGGGCATATTGCAAAATCAAAAGGCCAAGTCACTGCCATTGATATTCAATTTGCCAATGCATATATGGATCAAATGCATTTGCAAGGTGAAATGCGTGCGCAAGCACAAGCATCTTTTTCTTTTGGTAAAAAGAATGATTTTCCACTGGAGGATATTTTATCTGAATTTGTTCAAATGGTACGTGGTGATCGCAATGTTTTACAAATGTTCTTGGGTATACAGATCCAAGTGGCTTTTTCAGATGGAACCATTGATGGAAGTGAAAAATCTATTTTGTATATTATTGCTGAACAGTTAGGGTTTTCTCGTTTTGAATTAGATCGTTTACTACAAATGTTCGAAGGGCAACAACATTATCATCAAGGTCAGCGTCAGCAACAGAAACAAGAAAGTAGTAGTGATGCTTATAAAATATTGGGTGTGGAGCCTAGTGTCAGTGATACAGAGCTTAAACGTGCATACCGTAAACTCATGAGTCAAAACCATCCTGATAAATTAGCATCAAAAGGATTACCTGAAGAAATGATGAATCTGGCGAAAGAAAAAACACAGGATATTCAACGATCTTATGAATTATTGCGTAAAAAGCGTCAGCTAAAATAAAGAAAAACTATTTGTTGTAACAGAGTGTTATTTGCTAATTTCATTTTTTATTGAGTCGAACTTATCGTGTGTAATGCGGAGGGAAAAGGTATTTAAAATAAGAGTTTTCAGGGTGAATTATTTGTATCGTGTAAGATTTAGATGAAAAATGAAATTAATTTAAAGCTGTTTTGTATATATCGCTTTAAATATGCAAGGCGCTTCTTTATGATGTGTAACAGTTTTAATATTGGCATTCTTAATATTAATGTTTTTTAGACTTTTTATATCGGAGCTTATTCATGTCTACATTTGCACTTGCTTTTGGTACGGCTACAAAAAACCGTCAGCAAAAAATTATAGAAGTATTTTATCCTTATCCTTTACTTTCCCCTAGTGCGGACTTAGTCGCGGTATTAGGCGCTATTGTCGGTTATCAAGGTGGTAATGAAACGTTAGAAATAAGCCCACAGGTTGCAGAGCAACTTGGCGCTGCATTTAATGGTGCGGATGAAATTAATAATGCTGATTTTGCTGTTGCAGCTACGAAGTCAACACAAAGTTTAGTGTTGACTATCTTAGCGACTGATGAAGCACCACAAAATGTTGCTCAAGGTTTTTTAAAGTTACAGCTTATCTCACACCGTTTAGTACAACCACATGGTTTGATTTTAGATGGTATTTTTTCTGTTCTACATAATATCGCATGGACGAATAAAGGGCCTATTGATCTACCTGAGCTTGCTGAAAGGCAAATTGAAGCTCGTTTAAAAGGTGAAGTGATAAGCGTGGATTGTGTTGATAAATTCCCTAAAATGGTTGATTACATTGTACCTGAAGGAGTACGTATAGCGGACACTTCACGGGTACGCTTAGGTGCGTATGTGGGTAAAGGTACAACGGTAATGCACGAAGGATTCATTAACTTTAACGCAGGAACAATCGGTGTAAGCATGGTTGAAGGGCGTATTTCTTCAGGTGTTATGGTTGGTGAAGGTTCGGACATTGGTGGTGGAGCATCTATCATGGGGACACTAAGTGGCGGTGGTAAAGTGGTCGTTACAATTGGAGAAAATAGCTTGCTAGGTGCGAATTCAGGGCTTGGTTTTCCATTAGGTAATCGCTGTACTATTGAGTCTGGTTTATATGTAACGGCGGGCTCTAAGGTTAAATTATTAGATAAATCAGGTGCGCAAATAGAAATAGTAAAAGCGCGCGATCTTGCTAATCAAAACGATTTGTTATTCCGTCGGAATTCAATAACAGGCCAAATAGAATGCTTAGCAAATAAGAGTGCGGTTGAATTAAATACGATGTTGCATTCAAATTAAGATACGAAAATGAAAGAAAATAAAAAAGGCGATAATATCGCCTTTTTTATTTTTAAAAGTACAAGAATACGATTAAGTTAAAGGTAATACTTGTTTAAACGGTTTAATGCGCACCGAAGCATAAACCCCTGCTTTTTGATACGGATCAGCATCTGCCCAAGATTGAGCCTCCTCTAAAGAGTTAAATTCTGCTATTACCGTTGACCCAGTAAAACCCGCCTCGCCGGGATCATTGTTATCGATAGCTGGGTTAGGTCCTGCAACAACGAGTCGATTTTGCTCGAGTAGTGTTTGTAAGCGTGCAAGATGTGCGTCACGTGTTGTTATGCGTAATGCCAAGCTGTTTTTGATATCTTCAGAAAAAATAATATATAACATATTCACTCCTTGGGTTTATTAATGCTTGAATCTTTATTTGCTTTGTCTTGTGGAATATATTGATAAATATAGAAGCCACTTAATACGGTAAAGAGAAGAGTTGCACCGAGTAAACCAAATACTTTAAAGTTCACCCATGTTTCTTGAGAGAAGTTAAATGCGACATAAATATTGAGCACTGCAAGAGCAATAAAAAACAGCATCCATGCACTATTTAAGGTGTTCCAAACGTTATTTGGTAACGTTAGTTCTTTACCTAACATTTGCTTTAGAGCTGGTTTTTTTAAGATAAATTGAGTGACAAAAAGAGCTATTGCAAAAAGGCTATATATGGCGGTAACTTTCCATTTAATAAAAACATCATCATGTAGTCCGATGGTTAATGACCCAAAGACTAGCACCATGACGAGAGTAATTATTTGCATTTTATCGGTTTGTTTACCATTTTGAAAATAACTGAAAATAAAACTGAGTGTCATGGTTATCATTAATGCGGCGGTTGCCATATAGATATCTACCATCTTATAAACAATAAAAAAGATGATTAGGGGAATAAATTCTCTGAATAGTTTCATTTTTTTCTCTTTAGTTTAAGAATATAGCTTGGTTGCATTATTACTGACAGTTTAAATTGACGACTACTTCTCTTTATACGCGAGAGAGACGCTTTGTTATTGCCTTATATTATTCTTATAGTAATTATTGTCTTGCATTATTCGTCAATAAATGGACCCGTCTATGAATAAAGTTCATCGAAAATAAAGTCCTAAATACCAGCCAAATTAATGGCTGAGTGTAAGTGAGTTGATTTTTTTGGTTAATAATGGGTGGCAGCTTTCATTGCTTTTATAAATTTGTGCATATCCTTGAGTAAATTTTGTTGGTTTTGTTGGTTCCCCTCAATAATACGGACGACTGCAGAGCCTGAAATTGCGCCCGCCGCACCCGACTTTATCGCTTCTTTTACTTGCGAAGGTGTTGAAATACCAAAGCCAAGAAGCGCGGGAGGTGCATTATATTGTTGTAATGTACGGATCATGTTTATAACGGGCATTTCTGCTTTAGTTTCACTGCCCGTAACACCTGCTCTGCTTAATAAGTAGGTATAACCTTGGCTATGTTGGGCGACCTTTTTAAGTGTCTCTGCATCCCCGTTTGGGGGGGCGATGAATATTTGTTGTAGGTTGTATTTTAGGGCTGCGGCGCGATATGGTGCACTTTCATGCAAAGGTACGTCTGCAATTAAGATAGAATCGACACCCGCCTCTTTACAACGCTCGTAAAAGTTTTCGATACCATTACGATAAACTAAATTTACATATAAGAGTAAACCAATCGGAATAGTTGGATGTAAGATGCGGATCTCTTTAATAATTGCTAAACAGCTATCCGGCGTTGCACCAGCCTCTAAAGCGCGAATTGAGGCTTTTTGGATAGTGGGGCCATCTGCAACGGGATCTGAAAATGGGATGCCGAGTTCAAGTGCGTCAGCTCCTGCTTTGACTAAAGTATCAATAATTTCTAAAGAGCGTGCTTTATCGGGGTCTCCAATGGTTACAAAAGGAACAAAGGCACCTTGTTTTGTTGCGGTGAGGCGCTTAAACAGATCGTCATAACGGTTATTCATTACAATATTCCTTTTTGTTCAAAAATATTAGCGACAGTAAAAATATCTTTATCGCCTCGACCAGATAAATTAACAATAATAATCTGCTCTTTATCATCTTCTTTAATGATTTTTAAAGCATGTGCTAAAGCATGTGAGGATTCAAGTGCACCAATAATCCCCTCTTGTTTAGCGAGTGCATGAAATGCGGATAAAGCTTCATCGTCTGTGACGTTAACATAACTTGCTCTACCTGTTTCTGCTAAATGCGCATGTTGTGGTCCGACAGCCGGAAAGTCTAAGCCTGCAGAAATAGAGTAAGACTCTTGTATTTGTCCATGTTTGTCTTGCATCATTAACGTGTGCATACCAAAAAATATACCTTTAGAGCCTTCTGAGATAGTGCATCCATGTTTCCCCGTTTCGACACCAAGCCCGCCGGGTTCAACACCGATAAGCTCAACACTTTCATCGGCAATGAAATCATTAAAAATACCAATAGCATTTGATCCTCCACCGACACAAGCAATGACTTTATGTGGCAAAATACCTTCTTTCTTTAGGCATTGTTGTCTAGCTTCTTCTCCAATTATCTTTTGAAACTCGCGTACAATAGTGGGAAAAGGGTGCGGACCCGCAGCTGTTCCTAAAAGGTAATGTGTATCACTAAAGCTACCGGCCCAATCTCGTAAAGCTTCGTTACAGGCATCTTTTAATGTACCAGCTCCACAGCTTACCGATATTACTTCTGCCCCCATTAAACGCATCCGAAATACATTGGGCTCTTGACGTTTCATATCGACCTCACCCATATAAATTTTACATTCAAGATTTAATAATGCACAGGCTAATGCGGTCGCAACTCCGTGTTGTCCTGCTCCTGTTTCTGCAATAATTTTATGTTTTCCCATACGTTTGGCTAATAATGCTTGGCCAAGCACTTGGTTGGTTTTATGTGCACCACCGTGTAATAAATCTTCACGTTTTAAATACAGTTTTGTTTTTTTTCCTTTGGTTAAATTACGGCATAGTGTAAGTGGAGTAGGTCTGCCTGCATACTCGGTTAATAATTCGGATAGTTGTGCAATAAAGTCAGGATCATTTTGGGCTTTTATAAATTCATTTTCTAACTGTTGTAAGGCGGGAACTAAAATTTGGGGAACATACATACCACCAAATTGACCAAAATAGGGATTTAATTTTTGCATTGTTATTACCTTACTAGTAGTGGAAAGTTCACTTGGTTATTTTGACTATTTGTATTTTTTGAGTTGAGAAAAAGCTTTAGCGAGTAACTGCGGGTCTTTTATTCCGATGCACGTTTCAACGCCAGAGTTAAAATCAAGTCCTGAAAATCCTAATTTGGCCGCTTCGCTAGCGTTTTCTGGTGTAAGGCCACCGGCTAAAATGCATTGGCTTTTATCGATAGGCAGTGTTTTTAATAAATCCCAATTAAAGGTTTTACCACAACCTCCTTGCTGTTCACCTACGCGTGTATCTAATAGGTGCTTATCAACATTTAAGACTTGAAATTCAGGTAATATTGCACCGATCCCATGCGCCTTCCAAATTTGGCAGTCTTTTGGTAATTGATGGCGTAGTGAATCGATATAGGTTGCATTTTCATTACCATGGAGTTGTATTACGCGAAGGTGTAATTGTTTGGCGATAGATATAATTTCTTTTATTTCTTCATTTTGAAATACGCCAACATAAGTGAGTGGGGCGCCGAGCATCACTAAGCGAGCTTGGTGTACATTGATATAACGCGGTGACTGTGTAACAAAAATCAAGCCACCGTAAATCGCTCCCACTCTATAAGCATCTGCCGCATGTTGAGCATGAGTGAGTCCACAGACTTTATTTTCACCAAAAATAAGTTTGCGACAAGCAAAATCAATATTTGATTGTTGCATTAATGTACTACCAATAAGAAACCCTTGTACACGTTGGCTAAGCTCTACAATCTGGGAGTGATTTTGTATACCAGATTCACTGATCACAATGGTATTTTTAGGTAGGTCGATAGCGAGGTTTTTGGTACGCTGCAGATCAATACTCATATCACGTAAATTTCGATTATTAATGCCAATGACTTTTGCATTAAGATTTATTGCGCGTTGGCGCTCTACCTCATTACTTATTTCAGTTAGCACTCCCATATTTAAACGGTGCGCAGTATTGCTAAGTAATTGATAGGTTTCGTCATCAAGCACTGAAAGCATTAATAAAACAGCGTCAGCTTGATAATGTCGCGCTAAATATATTTGATAAACATTTATAATAAAATCTTTACACAACACAGGTTGACTGAGTACATCACGCACTGTTTTTATATATTCAAGGCTACCTTGGAAATATTTCTCATCGCATAAAACGGAAATGACATTCGCATAGGGAGCGTATTGTAAGGCGATTTTTTCTACATCAAAATCTGCACGCAGTAAGCCTTTTGATGGCGATGCTTTTTTACATTCTAGGATGAAAACGCATTCGCTTTGAGTTAATGCTTGATAAAAATCACGGTCGCTGGCAATAAGTTTATCTTTAAAACTTTGTAAAGGTTGTTTGATTTGACGATGTTTAACCCATGTTATTTTATCAGTAATAATATCGTCTAATATGGTTTTAGATAAGAGGCTTTTATCTAGCATTGACTCATCTCCGCTAATTGTTGAAGTAAGTGTAAAGGTTTGCCCGTTTGCATCATGTTTAATGCCATTTTTGTACCCGTTTTAAAGTTATCTGCAAGGCCATTAACAACTAATAATGCGGAGGTATTAATTGCAACGGCCGCTTGTTGTGGTGCACTGCCTTTTCCTTCTAAAATGAGGCTGATAATAATTTTATTTTCATTAGGAGTGCCCCCTAATAACGTTTGGATAGGATAAGTTTGCATGCCAAAATCTTGTGCTGATAATGTATACTCTATTATTTCACCGTCGATAAGCTCTGCAACGTGTGTTTTATCATGTAATGCGATTTCGTCAAGACCACTACCAAAAACCACCATCACGCGTTGCATGCCAAGTCTTCGTTGTACTTTTGCCATCGGCACAAGTAATTCGGCTGCATAAACACCCATTAACATTGTTTTGGGACGAGCTGGATTGATAAGAGGGCCTAATAAGTTAAAAATAGAACGTGTTGCAAGTGCTTTACGTACTGGCGCTGCAAAACGCATTCCTGCATGATAGGCGGGAGCAAATAAAAAACAGATGTTGAGTTTATCTAAACATTGACGTGCACGGTGACTGGGCATATTAACATTTATACCAAAAGCACTTAACAAATCTGAGGATCCCGATAGACTTGAGACGCTACGACTACCATGTTTACATACTTTTAAACCGCACGCGGCTGCGACAAAGGCGCTTGCGGTTGAAATATTAATGGTGCCTAGGCCATCTCCTCCAGTACCTACAATGTCTGTAAAAGGATACTCAGGGCTTGGAAATGTTTTGGCATTAGCAATAAGAGCAAGGGCTGCTCCACTGATTTCATCAATACTTTCACCTTTTATTTTTAATGCCGTTAAAGCCGATGCTAATATGATGGGATCAATGTCACCTTTTACTACTTGGCTAAAAAAATCAATGCTTTGTTTGTGGGTTAAGGATGTCCCCTGATATAAACTTTCTAGAATTTGCATTTAAAACGCTCCTTCTGGCAATAAAAAATGTAAGCTATTTTGTAATAACTGTGCGCCATCACAGGTTAGAATGGATTCTGGGTGAAATTGAAATCCTAATACGCGATCTTTAGGGTGATAAATCGCCATGCAGACACCCTCTAAATCAGCAACCACTTCAAGTTCATCGGGAATGTCCGTGCCCACTAAAGAATGATAACGAGCGACTTTAAGGGGGAGTGGTAAATTTTCAAACATACGATTAGCACAATGTTGAATTAAAGACGATTTACCATGTACGATTTCTTTACTTTTAATAATCTTTCCCCCATATTGCTCAATTAAAGCTTGATGGCCTAAACATATACCGAGCATGGCGGTATTACCCCTGCACAGTTTAATTAGTTCCATCAAGCATCCAGCGTCGCGTGGTCTACCAGGGCCTGGTGACAAAACGAGCAGTACATTTCCTAAGCAGTCATCCATTTGTTTTTTTATTTTAAGAGCACTTTGATTATTCCTAAAAATCTTAACGGGGTAGCCTAGGGTTTTAAATTGGTCAACTAAGTTGTACGTAAAAGAGTCAAAGTTGTCGAGGAAAAACAAGGTATTTTCGTGTGTATTATGCATAGTATTACACCTCTACATCGTTAAGAGTGACACCATGGGCTTGCGCAATGGCATTTAATACAGCGGCTGCTTTATGTCTGGTTTCATCTGCTTCTTGTGCTGGAACAGAGTCAAAAACGATACCGGCCCCTGCTTGTGCTTGAGCAATATTGTTTTTTACAAAAGCGGATCGAATCACAATACACGTATCCATATCACCTTGCCCATTGAGATAGCCAACGGCTCCCCCATAACTGCCCCGACGTTTTTTTTCTACGCTACGCACGAGATCAGACGCTCGAATTTTAGGCGCTCCAACTAAAGTGCCCATATTCATACTGGCTTGATATGCGTGTAAGGCATCTAAATCTGCACGTAACTTACCAACGACACGGGAGACAAGATGCATAACGTGGCTATACCTATCGACTTTTAATAGTTCTGCTACATGGCGAGTGCCTGGGATACTGATACGTGCAATATCATTACGCGCCAGATCAACCAGCATTAAGTGTTCAGATGTTTCTTTTTTATCTAAGCGTAAATCTAATTCTAAACGGCTATCTAAATCGTGATTAATCGTTCCATCTTTATTTAGCCCTCGTTTTCGTGTCCCCGCAATAGGGTATATTTCGACATCATTGCTCTTTTTTGTATATTTTAAGGCGCTCTCAGGCGATGCACCAAAAAGTATAAAATCACTGTCTTTTAGATAAAACATATAGGGGCTAGGATTTGTTTCTTTTAATTTTGCGTAAGCACCCATTGGATTAGGGCAATGTAAATAAAAACTTCGAGAGGGAACGACTTGGAAAATGTCACCTTTTAAAATATGTTGTTTAAGTTGTATGACAATATCTTTGTATTGCTTATCACTCACATCTGTCACTATTTTACCCTGCAAAGGGATTAGGGGCATTTCTGGTGTGGTGAAATTTTCACAAATATCCTGTAATTCGTTTAAGCGTGTATGAATGCGAATTACATTTGCATCGCTATATATTCCGCCAAAAACAGATCCTAGAATTTCACAGGTTTTATTTTGATGATCTTGAATCAGGAGAGTTTCGGCAACATAAAAAACAAAATCAGGGCAACTATTTTCACTTTCAGGTACTTCAATTAATTGTTCAAAGGTGGCAATAAAATCATAAGCAAAAATACCACCGAGAAAAAGTGCTTGGGGATGTTTAGAATGTATGTTTATTTTTTTTAGTAGACTACGTAGTGCATCCATAGGCGATGCACTTTTTAAGCGTTGCTCTTCATCAATGTCTGAGCCGGCTTTCGGAAACGAGACACAGAGTTTAGTCGTGCTTTGTTTTTCGATGTATTGGATAGAAAACTGTGGCGTAATAAAAATGAGTAAATCTTTACCGTTATCGGTTAATGTTTCAAAAGTAACTTGTAGGCCATGACACGTTATTTTCAAACACGCATCAAGAAGCATAATACTTTTTAGATGCGCTTTTGTTGAGATCTCAGCAGAATCAAACAGCAAATTATTTGTTTTATTTTGAGTTAGCTTTTGAAAAAGAGGTAATGATTTTTGTATATAACGGCTCTCAACGTGAAAGCTTTTTAAAACACCTATAGGGTGTAATGTGTTCATTTTGTTATCCTTTAAATTTGCGTTTTATAATAAATATAGTCTTAAAATGTGGGCTATTTATTATCGCCAATATTGGAAAAGGATTAGATTGTTTATATTCATGTTTACTTCTCATTTACTTTTTAAACTGCAAATACAAAAAAAGCCCGCAATTTGCGAGCTTTTAAATTTGGTTTAAGAAAATTATATATACAAAAACCTCATTGCTCGCGAAGGGAGAATAAGTGCCACCAATAAAGAGTAAGAGTAATTGTATTAAAAATCATATATCATGCATTCCATAAAATCATGTCTACTATCCTTTGTGATAAGTACATTAATGTCAAGATTATTTTTAGGAAATTTATGTTAATTGATTTACATTCGCATAGCACCGCATCCGATGGTCAATTAACACCGCAAGAATTAATAATCCGAGCGGATAATAGACAAGTGAGTATATTAGCGCTGACTGATCACGATACAACCGATGGTCTAGGTGCTGCGCATCAAACTATCACAGAGCTAGATTTAAAAATAAAATTAATAGATGGCATTGAAATAACAACCAATTGGCTAAATCATGAGATACATGTTCTGGGTGTTAATATCGATGTGCAGCATGCAGGTTTGGTTGATCTTATCTTATTACAAAAAGAAAAACGTGAAATTCGGGCGCTGGAAATGGGTCGTCGATTGGAAAAAGCTAATATTGACGGTGTCTATGAAGGAGCGAAAGCGTTAGCCGGAGAGGGTGCAATAACGCGGGCGCATTTTGCTCGTTATTTGGTGGAACAAGGGGTTGCACCTACCTTTGCTAAAGTTTTTGATAAGTATTTAAGCAGAGGTAATATCGGCTATGTCCCACATAATTGGATAGATATGCATCTTGCTATCCAAGTTATCCATAATGCTGGTGGACAAGCAATTTTAGCTCATCCGGATAATTATAAATTATCCAATAAATGGATGCGTCGTTTATTTACAGAATTTAAAGATGCCGATGGCGATGCCATGGAAGTGGCAAGAGGGCAACAATCCCTGCAAATACGTTTACAATTAGCGATGTGGAGTAAAGAATATGAATTACTTGCCTCCCAAGGTAGTGACTTTCACTTCATAGGTCGATGGCGAGATCTTGGCAAGGGACTACATTTACCTGATATAGCGACACCAATTTGGAAAGATTGGGCCATATTTAATGCGTTAAAAGAGAAATAATTAATGAGTCAATTTTTATACGTGCATTCTGAAAATCCACAAGTTCGTTTTTTAACGAAAGCAGTAGATATATTAAAAAATAATGGTGTCATTATTTATCCAACTGATTCGGGTTATGCGTTAGGCTGTTTAATGGATAATAAGCAAGGTTTGGAGCGTATTTGTCATATACGCGATCTGGATAAAAAACATAACTTCACATTATTATGTCGAGATCTTTCTGAAATATCGACCTTCGCGCGCATTGATAATCAAGCGTATCGTATGTTAAAAAAGAACACGCCGGGGGCTTATACGTTTATTTTCAAATCAACGAAAGAGTTACCTAAACGGTTAATGAACCCAAGTAAACGCACGATTGGCATTCGAATTCCAGATAATATTATCGCGCTCGCCTTATTGGAAATGTTAGGTGAGCCATTGATGACCACCAGTTTGATTCTGCCCGGTAATGTGAGTACAGAATACGATCCTGAAGAAATACGAGATCAATTAGAAAATCAAGTTGATTTGATTCTAAATGGCGGTTATTTAGGGGAGTCTCCGACAACAGTGATTGATTTTTCGGAAGATAGCCTCTCTATTTTAAGAGAAGGTGCGGGAGATTTAAGCCCTTTTCAATAAAATTTAAGCATGATTGTGCATGTTATGCACAAAAGAGTATAACGGGAATAAGTGATTAGTATTCCAAACAAACAATGATACAAGCTATATGAGCGAGTATCTGTTGGCATAATGAGAATTACCCAAGGAGATAATTATGAGTGAAAAGTTACAAAAAGTATTAGCACGATCGGGTCTTGGATCTCGTCGAAAAATGGAGACGGTTATCCAAGAGGGACGTGTTAGCGTGGACGGACAAGTTGTTGGTCTAGGTACGCGAGTTACCGAAGGGCAAATTTTACGGGTTGATGGGCACTCGGTGAAATATATTACGCAGGAAGCGACAGTTTGTCGGATATTATCCTATAACAAACCAGAAGGTGAAGTGTGTACGCGTAGCGATGAAGAAGGGCGGAAAACGGTATTTGAGCGTTTACCTCGTTTAAATGGGGCGCGTTGGATCTCTATTGGGCGTCTAGATATTAACACCTCGGGATTATTATTATTTACGACCGATGGTGAATTTGCAAACCGTATGATGCATCCGAGCCACGAAGTTGAACGTGAATATGCGGTGCGTATATTTGGTGAAGTTGATGAAGCAATGCTTAATCGACTCCGTATGGGTGTGAAATTAGAAGATGGCGAAGCTAAGTTTTTATCTATTAAAGAGTCAGGAAAAGATGCAGGCGGAGAAGGTATTAATCGCTGGTATCATGTTGTTTTAACAGAAGGTCGTACACGTGAAGTACGGCGTTTATGGGAAAGCCAAGGTGTACAAGTAAGCCGTTTAATGCGTGTACGTTATGGACATCTGCACTTAGATAAACAGCTTCCACAAGGTGGTTGGGTCGAATTAAATTTAAAAGAAGTGAATTATTTTAGAAAACTGGTAGATTTACCAAAAGAGACCGAGACAAAAGTACGTGTAGATGATAATAAAACGAAAAATGCCCAAGCGCGTATTCGACGCGCGGTAAAAAAACATAATCAACATCGTAAAGCGGGAGGACGCCGCCGTAGCACGGCACGAACTCGCCATTAAAAAAACGAGTAAAATTGTTTGATGTATTAGAAAAAAAGCAAAGCCCTTGGCTTTGCTTTTTTTGCATTAAAAACAAAGAGATTTTTTAATACCACGATTTTTTTGTGATTTTTGGAATATTAAATGATATTTATGATCAAAAGCATATAAGTACATAAACAATATCATTTTCATTTCTTGTTTTATAAATAAATGTTAAATATAAGTACATAAACAATATCATTTTCATTTCTTGTTTTATAAATAAATGTTAAATTCACCAGTAGATCCCATTAACTTTGAGTAAAAACTTATGATCAAAAAATGTTTATTTCCCGCCGCTGGATATGGCACTCGTTTTTTACCTGCGACTAAATCTATGCCTAAAGAGATGATGCCGATAGTGAATAAACCTTTGATTGAATTTGGTGTTGATGAGGCTCTCGAGGCGGGAATGAGCGACATCTGTATTGTCACAGGACGTGGTAAACACTCATTAATGGATCATTTTGATATTAATTATGAACTTGAGCATCAAATAAGTGGCACGGTAAAAGAAAAGAAATTAAAAGATATTCGCTTGATCATGGACAAAGCGAGTTTTACTTTCATTCGTCAACGTGAAATGAAAGGTCTGGGCCATGCAATTTTAACGGGAGAAAAATTAATTGGAGATGAGGCTTTTGCGGTAGTTCTTGCCGATGATTTATGTGTCAAAGATGGTGCAGAACAAGGCGTTTTATCTCAAATGGTAGCGTTATACGATAAGTATAAATGCTCAATTGTGGCTGTAGAATCAGTTCCTGAAAATGAGACGCATAAATATGGAATTGTTCAAGGAACAAGAATCGATGATAACTTATACCGTGTAGAAAATATGGTAGAAAAACCAGAGCCAGGAACAGCCCCTAGTAACATGGCTATTATTGGACGCTATATATTAACACCGGATATTTTTGAAATATTAAAAAACACGCAGCCAGGAAAAGCGGGTGAGATTCAAATTACAGATGCATTATTAGAACAAGCTAAAAAGGGTCGTGTTTTAGCTTATAAGTTTAAAGGGAAGCGTTTTGATTGTGGGAGTATCCCCGGATTTATTGAGGCGACAAATTATGTTTATGAAAACGTATATCAGGAATAAATTAAGATCACCTTTAAAAAAAGAGAAAATATTACTGAAACTATAGACAATGATTATCCGTGGGGTCTATTAAGTTGCTTAATGGCAGTTTTTATCGGCTTTATTTTTGCTTTTTATCTGTTGCCTTTATTAGGCAGTGGCGCCGAATTATCCGGCACACTTGCGCCTCAATCTATTACTACACCTATCGCGGTGCAAGTGAGTCAAAGTTTACATGGTATTGTTTCATTAACGGCAGCCATTGTCGTTTTTGTCGGTTTACTTGGTGCAACATTTGGTTTTAGTTTGCTTAAGCTAGTAGGAGTAAAAAATAAACAGGCGGTGGGGCTTGCTATCGGCTGTGCATCACATGTTTTAGGCACGGCAAAAGCATTAGAAAACGATCAAGAAATCGGAGCATTCTCATCGTTAGCATTAATTGTTTGTGCGATTTTAACCGCCATATTGATGCCGATTTTATTTCATTTTTTGATTGTTTAAAGAGCTCGCGGATTTCAGTCGCTAGTGCGACACATTGAATTTTTCATCGGATTTCATCATTACCTAAAAAGTAATAAGCTTATATTAACGGTAAAGTATTAAACTTAATCCGGTGCATAACCATCCTTCGCTAAACATTTCCCATCGAGCTCTGCGTTACCCGCATTTAGCTTTAAACGGCCTGATAAAAACCATTGTGCACTCAATGGATAAATTAAATGCTCTTGTGTGTGTACTCTAGCACTTAATTCTGCCACATTATCATCGTCAAAGATGGGTACTTTTGCTTGTAATACAACCGGACCATTATCAATTTCAGGGGTAACAAAATGAACGCTTGCCCCATGTTCCTTTTCCGCATTATCAATCGCTCGTTGATGCGTATTAATACCTTGATACTTTGGTAGTAAGGAGGGATGAATATTAAGCATTTTATGTCCATATTGGCGCACAAAGGGTTTGCCGAGTATGCGCATAAACCCTGCTAATAATATAAGATCTGGTTGCAATTTTTCAATTTGAACCGTCAATAACGCATCGTACTCTAACGGAGAGATATCTGTATCACTACTGATAACAAGGTGTTTAATCTGTGCATCTTTTGCTCGAGTTAAGCCATAAGCGTCGGCATTATTACTAATCACCAATACAATTTCAGAAGCCCCGATATTTTCTTTTGGGAGGTGTAGTTTTTCAATTAAAGCTTGTAAATTACTACCGTCACCAGAGATAAGTACGATGATTTTTTTTGTTTGCATAGTTTATTTTATCTCAACTTGTGCACTATCATCTGTAGCATCTGCAATGTAGCCTAATAACCAAGCCTTTTCACCGTGCTCGTTTAATATATCGATGGCTTTTTGTTTTTCACTATCTGGCACTACAATGACAAGTCCAACACCACAGTTAAATGTGCGATACATCTCATTTTCAGTGACGTTGCCATTTTTTTGTAACCAAGTAAATATTTCTGGCCATTGCCAGCTTGCACCATCAATAACGGCTTTATTTCCCTGGGGTAGTACGCGAGGAATGTTTTCCCAGAATCCGCCACCAGTAATATGTGATATGGCATGTACTGAGCAGTTTTTAATTAATTTTAGTGTTGATTTTACATAAATTTTAGTTGGGGTTAATAATGTATCACCTAATGTTGAATTCCCAAAAGGAGCATCAGTATCTGCATTAGACACTTCTAAAATTTTGCGGATAAGAGAGTAACCGTTAGAGTGTGGTCCGCTTGATGCAACAGCGATAAGCGCATCGCCACTAGTGACTTTAGTACCATCTATAACTTCAGACTTTTCAACAATACCGACACAAAACCCTGCAATGTCATAATCATCTTTCGCGTACATACCCGGCATTTCTGCTGTTTCACCGCCAATTAAAGAACAATTAGATTGTAAACAACCTTCACCAATCCCTGTAATCACGGATGCTGCAACATCTACATCTAATTTTCCCGTAGCATAATAATCGAGGAAGAAAAGAGGCTCTGCACCTTGTACAATTAAATCATTGACACACATAGCGACTAAATCAATACCGACACTATCGTGTTTTTTAAGGTCAATAGCTAAACGTAGTTTAGTACCTACACCGTCAGTCCCTGCTACTAACAAAGGTTCTTTATAACCGGCTGGAATTTGGCATAAAGCTCCAAACCCACCGAGACCACCCATTACTTCTGGGCGTTTAGTTCGTTTTGCCACACCTTTAATTCGTTCAACTAATGCTGTACCGGCGTCAATATCTACACCCGCGTCTTTATAGCTTAAAGAGGTTTTTTCGTTGCTCACTTGCAATCCTCGCAAAATTAAGTGAAAAGCGCTTATCGCTTTTATTTGAGTTGTAAAACTAAACGCATTTTAACAGTCTATTATCTTATAGGGGGCAGAATGACGTCATTCTCAGTAAAACAATTATTTTTTATATTGATGATAGTGACTTTTTGTGGGTCAACTATTGCATTACAATCTATGGATCCTTATCAAGGTAAAATAGTTGCTCAATCAGGAAAAAAAGAGTCCGCGTTAAAAATGTTAGCTTTTAAGCAAGTATTTGTAAAAGTTTCTGGCAATAAGGAAGTGAATCATTTGCCTGGAAGTCAACTTTCATTAAATGAAATAAATTCATTCATTGAACAGTTTTCGTATCAAAAAGGGGCTGTACATACTTATTTTATAGCAAGCTTTGATGCACAAAAAATTAATAAAGCGCTTCACGATTTACAACAACCAATTTGGGGAGAAACACGACCAACCACATTGATTTGGCTAGTTAAAAGTGATCAACTTGGGCGTGATATCGTGTCAGATAGTTATTTGCAACGTCGCGCAGATAAAGTGTTGTCGGAATCTATCGTGCAGCAACAATTTGCACGAGGTATCCCGTTGCAATTCCCCTTAATGGATTTAGATGATAGTTTGGCCGTATCGGTTACTGATATTTCAGGACGTTTTTATAGAGTATTGACCAGTGCATCTAAACGTTACCATGTGGCTAATTTTGTGAGCGCCGAGTTGTTACAAATTAATGCGCAGCAATGGGAATTATCTTGGCAATTACTGACTAACACTACACAGAATCAAGTTTTACTCTCTGGTATGCAACGCGGGGAAAAATCACAAGTAATCGAACAGATGCTAGATGCTATAAGTGATTATTATGCGCATCAATACGCCATTTTAGAACAAACGGGTGGGAAGTTTTCTCAAATCATTCATATAAATGGCATTGACTCGTTAACGCGTATGACCCAATTACATCAGCTACTATCTAAAATGGAATCTGTTGCTTCTTATCAGATTTTAAATGTAGATCAAAATGTAGTTAATATTAACGTTAATATTAAAGGAGGATTACAAAGTTTTGCAAATGCTTTCGAAATACAGCCACATTTGCGGGCAGTGTCATCAGAAAGTGAACCTTTTTCCTTTAATTGGCAGTAAGGAGAGTTATGCCTCAAGATGAATTACGTTTTCAATATCCATTACTTGCATTAAAATTCCCGGATGATGAAACTTTTGCTAGTTTTTATCCGGGACAAAATGCAAGTTTATTGACGCAGTTAAAAAATAGTGCGGTTGGTTTAGGAGAATCTGTTCTTTATATGTGGGGCGATGCGGGTAGTGGTCGGTCTCACTTATTACATGCTCTATGTAGTGAGGTGGATGAAAGAGGTGAAAGTGTTTCATATATTCCATTGCACCATTATCAAAGTATGAGTTTAGATATTTTTGAAAATATGGAATCTGTTACGTTAGTCTGTATTGATAACATAGATGCGATAGCGGGGAATATTGAATGGGAAAAAGCACTGTTTAATTTTTATAATCGCTGGTTAGATAATAAAGATAATCGTTCGGTCGGGGCAAGTTTGGTGCTGAGCGCAATGCATTTACCTAAACAACTTGGAATTCAATTAAAAGATCTTGTTTCACGTTTTGAATGGGGAGCCTGTTATCATTTGGAGTCTCTCAACGATGAAGAAAAATTAGGGGCGTTGCAATTGCGCGCGCAATTAAAAGGGATGAAACTACCTGTTGATGTGGGACGTTTTTTATTAAATAGACTCTCTCGAGAGATGGATACGCTATTAGATACTCTTGATCGTTTAGATAATGCATCATTAGAAGCAAAACGGAAATTAACGATCCCTTTTGTAAAAGAAGTGCTGGATTTATAACAAATTTCTATAAGGGGTGTTATTTTTGACCTGTGCGAGCATTAAAGCTCTGTTTAGTATTTTTGAGTAATAAGAGAAAGGTTACTTTAAAGTCGCTATAGCACATTTAAGAAGAGATAAAACTATCTAAAATTTTAATAGTCTCTTAAATAATAACAAACAATGGGTTTGTTATTATTTAAATTAATTATTCTTATTTTGTTTGATCTGTTAAATGATTTCTAATACCGATTCCGGCGGACGTCCAATACGTGCTTTATTATTTGCCAGCACAATGGGCCGTTCAATCAACATTGGGTTGTTGAGCATTGCATTAAGCAATGTGTTTTCATCCATAGTAGGTGTTAATGCCAGCGCTTTGTAAATATCTTCTTTAGTACGAATTAATTGATGTGCAGAGTTATAGCCAAGTAAACCTATAATTTGCTGTAATTGTTTTTTTGTAGGGGGAGATTTTAAATATTCAATGACCGTAACATTATTTTTTTGGATGTTAATTAGGGATAATGTAGCACGACTTTTGGTGCAATGCGGATTGTGGAAAATAGTGATATCAGTCATTTTAACTCCTTTTATAGTGCAGGCCATGTGGCGATATACTCATCTAAGTAATGAATGTTAATTTCTGTTTCGGAGACCGTTTTACCTCGAATAGAAAATCCACCTTTATGCATGGCGGATTGATTGCCTGTGAGCAACGGGTGCCAGTGTGGTAATGGTTGGCCTTTAATCAAAAGGAGGTAAGCACAGTTTTTGGGTAACCAGTGAAATTGTTCAATATCATCTAGAGAAACTTTGACACAGCTTTTAACGTATTTAAAGCGTTGCTCGTAGTGACGGCATTGGCATGATTTTGTGTGTAGTAGTTTACAAGCTACATTAGTAAAATGCAGCTCTTCGGTTGCATCATCAATGATTTTATGTAAACAACATTTTCCGCAACCATCACAAAGAGATTCCCATTCTTCTTTAGTCATTTGTGCTAAGGTTTTTTCTTTCCAAAAATGGCTCATTACTAATTATTACTCGTTGTTGGGGGATTAATGCGTGGATGATTAATGCGTTCTGCAAGATAACTTACCGCACTAGCAAAATAATAAGATCGATTCCAATGCATCAGCACTTCGTAATTGTTATAAACAAGAAGAACACGACTTCCGTTTTCATCAGGTTTAATGATCGAAGCTTGTATATCTACTTTAGGTAATACGCCTCCTTCAAAACGACGAATACCTACATCTTGCCATTGTTGTAAACTTTTCTTGATTTTTAAACCGAGCAGTTTGTTATCAAAGTTTTTCGGCAGTGTGACTTGTCGTCCCCATGTTTCAGAGTCGTCCCAACCTTCTGTTTTTAAATAATTGGCGGCGGATGCAAAGACATCACCAAGATTTGACCAAATATCTTTTTTCCCATCGCCATCATAGTCCACGGCATAATTAAGGTAAGACGTTGGCATAAATTGTATTTGGCCCATTGCGCCAGCCCATGAGCCGAGGAATGCTTTTTTATCAATATAGCCAGCATCTAAAATAGATAGAGCAGCAAACAATTGTTTTTTAAATAAAGCTTCACGACGACCTTCATAAGCCATGGTGCTTAGTGAGGAAATGACGTTATATTTACCCGTTAATCGGCCAAAATTACTTTCAATGCCCCATAGTGCGACAATAAAACGTGGTTGTACGCCGTATTTTTGGCCTACATCATGGAGTAGATTGTAATTGTCATGATAAGCTTTGCGTGCACGTTCTACTTTCCATTCGGGTACTGCACGTTTTAAATAGTCGTCGAGTGTTAATTTAAACTGAGGTTGTTGTTTGTCGGAACTGACACTACGTTGTAAAAATTTAACATTTTCAAAGGCATTATTAACCATATCCGAGCTGAAACCTTTTGTGATAGCTTCACTTTTTAAGTTGTTAATATAGTCATTAAAGGGTAACTTTTCTGCATAGGCAATATTATTGGCTAAAATAGCGGTGACGAAGATATTAAGTATGCAGCGAAGGTTTTTTTTGTGCATTAATGCCATGTTACGTTCCTTTTAGGTCAATCCATTCTTTGTGTTGTTTCAAATGGTCAATGGGAGGCGGAGGCAGTTGCAAATAATAGCCATGTGTTTGTATTGCATGGATAATATTATCTGCATTAATCCTTGCGAGTTGGCGGCCTTTTTTTAAATTCATCATTGAAATTAATTGAGGCGGGCCAAACATTTCGAGTAAAGTCTTTGGAATATCAGTGAAATCATCTCTTTTTGATACAAAAATATAAGTTTGTGATTTTCTAAAGCTTTTGTATACTGCACATAACATAATACGAATGTAACCCTTTACTTGCCTAATTAGAGTGCAAACTATAACATGTATTCAAGTTTAATTTTTATAGAAACTCACTGATTTTTAAGTCACTTCAATAATAGGTTAAAAATAGGATAGTTATGGCATTAAAATCATTAAATTTCGCGTTATTGGTGGTCAATGTTAAATGTGCAGATCTGATTGATTTAGCCAATGAATTGAATAAAAAACGCATAATGGCGCCTGAATTTTTTAGCTATGCTCCCGTAGTCGTAGCGCTAGATAATAATAGTTTAGAGATTGATTTTTTAGAATTAAAAAAAGTAGTTTCAGCGCAACAATTTATTTTAATTGGGATATCAGGTGAATTGAGTGAAACACAAAAACGGCAGGCTCAAGAGCAAGGCGTGGCTATATTAAGAAACACTATACATTCTCTTAAGAAAAAAGAAAGAACACAGCGAGATGAAGTAAAAAACACAAAATTGAGCATGTATACAGATGAGTCGGAGCCATTCAATGGTGAAGTCAAAACTATAATACATCATGGACGAGTACGCTCTGGGCAACAAATTTATGCAAAAGAGTGTGATCTGGTTATCAATGGTGATGTTGGTGCAGGGGCAGAAGTAATTGCGGATGGTAATATTCATATATATGGTGCTTTACGAGGTAAGGCCTTAGCCGGAGCGATGGGGGAAAAAACAGTATCTATTTTTTGTCAAATATTCACTCCTGAACTAGTATCTATTGCTGGTGTGTATAAATTAAGTGATGCTCTACCAATTGAATTTTCAGGGAAAAGTTGTGTTGTCTCGATGCAAGACGAACAACTTGTATTGGCCAGTTTAAATAAAGTTAATTAGTAAGGAATAATAATGGCAAAGGTAATTGTCGTCACCTCGGGAAAAGGTGGCGTAGGTAAAACCACGAGTAGTGCAGCAATAGGAACGGGGCTTGCAATGTCGGGAGCCAAAACAGTGATCATAGATTTTGATATTGGTTTACGTAATTTAGATTTGATTATGGGCTGTGAGCGTCGAGTTGTTTATGATTTAATTAATGTTATTAATGGAGAGTCTAATTTACAACAAGCATTGGTCAAAGATAAACGTACGGAAAACCTATTTATATTACCTGCTTCACAAACGCGCAATAAAGATGCATTAAATAAAGAAGGGGTTGAAAAAGTAATTCAGGCGCTAAAAGCGGATGGTTTTGAATATATTATTTGTGATTCACCAGCGGGGATTGAACAAGGCGCTATGATGGCTCTTTATTTTGCGGATGAGGCTATTGTTACGACTAATCCTGAAGTTTCTTCTGTGCGTGATTCCGATCGTATTACAGGAATGTTATCCAGTAAATCTCGCCGTTCAGAGTTGGAGCTAAGCCCAGTTAAAGTACACTTACTTATTACGCGGTATTGTCCGGAACGTGTAGAAAAAGAAGAAATGCTAAGTATTGAAGATATTAATGATATCTTAGGCATAGATTTATTAGGTGTGATTCCTGAATCTCAAGATGTACTTAATGCATCTAATTTAGGTGAGCCGGTTATTTTAAATCAAAGCTGTGATGCTGGTAAAGCTTACCAAGATGCAGTGGATCGATTGTTAGGTAAAGAGCGAGAATTGCGTTTTGTTACTTATACAAAAAAAGGCTTTTTAAGCCGTTTATTTGGAGCTTAATATGGGATTGCTCAGTTATTTTCGACAAGAAAAGCCTAAAAAAAGTAGTGCTAGAAAAGCAAAAGACCGTTTGCAAATTATAGTTGCTCACGAGCATTCCAACTCAATTTCTCCTGATTATTTACCTGCTTTACAAAAGGAAATTGTTGATGTTATTCGTAAATATATGGATATTTCATCGGAAGATGTAAAATGTGAATTTAGCAATAAAGGTGATGATATTTCTGTGTTAGAAGTTAACATTTCAATGCCTAAGAATCATTAGTTAACTGAGTTATAGACGGAAATTAAATTGTTCATCTTTTTTATTAATGAGCAGAAGTCTCGATACTAAATGAGTGTCAAAGCAAGGTAACCTGAATTTGGGATAATAACTCCGATTAAATTGTAATTTAATTGTTTAATTTCAAACGAGTAGTGCAACTCAGGATAAGTAAATCGATACAAAGTCACTGTTTTTTCTTGTTTCTGCGTTAAAAATTAGCCTGAGATTGCTACGCTTATTTATCTTGAACTATACAATGCTAACAATACTGTATGATTTAACTTTATGATTTTTAAATAAATTTGACTCTCATCATCCTGATTTAAAGTTAGTTGATTTTTTCTTATCCAGAACTCAGGTAAGGTAACAAATTCATTTGTTTTTGTTGTGGTTTATAAGCAGAAGATATTCCGAATATTTTTTATTAGGATGGCTGTTAAGTAATATCTCATTGAGATATTACTTAAATCGTATCTATTGAGAATAATGCTCTTCTAAAAATATCTTTGCTCTTTTTTGGAAATAATATTGTTCCGAATTATCCGATGTATATTTACTTTAAAAGGATAAATAGAGCAATAGAGTTTGTTATTGTACATGTAAAGAGTATTAAATGTTGTATCTCTGAATTAGGTTATTGTCGTATTATTGTACGTAGCAAAGAAATAAATAACTTATTTTTAATACTTGAATATAAAAATATGGATAGATTACTTTTTTATAAAACATTCTGGAGTTTATATGCAAAAAAAGTTCCAATTAAAAGCTAAATTTTCACCAGCCGGTGATCAGCCTCAAGCGATTAAAGCGTTAGTTTCTGGAGTTGAAGCGGGAGTTGCTTTTCAAACGTTATTAGGTGTCACTGGCTCAGGTAAAACCTTTACATTAGCGAACACGATTGCTCAATTAAATCGTCCTACATTAATTTTAGCTCCCAATAAAACATTAGCAGCTCAACTCTATGGTGAAATGAAAGCCTTTTTTCCACATAACGCGGTAGAGTATTTTGTGTCTTACTATGATTATTATCAACCAGAAGCTTATGTTCCGAGTACCGATTCTTTTATTGAAAAGGATGCTGCAATTAATGCGCATATAGAACAGATGCGTCTCTCTGCTACCAAAGCATTACTAGAACGTAAAGATGTTGTGTTAGTGGCATCTGTCTCAGCTATTTATGGTTTGGGCGATCCACAAGCTTATTTGAAAATGATGTTACATCTGTCGGTGGGAGAATTTATCTCTAGTAGAGAAATTTTACAGCGTTTAGTTGATTTGCAATATTCTCGTAATGAAAGTGAACTAAACCGGGGATCCTTTCGTGTTCGAGGTGAAGTTATTGATATTTTTCCTGCCGATTCTGAAATAGAAGCAATACGTATTGAGCTGTTTGATGACGAAGTTGAAAATATTAGCGTGTTTGATCCTTTAACGGGGCAAACGTTAGATAAATTAGCCCGTATTACGATATACCCTAAAACACACTATGTGACACCTCGAAAGCAGATTATAAAAGCGATTGAGAGTATAAAAGAAGAGTTAAAAGAGCGTAAAAAATATTTTTTAAAAGAGCATAAATTAATTGAAGAGCAGCGTATATCAGAGCGCACCTTATTTGATATTGAAATGATGAATGAATTGGGATACTGCTCGGGCATTGAAAATTATTCACGTTATTTATCGGGACGAGAACAAGGGGCTGCTCCCCCTACACTTTTTGATTATTTACCCGCTCAGAGTTTGCTTATTATTGATGAAAGCCATGTTACCGTGCCACAAATTGGTGCGATGTATAAAGGTGATCGTAGCCGTAAAGAAAATTTAGTGAATTATGGCTTTCGTTTGCCCTCTGCACTTGATAATCGTCCTTTAAAATTTAGTGAATTTGAGCAACTTGCGCCACAAACCATTTATGTTTCGGCAACGCCTGCAGACTATGAAATTGAAAAATCACAAGGTGATATTGTACGTCAAGTTATCCGTCCAACAGGATTATTAGATCCTGTCATTGAAGTGCGGGACGTGCATACTCAGGTGGATGATTTACTGTCAGAAATTAATTTACGTGTTCCATTACATGAGCGCGTTTTAGTGACCACGCTAACAAAGCGTATGGCAGAAGATTTAACTGATTACTTAACCGAGCATGGTGTAAAAGTACGTTATTTGCATTCGGATGTGGATACTGTTGAGCGCGTTGAAATTATTCGAGATCTGCGTTTGGGAATTTTTGATGTATTGATTGGTATTAATTTATTGCGTGAAGGCTTAGATATTCCTGAGGTCTCCTTAGTGGCGATTTTAGATGCTGATAAAGAAGGTTTTTTGCGCTCTGAAAGGTCGTTAATTCAAACGATGGGCAGAGCCGCTCGGCATTTAAAAGGCAAGGCTATATTATATGCGGATAAAGTGACTAATTCTATGCAAAAAGCGATAGATGTCACCACTAAAAGACGTGCTTTACAACATCAATTTAATATCGCGAACAAAATAATACCGCAAGGTTTAAATAAAGGCGTGGATGATATATTACAATTAGGTAAACGAGTGCCTAAAAAATCGCGTAATAACGACCGATTTTCAGAGAAAAAAGAAACGTTGGAGCGCATTAATGAAAAGACCCTTTTACAGAAAATTGTTCGATTAGAAAAGCAGATGTTTGCTTATGCTAAAGCGTTGGAGTTTGAAAAAGCCGCGCAATTACGAGATGAGGTCAGTGAGTTACAAATGTTGTTGATTTCAATATCATAGTGCGCTTATATGCAAATATTTAATTTTTATTTGTGAAAAGATAAAATCAAAGAATTTTCACGCCTTCATTTTCTAGCATCGTAATGAGAGATATTAGTGGTAGGCCAATCAAAGTATTGGGATCTCTACCTTCTAACCGTTGAAAAAGAGTTATCCCATAGCCTTCACTTTTAAAGCTACCTGCACATTGGTAAGGTTGCTCTTTGTGTAAATAATTTTTTATCATCTCATCGCTTAATTCGCGAAAGTGGACAATAAAGGTCTCGACTAAAGATTGTGTTTTTTGTGTTTGTGTATTGAGCAGTGTGAGGCCGGTATAAAAGGTAATTTTCTTTGTGCTGGCCGCTTTTAATTGTTGAAATGCATTTTCAAAGTTACCCGGCTTACCTAAAATTTTCCCATTATTAACACACACCTGATCTGAGCCAATAATTAATGCATTTTTAAAATTTTTGGCACATTCTTTTGCTTTTTCAATGGATAATCTGTGTACTAGGTGCTCTGCAGTTTCATTATCTAATGGACTTTCATTAATATTGGGCTTTGCGCAGACGAAAGGGCAATGTAATTTTTCAAATAATTGTTTACGAAAAGGAGAAGTGGAAGCTAAAACAATTTGATGCATAATTAGGTACTCGTTAGGGAT
This sequence comes from Psychromonas sp. CD1, assembly GCF_002239585.1. Taxonomy (GTDB): domain Bacteria; phylum Pseudomonadota; class Gammaproteobacteria; order Enterobacterales; family Psychromonadaceae; genus Psychromonas. Next base: position 271,853 of record NZ_NDFH01000003.1, read on the forward strand.
TAGTATTATTATATTATGGGTAAAAAAAAAATAATACTAATCTAATTGATAAAATTACTTCTTTTTCTTTGACTATCGACTTACCAATCTATATTATTCGCCTTATGCAAAAGGTTAAACTACCGATTAGCGTTGATCCTGTTAAAGCGGCTCAAAAAGGTTTGCATTTAGAATCTCTATTGCCAAAATCTTTAATGAAACGTTTAGTAGAATCAACAATCAGTATTCAATCTGATATCAACACGGAATTTTCATTTGATATTGATCGACAAAAGTTGAGAATATTTCATGGGAAAGTAAGTGTTGCAGTAGAGCTTCTTTGTCAACGGTGCAATGAACCTATGCTTTATCAATGCGAAGCTGAATTTACGTATTGTCCAGTTCATAATGAAGAGCAGGAAAATAATTTACCAGACGTGTATGAACCCATTTATTATGATCAAAATGGGGAGGTAAATCTTCATGATATAGTTGAAGATGAACTGATATTGAGTCTTCCTCAAATTGCGAAACATGCAATAGAAGATTGTAATCAAAGTAAACTTGTTGTTAGCTTTGGTGAGATTGAAGAAGAAGAAACACAACGTCCCAACCCATTTGATGCTCTAGCTCAACTAAAGCGCAAATAACAAGTAGGAATTTTAAAATGGCAGTACAAAAAAGTCGTAAAACTCGTTCAAAACGTGGTATGCGTCGCTCTCATGATGCACTTAGTGCACCCGCTCAATTAACAGTTGATTCAACATCTGGTGAAACTCATCGTCGTCATCATATGACTGCTGATGGTTTCTATAAAGGCAAAAAAGTAATCGAACTATAAGTCAGTTTTGCGTAAACTTCATGTTGCGCTAGATGCCATGGGGGGCGACATCGGCCCCCATATTTCTCTTTTTGCTGCGGTTAAAGCATTACAATCTCATCCAAAACTTTTATTAACATTAGTTGGTCATCGTACCATTCTCCTTCCTCTTTTAGAAAAACACCATTTATTGAAGCATGAGCGTTTGTTTTTTTTGCACGCTGAACATACGATATCCATGTCTGACGATCCTATTTATGTGTTACGGCATAAACGTAATACTTCTATGCATGTGGCCTTAGAGTTAGTTGCAAAGGGACAAGCGGATGCCTGTGTGAGTGCTGGGAATACCGGTGCATTAATGCTATTAGCGAAACAATCTTTAAAAATGTTAAAAGGTATCCATCGACCTGCATTAGTAACAGGTTTACCTAGAAATGGGCGAGGGCACACATATTTATTAGATTTAGGTGCTACATTACAGTGTGATAGCGATACATTAGTTAATTTTGCTATTATGGGTAGTGTATTGTGCGCGCAAATTGAGCAGATAAAAAAACCTAAGGTCGCTTTATTGAATGTTGGAAGAGAAAAAAATAAAGGTAGCGATATTATCAAGCGTGCCGCGCTCATTTTAGAGCAAACAGAGCATATTAACTATATTGGTTTTATTGAAGCGAATGAAATTTTTTCTGGGCCTGCAGATGTCGTCGTCACAGATGGCTTTAGCGGGAACATAGCCTTGAAAAGTTATGAAGGAATGAGTGTTGTTTTTTCGCATCAATTAAAAGAAGCGGTAAATTCTAATCTATATAGTAAGTTATTAGGTAAATTATTTAACCCTATTTTAAAAAAGCATTTTAAACATTTGCATCCAGATATGTATAATGGTGCTAGTTTAATTGGCCTGCGTGGTATTGTTGTAAAAAGCCATGGTAGTGCAAATGAAGTTGCATGGCGTTATGCGATTGAACAAGCTATCAATGAGGTTCAATGGCAGATCCCCGCTAAGATAGCGAATAAATTAGAAACGATTTTATTAGAGCGAGATTTTTTATCACATGAACAGTAAAATTACAGGCACAGGTAGCTATTTACCAAGCGCTATCCGTAGTAATAGTGACTTAGAAAAGATGGTAGAAACTAGTGATGAGTGGATCCTTACGCGCACGGGCATAAAAGAACGCCGTATTGCGAATAAAGATGAAACAATTGCTTTTATGGGCAAAGAAGCGGGTTTAAAAGCCTTACAGGCTGCGCAAATAGATGCCAGTGATTTAGATTTAATTATCGTAGCGACAACAAGTAATCATAATGCATTCCCATCTGCAGCGTGTGAAGTTCAGAATTTTTTAGGGATTCATAATATACCTGCTTTTGATGTGGCAGCTGCATGTGCAGGTTTTACTTATGCGTTAAGTATTGCGGATAATTTCATTAAATCGGGTAGTGCGCGCCATGTTTTGGTGATTGGGGCGGATACTTTAGCTGCTACGTGCGATCCCACAGATAGAAGTACCATTATATTATTTGGTGATGGCGCCGGGGCAGTGATTGTTAGTGCAAGTACAGAAAAAGGCATTATATCTACCCATATCAATGCAGATGGGCGCTTTGGAGAGTTATTAAAACTCCCTAACGTTTCTCGAAATTCAGAAAAGTCAGATGCAAATGCTTATTTAAGCATGGCGGGTAATGAAGTCTTTAAGGTGGCTGTCAAAAAATTAAGCCAAGTTGTTGTCGAAACATTAGCCGCTAATAATATTGCGAAAGAAGAGCTAGATTGGCTCGTGCCACATCAAGCGAATAAACGCATTATCAGTGCAACGGCTAAAAAGTTAGGTATGTCTATGGATCAAGTTATTTTGACCTTAGAGTTGCACGGTAATACTTCTGCCGCATCCGTACCACTTGCCTTTGATCACGGTGTGCGAACGGGGAAAATCAAACCCGGTCAGTTGGTCTTATTAGAAGCATTTGGTGGTGGTTTTACATGGGGCAGTGCACTTATTCGTATGTGATCTCTCTTTTGAAGTTTTTAAAACAGGAATTTATTCCTGTTTTTTATTTTAAGGAATAAATTTATGACAAACTTTACATTTACGTTTCCAGGTCAAGGATCTCAAAGTTTGGGCATGCTTAGCGAACTCGCCGCAAAGTATCCATCTATTCTTGCTACATATCAAGAAGCAACAGACGTTCTGGGTTATGATTTATGGCAGTTAGTGCAACAAGGTCCGGTTGAAGTCTTGAATCAAACAGATAAAACACAGCCTGCATTGCTTGCTGCATCTGTGGCTATTTGGCGAGTATGGGCCGAGCAAGGTGGTCTCTTACCTGAGGTTATTGCTGGACATAGTTTAGGCGAGTATTCTGCGCTTGTTTGTGCCGGAGTGATGGATTTTAAAGATGCTATCAAATTAGTTGAATTGCGTGGAAAGTTAATGCAACAAGCTGTCCCTGTTGGCGTGGGTGCTATGTCTGCCATCATTGGGCTAGACGATGATAAAGTTGCTTTGGCGTGTAAGGATGCGGCGGGTGATGACGTTGTCGCCCCGGTTAATTTTAATTCACCAGGACAAGTGGTTATTGCGGGTAATAAAGCCGCCGTTGAGCGCGCGGGAGATTTATGTAAGAAAGCAGGCGCAAAGCGGGTGTTGCCATTACCAATTTCGGTGCCATCACATTGTGCTTTAATGAAACCTGCAGCGGATAAACTGGCTATCGAATTAAAAAATATTGCATTTAAAACACCAAAAATAGCGGTAATTAATAATGTTGATGTCGCGATTGAAACCGATGCAGATAAAATTAAAGATGCTTTGGTACGTCAATTATATTGCCCAGTACGTTGGACCGGTATTATTAAAAAAATGGCAGAAAGAGGCATTAACATGCAAATTGAAGCTGGGCCCGGTAAAGTATTAAGTGGCTTAGTACGACGTATAGATAAAAGTTTTACTGCGCAATTTATTAACGATGTAAACTCATTAGAAAAAACATTAAGCCTAGTCCAAGGAGAAGAATAATGACAATGCAAGATAAAGTGGTATTAGTGACCGGAGCAAGTCGTGGCATAGGTCGTGCTATTGCAGAAAAATTCGTATCGTTAGGTGCAACGGTATTAGGCACTGCAACCACTGAAAAAGGTGCGGCTGCTATCAGCGATTATTTAGGTGATGCAGGTAAAGGTTTAGTTTTAAATGTGACGGATAATGACTCTATCGCAACGCTTTTTAGTACAATTAAAAAAGATCATGGAGGTGTTGATATTTTAGTGAATAATGCTGGCATTACACGTGATAATTTATTGATGCGTATGAAAGATGATGAATGGAATGATATTATTGAGACTAATTTAACACCAATATTTAAAATGAGTAAAGCAGTGATGCGCCCTATGATGAAAAAACGTGCGGGACGTATTATTAATATTGGCTCGGTCGTTGGGACTATGGGTAATGCTGGGCAAGCGAATTATGCAGCGGCTAAAGCGGGTGTGATTGGTTTTACAAAATCACTTGCTCGGGAGATTGCGAGCCGTGGTATTACTGTTAATACTGTTTCACCAGGTTTTATTGAAACTGATATGACTAAGGCATTAAGTGATGATCAACGCGCATCAACGCTTGCTAATGTTCCCGTTGGACGCTTAGGTTATGCCAGTGAAATTGCTGAAACAGTTGCTTTTTTAGCGTCGGATGGGGCTGCCTACATAACGGGTGAAACTATCCATGTAAATGGTGGCATGTACATGGTTTAATTGGTAAATAGGTAAAGTGTTTTGAGGGTTAAAAAAGTTTAAATTAGACAATATTCCCTATATTAGTCTCATCTAATATGTTGAGATAGCTTTTCTTTATAGAGAAAAGGCGTTAAACTTCATTATTATAAAAAAAAACTTGAGTTGCATCTGTTACGGATTAAGATAAGAGTATAATTGATCTAATTAGTGATAGAACACTTGAATATTAAGTGTGATAGAATAAACTATCGCAATTAGCGCATTAGCGTATTACAAAGGAAAATAAAAATGAGCAATATCGAAGAACGCGTAAAAAACATCATCGTAGAGCAACTGGGTGTACAACTAGATGAAGTTGTTAATTCAGCATCTTTCGTTGACGACTTAGGTGCCGATTCTTTAGATACGGTTGAATTAGTAATGGCTCTTGAAGAAGAGTTCGATACTGAAATCCCAGATGATGAAGCTGAGAAAATTACAACGGTTCAATCAGCTATCGATTACGTTCAAAAAAGCGCTTAAGCGTTACTTGTACGATATTAATTTTTAAAGGCGGTCTTTGACCGTCTTTTCTGTTTATCTAGATAATCATTTTATTAGGTATAAGATAATTATCTAGATAAATCGTATTGTAGGAGATGTAAAGTGACAAAACGTAGAGTGGTGATCACTGGTTTAGGTTTATTAACACCAGTTGGTAATTCAGTTGAAGAATCTTGGGATGCCATTAAAGCGGGAAAAAGTGGTATTGCAAATATTGAGCACTTTGACACAGAAAAGTATGCTTGTAAGTTTGCGGGCCTAGTCAAAAACTTTAATGTTGAAGATTATATGAGTAAAAAAGATGCTCGTAAAATGGATACATTTATTCAGTATGGCGTAGTGGCTGCCGCACAAGCGATTGAAGACTCGGGTCTTATTGTGAATGCGAATAATGCAGATCGCATTGGTGTTGCTATCGGCTCTGGAATTGGTGGTATTTCAACAATTGAAACTAATGTGCGTAATATTGACAAAAGTGGTCCGCGTAAAATTAGCCCATTTTTTATTCCTGCAACAATTATTAATATGATTTCTGGGCATGTTTCCATTAATCATGGTCTAAAGGGACCAAATATTGCGATCACCACCGCTTGTACTACAGGTACGCATAGTATTGGTATGGGAGCCCGTATTATCCAATATGGGGATGCGGATGTGATGGTAGTAGGAGGTGCAGAAAAAGCATCAAGTGAGTTAGGTATGGGTGGATTCGCGGCTGCTCGTGCATTGTCCACGCGTAATGATTCACCTGAAACGGCCAGTCGTCCTTGGGATAAATCGCGTGATGGTTTTGTTTTAGGCGATGGAGCAGGCGTACTTGTGCTAGAAGAATATGAGCATGCAGTGGCACGTGGCGCTAAAATTTATGCGGAATTTGTTGGTTTTGGTATGAGTGCCGATGCTTTTCATATGACATCACCACCAGAAAGTGGTGAAGGTGCTGCACTTTCAATGAAAAATGCATTAAAAGATGCACATATTGAAGCAAGTCAAATTCAGTACATCAATGCCCATGGAACATCTACACCGGCTGGCGATATTGCTGAAACGCAAGCGGTTAAAAGTATATGGGGTGCAGATGCCAAAAATCTTATGGTGAGCTCTACAAAATCCATGACGGGGCATTTATTAGGTGCTGCGGGAGCTATCGAAGCTATTTTTTGTATTCTTGCTCTACGCGATCAACTAGCACCTCCGACGATTAATCTCGTTAATCCAAGTGAAGGTTGTGATCTTGATTATGTCACGGATGGTAAAGCGCGTCCTGCACATATTGAATATACACTTTCAAATTCTTTTGGATTTGGAGGCACTAACGGTTCATTAATTTTCAAACGTATCTAAATTCTTAATCGACGACCCGTATCAAAGTGATTATTTATCTCTAAATGATGCGTTCGGTTATAAAAAAGGGTGCTTTAAAACCCGATTTAATATCGGGTTTTTTTATCGCTAAAGAAAATATTATATGTTAATTAACGGTATTAAGACTGAGCAAATCAGTGCGTTAGATCGTGGCCTTGCATATGCAGATGGATTGTTTACAACGATAAAAGTCCAGAAGGGACAATTGCTTTTATGGGAGTTGCATTTACAACGTTTGCAATTAGGTGCCAAAAAACTGTTTTTCCCTCGTGTAGATTGGCAAGCATTAAAAGCGGATGTTGATTTAGTTGCTCTGTCGATACAACATAAAGAACAATCTGTCATTAAAATCATATTAACTCGAGGCAATACTCAGCGAGGTTATAGTACTGAGTATTGTACTGATGTATTACGTATTGTAAGTAACACCTCTTTCCCTGCCTATTATGAACAGTGGGCAAAGCAAGGTATCCGTTTAATCCAATGTAAAACACCTTTAAGCCGTCACAAATTATTAGCCGGGCTTAAAACATTAAATAGATTAGAGCAAGTATTAATCAAACATGAATTGGATTGTAAAGGTGCATTAGAAGGTCTTGTTTGTGATGAGTTTGAAAATGTTATTGAAGCGTGTAGTGCTAATATATTTTTATATTTAGATAATCATTGGGTGACACCTCGGTTAGATTATTGTGGTGTAGCAGGTGTTCAACGTCGTCAAATAATGCAATCAGCTAAAGATAAAGGGATTTGCATTATAGAAAAAGACGTGAGTATTAACGATATTTATTGCGCCCAAGCGCTCTGTTTAAGCAATGCTTTAATGGGTGTTGTTCCTGTGACGCATTACGTAGATCATTGCTATGATTCTATGCATTTTAAATTAAGTGCACAACTGCAAGCATTTATTGATTATTAGTCCGAATGAGGCATACAGAATGTTTTTAAAGAAAACTTATATAACGATCAGTATTGTTATTATATTAACACTCGGTACTCTTACCTATATAGAAGCACAAATGAAGGATTATTTAAATATTCCTTTGATTGATAAAACGCAACTTTTTGTGGTGGAATCAGGAAGTAATTTTTCACTTTTAGGTAAGCAACTTTTTGCAGATGGGATTGTTGCCCATTTAGGGTGGTGGCATCTACTTGCTAAACGTTATCCAGATTTAACGGCTATTAAGTCGGGTACCTACGAGTTACGCGAGGGTTCAAATTTATTAGATATTCTTACTGTGATTAGTAAAGGAAAAGAATATCAATATAAAATTACATTTGTTGAAGGTAGTACTTATAAAGATTGGCTACTTATTTTAGAAAAACAATCCGCTTTGCTCTCTCTGCAAAAAACGGAAACTGAGATAATAAAAGCCTTGAATATTCCACATGAGAAGTTAGAGGGTCTGCTTTTTCCTGAAACATATCATTATAATGCTAATACGAGTGCTTATAAAATTATAAAAAAGGCATATTTTCACCAGAAAGGGATTTTGGCGAAATTATGGAAAGCACGTGCTAAAGATTTACCTTATAAGAACTCTTATGATGCTTTGATCATTGCATCTATTATTGAAAAAGAGAGTGGTTCTTCGGCAGATAGAAATAAAATAGCTTCAGTTTTTGTTAATCGTTTACGTTTAGGTATGCGTTTACAAACAGATCCTACGGTTATTTATGGCATGGGTGATCGTTATAAAGGACATTTATATCGTAAAAATTTACAGGAAAAAACAATTTATAATACATATATTATTAAAGGTCTCCCCCCCACACCGATAGCAATGCCAAGTGAAGCAGCTTTATATGCAGCCTTACAGCCGGCGGAAACGAAGTATCTTTATTTTGTGAGTAAAGGCGATGGTACTTCTTACTTTTCGGAAAACTTAAAAGAGCATGAACGTGCGGTTCGGAAATATATATTAGGAAAGTAACATGTCGACCAAAAAAAAATTAGCCAATAAATTTATCGTGATAGAAGGATTAGAGGGAGCGGGTAAAACGACAGCGATGCAATATGTTGGTAAATGGTTAGCGTCGCAAGGGATCCCTGCGCATAAAATAACTTATACCCGTGAGCCAGGAGGTACAAAACTGGGCGAGTATATGCGTGACATTATTAAAATGGATATTGAAGATGAAAGTCTCGATGATAAAGCCGAATTATTATTGATGTATGCATCACGAGTGCAATTGGTTGAAACAGTGATCAAACCCGCTTTAGCACAAGGCAACATTGTGATTGGTGATAGACATAATTATTCTTCACTTGCTTATCAAGGAGGGGGGCGGGGCTTAGATATGCATTTTATTCATTCATTGAAACAGTTATCATTAGGCGATTTTAAGGCGGATTTTACTATTTATTTAGATATTGAACCAAGCTTAGGTTTGCAACGCGCACGCGGAAGAGGTGAGTTAGATAGAATCGAAAGGCTTGCGCTTGATTTTTTTGAACGGACACGAGAGGTTTTCTTAAGTTTAGTAAAACAAGATCCTAATGCGGTTAGTATCGATGCTGCGCAAACGCCAGAGCAGGTAGAAAAAGCAATGTTTAAAAAATTAGAATGTTGGGTAGCGAGTTTAACATAAATGCAAAATAAAGAGGTTTTGACCCCGTGGCTTAGTCCTATATTTGAAAAGTTATTAAAAACCTATCAGCAAGGTCGTTTAGCACATGCATTGTTATTTACGGGCAATGAAGGCTTGGGGAAATTTAAATTAGCATCACAATGTGCAGCTTATCTTTTATGCTCAAATAAGCAATATATAGGTGCCTGTGGACACTGTCATGCTTGTCAGTTATTTAGTGTGGGTAATCATTTAGACTTCCACATATTAAAAAGTGAAAATAAGAAAGCAATCGGTATTGATGAAGTCCGTGCTGTGATTAATATGCTAAATGAGCGTCCCCATTTAGGTGATAATAAAGTGGTGCTTATTAAAGACACTTCGTTATTAAGTAAGGCTGCTGCGAATGCATTATTAAAAACATTAGAAGAGCCTCAAGGCAATAGTTATATAATTTTATTAGCGGACACACATCATCAATTAATGCCTACATTATTAAGTCGAGTTTTACACCAACAGATTCATACACCAGATGATCAGCAACTATTACATTGGTTGGATGAGCAAAATGTGCAGGTGAGCGATCTTGGTGTGTTACGTCAATTTCAAAATTGTCCGCTTAGTTTATTAACTTATTTACAAGCTTTACAAGCTTTACAATCTGGACTGCTGAGCGATGAGCGCCGAGATTGTGTAGAAGGGCTTTTTAATATGCTGGGAAATCCATCATCTCTTTTTGATTTCAGTGCTTTTATTAGTAAAGAGCCAAGCATGCGCTTACAGCTTTTATTTTTCATTTTACATGAATTGCAAAAATTAAAATTAAATTCTAAAGGTTGTTACGAAGATGCAATTTATGCTTTTGCTCGACCACAATTTGATATTTGGTGTACACACATAAGCGCAAGTAGTTTGCGTTACTTATGCCGTAAATTATTGAAAACAAGAAGTTTATTGCGGGAGCAAAAGGCATTAAAGAGTGAGTTATTGATCTCCTCATTATTAATTGAAATAAAAAATGAATTTAAAGGAAATAGAGCATGTTAGTCGATTCACACTGCCATTTAGATCGCTTAGATTACACCCATCAACATAAAAATTTAAGTGAGGTACTTGAAAAAGCAAAAGCACAAGGCGTGGTTTATTTTTTGAGTGTATGTGTGACATTACAAGATTATCCGAATATGGAAAAATTAATCCAAGGTCAGCATAATGTTTTTAGCTCCTGTGGAGTACATCCCCTATATCCGGGAGAAATGCTGGATGAAGCACTTTTATTGCGTTATGCAAGTGCGAAAAAGGTGGTTGCTATAGGTGAAACAGGCTTAGATTTTTTTTATTCTCCTGAAACAAAAAAGTGGCAAATCGATGCGTTCCGTAAGCAAATAAGGGTAGCAATTAAGTTAAATAAACCTTTAATTATTCATACTAGAGATGCAAGACAAGAAACCTTATCTATTTTAAAAGAAGAGGGCGCCGAGCAAGTGGGAGGGGTTCTACATTGTTTTACCGAGTCATTACTCATGGCCGAAGAGGCGATTAAGATGGGTTTTTATATTTCGGTTTCAGGTATTGTAACGTTTAAAAATGCAAAGGTATTACAAGATGTTATACGTGCTGTTCCACTCAATAGATTATTAGTGGAAACTGACTCTCCTTATTTGGCACCTGTGCCACATAGAGGTAAACAGAATGAGCCGGCTTACACGCGTGATGTCGCGCAGTTTGTTGCTAACTTGAAACACATATCACTTGAGGAATTAGCAAGGGTCACGACGGAAAACTTTTTTTGTTTGTTTAAAGGCGCGCAGAAATAATTGAGAGTAGATACTGTTTTAGTCGGCTCATCAAAGTGATGTGACGACTAAAACAGCTGTAGAGTAGATACTGTTTTAGTCGCCTCATCAAAGTGATGTGACGACTAAAACAGCTGTGTTATTTTGGACTAAGCAATCGCTTTGAGTGTTTCGGTTAATAATTTCCAATATTTATCAACACTGCCAATATGGACTTTTTCATCAGGGCTATGTGGATATTTTATGGTTGGTCCAAAAGATATCATATCTAGATGAGGATATTTTTTACTAAATAGGCCACATTCCAGTCCAGCATGAATAACCATCGTTTTGGGTTTTGTTTCAAAAAGTTCAATATACTTTTCTTCCATGATTTTGTATATTTTTGAATCTATATTGGGTTTCCATCCTGGGTAATTACCATCTTTACGTACAGTCCCCAAATGAGCTTGAAAATGTTGGCTTATCCGCTCTGCTATTTGTTGTTTTTCTTCTTCAATTTGGGAGCGAACTAATACTTGTATCTCAAAACGAAGACTTTTTCTATTTTGTACTAACACGCCGAGGTTACTCGAAGATTGCACAACGTTAGAAAAATTATTGTCCATAGAAACAATACCATTTTCACATTTAAGTAAGCAGTCTAATAAGTTTTTCTGGCTTGTGTTGGTTAAGATTGCGCAGGGTAACGATCTGCTCGTGATTTGCAGTAATAGACTATCTTCAATATTTTTATATTTCTTAAGTAATTGTTGATTCAATGTGCCGATGAGTGTTTCTATACTATTTTGGTGAATTTTATCACAAACTATAATCGCACTAGCTTCTCGAGGAATAGCATTACGTAAACTGCCACCTTGTAGTGATGCTAAATGAAAGGGGATACTTTCTAAATTATTGAGTACTGAAATAAGCTCTTTTATTGCATTGGCTCTGCCTAAATTAATATCACAACCAGAGTGACCACCTTTTAAGCCGGTTAATAATATTTCATAAGCATTATGTGAAGGCTCTGCTTCCATTTTTTCATAGTTAATATTAACATTTACATTAATACCGCCAGCACAGCCGACATATAATTCACCTTCTTGTTCAGAATCAGTATTAATTAAAATAGTGCCTTGTAGCGCATCCTTTTTCAAACCGAAAGCACCTGTCATACCGGTTTCTTCATCGGTTGTTAATAATATTTCTAAAGGGCCATGCTCCAATGTGTTATCCGCTAAAATCGCTAAACATGATGCCATGCCAATGCCGTTATCAGCACCTAATGTTGTGTTATTCGCATGTAGCCATTCACCTTTAATAATTGGTTGGATAGGATCAATTAAAAAATCATGTTGGGTTAGATTGTTTTTTTGAGGAACCATATCTAAATGTGCTTGTAAGATAACTGGTGTTTTATGTTCAGATCCTATACTTGCTGATTTCTTTAAAATCAAATTACCGACTTCATCTTCGACACAATTAATATCTCTTTTTTTTGCCCAATTGATTATCCACTGTTTTAATTTCTCTTCATGTTTGGATGGATGCGGAATGGCACAGATACTGGAAAAATAAGACCAAATTTCAGATGCGTTTCTAGATTGTAATGTTTGCATAAAAGAACCCTTTGATAAAACTGCAATGGTATCGTTTCGGTTACGTCGACACCATTCAGAAATTAATATTCAGATACATACTCTGAAAGAGGTTGGTTATTGAGGGTTAACCTCTTTCAGTAGATATTAGTTTATCTTCTTAAGTAGTATATGAATGTTGATTTTAATACCCTTTAAATAGATTGATTGTGGACAAATTTGTTAAAATAGTCCATTGGTATTTTTATTAAATGGCTATATTACACCATGTAATAGATTGTGTGTGCTGTGTTTTTATTATTCAATCGCTTCAAGCGTACTTACAAGTAATTGCCAATATTTATCGACACTGGCAATATTTACTTTTTCATCGGGACTGTGTGGAAATTTGATGGTTGGCCCGAAAGATATCATATCTAATTTTGGATATTTTTCACTAAATAACCCGCATTCTAGACCTGCATGAATGATTTTTATCTTGGGCTCTACATTAAAAAGTTTAATGTATTGTGCTTTCATTAAGCGATAGATATCAGAATCTACATTAGGGGTCCAACCAGGATAATATTCATCTTTACAGGCATTCGCATCGAGTTTTTGGAAATGCATTAAAATGATGTCGGCGAGTTTTTGTTTTTCGCTTTCAACTTGAGATCTAATGGATACTTCAATTTCAAAATATTGTTGCTGATTATGTTGTTTTAAGACTCCGAAATTACTTGAAGTCTGAACAACGTCCGTGAAATTTTTATCCATACTAAAGATGCCATCGCGACAAAAGACAATCGCATCTAAGATATTTTTTTTACTTGTAGCTTCTAGTGCTAGTTGAGGTAATGCAACACTTGTCATTGTAATATTGATATTGCTTTCGCTATGTTTGAATTGTTTTATCAATTCTAGTTGAGTATTTTGAATATATTGTTCTAAATAGGCTTTATCATCTGGATGACAAATAATAATAGCATGAGCGTCGCGGGCAATTGCATTGCACAGACTACCACCTTCTAATGTTGAAAGTTGCCAAGATATATTATTTAAATCATTGAGTATATTTGCTAACACTTTGATTGCATTGGCACGTTTAAGGTGAATGTCACAACCAGAGTGTCCTCCCTTGAGTCCTTCAATTTGGATATTAAAAGCCAGTGCTTTTGTGTCAGTATGATGCGTGGTGTAAGCTAAGCTGACATTCACATTAACCCCACCTGCACAGCCAACATATAATTCACCTTCTTGTTCAGAGTCCGTATTGAGTAGAATTGTCCCTTGTAATATTCCTTCTTTTAAACCAAAAGCGCCTGCCATACTGGTTTCTTCATCTACAGTGAGTAATATTTCTAAGGGGCCATGTTGTAATGAATTATGGGCTAATACTGCTAAACAAGAAGCTAATCCAATACCGTTATCAGCACCTAATGTTGTGTTATCTGCATGTAACCAGTCACCTTTTATGAATGGCTGAATGGCATCGACTAAAAAATCATGATCTATATGTGTGTTTTTTTGAGGTACCATATCTAAATGTGCTTGTAATATTACGGGGGTTCTATTTTCATATCCCATACTTGCAGGTTTTTTTAAAATTAAATTACCCACTTCATCTTCGCTACAGTCAATATTTAATTTTTTAGCCCAGTCTATGATCCATACTTTTAATTTTTTTTCATGTCGAGAAGGATGAGGAATAGAGCAAATGATTGAAAAATAAGACCAAATGTCGGCAGCTAATGTTGTTTGTAAACGTTGCATTATAAAAACCTTATATAAAGAAAGGATGAAGTTTCATCATATCAAAGAGATGGTTAGGGTGTTAATTTAGGATCTCAGAAACGATTTATATCGTATTTATTCTTTAATAAAAGAGAGTATGCGTATTTTAGCTATCCTTAATTGGGAGAATATTATAAAAAAATAATTTTTCTCCATTAAATATATTAACAAAAAGCAAAATAATGTTAGGTAATTGTGAAGAAGATCTATAAACTGTCGCGAATTTGCCAAAATTTATGATGTTTGGCGGGGGGGGATTCTTCCGCTAAGCACTGTAAACTTTATTTTTGTTGTTTGCTTTTTAAACAGTTTCAATGTTAGTTGAAATGTTTAAATCTATTTATGGAGGTTATCTTGAGTCATTCGGCTGTTTTGATATTAGAAGATGGGACTATTTTTAAAGGCGTGGCTATTGGCGCTACTGGATATTCAGTTGGAGAAGTTGTTTTTAATACTTCGATGACAGGTTATCAGGAAATTCTTACTGATCCTTCTTATTCTCGCCAAATTGTAACATTAACTTACCCTCATGTTGGTAATACAGGTAAACTTTATTTTTGTTGTTTGCTTTTTAAACAGTTTCAATGTTAGTTGAAATGTTTAAATCTATTTACGGAGGTTATCTTGAGTCATTCGGCTGTTTTGATATTAGAAGATGGGACTATTTTTAAAGGCGTGGCTATTGGCGCTACTGGATATTCGGTTGGAGAAGTTGTTTTTAATACTTCGATGACAGGTTATCAGGAAATTCTTACTGATCCTTCTTATTCTCGCCAAATTGTAACATTAACTTACCCTCATGTTGGTAATACAGGTATCAACGATGAAGATCAAGAATCTGAGGCTATTCATGCTTGTGGATTAGTCATTCGAAATTTACCTTTAGTCGTCAGTAATTTTCGGAGCAAAATGTGTTTAAGTACTTATCTTAAAAAGCATAATATTATTGGTATTGCGGAAATAGACACCCGAAAACTTACTCGTATATTAGCCTCTAAAGGGGCTTTGTCCGGATGTATTGTTGCTGGAAGTAACATCGATATCGAGGATGCATTAATAAAAGCACAGCAGTTCCCAGGTCTTAAAGGGATGGATCTTGCGCAACACGTTAGTACTAAACAAAATTATCAATGGCGCCAAGGAAGCTGGACATTAACACAAGGTTTACCTAACGATACCAAAGAAAGTTCTTATCATGTTGTTGCTTTTGATTACGGTATTAAACGTAATATTTTACGCATGTTAGTGGATAGAGATTGTAGAGTTACAGTGGTACCCGCGAAAACATCTGCCAGTGCGGTTTTAGCGTTAAAGCCTGATGGTGTGTTTTTATCAAATGGACCTGGAGATCCTGCGCCTTGTGATTATGCTATCCGTGCTATATCTGAAATATTAGAAACAAATATCCCTGTTTTTGGAATTTGTTTGGGGCATCAATTACTCGCATTAGCGAGTGGTGCAAAAACGGTTAAAATGAAATTTGGACATCATGGGGCGAATCATCCTGTACAAGACTTAAACACCAAAAAAGTGATGATCACCAGTCAAAATCATGGTTTTGCGGTAGATGGAAAAAGCTTGCCAGAAAATATGCGTGCCACACATGTTTCTTTATTTGATGGCTCCTTACAGGGAATAATGCGTACCGATAAACCCGCTTTTGGTTTTCAAGGTCATCCCGAAGCCAGCCCAGGTCCTAATGATGCTGCGCCGTTATTTGATCATTTTATTAGCCTAATCAAACAATATAAAAACAACAATAAAAAATTCCAATAAAAGGGTACAAATAGCTATGCCAAAACGTAATGATTTAAAAAGTGTTTTAATTATCGGCGCAGGCCCCATTATCATAGGTCAAGCTTGCGAATTTGATTATTCTGGTGCTCAAGCGTGTAAAGCGTTAAAAGAAGAGGGTTATCGGGTTATTTTAGTTAATTCTAATCCAGCAACGATCATGACGGATCCCGAACTTGCAGATGCAACCTATATTGAGCCTATTCATTGGAAAGTGATCGAGAAAATTATTGCCAAAGAGCGACCTTGCGCTATTTTACCGACGATGGGCGGGCAAACGGCTTTAAACTGTGCCTTAGAGCTTGAACAAAAAGGTGTATTGAAAAAATATAATGTAGAAATGATCGGTGCAACGGCAGATGCTATTGATAAAGCAGAAGATCGGAGCCGTTTTGATGCTGCGATGAAAAAAATTGGTCTAGAGTGTCCACGTGCAGGTATCGCGCATAATATGGACGAAGCTTATGGTGTTTTAGATATGGTCGGATTTCCTTGTATTATTCGACCTTCTTTTACCATGGGCGGTACGGGAGGGGGCATTGCTTATAATAAAGAAGAGTTTGAAGATATTTGTAGTAATGGACTATCTCTTTCTCCTACACATGAATTACTTATCGATGAGTCATTAATTGGTTGGAAAGAATATGAGATGGAAGTGGTACGCGATAAAAATGATAATTGTATCATTGTGTGCTGTATCGAAAATATCGATCCTATGGGTATTCATACTGGCGATTCAATAACGGTTGCTCCCGCACAAACATTAACTGATAAAGAATATCAAATAATGCGTAATGCCTCTTTGGCTGTTTTACGCGAAATTGGTGTTGAAACGGGTGGCTCAAACGTACAGTTTGGTATTAATCCTGAAGATGGACGTATGGTTTTAATTGAGATGAACCCTCGTGTATCAAGGTCATCAGCCTTAGCGTCGAAAGCGACTGGATTTCCAATCGCTAAAATAGCCGCTAAATTAGCAATTGGTTATACCCTTGATGAATTACAAAATGATATTACGGGAGGCAAAACGCCAGCCTCATTTGAGCCTACGATTGATTATGTAGTGACAAAAATACCGCGTTTTAATTTTGAAAAATTTGCTAATGCGAATGATCGTTTAAGTACGCAAATGAAATCAGTGGGTGAGGTAATGTCTATTGGACGTAACCTACAAGAATCACTACAAAAAGCATTACGTGGTTTAGAAGTTGGTGCGGATGGTTTCACGCCTATTGTTGATTTAAATGATCCTTGTGCACAAGAAAAAGTGATTTATGAATTACGTGAAGCGGGCGCGGAGCGTATTTGGTATATTGGCGATGCATTCCGTTTGGGCATGAGCGTTGAGGATATTTATCGTTTAACAATGATCGATAAATGGTTCTTAATGCAGATTGAAGATCTTATTTTAGAAGAACAAAAAGTATTGGAAAAAGGCATAAAAGCACTGGATAAAACCTACCTGAGAGCATTAAAACGTAAGGGGTTTTCTGACAGTCGTTTAGCTACTATTTTAAGCGTTAATGAAGCTGATATTCGTCAATTAAGAGAATCTTTTAATTTACACCCTGTTTATAAGCGTGTGGATACTTGTGCTGCTGAATTTTCATCTGACACTGCTTATATGTATTCAACCTATGATGAAGAATGTGAAGCGAAGCCGACAAATAACAAGAAAATCATGATTTTAGGTGGTGGACCGAATCGTATTGGGCAAGGTATTGAATTTGATTACTGTTGTGTGCATGCTGCGATGGCATTACGTGAAGATGGTTTTGAAACCATCATGGTCAATTGTAATCCTGAAACAGTGTCTACTGATTATGATATATCGGATCGTTTATATTTTGAGTCAATTACCTTAGAAGATGTCCTCGAAATTGTACGGATTGAAAAACCACTCGGCGTAATTGTTCAATATGGAGGACAAACACCTCTTAAGCTTGCGCGTGAACTCGAAGCGCAAGGTGTTCCTATCATTGGGACATCACCAGATGCTATTGATTGTGCTGAAGATCGAGAACGGTTTAAAAAAATAGTACAACGTTTAGGCATAAAGCAGCCTGATAATGATACGGTTCTTTCGATTAAAGAAGCAATTTCTGTTGCACAGCGTATAGGTTATCCGTTGGTAGTACGTCCATCTTATGTTTTAGGCGGACGTGCGATGGAGATTGTTTATGATGATGTTGATTTAACTCGTTATTTCTCAGAGGTTGTCAGTCCATCTAATCAATCACCTATTTTATTAGACCGTTTTTTAGATGACGCGATTGAAGTGGATATTGATGCGATTTGTGATGGCACAGATGTTGTCATTGGTGGGATAATGGAGCATATTGAACAAGCAGGTGTTCATTCGGGTGATTCTGCATGTTCCTTACCGGCATATACTCTAAGTCAAGAGATTCAAGATAAAATGCGTGCTAACATTAAGGCTTTAGCGTTAGAGTTGGGTGTTATTGGTTTAATGAATACGCAACTTGCTGTCAAAGATAATGAAATCTATATGATTGAAGTTAATCCTCGTGCAGCTCGGACCGTGCCTTTTGTTTCTAAAGCAACGGGGGTTCCGATAGCTAAAATAGCGGCGCGTGTCATGACGGGTAAAAGTTTGCGGGAGTTAGGTGTTTTTAAAGAAGTTATCCCTGCGTATTATTCAGTAAAAGAAGTGGTTTTACCTTTTAATAAATTTCCAGGATCCGATCCGATATTAGGTCCTGAAATGCATTCAACGGGTGAAGTTATGGGGGTGGGTGACACATTTAGTGAAGCTTATTCTAAAGCTGAGTTAGCTTCTAAAAAAGCATTGCCACGTATAGGTAGAGCACTATTATCCGTACGTAATAGTGATAAAAATAGAGTGGCAAAACTTGCAAAGAAACTCATAGAATTAGGCTATTGTCTTGATGCAACGCATGGCACTATGATTGTATTACAAGAGGCTGGTATTAATGCTCGTTTAGTGAATAAAGTGCATGAAGGGCGTCCGCATATCCTAGATCACATTAAAAATGGCGAATATACCTATTTGGTCAATACGACAGAAGGGCGTCTTGCGATTGAGGATTCACGTCAATTACGTCGTGCAGCTTTACGTTATCAGGTAGATTATACGACCACTTTAAAAGGTGCAATGGCGACTTGTTTAGCGCATGATTATGATCCGACAGCTGAAAGTTCAACGGTTATTTCTGTGCAAGAACTACATAAACGATTACTCAATTAATTTGTTTTTTTATTAATTAAGTGTTAAAACCTGCGTGTGTTGCAGGTTTTTTTATGTCTAAATTATCCGTTGTCTGGAATTTTTCCATTCATGCAAAAAAACTGCGATAGCACAATAGTCACTCATGGTTATGCGTCTTATTTTGTTGACCATTTTTGGTCCATTATTTGAATTTAATATCCCTCTTATATTAATCGCGTTATTGTGTAGTTTAATTTTTATGCCTATTGCAAGTATATTAGTGCATGGCATTGATACATTATTAACTTATTTTTTTATGTTTTTAAAAAGTATGCCCGCTTGCTATATATATTTTTCGCATCAACAAGCACTTATTATTTTACAAGTTTTCACGTTTTTTCTTATCGCATGGCTCATAACATGGCATGGACGGAAGTACATGACATATCGTTTTATTGTATGCAGTTTCTTGATAATGATTACTTCTTATTATGTGCAGGAAAAAGAAGATGAACAGACTTGGTATGTTGATGTCATAGATGTAGGGCAAGGATTATCAGTGTTAGTAAGAACCCAAGATCAAAGTCTTTTATATGATACAGGTGCGCGCTATGCATCAGGGTTTAGCATGGCGCAAAGTGAAATATTACCTTATTTACGTTATATTGGAATTGCTTCGTTGGAGTATTTAGTGATAAGCCATAGTGATAATGATCATGCTGGTGGGGCGAGTTTGATAGAAAAGGCGATGCATCCCAGACGTATAAAATTAGGGGAGCCATTACGTAAGCAAGTACTTGCCAATAGTTCATTTTGTGATGTTGGGGAACGGTGGGCTCTGGGGAAACTAAGCGTCACCGTCTTATCGCCTTTTAAACGTCTTAAAAATAGTAATAACAATTCCTGTGTTTTACGGATATCCGATGGACAGCACGCAGTTTTACTCAGTGGAGATATTAATAAAAAACAAGAAGCACTGATTGTTTCACAATTTTCTTCGCAATTAGCAAGCCAGATATTAATTGCACCACATCATGGAAGTAAATATTCATCAAGTAAATTATGGATATCTGTGGTTAAACCTAAATGGGTAGTTTTTAGTGTCAGCGCAATGAATCGTTGGGGATTTCCTGTACAAGAGGTCGTTGAACGTTATAAAAAACAGTCAGTTATTAGGGTTAGTAGTGGTACAAGTGGATTTATTCGCTTTAAAATTGATAGTCATGGTATTAAATTGCAAACAATTAGAGAAGATCTTGCCGCTTATTGGTATCATCGTTCTTTTTTTCTATAATAAATTTTTTGGTGTCTGCATGGATAATAATTTAGATAGTGGTTGGCCAGTCATTAAACGTCTGATGAGTTACGTAACAAGTTTTAAATTAGCACTTTTTGTCGCAATCATAGGAATGGTAGGCTATGCAGCGGTGGACACCGCTCTTATTTGGTCATTGCAACCCTTATTAGATAATGGATTTACAGGTCAAAATCCTAGTATTTTAAAATGGATGCCTTATTTTGTGGTCATTATCATTGCTTTTCGTGGTATTTTTGCTTTTATAAGTTCTTATTGTATGGCGTGGGTCGGTAATAATGTGGTGATGACATTACAACGTCAATTATTTAATCAATTAATGGCATTACCCATAAGTTTTTTTGATAAAACGAATACCGGCGATTTGATCTCTAAAATTACTTATGATGCGAATCAAGTGTCTAATGCTGCCAGTAATGCATTGGTTAAAATTTTCCGAGAAGGCGCTTTATTAATCGGTCTTATCGTTATGATGTTTTATCAAAGTTGGCAATTATCGTTAGTTTTTTTTGTAATTGCTCCTGTTGTTGGAATCGCCATTACTATTGTAAGTAAACGGTTTCGTAAAATTGGTCGTGGTATTCAAGATGCGATGGGCTTAATCACTACTTCTTCAGAGCAGATGCTAAAAGGCCATAAAGAAGTGTTGATGTTTGGTGGGCAAAAGGTTGAAGCGGTTAAGTTTGAAAAAGTGAGTAATATTGTACGTCAACAAAACATGAAAATGGTAAGTGCAAACGCCATTAGTGTTCCTGTTATTCAAACTATAGCTTCTTTTGCATTAGCTTTCGTGCTTTTTTTAGCCACCTATCCTGAGATTATGAACTCGTTGTCTGCGGGTAAATTTGTGGTGATCATTAGCGCAATGTTGGGATTAATGAAACCGATAAAAAATATAACCCAAGTTAATAATGAAATTCAACGTGGGATTGCCGCCAGTCGTAGTTTATTTACTCTATTAGATACAACGCAAGCTAAAGATGAAGGTAAAAAAGTAATGGAGCGTGCTAAAGGTGATATTGAACTGAAGAATGTCATCTTTACTTATCCAAGCGCAGAAAAACCTGCATTAAAAGGGATCTCTTTTAAATTAAAAGCTGGGCAAACATTTGCGTTAGTGGGGCGGTCGGGATCGGGTAAATCGACAATCGCAAACTTACTGACACGTTTTTATGATGTGGATAGCGGTAATATATACATAGATGCTGACAATATAGAGAATTACACCTTAGAATCATTACGTAATCAGGTGGCGGTTGTTTCACAAAGTGTGCATCTGTTTAATGATACTATCGCTAATAATATCGCTTATGCTGTCGTTGATAAATACAGTCGAGAGGATATTATTCAAGCAGCTAAAACAGCAAATGCGATGGAATTTATTAATGATTTTGCCGATGGACTAGATACTATCGTGGGTGAAAATGGAGCCTTATTATCGGGAGGTCAACGTCAACGTATTGCCATTGCTCGCGCTTTATTACGTGATGCCCCTATTTTGATTTTAGATGAAGCAACCTCTGCATTAGATACCGAATCTGAGCGTCATATTCAAAGCGCGTTAGAGAACTTACAAAAAAATAGAACCTCCATTGTGATAGCACATCGATTATCTACCATCGAAAAAGCAGATAAAATATTAGTAATTGATAATGGTGAAATTGTTGAGTCGGGAACGCATCAACAATTATTAGATAAAAAATCTATTTATTATACGCTCAGTACATTACAGTCGTCGGGTGCACTTTAATGTATTTTTGGTACCAATCTGTAAAACTGTGGCTTTGGATTTTATATCCATTTTCGTTGTTATTACGCTTTATCAGTCATATTAGACGCGTCTTATATCGACATGATATTTTAAAAAGCACACAAATATCTTTGCCAGTTATCGTCGTGGGTAATATTTCTGTGGGCGGTAATGGGAAAACACCCTTTGTAATTTGGCTTTGTGAATTATTGCTCAAAGAGGGTTACAAACCCGGTATTATTAGTCGGGGTTATGGGGGACGAAGTGCACATTATCCTTTGCTACTTGGACCCGATACATTAGGGGCTGAATCTGGAGATGAGCCTTTGATGCTTTATAAGCGATTAGGCCTGCCGATTGTGGTGGACCCTTCTCGTGTGCAAGCCGCGACTTATTTGCAACGTAATACGGATGTTGATATTATTATTACTGATGATGGCTTACAACATTATGCATTAAAACGTGACATCGAAATTGTGATTGTAGATGGAAAACGGCGTTTTGGTAATCGACATATTCTCCCTATGGGCCCATTAAGAGAACCATTGTCACGCTTAGCAAGCGTTGATTTTGTTATTAATAATGGCGCAGAACATGAAGGTGAAATTAGTATGTATTTAGTGCCATCTGCATGTAAAACTGTAGATGGGAGAGACGCTCAACTCATTCCTGATGGCGAGATAAATGCTTGTGCTGCGATTGGCTATCCACAGCGTTTTTTTGATACATTAGAAGCGCAGAACTTTAAGCTTAATCAAGTGCAACATTTCAATGATCATCATTCCTATAAATTAAAAGATTTCGCTCAATTTGAGACAGATATTCCTCTACTAATGACAGAAAAAGATGCTGTGAAATGTACGGGATTTGCTCAAAAAAACTGGTGGTATTTACCGATATCTGCAAAGTTACCGCAGCCCTTTGAAAAACAATTATTAAAAAAAATTAAGGCGTTAAAATGATTGATATAAAATTATTAGATATTATTGCATGTCCTATCTGTAAGGGAAAACTCTCTTTTAAAAAAGAAACTCATGAATTGATTTGTAAATTTGATCATCTAGCGTTTCCTGTTATAGAGGGGATCCCAGCGTTACTACGGAGTAAAGCTCGTGTTATTACTGCTGATGAGGAATTATAATGTCTTTTATTGTGGTGATCCCCGCGCGCTATCATTCCACACGTTTACCGGGTAAACCGTTAGCAGATATTTTGGGTAAAAGTATGATTGTCCGCGTCGCTGAGCAAGCGTTAAAAAGTGGAGCCACACGGGTAATTGTTGCAACAGATGATAAGCGTATTGTGCAGGCACTCAAAGAGGTTACTAATGTTGAAGTGTGTATGACGTCGAGAGAGCACCACTCGGGTACGGATAGGCTTGCTGAAGTGTGTGCTATTTATCAATTTTCAGATGATGATATTATTGTTAATGTGCAAGGGGATGAGCCGTTGATCCCTCCTTGTGTCATTGAACAAGTTGCACGTAATTTACAACACAATAAAGAAGCAAGTGTGGCAACATTAAGTGCGCCAATTTGTGATAAAGCGGATGTTTTTAATCATAATGCAGTCAAAGTGGTTGTGGATAAATTAGGTATGGCACTTTATTTTAGTCGTGCGACGATACCTTGGGACAGAGATAATTTTAGTAGCGGAGAAAATATTTTATCTGTTCCATCACTACAACGTCATATTGGCATCTATGCTTATCGGGTGGCTTTTTTAAAACAGTACGCAGAGCTTAGCATTTCGCCTTTAGAAATCTTAGAAAAACTTGAACAGTTACGTGTGTTATGGCATGGATTTAAAATTCATGTTCAAGAAGCCGATATTATTCCTCCTGCCGGTGTCGATACAGCTGAAGATTTGCAGCAGGTTATTAATTATCTACGTCAGCAAGGTGAAAAATGAAAATTAAACTATTATTGATATTTTTCTTAAGCTTTGTGCTTGGTGCGTGTACAGATGGGCGCCAAGAAAGATTATCAACTAATATTCAAAGTTCTGAATATTTATTGCAAGTATTAAGCAGTGATTTAGAGAATAATCATATCCGAAATGCACTATTATTACGTGAATATGCAAATATTTTAGCGCAAAAACGGCCGGAATTAAAATCGTTGTTAACCCAATTGAGTCAAGATTCGACTACGCGAGGAACATTATATTCAGGACTTGTGCAACGTCTTAAAACGTTAAAAGAGCAACCTACGGCCATTGGTGATATTGAAGCGCAGTTATTCGAAAGTGAAAGTTTAATGGCAGCAAGTGATCCTAATCTTTTTAACGATGCTCTTTCTGATCCAGTCAATGTGATAGCCGATATGTCAGAGGGCACATTAGCACGCGTTAATGCCGTTAGTCAGTCCTTAAGTTTACAAGCAAATCAAGCAGAGGATAATGGTGCAGGTAGTCAATTGGTGGGTAATCCCGGTTATGGTCAATGGCAAACAAATAGTAGCGGGATGTCATTTTGGCAGTGGTATGGCATGTATGCGATGTTTTCAGCGCTTGCTCCTAATCCTATTCGCTATGATCGTTGGTCATCACGGCGTGATTATAGTTACTATAATGATGTTGGTCGAAACCGTTATACATCACCTAATAATGTTAAAAAGCAAGATAATTTAGCGAAGAAAACTCAGAAACAGTTTTCGGGACAAGGGCGCTTTAAAAGTCCTTATGCAAAATCGAGGATGGGAGCAAGTAGTATGTCATCTTCGAGTCAAACCGCTCAGCGAACCAGATCTTTTTCGGGTAAATCAAGTTATTCGAAAGCAAAAGCTTCCAGTAGTTTTAGGAATAGTCTGTCAACGACTTCACGTGGAATTCGTCGTGGTAAATAAGGTTTAAATATGAATGAATTAATATTAACATTAGAGCATAGTAGTAATCTGGCTATTTATTTGTTGATTGATATGGTAGTGGCCATCATATTATTAGCGGGTATTCGTTTTACAATGGGGCTGATAAGTCATGTTGATACGAAAGATGAGCTGGCTAAAAAAGATAACTTTGCTTATGGGATAAGTATGGCAGGAGGGGTCGCAGCAATGGGGATAGCTTTGAGTGGGGCTATTACGGGCGAGCTTGCAGGGTCTTATTCTATTGAGTTTATCGGCATGTTTTGTTATGGATTGATGGCGCTTATTTTGATTAAGGCCGGCCGTTTCATTCATGATAAATTTGCTTTGCCGGATTTAAATAAACAAACGTTGATTTTAAATCGCAATATATCAGTCTCTATTGTTGATGCGGCGTCTGTTATTGCTACTGCGATTGTAGTACGTGCATCACTTATTTGGGTTGATGGACTAAATCTTAAAACGTTGATTGCAATTTTAGTGGCTTGGATAGTCTCCCAAGTGATGTTGGTTTTGATAACTCGTATTTTTGAATGGCAATTTAGTCGTCATAATGGCGTGACTTTTCAAGCGAGCTTAGAAGCCGGACAAATAGCCTTAGCTATTCGTTATGCGGGTTATCTTATTTCAACGGCTATGTCTGTAACTGCAGCAAGTTATTTTATTGATTTTGATTTTATTAACTTATGGAATGGAATTATTCAATGGACAGTGATGAGCATCATTTTAATGATTTGTTTAACTATCCTGACTAGTATTGCAAAATTTATTGTGCTTTGGGGCATTGATCGCCGTGTTGAAGTTGAAGTTCAAGAAAACATAGGTATTGCTATCATTGAGTTGGCTATATCTTTTGCCATTGCATTGTTGTTGATGTCGTTAATGAGTTAAGTAATTTAAATTTGAAAAAAAGGCGATCTTTATTGGTCGCCTTTTTTATAGAGAATAGAATATAGATGTTAAATACTAAAAAAATCAAGTTATTAATTGATGATTGTTTACTCATTTTGATAATGGCTACATTGGCTTGTTGTGGTCTTATTTATGAATATCTGTTATCGCATTATTCGGCGCGTGTTTTAGGCAGTGTTGAAACTGTTATCTATGCCATCATTGGTATTATGATTGTGTCGATGGGATTTGGAGCTTTTGCCGCCAAAAAAGTAAAAGATGCCTTTCAAGGCTTCGTTATTTTAGAGATTTTAGTGGCTTTTATTGGTTGCAGTGCCACATTATTTATTGCTTCAATTATTGGTTTCACACAAACATTACCGCAATTGGTCTCTGAGACATACCAAATTCCTATTGATATATTACCTCAAGGTGGCTGGTTAGCGCGTATTAGTTGGTTAAGTATCCAACTCCCTTATGTTTTTGCTTTTATTTTAGGTTTTCTCATTGGCATGGAGATACCGCTCATTGCGCGTATTCGCGAGCGTATTTATGGGCAACATTTAGCGCATAATACGGGGACGATTTATGGTGCGGATTATATCGGTGCGGGGGTGGGTGCTGCCATTTGGGTTTTATTTATGCTCAAAATTGAAATCAGCCAAGCAGCCGCGCTTACGGCAAGTCTTAATCTTATTGCTGGATTTATTTTTTTAGTGCGTTTTAGACGCTATCTGAAGCATATAAAATATATATTATTGGCTAATTTTACCTTATTATTATTAGTGATAGCTGTCTTTGAGTTTGGAGGGGGGTGGCAAAAGCAGATGCAGGATCTGTTATACCTTGATAAAGTTGTTTATCAAACGCAGACTCCTTATCAAAATTTGGTCTTTACTGAGCGTAAACTTGGCGGTGGTTTAGAGCCGATATATAACTTTTATATTAATGGTCGCTTACAATTTTCGAGTCTAGATGAAAAAATATATCATGATTTTTTAGTACATCCTGCGATGCAAGCATCCAATAAGCATGATAATATTTTGATCATTGGTGGTGGAGATGGGCTTGCGCTACGCGAAGTATTAAAGTGGCAACCTAAAACTGTTACGTTAGTTGATCTTGACCCGAATTTGGTGGCGTTATTTAAATCACCAGAAAATAAACTACCGCCTTATTTGACAAAAAAAATCAAAAGATTAACACAAAATAGTTTTAATGATCCTCGAGTAAACGTGCGTCATGAAGATGCCTTTATTGGTATAGATAAGTTATTACAAGAAAATAAAATATTTGATACTATTATTGTGGATCTTCCTGATCCCAGTCATCCTGATTTAAATAAACTATACAGCGTTAATTTTTATTACCGTCTCAACCATTTACTTAATGCAGATGGAGTAATGGTTGTACAATCAACATCACCTTTCCATGCTAAAAATGCATTTGTTTCAATCGCTAAAACGGTTAAAAAGGCTAATTTTAGATTTGTGGAACAATACCATGAAAACATACCCTCCTTTGGCGAATGGGGTTGGACGATAGCCACAAAGCAAGGTAAGTCCGTCAGTTCTCGATTAAAGAATTTAGTGAAGCTAGATGTGGAGACGACATGGTTGACGCCACGTTTATTACAAAGCTCTTTTGTCTTTAATAAAGACTTTTATAAAAACACACAAAAGGTAAAAATTAATTACTTGGGGTCTAATCAATTGTACCTCTATCATCAAACTGCTTGGGAACGTGAAACTGAACTTTCATATTAAAGTGTTTAAAATAGATAAGCGTAATTCAGACTTTGTTTTCTGTGTTGCGCTTTTTAATATGTATTTTTAAGTTCATCTATTAATGATTGATAAAGTCAGCTATAATTTTTGGCCAATAAATTAAGAGCTTAAAAGGAATTATAACTCGTGTTTGAATTTCCAACATTCAGTAAAAATAGTGTTAAAAATGACCTTTTATCCGGAATCACTGTCGCTTTAGCACTGGTTCCGGAAGCGGTTGCGTTTGCTTTTGTTGCTGGTGTAGACCCTATTGTTGGCTTATACGCAGCTTTTATGGTTGGTATAGTAACGGCTATTTTTGGGGGGCGACCAGGAATGATTTCGGGGGCAACTGGCGCAATGGCGGTTGTCATGGTATCGCTTGTTGCTGAGCATGGCGTACAATATCTTTTTGCAGCCGTTTTTATTGCCGGGATATTTCAGGTTTTATTTGGTATTTGCCGATTTGGTAAATTCATTCGTATGGTCCCTCATTCTGTAATGATAGGTTTTGTGAACGGTCTGGCGATTGTTATCTTTTTAGCGCAACTTGGGCAATTTAAAATTAAAAACTCAATCGGTGAGCTAGAGTGGCTTCAAGGTGATGCGCTTTATATTATGCTCAGTTTGGTATTGTTGACGATGGCGATTATCTATTTATTACCTAAATTTACGACGGCTGTACCTTCGACTCTGGTTGCTATTCTTGTCGTT
Organism: Psychromonas sp. CD1; assembly: GCF_002239585.1. Lineage (GTDB taxonomy): Bacteria > Pseudomonadota > Gammaproteobacteria > Enterobacterales > Psychromonadaceae > Psychromonas. Next base: position 300,315 of record NZ_NDFH01000003.1, read on the forward strand.
ACATTACTGGTTCACTTTGTGCCGGCTTTTGATACGCGTACGGTCGTTGACTTTTTACGTACGATGACGGGAAATGAAAATGCGACAATTGCGGGGAATTTACCTGTCTTTGCATTACCATCCGTGCCATTTTCTTGGGAAACGTTATATATTATTTTACCTTATTCATGCATATTAGCCGCCGTTGGATTAATTGAATCATTATTAACGTTAACCGTGGTTGATGAAATGACAGGAACTCGTGGTCGTGCAAATAAAGAGAGTATTGCACAAGGCGCCTCAAATATGTTAAACGGTGTTTTTGGTGGTATGGGCGGTTGCGCTATGATAGGGCAATCAATGATCAATATTAATTCTGGTGGACGTGGACGTTTATCTGGGATCACTGCGGCGGGTGTGTTACTCGCTTTTATTTTATTTGCTTCTGCATTAATTGAAATGGTGCCTTTAGCCGCTTTAGTTGGTGTGATGTTTATTGTGGTATTAGGTACGTTTGAATGGGCCTCTTTTAAAATGATGCGTAATGTGCCCAAAAAAGATGCTTTTGTTATTGTATTAGTCAGTGTGGTAACGGTATTTACAGATTTAGCCATCGCTGTTTTTATCGGTGTTATTGTTTCTGCTCTGGTTTTTGCTTGGGAACATGCGCGTCATATTCATGCGTCAAGTGTTCAAAATTCCGAAGGAACAGAAAAAGTATATTCTGTAAGAGGGCCTTTATTTTTTGGCTCTGTGAGTAATTTTTTAGAGCTATTTGATATACAAAACGATCCTCGGCATATAGTGGTTGATTTTGCTCAGTCACATGTTTTTGATCATTCGGCGATTGAAGCTATTAGTGTTTTGACGAGCCGTTATATACGAGAAGGAAAAAAAGTACACATACGTCATCTGAGTAAAGATTGCCGTAAATTGTTACACAAAGCTGGTGTACTGGTGGAGATAAATATCATTGAAGATCCTTCGTATAAAGTGGCATCGGATAGATTGGCATAAAAAAATATAAAAATTGTCAGTAACATAAAAAATTTAATAATATATATCCATTCCTTTTATTGGTTGAGGTAAAAAATGATTAAGAAAATTGGTATTTTAACAAGTGGTGGCGATGCACCCGGAATGAATCCTGCTATTCGAGCAGTGGTACGCACTTGTTTAACTAATGGTATTGAAGCTTTTGGTATTTCTGATGGTTATGCTGGGTTATATGCAAATAAAATCAATAAATTAGAGCGTCATAGTGTCTCTGACATTATTAATCGCGGAGGCACTTTTTTAGGTAGCGCACGTTTTCCTGAATTTAAAGATATTAATGTACGTACCAAAGCACTGAAAAATTTAGAAGCTCATGGCATTGATGCATTAGTTGTTATTGGTGGTGATGGCTCTTATATGGGAGCTAAAAAAATCAGTGAGATGGGTTTTCCTTGTATTGCGCTACCAGGGACAATAGATAACGATATTGCAGGAACAGACTATACAATTGGTTTTATGACTTGTCTAAATACAATTATGGATGCAGTGGATAGATTACGTGATACATCATCATCACATAATCGTATTTCTATTGTTGAGATAATGGGACGTTATTGTGGAGATTTAACGCTTTGGGCCGCGATTGCGGGAGGCAGTGAATACGTTATTGTACCTGAAAAAGGTTTTGACGAAGATGAGCTATTAGCACAAATTGCTCTAGGTGAAGCGAAAGGTAAAAAACATGCCATTATTGCCATCACTGAACATATTACGGATGTTGATAAATTGGCAAAACGTATTGAAGCGCAAACAGGGCGGGAAACTCGTGCAACTATACTTGGCCATATTCAACGTGGTGGTTCACCGACTGCATTTGATAGAATTCTAGCAAGCCGTATGGGAGCTTTTTCTGTTGAGTTATTACTTCAAGGTGAAAGCGCACGGTGTGTCGGTATTCAAAATGGAAAAATGGTACATCATGATATCATTGAATGTTTAGAACAAATGAAACGTCCTTTTCGTCAAGATTTATTTGATTTATCACATTCACTTTTTTAAAAATAATATTTAAATGAATAAAAAAGCCTGCCTTTGGTGGGTTTTTTATTATCTAAAATAGAGATAAAAAATGCGTAGCAATTATCAAAGATTAGAACAATTTTACACTTGTGATGAGATACAAATGCTTTGTGTCGATAAAGATTTTATGTTTGCTTTTATTACTGCAATGGCATCAATGAAGCAAGAAATAGAATTACAACAATGGTTCAAACTATTGTGTAAAAATCAATCTGATCCGGTTTTTTCGAGTACACAATTAGCAGCAGATTTTGCAGAAATTGTTTTGGCTATTTTTGCGCAAGCTCGGCAGTGTTTTGCTAAAAAAATATTATTACCATTAACATTAACAATGTCGCAATGGATGGATGATAAAAAACAATTAAAAACAAGTGCGATTCAATTCTCATTAGGTTATATACAGGGTTTGGAGTATATAAATACATATGTTAGCGATAGTGATATCGATGAAAGTACGGCTAATTTAAAGCAAACGTGTTTTTTACTGTTAAGTAAATTAGCTTATTCGGCTAGTGAAGATCTTGCCGTACAATCATTATTTCTGGAGTTACCGAAATATGATGAAATATTGCGTTGTTTACCTAAATTATTAACAACTTATGGGGCTCAGTGTCATGAATCATAATTTCAGTCAGTATTTCACTTTAGTTTATGAAAATGCAGAATTTGTAGTGATTAATAAAAAAGAAAACATTAATTTTCATAGTGAAAATGGAGAAATAGGCCTAGTAGTTGCCGTTGAAAAAGCGCTCGATAAAAAACTTTATAGTGTGCACCGTTTAGATAAAATGACCTCTGGTTTGTTATTGCTTGCAAAATCATCTCATATTGCACGATTATTATCTGCATTGTTTAAAACGCATCAAATACAAAAATATTATATTGCGATAGCAGATAAAAAACCTAAAAAAAAGCAAGGTATGATCCAAGGGGGTATGCAAAAATCACGTCGTTCGATGTGGAAATTAACAACAGATAAAAATAATTTAGCGATCACTCAATTTTTTAGTTTTTCTATGGGCGAAGGTAAACGTTTATTTGTGCTTAAACCAAAAACAGGGAAAACACATCAAATACGTGTTGCTTTGAAAAGTTTAGGCAGTGCGATATGCGGCGATCTTCTCTATGGAGATAAAAAAAATCAATATGATAGAGGCTATTTACATGCTTATCAAATTGAATTTACGTTATTAAATAAAGATTATTTTTTTCAAGTTGATCCTTGTTCTGGATATTTATTTAGAGAAAAAGGTTACCTTGATATATTAAGTAAAAATAGGAATATGGCATCATTATGTTGGCCTAAAAGTTAGCCCAGCAGTATTTAAATATCTGTGGGCTTTTATTCTAGTAACGATTATTCTGCAAATTCTGTCCAGATAGGCGCATGATCAGAAGGTTTTTCTATACCTCTTAAAGCGTAATCAATACCGCTGTTCAGCGTGTTATCTGCGAGTTTTGGAGTGGCAAGAATAACATCAATACGTAAACCTCTGTTATCATCGAAACCCCGTGAACGATAATCAAACCAGCTAAATTGATCATTAACCTCAGGGTGTAATAAACGGAAGGTATCTATCAATCCAAAATCCATGAGTTTTTTTAACCACTCACGTTCTTCGGGTAAGAAACTACATTTTTTACTTTTTAACCAACGTTTGGCATTAATGTCACCAATGCCGATATCTAGATCAAGAGGAGATATATTGATATCACCCATAATGATCACGTTATCCTCTGCGGTATAATTTTTTTCAAGGTAGGCATTGAGATCTTGATAAAACTGGCGTTTATAAGGATATTTTATGGCATGGGTTTGGCTTTCACCTTGAGGGAAATAACCGTTTAATATCGTTATTTTTTCACCTTTCTCGTTTTCTGTCGTAACCATGATCATGCGTTTTTGATGCTCATCATTGTCACTTGGGAACCCATATTGTACACTGATGGGCTTTTTTTTACACAGCATAGCAACACCGTAATGTGCTTTTTGACCATGATAATAAACGTGATAACCCATTTTTTCAACCGCTTCAAGAGGAAACATATCATTATGAACTTTTATCTCTTGTAGGCCGATAATATCTGGCTGGTGTTTATCTATAATGGCTTGTAATTGATGTAAACGAGCGCGTAGCCCATTAATATTGAATGAAATAACTTTCATAAAAAGCCTTAATTAATAAAAACAATTAAGGCTGAATGTAACTTGCTCGCTTTAATAATTCAAGGACTAACTTAGTGTTGCAATAATACATTGTAAATGATCAGCAATTTCGATGCCACTGTCGGTTAGATAACCGCCATCATGTTGTGAAATTAGGCCTTTATCAAAGAGAGATTGTGCTGCTTTAATGATATTAGAATCGGCATCTTGGTGGATTTTAATGCCTTTTAATTGAGATAGAGTTGGGAATTTTGCGAGAAGTTTCATCTCTTCAAACAGAGCATCAGAGTAATTTTTAATCATGTGATCTCACTTATATTAATCAGAGGAGATCTTATCATAATTATTTATATCAAGATTGCAACATAATCAGCGAAGAAGGGGAGTTAGATCAACATAGTTTATTAAGAAAAAATTCTTGTGACTTAACGAGGCTTTTTTTCATAATGCGTATAACGAAGAGTTATTACGCATTATGAGTTAGCATTTATCTCAGCATCTATTTAAGATAGCAGTATGCCTTTAAATATGATGTTTACGAATAACGTTTAACATTTCTCTTAGTAGTTTAGGATTTGCAGCGACAACATTACCGGATTTCATGTGATCATTGCCACCGTTAAAGTCAGTCATCATAGCGCCTGATTCTTTTAGCAATAATTCTCCAGCAGCTATATCCCAAGGTTTCAAACCAAATTCCCAGAAGCCGTCCATGCGACCGGCCGCGACATAAGCAAGATCAAGAGCAGGGCTACCACTACGACGCATATCTGAAGCAATCATGAAGAAATCTTTAAAAATGTTAAGATATGTTTCAGTATGATGTTTTTGTTTAAAGGGAAAACCGGTTGCAAGAAGTGTACCCGTGAGGTTTTTTACGAGGCTGGTACGTGTGCGGTAGCCATTAATTTGTGAGCTTTGACCTTTTACAGCAGAAAACAATTCGTTACGAATTGGATCAAAGACAACAGCAACTTCAGTGCGCCCTTTTACTTTTAAAGCGATGGATACACAAAAATGAGGAATACTATGAATAAAGTTTGTTGTGCCATCTAATGGATCAATAATCCATTGGTGATCTTTATCTTTTCCGACAATAATACCCGACTCTTCACAAAGGAAGCTATGATCGGGATAAGATTTTTGTAGGGTTCCAATAATTGCAACTTCTGCTTCTTTATCAACGCTACTTACGTAGTCATATAACGATTTTTCTTCAACTTCAACAGACTCTAGATTTTCGTAGCCTTTTACAATTACTTTACCTGCATTACGGGCAGCACGGATCGCAATATTTAACATTGGATGCATTGGGGATCACCATTAGATTAGATTTTAAAAGAACGTGAAGGATAAAACCTTCGGCGCAAAATTATACACAGTTCATATAATTGTGCAAATTTATCTTGTACAAGATCTGTTTTTTTTGTGTGTTGAACTCTGTTAAACTACTGTTATTAATTTAATTCAATATAGCAAGGAATATTCATGTTAGATAATGTTCGCATCATCCTTATTGGTACCTCTCATCCTGGTAATATAGGGAGTGTTGCTCGCGCCATGAAAACAATGGGTTTATCTAATTTAGTACTGGTTTCACCTGAATGTGAGGTGGATGGAAAGTCAATTGCACTGTCTGCAGGTGCAAGTGATGTATTAAAAAATCATCAACGTTTTGCGACTTTAGATGAAGCGATTGCCGATTGTGGTTTAGTGATTGGTGCGAGTGCTCGTCCTCGTACTTTAGACTGGCCGATGTTAGATCCTCGTGAAATGGGTAAAAAAGTAGTGATTGAGGGTGCTAAATATCCCGTTGCATTAGTGTTTGGTCGTGAAAATAGTGGTTTAACGAATGATGAATTATATAAATGCCATTTTCATGTTTTTATACCTGCGAACCCTGCATATAGTTCACTAAATCTTGCTATGGCGGTGCAAACACTCTGTTATGAGGTCCGTATGTCATTTTTGGACAGTAACTCTGACGTTGAGTTACAAGAAGAGTATCCTTTAGCGCATGAATTAGAAGGGATGTTTAAGCATTTAGAAGAAACATTAGTTGATACGCGTTTTATTGTACCAGCTCATCCTGGATTAGTGATGACAAAATTACGTCGTTTCTTTAATCGAGCTCGCCCTGAAGAAGCTGAGTTACGCATGTGGCGCGGTGTTTTTAGTAGTATTCAAAAATCATTAATTAGTGCAAAAGCGACAAGTACGAAGGATAAAAAATAAAACTCATGGTTACGGTGGGTTTTAGTTGACTAATTTAGTAGGGTATTTATACTTAATAATATAAAATCAGCTAAATGAAGGTAATAAAGTTACTTTTTTAACTTACATAAGTGAAGTCTATGAAATTAACCTCAAAAGGCCGTTATGCGGTAACGGCAATGTTAGATGTTGCATTGAAAGAGCATAATGGACCCGTACCGCTTGCGGATATCTCGATGCGTCAAGGAATATCCCTTTCTTATTTAGAGCAATTGTTTTCTAAGCTACGAAAAAACGAACTAGTATGTAGTGTGCGAGGGCCTGGCGGTGGATATAAACTGGGTAAATCACGATCTGAAATATCAGTGGGTATGATTATCGCAGCGGTTAATGAATCGGTAGATGTCCGTAAATGTAGCGGTAAAGAAAGTTGCCAAGAGCATGGTGTTAAATGCTTAACACATTCACTTTGGGAACAGTTGAGTTTACGTATTAGTACTTTTTTAGACGGTATTACATTAGAAGAATTAATGAGTTCAGAGCATGTGAAACTCGTTTCTGATATTCAAAATGATAAATTTAAACATACTGCAAAGTTACAAATGAAAAATTATTGATTTGTATTTTTCGCAGTGGAGAAAAAAATGAAATTACCTATTTATTTGGATTATGCTGCTACAACTCCTGTAGATCCTCGTGTTGCAAAAGTTATGATGAAATATCTAACAATGGATGGCGATTTTGGCAATCCTGCTTCTCGGTCGCATCGATTTGGTTGGCAAGCAGAAGAAGCAATTGATATTGCAAGAGGGCAAGTTGCGGATTTAATCAATGCAGACCCGCGTGAAATTGTATTTACGTCAGGAGCCACAGAGTCTGACAATCTTGCGATAAAAGGCGCTGCTCATTTTTATGTAAAAAAAGGTAAGCATATAATTACCTCAAAAACAGAGCATAAAGCGGTACTTGATCCTTGTCGTCAACTCGAACGTGAAGGTTATGAAGTCACATATTTAGAGCCGGGTAGTGATGGAATTATTACTCCTGAACAATTACAAAATGCGCTTCGTGAAGATACGGTTTTGGTGAGTTTAATGCATGTTAATAATGAAATTGGCGTGATTCAAGATATTGCTGCATTTGGTGAGCTCTGTCGGGCGAATAAAACGATTTTACATGTCGATGCGGCGCAAAGTGCGGGTAAAATTAATATCGATGTCGTTGCAATGAAAATTGATCTTATTTCTTTTTCGGCGCATAAAGTGTATGGCCCAAAAGGCATTGGCGCTCTTTACGTATCACGTAAACCACGTGTTCGTATAGAGGCACAAATGCATGGTGGTGGACATGAGCGTGGTATGCGCAGTGGCACACTGGCAACACATCAAATTGCGGCGATGGGTGAAGCTTTCCGTATTGCAAAAGAAGAAATGATTGAAGAAAGTAAACGTTTATTAGCATTACGTACGCAGTTATTAGATGGTGTTAAAGATCTTGAAGAAGTGTATATCAATGGATCAATGACACATCGTGTCGCCGGTAATATCAATATTAGTTTTAATTATGTAGAAGGTGAGTCATTGATAATGGCTTTAAAAGATTTAGCGGTATCATCGGGCAGTGCGTGTACCTCCGCGAGCCTCGAACCTTCTTATGTCTTGCGTGCTATTGGTCGCGATGATGAACTTGCACATAGCTCTATTCGGTTTAGTATGGGTCGTTTTACGACCACAGAAGACATTGATTATGCTATAAGAATAATTCGTGAAAATATTGGTAAACTTCGCGAAATGTCTCCGTTGTGGGATATGTACAAAGAAGGTATCGACATTAAAAGCATTGAGTGGTCTCACCACTAACGTATTATCTTAATCGTCAATGTATTTGAGAAGATTAGATACATAAGAGGGTTATGGAAATGCAAGAAAGAGAAAAGCGTAAAAATAAATAGAGAAGGAGAATATCATGGCTTATAGCGAAAAAGTAATAGATCATTATGAAAACCCACGTAATGTTGGTTCTTTTGATAAGGACGATAAAAGTATCGCTACGGGAATGGTAGGCGCCCCCGCGTGTGGCGATGTGATGAAATTACAGCTTAAAATTAATAAAGATGGTGTTATAGAAGATGCCAAATTTAAAACTTATGGCTGTGGTAGTGCAATCGCATCGAGTTCATTAGTGACGGAATGGGTGAAAGGAAAAACAATAGAAGAAGCGGCTCGTATTACTAATACAGAAATCACAGCTGAGTTAGCCTTGCCACCGGTAAAAATACATTGTTCAATACTTGCAGAAGATGCAATTAAAGCTGCGATTGCTGATTATAAAAGCAAAAATAATACATAAGAGCATTTAGTAAGGAGTTTATTTTGGCGATTACAATAACTGAGCCGGCCGCCCAACATGTTGCCAATTTTTTAGCTAATCGAGGTAAGGGAATTGGCTTACGTTTAGGAGTCAAAACATCTGGTTGCTCGGGTATGGCTTATGTTCTCGAGTTTGTTGATATACTTAATGATGATGATGAAGTTTTTGTGGATAAGGGTATTTCAATTATTGTTGATAAAAAAAGTCTCGTCTACTTAAATGGTACAGAGCTTGATTTTGTAAAAAATGGGTTGAATGAAGGTTTTGAATTTCATAATCCCAATACCAATGCAGAATGTGGTTGTGGCGAAAGTTTTAGCGTTTAAAACGTGATAAACCGATAAGAAGCATGTATGTAATGCTTCTTTTTTTTGTTTTATTTTATAGGAATCAACTTTGAATTACTTCGAAATTTTTTCATTAGTACCTAGCTTCTCAATTGATCTCGTATTACTCGGCAATACCTATCGAAATTTACAAAAACAGTATCATCCTGATAAATATGTAATGTCTTGTGCTTCGAAGCGATTAGTTGCGATGCAAAAAAGCACGGAAATAAATGACGCTTATCAAACTTTGAAAAATAATTGTTTACGTGCACAATATTTATTACTTTTATCTGGTATGGATATTGAATTAGAGCAACGTACATTACAAGATACTGATTTTTTAATACAACAAATGCTTTGGCGTGAAAAAGTTGAACAATTTCGTGTGGAAGATGAAGATGAGATCACTGATTTTTCGACAATGATAGTGCAACAAATCGCTAATTTAGAAAATGAATTTGAGATGAAACGTCAACAAAATGCATTAGAAGAAAGTGCTGAGTGCGTTCGAAAATTAAAATTTATGCTTAAATTACAAATTGAATTAGACCAATTAGAAGAAAAACTCTTCGATTGACTGACAGAAATAAAGGTAAGATTGCTTATGGCATTACTTCACATTGCAGAGCCAGATAAATCTGTGGCTCCTCACCAACATAAACGTGCTGCTGGCATTGACTTAGGTACAACAAATTCGTTAGTTGCGAGTGTGCGCAGCGGTTCAGCGGGAATATTACTCGATCAAAACGGGCAAGATATGCTGCCTTCCATTGTTCATTATGCAGAGCATGGACAAGTGCTTGTGGGGCGAGATGCTCAACCCTTCCTTGATACTGATCCTTTAAATACTTTAGTCTCCGTTAAGAGATTAATGGGTAAAGCATTCGATGATTTAAAGAACGCTTCTCTTCCTTATGAATTAAGTGCACATGAAAGTGGTCTCGTTCAAATTAAAACACGCATTGGTTCCGTGAATGCGGTACAAGCTTCAAGTGAAATTTTAAAAAAATTGAAAGCTCGGGCGTTTGACTCTTTAGGAGGTGAATTATCAGGTGTTGTTATCACTGTACCTGCGTATTTTGATGATGCGCAACGGCAAGGAACTAAAGATGCGGCTCGTATAGCGGGATTACATGTTTTGCGTTTACTTAATGAACCGACAGCCGCTGCAATTGCATATGGGTTAGATTCAGGAAAAAAAGGACTAATAGCGGTTTACGATTTAGGTGGTGGTACCTTTGATATATCTATATTGCGTTTGCAAAAAGGTGTTTTTGAGGTGTTAGCAACCGGAGGGAATGCTGCGCTTGGAGGGGATGATTTTGATGCTGTCATTGTGCAATGGATAATAGAGCAGAGCGGAATAACACATACTTTAAGTTTTGTTGAGCAGCAACAATTACGCCAAATTGCATGTTTAGCAAAACAAAAATTGAGTGGACAGAAAACGGCTAACATTGTGCATCAAGGTTTGAAAATCACTTTAAATTTAAGCCGTGAAATTTTGAATGAGTTGATTTCAGTATTAATTGGAAAAACGCTTCGGGCTTGTAAACGAGCGGTTAAAGATGCTCAGATTAATCTTCTTGATATTGTGGAAGTGGTTATGGTAGGTGGCTCAACTCGTATTCCTTTAGTGCGTGATAAAGTCAGTGCTTATTTCCAACAAGAAGTATTAACATCTATTGATCCTGATAAAGTGGTGGCTATTGGTGCTGCAATTCAAGCCGATATTTTAGTGGGTAATAAGCCCGATTCTGAAATGTTATTACTCGATGTTTTACCGTTATCTTTAGGGCTAGAGACGATGGGGGGATTAGTTGAAAAAGTGATACCTCGGAATTCAACGATTCCAGTTGCTCGAGCTCAAGAATTTACAACGTTTAAAGATGGTCAAACGGCTATGCTTATTCATGTATTACAAGGTGAGCGAGAACAGGTCAAGGACTGTCGTTCTTTAGCGCGTTTTGAACTTACTAATATCCCTCCTATGGCTGCGGGTGCCGCTCATATTCGTGTAACATTTCAAGTCGATGCAGATGGATTATTAAGTGTGACCGCAATGGAGAAGTCTTCTTCTGTACAAGCTAAAATAGAAGTTAAGCCTTCTTATGGTTTAAGTGATAATGAAGTGATGCAAATGCTGCAAGCTTCACAAACCTTTGCAGAGCAAGATATGGCGACGCGTATGTTGGTTGAACAACAGGTTGAAGTGCGCCGTGTCCTTGAAAATTTAAATGCGGCATTACAAAAAGATGGTGTGAAATTATTAAGTGAGAAGGCATATGATGCGATTAAGATTAGCATGAAAAACCTCTCGAATATTGCATTAAAGAATGATGTTAAGGCCATTAAAAATGCATTAAAAAGCATTGATAAGTTAACTGAACATTACGCATCATTACGTATGGACGCATCAATAAAACAAGCTTTAACAGGGAAATCTGTTGATGAAATATAGGAAAAGGGGCAATTATGCCAAAAGTTATTTTTTTACCTCATGAAGAGTTATGCCCAGATGGGTTAGTGATAGATGCGCAACCCGGTGAGAGTATTTTAGATATTGCCTTAGAAAATAATATCGATATTGAACATGCATGTGAAAAGTCATGTGCTTGTACAACATGTCATATTATTGTTCGAGAGGGTTTTGATTCATTACAAGAAAGTGATGAATTGGAAGATGATATGTTAGATAAAGCTTGGGGACTTGAGCCGGAATCTCGTTTAGGTTGTCAAGCATGTGTTCAAGAGGAAGATTTGGTTGTTGAGATCCCCAAATATACGGTTAATATTGTATCGGAAAATAATTGATAGTGACTTTATTTATTGAATTATAAATAAGTTAGACTACAGTTAGCCTGATCAGAGGAGGTCAATATGGGTTTAAAATGGATAGATTCTTTAGCAATTACGTTAGCTTTAATTGAACAACATCCGCAACAAGATCCATGTACGCTTCATTTTGTTGAATTACGCGAATGGATATTAGCATTGTCTGATTTTGATGATGATATTGATCATTGTAGTGAGCGTATATTAGAGGCTGTGCAGCAATGCTGGATTGATGAAATATAAAAATAGGTGAAAAAAAACGTAAGCTTTTTCTTACGTTTTTTTTGATGAAAAATTCCTCGTAAAAAGTAACTCGTGTTTTTAAGGAAGCTAATGATTAAATAATAGATCTTATTTTGTTTAGCTTTAGGCTCAAATAATAAGTGTATAGTTGAAGTAGGTCGACAAAATTGGGGTGTCAATATAATCGTTCATTTTTATTTGTGAAACATGCAGATAGGAAGCGTAAGTGTCTTCACCGGGTAGTATGTGAAGGTAGATATCATGCGGTTATGTTGTTTTTAGAATCTTAATGTTTTCAATAAATATTATGTTATTAGATAGCTATCTATCGTATAAATATATCTGTTAAATTTGATATTGAATAATAAGACACATCCACTATGAACAGGCACCAAATTATGTAAAAATGCTTAACGTGATTTTTAAAGTTTAGGTGGCATATGATGGATCTTAGTATTATAAAAAAAGAGTTCTTAGAAGCGGAAAAAGTATTAAAATCTTTTTTGGCGGATAATGAAAATCTACAAAACATTGAAAAGGCAGCAACCTTATTAGCGAATTCTTTTAAAGCAGAAGGTAAAGTTCTTGCTTGTGGCAACGGCGGTTCTCATTGTGACGCAATGCATTTTTCTGAAGAATTAACGGGTCGTTATCGAGAGCATCGTCCCTCGTATCCTGCGATTGCAATTTCGGATGCAAGTCATATTTCTTGCGTTGGTAATGATTATGGTTTTGAATATATATTTTCTCGCTATCTCGAAGGTGTAGGTCGTAAAGGCGATGTGCTTTTTTGTTTATCAACCAGTGGGAATTCTGCCAACATATTAAAAGCGATAGAAGTTGCTAAAAATAAAGGAATGAAAGTCATTGCATTAACCGGTAAAGACGGTGGAAAAATGGCTGGCCTTGCAGATGTAGAAATTAGAGTGCCACATTTTGGTTTCGCAGATAGAATTCAAGAAGTACATATTAAGATAATACATATTTTAATTTTGTTAATTGAACAGAAAATGGTTTAATTTCTATTATGTGTGAATTACTTGGTATGAGTGCCAATGTTCCTACTGATATTTGCTTTAGCTTTAGTGGGTTACTTAAGCGAGGAGGCGAAACTGGGCCACATAAAGATGGTTGGGGAATTACCTTTTATGAAGGTAAAGGTTGTCGCAGTTTTAAAGATCCACAAGCAAGTAGTCGTTCACGTATCGCGCAATTGGTTAAAAATTACCCGATCAAAAGTACAATGGTGATAAGTCATATTCGTCAGGCAAATAGTGGAGGGGTAAGCTTAGAGAATACGCATCCCTTTACTCGGCAGCTCTGGGGACAAAATTGGACTTATGCACATAATGGACAACTTAAAAATTATGCCGATTTATCTTTAGGGCGAATGCTTCCTATCGGTCAAACGGATAGTGAATATGTTTTTTGTTGGATAATAGAACAATTATATCAATCGTATAATCATCCTCCGGCTAATATGCATTTAGTGTTTCAAAAAATAGCCTCGTACGCACATACATTGCGTCAATTAGGTGTGTTTAATATGTTGCTGACTAATGGTGAGTATATGATGTGTTACTGCACTACTCATTTATATTGGATAACGCGCAGTGCACCGTTTGGTCCAGCACAACTTATTGATGCGGACATGAAAGTTGATTTTCAAAAAGAAACAACAAATGAAGATGTGGTAACGTTGATTGCTACACAGCCATTAACCTCAAATGAAAAGTGGCATAAAATGCAGTCTGGTGAGTTTTGTGTCTTTCATTTAGGCCAACGCATTTTATAAGTTTTAAGTTGGTCTTTTCGATAAAGAAGGTTATGTAGGGGACTACACTCTCTGATGGCCTGTTTTTTCTTGTGCAGAGCTGATTATTTAGGGGCTACTTTCTTCAGCGTATCAATCTAACATCATGCTCATAGGTCAGTTTTATCGTAGGGATAACAAGCGATAAGCAGATATCCATCAGATCACTTTATATGAAGTTATACACCGATTATTTGAATCTAGTATAAGTTTTTATAATTTCAAAACAAACCACTTGATAACTATTCACTTTTTATGCATTATTATTCAATTATAAGTTAAATAGCAAGGTCTTGCGTTATCGTTTATTCCATCAATAATAAAGCAGATAATTAAAAGGACATTAGGCCATTGGCTGAATATGAAAGGCAACAGAGGAAAATAATTCATATTGATATGGATTGTTTTTATGCAGCAGTTGAAATGCGTGATAATCCCCAATATAGAGACGTTGCACTTGCAATAGGGGGAAGAGTTGATAAACGCAGTGTGCTATCTACGTGTAATTATTTGGCGCGCCGTTTTGGCATACATTCTGCTATGCCAAGTTTTAAGGCAAAACAGCTGTGTCCGGATTTAGTCATTATTCCTGGTCGGATGGCTGTTTATACTCAAGTATCTAAGCAGATCCGTGATATTTTTTATCGTTATACTGATTTAGTTGAACCATTATCGTTAGATGAAGCTTTTTTAGATGTTACTGAATGTCAATTATTTAAAGGCTCTGCAACATATATCGCCATGGATATTCGCCGTGCTATTTTTGAAGAGTTACAGCTAACTGCATCAGCAGGGGTTGCTCCTGTAAAATTTCTGGCAAAAATCGCATCAGATGAAAATAAACCAGATGGACTATGTGTGATCACGCCTCAACAAATCCCTACTTTTATTAAAACATTAGCACTAAAGAAAATACCCGGAGTCGGACGTGTCGCACAACAAAAGTTAGCACGTAGAGGACTTTTTAATTGTGCAGATATACAAAAATATTCAGCACAAGAGTTGCGCTCTGTATTTGGTAAGCTGGGGCAAGACTTACTTAATTATTGTTATGGCATTGATGTGCGTCCAGTGCGTCCGAATAGGCAAAGAAAATCGCTAGCGGTGGAGCATACCTTTACATATGATGTACGGGCAGAGATAGTTCGTGATGAAAAACTGCCACTATTTTATGCAGAGTTAAAAGCACGATTAATACCTGTATTAAAAGAGCATGTAATAACGAAAGTCGGGGTTAAGATTAAATACATGGATTTTACCATAAGAAATATAGAGCGAAAGTCGACACAAATATCATTAACATTATTGGAAGATATATTAAATTATTTATTAACTCAGAATATGGATAAACCTATTCGTTTATTAGGTATTTCAGTTGCGATTGAAAAGCGCACCGAGAGGGATAATCAAGAGCAACAACTCAGTTTACTTGGAGTATAAATGAGCAATATAGTCGTGATCACCGGAGCGAGTTCAGGTTTAGGCCAAGAATTTGCTTATCAACTAGCAAAACAAGGCCAATCGCTATTATTAATTGCACGGCGAGAGGAAAACTTACAAAAAATAGCTCATAACTTAAACAAAAAATATACTCATATTCGAGTGTATATTTTAGTTTTAGATTTAAGTCTTGAAGATGCATCACTACAGGTATTAGATTATATAAGTACACATCATTTGTCTTTACAAGGGCTGATTAACAATGCTGGATTTGGTGCTCGGGGCTATTTTGAAAACTTAGATATTGCTTTACAACAACGTATGTTACAGGTAAATATAAATATATTAATGAGTCTAACATATCGTTTAATACCTCTATTAAAACAGCAAAAAAAGTCTTTTATTATTAATGTGGCATCGACAGCCGCGTTTCAAGCTGGACCTAATTTGGCCGTGTATTATGCAAGTAAAGCTTTTGTCTTATCTTTTTCTCAAGCATTATATGAAGAATTAAAAGGTAACATTATGGTAAGCGCCTTATGCCCAGGGGCGACGCACACAGAGTTTGCAGAAGTAGCAGGGATGTCTAAACTACTACTTTTTAAATTACGTGTTATGCAAAAAGAAGATGTTGTTGCTTACGCGCTTAAGTATCGACATAAAGCGATTGTTGTTCCAGGATTAATGAATAAGATAGGAGTGATACTCGTGAAACTTTTGCCATCATTTTTGGTGCGGAAAATTGTTTTTCAAATACAAAAGTAATACTTAAGGAAAGAGCATTACTTTTGCCTATGATTTAGCTTGTTAAGTTGTTGATACCGTCATAAATAAATTGGATGGCAAGTGCCGCTAAAATGACGCCAAAAAAACGTTTTAATATTTCATCCCCCGTTCTGCCAATTATTTTCTTCAAAAACTTAGAACATAACATCAGTACTAAAGTGAGGCCAAGTATGGAGATTATTGCTAATGTAACGGCAATGCTCGACTCTATTTGCGTACTGTGCGAAAAGAGTAATAAGGACAGTGTTAATGCACCAGGGCCTGCTAATAGGGGGATGGTCATCGGAAAGACTGAAATGTCTTCGAGTGTTCCACTATTGGTCGTTTTGGTGTTTTGTGTGATCATTTGAAAAGAGGTATGAAAAAGTAGTAAACCACCGGCTACGCGTAGTGAATTAATATTAATCGTTAAATGAGAGAAGAGTACTTCACCATAATTTCCAAATAGAATTAAGATAGAAGCACTAATAAGTATCGATTTTACGGCCATAATCGTACGCATTCTCGGTTCATGCATGGTACTTAAAGAATTAAAAATTAACGAGCTTCCAATCGGGTCGATAATAATAAAAAGAGCCGTTAACGCATGTAGATAAACCGAAGTGTCCATAATATCCTCAAAAATCAGAAAAGAAGGTGGGCAATGCCAGCAATGACAGGTAACGTCACTAATGTACGTAGTATAAACACAATGAAGAGCTCTGCAATGTTAATTGGAATTTTACTGCCTAACAAAAGAGCGCCTATCTCACTCATATAGATAAGTTGTGTGACTGACATTGCTGCAATAACAAACCGTGTCATATCCGAATGAATCGCAGAGGCCAATATAGAAGGGAGAAACATATCGGCAAAACCCACTACAATAGTTTTTGATGCTAATTCTGCTTCTGGAATATGTAATAATTTTAAAAATGGAATAAACGGGTAACCTAAATAATCAAAAAGAGGTGTATATTCTGCTAAAACCAATGCGACAGTGCCAATTGCCATGACCACAGGTAATACACCAAAAATCATATCAATCGCATTTTTAAGACCGTCTATTAATGTCTTTTTTACGCTAGGTGCATGTGCTGCTTTATAGAGTGCTTGTTCAATTCCCCAAGAAAAAAGAGAATGTCCGACAGGTGTTAATTCATTGTCTGTATTAGGTGTTGAACCATCAATATAAATATCTTTTTTCCAGCATAAAGGCGGTAATTTAGGAACGATGATAGCAGCCACTAAGCCTGCTAAGCAAACAGTTAAATAAAATTGTACAAAAAGATGCTCTAAGCCGACTTGCGCGATAACAACGAGTGAAAATGTAATTGAAACGGCTGAAAACGTCGTACCGATAATGGCTGCTTCACGTTGCGTATAAAATTTGTCTTCGTATTGTTTATTGGTTAATAAAATGCCAACACTACCATCACCGAGCCAAGAGGCTAAACAGTCAATAGCACTACGCCCAGGTAGATTAAAGATAGGGCGCATAATTTTAGTAAATAATGTTCCAAATAACTCTAATAATCCAAAATTAAGTAACAAGGGTAAAAGCATCCCTGCAAAGAAGAACACACAAAAAAGAACGGGAAGTAAATCATGTAATACAAGCCCACCTGTATGAGATGAATAAATAGCTTCTGGTCCAAGAGTAAATAAAGTCAGCAAAATGAAAACTGCGCCTAATATACGAATAACAAACCAAACGGGAGTAATATTAAAAAGTGTGTGTAAAAAAGGACTATTTTGGATAACAGGAATTTTGAAAAAACGGCATATAATGCTTATAACCGCACTTGAAACAATGACAGACATAATAATGTAGATTAAATAATCAGACAATAAGGATTGTAATGCTTTAGATATGACGGCAATCGGAATGGTGAGTGAACCTTGAGAATGTATAGGTGTTATAAAAAGTAATAAGCCTAATAGTGAGGGAATAATAAAAGTGAGCCGTGTTTTTATATTATATTTGTTAAGCACGTTAATAACCTTAAATATTTCTTTTATGATAATGGGATGATTACTTTGTGTTGCGAATGAAATAATGAATGAAAAATTAAAGTTGAAAAGATAAATAAGTGTTAATAAACCAGAGAGTATATACGCAGCGTTTATTATGTGGAGAGGGTAAATAATGATAAAAAATATAATCTTAAATGATAGGGCGATATCACCTACAAAAGTTGTTTGTATTGGTCGTAATTATTATGCACATATTGAAGAATTAAATAATGAAATTCCTGCAGAAATGGTCATTTTCTTAAAACCTAATTCAGCGATCAGTGACAGTATTTCTTGTGTTGGAGAAGATGAAATCCATTATGAAGCAGAATTAGCTTTTTTGATTAAAGATGGAAAAATTCAAGCACTTGCTTTTGGGTTAGATTTGACAAAACGTGAGATACAAAATCAACTTAAAGCGAAAGGTTTACCTTGGGAGCGTGCAAAAGCATTCGATGGATCGGCTGTTTTTAGTCATTTTATTGAATTTGATGGGGACGTTGATGAATTATCTTTAATACTGAGTATAAATAAGCAACAAATACAGCAAGGATGTGTATCGACGATGATTTATAAACCGGTTCAAATCTTAGATGAAGTTAGCCGATTTATGTCGTGGGTAGATGGCGATATTTTAATGACTGGGACACCACAAGGTGTGGGCAAAATAACGCCCGGAGACTTTTTTGAAGGAGCGGTTTTTTATGGAGATAAATGTTTAATTAATGTGCATTGGCAAGTCCCGAAGGATGATTTTAAAAAGTAAATGTTTTAATAAACGTTACATATCTATTGTCTTATTTTGATTAGAGAGGGGGAAAACAGTAAATATTTAGTTTGTTATTTTGTGTCTATACTGCAACAGTACTAGCCTTATCCGTCTGATTTAAGTAATATCTTGCATATTCTTTTTTTTGTAGCCAATTAATACTTATTATTGCTTACTTCACAGATGAGATGAAACTAATGCAACCCCTTGATGAAATCGTTGCTAATGCGCAACAACAAATAGAAAATGCCATAGACGGCAATCAATTAGAAGAGATCCGCTTACAATATTTAGGTAAGAAGGGTCTTATGACTGAGCAAATGAAAGGCTTAGGTCAGTTACCCGCAGAAGAGAAACCTATAGCTGGACAAAAAATAAATAAAGCGAAAAAAGCTATCCAAGCCGTTTTAGTTGCACGTAAACAATTTTTTGATACTGCAGTTTTAAATGCAAAATTAGAGCAAGAAACGATTGATGTGACATTACCTGGTCGTGGTGCACTATTGGGCAATATTCATCCGGTTACACGGACGACTGAGCGTATTGTTGAGTTTTTTAGTGAACTTGGATTTGAAGTTAAAAATGGTCCTGAAGTTGAAGATGTTTACCATAACTTTGATGCATTAAACATTCATGAACATCATCCGGCTAGGGCTGATCACGATACTTTTTATTTTAGCCCTGATTTAGTGTTACGTACACAAACATCTGGCGTACAAATCCGTACGATGGAAAAACAAGAGCCACCCGTGCGCATTATTTCTCCGGGACGTGTATATCGTAATGATTATGATCAAACACATACGCCAATGTTTCATCAAGTTGAAGGCTTAATGATTGCTGAAAATGTAAGTTTTGCGCAATTAAAAGGCATTCTAAATGATTTCTTACATAACTTTTTTGAAGAAGATTTAGAAATTCGTTTTCGTCCATCATACTTTCCTTTTACCGAGCCATCTGCTGAGGTTGATGTGAAAGGTAAAAATGGTTGGTTAGAAGTTTTAGGCTGTGGCATGGTGCATCCGAGTGTATTAACCTCAATGGGTATAGATCCCGAAAAATATTCAGGATTCGCTTTCGGTATGGGTATTGAACGCTTAACGATGCTTCGTTATGGCGTGAATGATTTACGTTCTTTCTTTGAAAACGATCTTCGTTTCCTCAAGCAATTCAAATAAGGGTTAAAAACAATGAAATTTAGTGAAGCTTGGTTACGCGAGTGGGTTAACCCCGAAATTAGTTCTGCAGAATTACAACATCAAATAACAATGGCTGGTTTGGAAGTTGATGGGGTTGAAGATGTCGCGGGTCAATTTACGGATGTCTACGTTGGAGAAGTGGTTGAGTGTGGAGCACATCCCGATGCGGATAAGCTACAAGTTACTAAAATCAATATCGGTGCAGATGCATTAATTGATATTGTTTGTGGTGCAAAAAATTGTCGTTTAGGTATTAAAGTTGCGGTTGCGGTTGTGGGTGCTATTTTACCCGGCAATTTCGAAATTAAAGTTGCAAAATTACGTGGGCAGCCATCATTGGGTATGCTTTGTAGCGCCTCAGAATTAGGTATGTCAGATAATTCCGAAGGGATCTTAGAATTACCTTTAGATGCACCTGTTGGAAAAAATGTACGTGATTACTTAAATCTAGATGATGTTACGATAGATGTTGATTTAACCGCAAATAGGGCTGATTGTTTAGGTATTTCAGGACTTGCGAGAGAAGTTGGTGTTTTAAATAGTCTTTCAGTTACCACGCCTATATGGAACGATGTAGCGGTTACTTTAAGTGATAAAATAAGTGTTAATTTACAAGCTAAAGATGCTTGTCCGCGTTATCTGACACGTGTCATTAAAGGTATTAATGCTAAAGTAGCGACTCCATTTTGGATGGTTGAAAAGTTGCGTCGATGTGGCGTACGTAGTGTAGATGCTGTCGTAGATATCACGCAATTTGTTTTATTGGAGCTGGGCCAGCCCATGCATGCTTTCGATTTAGATAAAATCGATACTAGTATTGAAGTGCGTTTAGCAAGACAAGATGAAAAGTTAACCTTGTTAGATGGCAAAGAAGTGATATTAAATCGTGATACGTTAGTGATTGCAGATCAATCTAAAGTATTAGCGATGGCAGGTATTTTTGGTGGGAAAGATTCTGGCGTACAAGCAAGTAGTACGGATATTTTATTAGAAAGTGCCTTTTTTGCACCCCTTGCGATTGCGGGTCGTGCTCGTAGTTATGGTCTACATACTGATGCATCTCATCGTTATGAGCGTGGGGTTGATCCTGTTCTACAATATACGGCAATGCAACGTGCTACACAGTTATTAATTGATATTTGTGGTGGCGAAGTAGGGCCAATAAAAGAAGCGCTAAGCTGTGATGATATACCCGTTCAAGCTAAAATAATATTACGTCGAACAAAGCTAGATAGTTTAATTGGACATGTTATCGAGACGCACCGAGTGACTGATATTCTAACGCGTTTAGGTTGTGATGTGCATTATAATGAAGATGTATGGAATGTGGTTGCACCAACGTATCGTTTTGATATGGAAATCGAAGAAGATTTAATTGAAGAAGTTGTACGTGTTTATGGATATGATAATATCCCTAATATCGCGCCACAAGCCGCGCTAGTGATGTCTTCTCATAATGAATCTCATTTGGTCTTATCAAAAATTCGTAATGTATTAATTGGTCGAGAATTTAATGAAGCGATTACTTATAGTTTTGTCGACCCAGAAAAACAGCTTGTTTTACATACTGATGCAGATGCTTTAATTTTACCAAATCCTATTTCAAAAGATATGTCCGCAATGCGCGTCAGTTTATGGACAGGTTTATTAGAAAGCGTGTCTAAAAATCAAAAGCGTCAGCAATCTAGAATTCGACTTTTTGAAACAGGTCTACGTTTTATCAAAGACGAAAATGCAGAAAATGGTATTGCTCAGCAAGCAATGTTATCGGCGGTTATCGTTGGTAATGCCAATGAGCCACATTGGGATATTGCGTCACGTAATGTCGATTTCTTCGATTTAAAAGCAGATTTAGAAGCTTTATTATCTCTTTGTGCAGATGATGCGAATTTTGAGTTTAGAGCAGAAGAACATAGTGCTTTGCATCCGGGTCAATCGGCGGGTATTTATCGTAACGGTAAAAATATAGGTTATATTGGAGCGTTACACCCGAATCATGTGAAAACATTTGCTATCAAAGGTAGCGCTATTCTCTTTGAAGTTGAATTAGAAGCCATTAGTCTGCGTCAAATCCCTGAGTCTGGTAACCTGTCTAAATTCCCTGCTAATCATCGTGATTTAGCTTTTGTTGTGGATGATAAATTAAATGCGGGTAAGGTCTTAAAATTTATAGAAAAAATTGGCGGAACTCATTTAGTTGGCTTAAACTTATTTGATGTATACCAAGGACAAGGCGTTGCAGAAGGTAAGAAAAGTTTAGCGATTGGCTTGGTTTTACAAGATACGACTCGTACGTTAGAAGAAGCGGAAATTGCTGATCTTGTTTATAATATTGTTGACGCAGTTTCTTTAGAATTTAATGCATCTTTGAGAGATTAAATAATATGGCACTGACTAAAGCAGAAATATCAATTCATCTATCTGAAAAAATTGGTTTAAGTAAACGTGAAGCAAAAGAGTTTGTTGAATCTTTTTTTGAAGAAATAAAAGCAACACTTGAAAGTGGCGAAGCGGTGAAAATCTCAGGTTTTGGTGGTTTTGAACTTAAAGATAAGGGTGAGCGCCCAGGTCGAAACCCTAAAACAGGAGAAGACATTCCGATTGCTGCGCGTCGAGTGGTGACTTTTAGAGCGGGTCAAAAGTTAAAAGAGTTAGTTGAAACCAGCTTACCCAAGACAGATGAAAAACTTTAGTCTTTGGTGTTGAAAAAAGTCGCTTAGCGACTTTTTTTTTGTCTTTTTTTAATGTTTAAAGTCGTTAGACAACCGATGAATAAAAGTATTAATATGGGTTATTTGAAATTGCATAATTAAGGATGCTTTAGAGATGAAATGCTATCGAAAAATAGTTGTGTTAACGGGGGCGGGCATTTCGGCTGAATCAGGCATTCGAACTTTTAGGGCGAGTGATGGGCTTTGGGAAGAGCATAAAATTGAGGATGTTGCGACATTAGAGGGATATATTAAAAATCCCAAACTGGTGCTTGATTTTTATAATCAGCGTAGAGAGCAATGTTGTTTGAGTGATATTAAACCTAATTTGGCTCATTATGCATTGGCTAAATTAGAGCGTGAATTTTCAGGTGATTTTTTGTTAGTGACTCAAAACATTGATAATTTACATGAGGTGGCGGGCTCTAAAAATGTTATTCATATGCATGGAGAATTACTACGCGCTCGTTGCAGTCATTGTGCGCAGGTGTTTTCGTGGTCAACAAAAGAGATGTCTATACATGATGTATGTGAACATTGTAAACGTCAAGGAGGCATACGTCCGAATATTGTTTGGTTTGGAGAAATACCCTTTGCATTGGATATTATTTATGATGCACTTTTTGATGCAGATCTTTTTATTGCGATTGGTACATCGGGTCATGTTTACCCTGCAGCTGGATTTGTGGATGAAGCAACCAGTGCGGGAGCATATACTATCGAACTCAATCTGGCTTCCGGAGCACAAAAAAGCAATTTTGATGAGATGATTCTTGCCAAAGCAAGTATATCGGTTCCTCAGTTAGTGACTAAGTTACTTGCGAAATAAACTTGAAAAGCTAATGGAACAACTTACAATAGTGCGCTCAATAGTATCAATTAGGATCTTTAGTTTCTTATGAAGAAAAAATATTTTGTCCTTGGTGGTGATCTTAAAAAATCATTAACGCAAGGTTATGAACTTGATTTAAAACCGTTATTTAAAGATGCGTTTATGCTTACTCGCAAACATTATTTACCTTTACTGATTGCTTGTATTTTTACTTTTATTATTGTTGGACTCGCTTATGTGTTGTTATATAAGTATTCTGAGAGTGAAGAAAGTGGTTTGATAATTATCAATTATATTATTACGTTATTAATTGCCCCTCCATTAGTAACGGGCTTGCAAATGATGGGAGTGAATCATTCTATTGGTTTAAAAAGTAAAATGACGGATGTTTTTAATTTTTTCACGTTACTTTTTAAGTTGTCGCTTGCTACGATGATTATTAGTGTATTGAGTAACGGCATTAGCTTAGTATTGGGTCAAGTTATGGGCTCTTTAGGGTTACAATTTTCTGTTATCGTATTGTTGTATTTAAATATGGCATTTAGTTTGGTTTATCCACTGATTGCAGAAAAGAAAATAGCACCACAATTAGCATTAAAAATATCTTTTAAGCTAGTGCATAAAAATCTACGCCAATTTACATTTATGTTTATTTTATTAAGTGTTCTCTTTGTGCTCGCCTTACTTCCTTCGGGGCTGGGTTTACTCTTTTTCATTCCTTTTTACTTTAATTTAATGGGTCTTGTTTATCGTAAAGTGTGTGGTGTTGGAGTTATCGCTGTTGATGAATCAGGAGATGACGGGGAAGGTGATAGAGAAAACGAATTTGGACCGACAAAAAATATTGAACAAACACAGAACATTGATGCAACAGAGAAAAGAGTGGGTAACATGCACTCTCTAACTTTAAGTTGCTTTGTGAAAACTCACCCCTTTATAGGAGATGCACATGTTTAACCGCGATATGAATATTGCTGATTATGATCCCGAATTATGGCTTGCAATGGCAGGTGAAGTTCGTCGTCAAGAAGAACACATCGAATTAATAGCTTCAGAAAATTATACAAGTCCCCGAGTTATGCAAGCCCAAGGCAGTCAATTGACGAATAAATATGCCGAAGGTTACCCTGGTAAACGTTATTATGGTGGGTGTGAGTATGTTGACGTTGCTGAAACATTGGCGATTGAACGAGCGAAAGCGCTCTTTGGCGCTGATTATGCAAATGTACAACCCCATGCAGGTTCTCAAGCAAACAGTGCTGTGTATGCCGCATTGTGTGATGTAGGTGATACGATATTAGGCATGAGTTTAGCTGATGGCGGTCATTTAACTCATGGTTCATCTGTTAGCTTTTCAGGTAAAATATACCATGCAGTGCAGTATGGTATTAACCCAGAAACGGGCATTTTAGATTATGAGCAGGTAGAGCGCTTAGCCCTTGAACATAAGCCAAAAGTTATTGTTGCAGGTTTTTCTGCTTATTCAGGTATTGTGGATTGGGCAAAGTTTCGAGAAATCGCTGACAAAGTAGGTGCATACTTGTTTGTTGATATGGCACATGTCGCAGGTTTAGTTGCGACAGGTTTGTATCCAAATCCTGTACCTTTTGCAGATGTTGTTACAACGACAACGCATAAAACATTGGGTGGGCCACGTGGTGGCTTAATTCTGGCTAAAGCGAATCCTGCCATTGAAAAAAAATTAAATTCGGCTGTTTTTCCTGGAGGTCAAGGTGGACCGCTTATGCATATTATAGCCGCTAAAGCGGTGTCATTTAAAGAATGTGCAGAGCCTGAATTTAAAATTTATCAACAAAAAATATTAGATAATGCGCAAGCTATGGTAAAAGAATTCCAACAACGTGGATATAAGATCGTTTCTAATGGTACGGAAAATCACCTTTTCTTAATTGATTTGATTGATCATAATGTGACAGGAAAAGAAGCGGATGCTGCACTTGGAAATGCACATATTACCGTGAATAAAAATTCAGTACCTAATGATCCGCGTTCTCCTTTTGTAACGTCAGGTTTACGTCTTGGTACACCTGCACTGACTCGTCGTGGTGCTACGGTTGCCGACGCAAGTGCATTGGCAAACTGGATTTGTGACATTCTTGATGTACTTCAAGATGAAACAAAATTGGCTCAAACCATCTTAGATGTGAGAGCTAAAGTCGCTATTTTTTGTAAGGCGAATCCTGTTTATCAATAATATTGATGAAATAGGTGTCAGCATAGTCGGCATATATATGTTGGCGTGAACATAAAAACATGAAATGAAAAACTACACTATGGTGTGGTTTTTTATTTTTTGGGTATTTATTTTTGTAAATGCAAGGAATGAAAACATGTATTGTCCTTTTTGTAGTGCGCAAGATACTAAAGTCATTGATTCTCGTCTCGTTGCAGATGGTGCTCAAGTGCGTCGGCGCAGAGTTTGTAATGAGTGTCATGAGCGGTTTACTACCTTTGAAACCGCTGAATTAGTGATGCCTCATTTAATTAAGTCAGATGGACGTCGTGAGCCTTTTAATGAAGAAAAATTGTTAATAGGTATTCACCGTGCCTTACAAAAAAGGCCGGTTAGTATTGAAGATATCGAAGTGAGTTTAACTAAGTTAAAATCGACATTACGTGCAACAGGAGAGCGTGAAGTCACCTCAAAAATGGTCGGCGAGCTGGTGATGGACTTACTTAAAGGACTTGACAAGATTGCATATATTCGTTTTGCTTCAGTATATCGTTCCTTTGAAGATGTAAAAGAATTCGGTGAAGAGATCGCCAAACTTGAAAAATAAAACCAATCAAAAACATCTAATTAGATGTCTATATATTCCGTTCATTTCTAAATAACGAAGATTAAAGGTATCAATGACAGTCGAATATTTTTCAGAGCAAGATAAAAAGTATATGTATCAAGCCATCGAATTGGCAAAAAAAGGGCGCTTCACGAGTGCACCGAATCCTAATGTCGGCTGTATTATTGTGTTAAATGATGAGATTGTTGGGAGCGGTTTTCATTTCAAAGCGGGGCAAGGGCATGCAGAAGTTCACGCTTTAGCAATGGCGGGTAATAAAGCGCTAAAAAGTACTTGTTATGTCACGCTAGAGCCTTGTTCACATTTTGGGCGAACGCCTCCATGTGCCATTGCCTTGATAAAGGCTGGAGTAAAACGTGTTTGCATTGGTATGCTTGATCCTAATCCACAAGTATCCGGTCAGGGTGTTAAATTTTTACAAGATGCAGGCATCGATGTTAACGTCGGCTTATTAGAAAAACAAACGAAGCAGTTAAATTTAGGCTTTATTAAACGAATGTTGCATCGACGCGCGCGTATCAGTGTAAAACTCGGTGCCAGTCTAGATGGGAAAACGGCACTTAGAAATGGACTGAGTCAATGGATAACAGGCACACAAGCCCGCATAGATGTTCAATATTTTCGTGCGCAGCAATGTGCAATATTAAGTTCATCTTCGACAGTATTAGCCGATGATCCTAGTTTAAATGTTCGCTTTGATGAGTTTAAAAAATCAAATAATTTTAAAAATGAAATTAATAAAGAGCAACTTCGTCAACCCATACGTATTATTTTAGATAGAAAAAACAAATTAACGCTTAAGGAAAAAATATTCACATTACCCGGTAAAATTATTTTGGTAACCTTAAAAGGGCGAAATGATGTAAAAACAATGAAAAATGTAGCGCAAGTGGAGCAACTCATTTGTCCCCAAGATAAATTTGGAGGTATTGATTTACATATTTTGCTTAAATTGTTGAATAAGTATGAGTTGAATTAAATACGCTTGTTTATAAAAACAAGTCTTACGGCTCTTGATTTTTAGTCTCATTTTCTATCATCTTCATCTTTATCTTTTAATAATGATGAATTTTCAAGTATTTGTTGCATTTTATTACGTGGATCTAGGTTAAGTTTATTTTGTATACCGTTCTGTGTATCTTTGTTATTTTGTAATGTATTACGCATATCGTTTATATTGTTATTACTTGCCATAAGTTGCGTTTTATCTTGTTCGCTATTAGACAGTGCACCAAATAAAGAGGGTTCTGGCGATTTTCCAACGTTTTTGGCCGCTGCAAGTTCGGCTTCTGCAACTAAACGCTCTTCTTTGGTGGGAGCAACGTAAGTGGCGCTATCTTGACCCGCTATACCCGCCATAAGTGCCATTGAAATTTCACCACCTAATGCACTAAATTGTTTCTGCATCGCATCTTTCATTGATCCTTGCAGTACATTTTGAGGTGAAAGGCCGGACTCAATTATACTTTTAGGTGAGAAATCAAAAGCAATATCCATTCCTTTATCGCTGACGATATCGCCAATCTTCAATGTTTTTTCGGGTATGTTGTTATTGGGTCGATTCATCAACTCATTTTTTTGTCCAGTGTCTAGCACATCATTGATAACACTTTTTAACCTATCTTTAAATGAAGATTTTGTTTCTACTTTATCAGTAGCAGAAGCGCTATTTGATTTATTTACTTGGTTGTGAACCATTTTAATCGCACTTAATATAGCCATATTATTACCTTTAAAAGTCGTCTTTAATGATAGGTGTGACAATGTCTCGAATTTGAATATTTGCTAGATCGGATGCTTTTTCAGTATTTAAAATAGCGCGATCAGATTGTACGGATATCACATTAAAAGTGATTTTTTCTCTATTTAATAAAGGCCCTTGCGATAAGCCATCTTGATGAAATATATAGCGTTGTCTAATTAATTGAAATTTATCACCCCGACGTACGCCATTTTTTCCTCCAATATTAATCACTATATTATTGTCGTAAGTGGCGACAATTGAGGCAAGAGTTGCTTCGCAGTACAGTGCATCGTTAACATCTCGTATGATTTTTTGTGAAATATCATTAATTTTTTCACCGTATTCAGAAGACCAAAAAGTGTTACTTTGAATATCAAATTGACGAGTAAAATCAAATTTCCATGGCGCATCGGTGGCATAACTTCTGCGGAATACCGTTTCTTTATTAATGGCATCAATAACGTAAATTTGTATTCGATAGTTACGCATATTTATGCTTGTTGTTTCAATCCCTAATATAGAATCACTTTTGGTATAAGAAGACATATCTTCAATACGGCCAAATAAAATATATTGTACATCAAATTGAGCGGCTAAATCTCGGGATAAATTCAGCATTTTATTTTCTATATTATAATAACTGTTTGTATTTGAGGTTAAGGGTCGGGTCATCAAATAACGAGCATCTATTTTTGATGTATTAGCATGGAAACTGTTAAATAGACGTTTGCTTATCTCTTCATCTATATTATATAAGCCTCCCAGTTGTGCTTGTTCGCGGTTTTCTAATTGAATAGGGCCAACAAAAAGGGTTTTTGCATAACCGTCTCTTTGACAATTTTGAAGTGAGTAAATGTCCGCGGTGATCGTGACACTTATTTTTTTGTTTTTAATGGTTTCAGCCAGTAAATGCATTTCATGTATTTCTCCATTGGTACGAATACTCAATTGTTGCGCTTCAAACACACCAGATTGAACAATTTGTAATGAACGGATACTGGCACCACCTTGGTACATTAAAGAGAGCAAAGCATCTTGTACCGCGAGTTTACGTGCTTGTTCAACATCGCCTTTATAGATAGGTGCATTACCTTCCCCCTCAAACCAGATGGCGTGTGCTGAGCATGAAAATAGAATTAACAAACAAAATATTTTCATTGAATTAAACATATCTTCCCCTTAAATTGGCCATAAGCTACTGTTAAATAATGAAGATAACCAACCTTGGGTTTGCGTGTCTGCATGATCACCCGTGCCACTAAATTCAATACGGCTATTCGCTACTTTATAAGATTCTACTGAATTATTTTCGTTAATATCAGAAGGGCGAATAATACCCGTCACTCGGATATATTCTTTACCATTATTGATAACTAGCCATTTTTCCCCACGGACTTTTAAATTACCATTATTGAGAATTTCGACCACTGATACGGTAATTCTAGCAATAAGGCTATGGCTTTGTTTACTATCAGCTGCGCCATCAAAATCTTGATTTTGTGCTATTCCAAGTTTTACAATTTTACCGTTTACGGTCAGAGGCCCTCCAGGTACTTGTATAGGATCTAATTTATAATTTGTAGTATTTGCCAGAGTAGATGTTGCCGATTTAGTTGCTACCGCATTTTCTTTTAATAAAATAGTGATTGAATCGCCGAGTTCAAAAGGGGTTTCATAATTATACAAGTCATGTGCTGTTTCACTGTTAAATAATGAGCCGGTGATAAGTATCGATTCTGCTGCGTGACCCGGATTAATCGGCGCATAGTAAGGATCATTAGGTGTTGGCGAATTATCATTGGTACTGTTAGTGACTTGACGCTCTGTTTTATCTTCTTTTTGTTGTACTTTTTGAGTGACGCTTCTTATAGGCGCCATCAAAGAGGTACAACCAAACATAAGTAAGATACTTAGACTAATAACAAGTTTTTTTATCATTTTCTATTCCAAAGTTTGTCACTAATAGGAGATATAGGCCGTATTTACATGTGCTCATCCGCTTATGAATATTATGCAAATAATATGCCATTGTTTTTTTTAGATTGAGGTATGGGCAATGCTTAATAAAAATAGAGAGAATAATAAATAGAGGGTCGATACGTAGGGTGAGTAAACCCACAAGAACGAGGTACGCTTTGTGGGTTTAGATTAGAGTCTTTTTATTGAGCCGCTTCCCTTGTTGCAATAAATGCTAATGCGCGAGATATACGCGTAAGGCAACGCTCTTTACCAATTAAACGTAAAGTAACATCTAAGGATGGAGATTGACCCGCACCGGTGATAGCGACACGTAATGGCATACCAACCTTACCCATATTGACTTCAAGTTCATCTGCACATTCTTGTATCAGAGCTTGTAATATTTCATCCGTCCAAGTTGTACAAGCTTGTAATTTTTGTTGTACTAATTCTAAGGCTGCTTTAGCAACGGGACGGAGATGTTTTTTAGCTGCTTTTGCATCAAATTCTTTGTATTCTTCAAAAAAGTAACGGCTTGAACTTGCAAGATCAACTAATGTTTTTGCGCGTTCAGCTAATGCACTGACTACGGCACTTAATTGAGGACCATTTGTAGTGTCAATATTTTGTGTTTGCATGTGCCATTTTAGGTGATCGGCAACATAATCGGGATCTAAGGTTTTCATATAATGTTGGTTTAGCCAAATTAACTTTTCATTATTGAATGCAGAAGGTGCCTTATTAATTTTATCTAAGCTAAAAAGTTCAATCATTTCTGCTTCAGAAAATATCTCTTGGTCGCCATGGGACCAACCTAAGCGCACTAAATAGTTTTTAAGTGCCTCAGGTAAATAACCATCATTACGGAACTGCATAACCGATACTGCGCCATGACGCTTTGATAATTTGGCGCCGTCATCTCCTAAAATCATAGCTACATGAGCATATTCAGGGATAGGAGCACCTAATGCGTGCAAAATATTAATTTGACGGGGTGTGTTATTAATATGATCTTCGCCACGTATGACATGAGTAATTTGCATATCCCAATCGTCAACTACGACACAAAAGTTATACGTCGGAGTACCGTCTGTTCGTTGGATAATTAAATCGTCGAGTTCAGTATTAGAAAATTCAATATTATTGCGCACGTGATCATCAAAACTAACACTACCTAGTTTTGGATTTTTAAAACGGACGACAAAAGGAGCGTTGCTTTCTTGATCTATTAAATCGCGACATTTCCCATCATAGCGAGGGGCTTCTCCTGCAGATTCTTGTAGATTGCGGAGCTGATTAACTCGCTCTTTAGAGCAATAACATTTGTATGCTTTTTTCTCATCTAAAAGTTTTAAAATTAATTCTTTATAACGATCAAAACGTTTGGTTTGATAAAAAGGGCCTTCATCCCACGTTAATCCCATCCATGTCATGCCTTCTAAAATGGCATCAACTGCTTCTTGTGTTGAGCGCTCAACATCGGTGTCTTCAATACGCAGTACAAATTTTCCGCCTTTGCTTTTGGTGTATAGCCAAGAAAAAAGGGCGGTACGAGCTCCACCAACATGTAAAAATCCAGTGGGGCTGGGGGCAAAACGAGTTTTAACGGTCATACTGAAATATCCTTTAATATAAGGAGGAAGATAATAAACATATTTTAACGAATAGTTTTGTAATTACATTAATTATTTTGTGTATCAAAGATGAAACATAAATTTATTATGACCCTTGTGATATCAATATTAATCGCAGGCTGTGACAACTCCATTGACACTAATGAAAGTCCCAATATAAACAAAACCCAATTAACCGTGCTTACTGCAAATGTTTGGAATGAACTAAAACATGATAATAACGACCCAACAGATAACCCAGGGGGAAAAATAGCTTATCTATTGGCAATTGATGAAATGAGAGCGGCTAAAGCTGATGTCATACTGCTCCAAGAATCGGGAGGAACAAGTGCGCGTTTAGCAGAAGATTTAGATATGTATCTATGGCAAGGCTCTGATTTAATACCCGACACTGCTATTCTCTCTAAATATCCTATTAGTGCTGTCTTTGATGCGGATGAAAAAAGTACAACAAAGGATAATAGAGCGAATGTAGGAGTACAGCTGAATGTGAATGGTAGAAATGTTATCGTTTGGGCCAATCACCTAGATTATACTCACTATATAAATTATGATGCGCGCGGTGGTAATGGTGTAACTTGGAACGCGAATCCCGGTTGCATACAAGTAACCGACTCTGATGAGCTTTACCGTAAAGATATGAAATCTAAACGCCCAACTCAAATTCAACATGTTATTGATCATATAAAACCCTTTATCCCTTCTAACACTTTAATTATTATTGGTGGGGATTTTAATGAAGCATCCGGATTAGATTGGACATCAGCAACCGCAAGTATGTTTGATCATAAAGGTGTTCAATTTAACTACGAAACACATAAACGTTTATTAGACGCTGGATTAACAGACAGCTATCGTGAAATTTATCCTGATCCTGTTACTTATCCAGGTATTACTTGGCCTTATACAAATGACGATAGTTGGACAAATAAACAGAGTTACCTTCAAGAATGTGGTCGCGCTCTTGATGATAGGGATCGTATCGATTTTATTTATTTTAATGCGCAAATAGAAGGTGTCTCTCTTGCTCATGTTGCTGTGGTTGGACCATATAGTAGAGAATTTTTTAAACCTGTTGATTCTAATGATTATAGTCAATTACAAGATATTCATGATGGACTTTACATAAATGAAAATGGTCAATCTAGTTATACAAAACGTCAATGGCCTTCCGATCACTTGTGGTATAAAGCTGTTTTCATTCTTGATACTAATGAAAATGAAACAACTAAACCTCAGTATTTCACCCCTCAATTTGATAATGTGGAATATACAAAAGAAGACGATGATATTCAAATATCGTTCAATTTAACCAATCTTCACTTATGGGATAACGATATAAATTATGTTTTAGAAATAACCGACCGCTATCAGCATGCGACAATAGGTCACTATTTACAACGACAATCACTAGATAAAAAACCTTTAGCTACAGATACTATTAATATCCTTGTTACTGCCGACACGTTAAATCATTTAATAATGAAAAATGAAGACTTGCAGATCCGTTATACCTCATCAGCAAGAGCAGATGGATATCATAAAATTTATGCGGTAAAAACAATCCCGTTATCAGTATTAACAACATTATAGAAAATAATTGTTTTTAACGCTTAATTAAACACCTAACTTGATATATTTTATTCTTGATTTATGTAGTGGTTAGAATATCTGACCACTTTTCCTACCTATTCAAGTTATGCACTTATTATTTGAATCTAAGAGATATTTTAAATGTACCATCCGATTGGATTTTTTATACACGACCTAAATTAAAAGTAATTGCCCTTCGTTTTTTACGATCAGTCCTCTGTATCCCTTTATGCACATTTCCCCAAAGTCTATTAATTAGTTGTATTCACGCCGTTAAATGAATTTTAATTTATATAACGTTGATCACAAACCTTCACTCCTTATGTGCGCAAGTTAAAAAAAAACGAGCCCTAGTATTTATTTTACTAAAAGTTTAGTTAAAATACAAAGTGTCAGATGAATACTTGGAAACATTTATTTCGTTCAAAAGAAAGAAAATTGCAATTCCAAACGAGATACAAATGCTACAACATGATTTATGGTCACTTTATCCACGACAAAAAAACTCTATTTTAGGTGTTCACAGCTCATGATTAACGGAGATTACAGCCCTTTAATGACTTTACCACCCTTTACAGCAGGTGAATATGATGATTATTTTAGAAAGTTTAGATCAGTTTAAGTTGTTATATTGCAATGAGCATAAATGGGATCGTAGTTTCGAGGCCATTGAGAATCTTAAGCACCTAAAAACCAACATCATGTACTGTATCGACAATTCAATTATGTATATGTCTCAAAGTGGTATCACGAAAAAAACTAAAAACTTTGAGGGACATCGTCATTATATCGAGATGCATTATTACTTAGACGGGCAAGAAAAAATTGACGTCGCAGATAAATCCAAATTGCAAGCCTCGACACCTTACTCGGACAAAACTGATAAAGAGTATTTTAGTGGTACAGGTCAAACCCTAGAGCTTTATAAAGGGCAAGTAATTATTTTTTGTAATGATAAAGCTTACCGTTTTCATGGCGATAATCATGTTAAAAAAGTCATTATAAAAGTCACAACATAAAGGACTGTTTTAAAACAAAATATACTCAGGATTTTGAACTTTCGTCAACATCCTCCTAAAAAAGTACTCCACGAGGTATTTCATGTCTCTATCCAAAAGAAAAAGCACGATTGGAAAGTTTGCTTTACTGTCAATGACCTTTGCCGCAGTGTTTAGTTTTAATAATATTATTATGAATAATATTGAAATTGGTATCTCTGCTGCTCCTATGTTTTTTATTGCGACTATCTTTTATTTTATTCCTTTTTGTTTGATTGTTGCTGAGTTTGTATCCCTCAATAAAACATCTGAGGCAGGGGTTTACGCATGGGTTAAAAGCTCATTAGGTGGCAGATGGGCCTTTATGAGCGCTTATACTTATTGGTTTGTTAACCTGTTCTTTTTCACCTCCCTTTTGCCTAAAGTTATTGCCTATGCCTCTTATGCTTTTCTTGGCTACGAATATATGTTTACGCCTCTCACCACCGCTTTTTTTAGTACAATACTTTTTGCTCTTGCGACCTATATTTCCACAAATGGCGCCAAATTACTGGGCCCGATTATATCCTTAACCTCATCACTTATGCTTTTACTCACTTTATCTTATATTGTTTTGGCAGGAGGTGCATTATGGGGTGGAATTCAACCTGCAAATCCCATTACGATTGAAGCCATGACACCTACGTTCAACTGGACATTTTTAGGTATTATTACATGGATATTTATGGCTGCCGGAGGTGCAGAATCTGTAGCTGTTTATGTTAATGACATAAAAGGAGGCCATAAATCCTTCGTTAAAGTGATTATCGTCGCGGGTATTTTTATTGGCGTGCTTTATTCCGTGGGCTCTTTATTAGCAAATGTATTTGTCTCTCGTGAGGCGTTAAAATTTACGGGTGGATCAGTACAAGTTTTTGAAGGTCTAGCTAAACATTATGGATGGTCAGTCATCTTTATGAACCGTTTTGTTGGTATTGTATCTTTTACTGCTATGTTAGGCTCCTTACTAATGTGGACTGCAACCCCAGTTAAAATATTTTTTGCTGAAATCCCAAAGGGTATTTTTGGAGAAAAAACGGTTAAATTAAATAAACACGGGGTACCCGCTCGGGCGGCTTGGATCCAATTTCTGATTGTTATTCCACTCATGTTTATTCCAACTTTGGGCTCTGATACTGTACAAGAATTAATGAGTACCATTATAAATATGACCGCGGCGGCTTCAATGCTACCCCCTTTATTTATTATGATTGCATATTTAAACTTACGTCTAAAATTAGATCACCTACCTCGCGACTTTAGAATGGGCTCTCGATGGATGGGGATTTGTACTGTTTCTCTTCTTATTGTTATTTTTACCATCGGTTTCTTTGCTTCCACTTTCCCAACAGGCGCAAATATTCTCACCATTATATTTTATAATGTGGGGGGTATTGTTCTGTTCCTTGGCTACGCATGGTGGAAATATAGTCAATATGAAAAAAAACTTAAATTACAACAAGTGACTGAAGTATTAACCCCATAACGGCTATGTCATTAAACATCAATACTGCATGCTCTACAAAGATATTTTTAAGGTAGACAGTATCACCCATAAAAAGATTTATTTTTATGGGTGATAGAACAAAGTGTTATTTACTGAGTACTTGTATTTTTTTATTGTTTATATTGCCTTCTTTAAAAACAACAAATGTACGTCTATTTGATGCGTTGGCGATAGCATTATGTTTTAAGTCAATAGGCTTGCTTTCACCAAAAGATTTGATGTCCCAAATATATTGGCTTGCATCGAGTTTTTCTTTTAAATATTTTTCTATGGAGCGGGCACGCAATGTGGCTAATGTTTGATTGTAAGATGATGGACCTTGTGTGTCGGTATATCCTGAAATTAATATTCGACCGGTTAATCCCGTTAATTTTTCTGTAAAATTATTTAGCCTTTGTTTATCTTTTTCCTCCAACATCGATTTATCGAACTTAAAATGCGACGCGATAGTGGCATATATTTTACGTTTCGTATCAAAGATAGCACAAGCGGGGTTATCATCTTTATTAACAACTTCTTCAAAAATCAAATATGAGCGTCGATTGGCTGCATTAGCTTTTAATGTTTTTTTAGTGCTAAGAGGCTTTGTTTCGCCGTAATATTTAATCTCCCAATCATACTTACTTACATCTAATTGTTTACTTAAATAATTTTTTATTGATAGTGCTCGTTGCGCGGAAAGATGTTCATTATATTTCAGAGATCCTTGATAATCAGTATGTCCCACAATGGCTACACGCCCATTCAAATCTTTGATGCCCTGAATAAAATGATCTAAAGATGTATAATCAGACGTTTGCACAGCATAACTATCAAATTTAAAGTGTTCAATGGTCGCCATTTGGACAATTCTATCGGGTAATAAACATTCACTGATCAAAAACTTTTGGACTTCGTTATCATATTTATGCACATTTTCTTGGCTAACATAAGTATTAGTACTGCAGGAAAAAACAGTCAATAGAGCGCTCGCCAGTAGTGTATATTTTTTTTTATTCATGAGTGACCTCTTATATTTTACCAATTAGATTAATAAATACACCTTGTGCATCATAATCGTCATCATTGGTTAAATTATCATCAAAGGCGGAGAAGTTATATCCTACACCGATTTTAAAGTTAGCTGAGATATATTTATTAAACGAAACGAGAGCGCCTTGCTCTAATTCATTGTTGATAGTATCAACTTTCCAATGATACTCACCGCTAACATCCCAGTCTTTCATGATACGATAAGAGGCACTTAAACCAACTAAATAAATGTGGCTATTAACATCAACGGTGCTAGAAGACTCGCGTTGATAAGCTTCATATTTGTCTTTATAAGCATATTTTGTTCCGAGATCCCAATTGGCATCCCAAGAATAAATCGCTTCTGTTTCAATAATATGACTTTTTTCATCACTATAATCAACGTCTCGATATAAGTTATCAAAGTCAACCAGATACGTGTAATGGGCGAGTAAGTTTAATTTATCATTGTAAATAGGGCGGTAAGCAAAACCAACGCTGGACTCAATAAAACGCTCTAAGAGTACATCTTTAATATTATTAACCGCTTTAGAGTAATTAAATTTAGCAAATAACGTATATTCTTCGGTTAAATGTTGAGTATAACTATTGGTCGTTACCCATTGTTTTATTTTTTCATTACTGGATTGTTTATCATCTAAACGGTATTCAATTTTATTTTTAAGTGTGATGGTGTCTAAATCCATGCTGATATTAAAGCTAATTGCTTGGCGATAAACTTGCCCAGTGATAGTGTTTAGTGGGTCATCATTATATTCAATATTGCCCTCTTGATAAGCAATACCGATTGCAACATCATCATTAAAATCATAATCAAATCCAAAAGAGCTGAGTTCACCTTTGCCATTACGCTCGCGTGTAAACTGGTTCTCTTGGTAAAAATCAAGGGTTTGCGTTAATGTCACTCGTTGACCAAAAGTAATATTGTTTTGTTGCTCATAACTGTCATTGACATAGCTAACGTAGGTTGCATAATCACGGGTGATATCGTAGGTGAGGCTTGCATCGGTCGCATCGCCTCGGTCGCCATCGGTATAAGCGCCGGATAAACTTAAATCATCCCATATTTGCACTTCAGCGCCGAGCGTTAAACTATCGTTTTGTGCATAATATTTATTACTGTGTAATGTTTTTTGACCTTTAAGATAAAGGCTATTTTCATCGTCCCAAAGATACTCTATTTTTGCGCCGGCAAGACTGCCGTTACCCGATTTTTTTTGTGGATTAAGCTCTTTGATGTTTTTGCCTGCAATGGACAATTGAATATGTTCATTGACCATCCAAGCACTTTCTAGTTCCGCGCTTGTTGTATCGGTTGTTAATCTGCCGTCTAATTCATTTTCTTGTAATTTGGTTATTCGAGTGGAGAGTTGTATATTGTCACTCACTTGTAAACGCAGTTGCGCACCATAAGATTCTTGCTCTAGATTGTCGTTTTGACTGGCTGAGGAATATCCGCCATCTTTGCTTTTATACCAAGCTTTAATGTCATTACCTATGGCGCCAAAAAAATCAGAATTTAAGTCGTAAAGGTTACCCACAGCAACGACTTGAAATGTATTACCCGAGCGAAGTTGAGGGGTTTTTGTGCCCACGTGTGTAAAGCTAAGTCCGCCATCAAAAGAGACAAAATTACTGTCTGTTTGCGTACCTTCGGAGTGTGCAAATTCAGCTTTTAAGTAACTGCCTTCGGTCGCACGTAAGGTAAGGTCGGTACTGTATAGTTTATGATCTTGGTTATCTTTTTCTTCACTAATATAACTGGCACCGATGCCAATATTCTCGGTTAACCAACCCTTAACACGTCCCCCATAGGTGAAATTATCTATGGCATCACTGCCTTTAGGTACATATTCGTAATCAATGCTTAAATAATTTACATAACCATCACGGGGAGCATCATCAATAATGGAGGAAAAATCTTCACTTACAATATCAGAAAGGGGCTTAGTTAAAATAATACGGCCTTGGTATTCATCAATTTCATAATCTCTTCCCGATTGCAGAGTCACTTCTTTTTCTACGATACCGGTGTCGTTGTTCATGATTTTAATGCTGACTTTATCACTGCCGGTCACGACTTCACCGTGTTTTAAAAAGTAAAGTGAACCACCGGTGCCTAAAAACTCTTCATGAGAATAAAGGGTATCTGAATTTGCCGCAAAGCCCACAATGTTTAATCGATCTGCTCCGAATTCCGTGGTTTCTCGAGTGCGATAGTCTGCTTTAAAACCATATAAACTGCGGTTATAATCGGCGTTATCGGAGCCGGTGATACCGGTATTATAGTTACCCCAAATATATTCTGATTTATCGTACTGTACGTTTAAGTATAATTTTCCGTTACTATTAACCAGTTTTTGGATATTTGCATTGTCACCATAATTGCCGTACATCATTTCATCATCACCATCGACAATATCAAAAACACTGCGATTATCTTGGGATGAAAAAAGGCCATTAAACATATCTTTTATATTGCTCTCTTCGGTATCGATATGGGTAATAATTCGTAATTTATCGCCAAACTTTCCGAGGCCAAAGTAAGCTAAACGACCCTGATTATAGATGTTATCGGTATATTGACTGTCTACGCTTAATGCACTTTTCTCGCTACTGACAAAGTTTTTCCCGATATATAAATCCGCAAGACCCGCTTGAACATAATAGGTATCGGGAATGCGCGCATAAAGCGAAAAGTGGCGCTCTTTTCCATCATCAAAAATAACCGTTGTGGGAAATAGATAGCTATCGGTGGGTAAAAATAACTCAGCATAGAATTTATTGTCTTCGACCGTAAATTCATCCTCACCAATACGGACGCTATCTACACCTTTTAATCCCGAACCGATAAATTTTATCAAACCTGAAGAGGTCGGAATATTATGCAATTTAAGCTCGGCTTTACCGTAATGCTGACCAATATCATCACCATCGTTCGTATTTTTATTAAGACTAATTTTTTTATCGACATTCACTAAATCAATGACACCTAAAGTGGTGACGTCCATATTGTTATCTTTATCCCAAACTTTTAGGCGAAATAAAAGTTGCTCACCACGTTTTAACGCTGCATTTTCTACTTTAGACTGGCCATCCCATTCAATATTGCGACTGTTTGCCAGTGTCGAGCCTTTAATAATGGTCAAAGGTTGGCTAAGGTGTCTGTCGTTTCCGCGGTATATTTCGAGCTGCCATCGAGTAATGTAGTAACTAAAGTTAGTATCGAGGCTAAAGCTTAAAGGGTTTATTAATATCCCATTCTGTACATCGACTTCATCACTAACACTTAAATTTAATACGGGATCAAAGCGAGTAATATCGCGACTTGCCCAAATTGCTCCTTCTTTTAAATAGATACGGGAATGATCTTTTTTTTTGTGTATTTCATTGCTAAGTGCAAGACTTGATGTTGTTAATTTTTTTAAAATACGGGTATCTTCAGCCATCACCGTAAAGGATAATAGATAAAGCATAAAAGGAAAGAGCGTTTTATTATGTAAAATACTCATTATTTTTCTAGTCCCCTATTTATTTTCAGGTGCACACTAAAATTGAATTTAGTCAGTTTATACGGAGAGATACGTAGTACTTTAGGGTTCTCACTAATAACGTGCATTCCTGCAGGTAAGGAGTCGGAATCGAGTTTAATTAATGTTTGTTTGCCTTTTTTATTCAGTACCCATTGATCTGGAAGGTGGTAACGGCCATATTCATCGGTTTCAATAATAATTCCGTCCACGGTTAATAATTTAATACCGGGGATGCCATCTTCATATATGCCGATATTTTCAACCACAATTTCCCAGAGGTAAGTTTGTCCATCTTGATAGAGCGTGCGCGTTACATTTAGTCTTTCTGCAGAGAGTCCTTTTACTTTTTTACCACGATGAGCCACCTTTATTTGATTATCTTTACTAAAAGATATATGACTTCCTGCATCGGTAGTGATAGTAAAAGCAAAGCTTTGTAACGTAAGGGATGAAAATTTTAATATAGCTTTATTGGACTCAAGGAGAGTTCGATTAAGAGATAGCCCCATTAATTTTTTTATTTTTATCCCATCAAGAATCGAATTGCTTTTACGTTCTTGATTATTATGAGTGATCGTTGTGGAGCCTTGAATATAAATGCTAGGCATTAAATCAACATGTATGCGAATGTTGGTGGCAGTGGCATCGGCTTGATAGCCATCTTGGTTATGATCTTCAAATACTTTACCGATGATAGATGCAGTATCAAAAAATTTATCTGCGGTGATGCTGACAGTTGCACTGCTAAGATTCGATACTATTTGTCGTGTTCCGCTGGATCTGGTCGGAAGGAAGGCCAAAGCATAAGCTGTATTGATATATTTGCCAAAGGTGGTTCCTAGCGAGGCGCGTAGCAGATAACGTATACGTATTTTTTCATGTACGTTTTTATCTTGATAATTATTAATTAAGAGATCACCAATCTTAAACGAGAGAACATTGCTAACACTAGGCTCGGCAGAGGTAATGGTGTCATCATGAGTATCAAAAGTACCATCGCTACCGCTGTGGGTCATTTCAACTGAATCTGGAACATATTTGAATCCTGCAGGATAGCGATCTTCAAGTATTATATTCCTGAATTCAGATTCATTGTGATTTTCAATGATCACTTCATATTCCACCACCTCACCGACTTTAATTGAATTTTTTAGGGCTCGTTTATAAACTAAAAGTTGACCTTCATTATCCGTGTATTTTTTGACATGGATACGGACACTTGTACTTGATTTTTCGCCATTAGGAGTGCGCGCAGTAAAGATATTAGTAATATCATTATCTAACCCTTTAGCAATGGTTCCGACGATGGTTATCACAAAGGAATTTTCAGCATAGGCTTTTAATGTTTGTGTTGAACTTAAATCGCTATTTTTTTGCGTAGCAATAATAACCCCACTTGGCATCTCTTTAATGGTACTTATCCAATCGGTAAATAAAGGTTTACCGTGAGAGCCTTGTAGTTGCGTTATTTTGTCTTCGAATAAAACGTTGTCAACATCACTAGAACCTCGGTTATAAACCTTTAATGTATAGATAACTTGAGTATCGTCATTTGTGTATGCTTTTTTATCTGCTGTTTTTGCAACGGAAAGGATCACCGGTGACGCTTTAAGTTCAGCACTTTTTATTGTTTTTTTGCCATAGAGGGGAAAAACAATAAAATGAAGTGCATTATGTAGGGTTGAATTGCACTATAGAAGGATGAATTACAAATCCATTAAGATGCGAAAGCTTTTTAAGTTCCCTCGGCTAACGGGTATTTGTATTGTAATGGAATGTAATTTGAGCAGATAAGTGCTATTTACCCATGGAATGATTTCTTGTATTTTCTGTAAATTGACACAATAAGTACGGTGCGTGCGGAAAAATTGATTGGTAGGTAATCGAGTCATTAATTCGTTGAGTGTAAAAGGGACCGTAAAAGAGTCTGTTTGAGTGAAAACGTGGGTCGTTTTATCATTGGCGAGCGCATAATAGATATCCTCAACAGGAGTAATGTGAAC
This sequence comes from Psychromonas sp. CD1, assembly GCF_002239585.1. Classification (GTDB taxonomy): domain Bacteria; phylum Pseudomonadota; class Gammaproteobacteria; order Enterobacterales; family Psychromonadaceae; genus Psychromonas. The sequence continues at coordinate 342,937 of NZ_NDFH01000003.1, forward strand.
ACGGTTTTTTTTGTATAAATTCAGCGTCTGTTTTGGTGCTGAAATAGGCAAATAAGATGTTTTTTTATGTATTTTCTCTAATTTATGCAGTAGACCCATCACTCGTAGTTCATTTAAGGGTTTTAAAATATAGTCAAAAGCTTCTAAGGTAAATGCATCTACGGCAAATTCTTTGTAAGCGGTGGTGAATACAATGTGTGGCTTTTGTGGAAATTGATGAATGTTTTTTGCCAATAAAATACCATCAATAGAGGGAATGTTAATATCTAAAAAGACAATATCAACATGTTGATGCTGTAAATATTTTAGTGCTTTTAGGCCATCGTCAAAGGTCGCTATTATTTGTATTTTACTGTGTTTTTCGATTAAATAAGTCAGTTCTTCTTGAGCAAGATATTCATCTTCAACGATCAAAGCGGTTAACATAGCGTTTCTTTATTTAAGTAAAACATCATTTCTGTACCAGGATTCAAGCGTGTGATATGTAGACCTTCACCGTATAATAATAACAATCGTTGATGTACATTAGTTAAACCAATGTGCTGTGTTTCAATTTTGCCTTTGTACAGTTTGTCGATGGTAGATTGTTGAATGCCGATACCGTTATCGCTAATCGTGACTTTAATTTTTGCACCTTCTTTTTTGATTGAAATTTTTAATTTAACGGGGACCGATGACGGTTGGATTCCATGTAATATCGCATTTTCAACCAACGGTTGTAGTAAAAGGCAAGGTACCATAAAATGCACATCATCGATATCAAAGGTCACATTGAGCTTGTTTCCAAAACGTGCTTTTTCAATGGCGATATAACTACGTACTTGTTGTAATGCTTTTTGAATATCAATAAGATCGGTATTTTGATCTAAGTTATACCGCATGAAATCGGCTAATTCAGCGATCAACAACCGAGCTTGTTCAGGGCGAATTCGAATTAAGGTTGAGATTGCATTAAGAGCATTAAATAAAAAATGTGGGTTTATTTTACTTTGTAAAGCAGAAAATTCAGCTTGAGCTGCCATTGCTTTCAACTCTTCAATTCGCGAAATTTCCATTTGTGTGGAGATAAGTTGTGATAGACCGATAGCCATTTCGCGTAGCGCTGGTTGAATACGATAAGCCTTACGATAAAATATTTTTAATGTGCCACTTACTTTTCCGTTTTCCCATAGAGGGATGATCAATAAAGAGTGAAAATTTTGGGTATTTAAATTGTTATTAATAATTTGTTTGCCGGTATCGAAAGCTTGTTGAGTCATATCGACGAAATTACTTTGGGTTGTGTCTAAGTAATGCGCATCATTAGCGTTAAGTTTTATTTCTGTTTTTTTAAGGACTGGATGATTAATTTTTAATTTCTGACGAATAAAACGACATAACGAGAAGTCTGCGTCTTGCCCATGCAAACTGTTTTGTATAATTTGCTCACCGGTATCCACTGCTTGTTGTGTCATGCGCCCAATTTTATGCTCGATATTAAAGTAATGTTCTGCACCGATTCCAGTATAGGCAAGTACGCCTTGTGTATCCGTGATAGCAACCACGTCGGCATTTGTTTCTTCTCGAATAATATTACATACGTTAGTCAATGCTTCTCGTGTGTTTTTTCTAAAATAAGGCAGTGTTTTATTTGCAATCTTTAAGGCTAACTTCGCTTGTTTAGCAGCAACTAAATTTGTGTCTTCGTCTAAATATTGTACTAGTTTAATGATGATCCCAATGGAAAGAGATCCAATGATCAAAAATAACATCTTAAACATACATATCACACATCACATTGGAGTTCTTTGACATGAAAATAGCCATGTTCAGTACACAGAGTTATGATATTAAGTATTTTGATCTTTCATTGAAGGAGGAAAAAGAAATTTCGTTTGAGTATTTTGACACGTAACTTAATGTGCAAACTGCACAGTTAGCAGAGGGTGCTGATGCCGTTTGTGTTTTTGTGAACGATGATTTATCGGCGCCAGTGCTTAAAAAACTTTGTGAATTAGGAATTAAAATTATTGCATTGCGCTGTGCTGGATTTAATAACGTCGATATTTACACTGCAAAAGAAAAGAACATGATTGTTTTGCGAGTCCCAGCTTATTCTCCTGAGGCTGTTGCAGAGCATAGCATTGCGTTAATGATGACACTTAATCGGCGTATTCATAAGGCTTATCAACGCACGCGGGATGCTAATTTTTCATTGGAGGGTTTAGTCGGGTTTAATTTGTTTGGTAAAATAGTGGGTGTTATAGGCACAGGTAAAATAGGCCTTGCTTTAATTAAAATTTTAAAAGGATTTGGTTGCCATGTTTTAGCTTATGATCCATACCCCTCTGAGTATGCGAAACAGATTGGTGCGAATTATGTCGAGCTTGATGAACTATTTAAACGTAGTGATGTCATCAGTTTACATTGCCCGTTAACGGAGACAAATCATCATCTAATGAATAGTGCATCATTTGCAAAAATGAAAGACGGAGTAATGCTTATCAATACAAGTCGGGGTGGGTTATTAAATGCGACTGATGCAATTCAAGCACTTAAAGTTGGGCGTATTGGCTCTTTAGGCTTAGATGTTTATGAAGAAGAAGAAGTACTCTTTTTTGGTGATCATTCAAATGAAATTATTACCGATGATATATTTCGTCGTTTGTCTGCTTGCCATAATGTTATCTTTACGGGGCATCAAGCCTTCCTTACCCGAGAGGCGTTAAGTAAGATTGCAGAGGTGACGATTATGAATTTATTACAGGCATATCAAGGTACGCAAAGTGCCAATGAAGTTTTATAGTTAACATTGTGAAGCGTTTGATTTTTAAACGCTTCGATTCGCTTTTATTATTAGGGTATTTTACTTCATTTTTTTAATATAACGGCGTAAAAGCCCTCCAGGTATTGAGCTCTTTGTTGACACCGCAATAGCCGCCCACTGTGCGCCTTGTTGTATGGCGTGTGAAATATCAAGTCTATTTAATAAGGCATCAATAACACCTGCTGCAAAGGTGTCGCCAGCGCCTGTTGTATCAAGTACTTTAGTTTTTATTGCAGCAATATATATGGGTGCCGTTTTACTGTAAACATGTGCGCCATTTGCACCATCTGTGACAATAAAATAACGTAACTGAGGGCCCGAAATTTTTTGTGAATAGGCCCATATAGACAGTTTATTGCGCGGATGTTTATTTAAATCGGTTAAGGATGTAATTAAAACATGGCAAGGTCGCGTACTGGCATCTTTGGGGAGTTGTGCGACCACTAAGCAATCATTTAATGCTTCTTTTGCCCAAAGGTCGACGTTCTGCGCCGATGAATTAATATAAAGTGCTTGCCACTGTTTAAAATCTGGCGCATTAGTCAGTTTAAACGGCGGGCGTTTTGGCCGAATAATGGTTCTTTCTGCATCGGGTGTCATGAGTAATAAAAGTTCGGGTGTATCAAAGGTATTGCGTTGTAATAAATGACAATCTAAACCTTGTAAACTTGCCTCTGCCAGTAACCAATCAGCGGTTTCATCATTGCTTATTTGGCTGACTAATGCGACTCGGTGGCCGGCAAAAATCAATGCTATTCCAGTATTGGCCCCACCCCCCCCTAAGCGTCTGCCCATATCTTGGTAGTGGTGACGTCCACCTTTGATAAGGCAACTATCAAGTTGTAGAATACGATCGCAGTTTAAATTTGCAATAAGTAAAATGTTAGGCAGAATAAAACTCCTATTTTAAAATATAAAGTTTTGCATATGAGTAACAGATGCCTCTTTTTTAAAAGAGGGGCCAGTCTCTGTAGGTGATAAGGCTGACCACTCTTTCATAACAACTGTTTATTCTACATTATATAATGCGTTGTCCTGGTTTTGCACCATCGTCGGGTGTTAATAAGTAAATATCTTTACCGCCAGGACCTGCCGCAAGTACCATCCCTTCGGATAAACCAAATTTCATTTGTCTGGGTTTTAAGTTGGCCACCATGACGGTGAGTTTCCCTTCTAAATCTTCAGGTTTGCAAGCAGATTTTATACCAGAAAAGACAGTGCGAGTCTCATCACCTAAATCTAAGGTGAGTTTGAGTAATTTGTTGGCTTTAGGTACGTGTTCCGCTTTGATGATACGTGCTACTCGTAAATCTACTTTAGAAAAAGTATCAAAATCAATTTCAGCACATAAGGGCTCTTTATCTAGCTCTGATTGCTCAGTTGTTGTGCTGGTGGAAGCTTTTATGACCTCAATATTTTCTTTTGAGGCATCTATCATTGCATCTACCTTTTTCGTGTCAATACGTTGAAAAAGAGCTTTGAACTTATTGATTTTATGAGAAGAAAGAGGTGTTTTAATAATGTCCCAATCGAGCGTTTCAGCTAAAAAGTCTTCACTGCGAGCAGTTAATTTGGGCATGATAGGTTTTAAATATGTCATTAATATACGGAATAAGTTAATGCCCATAGAGCAAATCTCTTGTACCTCGACACTTTTATCTGCCTCTTTTACGAGTGCCCAAGGTGCTTTATCATCAATATATTTATTGGCTTTGTCAGCTAAGGCCATAATTTCACGAATAGCACGCGCAAATTCACGTTTTTCAAAGAGAGCTGCAATGGACTCGCCTGCATCAATAAAGTCTTGATAGAGAGCGGGCTCTGCAATGTTCTTGGAGAGTTCACCATTGTATCTTTTGGTTATGAAACCTGCGGTGCGAGATGCTAAGTTAACTAATTTATTGACAACATCAGAGTTTACTCTTTGGGTGAAATCCTCTAAATTCAAGTCTAAGTCATCAATTTTACTGGTTAATTTAGCCGCATAATAATAGCGTAGGCATTCTGGATCTAAATGTTCAATGTAGGTGCTGGCTTTGATAAATGTACCTTTAGATTTCGACATCTTCGCACCATTTACCATGACATAACCATGAACATTGACCGCTGTAGGTTTACGGAATCCAGCACCATCTAAAACGGCTGGCCAAAATAGGCTATGAAAATTAACAATATCTTTACCAATAAAGTGATATAACTCGGTGCGACTGTCTTTAGCCCAATATTCATTAAAATCAAGGTCATCGCTACGATCACAAAGATTTTTAAAGCTACTCATGTAACCAATCGGGGCATCTAACCAAACATAAAAATATTTACCAGGTGCATTAGGTATCTCAAAGCCAAAGTACGGCGCATCTCGGGTGATATCCCATTGTTTTAAGCCAGGTTCAAACCATTCGGCGACTTTATTGGCCATTTCAGTTTGTAGTGCACCTGAGCGGATCCATTTTTTCAACATATCTTCAAATTGAGGCAAATCGAAGAAAAAATGTTCAGTTTCTTTCATGATAGGCGTAGCCCCTGAAATAGCTGACTTAGGGTTGATCATTTCGGTAGGGTTGTATGTAGCGCCACAATTATCACAATTATCGCCGTATTGATCTTCGGATTTACATTTTGGGCAAGTACCTTTAACAAAACGGTCCGGTAAAAACATTTCTTTTTCTGGATCAAAAAGCTGAGCGATAGTGTTCTTTTTTATGAAACCATTTTCGAATAATGTATTATAAATATGAGTGGAAAGCGTTTTATTTTCTTCACTGTGTGTGGAATGATAATTATCAAAACTTATATCAAAATCATTAAAATCTTTAATGTGTGAGACTTTTATATCGCTGATCATTTTCTCAGGAGTAATGCCAAGTGCATTCGCCTTAAGCATAATAGGTGTGCCATGAGCATCATCGGCACAGATAAAGTGTACTTTGTTACCACGTAATCGTTGAAAACGAACCCAGATATCTGCTTGAATGTGCTCTAACATATGCCCTAAATGAATGGGGCCATTCGCGTAGGGGAGGGCGCAGGTCACAAGGATTTTACGATCTTGACTTTGCATGTTATATATAATTCCTTAGCAGTTATCTAAAATTTTTAAAGTATAATTCTACCCAATTAATGCTTGAAATCCCACTCTTTAATTAAGGGTGAAAGGATAAGTGAGTTTGTTACACTTATAGTATCTATTTTTTATTGTTTGGAGCGATCATGTTTTGCAAAAAAAAGAATAATTTTTACAATGTTATTAAGGTCTTAAGTGAGGTGTCAGCATATCCAGTGATACAAAAGTTAGCCGAAGAAAAGCGTATTTCATTTGATGAAAAAAGTCATAAATTAAGTTTAAATTTGCCTTTTTATGCACCGCAATGGTTAAAGAAATTACAACAAGATTCATTTGGACCTTTTAAACAGTTATTTGAGGAAGATGTTCAATGGCAGGTAACAGAGCAAGTGTTAGCGGTTCAAAAAACACAGGATAAAAGATGTTTAGCAAATATAAAAAATATTATAGTCGTTGCATCAGGAAAAGGAGGGGTTGGTAAATCAACGGTTAGTGTTAATCTTGCTTTGGCATTGTTAAAAAATGGGGCAAAAGTGGGTATGCTCGATGCAGATATTTATGGGCCTTCTCTTCCCACTTTATTAGGCGTTAAAAACGCACAACCAAGTAGTTGTGATGGGAAGCTGATGCGTCCTATTCATGCACATGGTTTAGTGTGTAATAGTATTGGTTTTCTAGTTAAAGATGCCGAGGCGATGATTTGGCGCGGGCCTATGGCAAGTAAAGCACTACAACAGGTATTAAATGAAACAGATTGGCCAGAATTGGATTATTTGATCGTGGATATGCCACCAGGAACAGGAGATATTCAGTTAACCATGTCGCAAAATGTGCCGGTGAGCAGCGCGGTTATCGTAACGACCGCGCAAGATGTTGCTCTGATTGATGCGCAAAAGGGCGTCACTATGTTTAACAAAGTGGATGTTCATATTTCGGGTATTATTGAAAATATGAGCATGCATACTTGCACTAAATGCGGACATAAGGAAGCTATCTTTGGTAGTGGTGGCGGAGAAAAACTTGCAGAGCAATTTTCATTGCCATTTTTAGGGGTTTTACCTTTAGATATTAATTATAGAATTGATAGTGATGCTGGAATACCTACAGTTGTTAAAAATGAACGAACAGATCTTGTACAGCCTTATTTTAATTTGGCCGAAAAATTAGTGATACGTCTTTATTGTGATTTGCTACCTGCTAGTCAAAATATTTCTATTATGCAAGTAAAGTCATAAAACGATGCGCGACGAGTGGTTAAAAACATCGAGATGTCTGGGCTATTATATAAAGATTTCTTTTAGGGCTCGGACATCTCTTTTAAAATAGAGCCTCTTCGTGGTGCGTAGTGTAGATATTTAAAGTGTTTTCGTAGGCAAATAAGTTTGTAGAGATATGTGTATGTCTCCGATAGGTAAACATTAAGGATTCATACTTTGGAAAATAAAACGACTTGTACAATCGCAGCACCAATCTCTGGCGATAAAATTCTTACGGGTGATAGAGCAACTGGACCACTACATATAGGTCATTATGTTGGCTCATTACAACAACGCGTTATATTACAAGACAAATACCAACAAACGATTCTCGTCGCGGACATGCAAGGCTTAACCGATAACGGTTATCATCCAGAAAAGGTCTCTTCTAATATATTAAATGTCGTAGCAGATTATCTATGTGTTGGCATTGATCCCGCAAAAACGACTATTTGTTTACAATCTTCTATACCGGCACTTGCAGAGTTAACGATGTATTATGCTAATTTAGTGAGCGTGGCAAGGCTACAAAGAAACCCTACGGTTAAAAGTGAGATAGCTAATAAATCTTTTGGTAAATCGATTCCGGCTGGTTTTTTAACTTATCCTATCAGTCAAGCCGCAGATATTACCGCCTTTAACGGCACACTGATCCCTGTAGGAGAAGATCAATTACCTTTACTTGAGCAAACAAATGAAATCGTTCGTAAAATAAATGCGATTGCCGGAGAAGAAATTTTAGTCGAATGTCGTGCTTTACTCAGTAAAGTTCCACGTTTACCGGGTGCGGATGGTAAAAATAAAATGTCTAAATCAATGTCGAACAGTTTATTGCTGAGTGCAAGTGAACAAGATATTAAACGTGTGGTGAAATCCATGTATACCGATCCTAAACATCTGAATATTAATGATCCAGGACAAATTGAAGGCAATGTAGTGTTTACTTATTTAGATGCTTTTCATAGTGATAGCAAATATATTGAGACACTTAAAAGGCAGTATCAAGAAGGGGGCCTTGGCGATGGGCATACTAAAAAAATACTCGAAGAATGTTTACAAGATTTTCTTAGACCTATTCGCTTGCGCCGTGAAATGTTGATGAATGATAAAGCACAGTTGTTAAGCATATTAAAAGAAGGTACGGAGCGTTCTCAAGATGAGGCTAATCAAGTGTTGAGACGCGTCAAAAATGCATTTGGTTTAAATTTATTTTAAAAAAGATAAATAAAAAAGGCTTCTTTGTACAGAAGCCTTTTTTGATTTTGTTATTTATAATACATGTTCAAGAATAGCGCGCGATTGTGTTAGATTAATAGTACCATGCTCACCTAATGCGCTCATTTCATGTGCATCAAGAGCACTTAAAATAGTTTCAACAGAGGCCGCATCTAAAGATACGTCTGCAAGTGAAGTCGGTACGTTCATACTTTTAAAGAAATCGATAGTTTTACTAATTGCTAAATCAATACGCTCTTGTGTACTACCACTATTAATGGAAAAAATACGCGATGCATATTGTAATAATTTTGCTTCTTTGTTGTGGCGTTGATTGTGCATGACAGAGGGTAAAATAATACTTAAACTACGCGCATGATCAATACCAAAATTACCGGTTAATTCATGGCCTATCATATGAGACGCCCAATCTTGTGGTACACCGACGCCTAAAATACCGCTAAGGGCTTGTGTAGCTGTCCACATGATATTAGAGCGCACCTCTAAATCATTAGGCGTTGCGAGCACTTTAGGGCCTTCTTCGATTAAATTAAGTAATAAACCTTCTGCAAAGCGATCTTGTACTTTGGCGTTAACAGGATAAGTGAGGTACTGCTCCATGACATGTACAAAGGCATCAACGACACCGTTAGCACTTTGACGTGGTGATAGGCTTAGTGTGGTAGTTGGATCTAATACCGCAAAAAGTGGACGAACAAGAGGGCTGCCAAATGACAGTTTATTATGCTCACGAGTCACTACCGCACCACAATTACTCTCTGAGCCAGTAGCGGGAAGTGTTAAGACACAAGCGAGTGGCAGGGCGCTTACAACGGGGGCTTTTTTAGATAAAATATCCCAAGGATCATCTCCTTCAAAGCACGCAGCTGCAGCCATAAATTTAGTGCCATCAACGACAGATCCACCACCAACCGCAAGTAAATAATCAAATTTTTGCTCTTTTATTTTAGCAACACCTTTCATTAGAGTTGCGTATTTAGGATTGGCTTCGATACCTGAAAATTCATCCCAGTTATGCCCTTTTAAGGCGTCTTTAACTTGTGCATACACGCCGTTTTTTTTGATGGAGCCTCCTCCATAAGTGACTAATATTTTTTTATCTTTAGGAATGTTGGCAACAGCACTGATTTGCCCTTTACCAAAATAGATACAGGTAGTGTTATGGTAAGTAAAATTGTTCATTAGAATCCTCTCTGTACGGTACATAAAAATAGAATTAAACGTTGTTATATTGTGCTTCTAATAAATCTGCTTTATTAAAGGCTTCATGTGTTTTTAATAGTGCATCGTAGCGTTTTAGATGTTTAAAGTTATCTAACGTGAGGCTGTTTTTTAGGATCTCGACAATAAATGACATCATAATATCAGCACCACTTAAGCGTTCACCGACAAGGTAAGTTTTACCTTGTAATGACGCATTAAAGTAAAAGACAATCTTTTCTATTTCATTGTCGATATATGTATTAAGGTAACGTGTTTTACACCCATCTTTTTGTAAAAACATTTTCATTAGTAAAGGTAATATGGCTGAGCTCTCGGCGAAATGTAGCCACTGTATGTATTCAATATACTCTTTTGTATCGCGTTTAGGGGCTAATTTTTCGGCACCATAACGAGTAATTAAGTATTCTGTGATCGCACCTGATTCTACAATTATTTGTCCATTATCTTCAAGTACTGGAGATTTACCAAGAGCATGAATTTTTTTAATTTTTCAGGTGCTAGAAAAGTGTCTTTATCTCTTTTATAAGCAATAATTTGATACTTAACTTGCAACTCTTCTAAAAGCCAAATAATACGTTTTGAACGTGATTTATTCAGATGGTGTAAAGTAATCATTTATGATCCTCCGTATTTAAAGAAGGGTTAGGTTGATTTACTTGGATGACCAATTTGCCAAAGTTTTTACCTTCTAATAAGCCAATAAATGCTTGTGGAGCATTTTCTAAGCCTTGTATAAGATGTTCACGATAATGTATTTTCCCGGCCTTTAACCATTGTGTCATTTGCTGTGCAAATTCATCATAACGGTGTGCGTAATCATCAAAAATAATAAAGCCTTGCATTTTAATGCGTTTCACTAAAAGAGTACCCATCAATAATGACAGACGATCCGGACCTGAATTTAATGTGGTTGCATTATATTGTGAAATTAAGCCACAAATGGGTACTCGTGCACCAGTATTTAGCAAAGGAAGCACTGCATCAAATACTTTTCCACCTACATTTTCATAATAAATATCAATGCCTTCATGACAAACTTGCGCTAATTGTTGAGAGAAATTTGCATCTTTATGGTCGAGGCAGTCATCAAAACCCAATACATTTTTCACATACTCACATTTCTCGCTACCGCCTGCGATACCGATAACACGACACCCTTTTATTTTACCAATTTGCCCTACCGTTGCACCGACTGCGCCACTGGCAGCTGCCACGACCAAAGTATCCCCTGATTTAGGTTGACCAATATCGAGCAACCCCATATAAGCGGTAAAGCCGGGCATGCCCATAATGCCAAGGGCATGTGAAGGATTTTGTGGGGATTGCCCTAAATGCACTAATCCAACACCATTAGAAATGCTAAAATCTTGCCAACCGCCATAAGCGAGTACCCAATCACCGGGTTTAAATTGGCTATTTTTAGATATTTCAACTTGGCAAACCGTTGCTCCGAGTATCACATCTTTCAATGCAAGGGGGGGGGCATATGATGCTACATCACTCATTCGGCCTCGCATATATGGGTCGAGAGATAAATAGATGCTACGCAATAAAACCTCTCCGTCTTTTGGCGTTGGTTTAGTCGTTGATTGTAGATTAAAATCGCTTAATTTAGGTGCGCCAATAGGGCGTGCGTTTAAAATAACTTGCCTGTTTTGAATATTACTCATGGGTAACCCTTTGATTAAATAAAACCACAATTAGACTGGTCGTCTAGTTGTTTGTTGTAAAAAAAATCATGCAATTAAAGCATGATTTTGCGTTTAAAAATGTACATCATTTTTTAGAATAGCTTTTGTTATAGTCATAGTTTGATCTAAACCTTGGCTATTTTTACTGAGTTTACACAGTAAACTTGAACCAATCCATAGATTGTAGAGAAGCTCTGCACTGTTATAGGCTTCTCTGATAGGAATAGACCCATCTTTTATGCCCGCTTCAATACATAAACTAAGGCTGGCAATGATATTTTTGGCACCACTGAGTAATGCCAGTCGCATAGACTCAGAAAGATCAGAAACTTCAGCACTTAATTTAACAACAAGGCAGGTATGTACAACCCCTTGTGTATTTTGAGCATCAATCCAGCGTTGCCAATAAGTAATTAATTTATCATAAGCATTGATATGTGGTGCATTAAAAAGTGTTTCTAGTTCAATTTGATAATGAGTAAAATAATCTTGGATAAGGGCTTCGCCAAATAATTCTTTCGATTTAAAGTAATGATAAAAAGAGCCCTTGGGTACTTGTGCATGTTTTAATATTTGCGCAAGGCCAACATTTGAAAAGCCTTGTCTTGCTATCAATTGATAACCACAGTTTAAAATATGTTGACGTGTTGTATTGTTTTCTATTTTCATAAGACACAGCTTAAAATAAAATAGACCAGTCGTCTAGCTATTTTTGAGTGAAAAGTAATAAAAATGAAGATTTTATTTTAAGTAGTACAAAGAGATAAAGTAAGCCGTTTAGTAACTCAAGGAAACAGTTAAAAAATGATGGATGAAGAATTTGATTTTGATGCTCACTCATTGTTAAATGCAGCACTTAAGATTGAAGCAGAGATAACAGGGTTAGATATAGAAGAATTTCAAGCAAGCTTGCGCTTACAAAAAATTGTTATAAATTCTAAATTAAAAGATTTTAAACAGGAAGATAAACCTAAATTGTTGTTTTTACTGGACATAATCTACAAGCAGTTAGGTTTTGCCGGTGATTGGAAAGCCTTCTATAAAGTAGAAAATGCCTTACTGTCACAAGTTTTAAAACTGCGCAAAGGGATCCCAATTAGTTTAGGTATTCTTCTTTTAGATATTCTAGATTCGTGCTCTTTTAAAGCCCAGGGGATATGCTTCCCAAGTGGATTTATGATTGTGATACATATTGACGATGAGCGCCTTTATTTAGATCCCTTTACGGGAGAATTACTAAACAGAAACAAATTAGAACTAAAAGTGCGTGGGGAGTTAGGAAACCATGCTCGTTTACATTCAAATATGTTAAAACACGACAGTAATGAAAGTATAATTAAACGTTATATTCATGTTTTAAAGGCCGCTTATGTTCAAGCCGAAAGTATCGAGTTGGCGTTAATTTGTACCGAGATTATATTAAGGCTCGGTCCGGATGATGCGTATGAAGTTCGCGATCGCGGGTTTTTATTCCAACAATTAAATTGTTTAAGTTTGGCATGTGATGATTTTGAGTTTTTTATAAAAAAGCATCCGCAAGATCCTTTAGTGACAATATTAAAGAAACAGATTCAAAGTATGAGTTTTAAACCTCAAGTTATTCATTAGAGAGAGTAATATGACACAACAAAAAATAATTAAAGTTGGCAATATTGACATTGGTAACGATCTACCTTTTGTTTTATTTGGTGGTATGAATGTTTTAGAGTCTCGTGACTTAGCCATGCGCATGGTAGAAAAATATGTTGAAGTGACCAGTGCTCTAAAAATTCCTTATGTTTTTAAAGCATCCTTTGATAAAGCTAACCGTTCTTCTATTCATAGTTATCGAGGTCCTGGGCTTGAAGAAGGTTTGCGTATTTTTGAAGAGATTAAAAAGACATTTAACGTGCCAATTATTACTGATGTACATGAGCCTCATCAAGCCGCCGCGGTAGCTGAAGTGGTTGATGTTATTCAATTGCCTGCTTTTTTAAGTCGCCAGACAGATCTTGTGCAAGCAATGGCATCGACTAATGCTGTTATTAATGTTAAAAAAGCACAATTTTTGGCAGCCCATGAAATGGCGCATATCATCACTAAATTTAAAGAAGCGGGTAATGATAAAATTATTTTATGCGAGCGAGGAAGCTGCTTTGGATATAATAATTTAATCGTAGATATGTTGGGATTTAACATTATGAAAGAGACAGGGCATCCTGTGATTTTTGATGTAACTCATGCATTACAAAAACCAGGTGCACGCAGTGATAGTGCAGATGGGCGTCGTAGCCAAGTGGTGCAATTGGGGCTTGCTGGTATGTCTCAAGGTATTGCAGGATTATTTTTAGAATCTCATCCTGATCCAAGTAATGCGAAATGTGATGGTCCTTGTGCCTTAGCATTAGATAAATTAAAACCATTTTTGACGCAAATGCAACAAATGGATGAACTGGTGAAAAGTTTTGATGTTATCGATACCGAATAAATTACTCATGACTAAGTCGAATCGTTTTTTTCTTTTGATGGCAAGTTTGCTGGGAGCGACGGGTGTCGCGCTTGGCGCTTATGCGAGTCATGGATTGTCCTCTTGGGGCAGTGCACAACAAGTTGAGTATTTTCAATTAGCCGTTAACTACCAGCTATTACATGCCATTGTACTTTTAATCATATCTGTCATAAATTTATTGATGCCGAATCGTTATTTATTATTGAGTCAAATATCTTTATTGCTCGGCGTTTGTTTTTTTAGTGGTAGTTTGTATTTATATGTTTTAATGGGAACAAAAATCATTGTCTGGATAACCCCTGTCGGTGGGTTATTATTGATATTGGCGTGGCTATTTGCTGCGTTATCTTTTATTACAAAGAGTAGAAAATGTTAGGGATTTTATTATATTGTCGTCCGGGTTTTGAAAATGATTGTGCCAATGAAATTCAAGATAAGGCGGGTGCGTTAAATGTTTTTGGCTTTATAAAAACACAACGTCAAAGTGGTTATGTGTTTTATCAATGTTATAACCCAGAAGATGTCTTAGAGCTTGCTAAAGGTATTGATTACTCGCAACTGATTTTTGCACGGCAAATGATAGCTGTAAAAACGTTTTTAAAAGCATTACCGTTGCAAGATCGTATCACGCCTATTTTAGATGCGATGCGCGATCTACCAATGGGTGGTGATTTATATGTTGAAACGCCAGAAGGCGATGAAACTAAACCATTACTGACTTTTTGTCGGAAATTTACAGTGCCATTGCGCCAAGCATTAAAGAAACAAAATATTTTAACTGCAAAAGAAAATCGTAAAAAAATATGTTACCACTTATGTTTTTTGGATAATCAATCCACTTATATTGGGTATTCTTTACCGCAAAATCGTAATGAACAATATATGGGAATTATGCGTTTGCGTTTTCCAAGTGAAGCGCCGAGTCGTTCAACGCTGAAACTCGAAGAAGCATTACATACGTTTTTAACGGCAGAAGAGCGCGAGGAGCGTTTTAAATCAGGGATGCATGCAGTTGATTTAGGAGCATGTCCGGGCGGTTGGACTTATCAATTAGTACGTCAAGGTATGTTTGTTAGTTGTGTTGATAATGGTGCAATGGCACAAAGCTTAATGGACAGTGGTCAAGTAAAGCATTTTATGGAAGATGGTTTTAAATTTGAACCAGAGCGTAAAAATATTGATTGGTTAGTCTGTGATATGATAGAAAAGCCGAAACGCGTAGCGCAATTAATGGCTAAATGGCTTGTTGAAGGTTGGTGTAAAGAAACGATATTCAATCTGAAGCTTCCCATGAAAAAGCGTTACCAAGAAGCTCAACAAGATATTAAAATAATCACGGATATACTGGAAGATGCGGGTATTAAATATCAATTACAAGCAAAACAGTTATATCATGATAGAGAAGAGATAAGTGTGCATATTAGTTTGCTGGGTAATGTTTGGGGTAAACAAATAGGGCATGATCAATAAATATTTCTGATTATAAATAGAATAAAAAAAACCAGTGTAAATCACTGGTTTTTTATTTTTGTTATCGGAAATGATAAGATATTTTTTCGTTGGCAACCTTAAAAGGTTAAACGAAAGGAGTATCAAGAATTTAGTTTTTACATCACTTATTATTTACTCAATGTGTTTTATGTTTATTTGTTGCATTGTTTTATTATCCTTAAAAGTAGAGGATACTTTACTGCAGTTATCACTGAGAGAGCAACCAACACAGGCGATACCTTTGCGTTTGTCCGATATTATTTTTCCTATGGCCATTGCAAAAATTAATAAAATAACAAATAAAACAATAATATTGAGCATATATGATCCTAGTTTTTCATTGTTTTTAAAGTAACGACTGTTTGCTTATCGCCTTTTTTCATTAAGTAAAAAAGATAGCTAACTAATAATAAGCAAATTATAAAGCCATAAATAAAGCCATCACCTAATGTTCCCGTGGTAATTAACGTGCCGATTTGGTAGGTAATAAATGCCATGAAATACCCCATACCAAATTGAAAAGCAACCCCTCCCCATAACCATTTTTTATCTTCCATTTCAGCATTCATTGCACCAATCGCAGCAAAACAAGGAGGCGTAAATAGATTAAAGATTAAGTAAGATAAGGCTGCAACAGATGAGAGTCCCATAATACTTGCTACTTGAGAGCCACCAGAAACTAATGCCAATTCATCGGTGTTGATAAAGTTAGTAATGCTGTAAACGACGGCTAGAGTACCGACTACATTTTCTTTTGCAATAAAGCCTGTAATGGCGGCAGCTGCCAATTGCCATACACCAAATCCAAGAGGAATTAAGAAGAACGCAAACGGAGATGAGACACTTGCTAAAATACTGCTACTTTGTTCCCCTGCAGCTACAACATCAAATTGCCAAGTAAAGGTTTGCATTATTTGTACGGCAGCGTTACATAAAAGAATAATTGTTCCGGCTTTAACAATAAAAGCTTTTGCTCTTGAAAGGGTGGATGTAATGGCTCGTTGAATACTCGGGAAGCGATATTCGGGTAATTCCATGATAAAAAAGGAGCGAGAATTCTTTTCTCCGGTGATACGCATAACCACTAAAGCACCTAAAATGATAATGGCTATCCCCATAAAGTACATTAAAGTGCCAACCCATGCTGCATCATTAAAGAAAACACCAGCAAATAAAGCAATCACGGGTAATTTAGCGCCGCATGGCATAAAAGGAGTGAGCATCGCGGTTGTTCTACGTTGTCGTTCATTTTTAATGGTGCGGGTGGCCATTATTCCGGGGATAGAGCAACCGGTACCGATGATGATAGGAATAATAGATTTACCAGATAAGCCTACACGTTTGAAGTAACGATCCATTACAACGGCAACACGGGCCATATAGCCACAATCTTCTAAGATAGCGAGGAGAAAGAAAAGCACCATGATAAGAGGTAAAAAGCCTACAACAGCACCAACACCACCGATAATACCATCAAGTAATAATGAGCTTAAAACGGGGGATACATCATTTCCGAGTAAATTTTGCACAAAAACATAAAAAATCTCAATCCATCCGCCAAGTATTTCCGCTAAAATAGGACCTAAATAGGTTTGTGAAATAGAAAATACGGTCCACATGATAAAGGCAAAAATAGGTAATCCCAGCCATTTATGGGCGACAACACGATCAACACTATCTTGTATTGTTTGTTGATTGCTTTTGTTTTGTCTCATCTCGACGCTTTGAACCAGTTGTTCTACAAATTGAAAGCGCTTTATATCAACTTCTTTTACTGCCTTTTTGTTGTTTAAATCGACATTGTCTATTTTAAAGGGGGCACGTTGAGAGTGCTCTGTCACTGAAAGCACTTTTTCTATAAGTGCATCTAAACCATTACCTCTATTTTTAACCGCCACGATTTCAACAACCGGACAACTTAACATTTTACTTAAAGCCGCAACATCAATGATTGTTTTTTTCTTTTGGGTTAGATCTGTTTTATTGAGCGCAATAACAACGGGAATGCCAAGTTCAAGTAATTGAGTACTTAAAAACAAACTACGGCTTAAATTCGTGGCATCAACAATATTAATGATCACTTCTGGCTGTTGATTTTTAACAAAATCGCGGGTGATAGCCTCTTCTGATGTAAAAGGAGAGAGAGAATATGCACCGGGTAAATCAACCGCAGTAATGGAGGTATTGGTTTGGTTAAATATTTTTTTTATTAACGCTTCTTTTTTATTGACGGTAACTCCAGCCCAATTTCCTACGTGTGCCGTTTTACCGGTTAACGCGTTAAATAAAGTTGTTTTCCCACTATTGGGATTACCCGCTAATGCAATTTTCAAAAAAATCTCCTAATGCTGTGATAGGTTTACATATATGTAATGGATGTTAAGTGTATTAATATGGTTCTAAATATCTACCGAGACAAATGTTGCATTTTCTAATATTGAATTTAAAACATATACTACGACGGATAAACCTAATATTATTTTAGTGTCACTCGATGATCTTGGTTATGGTCAAATGAATTTTGATAAAAGATCTTTTGATCCTAAAACAATGGAAAATAGAAAAACAGTTGAAACATATACCATTTCTATCGCGAAGGCGATTGAGGCCGCAAAAAAATCAACACCGACATTAAATAAATTAATGAGTGAAGGTGTTAAGTTAACGAATGGTTATGTGGCTCATGGCGTGTCAGGACCATCTCGAGCCGCGATAATGACCGGGCGCTCACCTGCTCGTTACGGTGTTTATTCAAATATTGATGCAGAAGAGGGTATTTCTTTATCTGAAACATTCTTGCCAGAGCTTTTTCAAAATCATGGTTATTATACGGCAGCGATTGGTAAGTGGCACATGTCTAAAATTTCGAGTATTAAAGCCCCTAAAAATGGACGCTCTCGAGATTATCACGATAATTATATTCAATTTTCTTCAGAAGAAACCCAACCTCAAAATAGAGGGTTTGATTATTTTATGGGCTTCCATAATCATGGTGCAGCTTATTATAATTCACCCGCATTATTTAAAAATCGGGAACAAATTAAAGCGGTAGGTTATATTTCAGATCAGTTTACAACGGAGTCCATCGGTGTTGTAAACAGAGCTAAGATGTTAGAGCAACCTTTTCTGCTGTATTTAGCCTTTAATGCGCCTCATTTGCCAAATGATGCACCCGCTCCAATTCAATATCAATCTAAATTTAATACGGGAAGCCCAACGGCCGATAACTTCTATGCGTCAATTTATGCAGCAGATCAAGGTTTAAATCGTATTTTAGAACAGATGAAAAAAAATGGTCAATATGATAATACGATGATTTTATTTACTTCAGATAATGGCGCGGTTATTGATGGACCTTTGCCTCTAAATGGCGCCCAAAAGGGTTATAAAGGTCAAACGACGACAGGGGGAACACATACTCCTATGTTTATCTGGTATGGCGGTCGTTTACATCAGGGCTCTGATTACAATAAACTTGTCTCTGCCATGGATTTATTTCCTACTGCATTAGATGTAGCAGGTATTGCTGTGCCAAATAATTTAGATGGGGTTTCTTTACTTCCATATCTTCAAGGTGATAAAAAAGGTAATCCACATCAAAACCTCTATTGGATGACCTCATATCCTCATCATTTTGATGAAGGTAATATTGCATTTTGGAATGGTTATCATAAATTTATTCGTTATGAATCAGACGATTACCCTTTCAATCCGAATACAGAAGCATTAAGTGAATTTTCATGGACCATTCGTAATAATGACTTCATGTTAATGTATCTTGAAGAATCGGGTGAATATGGCATGTATAAATTGAATGATTTACGTCAAGAGCATAATTTAATTAAGATGAATCCTAAAACATTTGTGCAAATGAAAGAAGATATGAAAAAATTCATCGCTTCTACGAAAAAACCTAACAATCCAATTACTCTTCCTAAATATGAACGAATTAAACGATCATCCCTTAAATAGATAAACGTATTATTTATTTCGAGGTGTATATAAAATATACACCTTATGTACTTATGGAGATGTGCTTTTGAGCACTTATATTAATATGCATATAACCGCAAAACCTACTAGCTTCCAGTGTAATTTAAATTGTGATTATTGTTTTTATTTAGAAAAAGAATTTTCTTTGCCAGCAAAACTAACGCAAACAATGACATATCCAGTGTTAGAACAATATATTAAGCACTATATTGAAGCTGCGGGAGAAAATGTTTATTTTACTTGGCAAGGAGGAGAGCCAACTTTAGCTGGATTACCCTTTTATGAACAGGCTGTTAAATATCAAAAAACATATGCAAAGAATAAAAAGATTTACAATGCATTTCAAACTAATGGTATTTTAATCAATGTTAAATGGTGTGATTTTTTCTTAAAAAATGATTTCTTAGTGGGGATATCTATAGATGGACCAGAAACAATACATAATAAATATCGGGTAACTAAATCTAACAAAGGCACTTTTAAACAGGTGATGAGAGCCATTGAATTATTTAATGAGCATGCGGTTAAATTTAATACATTGACGGTAGTCAATAATTTAAATGTACAGTATCCGATTGAAACATATAATTTTTTAAAATCTATTGGAGCAAAGCATTTACAATTTATAGAGCTTGTTGAAACCCAAGAGTTGAACGAAAATCATATCCCTATTTGGTTTGGCGATGAGCCACAGAGTGTGACATTATGTCCGTTTTCGGTACCAGCGGAGCAATACGGGAAATTTATGGTGGAAATATTTAAACAATGGGTGTCCCAAGATGTCGGGAAAATTTTTGTTCGACAATTTGAGAGTCTAATTAGTTGTTTCATGGGCAATGGACATTCAAGTTGTATCTTTCAAAATGCTTGCGGTGATAATCTTGTCATTGAAGCTGATGGTAGTATTTATGAGTGTGATCATTTTGTTTACGATGGTTATTTATTGGGTAATATTTCTGATATTAAATTATCGAATGCGTTTGGGCATAACGTTAATACACAAAAGAAAACGCTATCTGAGCAATGCGAGCAATGCGCTTATATTGAAATATGTAATGGAGGGTGCCCTAAACATCGATTCATAAAAAGTAAAATAGACAATTTGAACGTTTCATATTTTTGTGCAGGCTATAAACTCATGTTCCGTGAAATGACGCCTTATTTGAATGCAATGCGAGAATTATTGAACTCCGGTCTCCCTGCGTATCATATTATGGATTTAGTCGATATTATTCGAGAAAATCAAGGCGCTAAAATAACTTTTTAGTCAAATTCATGTTAAAGACAAACATGAGCCGTTATGATAGCGATCTTACAATCGCTTCTTTATTCTCACATATTCTTTTGGGATAATAGAATATGATTTAAATGATACTTTACAACAGGTAATAAAATGGCTTTAAAACCAACTATTTATAAGATGAGCATTAATCGCTCTGATTTCAACAATGATATTTATGATGCATTTAATTTTACACTTGCTCAGCATCCTTCTGAAAATTTAGAACGAATGATGGCACGTGTCGTTGCATATTGTTTACAATATCAAGAGTTTTTAGCGTTCAGTAAGGGGTTATTTAGTGTTGATGATCCAGATATTTGGGCAAAAAACTTGTCGGATGAGCTATTGGTTTGGATTGATATGGGAGAGCCTGCGTTTGAGCGTATTAAAAAAGCGAGTCGTAGAGCAAAATCTGTTTATATTTATACTTTTAATAGCAAATCGGATGTGTGGTGGCAGCAAGGAAAAAAGGACTTTTCGAAATTAAAAAATGTTGAAGTTTATCAATTTGAGTTTGCTCAAATTCAAGAATTAGCATTGTTAGTGCAACGCTCTATGGAAATTTCAATGACTATGTCTGGGCAAACCTGCTACATAGCGACTCAAAAAGGGGAATGTGAAATTAATTATGTTACCTTGCAAAGTGCGCAATAAGATGAAAGTCTCTGTGTTTTTTGCTATGCTCTTGCACCTTATTTTATTAACCAAAAACAGTGATATAACATGAAATTTATTGTCAAATTTTTCCCTGAAATTATGATGAAAAGTAAGCCTGTTCGAAAACGCTTTAGTAAAATGTTACAAGGTAACATTCGCAATGTCTTATGTAATGTTGATGTTGATGTAAAAGTGATTTTAGAATGGGATAAAATCATTGTGCGTACGGAGAATGAAAGTGCGCAAAACAAAGAAAACATTATCTTCCGTTTGGCGAGTACTCCTGGTATTGCACATTTTTTAGAAGTCAGAGAAACGCAATTTACGGAATTACACGATGCTTATGAACAAACGAAAGAACACCTAGGTGATTCATTAACCGGCAAAACATTTTGTGTGCGTGTGAAACGCGTTGGTAAGCATGATTTTTCTTCCATTGAAGCGGAGCGCTATATTGGAGGGGGTTTAAATCAATTTACAGACGCGGCAGGGGTCAAATTAAAAAATCCTGATATCACCGTAAGATTAGAAATTAATAATGATAAGCTTTTCTTTATTGATAAGCGCCATCCTGGGTTAGGAGGGTTTCCTTTAGGAACACAAGAATCTGTACTATCTTTGATTTCAGGTGGGTTTGATTCTGGCGTATCAAGCTATCAATTTATTAAACGTGGCTCACGTGTGCATTATTGTTTCTTTAATTTAGGTGGTGCGGCGCATGAAATTGGAGTGAAACAGGTTGCGTATCGTTTATGGGAGCGTTTTGGCTCTTCACATAAAGTTAAATTTATTTCGATTCCTTTTGAACCGGTAGTTGCCGAAATATTAGAGAAAGTGGATAACGGTCAGATGGGTGTGGTGCTAAAACGTATGATGATGCGTGCGGGAACATTAGTTGCTGAGCGTTTAAATATTGAATCTTTGGTGACTGGAGAGGCATTAGGTCAGGTTTCAAGCCAAACATTACGTAATTTATCGGTGATCGATAAAGTCACAGATATGCTTATCTTGCGTCCGTTAATTGTGACGGATAAACAAGATATTATTGATTGTGCTCGCTTAATTGGTACGGCTGAGATTTCTGAGACTATCCCTGAATATTGTGGTGTGATTTCACAGCGCCCGACGGTTAAAGCCGTAATGAGTAAAATTGAAAAAGAAGAAGCTAAATTTGATCTCTCTTTGATTCAAGCTGTGGTTGAAAAAGCAAAAGTTATCGATATTCGTGATATTGCGAAAGCTGCTCATAAGGACGTAGTCGAAGTTGAATCTGTTTCTGCTTTTAATACTAATGAAGTGATTATAGATATTCGTTCGGCAGAAGAACAAGAAATGGCGCCTTTATCGATTAAAGATGTACATATTGAATATTTACCCTTCTTTAAATTGGCATCACAATTTGGGGAATTAGCACAAGATAAAACATATCTTCTATATTGTGATCGTGGCGTAATGAGTCAATTACAAGCATTATATTTAAAAGAAGCTGGATTTGATAATGTGAAAGTTTATCGCCCTTAGTAAGTGTTCAGATAAAAATGGTGCAAGGTCTAGGGTGCCATTTTGTATATGTAGGGGTTAAATAAATTGCCGGGGTAACACGTGTTTTAGTTTAATTTTCACTATACCTCGGTATGTTTCGTTTCATGGTATCATTCTGTATTTATCCAACATTTAAAAGATGATTTTTTTGAAAGACCTTTCCTAAATCATTCTCGTGAAATATCCTTTGGCACGGTGGTGTATTGTGTGGACAGAATCTTCATTCGACGATTGAGGTGATATTGTGAATATTTTTTGTTTTCGTTTAAATATTTCTTATCAAGCATTTGAGCAATTATATCGTTCGCCAAATACAGTGATTAAAGTTCGTGATGATACAGGGCGCATGTTACAAATTCCTGCGATGCGTTTTGTGCCTTTTTTTTCGCAGTTAGGGGTGAGAGGATACTTTCAACTAACCCTTTCTGAGAAAAATAAATTTGAAAAGCTAGTGTTATTAGAGCAATAAAGAAAAAAAGCCTAGGAAAAAAGGGGATACCTAGGCAACTAAAGGCATAAACACAACATAAAAATATTGTGACTAATGAGATGAGATTTTCTGCGTATTAAACGCAGATCTAATAAATATAAATGTCTCACTTAAAAGCAATACTTCTTAAGTAAAGAATAACCGACATTCCTAAAATTAAAAGTTTATTTGAAAGTTATTTGTCAAATAAATTAGAATCACGAATCAATTCTCTGGGAAGATTATTTTTAATCCGATTATTTAGTACCTTTCCAAAACCGATTATAATATTACGATAGCTAAGTAAAACCTCACCCGTTTCGAATTTATGATTTAAGTCGCGAATATCACGGCCTTGATAAAAAGCCTGTGCTTGTTGAGCATTAAGAGATAAAACGTTTTTAGTGGCGTGCGCGCCAAATAAAGTTAAAAACTCATGCGTACTTTTAAAGCCACTTCTTCGACCTTTACCAAATTCTTCTGCAATCTTAATGCCTAAGCGAGAGAAACGGATCTTTGGAATCAATGCTTTGATAGGATCGGGGAATAGCCAAAAGTCTTGATCGCGTTGATATAACATCCCACTAATGTTTGCTATGCCGAATTTCTGTTCAAAATAAGCATATAACTCAGCTTCTTTTTGTCTTGTAGGACGAATAAAAGGAAACTTACCTAAACGCTTTTTAACTTCGGGAGGAGTTGTAGGGCCAATTTTACGTAATGCGGCGACAAAAAAACCTTCACTATCATAAATGTGAGGCCATACGTGTAAGAAGCCATCTTCCGTGCATGACTTCGATGCGCCTGGAAATAAAGACGCCAGATTTAAAAACTCAACACTGTCGGTAAAATGTTCTTTGAGAAAATGACAAACTTCTTGATTTTCTTCATGGCTTAAGGTGCAAGTTGAATAGATTAAAACGCCTTGCTCTTTTAGTGCGTAAAAAGCACTTTTAATCAGTTCTTTTTGGGTTAAAGCGATATTTTCAATGGCGTTTTGATTCCAGTTTTTCATCGCATTTTTATCTTTACGTATCGTTCCTTCACACGAGCAAGGAGCATCAAGTAAAATTGCATCAAAGCTGTTCGGTAGCCATGCACCAAATACATTGCCATTAAAATGAGTTAAGGCTACATTTTTAATACCACAACGTTGCATATTAGCATGCAAAATTTTAACGCGGCTGGCGGAGAAGTCATTGGCAATAAGTAAGCCTTGATTGTTCATCTTAGCCGCTATTTGAGTTGTCTTTGAACCCGGGGCTGCGGATAGATCAAGTAAAACAGATTGCTCGTTACTTTTAAAGAAATGGAAGAGTGCACTGACAGGAAGCATGGAGCTGGCTTCTTGTAAATAACAAAGTC
This sequence comes from Psychromonas sp. CD1, assembly GCF_002239585.1. Lineage (GTDB taxonomy): Bacteria > Pseudomonadota > Gammaproteobacteria > Enterobacterales > Psychromonadaceae > Psychromonas. Next base: position 367,501 of record NZ_NDFH01000003.1, read on the forward strand.
CGGCAAGATGTTCAAAACTATTACCCAAAGGCGTTATCTGTGTACTTGTTTTTATCCAAAAACCCTCTGTGCACCAAGGAATGGGAGTTAATTCCCATTGATGTTCCGCCGCTAGGCATTTAAAATCAGCAATGCTAATTTTTAAGGTGTTTACTCGAATAGCGGGTCGAAGAGGGCGCTGACACGCATCCAGAAAATCTTGAAAAGAAAGTTTCTCCGGAAAGATCCCGGACATTTTATTAATAAAAGCGGCCGGAAGAAGAGTATTGTTATCCATTAAAAATCCTAAATAAAACACACACAAAAAAGTGTGTGTTTTATACCATACTCTACCTTAAAAAAGCTATGTTTTTGGGATGGATAATTGCCAATTAAACCATTTGTCTTGTACATCTAATTGTAAGGTGAAATGTGCATTTGATTCTGCAGGGGCCTGTAATTTATATCGGTCGTTGGTGCTCATATTTATGCCTCCTTTCACTAAGGAGGTTAGAGATGTGGTTTTTAGGGTGGCGCCACTAATACCTACATCGAGATTAAAGCCTGATGCGGGCCAAAAGATAGAGTTTTGGCGAATGATGGTGGTGTACTTCGGATAAATGTTTAAGGTTATTTCAACGCCACTGGCATCATTATTTAATTGTTTTGCAATCACTTCACCAATTTGAATTTGACGATGGTAAACGGGACTGCCTATATTGGTTGAGCCAGCGTTGTTTGCCAATAAAATGATGGTTAAGCCTTGTTTGTTTTTGGGTAATAAGGGCTCGTTTAACTCGCCCTTAAAAATACTCGTCAACTGACCATTTCCAGGGCTAACATTAATGTAATCACCACTGATTAAGGTAGATAAGTTTTTGGCGCCCGAAAGTGAAATATGACTACTTACAACCCAAAAACGGCTGTTTTTGTGCAGTACTTGCTTAATAAAAGGTGCTTTTATATTTGCAATGACTTGGATTTTGTTATTTTCATCTAAACTTAAGTTTTTTACCTCGCCAATAACAAGTCCATTTGATTTTAGTTTATTGCCCACTTTTAAGTTGTTAGCGTTTTCAAAAATGATGGTGATAGATTTTTCGGGATTGGCCGCTTCTTGGTAACTGGCGAAAAGTTTATAAGCTCCATTTTTAAAACGGTTATTGATATTAGCATTACCTTGTTCTACCGCAATACCTCCGCTAGTGATGGCAAGTAATGATTCCGCCTGCATTTTTATACCTTGTAGATCTGCTGAAAGTTTAAAACCACTCACATTCCAAAAAACACTTTCGGCATTAATAAGATGTTTATACGAACCTTTTATGATTAATGTGGTACGTATGAGACCAGAATCATCAAAATTAAACGAGCTTATTTCACCAATGGGGAACTTATGGTAATAAACTGGAGAGCCTACATTTAAAGCCGGTAGTTTTGTGCTTAATATATTAACCGTTAAGGGGCTAGTGAAAATGTCTTTCCCTTCTTTTGCTATCGCTCTCGATGCGTATAAGCGGAATATTTGATGTTTAGATAAGGTGCTAACAGGGGTGTTTCTTGGGATCGGAATTTGATTATATAAACCGATTCCCCCACTGATAATATTTTCGAGGGGGCTTGATTGTAATTTAATACCAGTGAATGACATTTGTAAATTAACACCACTTAATAAATAAAATTTACTTTGTTTATTAATCAGGTATCGATATTTGGTGTTTATTTGCATCATCACTTCAATAAACTTGCCGGAATTAGAGATGTGCAAACGGCTTATTTCACCTATTTTTATACCTTGGAATTGGATAGGATCGTTTTTATTTAAACCCGTCGCATCTTCGGTTAATAGGTGTAGAGTTAAATCAGGTTTTAAAGGGAGCTGTTCAAGATTTACATTAAATTGTTTCTTTGGTGTGGCATTAGATTTAATAGAGGGAGCAAAAGCAATATAGTTGCCTCTCACAATATTACTGACATTACTTATTTTAGTAAAAGAAATCGATGTTTTTTCGAGCCAAAATTGTGCATTTTGGGTCATTAGATCACTAAATTCAGGCGTTATAGTGGCTTTAGCTATAAAATATTTTTTGTTTTTAACATATTTTATCTCCGTTAAATGGCCTATGTTGTGTCCTTTAAAGCGAATGTCTGCTCCATTAGATAAGTTTTCCGTGGATTTTAAAATCAGTGTAATTGTTACGCCATGCTGACTCTCTTTAAAGTCGTTATAAAGGGTAAATATTTTTTGTGTGCTTAATTTCGGGCTATTATCGGGTGAGCTAAACGTTATTCCGCCTGCAATTAATGCACTGATACTTGCAATTTTTAAATCAAACCCATTACTCGAAATATTGGCATTTAATCCACTTATATTCCAAAACTTACTATTAGCATGGAGTAAATAGCTATATTTTTTATCGATAAATGCACTGATATCTACATTTCTTGTATCTTTCGCTAATTGTATTTTAATGACTTCACCGACTTTTATCTTTTTATAGAACAAAGGCGTTGCAATACCAATAGAATCAGCTTGTTTACTTTTCAAATTAACCAGTAATGCACCTTTTGGTATATAAACGGGAGGTTCTGAAACGGCTTCAAAATTGTTTCTCGTATCGCCGTTTCCAGGGTGTAAATTAATGTAACTTCCAGAAAAAAGAGTGTCTAGTCCAGAGATGGCGGTTAAAGATGCTTGTGGAGAAACCAACCAAAATTGCGTATTTTCACGTAACATCGATGTTGCGTGTGATTCAATGGTTGCGGTGATGTTGATACCGCTCCGGCTGTCTAATTCGATTTTTTTTACGGTACCGACAATCACACCTTTATAACGTATACGTGTTTTATCGACAATAATGCCTTCAGCATTGGTAAAATGGATAGAGATACTTTCATTGGCATTGGTAATATTGGTGAGTAAGAGCCATCCACCTAAAATTGCGGCAAGCAAAGGTAAAAACCAAATGGGAGAAAATACGCGTTTTTTTGCGAGAGTGGCTTGGTTTCTTGATTTTACATCAGTCATTATTTTGTGCATCCCAAATTAAACGAGTATCGAAGTTGTTGGCGGCAAAAAGAGTACAAAGCACAACCAAAGTAAAAGAGGATGCCGCAATACCAGGGTAAACAGAAAGTAAATTTCCTTTATCAAAGACAGCAACCATGATGGAGATCACAAAAAGGTCTAAAACGGACCATTTCCCTATCCATGCAATAAAAGCGAAGGCTAAAAATTGTGTTTTAGCATTGAGTTTATATTTAAAATGTACGGCGAGTGTGATGATAGTTAAGCCGACGATTTTTAAAATAGGAACAACAATAGAAGCAATAAAAACAATGCCTGCAATGATCTTCATATTACTATCCATTAAACTTAAGATGCCTGAAAAAATCGTATCTGGATAGAGTATTGAATTTTTTAGTAAATAAGTAATTGGATAAATATTGGCCGGGATCAAAAAGACAATGGCGGTTATCAAAAGAGCCGATGTTTTTTGCAAACTATTTTTTTTGCGTAATGAAATTCGATTTAAACAGTGAGGACAAATATCAGGATGTTGTGTTTGTTTGCTTGTTTTACAACAAACACAACAAAGTTGTAAACCTTGTTGTCGGCCAGAGAGGCCCGCTTTTGCTATTTCATTCATTATAATACTTTTCCCAGCTATGATGGTCACTGTAATTGCTTAGAATAAGCATATTTATCCACAAAAGAGCGATAAAGAAGTAAAAACCAAGGCCAAAATAAAGATCGGCGTAGGCGATTAATTTGAAAATGGCGACAATTAAACTTACTAAATAAACTTCAAGCATTGACCAATGCGACAGTATGCGGGTGACTTTTAATATTTGAGGTAAAAAAACAAAACGAAGATTAAAAGTAAAACACGTACTACTAATGACAATGCTAATAATCAATAGTGTTGGGGCAACTACGGCACAAAACAAAACCATAAAGGCAACTAGAGGCGCACTATTAAGCATCATCAATGCGCCGTGCAATAGATTGGTATCTTCGGTTAGGCCCAGTATATGTATAGAAAAAAGAGGGAGAGTAAATGCTGGGAAAAGTAAGAGTAAGGCGCAGATACTGAGTGCTAACATCCAAGAGCAACGTTATTTTTATCAGTTAGATATTTTAAATAAAGGATAAAATGTTGGCTGTTAAACTCTTTTATTCCGCTCATTTAGAATTTTTAGTTAATGATTATTAGGCACCAAAAAAGTATAACAAGAGTTAGATAGATGTTTAAACGCGTAGAAAGAACGAAATAGAGCGGGAAAAGTAATGTTTGTTTGGCAACTTATAAAATATGTTATTTCTAACATTGTTATCTTTGCTTTTCCCCTGTAACCTAGCTTTTTTTTAGGTTTAATATTTAACGAACCTAGTTATATTTTTCTATATAAAGGATATTCTGGATATGAGCAATAAGCTGATCCTCGTACTGAACTGTGGTAGTTCTTCTTTGAAATTTGCGATTATTGATACAATCAGTGGTGATGAAAAACTATCGGGTCTTGCTGAGTGCCTACATTTAGAGAATGCTTCGATTAAGTGGAAATTAAAGGGCGTTAAGGGCCGTGCTGAATTAGGCAATGGCAGTGCGCATAAAGAAGCTTTAGATTTTATTGTAAACGAAATATTGGGCTCTGAAACTGAATTAAAAGCAAGTTTACATGGTATTGGTCATCGTGTTGTACATGGTGGTGAAAAATTCACTTCATCAATGTTGATCTGTGAGAAAGTTCTTCGTGGTATTGATGAATGCAAAGCACTTGCTCCATTGCATAATCCTGCGCATCTTGTTGGGATTGAAGCTGCTCAACAAGCATTTCCATTGCTACCTAATGTGGCTGTTTTTGATACTGCATTCCATCAAACAATGCCAGAAGAAGCTTATTTATATGCTCTACCTTATAAACTATACCAACAAAATGGTATTCGTCGTTATGGTATGCATGGAACAAGTCATTATTTCATCAGTGTCGAAATGGCAAAGAAATTAAACAAACCATTGAATGAACTAAATATTATTAGCTGTCATTTAGGTAATGGAGGCTCTGTTTGTGCGATAAAGAATGGGAAATCTGTGGATACTTCAATGGGTATGACGCCACTTGAAGGTTTAGTTATGGGTACGCGTTGTGGTGATATTGATCCTGCTATAATTTTCCATCTTCATGATGAATTAGGCTATAGCCTAGATGAAATTAATACGATGTTAACCAAAGAGTCTGGTTTACTAGGTTTAACGGAAACTAGCAGTGATTGTCGTTTTGTTGAAGATAATTATGCAACTGATAAAGGTGCGAAGCGTGCGATGGATCTTTATTGCTATCGTCTAGCGAAATACATTGCAAGCTACACGGCAGCATTAGATGGCCGTTTAGATGCAGTTGTCTTTACTGGAGGCATTGGTGAAAACTCTGCACCAATTCGCGCCATGACTTTAGAGCGTTTAAGTTTGCTTGGCTTTAAAATTGACAATGAAGCTAATCTTAAATGTTGTTTTGGTAAAGAAGGCGTTATCAGTGCGCAAGATAGTACGCTTGCAATGGTGATCTCTACAAATGAAGAATGGGTTATTGCCGAAGATACTTTAGCTTTAACTAGCTAATCAATGCTTATTAGTATAAAAAACCAATGAGAGTTGGTTTTTTATACTGTACAAAAATATAACGCGTATTTTTTAATAAATAGCGTTTTTTCAACTTCCTACCAAATAAGATCATCCGGTACGGCAAATTCCGCATAGGGATCATCGTCATCAATCTCTGATTTTTCTACTTTTTCATGTAAAGAAACTAAAACAGAAGCATCAATGGCACTGAGTTTTTCTGCCGCTTCTTTATGAATTAGATAAAATTCATCATTAAGTACACAAATTGCAAGCATACCATTGATAAGCGCTTGTTGTGTTTGGTTGTTAATTGCGATACGTTTCACTTTATTTTGATAGGTAAAATGATAATCAATTTCACCTTGGTAATACTTCTCACAATGTTGAGCTATCATTTGTATCAATTTACCATGTGCAGAGCGCGCATCTAGATCTGCTTGTTGTTGGCGATTTTTGTCTAAATCTTGATTTTTTTGTTGTTCTTTTTGTTGATGCAGTGATAACTGTAATTCAGATACTTCGTGAGTTCCTTTTTTCTTCTTCTGTTTTGCTTTACGTCGTTTTTCTGTTTGTGCTTGTTTTGCTTTTTGTTTATTAATCAAACCAGATTTCATCAATTGTTCTTGTAGGGATGCCATATGTGACCTTTACTCAAGATAAAAAATCTATTTTACCGATAAAGAGATTTTAAGGATATAGTATTTAATGTAAGACGACTTATTTTCCCATAAAAATCGACAAATACTTAAAATTGATTACGCTTTAATATATGCAAACAGGAAATGTCTATGACTAATTTACAAATTAAAGAATATATGATTGGCAAAAGCCTATCTTTTAAAAAAGAGATGACCATCGCTAATGCTGTTGAAATCCTATTGTCTAATCCTCAATTTGGTGGGCCGGTCCTCGATGACGTAGGGCATGTGATTGGTTGGTTATCAGAGCAAGATTGCTTAGCTAAAATGTTAGAAGCTAGTTATCATTGTGAGCTGGTGGCTTTAGTGGAAGATGTGATGTTTAAAGATGTTTTGATTTTAAAATCAGATATGAATGTTGTTGATTTAGCCCAAATAATGTTGCAAAACAAGCCTAAAATGTATCCAATTGTTGATGAGAATAATCTGTATATTGGTTTAATATCACGTAAGCATGTTTTAAGGGCAATAACTCGGCAATTAGAAAACTGTTGATAGGATTAATTCTTGTGCTTGCCAACAATCAGATTTAAGGGGCTTCTTGTTATATAAGTTGAGCTGTTTTATAAAATCAGCTCTAGGAGTTTCCTTTACTCCTAAGCTTTCTAAGTGTGTGGTCAGTATTTGACAGTCTATAAGTTGACCGTTATAAGATTGAAAGTGTTGATGTAGAGCAATAAACGCAAGTTTGGAACTGTTCGGCATCACACTAAACATGGATTCACCACAAAATATTTGTCCAATCACAATACCGTAGAGACCTCCGACTAATTTTCCTAAATAAAAGACTTCAATAGAGTGTGCCCAACCTAGTTGATGTAATCGAATATAGGCTTGGCTTATCTCTTTGGTTATCCATGTCTCATTTTGGGCTGCGCGAGGCTTAGCGCAAGCATGTATTACTTTATCAAAGTGTTTGTTGACACTAATCGTGTATGGATTGTTTTTAATCAGGCGGCGCATGCTTTTACTAATATGTACGTTACCCGCCCGAATAGTTGCTCGATTTGTTGGGCTCCACCAGAGAAGAGGATCGTTTGCACTATACCAAGGGAATATGCCTTGTTGATAGGCGCTAATAATTCGTAGAGGGCTTAAATCTCCCCCGATGGCTAATAAGCCATCGGGGGAGATTAGTGCTCGGTTAACATTTGGAAAATGTGTAGGATCTTGATTCAAAGTAATTAAATAATTTTTCATTTTATTATTTTACAATAAAAAGCCAGTATAAATACTGGCTTTTTAAGTTTTAAATTAAATAATTTTTCATTTTATTATTTTACAATAAAAAGCCAGTATAAATACTGGCTTTTTAAGTTTTAATTTAGACTACTTGCATCGGTCGGTTACACATTGGAAATCTAAGTTTCGCTTACCGGTGTAAAGTTGACGAGGGCGACCTATTTTTTGTCCTGGCTGATCTAGCATCTCCTTCCAATGTGAGATCCAGCCAATCGTCCGAGAGATAGCAAAGATCACGGTAAACATTGAGCTTGGGATCCCAATCGCACGTAAAACGATTCCAGAATAAAAATCGACATTTGGATAAAGTTTTTTCTCAATAAAGTATGGATCTTCAAGGGCGATACGTTCAAGTTCCATTGCAACATCGAGTAAAGGATCGTTGATGTTAAGATCTTTTAATACGTCATGGCAGGTTTTACGCATAACTGTTGCTCGTGGATCATGACTTTTATAAACTCGATGACCAAAGCCCATTAAACGGAAAGGATCATCTTTGTCTTTAGCGCGCGCTACAAATTCAGGAATGCGTTCGACAGTTCCTATTTCTTCTAGCATATCGAGGCAAGCTTCATTCGCACCACCATGAGCAGGTCCCCAAAGTGAAGCGATGCCTGCGGCGATACAGGCAAAAGGGTTAGCGCCAGATGAGCCTGCTAAGCGAACGGTTGATGTCGATGCGTTTTGTTCATGATCCGCATGTAAAATAAATATTTTGTCCATGGCTCGTTCAAGTACAGGATTCACGATATATTCTTCACAAGGCACTGCAAACATCATTTTTAAAAAATTACCGGCATAAGATAGAGAGTTATCAGGATAAATGAAGGGTTGCCCGAGTGAGTATTTATAGCTCATTGCCGCCAATGTTGGCATTTTTGAGATTAAACGATAAGCTGCAATTTCACGGTGTGATTCATTGTTTATATCTAGTGAATCGTGATAAAAAGCGGAAAGGGCACCGACCACCCCCACCATTAATGCCATGGGATGCGAGTCTCGACGAAATCCTGAATAGAGTTTTACTAATTGTTCATGCAACATGGTATGCGTTAGTACCGTGTGATGAAAATCATCAAATTGTTTTTTATTGGGAAGCTCTCCATTTAATAGAAGATAACAAACTTCCAAATAATCAGATTTTTCAGCGAGTTGTTCAATCGGATAACCCCGATATTCTAAAATCCCGGCCTCACCATCAATAAATGTAATGCTCGAACGACACGAAGCAGTCGCTAGAAAACCGGGGTCGTATGTAAAATATCCTGTTTTCCCTAAAGTGCGAATATCGATAACATCATGACCAGCAGTGCCTTTGATGATCGGAAGCTCAATCGGCTCTTGGCCGGGTAAGTGTAGAATTGCTTTTAGATCGGACATTTAATGCTCCCTTGCGAGTTCAAATATAAAATTATAAATGCGATATGTATAACCGCATGGAATGTATAATTCTGTTAAATTTAGTGTTCTATCTCTACAGCCTTAAAAAGCTACAGCCTTAAAAACCTACAGCCTTAAAAGCGTTGTGTCAATGATATCACCGTACTATGAACTATCCTGTTTATACTTCTTGCTACTTTAAGGATTTGTTACTATATAAATAACGGTATCACACGTATATATACAGTAGCTTCAGAGAGAAAGTTTGTATAATTAAAATTGCACACTTCATCACAAATTTGATTTTATATATTATCTACATCACAAATACCATTTAGATTTGTCACATAAAATTAACATTTAACATAGTATATTAAATAATAGAATCCTTCCTTATCCATTAACTATAAAGAGAAAAATCGTGCATAAAGAAAGACCTAAAAATTTAGATCTTGCCACAGTAAAATTTCCTGTCACTGCGACAGCTTCAATACTGCATCGCGTATCGGGTATTATTGTTTTTATTAGTTTAGCGATATTTATGATCCTTTTGAATCTTTCACTTAGCAGTCCCGTTGGATTTAATCGGGTTATGGGTTATTTTGACCTTTTATTTGTTGAGTTTATTATTTGGGTTATTTTAACAGGTCTTGCTTACCATCTGGTGTTTGGTGTTCGTCATCTTTTGCAAGACTTAGGTTTTTGGGAAGAGATGACAAGTGCATCATGGAGTGCGTATTGTGGGTTTGTATTAACGCTAATCTTATCAATATTTGCAGGAGTATTAGTATGGTAAAAGTAGCGGGAACGTTTGGACGAAGTGGTGTTCACGATTATATTTTGTTACGAGCAAGTGCGCTGGTTTTACTTGCTTACGTGTTATATCTTGTTGGTTTTATAGCGTTTAATGATATAAATTATTATATGTGGCGAAACTTTTTTACGTTGCTAAGCACCCAAGTCTTTAGCATGTTTGCATTAATGTCTCTCTTAGTGCATGCATGGATTGGTATCTGGCAAATATTAACTGATTATATTAAAGGTACACGTTTGCGTGGCACGTTACAGTTTCTTTTAACATGCGTCGCATTTATTTATGTCTTTTCTGGTGTTGTAATATTGTGGAGTATTTAAGGTGACATTACCAATCCGAGAGTTTGATGCAATTATAATTGGTGCGGGTGGCGCAGGTATGCGTACCGCACTTTCTATCTCTGAGCAAGGCAAAAGCTGTGCTTTAATCAGTAAAGTATTTCCTACACGTTCACATACCGTGTCAGCCCAAGGCGGGATAACGGTCGCATTAGGTAATGCGCATAAGGATGATTGGCAGTGGCATATGTACGATACGGTTAAGGGCTCCGATTATATTGGCGACCAAGACGCGATTGAATACATGTGTAAAAATGGTCCTGAAGTGGTGCGTGAATTAGAGCATATGGGTTTGCCTTTTTCTCGTTTTGAAGATGGCAGTGTTTATCAGCGGCCTTTTGGTGGACAATCAATAGAATTTGGTGGCGAGCAAGCTGCGCGTACTGCGGCGGCTGCCGATAGGACAGGGCATGCTCTTTTACATACGCTTTATCAGCAGAACATTAAAAATAAAACCATCGTGTTTTCCGAATGGTATGCACTTGATTTAGTTAAAAATGATGATGGGGTGGTGATGGGCTGTACCGCATTAGATATTGAGTCTGGCGATATTGTGTTTTTTAAAGCGAAGGCAACAGTATTTGCGACAGGCGGCGCAGGACGCATTTATGCTTCAACGACAAATGCACATATTAATACTGGAGATGGTATTGGTATGGCTCTGCGTGCGGGCGTACCTGTGCAAGATATGGAAATGTGGCAATTTCATCCGACCGGGATTGCAGGTGCAGGGGTACTTGTGACCGAAGGTTGTCGTGGTGAAGGAGGCTATCTTTTAAATAAAGATGGCGAACGTTTTATGGAACGCTATGCACCCAATGCTAAAGATTTAGCGGGACGTGATGTAGTTGCTCGCTCAATCATGATAGAAATTCGCGAAGGAAGAGGCTGTGATGGGCCTTGGGGTCTACATGTAAAATTAAAATTAGATCATTTAGGCGAAGAGGTATTAGAGTCTAAGTTGCCTGGAATTTGTGAATTATCGCGTACTTTTGCACATGTTGATCCGGTTAAAGAGCCTATTCCGGTTATTCCAACCTGCCATTATATGATGGGGGGGCTACCAACGACAATAAAGGGACAAGTGCTTAGAGTCGATGCAGAGGGTAAAGATGTTGAAGTGCAAGGGCTATTTGCTGTTGGCGAAATTGCTTGTGTGTCAGTACACGGTGCCAATCGTTTAGGGGGAAACTCACTATTGGATCTTATCGTATTTGGGCGCGCTACAGGGCAACACCTTGGTGAAATTCTAGGGGCTGAAAATAAGGTCAAAGAGGTAACACAAGAAAATATTGATCAGGCAATGGCACGTTTAAATCATTGGGAAAAAGGTGAAGGTGATGAGTGTCCTGATGAAATCCGCAAAGATTTACAGCAATGCATGCAAAATAATTTTTCGGTTTTCCGTGAAGGTAAAGCGATGGCTGAGGGTTTAGAAGAGCTTAAGGTCTTACGTAAACGTTTGAAAAACGCCCAATTAAAGGATCATAGTAAAGAATTTAACACTTCTCGAATTGAATGCTTAGAGCTCGATAATTTAATGGAAACCGCTTATGCAACGGCAGTTGCCGCTAATTTTCGAACAGAGAGTCGCGGTGCTCATAGTCGTTTTGATTTTCCAGATAGGGATGATAAAGTTTGGTTATGCCATAGCTTATATGATCCTATACATGAGAAAATGAGTAAACGCGCGGTTAATATGGCGCCTGTATTACGAGAAGCATTTCCCCCTAAAGCACGTGTCTACTAGAAGGCTTTTATCATGAATGTCAAATTTTCAATTTATCGTTATAATCCAGATGTTGATAATGCGCCGTATATGCAAGATCTTTTCTTAGAAATTGCACAAGGAAGCGATATGATGGTGCTAGATGCACTTATCTTACTGAAAGAAAAAGATACCTCATTAAGTTTTAGGCGTTCTTGTCGAGAAGGTGTTTGTGGTTCGGACGGTTTAAATATTAATGGTAAAAATGCATTGGCTTGTATTACACCACTCTCCGATTTAGTTAATAAAGGTAAGATTATTATTCGTCCTTTGCCAGGGCTACCTGTGATCCGAGATTTGATTATTGATATGACACAATTTTATACACAGTATGAAAAAGTGAAACCCTATTTAATCACAGATGGTCATTTACCACCGGCGGGAGAATTTAAACAATCACCTGAGCAGCGTAAAGAACTCGATGGTTTATATGAATGCATATTGTGTGCGTGTTGTTCAACATCTTGCCCGTCGTTTTGGTGGAATCCTGATAAATTTATCGGTCCTGCTGGACTACTGGCAGCTTATAGATTCCTGATGGATAGTCGAGATACGGCTACGGAGTCACGTCTTGCTGATTTAGATGACGCTTTTAGTGTATTTCGGTGTCATGGGATCATGAATTGTGTCAGTGTTTGCCCTAAAAGATTGAATCCTACCAAAGCCATTGGTAAAATTAAATCTATGTTATTACAACGCGCTATTTGAAAAATTAGTTACTTAGGTGTATTTATAGACTAAGTAACAATTTCATTTATTAAAAAATATTTGACGGCTATATTAAGGAACGTTAATGGCACAAAATGTGATGCAAGACTGGTTAGCTTCTTCGCATCTTTATGGGGCAAATTCGACCTATATTGAAGCAATTTATGAATCTTATTTAGAAAACCCTACCGATGTTGATGAAAATTGGCGATTAGTATTTGAAGCCTTACCGAAAGTCAACGATTTACCTGAAGAAATACATTCTAAAATCCGCAAACAAATGCAAAAGGCGGCTAAACAGCCTAAATTTATATCGCCGTCAGTACAAGTAAAATATAATGATATTAAACAAGTTAAAGTCTTACAGTTAATTGAGGCCTATCGAATTAGAGGGCACGAAAATGCACAACTAGACCCCTTAGAGTTAATAGAGAATCAAAATGTGCAAGATTTAGATCCCTTCTATCATGATTTAGAAGGTGTTGATTTAGAAACCGATTTTAATGTGGGCTCATATGCAGGTGGCACTGAGAGGATGATATTAAAAGACCTATTATCCTCATTAAAATCGACCTATTGTGGCACATTAGCTGTTGAGTACATGCATATCACCGATAGTGTCGAAAAGCGTTGGATACAAAAAAGAATTGAGTCTAGTGGTAACAAACCTTCTTTTAGCGACTCTTCTAAAAATCGTTTTTTAGAAGAGTTAACGGCGGCGGAAGGCTTAGAGCGCTATATCGGTTCTAAGTATCCTGGCTCTAAACGATTTTCACTCGAAGGTGGCGATACGTTTATCCCCATGCTTAAAGAGCTTATTCGTCGAGGTGGTGAGTTGGGTGCCCAAGAAGTAGTGTTGGGTATGGCACATCGTGGACGCTTAAATGTATTAGTGAATGTTTTAGGTAAAAAACCCAGTGAATTATTTGATGAATTTGCGGGTGTTAAGAGTCAATTTGACGGCTCTAGTGATGTTAAATATCATCAAGGTTTTAGCTGTGAGTTTAAAACTGCAAAAGGCAAAGTACATTTATCTCTTGCGTTTAATCCCTCGCATTTAGAGATTGTTAGTCCTGTTGTACTTGGCTCTGTACGCGCGCGTCAAGAACGCTTAAAGAGCTCTGGTGAAAGTGTATTGCCGATCACGGTGCATGGTGATACTGCGTTTTCGGGCCAAGGCGTCGTGCAAGAAACATTTAATATGTCACAAACTAGAGCTTTTAAAGTGGGTGGCACCATCCGTATAATTATCAATAATCAAATCGGTTTCACGACATCAAATCAAGAAGATATACGCTCTACTCGTTATTGCACCGATATCGCAAAAATGGTGCAGGCACCTATCTTTCATGTTAATTCAGATGATCCTGAAAGTGTAATTTTAGCCGCACAAATCGCATTAGATTTTCGTCATACATTTAAACGCGATGTTGTTATTGATCTCGTGTGTTATCGTCGCCATGGTCATAATGAAGCCGATGAACCCAATGCAACGCAGCCCTTAATGTATCAGAAGATAAAAAATCATATTACGCCGAGAGAGATATACGCTCGAAAACTTGAAAAAGAAGGCGTTATCAAAAGTGGTTATGCTAAACAGTTAGTGATTGATTATCGCGATGCATTAGATAATGGAGAATGTGTCGTTAAAGAATGGGAAAAAACAGAAAAAGTAAATATGCATTGGGCCAAATATCTTAAACATGATTGGGATGAGCCTTACGTAGCAAAGTTTTCAAAAAAACGTTTAATCGAACTTGCGAAGTCAATTTGTGCTTATCCTGAAAATCATGAAGCTCAGGGGCGCGTAAAAAAAATATATACGGGTCGCCAATTAATGGCAAAAGGTGAAAAACCATGTGATTGGGGATTTGCAGAAAATCTTGCATATGCAACGCTACTCGATGATGATTTTAATATTCGTTTAGTGGGGCAAGATTCGGCGCGCGGGACGTTTTTCCATAGACATGCTGTTATCCATGAGCAAAAAAAAGGGACTACATATACACCTTTACAAAACATTTCTGAAAATCAGGGGACTTTTGATATTTATGACTCTGTGTTGTCAGAGGTGGCAGTGCTGGCTTTTGAATATGGCTATTCAATCAGCACACCAAAAGGACTTTGTATTTGGGAAGCTCAATTTGGTGATTTTGCTAATGCTGCCCAAGTGGTTTTTGATCAATTTCTATCGTCGGGAGAGCAGAAATGGGGGCGCATGTGTGGTCTTACTTTATTGTTGCCACATGGATATGAAGGTCAAGGTCCTGAACATTCATCGGCAAGGTTAGAGCGCTATTTACAACTCTGTGCAGAGAACAACATGCAAGTTTGTATTCCATCAACACCGGCGCAAGTTTACCATATGTTACGCCGCCAAGCGATACGACCAATGCGTAGGCCTTTGATTGTGATGTCACCTAAATCTTTGTTACGTCATCATTTGGCAATTTCAACTTTAGATGAATTAGCGAACGGAACGTTTCAAAATGCGATTGGAGAAATTGATCCTATCAATGCCAATAATGTTACGCGAGTCGTGCTTTGTAGTGGCAAAGTTTATTATGAATTACTGGAACAGCGTCGCGCTCAAAAGTTAGATCATGTTGCCATCATACGTATTGAACAACTGTACCCGTTCCCCACACAGGAGGTCAATGCAATATTAGATGATTATCGGCATATAAAAACGTTTATATGGTGTCAAGAAGAGCCGAAGAATCAAGGTGCATGGTATTGCTGTCAACATGAATTTCGAAATGTTTTACCACCTGGTGCAACTCTTTTTTATGCCGGGCGAAAGGCATCTGCTTCCACTGCTGTGGGGTATATGTCATTACATATTAAGCAACAAACGCAATTAGTAGATGATGCATTAAACTTAACGCAATAACTCTTTTAATAAGTATAAAATGATGACTGTAGGGTGTGAATTATGATTGATATTTTAGTACCAGAATTACCAGAATCGGTTGAAGATGCAAGTGTTGCAACATGGTTAAAAGCGGTGGGTGATTTTGTTGAACGAGATGACGTATTAGTGGAGATAGAAACGGATAAAGTTGTCCTAGAAGTTCCCGCAACGGCATCTGGCATTTTAAAAAACATTGTAGAAAAAGTAGGGGCAACGGTTTTATCAAAGCAGATTTTAGGTCACCTCGAAGAAGGAAGTGCACCAACGGTTACGCATACTCAAAGTGTAGATAAAACAGTGCAACCTGTACTTGAAAGTCGTCCTAATAGTGTCGATAAAGACGTTGATTTAGTGATTGATGCAAGTCCTTCTGTACGTCGTTTAGTGCATGACAAGGGTATTGATCCTCGTTGCATAAAAGGGAGTGGTAAGGGGGGAATGATAGTCCGTTGTGATGTTGAACGGTACAACAGTGTAGATGCGGTAGTGGGTACATCAAAAAGTGACGATGTTATTAGTACTATTGCAGCTCGCGGTAATAAAAGAGTGGCGATGACCCGTTTGC
Source organism: Psychromonas sp. CD1 (assembly GCF_002239585.1). Classification (GTDB taxonomy): domain Bacteria; phylum Pseudomonadota; class Gammaproteobacteria; order Enterobacterales; family Psychromonadaceae; genus Psychromonas. Next base: position 383,534 of record NZ_NDFH01000003.1, read on the forward strand.
GTAAACGTGTTGCAGAACGCTTATTGGAAGCGAAAAATAGTACGGCTATGCTAACGACTTTTAACGAAGTAAATATGCAACCTATCATGGCATTACGTAAGCAGTACCAAGAAGCATTTGAAAAGAAAAATGGAGTGCGTTTAGGCTTTATGTCTTTTTATATTAAAGCGGTTACGGAAGCCTTAAAACGTTATCCTGAAGTAAATGCTGCGATTGACGGTGAGGATATTGTTTACCATAACTTTTTTGATATTAGCATTGCGGTCTCGACACCTCGAGGTCTGGTGACGCCCGTTTTGCGCGATACGGATACACTCGGATTTGCAGACATTGAAAAAGGGATCAAAGCTTTAGCGATAAAAGGTCGCGATGGAAAACTCACCGTAGATGAAATGACGGGTGGAAACTTTACTATCACTAATGGTGGTGTATTTGGATCTCTACTTTCAACTCCTATCATTAACCCGCCACAAGCTGCCATATTAGGTATGCATAAAATTGAAGATCGTCCGATGGCTGTAAATGGGGAAGTGAAAATATTGCCTATGATGTATTTAGCACTGTCGTATGATCATCGGTTAATTGATGGTAAAGAATCAGTGGGTTTTTTAGTTACGATTAAAGAATTATTAGAAGATCCAACGCGTTTATTATTGGATATATAAATAATATCTGTATTCTTTTTCGTGCAGGAATATATTATTTTCTCTGCGCGAATTATGTTATGCAGTATGGTTTTACCCAGTAGTCAAAACAAGGCTATTAATTTAACTTAATAAATGGAAACGAATCATGAATTTGCATGAATATCAGGCAAAGCAACTGTTTACAGAATATGGTCTTCCTGTTCCTAAGGGAATTGCATGTGATAGTGCGGAGCAAGCCGCGAATGCTGCAGCAACATTAGGTGGAGATAAATGGGTTATAAAATGTCAAGTCCATGCAGGTGGACGTGGTAAAGCCGGAGGGGTTAAATTAGTTAAAAATAAAGAAGAGTTACGTGATTTTGCACAGCTCTGGTTAGGAAAAAAGTTGATCACTTATCAAACTGATGAGCAAGGCCAGCCAGTTAATAAGCTATTGGTTGAATGTTGTAGTGATATTGCCAAGGAGTTTTATCTAGGAGCGGTAATCGATAGAGCATCGCAACGTGTTACATTTATGGCCTCAACAGAAGGAGGTGTTGAAATTGAGAGTGTTGCAGAGCAAACTCCAGAGCTTATCCATACTGTTACTATAGATCCTCTAGTTGGGGCACAAGCCTACCAAGGTAGAGAGCTTGCTTTTAAACTCGGTCTTTCAGGTAAACAAATAGGTCAATTTACGAAGATTTTTTTAGGTCTTTCTCGTATGTTTCATGAAAAAGATCTTGCCTTACTTGAAATAAATCCATTAGTCGTTACGACGGATGATAATTTGATCTGTTTAGACGGTAAAGTGTCGATTGACTCTAATGCGATGTATCGTCAAAAAGCATTGTTTGCCATCAACGACCTTTCGCAAGAAGATGAGCGTGAAACACATGCTGCAAAATGGGAATTAAATTATGTAGCATTAGATGGCAATATTGGATGTATGGTCAATGGTGCAGGCTTGGCGATGGGGACCATGGATATCGTGCAACTACATGGTGGTAAACCAGCTAATTTCTTGGACGTAGGCGGCGGTGCAACAAAAGAGCGTGTGACGGAAGCATTTAAAATTATTTTAAGTGATACAAAAGTAGAAGCTGTTTTAGTGAATATTTTTGGCGGTATTGTACGTTGTGATTTGATTGCGGATGGAGTTATAGGCGCAGTGCAAGAAGTTGGAGTCTCTGTTCCTGTCATAGTTCGCCTCGAGGGAAATAATGCTGAACTTGGTCGTAAAATATTAGCGGAGTCTGATCTTAATATTATCGCAGCAACGTCATTAACCGATGCCGCAGAGCAAGCAGTCAAAGCCGTAGGTGGACAATTATGAGCATTTTAATCAATAAAGATACAAAAGTAATTTGTCAGGGTTTTACTGGCGGACAGGGCACTTTTCATTCGGAGCAAGCGATAGATTATGGTACTCAAATGGTGGGTGGCGTTTCTCCTGGGAAAGGTGGGCAAGTGCATCTTGGTTTACCTGTTTTTAATACGGTGCGTGAGGCGGTAAAAGCAACGGGCGCTACGGCCTCGGTTATTTATGTACCCGCTCCTTTTTGTAAAGATGCGATTTTAGAAGCTATTGATGCGGGTATATCATTGATAGTGACGATTACGGAAGGCATACCTACACTGGATATGCTAGAAGTTAAAGTGAAATTAGATCAATCTGGTGTCGTGATGATTGGTCCAAATTGCCCTGGGATCATCACCCCCGATGAGTGTAAAATAGGTATTATGCCAGGACATATTCACAAAAAAGGTAAAGTGGGTATTGTGTCTCGCTCTGGTACGCTAACCTATGAAGCGGTGAAGCAAACAACCGATGAAGGTTTTGGTCAATCGACTTGTGTGGGCATTGGGGGAGATCCAATACCTGGCGCTAGTTTTATTGATATATTAGCGTTATTTGAAGCAGATCCCGAAACGGAAGCGATTGTAATGATTGGTGAAATTGGTGGGACTGCCGAAGAAGAGGCCGCAGCTTATATTAAAGAGCATGTTAGCAAGCCAGTTGTGTCGTATATTGCAGGTGTAACTGCGCCAGCAGGTAAGCGTATGGGTCATGCGGGTGCGATTATTGCTGGAGGTAAAGGCACCGCAGAAGATAAATTTAAAGCATTAGAAGATGCGGGTGTGAAAACCACAAAATCATTGGCAGAAATAGGCAAAGCATTACGCGAGGTGACCGGTTGGAAGGCGTTATCGTCAAAATCGGAACTGGTATTATAAAGCAGATATTTTCTGCTTAGTCTATTTTTTTAAAAGATAAAAAGTCTTGCTCTTGTAGTGAGGCTTTTTTTTGAGTATTTATCTATAACAAAGACTATATATTGCTAAATAAAACTTCTAAACGGAGCGTAATAGAGGCATCTTTAAGGGGGGAGATAGGATCTTCTGTCTGCCATGTTAATGTTGGTGTTAGAGTATAAAAAAACCATTTTCGTAGTATGTTATGCCGATAACTCATACTGAGATAACGTTCAATGATGCGATGTTCCGGCTGTGTTTGGCTGTTAATATGTGCATGATAATTGATAGCTTGAGTATCTGAAATATATTGATATAGCGTCAATCCACTGATAAGTTTTACGCCTTGCATATTCTTTTTTATGTTTACTTCATTAGACCAACGTAGTAAAAAAATAGGGTCAATAGAAAAATCAATATCAAATTGACTACTGGCAGCATTTGTTTTTTTTCGTTGTTGAACTTTTTGAGTAAAAGTCAGTACAACCCTTTCATTTAGAGGGTAGTTATAACGATAGCGAAATGCAATGCTAGGGCGGATAGTGACTTTTACGTTAAAACTTGTTTGTTCTTTAGCTATCCAATCATAGCGTAAAGCAAGGTTGTTATACTCTGTTTTGGCATCAATTTTAGTTGTGTTAAAGTCAGCACTGCTTGTTCCAATAACGAGTTTTAGTTTATGGCTTAGATTCGGTAAATGTAAGCGTGCATTTAATTTCATTTTATGTTTGAAGGCGCCAGTGTTACTTAGCCACATATCATTATACCAACGTATAATCGTTCCTGCTCTACTATCTTCAAGACTGCGTTGATCGGTAAAAAAATCATCAAACCAAACGGCTGGCTGACAAAATTTAATATTTAAATAATGATACGTTGAGTCAATCAGCGAGGTATTTATCTTGTGTTGTGCACAGGGATTATGCTCGGCAAAAAGCAGAGTATAAGGGGCAAATAGAAGCATAAATAACAAAGTTTGGCGCATTGAGGCCTCGCTTGCGTTTTGTTGGATAAGTTTAGTTTAGTTTAGTTTAAGTACAGGAAGTGACATTTTAGGTAAAAGATAGCTTTTTTAATGGAATGTTGAGAAGGTTATTTGAGAGGATAAAAAAGTATTGAGACAAGCCCGCTATAAAAAAATTATATTGAGGCTCGTACATCTAAAAAGTAAAATTATTTATTCAGTGTCTGTTTCTTCTGTTTCTTCTGCTGCATCTAGTGTCGCTAAGTGTGCTTTACGTTTTTCTAAATATGCAAGGGCCGCAGCTTCTTTTTCTGCTTGTGCTTTTTCGGCTAATTCATTACGTAAAGTACGTTTTTCTGCTTTACGTTTATTACCTTCTTGCAGACTTTCTAAAAATTGCGTTAAAGTTTTTTCTGCCCATTCGGTGGCGAGAGCTTCGCTTGCAAAACCCTTCTTTTGTTTAGATATGCTGGTTCTGCGGGCGGTAACGCGACGTATGATACTTGCATTCCAATTTTCACCATCTTGTTTTACTTGGAATTCGAATTTGTTATTTTGTGCCATTGTTGTTATATCCTAATGATTCATTCTTGTTAAATTTTAGCACGAATGATGCTAATTATTTGTTTTTTAAGTTTGACCAGTTAAAAGCGTTTGTTGCCACTGTTTTCTGGGGTGAATTAGTTTTCTTTTGTTCAATTAAATTGCGGATCAGTTTTTTAGTTGCTGGGTGATCGGCATGGAATGTTTTTAGGTATAAAATTTCAACTTTAGTACGTGCCCAAGGTGTTTTACGTAAAAACGTTAGGCTTGATTTTAAACGTGGATGATTAATAAAACAATTAATATTTAATGTCTCTCCCATTATTTTCCAACCCAATTTTTTTTCTAATAAGGTTAAAATTTCAGTGAGTTTGACGCCATGTAAGGGATCGTGGTGCATTTTACGGCCTTTATATTGATAATGGACCATTGTAGCAAAGTTTAGTTACATATTGAAAAAATAAAATATCAGAGACTTAATTCCAATGTTTGTAACGCGTTTTTCGTCAGTGCTAGCGACGATGATTCATATAGAGCCAAGAGGTAATAATATAGTATTTTATCTTCATTGTATTTAGAGGGGAATAAAGTGCAGTAACTTCTGTGTCTGATTCATAACACACAGAAGTTTAATAAAGGATTACTTCATTTCTTGTTCGAGTAACCATATACGGAATGCTTTACGTTCTTTTTGGGTTGCTTGATTATAAATATCCATTAATAATTTTGTTTTATTTTTCGTCATTAAATTTGAGCTATTTGGTGGAACGTTTGGATTGTTTAACATTGTTTTTTTTGATATTAAGTTGATGGTATCATTGTTATAAGCTGCAATTAATTTTTCAATCTTAAGATAAGGTAAAAATCCTATTCCTTGTAAAATATCTGAATGTTGAATAGTTACCTCGCCAAGGTTATTAATGATTACCCATTTTAAACCATCTTTAATCGCCATTTTCGATTTGTAAGAAGTATTTAAACCCTTTAATGTGATTTCAGTGTCTCCTTGGACATTAATATTAAAGATGTAGGGTTTACTTTCTATAATGTCCTCTTTGTCGTTAGGTAGATGGTTGGCCGTATATCGAACAACAATTTGATGCTCACCATTGTCGAGGGACATTTTTTTATCAGAAAAGAAGTTGTTTTTAATTTTATTACCATCAATAGCTAAAATACTCACACCCCGTGTACCCGTTAATTGCACTGCTTGGCTGCATGGGATCATAGCGAGGGATAAGAGAAGAATTAATGCTTTCATTTTTTTTCCTTAATAAGTACAAAATTAATAAAGAAAAAATACAGAAAAGAGATCATATATTCAAGTAAGAGTAAGGCGCAGATACTGAGTGCTAACATCGAAGAAGAGGTATAATAGGTTTGCTTGCAGATCACTTGATGGCAACGACTACATTGTGCAACCTGTTCCGCTCGCATAGTCGGGATCTCTGATGTCATATCGCAATGTGGGCAGATAATGGTTCGCATAGAAGCAATCGCTTAAAAATAATTTGTACTATAATAGCAAAAATAAACTAAAGTTGCATTTTTGCAAAAAAACAATATACTGTATATAAAACCATGAATGTGAAAAGAGGCCAACGTGGCAGTTATCATTAAATATATAGTTGAAAGAAAAGGTGTTGAAAAAATGACCTTTAGCAGTAAAAAAGAAGCGGATGCTTACGATAAAATGCTTGATAGTGCAGATCAGTTAGCTGCTTTTTTAGCGCAAAGTTCTGTAACATTAGATGAACTACAACTCGAAGAATTGGGTTTATATTTGGCCAGCAATAAAGAGGTTGTACAAAGTTTATTTAAAGGCAACGATTTCCAAGCTCAGAGTAAAGAACAAGAATCAGAGTAGGCGAATAATAAATAAGATTTTAATTCTGACTACATATTGCAAAGCTATGCTATTACTTTAAAATACCCTTTCGTTTTATTCAAATTATCGTGAAAGTATCGCGATACATCTCTTAATGTGCTTTGAATATATAAATTTATGCATATGCTTCTTGGTTTGAAGCATCACTGTGAAGGATATAATACATGCCAATAATAACGCTTCCCGACGGTAATCAACGTCAATATGATAATTCAACGTCTATTTTAGAAATCGCTGCCGATATTGGACCTGGTCTTGCTAAAGCATGTATAGCAGGGCGGGTTAACGGAGCCTTAGTTGATGCTTGTGATCGCATAGATACCGACGCAAATATTTCAATTATCACTGCAAAAGATGATGCGGGTTTAGAAATCTTACGGCATTCTTGTGCACATTTGTTGGGGCATGCCATCAAGCAACTTTATCCAAATGCTAAAATGGCAATAGGACCGACTATCGATAATGGTTTTTATTATGATATTGATGTCAACGTTGCGATTAATGATGAAGAATTAGCCAAAATTGAAAAACGCATGAATCTATTGGTTAAAACAAATTATAAAGTTGTTAAGAAAAACGTGTCGGTAGCTGATGCGATTGCGCTATTTAAAGAGCGTAATGAGCCTTACAAATTAGAAATTCTTGATGGGATTCATCCGGACGATCGTCCTGGGCTTTATTATCATGAAGAATATGTAGATATGTGTCGTGGTCCACATGTGCCGATGATGAAGTTTAGCCAGTATTTTAAACTCATGAAAGTGGCGGGAGCATATTGGCGCGGAAATTCTGACAATAAAATGTTACAGCGTATTTATGGTACTGCATGGGCAGATAAAAAACAGCTAAAAGCTTATTTAAAACGTTTAGAAGAGGCTGCAAAACGCGACCACCGTAAAATAGGTAAACAGTTAGATCTTTACCATATGCAAGAAGAAGCTCCGGGTATGGTTTTTTGGCATGCTAATGGTTGGACCATCTTCCGTGAATTAGAAAAATATATAAGAGAACAAACAGAGGCTTATGGTTATCAAGAAGTCAAAGCCCCACAGATTCTAGATCGCTCTTTATGGGAAAAATCAGGACACTGGGGAAAATATAAAGATAATATGTTTTGCACTTGTTCTGAAAATCGTGATTATGCGATCAAGCCAATGAATTGTCCTGGGCATGTGCAGATATTTAATCATGGTTTAAAATCTTATCGTGATTTACCTCTGCGTATGTCTGAATTTGGCTCTTGCCATCGTAATGAACCCTCTGGGTCGTTACACGGTTTAATGCGTGTCCGTGCTTTTACACAAGATGATGCACATATTTTCTGTACAGAAGCACAAATATTCGATGAAGTATCGTCGTGTATTAAAATGGTGTTTGAATGTTATAAAACATTTGGTTTTGAAAATATTGCCGTGAAGTTGTCAACCCGCCCAGATCAACGTGTGGGTGATGATGCGACTTGGGACAAAGCAGAAGCTGCTTTAGCGAATGCTTTGACTAAAAATGACGTTGATTTTTCATGGTTACCGGGTGAAGGCGCTTTTTATGGCCCAAAAATTGAATTTACATTGCATGATTGTTTGGGTAGAGCTTGGCAGTGTGGTACTATCCAATTAGATTTCTCCATGCCTGGTCGTTTAGGCGCTACATTTGTTGGCGAAGATAACGAACGACATACTCCTGTTATGATACATCGTGCGATTTTAGGTTCATTAGAACGCTGGATTGGTATTTTAACAGAAGAATATGCGGGCATTTTTCCGACGTGGTTATCACCTCAACAAGTTGTAGTGATGAATATTACGGATAAACAGTCCAAATATGTGGTTGAAGTTGTAAATAAATTGAAAAAATCGGGTGTTCGTGTCATTTCTGACTTGAGAAATGAGAAGATAGGCTTTAAAATCCGTGAACATACTTTAAAACGTGTTCCATATTTACTGGTTGTCGGTGATAAAGAAGTTGAAGCTAATGAACTCTCGATTAGAACACGTAAAGGTGATGATTTAGGTAAGTTTAAAGTGGAAGACTTTATTACTTACATTAAAGAAGAAATTGTCACTCGTCGATAAATTTTTTTTGGAGGAAGTTGTTATAAAAGGTGCAAGAAAATCCCCACAGCAGGGTAATAAACATCGTTTGAATGAAGAGATCACTGGTCACGAAGTTCGTTTATCAGACTCAGAAGGCAAACCATTAGGTGTTGTTTCGCTTGAAGAAGCTAAAAATTTAGCATTTGATCAAAATTTGGATCTCGTGGAGATCAGTCCAAATGCTGAGCCACCAGTTTGTCGGATCATGAATTATGGCAAGTTTCTCTATGAGAAAAGTAAATCCGCTAAAGAACAGCGGAAGAAACAGGTTCAAGTCCAGCTGAAGGAAATAAAATTCCGTCCTGGAACTGATGAAGGCGATTATCAGGTAAAACTACGCAACCTGACTCGCTTTTTAACTGAGGGAAACAAGGCTAAAGTAACGCTACGCTATCGTGGTCGTGAAATGGCGCATCAATCACTTGGATTAGTTTTACTAAACCGTATCAAAGCGGATTTAGCTGAAATATCTAATGTCGAATCTTTCCCTAAAATGGAAGGTCGTCAAATGGTGATGATACTTGGCCCTAAACGTGCTAGCTAAGGCTTAAAGTAGTGGTTCGCCACTCGCCTTACTGGTTAATATTAACTTAGAACAATGCGGAGTTCGCAATGCCTAAAATGAAAACAAATAAAGGGGCTGCAAAGCGCTTTAAAAAGACTGCTTCTGGTGGTTTTAAGCGTAAGCAATCACACTTACGTCATATCCTTACTAAGAAGTCTACTAAACGTAAACGCCACCTGCGTGCTCAAAGCATGGTCGCAAAAGTAGACGTTGCAAGTGTAATCAGAATGTTACCATTCGCTTAAGTAAGTAAGGAATAAAAAATGCCAAGAGTAAAACGTGGTGTACAAGCGCGTGCACGTCATAAGAAAGTCTTAAAACAAGCTAAAGGTTATTACGGTGCTCGTTCACGTGTTTATCGCGTAGCAGTACAAGCAGTAACTAAAGCAGGTCAATACGCTTACCGTGACCGTCGTCAACGTAAACGTGTTTTCCGTCAACTATGGATCGCACGTATTAATGCGGCGTCTCGTATTAGTGGTTTATCTTATAGTCGTTTCATCAATGGTCTTAAAAAGGCTTCTGTTGAAATAGATCGTAAGATCCTTGCTGATATCGCTGTATTTGATAAAGGAACTTTCGCACATTTAGTGGAAGTTGCTAAAAAAGCACTTGTTTAAGTTTTAATAACTAAACAAACTAATAAAAGAGACTTTATGTCTCTTTTATTAGTTATAAAAGGCCCGAAGAAAGTTCTACTGATAGATATCTATTTCTTTGTGTTAAATTTAAGTGAAAAACTGAGATATCCTAGCCTAAAGACCTCATCATATATGTGCCTATCATCTTATTTTAAGATCTAAAGGAGGTAATAAAGTTAAATTCTTTATGAATGAGTATAAAATCACTTTAATATTTCGTATTTAAGTTTTATTTATCAAGCGATGTGTAAATATACTTTTTTATTATAAATAAACCTTCCGATGGAACTAAAATTGCAATCTAAAAAGTGTTTAAATAAGCGTATAGCAACAAACATTAAGTCGGACTGTTTTTCTGACGAGGAATAAAATAAAAATGAAAATGAAGTATGAACTATTAGGAACGGATGGGCGCGCGCGCCGAGGTCGTTTAACTTTTGCCCGTGGTAGTGTTGAGACACCTGCTTTTATGCCAGTTGGCACATATGGCACGGTAAAGAGCATGACGCCGGAAGAGGTCGATGCAACGGGAGCTGAAATTTTATTGGGTAATACTTTTCATTTATGGTTGCGCCCTGGACAAAAAGTGATTAAAGCGCACGGTGACTTACACGACTTTATGAATTGGAAAGGCCCGATTTTAACCGATTCAGGTGGTTTTCAAGTATTTAGTTTAGGTAAAATGCGTAAGATCAAAGAGGAAGGTGTATATTTCCGCAATCCTGTTAATGGCGATAAAGTGTTTTTATCACCGGAAGTATCAATGGATATACAATATGATCTTGGCTCTGATATAGTGATGATCTTTGATGAATGTACCGCATATCCCGCAACAGAAAATGAAGCGGATGTCTCGATGCAATTATCTCTGCGTTGGGCACAACGTAGTCGTCAACGTTTTAATGAGTTAGAAAATGGCAATGCATTATTTGGTATTATTCAAGGTGGTTGCTATGAACATTTACGTGATATTTCGTTAAGTGGTCTGGAAAAAATAGGTTTTGATGGTTATGCCGTGGGAGGCCTTGCTGTGGGTGAACCTAAAGAAGATATGCATCGTATTTTAGAGCATATTACACCACAGATACCTAGTGATAAACCTCGTTATTTAATGGGGGTTGGTAAACCTGAAGATTTGGTTGAAGGCGTGCGACGTGGCATCGATATGTTTGATTGTGTTATGCCAACGCGCAATGCGCGTAATGGTCATCTTAAACAATGAGTTTATTTATATCGCAAGCCAATGCTGCAGCCGAAGGCGTACCTGCCCAAGGTGGATTTTCTTTTATTTTTATGATGGTGATTTTTGCTGCTATTTTTTACTTTATGATTTATCGCCCGCAAGCGAAACGTACAAAGCAACACAAAAATTTAATGGAGAGTCTAAGTAAAGGTGACGAGGTGTTAACACAAGGTGGTTTGATTGGTCGTGTTACAAAAGTCAATATAGAAAGTGGTTACCTAAAGTTAGAATTAAATGAAAATAATGTTATCTCTATAAAAAGAGATTTTATTAGTGCAGTTTTACCTAAGGGTACGCTTAAATCTATTTAAGTGTCATATGGCGAAGTTGAAAAACTTCGTCTTTATTTTCCTTTGAGCCATTATTAAAGGACGTTATTGTGTTAAATAAATTCCCTCTGTGGAAATATATACTTCTCTGTTTTGTTGTCGTAGTCAGTTTTCTCTATGCGGCTCCTAATCTTTATGGTGAAGATCCTGCTGTTCAAATTTCTGCGACACGTGGTGCAAAAATTGATCAACAGACATTTGAAAAAATCAATGCATTATTAAAAGATAATAATATTGCAGTTAAAAATAGTAAACTTGACAATGGACAAATATTAGTCCGCCTTTCCTCTGGTCAAGATCAATTAATAGCACGCGATGTGATAAAAAAAGAACTTAAAGATGGTTTTATTACCGCTTTAAATTTAGCACCTGCGACGCCTGCATGGTTATCTGCAATTGGAGCTTCGCCTATTAAATTAGGTCTCGATTTGCGGGGTGGGGTACACTTCTTAATGGAAGTGGATATGGATGAGGCGATTAAGAAATCACAAGTGCAAATGGTACAAGATTTACGTGCTGATCTTCGTGAACAAAAAATTCGTTTCCGCGGTATTCGCGAATCAAAGAAAACAAATGGTGTTATTTTACGTTTCGTTAGTGAAGAGATGCTGGATAAAGCGGAGGAATATTTAAAGCCTCTTAATCCTGGTTATTTATTTTCAAATGAGCAGAAAAACAATGAATTTGTTTTAAAAATTAATATAACAGAAAAAAAACTACACTCAATTAAAGAGAACGCATTACAACAAAATTTAGGTATTTTACGTAATCGAGTTAATGAGTTGGGTGTTGCAGAGCCATTAGTACAACGCCAAGGTAGTGATCGTATTGTGGTTGAACTACCGGGTATTCAAGACACTGCGCGTGCGAAAGAGATATTAGGTGCAACCGCAACGCTTGAATTTCATGCTGTGGATACAAAAACGGATATTAATGATGCACTTTCAGGACGGTTACCGGCTTCGTCGATAATACAAAAAACACGAGAAGGGCGACCTGTTGTTATCCAAAAAAGGATAATATTAATGGGTAATCATATTGTTGATGCCCGCTCAAGTACGGATGAATACGGACGCGCTCAAGTGAGTATCTCTTTGGACTCTCAAGGTGGCAGTAAAATGTCTCGTTTTACCAAAAGAAATATTGGTAAACCGATGGCGACATTATTCATTGAATATTTACCGAGTGGTAAGAAAAAAGCGAATGGCAAAGCGATTATTGAGAAGCGTTATGAAATTGCGAATGTGGCGACAATTCAAGCGCAATTAGGCCGTAGTTTCCGGATCACTGGACTTGATAATCCTGCTGAAGCACATAATTTAGCTTTATTACTTCGTGCAGGAGCGTTGATAGCGCCGATTCAAATCGTAGAAGAACGTACAATTGGGCCAAGTTTGGGTGCACAAAATATTAAAGATGGTCTAAAAGCAATGGCTTATGGTTTATTTGCCGTGTGTTTGTTTATGGCTATTTATTATCGTAAGTTTGGTTTGATAGCAAACTGTGTATTACTCTTTAATATTATTATGCTTGTGGCTGTAATGTCTATGATTCCGGGGGCGACATTAACACTGCCGGGTATTGCCGGGATTGTGTTAACGGTAGGAATGGCCGTCGATGCAAATGTATTGATCTTTGAGCGTATTCGAGATGAATTACGAGCAGGCAAATCTGTTCAGCGAGCGATAAATGAAGGTTATGCTAACGCATTTTCAACTATTGCAGATGCAAATGTTACAACATTTATTACCGCTGTTATTCTCTTTGCTGTGGGTACAGGGTCAATTAAAGGTTTTGCTGTGACACTTATGCTTGGGATTGCGACATCGATGTTTACTTCTATTGTCGGTACTCGTGCGATTGTTAATGCCCTTTGGGGTGGTCGTAATGATATTAAAAAGCTATCAATATAAGCTTAAGGATTAATTATGTTACAGATATTTCAGCCTAAAAATACGCTTCCATTTATGCAGTATTCTAAGGTCACCACTTTGCTCTCAATCGTACTGATGATCGTATCGACGGTAGCTTTATGCTTTAATGGGCTAAACTTAGGGCTTGATTTTACCGGTGGAACGCTTATTGAAGTAGGCTTTGAACAATCCGTTGATTTACCCGAAGTGCGCACCGTATTAATCGATGCTGATTTTCCCGGTGCCATTGTCCAATATTTTGGTACGAGTCATGATGTTTTAATACGATTAGCGGTTGATGAAAGTGTAAAAGGCTCAGTGATTGGATCAAAAATATTGAGCGCATTACAAAGTGGGGATTTTGGTCAAGTTGATATGCATCGCATTGAATTTGTGGGTCCTAGTGTGGGGGCTGAGCTTGCTGTGAATGGGGCTCTTGCAATGATTATTGCATTACTTTGTATTTTAGCTTACGTTAGTTTACGTTTTGAATGGCGGCTAGCAACGGGAGCGGTATTATCCTTAGTACATGATATTATTATTACCTTGGGTATCTATTCCGTTTTTCAGTTGGAATTTGATTTAACGGTATTAGCTGCGTTATTGGCAATTATCGGCTACTCTCTGAATGATACTATTGTTGTTTTTGATAGGATCCGTGAAAACTTCCGTCGTTTAGTAACGACTGCGCCAAGAGATGTAGTGGATATTTCTATCACACAGACTCTAAGTCGTACATTGATATCATCGGCAACAACGCTACTGACACTCACATCATTGTTCTTTTTGGGTGGTGAGTTGATACATGGATTTGCAACTACGTTACTTATTGGTATTGTAGTGGGTACTTATTCTTCCATCTATGTTGCCAGTGCATTAGCCATAAAATTTGGGATATCTCGTGCTGACATGCTCCCAGTTGTGGTAGAAAAAGAAGGAGCAAATCAAAGACCGTTAATGTAAAAATTTGGAATATAAGGTTAAGTACGAAACAGATAGTAATTAGCCTTATAAAAAATAAAAACGCGATGCTGAAAAGTAGCGCGTTTTTTTATAAGATATTTTGTAGTGGCGTTGTCAGCTTGAGACATTTAGAGATAGACATAATTTAAAGCATTCTTACGTATGCTTAAGGGTGATTTTAGGATTAATATGCTTAGTTTATTTAAGCCTTAAAAGTGTTGTTAACGGGAATATTAGGTTAAAAGTGCTCTTTAATAATGTATAAATCTGGTACTGTGATTAAAGGTGGAGCTATTTATAGCTTCGACTTTACTTTGTACTGGTTATAGTACACTCTGATGTTTCTCAAGTTGCTTATATTCTTAGGTTTATTTATGAAAAAAACATTTTTTACATTAAGTTATCTTTTCTTTTGTCTTTTATTAAGTGCTTGTCAAACTTTGTCTTTTGAAAAAAAAGACTCTCGAGATATATATTCCGCATTTGCTTTTCCGATGGCGACTGCAGTGCAGGTTAGTTACCAAGATGAAGTAACACTATTACGTATTAATCAATTACTCACAGAGAAAAAAACATTTTCCAATGCTAAACGCGCAGTCTTATTTTATGAGCGTGGTTTGCTCTATGATAAAATGGGTTTAAGTGCACATAGTCGTTATGATTTTACACAAGCTATTAATAGTGATCCTACCTTTGCACCGGCTTATAATTCACTGGGCTTATATTTGTTACTTGCCCAGTCTTATGATGAAGCCTTTGAAGCATTTGATAGTGCGCTTGAACTGTCTAATCAAACCCTTTCGTATAGTTATTTACACCGCGCGATCGCCTTATATGAAGTACATCGTTATCACTTAGCAAGTCAAGATATTGAGACTTTCTATAAGTTAGATAAAACTGATCCTTATCGTATTTTGTGGCGTTATATTATTAACAGTGCACTGGATAAAGAAAAAGCATTACAAGCATTAAAATCTGCGTCATTAGAGCATAGCGATGATCGCTATATTTGGAATATACTGGATGTTATAGCACAAAGAAAAACAGAAGAAGAGTTATTAGTTAATGTTTTTCAAGGAGTAAAGAGTAATAATGAATTAGCGGAGCGTTTATGTGAAATTTATTTTTATCTTGCACATTGGTATAAAAGCAATGCACAAATTGATAAGGCTATTTATTATTTTAAATTGAGCACTGCCACGAATATTCATGAATTCATTGAATATAAATATGCATTAATAGAATTATCTGCGATTCAAACTCAAGTTAAAATATTACGTCAGCAAAAATAAAAATCATGATGAGAGTATGTTTAAGTATTTAATTTTAAATGAGAAAAAAGAAGTTTTTTGAATCTGTGTTATATTTGTAGGTCATAAGTAAAGAGCGTATCTGGCAAGCTCTTTTATCTCGATTAAGGTCATAAGATGTTAAATAATAAAACAGTTTTGATCACGGGTGGAACGGGATCTTTTGGTCAACGTTTTATCGCTACCATTTTAAAGCGATATACTAACGTAAAAAAAATAATTATTTATTCGCGAGATGAATTAAAACAATCCATTATTCAGCAATATTATCCACGTAATCAATACCCTCAATTACGTTTTTTTATCGGAGATGTACGCGACCGTGAGCGTTTAGTACAAGCTTGTGAAGGGGTTGACGTGATTATTCATGCAGCTGCCATGAAGCAAGTCGACACCGCAGAATATAACCCGAGTGAGTGTATTCGGACAAATGTTGATGGCGCCGAGAATGTTATTTATGCTGCATTACAGTGCCGAGTTAAAGATGTGATTGCACTTTCAACGGATAAAGCATGTGCACCGATTAGTTTATATGGCGCAACGAAATTAACCTCCGATAAATTATTTGCGGCCGCTAATAATATTCGTGGGACAAAAGATATTCGTTTTAGTATTGTGCGTTATGGCAATGTAATGGGCTCTAGAGGGTCGGTCATTCCCTTTTTTATTCAGCAACGCAGTACTGGAACTCTACCCATTACGCATAAAGAAATGACCCGTTTTAATATCTCCTTACAAGCGGGTGTTGATCTCGTAATGTTTGCCATCAAGCATCATTTAGGAGGTGAAATATTTGTTCCTAAAATACCTTCTTACAAAATCATGGATATGGCAACCGCTATCGCACCTGATTGTGTATTGAAAATGGTCGGTATTCGCCCTGGGGAAAAGTTGCATGAAGAAATGATCACCGCATCAGATGCGCTGCATACTATTGATATTGGTGATTATTACGCCATTTTACCTTCTGTTTCTTATATGTATACGATGGATGACTATATACATCATCATCACGGGACGCCGGTACCTTTTGGTTTTTCGTATAATTCGGGAGACAATAGTCAATATGAAACGATAGCATCATTACGAGATTTAATTGTGCAGCATGTTGATGCTGATTTTAAAGTCATATGATGATCCCATACGGAAAGCAAGACATCAATGCAGAGGATATTGAGGCAGTTCTTAATGTTTTGCAATCAGAGTTTTTAACTCAAGGTCCACAGATACCTCATTTTGAAAATAGTATAAAAAAGGCGGTAAAGGCGCAATATGCGATTGCTGTTAATTCGGCTACGTCTGCATTACATATTGCTTGTTTAGCTTTGGGCGTCGGTAAGGGCGATGTGGTTTGGACAACGCCGATAAGCTTCGTTGCATCGGCAAATTGTGCATTATATTGTGGTGCGAGCATTGATTTTGTAGATATAGATGCAGACACTTACAATTTAAGTGTCTTTCATTTACAAAAAAAATTGCAACATGCCCGTTTAAATCATTTATCCCTGCCTAAAGTCGTCATTCCTGTACATCTTTGTGGTCAATCTTGTGCCATGCAAGAAATTTATCAATTAAGTCAAGAATACGATTTTTCTATTATTGAAGATGCCTCGCACTCAATAGGTGGACGTTATCTTGATAGAAGTATTGGCGGTTGCCAGTACAGTGATATTAGCATTTTTAGTTTTCATCCAGTAAAAATAGTCACCACTGCAGAGGGAGGCGTTGCGACGACAAACAATGCATCATTAGCTCAAAAAATGACGTTATTACGCAGTCATGGTATTACGCGAGATCCGCTGTTAATGAGTACGACAAAAGAGGGTGATTGTTATTATGAACAGGTATGCTTAGGCTTTAACTATCGCATGACGGAAATGCAGGCTGCGTTAGGAGTGAGTCAAATGCGTCGATTAGCGAGCTTTGTTACATTACGTAACAAACTAGCTAAACGTTATGATCATGCGCTACAAGATTTACCCGTGCAACTTCCACAACAAATGCAAGGAACGTATTCAAGTCGGCATCTATATATTATTCGCTTGCAATTGGATAAAATTCAGATAACACAAAAAGAAGTATTTTCATTGCTTCGAGAAAAAGGTATCGGTGTTAATTTACATTATATTCCCATTCACTTACAACCTTATTACCAACGTTTAGGTTTTCTATCAGGGCAATTTCCACACGCTGAGTCGTATTATAAAAATGCGCTGAGTTTACCTTTATATCATGGTATGACAAAAGCGCAGCAAGATGTAGTGATAGTGACGTTAAAAGAGGTGCTGTTATCATGATGCGCGTTGCAATTATTCCCGCAAGAGGTGCGAGTAAAAGAATACCGAGAAAAAATATTAAACATTTTGATGGTAAACCCATCATTGCTTACTCTATCGAAGCCGCACTTAATGCAAACTGTTTTGAGCGCGTGATTGTGTCAACCGATGATGCAGAGATAGCTGAAATTGCGATGGCTTATGGTGCTGAAGTACCTTTTATGCGTCCGGCGAGCATTGCAGATGATCATGCGACAACCATCGAAGTTGTGCAACATGCCATACAATATTTACAGACACAAGGCGTGGATCCTGAGTATATTTGTTGTATTTATGCAACGGCTCCTTTCATTCAGAGTGTTAATCTTGAACGTGCATATTTGTTACTAGAGAAAAAAAAATGTAATTATGTATACAGTGTCACTCAGTTTTCTTTTCCTATTCAAAGAGCGATTAAAATCAATAAACAGGGTGCGAGTATTATGTTTACGCCCGAAAGTTTTTATACACGTTCGCAAGATTTAGAGGAGGCCTTCCATGATGCAGGGCAATTTTATTGGGGTGTAACACAAGCTTTTATTCAAGGTGAAAACATGTTTTCAAGTCATGCTTTTACTTTTAAATTACCCCGAGAAGAAGTACTCGATATTGATACCTTAGACGATTGGTCATATGCTGAATCTATGTTTGAAATATTAAAGAAAAAAACATAGTGCAGGTTGTTTTTCGCGTTGATTCTAGTCATGTAATAGGTACTGGCCATGTAATGCGTTGTATTACACTCGCCAAAAAAATAGCACGAGATCCTCAAGTGCGTTGTTTATTTATTTGTCGTGAGCATTTGGGCAATATAGCATCTGTCATTGAGGATGCAGGTTTTACTGTTGGCTTTTTAAAAAGTAAGCCGAGCATAAAACAACATCCTTTATATTCAAACTGGTTGGGGAGCACACAAAAAGATGATGCATTACAAACATTCGCCCTTTTAAATGCATTGAAAATAAAACGTATAGCACTTTTGGTGGTGGATAACTATGCATTAGATATTACTTGGGAAGCGCAGTTTAAAAAGAGCGTCAAACAACTTTTAGTGATTGATGATTTGGCGGATAGAAAGCATCAATGTGATGCTCTCCTAGATCAAAATATGGCGCCATCATACCGTACTCGTTATCAACATTTACTGCCTAAAGGTTGCCAAACATTCCTTGGATCTCATTATTCTTTATTGCGTGATGATTTTTATATTTGTCGAAATAAAGTACAAGTCCGAACACAACTCCGTCGCCTTTTTATTTTTTTCGGAGGTGTAGATAAACAGAATATGACGTTAAAATGTTTACAAAAAATATCTGTTCAATTGCCTTTATTACAAGAAATACAGGTTGTTGTGGGACGTGCTAATCGACATAAAAAAAGTGTGCAAGATTTTTGTAATCAGCATAAAAATTGTATCTATCATGAGCAAATATCGAATATGGCGGAATTAATGCTAAATTCTGATCTTGCTATTGGTGCAGGTGGAACAACAAATGCAGAGCGAATGTTTCTTGGTTTACCTAGTTTGGTGTTTTCGATTGCGGATAATCAATATATAATTTCTCAATATTTAGGGAACTTAGGCTGGATTGATTTTATGGGTTCAATGCAAAATTCGACTCTGGATAAATTACCGAGTACATTATGGCGTTATTTGTTGAATCCTGTTTTAATTGAACGTAAATCTGCGCAATTGTTAGCGGATAATATGAATAATATGGATGATTTTATCAAGCAGATATGGCCATTTTATACTTAGATGTAAACACGCTGCAAGTAGACAGGAGGTAAATGCTTATAGAAAAGTTTTATGCCAGTCTTTTATATTTAAAGTAGGATTGCTTGATCAGTATCGAAATAAAACAGTGGAAAGGGAGCAAAAATGCAACCGTATGTGAGTATTGACGGTATAAAAATTGGGTCGCAGTATCCACCTTATATTATTGCAGAGTTATCGGCGAATCATAATGGTGATATACAGCGTGCGTTTAAAATTTTAGACATGGCTAAAGCCTGTGGTGTTAATGCGTTAAAAATACAAACCTATACGGCAGACACTATTACCATTGATTGTGATCGGCATGAGTTTATGATCAACGATGGGTTATGGAAAGGTAGAACACTCTATGACTTATACACTCAAGCACATATGCCTTGGGAGTGGCATGCTGCGTTATTTGCTCGAGCAAAGCAATTAGGCCTCACTATTTTTAGCTCTCCTTTTGATTTTAGCGCGGTAGATTTTCTTGAAAAATTGGGTGCGCCGGCTTATAAAATTGCTTCATTTGAGGCCATTGATTTACCTTTAATTCGTTATGTTGCCAAAACAGGGAAACCGTTGATTATTTCAACAGGTATGGCTAATAAACAAGAAATACAAGAGGCTGTTGATGCTGCTCGTGAAGCGGGTTGTAAAGAGTTAGTGTTACTGCATTGTGTGAGTGCTTATCCTACTCCTGCGCAAGATCAACATTTAAAAACACTATCGGATATGAGTCGGCGTTATGATGCATTAGTAGGGCTCTCTGATCATAGCGTGGATAATATTACAGCGATAATGAGTGTGGCTTTAGGCGCGTGTATTATTGAAAAGCATGTTACATTAGATAGGCGCGCAGGAGGACCCGATGATAGTTTTTCGCTACAAGAGGAAGAGTTAAGGGCGCTTTGTCAAGACACTAAAGTCGCGTGGCATGCATTAGGAAAGGTTAATTATGCTTGTAAAGACAGTGAAAAAAATAATAAGATATTTAGACGCTCTTTATATGTTGTTAAAGACATAGCACAAGGAGCATTATTTACCGAGGAAAACGTTAAAAGTATTCGCCCCGGATATGGTATTTCACCTAAATATCTACCTAATGTTTTAGGAAAAACCGCTAAATTAAAACTAGAGAAAGGCACTGCATTTTCAATGGATTTTATTGTTTAGTTTGCCCAAAAAGCAGAAGGGCCACGTATTAAGCGCCCTTATTTTACAACTTGGTTTTATTTATTCTTCATCAAGAAAACGTTCGGCATCTAACGCTGCCATGCAACCCGTTCCAGCCGAAGTAATTGCTTGACGGTAGATATGATCGCTCACATCGCCAGCGGCAAAAATACCTTTAATATTTGTTTGTGTTGCATTACCATTACTACCCGTTTGTACTTTTAGGTAGCCATGGTTCATGTCCAATTGATCGGCAAACATATCGGTATTAGGTTTATGGCCAATAGCGATAAAAACGCCCATCACACTTAAGACTTCTGTGTTACCAGAAATAGTATCTTTAAGGCGTAAACCTGTGACGCCCATATCATCACCGAGAACTTCATCGAGTGTTCTATCTGTATGTAAAATAATATTACCGTTAGCCACTTTAGCATTAAGGCGATCTAATAATATCTTCTCAGATCTGAATCCTGTACGACGATGAATAAGATGTACCTCAGAAGCGATATTAGATAAATATAGAGCTTCTTCAACCGCAGTATTACCACCTCCTACAACAGCAACCTTTTGATTACGATAAAAAAAGCCATCACAAGTTGCACAAGCTGAAACGCCTTTACCTTTAAATACTTCTTCAGAGTCTAAACCTAAGTAACGGGCAGATGCGCCAGTTGCAATAATCAATGCGTCGCACGTATAGGTTTTTTCACCTTTGAGAGTAAAAGGGCGTTTACTTAATTGTACTTCATTAATATGGTCGGTAATGATTTGAGTATCAAAACGTAGGGCATGTTCTTTCATACTTTCCATTAAACCAGGGCCTGTCATATCATGCTTACCGCCCGGCCAATTTTCAACTTCCATTGTGGTGGTTAATTGTCCACCGGGTTGCATGCCAGTGATCATAACGGGTTTAAGATTTGCACGCGCAGCATAAACAGCTGCGGTATAACCTGCTGGGCCAGATCCTAGAATAATTAGTTTGTGATGTTGAACTTCGCTCATAGGGTTACCTTGAAAAATCATTACATAAAGAACCATGATAAACCGAGATAGAAGAAATAGCAGTATAAAAAAACGGATATTCAAATGGAATATCCGTTTTGTTTGATAGTTAAAAACGATTGATAAGTATAATCACTCTTTAATCAAAGAACATATGATTTTTATACTTATTTATAATACCGCTTTAACTGTACCACTACTTGATTTTGATGTTGCAAATTGACTGCCGGCTTGTTGCGTTGATTTAACAATCGTCACACGTGTTGTTGCCGCTTCAATTTTAAGTGGTGCGCTAAGGTTTAATGCACTGCTTACAGTTTTTGTCATCTGTGCGCTTGCACTTTGTATGACACTACTTGTTGTACCTATTCGCTTGTTATTTTGTGTTTCGGGACCATTTGTAATGTCAGAGCTTACCACTTCAGGTGTATTTACCACTTCAGGAGTATTTACTACTTCAGGTGTATTTACTACTTCAGGAGTATTTACTACTTCAGGAGTATTTACTACTTCAGGAGTATTTACTACTTCAGGAGTATTTACTACTTCAGGAGTATTTACTACTTCAGGAGTATTTACTACTTCAGGTGTATTTATCACTTCAGGTGTATTTACTACTTCAGGTGTATTTACTACTTCAGGTGTACTTGTTACTTCGGGTAATATTTGAGTTGCTTCTTTTACTCTGTTACTTGAATGGATGTTTTTCAAATCTTGGGTCATATTTACATGAGCATCAAGTGTTGAAATTTCAGTTGCAACAGGTGCTTGTACATTAAATGCTGAATCTTTTTTATTGTCTTCAGGATAACGACTAATAACCGGATCTGTATTTATTGGCATTTTTTCATCGTTCATTTCTGTACTGATAGTATCGCTGATGTCACGCTTTTTACGCTGTCCATTATTACGTAGATAACGAGAACGACGATTTGGCATTTTTACGTTTGTTTGCTCCGTATTTTCTAGATCGGCACGTGTATCATTATCGTGCTGTGTGGCCATTTGTTTTGGCTGTGTTTGTTGATTCGTTTTGTTTTCAACTGATATTGGTGCTGACGTTTCAATATCAGTGACAATAACTTGCTCTTGTTGAATACGTATTTTTTTACGTAAAGTACGACGTTTACGACGTACTGCCACCACTTCTTCGTGATCTTGTGCTGGAATTTTACGCGGTATTTTTTTATTTTGTTCTTTATCACTAGAATGATCTACATTCTGTTTGTTGCTCTTCTCTGGGGTGGTTCTTTGCTCCGGTTTATCGTATTTATTTTCATATTTATTACGTGATTGTGTATTACGATTACGATTACGATTACGATTGTTATTATTCCGAGGGCGTGCCTTTATTTCTGTTTCTTGTTCCGCAGGCTGTATTTCTTGTGTTGTCGTTGAGCTGAAAAATTTTGTGATCGCCACAAATATTTTAGAAAATAGGCAACTTTGTTTTTTTGTGCTCGGTATGTTGGCTTGTGTCGGGGTGTTTTTGGGACGAGAGAAGCCACTTAAAATAGGCTCTTCTTCTTTTTCCTGTTCACTTTTGACAACATTAGGTACATAGACTTGATGTTGTTTTTGTAATGCATCGTAGTTGATTTCATCTAGGCTATCATTACGCGTACGTTTGATTTCAAAGTGCGGAGTAAGAAAGTTTGCATTTGGAATGATGAAAATTTTACAGTTATGGCGTTTTTCTATTTTAAAGATAGCACTGCGTTTTTCATTAAGTAAATAGGCGGCGACAGCAACCGGCACTGTTGCTTGAATGTGTACGGTATTTTCTTTTAAACCTTCTTCTTCAATCAGCCGTAAAATAGCTAATGCTAAAGATTCATTATCTCGGATAGTGCCTTGGCCATGACAACGAGGACAAACACGTGATGCTGACTCACCTAATGATGGGCGAATACGTTGGCGAGACATTTCCATTAAACCAAAACGTGAAATACGTCCGAGTTGGATACGCGCTCTATCTTGACGTACAGATTCACGCATACGATTTTCAACTTCACGTTGATGGCGAGCAGGAGTCATATCGATAAAATCGATAACCACAAGGCCACCTAAGTCTCGTAAACGTAATTGTCGCGCTATTTCTTCTGCTGCTTCTAAATTGGTATTAAAAGCGGTTTCTTCGATATCACTGCCACGGGTAGCACGTGCAGAGTTAATATCAATAGAAGTGAGAGCTTCAGTTGGGTCAATAACAATAGAGCCACCGGAAGGTAGGCGTACTTCACGCTGAAAAGCTGATTCAATTTGGCTTTCAACTTGATAATGCGTAAAAAGAGGGATTTCACCTTGGTATAATTTTAGGCGATCAACATAATCAGGACGAACCATTTCGATATGTTTTTTTGCTTGTTCAAATGTTTTGGCGTGATCAATCACTATCTCACCAATATCACGACGTAAATAATCACGAATAGAACGAACAATGACATTACTTTCACGATGAATTAAAAAAGGAGCCACTTTTTCTCGGGATGCTTCATCGATGGCGCGCCAGTGGTTAACCAACACATTAAGATCCCACTCTAACTCTTCGGCCGTTTTACCAACCCCTGCTGTACGGACAATTAAACCCATACCCGGTGGTAGTTTAAGATGGCTAAGCGCTTGCTTTAAAAGCGTTCGTTCATCGCCTTCAATGCGACGAGATATGCCGCCTGCACGAGGATTATTCGGCATTAAAACAAGATAACTGCCAGCGAGGCTAATAAATGTGGTTAATGCGGCGCCTTTATTACCACGCTCTTCTTTTTCTATTTGTATAATGACTTCTTGGCCTTCTTTGATCACCTCTTTAATATTTGGGCGACCTTTGAAGGAGTACCCGTTAGGGAAGTAGGTCCGAGATATTTCTTTTAAGGGTAAGAAACCATGGCGATCTGCGCCATAGTCAACAAAAGCAGCTTCTAAGCTGGGTTCTACTCTTGTTATTATTCCTTTATAAATATTGGCTTTTTTCTGTTCATGACCAGGACTTTCAATATCAAGATCGTAGAGTTGTTGTCCATCAACAAGGGCAACGCGCAACTCTTCTGCTTGAGTTGCATTAATTAACATTCTTTTCATTTTTATTAACTCTTATATTTTATTTTTATGTTGGTTCATTGGTGTACTTGACCTCGGGTCTGGTGACACAATCTTTCATTATTTTATGTGTTTCAACGACGATTATGAACTTATAGCTTCATAAAGGGGTCGGAATCATTTTAATTATCTCATTAATCACGCTAAAGTCGCAATATAAATTTTTACATATATTAACGTTAGTCGTGATAAACTCATTAAATGGAACAAATAAATCACTCAGTACGCATGCTTGAGATATCTCAAGAGAATGCAAAGCAACGCATCGATAATTTTTTACGCCTACACCTTAAAGGTGTACCTAAAAGTTTGATCTATCGGATCGTACGTAAGGGCGAAGTGCGTATTAATAAAAAACGGATTAAACCGGATTATAAACTTCAAACAGGAGATATTGTGCGCATTCCGCCGGTGCGAGTCTCGGTAGGCAACGCTTTACCTTCACCAAAGTTAAATGCGATAGCGCAACTTGAATCTCGAATTGTATATGAAGATGACGCTTTACTCATTTTAAACAAACCTTCAGGTATTGCAGTACATGGCGGAAGTGGGCTTAGTTTTGGCGCAATAGAAGGATTACGAGCATTACGCCCCGATGCTCGTTTTTTAGAATTAGTGCATCGTTTAGATAAAGCAACATCAGGTTGCTTACTTATTGCGAAAAAACGCAGTATGTTGCGTGCATTGCATGAGCAATTGCGTAATAAGACGATGCATAAACAGTATTTGGCATTAGTGAAAGGCGCTTGGGATAAAAAAGATCGAAGCGTGAAAGAGCCATTACTTAAAGATTCTCAAAATTCAATTGTTAAAGTAAGCGCATTAGGCAAACAAGCTGAAACCCGTTTTAAAATAATGCAACGTTATAAAGGTGCAACGTTGATAGAGGCAAGTCCTGTGACAGGACGGACGCATCAAATACGGGTGCATAGTGCATGTAAAGGGCATAATATTGCGGGAGATGATCGATATGGCTCTCTTGAATTTAGCAAATCAATGCAAAAGTTGGGGTTAGAACGTTTATTTTTGCATGCTGCGCATATTACTTTTTATCATCCTATATTAGATAAACAAATGACCATAAGTGCTCCTCTTTGTGATTCCTTAGCCAAAGTGCTTGAAAAATTACAGCGTAGCTAATTATATTTACAGTTAGTGCGTAGATGTTTATCTTATAGTCTCGGGGCGGAGTGTATGCAGTATAAACTTATTATTTTCGATTGGGATGGTACGTTAATGGACTCAATCGATAAAATAGTATGTTGTATGCAAATCGCCGCAAAGTACGCGCAATTAAGCGTGCCGTCAAAAAAGATATTACGTAATACAATCGGTTTAAGTTTAGAGCATACCTTTTTGACTTTGTTTTCTGAGGGAACCCAAACGCAGCAATCTATTTTTATCAAAGTGTATCGTGAACAGTACACCCAAAAAAATAAAATGCAGACGCCTTTGTACCCTGGGATAAAAGCTTATTTACATACTTTGCATGCGCAAGGATATCAACTTGCTATTGCGACAGGTAAAAGTCGACAGGGTTTAGAATATCAACTTGAATCACTTCAAATAAAAAATCTTTTTAAGTGTGTTTATTGCGCGGAAGATAGCGCATCAAAACCAGATCCACTTATGCTTAACAATATATTAAAGGATCTTAACTGCGACGTTTCACAAGCATTAATGATTGGAGATGCGAGTTTTGATTTGCAAATGGCTCATAATGCCGGTATGGATTGTCTTGCGGTAAGTTATGGTGCACAACAAACAGAGACGTTGATGAAATTTAAACCCCTGACTATTTTGAATTCTTTACCCAAACAATTAGGAAAATATATTTAAGTGTTTAGTCAGTATATAAAATTAACGGGCCGAGGCGAAAGAGGGCGTCGGGCGTTAACTAAAACTGAAGCATATGATGCCCTGTCATCATATTTGCGCGGTGACGCTGAACTTTTACAACTTGCGGTGTTATTGATGTTACAACGCGTACGAGGTGAAACACCCGAAGAGGTCGCAGGTTACGTAGATGCCTTACGTGAAAAAATAGATATCCACTGGAAACAACTAAATGTGGATTTAGATTGGCCTTGTTATGCAGGGAAAAAAAACCAACCCCCTTGGTTGTTATTAGCGGCTAAAGTGCTAGCACAGCAAGGTATCCGCATTCTTTTACATGGTTTTAACGGTATCAATAGTTTAAAATTTCAAATAGAGGATGCTTGTCCATTATTAAATATTCCTATCGTGCAGACAGTTAAACAAGCAGAAAAAGCATTACAAGATCATGCCATTTGTTATGTACCTTTATCAGCTTATTGTGCAGAGCTTATCCCGCTTTTAGCCTTGCGTAAAAAAGTAGGTTTGCGTACACCTTTAAATACAGTCGCTAGAGCTCTTAATCCAGCGAATGCATCCTTTTCTATTCGTGGTGTTTTTCATAAAGGCTATGACAAACTCCATGCATCAGCTGGGTTATTAACCGGCGAACTTAATATATTTTCATTTAAGGGTGAAGGCGGAGAAAGTGAAGTTAATCCTCGCGTAAGTTTTAGGGTTTGTGGAGTGCAAAATAAGCATTATATTGAGCATGAATGGCCGACCTACTTACCACAAGTACGAGGCACTGATGTGGCACAAATATCTGCATGTTCTTTGCAAAACGTATGGTTTGGGGATGTTATTGACCAGTATGCGAATAGCGCAATTATTTGTACAATAGCTTTAATTTTACAACAAAGATCGCCGAATAACACACAAGAAGAGAGCCTGATTTTTGCAAAAAAAATGTGGCAAAATAGAGACCGAATATGAATCATCAAAGTGAAATAATTAAGCATACTGAAAATTGGGTTGCAAATGTGATTGTAAAATATAACATTTGCCCCTTTGCTCGCCGTGAAGTAGAGCGAGGCACTATTCGTTATATTGAAATTAAAGCAAGTAAGCAAAAAGAAATATTAAAAAAACTGATTGATGAATGTTTGTTTCTCGATACGAATTGTTCGGTAGAAACAACCTTATTTATCATTCCTCAAGGTTTATTACTCTTTTATGATTTTTTAGATCTGGTTGAATTGAGCAATGATTTATTGTTCGAACAAGGATATGAAGGGATTTATCAGTTGGCAAGTTTCCATCCGGATTATTGTTTCTCTGATGTTGATCCTGAAGATGCCTCTAATTATACAAATCGGTCTCCTTATCCTACTTTGCATATTATTCGAGAAAGTAGTATGCAAAAGGCATTAGAAAATCATCCAGATCCCGACGCCATACCCCTTCGCAATGTGGAGTTTGTACGTAAAAAAGGATCTGTGTTTTTTGCTGATTTATTAGCAAGTTGTTGTACTCACATGCCTTAATGGTATCTTTTTAGACTGAGAGGTATTTAGTTTTCTCTTGTAAATTTTTAAGAGTGCGCGCTAAAGCATTGCACAGCGATTTTCTAATACTATATTGCGACTGCCTTGTAAACGCTTTATGATTGCGCTTCGTTGACACTCCCAAGCATTTACGGGGTAAGTGTTATCCCATGCTTGCATCAGTTTTTTTTGTGCCTTACTCATCGTGTAATGTGTGTACGTTGCATCCATATATAAATATGTACGCGCAATCGTGCCACGTGCTTGAATCGGTGGCTCAGCTTTATGGTGACTTATTTTCATTTGGCAACTTCCAAACATACTTTTTTCGGCGCCTAACATTTTAAAATTATAATTACTGCGCATTGCATTTACAGCGCCAATAGCTGGATATAAATTATACATATCGGCTTGCATATAACGATACTGTAAATCTACTTTATTTGCACATCTTCGGCCTTTATAAGCTTTACCTTGGAGGCTAATACATTTGTTATATCCATTACGCCAAGCACTAAAAGTGCGTCCGAAGTTTTCTGCGGGTACGACATGCTCCCATTCAATACGTTTCGTACGGTTAAGATATTTAGTGGTGTGGAAACCTTTGGGTAAAGTAATATTTTTTTGCGCGTCAAAATCAGCTTGGCAATAAATAGTAGTGCGATGCTGGGCATATATTTTTTTTTCTAATATGTTTTTTGCTTTAGAAAAAGAAGAAATACGTTCATTGGCACAATATACACTTAAAGGTAGTAAGTTTAAAAGGAGTATTATAATTAGTTTAGATAGGTTATTCAAAAGGTAATGTGAGGGCATACAATTCTCAAAATCTAGAATTACCTGCTTGCATTTTTAAAAATATTACCACAATAAAGTGATGTTTTTGATGCAAAGTAGATATAAAAAAGCCTGTACAAGTACAGGCTTCGACAAAGTTAAATTAAGAGATCTTATTTCTTATTTAGAGATAAGAGCAACTAGATCAAGAACTTTGTTTGAGTAACCGATTTCATTATCGTACCAAGATACAACTTTTAAGAACTTATCAGTTAATGCAAGACCCGCTTTAGCATCAAACACTGAAGTTTGAACTTCACCGATGAAATCTTGAGAAACAACAGCATCTTCAGTGTAACCAAGAACACCTGCATATTCATTTTCAGAAGCACGTTTCATTTCAGCACAAACTTCTTCGTATGTTGCCGCAGTTTTAAGGTTGACAGTAAGATCAACAACAGAAACGTTAGCAGTTGGTACGCGGAAAGCCATACCAGTTAGAAGACCGTTAAGAGCAGGGATTACTTTACCTACTGCTTTTGCTGCGCCTGTTGAAGATGGAATGATGTTTTGAGACGCACCACGGCCACCACGCCAATCTTTCATAGAAGGACCATCAACTGTTTTTTGAGTTGCAGTTGTTGCATGAACCGTTGTCATAAGACCTGATTCAATTCCCCATTTGTCGTTAAGTATTTTAGCGATAGGAGCAAGACAGTTAGTGGTACAAGAAGCATTAGAAACGATATCTTGGCCAGCATATTCTGAAGCATTAACACCCATAACGAACATTGGAACATCGCCAGAAGGACCTGTAAGAACAACTTTTTTTGCACCTGCAGTGATATGTTTACGTGCTTTTTCGTCTGTTAGGAAAAGACCAGTTGCTTCAGCAACAACTTCAACGCCTGCTTCTGCCCATTTTAAATCTTCAGGGTTACGTTCAGCAGTAACACGAACTGTTTTTCCGTTTACAACTAAATTACCATCTTTAACTTCAACTGTACCGTTAAAACGACCATGAGTTGAGTCATATTTAAGCATGTAAGCCATGTATTCAACGTCGATTAAATCATTGATTGCAACAACTTCCACATCAGAACGCTCACAAGCCGCGCGAAATACGAAACGTCCGATACGACCAAAGCCGTTGATACCGATTTTAATTGTCATTATTTTATCCTTTTGGATGGTTTGATTTTAAAAGTTATGATCATTATAGGAGCCAAAATCTCCTATAACTTGATATTGGTCAAGTTAATTGTTTTGTTTTTGTTTCCTGTCTTTTCAGGATTTTCTTTTATAGGTTGCAACCTCATATAAGAAGCTAGAATTTAAAAATGGCTTGATATATGATTTTATATTTATGTAAATTTATAAATCGCAAAGATCAAAACGGGAGTCCGTGATCCCTTTTTTGACACGTTTTAAATTTTCTCTAAACTTAGATCCCCGTCGCAATGTAAATCCTGTTGCTAAGACATCGATTAAAACGAGTTGCGCAATACGTGATGCCATGGGCATATAAATATCGGTGTCTTCAGGAACACTCATAGAAAGTACCAAGTTACTTTCTTTAGCTAGAGGTGAATTTAAGGCGGTTAATGCGATCACGAAAGCATTGTTTTCACGTGCGATACGAGCGACTTCTACCAAAGCTTTAGTGCGACCAGTATGAGAAATAAACACCACTACATCACCTTCACTACTATTAATACAGCTCATTTTTTGCATTAATATATCATCAAAACAACAGATGGGAATATTAAAACGGAAAAACTTATTCAGTGCATCGTGAGCAACAGAAGAAGAGGCGCCTAAGCCAAAAAAAGAGATTTTTTTTGCTTGCGTTAAAACATCGACCGCACGATTAACTAAAGTTGTGTCTAAGGTGTTTTTGGCACCATTTAAACACGCCATTGTAGATTCAAAAATTTTGGCTGTGTAAGCTTCTGCACCATCATGTTCATCCACATTACGATTTACATAAGGCGTACCTTTTACTAAACTCTGCGCTAAGTGTAACTTAAAGTCGGGAAATCCTTTGGTATCTAAACGACGACAAAAACGATTTACTGTTGGTTCACTGACTTCAGCCATTTTTGCAAGTGTTGCGATGCTAGAGCGAATAGAAATTTGTGGGGATGCAATGATGACTTCGGCCACTTTTCTTTCAGATTTACTGAAAGCATTTAAATTTTTTTGAATGAGCTCTAAAGTATTCATTGCTTTTCACTGTAATTAATAAATATAAGTTAAACTGAGATGAATTAGGTATAAAAGTGCCAAATAAATATGTGGCATTAAATTACAATAAAACATGATAGATGACAGGTTAGTATAAAGAAAACGGAGAATTCTGTCATTTTATTACAGGTAAAAGCTGTTTAAGATCAAGTTTAATGTAACTTTATTACACGAACGATACTTTTAATCTATTCATGTTAAAAATTAAAGGGAAATTTTATGCTTGCAGTCGTGGGAGATATCGGAGGAACAAATATTCGTTTAGCGGTTTGTAATATTAAAAATGGTGAATTAAGTCAATTGCGAGAATATTCATGCGCGCAGTTTATAACGCTTGATGCTGTTCTTGTTCAATACTTTTCAACATTAAGAGACACAGTCAAGTATTTGTGTTTGGGAATTGCTTGCCCTGTTGAAGATGATGCTGTGATCATGACGAATTTTAGTTGGCAATTTTCAAAAAAAGCATTAAAAGAAAAGTTACAACTTAATGCGTTATATTTAATCAATGATTATACGGCAATATCACTTGCGGTGCCTTTTTTAAAAGAAAATGAACAATTACAAATTGGTGGCGGTGCGATCAAAGAAGGGGCTCCGAAAGCTGTTTTTGGGCCAGGTACGGGATTGGGTGTCGCACATCTAATTCAGATTAAAAATAAGTGGTTAAGTTTAAAAGGTGAGGGTGGGCATGCAAGTTTATCGGTAAACAATCGAGAGCAAGCGGATATATTATTGTTATTACAAGATCAATATGGACATGTATCTACAGAGCGTGTTTTATCTGGGCAAGGTTTTGTTAATATCTACCACAGCTTATGTCGTTTATCGGGTAAGTCACCAGAGTTTTATGAACCACAACAAGTAACAACTGCCGCATTTAGTCAGAAGTGTCCGTTAGCTTTGCATAGTATCGAGGTTTTTTGTCAAATAATGGGTGCTTTTGCGGGGGATTTGGCGCTTAATTTAGCTTGCTTTGGCGGAGTATATATCGCGGGGGGGATTGTACCTCGTTTTAGTGAGTTTTTTATCAAAAGTGATTTTAGACAGTGCTTTGAGAATAAAGGGCGTTTTAAACCTTATCTTCGTGCGATCCCAACATTTTTGATAATACATGAAAACCCAGGGTTATTAGGTGCAAGTGTCTATTTACGGCAAGAAACATTAGAATAACAACCAAAAAACATATTAGTAGTTGATTTTAGAGGGAGAGTTCATTATGATGCGCCTCGCTCTAGCAGTTATTGTTATGAGTTTATAAATAAAGGTGACGTGTCCGAGTGGCTTAAGGAGCACGCCTGGAAAGTGTGTGTACGGTAACGTACCGAGAGTTCGAATCTCTCCGTCACCGCCATATTCACAATTAATGAATATAAATAGAGACTAATAATTTAATGGTTTAAATTAAAAAGTCACTATTTTATGCTGGTTTTGGTATTTGCTCTTTTAGGTTATTAATTTATGCCAAGAAAACCGCCGGTTTGATGCTTCCATAATTGAGCA
The DNA here is from genome assembly GCF_002239585.1 of Psychromonas sp. CD1. Classification (GTDB taxonomy): domain Bacteria; phylum Pseudomonadota; class Gammaproteobacteria; order Enterobacterales; family Psychromonadaceae; genus Psychromonas. Next base: position 416,111 of record NZ_NDFH01000003.1, read on the forward strand.
TAAATACCATCTTCATTGAGTAGTTCTTGATGAGATCCTTGTTCAATAATCTTGCCTTTATCAAGGACAATTAATCTATCCATTGCCGCAATAGTGGACAGTCGATGTGCAATTGCAATGACTGTTTTACCGTGCATTAATTTATATAAACTTTCTTGAATTGCCATTTCAACTTCACTGTCGAGTGCTGATGTTGCTTCGTCTAAAATTAAAATAGGTGCATCTTTAAGGATCACTCGAGCAATGGCAATGCGCTGGCGTTGGCCTCCTGAAAGCTTAACACCACGTTCACCCACTTGCGCATCGTAACCTTTGTTACCTTCATTATCGCTTAAATTTTCAATAAATTGAGCAGCTTGTGCCTGTTGACAAGCTAAAATCATTTCATCCTCGCTTGCATCGGGACGGCCATAAAGAATGTTTTCACGAATTGAGCGGTGTAATAAAGAGGTGTCTTGTGTGACCATTCCTATTTGTAAGCGTAAACTTTCTTGTTGTACTTTTTTTATGTCTTGACCATCAATCAAAATTTGACCCTGTTCGACATCATAAAAACGTAATAACAAATTAACTAATGTCGATTTACCCGCTCCAGATCTACCTACTAAACCGATTTTTTCGCCCGCTTTTATTTTGAGATCGAAGTGACTAATGACACCACTTTTTTCACCATAATGAAAACTGATATTTTTAAAATGAATATTGCCCTGTTCGATAAGTAGAGCTTTGGCTTCTTTTTCATCTTCAATCACATTCGGTTTAGAAAGTGTAGCCATACCATCGGTTACTGTGCCTATATTCTCAAAGAGGTGACTGACTTCCCACATTATCCATTGTGCCATTCCATTTAAACGAAGTGTAAGGCTGATAGCAAGGGCAATGGAGCCAATGCTAATGGCTGATTGTATCCATAAACTAATGGATAATGCAGCAATGGCAAAGACAAGCACGTAATTACTAATTTGTACGCTCACGCTGATACAGGTTACTAAGCGCATTTGTTTATATACGGTTTTTAAAAAGTATTGCATGCCTTGCTTGGCGTATGCAAATTCGGCATCAGTATGTGCAAATAATTTAATGGTAGAAATATTCGTGTAACTATCGACAATACGGCCCGTCATCGTTGAGCGTGCATCCGCTTGTTGAGTTGAAATTTTCTTTAGTTTAGGAACAAAATAAAGTTGTAATGAAATATAAATAACTAACCAAACTAACATGGGAATCGCTAAGCGGTAATCGGCTTGTGCAACCATAATTATCATGGCAAAAAAGTAAACTGTGACGTATACCATCACATCAAGTAATTTCATAACGGTTTCGCGTATGGCTAAAGATGTTTGCATTACCTTCGTTGCAATACGTCCGGCAAAGTCGTCTTGGTAAAAAGAGAAACTTTGCTTTAAAAGGTAGCGATGTGCAAACCAACGAATAGACATTGGGTAATTACCGAGTAACACTTGGTGCACCACTAAAGCATGTAGCGCCGTTAATAATGGTATTAATATCAGTATCATCGCGCTCATGAGAATTAAGGTTGAAGATTCTTCGTGTAAAAATGTTTCGGGGTTTTTAGTTATCAACCAATCTACTAATTTGCCCATAAAGCCAAAAAGAGAAACTTCTAAAAGGGCTAATAAAGCGGTTAATATTGCCATGGCTAATAATGCGACAACATAGCCTTTTGTATAATGTAGGCAAAAAGCGAATAATGTTTTCGGGGGCTGAGTTGGCTCAACATCATTCAATGCGGGTACGAGTTGTTCAAAATATTTAAATATATTAAGCATTACATTACCTGTGTTATCGCTATGGGCTTTGACTGTTAAATATGTGGCGAATCACTATTTAAAATTTATTTTTGTGCGTGTTGTCACCTGTGTTTTGAAATGACAGACAAGATTTTTTTTGTATTTAAAAAAAAGACTGCATTATCATATATATACTTAAGCATAATAATGTAATCAAAAAGAAAAAGGGTATTAAATATGAAGTATCATGTGGTTTCTGTCAAGAATGCTACGTTTTAAATCTATTCACCTGTTAATAGATTTAAAAAAGGTACCGCATAGAAACTGTGCATCTATATAAATGGTTACAGTGCTTGTCCAGCGTTGAGATAATAGATTTTATCGTATAAAAGTTGAGTTAGGGTCTTATCTAAAATAATTAATTATCAAAGTGTAGCCGAATGATTTTAACTTTATCTTTGTTTTTTGACTGAGGTCATAATAATAAAATGGCTCGTTGTGTAAATTAAGCGCATCTAAGAAGAGGCTACAAATAAAGATGAAATCAAAGCCTCTGTTTTTGATGGTTAGTCCGTAACAATATGCTTTCGTATAACGTTTCACAATAACACGTGAGTTGGTAGTAGATGCTCACTATAAGTGTTAAGTGAAGAATACTATAACTAATTAGAGCGTAAAATAAAATGATAATAGAAACAAATAAAGCTCCAAAAGCAATTGGCCCATATTCTCAAGCGGTTAAAGCGGGTGAATATGTTTATGTATCCGGTTGTGTTCCCTTTAGCCCTAAAGATGGATCGGTTGTTGGAGAAAATATTAAAGATCAAACAAGGCAGGTGATGGAAAACTTGAAATCTGTTGTCGAGGCGTCGGGTAAAACAATGCTAGATGTTGTTAAGACAACTTGTTTTATTAGCGACTTAGAAAATTTTGTTGAATTTAATGCAATTTATGCTGAATATTTCACTGCAGGGGCTTTTCCCGCGCGTTCATGTGTTGAAGTTGCAAGATTACCTAAAGATGTTTTGATTGAAGTTGAAGCTATTATTTATCTCAATAAATAATAGAATTCTTGATATAAGAGCCGAAGAATATACCTGTGGTTTTTATATCGAGTAAAGGTGTTAATCTGAATAAAATTAAGTTTGTTCATTAGCTAAGAAAAAGTGCTTTTTAAATGCAAAAGATTTACTTTTTAAAAGGGGCAGATTCAACCTTGAAGTGCATAACCGCTAAGCCGCAAGTGCGGTTATGTGTTCTGCCATAATCTGAAGTGGCGTTTTAAAAAAAAGTTTCTTTCTCGGTCTATTATTTAGCTGTATTAGCCAGCCTAGGAGCTTTTATGGCAAATGCAATACCTTATCGTAAACATTCACATATTCCCATCGTCCTCACTATTGCTGGCTCTGACAGTGGTGGTGGTGCAGGTATTCAAGCTGATATTAAAAGTATTTCTGCAACCGGCAGTTATGCATGCTCTGTGATAACCGCAATTACTGCTCAAAATACGTTAGGTGTGCAGGCTATTTTTCCTATCCCTTTAATACATATTGAACAGCAACTAGATGCTGTTTTTAGTGATTTAAATATTATTGCTGTCAAAGTGGGAATGTTGGCTGATAGTGACATTATTGAGCTGGTAGCGCGTAAAATAAAGCAATACAAACCGGCTTTTGTTGTTGTAGATCCCGTTATGGTGTCGAGCAGTGGTGATTTATTATTAAAAAAAGCGGCGATTCAAACACTTAAAACACAGTTATTACCCCTTGCCAATGTGATAACCCCGAATTTACCAGAAGCTGCAGCCTTACTTAACATTCCATGTGTCGACACTTATGAGGCAATGTTAGAAATGATCCCTGCACTACGGCAATTAGACACCGCTGCTGTTTTATTGAAAGGTGGGCACTTAGTTAAAAATGCATCAAGCAATGATATATTGATCCTAAAAAAAGAGAATAAAACTTTTTGTGCGCCACGGCATAATACGCAAAATACACATGGTACGGGTTGCACGTTGTCTTCTGCAATAGCGTCATATCTTGCTCAAGGCGACAGTTTAGAAAAAGCCTTACAACGCGCTAAACATTATATATCATTGGCGATTTTTCATGCGGATGAATTAGATATTGGCAAAGGTGCAGGCCCGGTACATCATTTTTTTAATCTGCCAACAGCAGAGGCTGAATAATGGGAATGCAGGGAGTCATTAGCAAACCTATTAGTTTGATAATTAAAGACGGATATTTGCGTTATTACAGCAGTAATAATGTCATCTTATCGGGATTAAATATGCAGATACCTGCGCAATCGTGGACGTGTCTGTTAGGTAAAAGTGGATGTGGTAAAAGCTCTTTATTACGTCATATCGCGGGGTTATTACAAAGAAAAGCGGATTGGCAAGGTGAATTGAAAACTCAACCTGTGTGCCAATTAGAGAATGAGATAGCCTACATGGCGCAGCAAGATCTTTTGATGCCTTGGTTATCGGTATTAGATAACGTGATGTTAAGTTCTCGATTTTTGAAAACGCCAATTTCTGAACAAAAGAAACGCGCATTATCATTATTAGAAAGTGTTGATTTGGCGCATAAGGAACAATGTTTCCCGCAACAATTATCGGGAGGTATGCGTCAACGCGTCGCACTTGCTCGAACCTTAATGCAAGATAAGTCTATTGTTCTAATGGATGAGCCTTTTTCATCACTTGATGCGGTAACACGTTATCGATTACAAAATTTGGCGATAAAATTACTAAAAGATAAAACAGTGTTATTGATAACTCATGATCCGCAAGAAGCGATTCGTTTGGCGGATAAACTCTACATTATGCAAGGTAACCCGGCTTTTATAACAGAATTAGAGATACCAACATCAGCAACGCCTCGTCAGTTTGATGCGCAAGGTGCGCGTTTGCAGCAACAGATAATGACCTGTTTAGAGAACGATCATGAATAAATCAGGTGGTTGCTCTCAATTCGTTGAAAAATCAAAAAAATTATTTGTCGTAAGCGGGCGTTTTTTAATAAGCATATGTGTGCTCATATTATTATGGCAGGCAATAGTGCTTTATTTTGCCTTACCTCATTTTATTTTTCCCAGCCCATATGCCGTATTACAACGTCTATTTTTACGACATGAAATTTTATTTAAACACGCAAGTGTTACCTTTATAGAAATAGTTTTAGGGTTAGGTTTAGGTTTATCAATGGGCATGTTATTTGCACTGCAAATGTTATTGTTTAAACCGCTTAAACGTTGGCTTATGCCTATTTTGATAGCCAGTCAAGCCTTCCCGGTGTTTGCTATTGCTCCTGTTTTGATGCTTTGGTTAGGTTATGGCATTGCTTCTAAAGTGGTGATGGCCGCATTAATTATATTCTTTCCGGTCTGTACCTGTTGTTATGACGGATTACGTAATACACCCAGAGGTTACTTAGATTTAGTACAAACGATGGGAGCCAGTAAATGGCAAGTGTTACGTTATATTCAGTTGCCGGCGTCATTGCCGACACTTGCATCGGGTATTCGCGTTGCGGTGGTAATTGCGCCAATTGGAGCAGTAGCGGGTGAGTGGGTAGGCTCAAGTGAAGGCTTAGGTTATTTAATGTTGCAAGCTAATGCACGTATGCAAATTGATGAAATGTTTGCCGCATTGTTTATTTTGTCGGCGTTATCTGTGGGGCTTTATTTTTTAACGGATATGTTTTTGAAAAAATTTATCCATTGGCAAGATTAATTGTAGTGCACACATTCGGGTGTTTTTTTAAAAGGAAGTAAAATGAAAGGTATAATAAAAGGGAGCTGTTTGATATTACTTATGACATTGTTCTCACTTAATAGCTATGCGCAAAAACTAACTTTAATGTTGGACTGGTTTGTTAATCCAAACCATGCACCGATTATTATTGCGCAACAACATGGTTTTTTTAAAGCACAGGGGTTGAGCGTTGATATTCAAGAGCCTGGAGATCCTTCCTTAGCGCCTAAATTAGTGGCCGCTAATAAAATTGATTTAGCGATATCTTATCAGCCCAATTTAATTATTGATGTTGCAGCGGGTTTGCCATTGATCCGTAGTGCAACGTTAATTGCGACGCCGTTAAATTGTTTGATTTTTTTAGATAATAATAAAATTAATACATTAGCAGACTTAAAAGGTAAAAAAATTGGCGTTTCAATTACGGGCAGTGAAGATGCAAGTATTAAAGAGATGCTTAAGCAACAGGGATTAACATATAGCGATGTACAGATTATTAATGTAGGTTGGGCGCTTTCCGCTTCGCTTGCTTCGGGTAAAGTTGACGCGATTTGGGGAGGGCTCCGTAATTTTGAAATGAATCAATTAATGCTTGAAGGTTTTGCTAATAAAGCTTTTTACCCCGAAGAGAATGGAGTGCCAATTTATGATGAACTTATTTTCGTTGCGAATGCCAAAACATATGATAAGCATAAAATTCGATCTTTTAATAAGGCTTTAGAGCAAGCGACAACTTATATACTTAATCACCCGGACGATGCATGGCAAGAATTTATTGCATATGCCCCGGACACTTTAGATACGGCGCTTAATAAACTTGCTTGGCAGGCAACGTTAAGCCGTTTTTCGTTAAGTCCGGCTGCGATTGATTTCGGTCGTTATGATGACTATGCAAAATTTATGTATGCGCATAACGTCATAAAAACATTACCTAAAGCTAAAGATTATTTGCCTAATTTTCAATAGAGAGAGCATATTATGGATCATCAAGATTTAATTAAAGCCTGTACGCAGGAATGGGATGCTTATACAAAACATGAATTTGTATGCCTTTTAGCAACAGGGAAACTGGCTCAACCATGTTATTTGCATTATCTAAAACAAGATTTTTTGTTTTTGAAGCAATATGCAAGAGCTTATGCGTTGGCCATCTATAAAGCGCGTACTTTAGCTGAAATGCGTCATTTTTTACCCAGTGTGCAAGCCCTTTTACAATCTGAAATTTCTCATCATGTCGCGTACTGTAATGATTGGGGACTGAGCGAATTAGATTTAGAAGTTCAAGATGAAGAGGTGGGCACTATCGCTTATACGCGCTATGTATTAGATATCGGTATGAGTGGGGATGTCGTGCAGTTATATACGGCATTAGCCCCTTGCTTCATTGGCTATGCAGAAATAGGGCGTTTGCTATTAAAAGATGAAAACACGATACTCGAAGGTAATCCTTATGCGAGCTGGATAACATTATATTCCGGTGATGAATTACAACAATCTACCCTTGAAAATTTGCAATATTTGGATATGCTATTAGCCGATATTGATTTACATAGTCAGCAAGGGCAAAAACTTTTAGATGTATTTCGTAGTGCAACACGTATGGAAGTGGCTTTTTGGGAACAAAGTTTAAATATAAAGACGAATAAGGATTAGCAATGTTGAGTGTAAAAATAGATGAAATAGTGCAATCACTTGCTTTAATTCGGCAGAAAAAACCAATAGTACTTAATGTTTCTAATTACGTTGTGATGAATAATACGGCAAATGCATTACTTGCAATCGGAGCCTCTCCTATCATGGCGCATTCGCGTGCGGAAATGGTGGAGATGGTTGCGTTATCCGATGCCTTAGTTATTAATATTGGTACTTTAGATGAAATATGGCTTGCTCGGATGTTATTTGCTGTGCAACAAGCTAATATCAAAAATAAATGGGTGGTATTAGATCCCGTTGGCTGTGGTGCGAGTATATTTCGGCTGCAGAGTGCTCGTCAGATAGCGGACTTAGCGAATAAGCTTATTATTCGCGCGAATGCTTCTGAAATCATTGCGCTAGCGGGTCATCAAGTTACCTGCCATGGTCTTGATGCGATACATGTAAGTGAAGATGCCCTGTTCTCAGGTAGAGAGCTAAGCCTTCGTTATGCATGTAGCGTCGTTATATCGGGGACGGTTGATTGTATTATTTGTGCAACGGGAGAAATACAACTACACAATGGTGCGAGAATGATGGCATCAGTAACCGGAATGGGTTGTACATTATCGGCTTTAACGGGGGCTTTTGCTGCGGTGGGTGATACGACAGGTCTTGCGGCGACAGCTATTTTAGGTGTCGCTGGTGAAATTGCTGCTACGCAGTCACAGGGACCGGGAAGCTTACAAGTTAATTTACTTGATGTGCTATATCATTTAGATGCGGCAGACTTACGCTCATATTTAAAGATAAGCTAATATATTATGCATCTAAGCGCATCAAACAGTGAGTTTTCAGATGCGCTTGAGAATAAAAGGGTGTTATTGGAAGCACTTTTTCGGTAATAGTGCACTTCCAGCAATTATCACAAATAGAGCTAAGTAGATAACAAAGCTAACAATTAACCATTGTGGCATGGTATAGCCGAGAAATTGCCAAATCATATCGGCACAATCACCCGTTGGGTTAAATAACCAAGGTAACCATTGGTGTAAAGGTGCCCATGTTGGAAAATTAGGCAAAAAAGAACAAACGGCGAAAGGTGATGGATTTAATTGAAAATTAGTATGCTCTAATGCTAATTGTAGGCCCCAAAAACCACTAATAAGCCAGCTTGCAAAGGCAAGTAAACGCACAAACAAAAGATGAGGTGATACGGCACCGATGAGTCCTGATAAAATAATGCCGAACATAGCAAGGCGCTCATAAACACACATAACACAGGGTTCTAATTTCATAACATGTTGGAAGTATAGAGCACATAATTCGAGTAATAATGCACTACCGGCGAGTAATAACCAAGGCCAGCGTTTTTTTGATAAGTTTTTTAAAATAAAAAGCACAATTTTTCCTTATGCGGGATATGAAATAAAAGATATAACATGGACAGGCATGAGATCACAAATTTAATTTATATCTTGCACTTGTTTTATTTTTAAGAAAAGAACGTATTATATTTTTTAATCTATTTTATTGTTTAGATTAAAGATCGAGAGTATAAAATAGTATTGTTAATAAATATGCATATAGCGAAGAATAAAATGATAATGAAAGCAAAAGGGCCTGCAGATGTCGCAGAGCAATACCTTATTGAGTCAATTTGGAACGGCTCTATTGCAATTAATTCAGTTTTGCCCGCAGAGCGTTTACTGGCGGATAAAATAGGCGTCACCCGTACGACTTTGCGCGAAGTGTTACAACGTTTAGCAAAAGATGGTTGGATAACTATCCACCATGGGAAACCGACGAAGGTAAATGATTTTTGGGAAACATCTGGGTTAAATATACTCAGTACGTTAACCCGTTTAGATGTAAATCGACGCAGTGATTTGATTGATCAATTAATGTCTGTGCGGACGAATATTAGTACTATCATATTGCGTATGGCAGCTAAAAATAATAGTAAGAGTGTGCTCGCTTATTTAGATAATGTGCCGTCGATTGATGCGAGTAGTGAAGAATTTACCGAGTTTGATTATCGATTTTATCATCATGTGGCGGTATCTTCGAATAATATGATCTACGTTTTGATCTTAAATGGTTTACAAGATCTGTATCGAAAAGTGGGCGTTTTTTATTTTTCAAATACGGAAGCTCGTTCTATCGCCCTAACCTATTACGCGGATATAAAATCTGTCTTAGAGAAAGGTGAATTACAGTCCATAATGCAAATAGTACGAGATTCAGCATTCGCAAGTGGTAAAATATGGTTACGTTTGCGCCATCAATTACCTATTGATTTCTTAGATTGACTTAAAATACAAGGTATTGTTTTGTTTAAAAAAAATATAATTAATCGTCTTTCCGGTATTCAGAAGCTCTTTGAAGTGGGTATTATACTGACTTTTTTTGTGGCGATCTTTATAACACTTTCTCTTATCACTTTTTCTCCTGCAGATCCTAGTTGGTCGCAACAACATTGGGCCGCTTCAATTGGAAATAGCTGTGGCCCCGCGGGAGCGTGGACTGCAGATATATTATTTTATACTTTTGGTCTATTAGCGTACTTGTTGCCGATAATGATAATGTTATTGGCTTGGGCGATATTGTGGAAACCTAAATTCACATTGGATGTTGATTTTTTAAATGCAGGTCTGCGAATTATAGGGTTTATTTTCACTGTTTTCAGTTTATCTGCACTCGCCTCGTTAAATTTTAATGATTTTAGTTATTATCCATCAGGTGGCTTAATTGGCGATATTATCGCGCAGAGTATGCTTGGTTTTTTTAGTCTATTGGCGGTTAATCTTATTTTATTAACGCTACTTATTTCTGGCTCTACTTTATTGTTTGGTTTTTCATGGCTTACCCTTGTTGAAGCACTGGGTGCCAGTGCTATCACGTTCGTTTCATTTCTATTAACCTTACCTGGCCGTTGGCGTTGTTATTTAGAAATACGAGATAATGCGCAACCCACTGCAAAAAAAGAGAAGAAAAAACCAAGTAAGTTATTTAACGATAAAAAAATATTATTTAAAAAAACAATTTCGAAGGAAAAAACCAATAAAGATGATGAACATAGCGCACCAAAGAGACAAGAGCCTGCTTTTATAACGCCAGTTCCGGATTTTTTAACTCTTGCGAAAGAAAGTGAAGTGAATATTCCTAACGTTGAAAAAGAAAGCCTTTCAACGGAGGAAGAAGTGATGATTGACTTTAGTGAAGCTACGGTGGATAAAACGCCTGATTTCTCACATCTACCTGAGCATGCTAAACCTTTTATTGCACATAAAAAAGATTTGTCTATTGGTGATTTTCCTAGTATTGATTTATTAGATAAAGTGGCTCAAAAAGAGCATCCTATCTCACAACAAGAGTTGGACAGCGCTGCGCGTTTAGTGGAAGAAAAACTGCTTGAATTTAAGATTAAAGCTAAAGTGGTTAATGTGCTTCCTGGGCCGGTGATCACGCGTTTTGAATTAGCGCTTTCACCGGGTATGAAAGTAAGTGCAGTGACTGCGTTAGAAAAAGATTTAGCGCGCGCACTTTCGGCGATGAGCGTTCGAGTGGTGGATCAAATTCCGGGTAAATCGGTGATAGCCTTAGAATTGCCTAATAAATACCGTGAAATTGTTTATGCATCGCAAGTGTTAGGTAGTGATGCTTTTAAAGAAGCAAAATCGCCATTAAGTATTGTGTTGGGGGTCGATATTTCGGGTGAGCCTGTAGTTGTAGATTTGGCTAAAATGCCACATCTATTGGTGGCTGGGACAACCGGCTCAGGGAAATCGGTTGGTGTAAACTGCATGTTAGTGAGCCTGTTGTACAAATCAGGACCGGAAGATGTACGCCTTATATTAATAGATCCGAAGATGCTTGAACTCAGTGTTTATGAGGGGATCCCACATCTTTTAACCGAAGTTGTAACGGATATGAAAGATGCGGCTAATGCTTTACGCTGGTGTGTTGGTGAAATGGAACGCCGTTATCGTCTGCTTTCAGCGGTTGGTGTTAGAACGTTGGCTAGCTATAATAATCGCGTTTTAGATGCAATTGAAAAAGGGGAACCGATGTTAGATCCTCTCTGGAAGCCTGGTGATAGCATGGATGAAACGGCTCCTGCATTAGAAAAACTACCAAATATTGTTGTTGTCGTTGATGAGTTTGCGGATATGATGATGATTGTAGGCAAAAAATGCGAAGAGTTAATCACGCGTATCGCTCAAAAAGCAAGGGCTGCGGGTATTCATCTTATTTTGGCGACACAACGTCCATCTGTTGATGTTATCACGGGGTTGATCAAAGCCAATATACCCACGCGTATCGCATTTCAAGTTTCAAGTAAAATTGATTCACGTACCATTTTAGGTATGCAAGGAGCTGAAACATTATTGGGTCATGGTGATATGTTATATCTTCCGCCGGGTACGGGTGTTGCAACTCGTGTACACGGTGCTTTTGTTGATGATCATGAAGTGCATAAAGTCGTTGCCGATTGGAAAAAGCGTGGCGCACCAAATTATGTTAGCGATATTTTAGAAGGTGAGATGACGCTCGATTCAATGTTGCCGGGTGAGGAGGGAGATGCGGAAAATGAAATTGATGCATTGTTTGATGAGGTTGTAGCTTTTATTAGTGAAATTCGTAAAGTGTCTATATCAAGTATTCAACGTAAATTTAGAATTGGTTATAATCGCTCAGCACGCATTGTGGATCAATTACAAGCACAAGGTGTGATCACCGCACCGTCAGGGGCAAATAGTAGTCGTGAAGTGTTGGCCGCTCCCCCAATAAAGGATTAAGAATGAAAAAAGTTATTTTAATGTTATTGACATTATTATTTTTAAATGTCGCTCAAGCTCAAGAAAATGACAGCCAAATATTACAAGACAAATTGGCCAAATTAAAAGTCATCAACGCAAACTTTTCACAAGTTGTCCGTAATGCACAGGGTGATATTCTTAATAAGAGTATCGGAACTTTAACCGTTTCTCGCCCTGGAAAATTTATTTGGCATGTGACGTCACCAGATGAGCAGATGATAGTATCGAATGGCACAACGATGTGGATTTATGATCCCTTTATTGAGCAAGTTACATTATTAAATTTTAATGATACGATCACGGACACGCCTTTTGTATTGTTGACAGGTAATGCTAAAAAGCAGTGGAAACATTATAAAGTGAGCCAAAAAAACAATCAATTTACACTTATTTCTACACGTGAGTTAGACAGTAAAGGGCGTTTTATTTTTGAATTTTCAGATCAAGGTGATATGAGCAAATTTATTATTATTGATGAGCAAGGGCAGCGTAGTGAATTTACGCTTACATCGTTTGCTCTTAGAGCGCCTTTAAACGATAAAATGTTTGAGTTTATTATCCCTGATAACGTAGAAGTGGATGATCAACGTTGATGCAGGATCTTTTTGATAATAATGAAGAGTTTCAACCACTGGCCGCGCGCATGCGTCCGAAAACTTTTAATCAATACATTGGTCAAGAACATATAATTGGAGAGGGTAAACCTCTGCGTAAAGCTTTAGAGGCTGGCGCCGCTCACTCCATGATTTTATGGGGACCCCCAGGAACAGGTAAAACGACCTTAGCTGAACTCATCGCCCATTATTGTGATGCGCATGTTGAGCGCCTTTCTGCCGTGACAGCAGGAATTAAAGATATTCGCCTCGCTATTGAGATTGGCAAAAAGAATAAAAAAATGGGTATACGCACCTTACTTTTTGTTGATGAAGTACATCGTTTTAATAAAACTCAGCAAGATGCTTTTTTACCTTTTATTGAAGATGGAACATTACTTTTTATTGGTGCGACAACGGAGAATCCTTCGTTTGAATTAAATAATGCCTTACTTTCGCGTGCACGCGTGTATTTACTTAAAAAGTTGACCGTAGATGAAATTGTTGCAGTTATTGATCAAGCGTGTCAGTCTCAAGATGGGCTTGTATCGCATCAGCTCCATTTTTCTCCAGGAGTAAAAGAAAAACTGGCTATATTAGTGCAAGGAGATGCACGTAAAGCACTTAATTATTTAGAGTTGCTTTGTGATATGGCTATTGAGGGCGAAATAAGTTTAGATTTACTAATGCAAATAGCGGGACGAGAAGGTGTGGCTTTTGATAAAAAAGGCGATCTCTTTTATGATTTGATCTCTGCTTTTCATAAGTCGGTACGAGGCTCTGATGTTGATGGAGCATTATATTGGTACGCGAGAATGCTTGCGGGTGGGTGTGATCCCTTATATGTTGCACGACGTTTACTTGCCATTGCCTCTGAAGATATCGGTAATGCTGATCCACGAGCCATGCAAATTGCGATTAATGCTTGGGATTGCTTTACTCGTGTTGGTCCGTATGAAGGTGAAAGAGCGATAGCACAAGCGATTGTATATTGTGCTAGTGCCGCAAAAAGTAATGCTGTTTATGTGGCTTTTTCAAAAGCTAAACAGTATGTTAATGACCATCCTGATTTTGATGTGCCTCTGCATTTACGTAATGCGCCGACACAATTAATGCGAGATTTAGGACATAACCAAGGTTATCGATATGCTCATGATGAAATCGGTGCTTTTGCAGCGGGCGAAGTTTATCTACCTATGCAGTTACAAGGTACACGTTTTTATGTGCCTAGCGATCGAGGCTTTGAAAAACAGATCCGTCAAAAATTAGATTATCTACAACAATTAAATCAAAAGAGTACTCAAAAGCGTTATGAATAATATGTTATCTAATATTGCACTTGTTGCTTGTGGAGGGGCTTTTGGTGCCACTTTGCGCTATTTAATTGGTTTTGTGATGCTAAGCCTCTTTGGAAAAGGTTTTCCATTTGCTACACTCACCGTTAATATACTCGGTTCGCTAAGCATGGGGTATATCTTTATGTTTATGCATCAAAACAACTCGATAATGTCATCCTCTTGGTGGCCTTTAATTGGAGTCGGATTTTTGGGGGCTTTGACCACATTTTCAACATTCTCAATGGATAGTTTATTGTTATTACAACAAGGAGCATTAATCAAAGCCATGCTAAATGTTGTTTTAAATGTTGTTGTGTGTATTTTAGCCGCTTATGTCGGTACGCTATTAGTTTTAAAAAGTTAGGGAAATAAAATGCTAGATTCAAAATTGTTACGTAATAATATTGAGGAAACTGCGCAGTTATTAGTTGGCCGTGGTTTTATCTTAGACGTTGATTTAATGAAAGAATTAGAAGAGAAGCGTAAAGCATTACAGATTAAAACTGAGAATTTACAAGCTGAGCGTAATAGTCGTTCTAAAGAGATTGGATTAGCGGCCAAGCGCGGTGAAGATATCACTTTATTACGTGCAGAGATGGTTGAATTTGGCGTGCAACTTGATACAACAAAAGAAACATTTAATCAACTTGTCACTCAAATTCAAGATATTGCTTATACTATCCCTAATTTACCTCATTCTTCTGTGCCCGTAGGTAAAGATGAAGATGATAATGTAGAAATTTCAACTTGGGGAACCCCTAAAAAGTTTTCTTTTTTAGTTAAAGATCATGTTGATTTAGGAGAAGCTCTGGGTGGTCTAGATTTTAAATCAGCGGTTAAAATCAGTGGCTCGCGTTTTATTGTTATGCAAGGACAAATTGCAAAATTACATCGTGCACTTGGGCAATATATGCTTAACTTGCACACTAATGAGCACGGTTACACGGAAACGTATGTGCCTCTTTTAGTGAATAGAGCAAGCTTATATGCGACGACACAGTTGCCTAAATTTGGTGCGGATCTGTTTAATACCAAACCTGCAACAGAAGAAGGCGTTGGTATGTCTTTGATCCCATCGGCCGAAGTACCTCTTACAAATTTAAGCCGTGACATTATTTTTGATGAAAGTGAGTTACCGATTAAAATCACCGCTCAGACCGCTTGTTTTCGCAGTGAAGCGGGCTCTTATGGACGTGATACACGTGGACTTATTCGCCAGCATCAATTTGAAAAAGTAGAATTAGTACAATTTGTACACCCCGACAAAAGTGCGCAGGCATTAGAAGAATTAACGGCTCATGCTGAGCAAGTACTTAGAAATTTAGAGCTTCCTTATCGCAAAGTTATTTTATGTACGGGAGATATGGGTTTTAGTGCTACAAAAACATACGATTTAGAAGTATGGCTTCCTGCGCAAAATACTTATCGGGAAATTTCATCTTGTTCGAATGTGGGGGATTTCCAAGCTCGGCGTCTACAAGCGCGTTTTCGTCCAATAGGTAAGAAGAAAGCAGAGTTGATTCATACTTTAAATGGTTCAGGTCTTGCAGTAGGGCGAACATTAGTTGCTGTGCTTGAAAACTACCAATTAGAAGATGGGCGTATTGAAATACCCACTGTATTACAACATTATATGGGCGGATTAACGCATATTGGTTAACCCTGCAATCGCGTGACAATAAAAAAGGAGCGATAGTCTCCTTTTTTATTGTCTTCATAATATCTAAGTGTTCTTGATAAATCGGCACGAACAGTCACCGATGCAACCATTGAATTGTTGAGACCATTTAAAGACTGTATATTAACCATCACAGCAGATAATGGTAAAGAGTTTGCTTACCACAAAGAGGTCTCCAAATCGCTTGGTTGTAGCTATTATTTTGCCGATCCTTATTGTTCTTGGCAACGAGGATTGAATGAGAATACCAATGGA
This sequence comes from Psychromonas sp. CD1, assembly GCF_002239585.1. GTDB lineage: Bacteria > Pseudomonadota > Gammaproteobacteria > Enterobacterales > Psychromonadaceae > Psychromonas. The sequence goes on from NZ_NDFH01000003.1 coordinate 431,940, forward strand.
CTTTTACGTCAATATTGGCCAAAATTAACCGACTTTAAATGGGTCAGTGATGAGGATGTAAGGGTGAATTTAATACAGCTAAATAATAGACCGAGAAAGAAACTTTTTTTTAAAACGCCACTTCAAATTATGGCAGAACACATAACCGCACTTGCTGCTTAGCGGTTATGCACTTCAAGGTTGAATCTGCCTTTTAATATAAAATCTTTATTTTATTTACCACTGCCTGCGCATCTAAAACGGCTTGCTCTGTTGTTTCTGCTCGAGTAATAGCGACCCCTAAACGTCTAGTACCATTAATTTCTGGTTTTGCAAAAAGACGAATTTGTGCATGAGGAACTGTACATAATGCTTCTTTAAGATGTGCAAACCGAATATCTTGTGATTTCCCATTTCCTAAAATCACGCAAGATGCACTCGGCCCATATTGTACTATTTTTCCAATGGGTAAACCTAAAATAGCACGAACGTGTAAAGCGAATTCAGAATTATCTTGTGAAAATAAGGTGACTAAGCCCGTATCATGAGGTCGTGGAGAAACCTCATTAAAGTAAACATTATCGCCTTTAATAAAAAACTCCATACCAAATAAACCGTAGCCACCGAGTTCAATAACGATCTTTGTTGCTATTTCTTGAGCTTTTTTAAGTGACTTTTCGGACATGGCTTGGGGTTGCCAAGATTCTCTATAATCTCCATTTTCTTGGCGGTGGCCGATAGGCGCACAAAAATGTATACCGTCAACGGCTTGAATCGTTAACAAGGTTATTTCATAATCAAAATCAATAAAGCTTTCCAGAATCACTTTTCCTGCACCACTGCGTCCTGCATTTTGAGAGTGTTGCCATGCCTTATCAATATCTTCTTTTGAGCGGATAACGGTCTGTCCTTTACCAGAACTGCTCATTATCGGCTTAATGACACAAGGGATGCCTATTTTATCGATGGCATCTATATATTGTGCTTTATTATCAGTAAAAATATAAGGCGTTGTAGGAATCGAAAGTTTTTCGGCGACCAAACGTCGGATGCCTTCTCTATCCATTGTGAGTTTAGTGGCGCGTGCGGAGGGGACGATATTAAAGCCTTGTTGTTCTAATTCTAAGAGAGTGTCGGTCGCAATCGCTTCTATTTCAGGGATAATAAAATCGGGTTTTTCAAGACGGATTATCTCTTCTAATTTTTGTCCATCTAGCATGGATAAAATATGATGGTGATGTGCAACTTGCATCGCGGGGGCATTTTCGTAACTGTCTGCTGCAATGACTTCAATACCTAAACGCTGTAGTTCAATCGCTATCTCTTTACCTAGTTCACCAGATCCTAGTAATAAGGCTTTTGTTGCACTGTTCGACTTGGCACTACCAAAAATAGAAACACTCATATTATTCAACTCTTCATGATTACAAAGGGGGATCTTAGGTTGATAATAACAGATAAAAGAGGCCTAAAAAATAGGCCAGTCTTGATAGTATTTGTTTTTTTGTAATTTAAAACTCGAAATAAGGGATTAATATCCGTTATTTTAACGAGAATTTTATAGGTTTAATTCACCACCGAAAGCGTCAATGATATCAGGTACAAGTTGTTTTATCTCACCGGTCATTAAGGCAAAGTCAGCATCAAAACGTGCCGCGAAATCATCCTTATCAATATCTTCATTTTGTTCTTGTAGTACATCTGAAAATTTAAGACGTTTTAGGGCGAACTCTTCTCCAATAAGAAAAGAAATACTATCGGCCCAGTTTAAAGCAAGTTTCGTTACGAATTTATCAGCGAGTAGATGGTTTTTGATTTCATCGCAGAGTAAATCTTGTTGTTTACAACGAATAATGCCACCGCCTTCAAGTGCGGAGCATAATTCAGCTTCATTTTCTAAGCTAAAGTTTTTAGGGATATTACCTTCATTTAACCAATCCGTCATGATCACATCCGCTTGATTTTTTAATTGGATGGGCACCACGGGTAAGCTGCCTAAGGTTTTTCGTAATAAAGAGATCAGCTCTTCGGCTTTACGCGTACTCGATGCATCTACATAAAACATATTCGCTTCTGGATCTATCCATGCAAATGTTTGTGACGTACGACTAAAAGCACGAGGTAAAAGTTGCATAATAATATCTTCTTTTAAACTGTCTTTTTCTTTTTTCTTGAGCGCTCTGCCTTGCTCATTTTCAATCGCCTCTACACGCTCATTGAGTTGATCTTTAATAACACCTGCGGGTAGCATTTTTTCTTCTTTTTTAAGGCATATTAAAATTTGTTTATTGGCCAAGTGAGTGAACATCGAACCGGATTTACCCATAGGAAAAACCCAACCAAGCTTAGACACGTCTTGACTAGAGCAGGATTTGAATTTAAATTCTTCTAAATTACGCTCTAGCGCGTCATTATCTAGTTCCATGGGACGAGTAAAACGATAAACCTGTAGGTTTTTGAAAAACATAAAAATACACCTTTAATATAAAACAGAGGTTGGAGTTTAAAGGAAATGAAAAAAAGTGTTTAGCTCTTTTTAAATAAATACGTATTTATGTCGATGTAAAGTCTATTTTAGCATTTATCTTATGCTTGATCATTGTAAATTGTGTAAGTTAAAGGAAGTCTTTATCATATAAAAATAGGTGCGTGCTTAAGGGAACAGAATTTACTCCTCAGCATTAGACAGGATAAAAGTAAGCATGAATAATAAGGTATAATTAATGAAAAACACAAAACTTGCAAATAAATTAGATCAACTTTTAGAAATACATCAATTTAAAGATTATTGTCCTAATGGCTTACAGATAGAAGGGCGACAAGAGGTACAAAAAATAATTTTAGGCGTCACGGCGAATCAAGCTTTAATTGATATTGCTGTTATTCAAAAAGCGGATGCTATTTTGGTGCATCATGGTTTTTTTTGGAAAGGCGAAACTGAAAATATTGTTGGGATGAAGTATAAACGTATTAAAGCCTTGATAGAAAATGGCATTAACTTATACGCTTATCATTTACCGTTGGATGTGCATACTCAATTTGGTAATAATACGCACTTGGCAAAATTATTAGGGATCATAGATCGTCGGCCGTTAGAGCCTTGGAATAAGCGCAGTGTTGGACGTGTAGGTAAATTTTCAGAGGCACTCACCAGTACACAATTAAGTGCGCGAATAGAAAAAGTGTTACAGCGTAAACCCTTACATATTGATGGAGGTAAAAGTGAAATTAAAAGCGTTGCATGGTGTACGGGCGGAGGGCAAGATTTAATTAATATCGCAGCAGAACAAGGTATTGATGCTTTTATCAGTGGTGAAATATCTGAGCGAACAGTGCATATAGCACGTGAGATGGGCATCCATTATTATGCGGCAGGACATCATGCAACTGAGCGTTACGGGGTGCAAGCATTAGGAGAATGGTTACAGAGTGAATGTGCATTAGAGGTTTCTTTTATTGATATAGACAATCCCGTGTAGTAATGCCTGCTCTTATTCCCATGTGCGATGAGATATTGATTATTATTTAACTTTACATTGATGTAAAAAAGGGGTTTTACTCTGCCTTAGTTTTAGTGTCTATGCTAGGATCTCGCTTTATTATTAAAATAATTCAATGAGCGAGCTGTAAAAAGATGAAGTTTCCCGGACAACGTAAATCCAAGCATTATTTTCCCGTTAATAGTAGAGATCCTCTTCTTGCCCAACTTCATCCTAGGCCGAAACATGGTGCCACATATATTGCAGGCATTGATCAAATTTTAGTGGATATTGAAGCGAAAGTAAGTAATGAACTTTTACAACGTTATGCATTAGCAGAGGGTAATTCGATACTGATTGATGATGCTCGTGCGCATAAATTATATACAGAGTTGCAAGAGCGCAAATTAATCAGTGATGAATTTGCAGGTGGGACTATCGGTAATACTTTGCATAATTATTCGGTGTTAGCCGATGATAAGTCGGTTTTATTTGGTGCAATGAGTAAAAACATTGAAGTGGGAAGTTATTCTTATCGGTATCTTTGCGATACATCTTCAAAAGTGGATTTAAACTATTTACAACCGGTAATGGGGGCGGTTGGTCGCTGTTTTACATTAATATCTGAAAGTGGTGAACGTACATTTGCGATTAGTAAAGGGGTAATGGATCAACTGAGTACGGCATATATTAATAAAGAGGTCATACAAGGGGCTTCTGCGTTAATATTAACGGCTTATTTAATGCGTACCAATGACGGTGATACAATTACCGAGGCCACATTACAAGCCATTGAATATGCCAAAGAAGCGAATGTACCGGTTGTATTAACGCTTGGAACACGTTTTTTAATTGAGCAAGATCCACAATGGTGGAAAAACTTTATTCAAGAAAATGTAACGATACTTGCAATGAATGAAGATGAGGGAAAAGCACTGACTGGACATTCAGATCCATTGTTAGCATCTGAAGCTGCTCTTGATCTTTGTGATATGGTGTTAACAACAGCAGGGCCGTTAGGTTTATATACTGCAGGTTATACCGAAGAGAGTCAAAAACGAGAAACAACACATCCTTTATTACCAGGACAAATTCCGGAGTTTAACCGTTATGAATTTTCACGCCCCAAACTTAAAAATACGTGTGAGAGCCCTTTAAAAGTTTACGCGCATATTTCGCCTTATATGGGAGGTCCTGAAAAAATAAGTAATACAAATGGAGCAGGAGATGCTGCCCTCGCCGCACTATTACATGATTTAGCCTCGAATAGTTTTCATAAGCAAAACGTTCCAGGCTCGAGCAAACATCGCAATAATGGTATTTGTTATTCTTCATTTTCACAAATTTGTAAATATGCAAATCGTGTCGCATATGAAGTTTTAGTACAACATAGCCCGCGTTTATCGCGAGGATTACCGGAACGTGAAGATAGTTTAGAAGAGTCTTACTGGGAAAGATAAATATACGAAAAAGAATTTAAAAGAATATTTTAAATTCAAACAATTAGAGTCGATTCAAAATTGTTGAATAAATGCTTTATGCAAGATATAGGTTGGTAATTAGTTGAATCTGACGATAATCTTAATCATAAATGCAACAATATATCTCAGTAATGAAGTTTAAATAAGCAAAGCGTTTATTAATTGTGCATACAGTGCGATAAGTGCAAATAAGATTTGACGTGCAGGGTTCAACTCAGTAATATTCGCTTCGTTGGCACAGCAACGAAGTTTAATAAATAAGTAAATACCAATATCTTATTTATTTGTTGCAAGAAGTGTTAGACAAAGAATAAATTTCGGTGATTAGCGCAGCTTGGTAGCGCATCTGGTTTGGGACCAGAGGGTCAGAGGTTCGAATCCTCTATCACCGACCAAATTGATAACGGCACATTTAATTATGTGCCATTATCCAGGTTATGCGCCCTTAGCTCAGCTGGATAGAGCAACGGCCTTCTAAGCCGTAGGCCACAGGTTCGAATCCTGTAGGGCGTACCATTATTTAAGATATTATGGCGGATGTAGCTCAGTTGGTAGAGCCCCGGATTGTGATTCCGGTTGTCGCGAGTTCAAGCCTCGTCATTCGCCCCATCTTTTTTAATATTGTTTAAAAGTTTAAATTGATGCGGAAGTGGCGGAATTGGTAGACGCGCTAGATTTAGGTTCTAGTATCGTAAGATGTGAGAGTTCAAGTCTCTCTTTCCGCACCATTTAAACAAGAATATTCGGTGATTAGCGCAGCTTGGTAGCGCATCTGGTTTGGGACCAGAGGGTCAGAGGTTCGAATCCTCTATCACCGACCACATTAAAAACCGACCAACAAATTTGTTGGTCGGTTTTTTTATGCCCCTGATAAAATATAATTCCATTGACGTTGTATCCTGTTTTTTATTTAAACCAAATGTCTATATTCTTATTTATTCGGCTCTGTCGGTAATAGTTCCTGATCAGTTTAATTTTAATAGCGCGTTTTCTGCACAGATCTAGTAACTAAATGAGATTAATCATTGTCTATAGATAATATTCATTTTCGTACAATTCTCTTTTCTTGTATTTAAATATAGATGTGCTCGTTGTGACCCCCCCATCGTATTATTTGGATGAATCGCTTTATTTAATATCTTTTTCGCATGTGGAGAGGCGAATACAACGATGCTTAATGCGAATAAACACTAAAAGTCATTCTATTTTTAAAAAAATGTATTTATTGTTAACTAAGTAGAATTTTTTTTTTGTGTATAGCATATACTGCTTCAAAATGTAAACGTTTACATTTTGTAAAGGTGTCGTATTTATATTAATTATCAGTGTTTAATAAAAATAAAAAGAGAGGGCTTATGCAAATACTCGTTACGGGTGGATTGGGTTATATTGGTAGCTTGACATGTATTGAGTTAATCGAAGCTGGTTTTGAACCTATTATTATTGATAATTTAAGCAATAGTAAGTTACAGGTATTAAACCGTATTGAAGCACTTACGGATGTGCGTCCTGTTTTTTATCAAGGAGATATTTGTGATAGTGCTTTTATGCAAAGTGTTTTTAGCGCTCAGAAAATAGAGTCAGTAATTCATTTCGCAGGCTTGAAATCGGTTGCTGAATCAGTAAGTCATCCGCTTGAATATTATGCTAATAATGTAAATGGAACTTTAGTTTTGTTGCATGCAATGCGTAAGGCGAATGTAAAAAGTCTGCTTTTTAGCTCTTCTGCAACGGTGTATGGCGATCCCAAAGTTGTACCCATTACTGAAAAGACCCCAACGGGAGCAACAACGAATCCATATGGGCGCAGTAAGTATATTATTGAATGTATGTTAAGTGACTTATTTCAAGCACAATCAGATTGGAGTATTACGATTTTGCGCTACTTTAATCCGGTTGGAGCACATCCATCTGGAACGATGGGAGAAGATCCTCAAGGTATCCCTAATAATTTAATGCCATATATCGCACAAGTTGCTGTTGGTCGCCGTGATGTTTTATCTGTTTTTGGTGATGATTATGCGACAGAAGATGGAACGGGAGTGCGTGATTATATTCATGTGATGGACTTAGTAGAAGGGCACCTAGCGGCTCTTAAAACAGTTTCTAAAAAGTCAGGTTTACATATTTATAATTTAGGTACAGGTCAAGGCAGTAGTGTTTTACAAATGATCGCTGCTTTTTCACAAGCGAGTAAGAAGAAAATCAATTATAAAATTTGTCCGCGTCGACCTGGAGATATTGCACAATGTTGGGCAAATACTGATAAAGCTGCGCGGGAATTAAATTGGAAAGCCACAAGAACTTTATTAGATATGGCGACAGATACATGGCATTGGCAAGAAAAAAATCCACAAGGCTATGTTTAATCTTAATATTTTAGATTAATTATCATTTTAGATTAATTATAGAGAATAATAATGAACAACATTAATTTTGATCCAACAGAGCATGCGTCATTTTAGATTAATTATCATTTTAGATTAATTATCATTTTAGATTAATTATAGAGAATAATAATGAACAACATTAATTTTGATCCAACAGAGCATGCGCATCGTCGTTATAATCCCTTAACTGGGCAGTGGATTTTAGTTTCACCGCATCGTTCAAAACGGCCTTGGAGTGGGCAAAATGAAGCGCCTACTCAAGTAATATTACCGACTTACGTTAAAGATTGTTTTTTGTGTCCAACCAATGCTCGTATTTCGGGAGAAAAGAATCCTGATTATAAAAACACATACATATTTACTAATGATTTTGGCGCATTGATGCCCACTTCACCGGATGCACCTAAATCGGATGATATTTTATTTCAATGTCAGGGCGTACGTGGTTTAAGTCGGGTGATTTGTTATTCACCGGATCACAGTAAAACGCTTCCTGAGCTTTCACTTAACAGTATTGGGGTTTTGGTGAATACTTGGAATGAGCAAATAGAAACATTAGGGAAAGATTACTTGTGGGTTCAAGCATTTGAAAATAAAGGAATAACAATGGGGTGTTCGCAACCCCATCCACATGGACAAATATGGGCAAATAATTTCTTACCAAATGAGATAGAGCGAAAAGATAAGTTATTACAATCCTATTATGATGCACAAGGTACGTGTCTTTTAGTCGATTATGTCAATGCAGAGTTAAAAAATAAAACACGTATAGTCGTTGAAACGGAGCATTGGGTTGCGTTGGTACCTTATTGGGCCGCTTGGCCATTTGAAACGATGCTATTACCTAAAATGCATATTCGACGTATGAATGATCTATCTGCGATACAACGTGATGATCTGGCGTTGGCACTTAAAAAATTAACCTGTCGTTACGATAATTTATTTCAATGTTCATTTCCCTACTCAATGGGTTGGCATTACGCGCCATTTTTTGAGCAAGGTAAAGACATTGAACATTGGCAGTTACATGCTTTATTTTATCCTCCTTTATTACGCTCTGCGAGTGTTCGTAAATTTATGGTGGGTTATGAAATGTTGGCGGAAAGTCAACGGGATCTTACTGCTGAGCAAGCCGCTCAAAAACTACGAGATGTCAGTGATATTCACTATAAAGACACATCAAATCAATGATCTTTTTCTTTATATATAGGTAAAAAACATGAATACATTAATTGAGAAAGCAAACAATCCATTAATTGAACAAGTTAAGACTTCATTAATGGATCAGGTTAAAAATGCATTTAATAATTTATTTCATTATGCGCCGAGTCATATTGTCCAAGCACCGGGACGCGTAAATATCATTGGAGAGCACACCGATTACAACGATGGTTTTGTCTTACCTTGTGCGATTGATTTTAAAACGGTTGTCGCCGCATCTAAGCGTGATGACAATATTGTAAGAGTGATTGCGCTTAATTATGATGCTCAAGAAGATCAATTTTCATTAGAAGAAGAAATTGTTTTTAATTCTGAATGTATGTGGCCAAACTATATACGTGGTGTACTTAAATGTTTACAAAATCGAGCTTATAAGTTTCAAGGCGCAGATATTGTTGTGTGTGGTGATGTGCCTCAAGGTGCAGGATTAAGCTCTTCTGCCGCATTGGAAGTAGTGATTGGTGAAACGTTTAATCAATTATACGATTTAAATATAAGCTCTGCGGAAATTGCTTTAAATGGGCAGCAAGCTGAAAATGAGTTTGTAGGCTGTAATTGTGGGATCATGGATCAATTAATTTCGGCGCAAGGAAAAGCAGACAATGCGTTATTAATTGATTGTCGTTCGTTACAAACAACGGCTGTTTCTATGCCACAAAATATATCAATCATCATCATTAATAGCAACAAAACACGGGGCTTAGTGGACAGTGAATATAATACACGGCGTCTGCAATGTGAACAGGCAGCATCATTTTTTGGCGTGAAAGCATTGCGCGATGTGACGATGGAGCAATTTAACCAACGCGCAGATGGGCTCGATGACGTCGTTGCAAAACGTGCTCGTCATGTTATTAGTGAGAATGCTCGTACCTTAGAAGCGGCACAGGCATTAATTGATGGCGATTTGTCTTTGTTAGGGCGATTAATGGCAGAATCACATATCTCTATGCGAGATGATTTCGAGATCACAGTTAAAGAAATTGATAAAATAGTGGATATTGTTAAAGCTAAAATTGGAGATCAAGGCGGAGTACGCATGACTGGTGGTGGCTTCGGTGGATCGAAACGTTTGCGCAAACGTTTCGATGGTGGTTCGTAAGCTATTTCAGAAAAAAATGATGAATTAAGGTGATTAATATGAAAAAAACAGCGCTTTTAAATCCAGAGTTATCATATCTGGTGGCTTCTCTTGGTCATTTTGATGAAGTGACAGTGTGTGATGCAGGATTACCTATTCCAAGTACAACACAACGCATTGATTTAGCGCTCACTCATGGAGTCCCTAGTTTTATAACGACCGTTCAGGTTTTATTGAGTGAAATGCAGATAACGGGAATTATCTTGGCAAGTGAATTTAAAATTTCCAGTCCACAATTACATCAAGCATTCGTTGATCTATTGGTTCCTTATACGGATATCCGCATACATTATATAAATCATGACGCCTTTAAATTACGTACAGGTAAGAGTAAAGCAATTATTCGCACGGGAGAATGCACGGCTTATGCAAATGTGATTTTTCAATCAGGTGTTGTTTTTTAACGATTAGGTAATGGGGCATAACAATGAGACAAGCAATACTTGCATTAGATAATATTTATAAATCATTTCCGGGTGTCAAAGCGCTTGATAATGCATGTTTAAAGGTCTATCCAGGAAAAGTTATGGCTTTGTTAGGCGAAAATGGGGCGGGAAAATCTACGTTAATGAAAGTATTAACGGGAATTTATCATCTTGATAGTGGGCAGATTAATTATGAAGGTAAAAATGTTAGTTTTTCTGGACCTAGAGACTCGCAACAAGCAGGAATAAGCATTATACACCAAGAGTTAAACTTGATTGCAGAGCTCAGCATTGCTGAAAACATTTTTCTGGGTAGAGAAATAACACATGCGTGGGGAGGCATTAATTGGAAAGGAATGTATGCACAGGCAGATCTGTTATTACAGCGTTTAAATATTAATTATTCCTCCGCAACTTTACTCGGCGATTTAAGTTTAGGCGAGCAACAAATGGTTGAAATTGCCAAAGCGTTATCCTTTAAAGCGAAAGTGATTATTATGGATGAACCTACCGATGCATTAACGGATACAGAAACGCAATCGTTATTTAAAGTGATTAATGAGTTACGTGATGAGGGTTACGGTATTGTTTATATTTCGCATCGTTTAAAAGAGATATTTGAAATTTGTGATGATATTACCATTTTACGAGATGGTAAATTTATAGCTCAAGAAAAAGTCTCTGACATTGATGAAGATAGACTGATTGAATTAATGGTGGGACGTAAATTAAACGATCAGTACCCACGTATAGCCGTGCAACATGATGCGGTATGTCTAGATGTTAAAAATATTTCAGGTGACGGAATTTATGATATTAGTTTTATTTTAAAAGAAGGCGAAATCCTTGGGATCTCAGGACTCATGGGGGCGGGGCGCACTGAATTAATGAAAATGATCTACGGTGCGTTAAAACGCCAACATGGAGATATTTTTTTACAGGGGCAAAAAATAGATCCCAAAACACCCGCTCAAGCGTTAGCGTTAGGAATTGCTTACATTTCAGAAGATCGTAAAGCCGAAGGTTTAATCCTTGGATTATCTGTTCAAGAAAATATGTCGCTGTGTGCACTAAAGCATTTTTCAAAGGGGTGGCAATTAGATCATGCAGCCGAAGCCATGGCCGTCGATGACTTTATTAAATTATTTAATATAAAAACACCAACTCGTCAGCAAATAATCGGTAATTTGTCGGGTGGAAACCAGCAGAAAGTCGCTATCGCGAAAGGCCTTTTAACTAAGCCTAAAGTATTGATTTTAGATGAGCCAACGCGTGGTGTAGATGTAGGGGCAAAAAAAGAGATCTATCAATTAATCAATAAATTTAAAGCGCAAGGAATGAGTATTATTTTAGTTTCATCAGAAATGTCTGAGGTCCTCGGTATGAGTGATCGTATTTTAGTGATGCATCAAGGCAAAATTAGTGGTGAATTTAGCGCCCAAGACGCTGATCAAGAGAAGCTAATGGCTTGCGCTATTGGTAAAAACAGGGAGAAACAAGCGAATGAATGAGCAACAGTTAGGCACTCAAATGAAGCACAAAAAAAAACAGGGTATGAGTAAAACGTGGTTAATCGAACAAAAAGCATTAATTGCTTTAATTTTACTCATTGTAGTTGTTTCTTTTTTAAATGAATATTTTTTTACATTAAATAATATTTTAAATATTTTACGGCAAACCTCTGTCATTGCTATTTTGGCGGCGGGTATGACGTTAGTTATTCTAACCGCTGGCATAGATTTAAGTGTTGGTTCCATTTTAGCGTTATGTGGCGCATTTTCTGCCACGATGATAGGTCTTAATATATCCGTCTTTATTGCGGTTCCTGTGTCTCTTTTTGCCGGTTTAGTTTTAGGCTCTATGACAGGGATAATTATCGCAAAAGGCAAGGTACAAGCCTTCATTGCCACCTTAGTCACCATGACCTTATTACGTGGTGTTACCATGGTTTATACGGATGGACGGCCTATTTCAACAGGATTTAGTGATGTATCTGATGCATTTTCATTATTTGGAACAGGTTATTTTTTGTCCGTACCGATTCCTGTTTGGCTAATGTTTTTGGTGTTTATAAGTATTTGGTATTTGTTAAATCATACTCGTTTTGGGCGTTATATTTATGCGTTAGGGGGGAATGAAGTCGCCACACAATTATCCGGCATTAATGTTGATAAAATCAAAATAGGTGTATATGCCATATGTGGTTTATTGTCTGCATTAGCGGGGATTATTATTACTTCTCGACTTTCATCGGCACAACCTACGGCGGGTGTGGGTTATGAATTAGATGCGATTGCAGCTGTTGTACTTGGCGGTACCAGCTTGGCGGGAGGTAAAGGGCGCATCATGGGTACGTTAGTTGGGGCACTTATCATTGGTGTTTTAAATAATGCACTCAATTTGCTCGATGTTTCTTCATATTACCAAATGATTGTCAAAGCGGTGGTTATTTTATTAGCCGTTTTGGTTGATAAGAAAGATAAATAAGAGATGTATAAAGGAGATCAGATGCGTCCTTTAAAATGGTGAGGCGTCCAGCTTGCATGCCTGCAGGTCGACGATTTAATATTAAATATATTGAGCCTGCTGCTGCGAAGCGGCTGCACGCTGCTGCTCACGTATCAGTTCGTCGTTACGCGTAAGCCACTGAAAATCTTTCTGTTGGCTTTGCTGCTGTGCCAGCAGGACTTTTTCTTCGTCAGTAAGTGCCTGCAAACTTTGCTGCAAGTGCTGCTGCTGTTCCTCGCTCAGCAGCACAACCCCTGCGGCCTGCGCTTCGCACATCTCCAGCGCGTTACGTGCCGCTTTGTGTTTTTCAAAAACCATGGCGGAAATCTGGCCGTAAATTTCCGTGCCGGTCAGTTCTTCCAACAGCTCTGCGCGATCGCTCGGTTTAGCATTCAGGAAGGCGGCAAACTGCCCCTGAGAGAGCAACATCGAGCGGGTAAAGCGACCATAGTCCAGCCCGGTAAGCGCGGCGGTTTGTTCCAGCTTATCCGTGACTTTGTCGGCCAGAATTTTGCCGTCTTCGCAGCGGGCCAGCTCAACGCGCGGTGCCTGTAAGTTCCCGTCCGGCTGGTTGCGGGCGCGGTTCTGGCTCCAGAAAGCGCGATAAGCAACGCCTTTGACCTCAAATTCCACTTCTGCCAGGCATTCGGCGGTATCGCGCGTCATCAGGTCGTTTTGCGCCTGAGAGACCTTATTAAGACGCGGCGTTTCGTGATAAAGCGCCAGGCAGATGGCATCCAGCAGCGTGGTTTTACCCGCGCCGGTTGCGCCGGTGATGGCAAACAGTCCGTTGCTGGCGAACGGCTCCGCGGTGAAATCAATTTTCCACTCACCCTTTAGCGAATTCAGATTTTTCAGGCGCAGGCTCAATATATTTAATATTAATCTCTAGAGGATCCCCGGGTACCGAGCTCGAATTCGTAATCATGGTCATAGCTGTTTCCTGTGTGAAATTGTTATCCGCTCACAATTCCACACAACATACGAGCCCGGAAGCATAAAGTGTAAAGCCTGGGGGGTGCCTAATGAGTGGAGCTACTCACATTAATTGCGTGCGCCTCACTGCCCGCTTCCAGTCGGAAGCTGTCGTGCAGCTGCATATGAATCACACGCCCCGGGGAAAGGCGATTGGCGAATTGGGGGCGCCTCTTTCCGGCTAAGAAGTTTTTTTGAGATATTATATACGTTCATTAAAGCTCGCTATCAATACCCCTTCACACCGTACCTCTCTATAGATGTTCAAAAGACAAGTCATTCATAGAGAGTTTAAAATAATTTTCCTGGTTTTGTAATCTAAAGATTAATTTTTATATAATTACGCATCTTAAATCAGAAAATAAGGAGATAAATTGGTCTGAAAATTGCTTACTAAACAGAGATAGTTAGATTTTTCTTTGAAAGGCAAAGCAAATGACTACAAATATAATGAATACACTTTCTTCTCCTTTAAAAAACACATTAAGTCATGATGTGAAATCAAAAACTGCTCCTCTGGTAGATATCCATAATACAGACCCCAAGATGCTAAAGCTTGATAAAAAGGCGGTAAATAAAGAGGCTGATGTTGTTTTTTCCGATCGATCTCTCAAAATGCAGGCTATCTCTAAAGATTTTTTTCAACAGGGGGGTTAGCACTAAGTGATGTTCCAAAATATATACAACGTTTACAAAAAGATGGTTTTATAAGTGCACAACAATCACAAAAACTTTGTGATTCAAATATCGGTAAAGCGGAAAAATTAAGCCGTAGTACGGCAAAAATCGTTAACTTTTTAAGTGATTTCAAAGTAAAAGTCGTAGCGCAAGATAAACAAGATCCGTTAATAGATATTTTATCTCAAGCATCAAAAATTGTTGAAAATTTAGGCGAGATGAACGGGAAAACAAGCGCAGAAACGGTGAAAGGCACTTTGTTTAAATTACAAGCTTATTTAGACAGCTCCGACGCTTCGAAATGGAGTAAAGCATCATTAAGATCTTTAAATGATGTAAAAAGTATTCTATCGGTGACGGACAAGTTAGCGTTAAATCCAAGCAACTCAAAGGCTACAAATCGTTATTTACAAGTATCAAAGGGAACTATTTAAGCGTAGTACTATGTATTTTATATGTATTTTATATGTGTTTATCTTGCACTACATTACTGCGCCGTTTTCAGCGTATTGTTTAAAGCTTTGAAAGCACGCCCATAAAATGTTATGGACGTGTTTTAGAGATAGTTATTCCGGTAACACCGCATTATGATATATATTTTGTACATCATCACAATCGTGGAGCATTGCCATAAACTTTTCAAATTTCTCTACATGTTCCTGGTCAATATCAATATCAGTTTGAGCCACAAAAGTAATTTCTTCAATTTCTAATTCGAGATCGGGGTAACTTTCATGTAAAGCACTTTTTGCTTTGAAAAATTCTGTATGAGGACAAAATACGGTGATCATTCCGTTTTCACCTTCAACATCGGTGACATCAACATCTGCCATCATTAATTCTTCTAAAACGGCTTCATCATCAGCGCCTTTAAAAACAAAAACAGCTTGATGTTCAAATAAATGTGCCACGGTACCCGGCGAGCCAATTTTTGCACCGGTTTTAACGAAACAGGTGCGAACATCAGTCCAAGTCCGTTTATTATTATCTGTTAAACAATCGACAATAACGGAACATCCACCAGGGCCAAATCCTTCGTAGGTTGCACGTTCATAATCTTCACCCGCGCCACTTTGTGCTTTTTCAAGGGCGCGATCAATAACATGGCTAGGTACTTGGTCTTTTTTTGCACTGTCAATTAAACGGCGTAAACTTAAATTACCTTCGGGATCAAATCCACCATTTTTAGCGCAGACATAGAGTTCTTTTGAATATTTAGAATAAATTTTTGTTTTTGCGCCAGCCGTTTTTGCCATTGATTCTTTACGGTTTTGATATGCTCTTCCCATGGATCGGACTCTTTATTGTTAGTTATTTACAAATAATGGCAATAATATTACTCCTATGTAACAGATTAGGCTAGTCAAGGAAGGTAAAATCTCGGCAGGTAAAATTAATGTAAATTAAGCGATAAAGAAAATAGTAAAGCCATGTTCGATTGTCAATATTTAGAGTTAAAATATCTTGCTGCTTATTCACCCTCTATTCTCGATAAAGTGCGTGAAATGCTTCAAAAAAAGACGTTATCTTCTTTTTTATTAGAAAAACATCCGAAGAAGCACTCTATTAATAATGATAGGCACTTACGTGAATACGTGATGGCATTAAAAAATAACTACTTAAAAAAATCAGCCCCCCTCAGTAAAATAATTTATGATCCTAAAATTCATGTCATTCATAATGCGCTGGGTTTGCATACCGTTATTTCAAGAGTACAAGGTAATAAATTAAAACGTAAAAATGAGATCCGTATCTGTGATGTTTTTAAAAATTGTCCGGAATCTTTTTTAAAAATGATTGTGGTACATGAATTAAGTCATTTGAAATATAGAGAGCATGATAAGGCTTTTTATCATTTATGCGAACATATGTTACCGGATTATCATCAATTGGAATTTGAAATGCGCGTGTATTTAACTCAAATCGAATTGCTAGGTAATATCTATTAAAGGTGACTATCTACTTTTCACTCAAAATGAGTTTTAAGCGATGCATACCTTCATTAATATCAATCAAGGGTAAATAACCAAGATCGTTTTTGGCTGCACTAATATTGAAATAATGGCTGGTAGAAAGTTGCTTGGCAACAAAACGAGTAATAATGGGTTCGTGTTGTTTACGGAGGCAAAAATAAAATCCTTCAAGTATCGCTCCGAGTAAATAAGCCATGGATGCAGGCACTCTTTTACTTACTTTAGGTAAATTTTGGCAAGCCAGTATTTTATTTAGCATATCTGCCATTAAAATAGGCTGATCGTCACTGATAAAATATGCTTTCCCCGCACATTTCGAGTGCGAATTATGCAACTCAGCAGCGCCGAGAAGGTGTGCATAGACTGCATTATCAATATAAGTGGTATCGACTAATTTATCTGTTTTTCCAAGTAGTTTAAGACGACCTGTTTTCGCTCGAGAAAGTACTCGCGGTATTAAATGTCTATCTCCTGGGCCCCAGATAAGGTGGGGGCGCAACGCTACAGTTTTTAATTGAGTTTGATTGCAATCTAATATTTTTTTTTCTGCAATGGATTTAGATAATGCATAATAATTTAAAAAATTCTTGGCGTAGGGGGTTGACTCGTCAATGCCATCTTCGTCAACACCAGAGAAGGTCACACTCGGTGTGCTGGTATAAATAAGCTTATTAATGAGATGTGTTTGACAAGCCGTAATAACATTTTCAGTACCGAGCACATTACTTTGAAAATAACTTTTTTTACTTCCCCAAACTCCTGCTTTAGAGGCGATATGAAATACAATGTCACATCCAGACATTGCTTTTAATAAAGCGTTAGCGTCATTCAAATCGCCTTGATACATTGTTACACCCAGAGCTTCTAGCTCTGGGTAGTAAGTTCGAGCAAAGCCTACTACCGGGATATTCGCTAAGCGCAAATGCTCGCATAAAGCCTTACCTAAAAAACCGCCAGCACCGGTGACGAACGCACATTTAATTTGTCGCTTTAGCTTAAGAAGAATTGTTTGTTGTAGGGCTGGTAAGTGTTCAAAAGCTAAAATGCCATGCTCGGTCATCTTAATTGTCCTGATGTTGTTTTGAATATTTTAATTGGGCCCAGAGTGCTAATTTTTCTCTAAATATTTTTGCATTGTGACGAATATCCATCGGGAAGTCTTTATGGATCAAAAAATGATAGATCCCTTGTGTTGTTTGGTGTTGCTCTGCAATTGCACTTAATTCATTGAACAGACGCAGTGTATCTTTACATTTTGGATGTTTCAGCTCTACACAGAGAAGCGCTTTTGTTTTACCCCGCACATTAATCGAGACTAATGCACTGCGTTTAATATCTTTATGAGTATTAAATATTCTCTCGCAAGGAATTGAAAAATAACATTTATTTTGATTGTTGTAGTCACTTTTAACGCGATGCGCTTTACGACCACACATCCATAAATTACCCTGATTATCGAGATAACCTAAATCTCCCATACGGTGACGAATATCACCATTGTCTTCTATTTTAGCCAATAAAGTTGCTTCCGGCCGTTGATAATAAGCTTGGCTTACTTGTGTACCTTTAACGACAATTTCACCGATACTATAAGGAGCTAAGCATAGATTATCCTGCCAGTCTTTAATGGGTTTTTCTGTGATTTTAATAATAGACAGTGTAGTATTTTTAATTGGAAAGCCGACGCAGATACCACTGCCATTTTGGGTGTGTTTTTCTGTTTGTAATAATTTAGCGCTGCTTATTTTTGTGATGGGTAAAGACTCTGTTGCACCATAAGAGCTGATAATTTCAGTTCCTTTATTAAGTATGCGAGAAAATTGTTGTAATGAGTCAACGCTTGCCGGCGCCCCAGCAGAGATAACACGGCGCAAACTGTCTAATACAATATTTTGCATACAGCCAGCTTTACCTAAGCGCTCTATTAATGCAGGATTAGCAAATAAATTAGTACATTGATATTTTTCAATAGCGGCAAATAAATTATTGGGGTTGGCTTTAATAGGTTTACTTGCATCCATCAGAGGAATAATTGATGCCATGCCTAATGCAGGCCCAAATAAAGAAAATAGAGGAAAAGTCGCGAGATCACGCTCACCATGTTGAATGTGGTAATCATTGCGTAAGATATCTATTTGCGTTTCAAACATGGCATGGCTATATATAACGCCTTTGGGATTACCAGTACTACCACTGGTAAATAGGATTGCCGCCATCGCATGTTTGTTTAATTTTTCCATTTTAAAGGGGTGTTGTAGAATATTTTTTTTCAATAAAGAGGGGATACTTTGAATGCCAAATAAATCAAAAGGCGCCACACTAAAATAATATTTCAGCGTGTCTTTTCCCCAATCATATAAAATGCGGGCAACATGAGCTTTGTTAATGCCAATAAACGCAGTTGGTTGCGCTTCAATAAAACATTGTTTAAGGTTTTTAATACCCATACCGGGATCAACTAAAATAGGGATGATGCCGGCTTTAAATAAAGCAAAAGTAATACTAAAAAAATCTAAACTTGGGGTGATCATTAAAACTGCTTTATCGCCAGCCTTTAAACCTTGCTTAGTTAAAACATAAGCAATATGGTCACTGCGTTGGTCTAACGCTTTAAAGGTTAATTCTTTGTATACTAGTTTGTTAAAACTTTTTTGCTGTACTGCCACAGCAAGATCATTGGGAAAGTTCTGTGCCGCTACAGAGAGGTGACGACAAAGATTTGCTTCTTTATTTTTACTCATAAATTATAAGTTTTGTTTCAAGAATTTTGTTATTAAAGGGATGACCTGAGCACTTGCATCTTCTAAAATATAGTGCCCACAATCAGCAAATTCATTAATCTGTGCATGTGGCATTTTTTCTTTCCACAAGGTCAAAAAATGTTTGTCAAACACGAAATCTTGCATACCCCAGCAAATAAGAGTCGGTGTGTTTTTAAATTGTGTCACACTTTCACTAATTTTAGAGACTAAGGAATAACTTTTATCATTTTGGTGTAGTGGAATATCCTGAATAAAACGTAACGTGGAAATCCGATTTCGCCATGAATTAAAGGGCATAACATAAGCGGCTCGAATATTCTTAGGCATGGGTTTACGTTTAACACCAATATACGAGGCGACAGAAGAAAAAGCATTTAAACCCCGAACTAATAATGTGCCTATGTACATATTTCTACAAATAAATAGGGCTAGTGGTAATTTTTTGCTAGCCGGAAGATGAAATGCGCTCGTATTTAATATCACTAAGCGTTTAATTCTATCTGGGTGACGCTGAGCATAGCCCATTCCTATCATTCCACCCCAATCATGTACAATAAGGGTAATGTTTTTGTGAATATTAAGCGAATCAAGTAAGGCTTCTAGGTCGTCAATACGACTTTTTAAGCAATAATTGTAATTTTTATCGCTGGGTTTTGAAGAGAAACCACAACCGATATGATCCGGTACAATGCATTGATATTCGTTACGTAATGCTTTTACTAAATTTCGATAATAAAAAGACCAACTAGGATTACCGTGGAGCATAATGACAGGTTCACCCTGACCTTCATTCAAGTAATGGTATGTATGCCCATTACGTTTTAAATAATTACGCTGAAAAGGAAATAAGGTCTCTATATTTTTATGTGTGTTCATTACCATTTTAATCCTAGCATCATACAATTAAGGCCACTGCCTATTCCTAAAAAACTGACGTTATCGCCTTTTTTCAAAAAACCTTGTTCATTTGCGATAGCGGCTGTAATAGGTAATGAGACTGTACCCATATTGCCTAGGTAAGCGAAAGTGGGGAATTCTTTACTTTCTGGGATCTGTAACGCACTTAATACTTGTTTCTGATTAGAAGAGCCGACTTGATGGCAAATGACCTTGTCGACATCTTCTACTAACCATCCGCGTTTTTGTAAAAAATGTTGCCATGTTTCATAGGCGAGTTTAACCCCTTCTCTGAGCAAAGGCACCGCATTGGTGCGCATAAACTCTTGTTGTAATTTGACACCGACTTTGCGCACTCCCCATTGACAAAGATCATAGTATTCAGGAGCACTTAGGTGGCTGGCACCGAGTAACTGATGTTGGCAATTATTATTTAATTGAAAGCTGCCATCGGTTAATAGAACTGCCGTTGCACCCGATCCCCCGGTTAAGGTGGCTAAAGACTGTGCAAAATTTTGAATCGTTGGATTTTGGAGCATATTATCAATGGTGAGATTTACAATATGTCGAGCGGATTCACAAGAAACGACTAATCCCGCTTTAATCTGTCCTAATTCAATACGGTTAGCGATATCTAATATTCCAGATAAAACCCCCAAACAAGCATTGCTTATATCATAGATAGCAGTGCTACTATTGACGCCTAGCACAGATGCAATGCGACAAGCTGTTGCGGGCTCATGTTGGTCACGACATACTCCGGTATATACGACTGCGCCAATATCATCGATATCAATGCCCGTTTCTGCCATGCTTTTTTTAGCAGCCTGAATCGCTCCGTCGGATAAACGGTGGTTTTCTGGCCACCAACGTCGTTCTTGAATACCCGTTAATGCTGCCAATTGTCCCATGGGAATATGTAACTTTTTATACAATGGGGCAAGGCGTGATTCTAGTTCATTACTGCTAATAACGGTTGGTGCTAACTCATAAGCTAGGCTATTGATAAAAACGCGGGAATATTTCATTAAGCAATTCTGTTTCTCATCTAGTACACATTAAAAGAGCAAACGTTAATCGTTTGCCTTAAATCGAACGCGTAGATTAACGCAATTATCTATTTTAAAAAAGTGCTAAGCGAAAAGAATACGCTTTTTGCAGAGCAATTGCATATAAACTCTATTAATTGATTGTATTTTACTCGTTTTTTAAGGGCTTTCCCTTTTTTAAATAGCTTAACCATTGTCGGTCAATTTGCATCGATTCTAATATCTGTTGGCTTAAAGGTAAAGGCTCTGCATTAATTTGACTGGCTAATAGTTCGGCTAACAAAGGCGAACTAACTAAGCCTCGTGAGCCTAAGCCACTTAGAATAAATAAGTTTTTATGAGGGGGAACACTACTTATAGCTTGTTTATTATCTCTATTTTCATTTTTTATACGTGTTAATGAATAATCAGCTAAGGCACCAACATACGGGAAATGATCGCGAGTTGTGCAACGAATACCGATATGTGCATCTTGATGTTTTATATCGATAGCTTTTATCCAAGGTTGTGTTGGTAGCGATCGTTCTAATTTTTTTTTGTTTTCTTGTTGTTCTAAAGCAATAAACTCATCATTAGTTTGATGACGTTTAAAAGTGGCGCCCATGCAATGCTTTTGTTGATTGGCGGGTGTTAAATAGCCGGCATGGCAAAGAGGAACGCGTAGTTTTTTTAAACCCTCGGTTGATTTTATATGGGTGACTTGTCCGCGCGCCGCGGAAAAGGGCAGTGCGAAGCATTGTTTAAAATCAAGTGTGTGCATTGAGCAAGCTAAAATAAGTATCGGATGTGTACATGTTTTATTTGCAAAATGTAATTGCCACTGATTTTTGGTTTGTGTAAAATATTGTAATTTATGTTGTAGTTTAATTGTTACTTTACCTGTTAAACAAGCTTGTTTAAAAATAGCATTAACCAACTGTTTGGGACTAAGCCAGCCACCTAAAGGGTAAAATAAAGCTGCTTGATCAATACTCATTTGGGAGATTACATTAGTGGTGCTTGCTTTGACGTATTGTACTAGCTGTTCGGGTAAATTAACCTGCCGTATTTTATCGAGTCTTATGCTTGTTTCCTTATTGTAATAAAGCTGTAGTAAGCCCTTAAATTCATGATCGATAGGGGTATTTTGATGGATGTCTTTAATATAATTACGCGCATATAAAAATGCATTGGCAAATAACTGACTGAGAGGGTTATGATTGTGAGTCAGTAAGGGATAAAGTGTTCCTTGCTCGTTACCTGAAGCTCCTGAGCTTAAAGTGTCATCTTTGCAATAGAGTGTTACATCATAACCCCTTCGTACTAAGGCAAGTGTTAAACAAGCACTACTAATACCACCCCCTATAATAGCGATTTCTTTTTTCTCTTGTTTTGCATTTGTATGCCAAAGCGCTAATGTACTGTGTGGGGGGGATATGCGATGTAATTGTCCAATGAGCATTTCGCGTTTTTTAGCATAACCTTTACGTTTGTTTATTAAAAAACCAGCATCTTGCAGTGCTCGTCGAACAAATCCTGCTGCGGTAAAAGTCGCTAAAGTTGCTTTATCTTTGCATGTATTTGCGATGAGTTTAAACAGTTCAATGTTCCACATCTCAGGATTTTTATTCGGAGAAAAACCATCCAAATACCAACAATCAAAAAGACCTGAAGGAGGGATGCAAAGAGTCGGTAATTGCGTCTTTACATCCCCCAGCCAGAGATCTAGAGTTACATTTTGTAAGTGAATACGATGACAGCCACTTAAATTAAGTGGATATTGTTCAATTAAAGGCTCAATAAAAGCAGATAATGTTGGCCAACGGCGTAATGCTTGCGTAAGATCTTCTTTATTTAGTGGATATTTTTCAAAACTGCTAAAAAAAAGATGTTTTAGTGGTGATTGAGGGTGTTTTTTTAAAAAATCTTGAAAATAAAGGCAAGTGGTAAGAAAGTTTAAACCGCTTCCAAAGCCTGTCTCAGCAATACAAAAATGCATTTCTGTTGATGTTTCCCAGCGAGGCGTAAGATTATTACCCTGTAAAAAAACATAAGTAGATTCCTCAATGCCTTGATCCGTGTTAAAATAAACATCATTATAATGGGTCGAAAAGGGTTCTTGCTGATCAGACCAGTGAATATGTGCATGTTTAATTAGTATGTTTTTGTCTTCAGACAAGATATATTTCCTATTATATGCGATTATATTTTTATATTTTAAATCAATGAGATTGAATAGAATTAATTATTCTCATTGTATGACTACTTCCCCAAGCAATAAAGGTTTAATGATGAAAAGAGCAGTAATAACAGGTATGGGCATTATGGCTACTTCCCCAAGCAATAAAGGTTTAATGATGAAAAGAGCAGTAATAACAGGTATTGGCATTGTTTCTAGTATTGGTATCAATAAAGAAGAGGTTCTAGCTTCCCTTAAAAGTGGTCAATCCGGCATTACATTTTCTGAGCAATTTGCGGAAATGAAAATGCGTAGTCAAGTTTGGGGGGCTGTTGATATTGTGCCTAAAGAGCATATCGATCGTAAAGCTCTGCGTTTTATGGGTGATGCTGCCGCATATACATATATTGCGATGCAACAAGCAATAGACGATGCGGGCTTAGCCGATGATCAAGTTTCTAATGAACGTACTGGCATTGTTGCGGGCTCAGGTGGCGCTTCGTCGTTAAATCAAGTAGCGGCGGCTGAAATAATGAAAACCAAAGGCGTGCGCCGTGTAGGTCCTTATATGGTTCCTAGAACAATGGCGAGTACTACATCTGCATGTTTAGCGACACCTTTTAAAATAAAAGGTATTAACTATTCAATGAGCAGTGCGTGTGCAACAAGTGCACATTGTATTGGCCATGCATGGGAACAGATTCAACTTGGCAAACAAGATATTGTTTTTGCGGGTGGAGGTGAAGAATTAGATTGGACAATGGCCTGTGAATTTGACGCAATGGGCGCGCTGTCAAGTAAATATAATGAGACCCCTGAAAAGGCATCACGTACTTATGATGTGGCACGAGATGGTTTTGTTATTGCAGGGGGTGGCGGAATGGTTGTTGTTGAAGAATTAGAACATGCGCTTGCTCGCGGTGCAAAAATTTACGCTGAAATAGTTGGTTATGGTGCAACATCAGATGGCTATGACATGGTTGCACCATCGGGTGAAGGAGCTGTGCGTTGTATGCGTCAGGCTCTTGCAACCGTTGACGGTAAAGTTGATTACTTAAATACACATGGAACATCTACTCCGATTGGTGATACAAAAGAGTTAGGCGCCATTAATGAAGTTTTTGGTTTAAATGCACCTAAGATTAGTGCGACTAAATCTCAAACGGGCCATGCACTCGGTGCGGCTGGAGTACATGAAGCGATTTACAGTCTTATTATGATGGAAAATAATTTTATATCACCATCAATAAATATTGATGAATTAGATGAATTAGCTGTAAATTTGCCGATTGTAGCCAATAAATCCATTGAGGCAAAATTAAATATCGTGATGTCTAATAGTTTTGGTTTTGGTGGTACAAATGCAACGCTCGTATTTAAACGTTTTACAAAATAAAGGCGTATGTTACAAAGAATGAAAGAAGGAGCTTCGGCTCCTTTTTTGATTTTATTGTCGTGGAGTACATGTAGTGAAGATTTATATTGATGAAAATATTCCTTATGCCCGTGAATTTTTTGCAGAGCATGGAGAGTTATATTTTTTTTCTGGCCGAACAGTTTGTGCTGAACAGTTAAGGGATGCAGATATTTTATTAGTGCGTTCTATAACACAAGTTAATGAAGCTCTATTACATTTGAATACTTGTTTAAAGTTTGTTGGCACTGCAACCATTGGTACCGATCATATCGATTTAGACTATTTAAAATCAAAACAGGTAAGTTTTAGTAGTGCCCCTGGATGTAATAAAGTATCGGTTGCAGAATATATACTTAGTAGCTTACTTGTTTTAGCTGAAAGACAGCAGTTTAAGCTAAAAGATAAAAGTGTGGCGATTGTAGGGGCTGGAAATACAGGAAGTGCTCTTCATCAACGGTTAAATGCACTCGGAGTTCGTTGTAAATTATACGATCCACCCTTACAATTAAGTGCTGATCCTCGCCAATTTTGCAGTTTTGATGAAGTTTTAAATTCTGATATCATAAGTTTACATGTACCTAAAATTATTCAAGGTGAGTATCCAACCTGGCATTTGTTTGATAGGAGCACTCTACAAAAGTTAAATAACAAACAAATTTTATTAAATGCGTCACGTGGTGAAATAATTGATAATAACGCGCTGTTATCTCTAGCAAAAAAAGGATTAACCCCCACTTTAGTGCTTGATGTCTGGGAAAATGAACCACATATTAATCGTGAGTTATTAGATTATGTCGACATTACGACTCCCCATATCGCGGGTTATAGCTTAGAGGGTAAAGCGCGCGGAACAGAAATATTATATCAAGATTTTTGTCAGCATTTGTCATTAGAAAAGCAGTATAATGTAATAAATTTCATGCCTGCGCCGTTGATTAATAAAGTATCTATTAATGGCATATTGGATGAAAGCTTATTTAAAGTGTTAATGCATATGATTTATGACGTACGTAGAGACGATGCATTATTTAGACAAAGGATTGATCAAACAGATGGTTTTGATACCATGCGCAGAAATTATCAGGAACGTCGAGAATTATCTACGTTACAAATAGACTCAGTTATTGAGCAAGAACAATTATTACAAGCATTGGGCTTACAGCGTGATGTTAATCAATAGAGGAAAAAAATGAAATCAGAATATAATATTGCGCTAATTGGAGATTTAAATGGTGCGATTGAAGCAACGCTAGAGTTATTAGCACAACGTAATTTCCCCGTGGCGAAAATATTTCCATTGTATGAGGGTGAAACAGAAAAAACATCGGTTATGTTCTCTGGGAAACCGGTTGATATCATTGACATTCAAGATTTTGATTGGCAAAAAATAGATATAGCGTTCTTTTTTACAGATATTGAAAGCACTAAAAAATGGGCAGATATAGCGAGTAAACATTGTATCGTTATCGATAATAGTGGCGCTTTTTTAAGTGATGAAAATGTTCCGTTAATACAAGTGGATGTAAATGAAACAGGTTTTGCCGATTTTACGCAGAATAATAAAATTAGTATTCCAAGTAGCGAAGCTGCACAGTTAAGTTTAACCCTTAAAAAGTTACATCAAGAAATAGGATTAGTACGTATTAGCGTTTCTAGTTATCAATCGGTTTCGGTTGCAGGGAAAGTCGGTGTTACAACACTTGCAGGAGAGACCGCGCGATTATTAAATGCTAAAAGTATTGAACATGAATTGTTTCCACAACAAACGGCATTTAATGTTTTCCCTCAAGTTGGACAATTTAATGATGATGGGCACAGTTTCAGTGAAGTACGTTTAGTCAATGAGGTGCGTCGATTATTAAACGATCCCGCTATTATGGTTGCAAGTACACAGGTTGTTGTACCAATGTTTTATGGTTGTGCTCAATCCGTACATGTACAAACACATTATCCTGTTGACTTAGAAGAAGTGGCACAATCATTGCGTGATAGTGCAGGACTAACATTAGTTGAATCAGTTTGTGATTATCCTAATATAATAACCGATGTTGTCGGTAATGATAGCGTTCAAATCGGGCGCTTACGTCAAGATCTTTGTGACCCAAGTGGGTTAAATTTATGGATCTGCGCGGATAACGTATATTTTGGAGTTGCTTGTAATGCAATAAAAGTAGCTGAAAAACTGATAAAAAATTATATATAGGCTACTTTATATAATTAACTGGTTGATTATAAGGGGCTAGATCTCAATTCTAGCCTTACATTTTAGGATATTTTAATAATGTATTTATTGATTTAATGTAAGAAAACAATATGACTGGTTTGTGTAGGAGATAAAATGATAAGACCGCTCATACTCGATGTAAAGGGTTGTGAATTAGAAATACAAGATAGAGAAATACTCGCTCATCCTATGATAGCTGGCGTTATTTTATTCACTCGAAACTTTTATGACATTAAACAATTAAAATCATTAGTTCAACAGATCCGTTTAGCCGCTAGCAATGATATTTTAATTGTAGTCGATCATGAAGGTGGGCGAGTACAACGTTTTAAACATCAATTTACGCTACTACCATCTGTTGGGTCGTTACAAAAGTTAAATACACCAAATAAAGCAATAGAGTTGGCTCTTAGTTGTGGTTATATTATGGCTCGAGAATTAATTGCTTGTGATATTGATTTAAGCTTTGCCCCCGTATTAGATTTAAATGGTATTTCAGATATTATTGGTCAGCGTGCTTTTTCTGCTTCCCCACTCGAGGTAATTACACTGGCACGTGCTTATATTCAAGGGATGAAACAAGCTGGGATGGCGTGTACGGGCAAGCACTTTCCTGGACATGGTAGTGTGAAAGCTGATTCTCATATTTCACTACCTATGGATAATCGCACATCAGAAGACATTTTCAAATCTGATATAGTGCCTTTTAAGGTCTTAATCGAAGAAGGCTTTTTAGATGCTATGATGCCTTCTCATGTCGTTTATAAACAGTGCGATTCAATGCCAGCAAGTTTTTCTAAGTATTGGTTACAAACTATTTTACGCCAGAAGTTAAATTTCAAAGGTGTGATAATTAGTGATGATCTCTCTATGCATGGAGCAAGTTTTATGGGTGATCATGTGGATAGAGCACGCAGTGCTATTGACGCTGGCTGTAATTTGATTTTGGCGTGTAATGATATTGATGCTGCAGTTTCTATTTTAGATAATTTACAAGTCTCTTCGCAAAAAGATACCTTTGCGGTAAAATACTTGTCTTATTCAAAAGGCAATGGAAGGTGTGCATTACAACATGATCCTTTATGGCAAAAACATCAGTATAATATACAGTTATTTAATGAACGACTTTAATGATCCTTCTAATAAAATGATAGGACAATCCAAATGATTATTTATTTGCATGGTTTTGATGCGACAAGTCCCGGTAATCATGAAAAAATAATGCAATTGAAGTTTATCGATACAGAGGTACGTTTAGTTCACTATAGTACCGTGCATCCAAAATATGATATGAGTCATATTCTCGGAGAAGTACATAAACATATACAAAGTAGTGATGATAAAGCACCGTTAATTTGTGGTGTTGGTTTAGGTGGATTTTGGAGTGAACGAATAGGATTCTTGTGTGGTATAAAACAAGTTATTTTTGATCCTAATTTATTTCCCGAAGATAATATGGTTGGCAAAATAGAATGGCCAGAAGAATATCTAGATATTAAAAGTAAATGTGTGCTAGATTTTCGGAAAATGAACCAAAAAAAATGTTTATGTATTTTATCTTCGTTAGAGGACTCGTATACGATGAATTGTATTAAAAAGGCGTTATTACCTTATTATCCTATAATATTAGATGCTCAACAAGGGCATAAATTTAAAGATATCGCACATCATTTACAAAGGATTAAAGCATTTAAACTCGCACCGTAGTATATGAGAAGTATAGTTTATTCAAAATAAAAAGATTAAATTATTTATGTGATTTTGTAATATAAGATAAGCCATATAACAAGGTTTACCTTAATCGTTACCTAAAAAACATAGTGTGTTTAGTTTTAATGCAATTTTAACCTTGGTCGTAATACACGATTAATACGCCCTACTATCGTGATCAATACAGTACGAAAATAACCATGTAATGCAACTTGATGCATTCGATATAACGAAATATAAACGAGACGTGCCATACGCCCTTCGACTTTCATTGAGCCTTTCATTAAGTTACCCATTAAGCTTCCGACCGTACTGTAATGACTCAACGACACTAATGAACCATAATCGGTATATTTATAATCAACAAGTGTTTTGGATGCTAAAGATGCGATGATATTCTTAGCAACAAGTGAAGCCATCTGATGTGCAGATTGAGCACGAGGCGGTACAAAACCACCTTTTTCTAACGCACAGCTAGCACAATCACCAATCGCATATATTGAATCATCTAAAGAAGTTTGTAATGTAGGTTTAACCACTAATTGATTAATTCTATTTGTTTCTAATCCCGCAATATTTTTTAAAAAATCAGGCGCTTTTATTCCGGCGGACCAAACGATAAGATCTGCCTCAATGAACTCTCCTGATTTAGTTAATAAGCCTTTCTCCGTTGCTTCGACAACCATTGTTGAAGTACGTACATCCACACCTAATTTTGATAATTCTTTATGAGCGGATTTAGAAATCCGTTCAGGTAAAGCGGGTAATATTTTATTGCCCGCTTCAATGAGACTTACTTTTAATCCCTTAGCATCAATATGTTCAAAGCCATAACTTGAAACTTGCTCTAAAGCATTAAATAGCTCAGCAGAGAGTTCAACACCCGTTGCACCTGCACCAATAATTGCTACGTTAACTTGCTTTGTTTCTTGCACGCACAATTGTAAATATTTATTCAACATTCGATGATGAAATTTTTTCGCTTGTTGCGGTGTGTCTAAAAAAATACAATGTTCACTAACACCTAGTGTATTAAAATCATTGCTCACACTGCCTAACGCCATAACTAAAATATCATAATTTAACTGACTTTCAGGCAAAATTATCTGACCGTCCTCTTCGTCAATTAATTCAGACAACTGAATTTTTTTATTCTGACGATCTATATTTTTAAGTTTTCCTAATTTAAAATTAAAATATTGATTTTTTGCATGAGCAGGATAGCTTAAAGCATCAATACCATCATCTAGAGATCCCGCTGCAACTTCATGTAATAAAGGTTTCCATAAATGTGTTCTATTCTTATCAACCAATGTGATCTTTGCTTTATTTTTTTTACCTAATTTATTACCTAACTTTGTTGCAAGTTCAAGTCCTCCTGCACCCCCACCAACTATCACAATTTTTATCATTTAACATCCTTAAATTAAATTTGCTTTCAGCAACGCGCCAAAAAAAAATTGCTGAAAACAAACTTTATAATAATACCTTAATCTAGATCATAAAATAATGGAATATAGCAGTGAAAGCAATGGTTTTTATTCGTTCAGAGCATATTAAATAACACTTATATTCAAATAATAAGTGCTTCGATTAAAACGGTATGGAAAGCGCTCAATTGAACATATATTCATCGGATTTCCGTCAGAAATATGACAATGGAAACGGAGAAAATCTAATAAAGTTGTTCAACTAAAGGCGCGTTACATCCCAAAATAACGTTATGATAAGTACCTAGTTCTCTAGACAGATCTCAAGTTCTCAAAGTACACTTTTTCAAATTCATGAGGACTTACACCATTATTAGTACCATGTTTTTAAGGGTAAAAAAATAATGTGTCGTACTTTATATGACAGACTATCAACAATCAACGAAATAGTGCGAGGCAACGGTAGAATAAACCTTTTGATGATTCATCTATATCGCCTTTTTGTAATAAATCGATACGGTGATTAATTAATGATAGCACGTCCTTAAAGTTACATTGTAAAGCATAGGGAAAAGCGTCTTCACAATGCGTAAGGGGGTAAATGTTAATTTTTTTCTGTTTAATTAGATGTAAAGTTTGCTTATCAAGTGTTAAGTTTATTTGATTTGCGCTTGGTATTAAAATAGAGACTGGAAAATCTAATAGACCTAATTCAAAAAGCCGAGTGACAGACTGTATTTTTTGATTTATTCCACCAATTGGTAGAATATTACCATGTTGATCCAATGCTCCCGTTACAAATAAATCCTGTCGGATAGGTTGTTGAGCATAACACGAGGTAACCGCAAGTAACGTGGCAAGAGATGCACTATCGCCATCACTTTCTTGATAGGATTGTTCAAATACAACATTACAGGAAAGAGGAAAATTATGCACATGTGTAAAAAAATGATTTAAATAACCTTGTACAACTAAGAAACTTTTAGCGTGAATATTACCTGCAAGCTCAACTTTACGTTCAACATCAATAATTTCTCCATCGCCAATCATTTCACTGGCAGATAGGCGAAATATTTCACCAAATTCAGTGGGATAGCCCATGAGTTCAACGACAGCCATGCCATTAACTTGTCCGATAACGCTATCGGAGAGTTGTATATGTACTTGTTTCTCAAGTAATGCTTGTTCACTGAAGTTTTGCGCTAAGGAGCGAGATTTCATTTGTATATCGAAAGCTTGCTGCAAATGCTTCGCATCTAAAACCGTATTTTTTTTGTTGAAAATTTGTGCATAACGGATCAGGTTTTCAATAAAATCAGGTGAAAACAATAATTTTTTCTGGTGCTCTGTTGCTTGAGCAAGGTAATCAAATAAAAGACAAAGAGCATCATCGGTTAAGGGCATTAATTTCAAATCTTTTAATAGTCCCTGACAATAGTGTTTTAGCGCGTGAATATTCGTAGAATTGGCCACCACCGATGAGGATAATTCGGTAAAAAGCGCGCTAACTTGATGATATTCAGGATCAAGAATTTGCAATTCATCTAGTTGATAACGTGTACAAATTAAAACTATTTTTGTATTAATTTTGTTTAAAGGAGTCTCGGGATAGCAACCTTTAAAATTATTGGCATTGACAGCTGATCTCGCAGATATGGTTCTATTTATTAAAAAAGATTTTAATAAATACCAAAGATCAGGGGATGCAAGTAGCGGGCTAATATGTAATGTTAAAACACCGTTATTCCATTTTTCTATTTCACCTGGCTGGAAATCAAAATTATGTTGTTTATTTAAATTTATACGGCCAAAAAGCTTTTCTTGGTCATAGTTTTGTAATGTGAGTGATTTTAACTCGTGCGGATAACTTGCATGGAGCACTGCTAGTGCAGCTTGCCAATGCGTTGCATTAAATAACAATAATGAATGAGGCAACTGTAAAAAATGTTTGATCGCCTGTGTCACAAGAGGAAAAAGAGATAGCCACGTCACATCTGAAGTGGGCGATTGAGAAAGCATTTCACTGAAGTCAACGCCGCACATAGACGCGTCAAGAGGTATAGATAAGGTAGCGTTTGGTTGCGTACGCTCAGAAATTAAATTTGTTGTCGGCAATGTAAGAACTCTAAAAGGCTGATTAAGTGAGTCATTATAAGGTTTGCAGGGAAGGATGCAATCAGTATGCTCTAAATACTGATCGTTATGTAGAGCGTATCGCCATTTATTGCGGGTTTTATCCGCTTATAAAAGATATTGATTCGTATGTTGTTTATTATATTTTTCAGTGCAACATTGGCAACGTTGCAGGGTTGCATCTTTTTTTAATCTTTCTAATTCAATGCTTTCTTCACAATCAGCACATAAACCAAACATTCCAATATTTAAATTACTGAGTGCAGCATCAATATTTTTTATGGTTTTTATTTTGTCTTTAAGTACTTTTATTTCAACATTTTTACTAATAATTATCAGTTCATCACAAGAAAATAAAGCCAGTTTTTTTTCTGGAGTGACACAATCTGAAGCCGGTAAGGTCTCTAACGTATCAATAATATTGATACGTTGTAAATTGAGTTGTTTTAATAAGCTATTTTGAAAATTAGCGAGTTGTTTCTCGGTAAGTAATGACATTTAATTGTCTCTATGGGAATAGTCTACTTATCATAGAGAGTCATTTGTGATGTTCTATGATTTAAGTCAAACACTAAGGACTATAACTGAGGGATAAGTAAAAAATTGACATAGATCAGAATTTATAGACGGTGCTTACCATTTTTTCTTCTCTTGAAAAATAAAATCAATATCATTTTTCTTTTCAGCTTCGCGCTCTTTGATCTCTTGTAATTTTTTATCATTTTTTTCGTGAAGTGCTTTTTTTATTTCAGATCTAAGTTTTATCAATTGAGTTTCTTTTGAGCTTAGATAACTATCTTTATCAGCCATAGAGCTCAATATAATGATTAATTTATTAATCATTTGATTGGCACTGCCATATTGATGACTATTTTTAGAATCATAAATCTTTTTTAAACTGTTTTCGATATTAATCTTTAGTTGCATCATTTCTAAACGACGATCTTCTACGACAAAATTTTGGGTAGAAACTTTACCTTTAGCATGTTCAGAGCGGAGCACTGCACGAATTTTCTTGGCAATTTGTAATAAGACTAGTGCTTCTCTATCACTTTGAGGTGTTTTAAAAATACTCTCGTCGGGAGGCGTATAACTCTTTTGTAATTCTTTAATTTGTAAATTGGTATTCGACAGATGATTTTGAATGGCCACACTAACACTACGCTCACTTGAAGTTTTTAGCATAAAGATTAATGCATTTTTGATTCGATGCTGCAAGATAAGTAATAACGATTGACTAAAAGGCATGTTGGTTGCTTGTAAGAGTAGCTCATCAACCTCTGCGATAATCGCGCGTTGTTTGCTCGTTGCAAGGCGTCGCTCGGTATCAATTTTTTGTCTATATTGTTGTATTATATTGTACCCAATTAAAACAAAAAGTAATAAACCCACTAATATAAAAATAATTGTATATAACATAAAATCTCAAAAAAAAGGGATAGAAAACTATAATAGATAACAAATCATTAAATGATATTTATCGCTCTAATATATCACGTACAATAAAACAATAGCAGTGAATATAAATCAATTGGGAAGAAATAAACTAAATATCCCGCCGGTTTCTTTTCCATTCATTAAGCTAATATACCCGCTTAATGTCTTGTTTTTATGTTTAGCCGCTATTGTTTTTGCAAACAAAAGGCCTAAACCACTATGGCCTTTACACGCATTAAAAGGCATGTTATCAAAGTTATTATGTAAAAGCATATGCTCTGGATAGCCCGGCCCATCATCTTCAACTTGAATAACAAGATAAGATTTTTTTATAAACGCGCGTAAGATAATATTACAATGACTATAACGTAATGCATTAATAAAAATATCACTGATTAAATATGTAATAAGATCGTTGTCGTAATACGCATTAAGATTCTCATCAACACTTAAAGTAACTTTTTTATGTTGGCTATTAATATACAGCTTATTTTTGTCCATGACATCTTCTAAAGTATCACGTACTGAGTGCTCTTCTATTGATATCGGCAATTGTTGTTCATTTCGATATAGTGCAAGTAATTGAATTAATGTGCTGTTAATACGCATTGTTTGATAATGTAAGCCTGCTAAATCTTGATGCTGTGTAACGGTTAGATTATTAGCTATGTTTAGATTCTCAATTGATTGTAGCAATATAAACAATGAGTTTTTCATATCATGTGCTGTTGTTGCCAAAATCATATTAAAATCAAGATCGTGTATATTATTCATTATACGGCCCATTAACATGCTTAAAGCGGTTCATAAGGATTGAATATTAAGTATATAGTTAAATATCCTTAATATTCAATAAATAATATAAAAAGAGGGGCTAGGTCACAAACTCGTCTTTTTAGGAGTTATAAAAAACAAAAGGGATAAATTACATATCGGTTAATATGGGCAATATTTTTGCCACTTTATCTAAGCATTCTTGATATTCATCAAGAGCTTGCGAATCGGCGACTAATCCTCCCCCCGCCCAACAATAAATAGATTTTTTATGACAAAGTAGGGTGCGGATAGCAATATTCATATCCATATCACCATTGGCATTAATGTAACCAATACTACCGCAATAAATATCACGTTGATTGGGCTCTAATTTTGCAATAATTTGCATTGCCCGAATTTTTGGGGCACCAGTAATGGAGCCACCAGGAAAACAGGAACGCAAAAGCTCTTCCGTACAATATTGTGCAGCAAGGGTTCCTTCAATCGTACTGACAAGATGATGCACCGCAGGAAAACTTTCAATATTGAATAATTTAGGTACATGAACGCTACCAGGTATTGCGACTTTACCGATGTCATTTCTCAGTAAGTCTACGATCATTAAATTTTCAGCGCGATCTTTACTGGCGTTTTGCAAAGCTTGGCGACTGGCTTTATCTTGAATCTCATCTTTAAAACGAGGACGTGTGCCTTTAATGGGTTTCGTTTGAATTTTATGATGATTTAAGCTTAAAAATCGTTCGGGTGATAGAGATAAAAGACAGTGGTTGGGGTAACGTAAGAACGCTGCAAAAGGGGGGGCATTTTGTATAAGTAGGGTCTCATAGGCTCGATACTCATCTCCAACATATATCGACTGGAAACGCTGAGCGAGGTTTACTTGATAACAGTCACCACTTAAAATATATTCGTGAATGGTATTAAATTTTTCAATATAAGATTTTTTGGTCATATTAGATGACCATTGCTTCGTTAATTTAAAGGGCTCGCTGAGTATTGCTTCTTGTGTTTTAGTGTTTAGCCACGCTTTTCGTAATTGCCACATTTCATCTAAAGGGAGATGACTAATATTATTATTAACCAGCAAAAAAATCTCGTTGGACTTTATGTTTTGTAAAAGGGCCCAATCATAAAAACCAAACTGCATGTCAGGAATATCTAATGTCTGCGCATTATCAACATCTATGCATGTTTCAATTTGATAACCTATCTCATAATTTATGACGCCTAATACTCCTCCTGAAAAAGGAATACTAGGGATCACTTCAGTATTTTTAAATAATTTTTTACGTAAGGATTTTAATAAATAAAAGGGATCTTTTTTGCTATATGTTTTCTCACCTGCTTGTACAATAGTACTTGTACCTCGCTTTGAACTGAGCGTTGCTACCGGATCTGTGCTGAAAATAGACCAATGACTATCGCAATGTTGTGTGTCCGCAGATTGCAAAAAAACAGTCCAAGGTAAGGCGCTTAAAGTCGCTTTTAAATTTTCAAACATCGCGCTGTTCGACGTAAGTGGTTTAATAAGTATATGTTGTGTCGTCTGGATCATAATATTCTGACTTTAGGCTCGCTTTTGCAATAAATGAGTGATACTTACTATTACAAGATTAACATTCTCTGTAGTAGATATCAGCTACATATGAGATTTTTTTAAATCTTAATTATGGGTGCCTGTATTAGGCGACAGAGGAGACAAATCAATATAAATTTTTATAACCATTGCAATCAGATAAAATTGCTACTTAATGATTGCATTATGTTTTTTAACCCTTATTTATATTTAACATAAAAAAACTGGAGTTTTTATGGCACTCATTAAAGAGCAAGATTTTGTAAATAGTATTGCCAACGCATTACAGTTTATTTCTTACTATCATCCCCTTGATTTTATTGATGCGATGAATAGCGCTTACATCAAAG
The DNA here is from genome assembly GCF_002239585.1 of Psychromonas sp. CD1. Taxonomy (GTDB): domain Bacteria; phylum Pseudomonadota; class Gammaproteobacteria; order Enterobacterales; family Psychromonadaceae; genus Psychromonas. The sequence goes on from NZ_NDFH01000003.1 coordinate 468,110, forward strand.
AGAAAAATCCTGCAGCCAAAGATGCAATTGCCCAAATATTAATTAATTCACGTATGTCTGCAGAAGGAAAGCGTCCTCTTTGCCAAGACACCGGTATTGTTACTGTGTTTGTTAAAATTGGCATGCAAGCTTCTTTTGAGGGTGATTTAACGGTGCAGGAATTAGTGGATGCCGGAGTACGAAAAGCGTATTTAGATCCGAGCAACCCTCTTCGAGCCTCAATTGTTAGCGATCCTGCCGGAGCACGTATAAACACTAAAGATAATACACCTTCAGTTGTGCATATAGAAATGGTGCAGGGTGAATATGTTGAAATAATGATTGCAGCTAAAGGGGGCGGTTCAGAAAATAAAGCGAAAATGGTAATGTTAAACCCTTCTGATGATATTGCAGAGTGGGTTGAAAAAACAGTACCGAGTATGGGGGCTGGTTGGTGTCCCCCAGGCATGTTAGGTATTGGCATAGGGGGAACGGTAGAAAAAGCGGCAATTATGGCCAAAGAGTCGTTAATGGAGCCAGTAGATATTTATGCATTACAAGAAAAACAAAAACAAAAAGATGTAATATTAACAACGGATGAAAAATTACGTTTAGATATTTACTCAAGGGTGAATAATTTAGGTATTGGAGCGCAAGGATTAGGTGGGCTGACTACCGTATTAGATGTTAAAATCAAAAGTTGTCCAACACATGCTGCTTCTAAACCAGTGGTGATGATTCCAAATTGTGCGGCGACAAGGCACACTCATTTTATATTAGATGGACAAGGAGAGGCTCAATTTGATCCCCCTAAATTAAGTGATTGGCCGTCTGTAACACGGGAAGCAGGAGATAATGTTTTACGCGTTAATGTTAATAATTTACAAAAATCTGACATTGGAAAGTGGAAAAGTGGTGATACATTATTACTCTCAGGAAAAATTTTAACGGGTAGAGATGCAGCTCATAAACGTCTTCAAGAATTAATGGAGTCCGGTGAAGGTTTACCTGAAGGTGTTGATTTTAATGGTCGATTTATTTATTACGTCGGTCCTGTTGATGCCGTGGGAGATGAAGTTGTGGGACCTGCAGGCCCTACAACCGCAACGCGCATGGATAAATATACGGATTTCATGCTTGAAGAAATGGGGCTGTTAGGCATGATTGGAAAATCAGAGCGTGGTCAAAAGACGGTAGACTCGATTGAAAAAAACAAATCAGTTTATTTAATGGCTGTCGGTGGCGCTGCATTTTTAGTGGCTAAAGCTATTAAAAAAGCTCGTGTGGTCGCTTTTGCTGATTTAGGTATGGAAGCTATTTATGAATTTGAAATCGAAGATATGCCGGTTACAGTTGCGGTTGATAGCGACGGAAACAATGTGCATGCATTTGGACCGGCTATTTGGAAAGCTAAAATAGCCGAATTAAGTCAAAAAATGTCATAAAATGACATTTTTTATTACACACCTAAACGGTGATGATATAACAGATTTAAATCTTATCTGTTGCAGTGGAATAAGGAATTATTATGTTTGAGCAAGTAAGTATGGCACCTGCAGATCCTATTTTAGGTTTAACGGATGCGTTTAAAAAAGACAAACGTGCCAATAAAATTAATCTAGGCGTTGGTATCTATAAAAATGAAGAGGGTTTAACGCCTATTTTAAAAAGCGTAAAAGAAGCTGAAAAGCGTTTATTAGCCAATGAAACGACAAAAAGTTACTTAAGCATTGAAGGCCTTGCCGCTTATGGTGCTGCTGTGCAAAAATTATTATTCGGTAAAGATTCTGAAATTATCACATCAGGTCGAGCGCGTACTGCACAAGTGCCAGGTGGCACGGCAGCCCTTCGTACAGGGGCCGACTTTGCATTTAAAAAGTTAGGAATTAAACGTATTTGGGTTAGTAATCCAACATGGGCTAACCATGGTAATGTTTTTAAAACGGCTGGCTTACAAGTTATGCCATATGATTATTATAATGAAGAAAAGAAAGAGCTTAACTTTGATGGCATGATAGCATCATTACAAAAAGTGGATGCGGGTGATCTTGTTCTTTTTCATGCTTGTTGTCATAATCCTACAGGAATCGATCCGACTCTTGAGCAATGGGAAATTTTAGCGAAATTAATAGCCGATTTAGGTGCGATTCCTTTCTTTGACTTTGCATATCAAGGGTTTGCTAAAGGGATTCAGGAAGATGCACAAGGCTTGCGCATCTTTACTAAATATAATAAAGAATTATTGGTCGCGAATTCATTCTCTAAAAATTTCGGGTTATATAATGAGCGGGTTGGTGGTCTAACATTAGTTGCCGAAGATAAAACAATCGCAGATGCTTCTTTTAGTCAAATAAAAGCGGGAATTCGGTGTAATTATTCAAACCCACCTGCTCATGGCGGAGCCATTGTGACGACAGTTTTAGAAGATGAGAAACTTTATCAACAATGGGAGATGGAAGTAGCAGAAATGCGTGAGCGCATTAAAGAAATGCGCGAGTTATTTGTGATGACCTTAAAAGAAAAAGGTATTAAAAAAGATTATAGTTTTATTTCTCGTCAAAATGGAATGTTTTCTTTTTCTGGTTTATCAAAAGAACAGGTAAAACGTTTAAAGGATGAACTAGGCGTCTATATTGTTGGCTCTGGCCGGATTTCAGTTGCTGGAATGACAAAAAATAATATGCAACCTCTATGTGAGGCACTTGCTAAAGTACTGTAGAATGTAGTACAACTACAAACAAGGCGTATAGTCGCCTTGTTTTTTTTAATCAATAACATAATGAGATATATGAGTAGTCGTATTAAACAAAGTTTATCCTATTTAAACAACTTGAAAAAAATACCACTTGATGTGCAATCAGTCGAGTGCTTATTTTCTACTAAAGCATTTAAACATGAGCTATTAAATCAAATAGCAAAGGCTCAAACGCGTATCTATCTAGTGGCTTTATATCTTGAAGCCGATACAGCTGGTGCCGAAATATTATTGGCGCTCTATGACGCGAAACGGCGGATACCAACATTAGATATTGTTGTTTGTATTGATTATCATCGAGCACAACGTGGCTTGATTGGAGAAAAAAATGTCAAATCAACGAATGCATCTTGGTATCAAGAAGTAGAACGAATACATAATCTAGGTATTAAAATAGTAGGGATCCCCGTCAAGCGGAAAGAACTATTTGGTGTTCAACACTTGAAAGGGTTTATATTCGATGATTTCATCTTATATAGTGGTGCGAGTTTTAATGATATTTATCTTCATCAAAATGATCGCTATCGTTATGATCGTTATTGGCTTATCCAGAATAAGACATTATCCAATAGCATGGTTGCATTCTTACAAAAAGAAATATTGAGTAGTCCTGCGACGGCATTACTTAATGTGCCTCATATAAAACCCTTTTCAGAACTTAAAAAATCGCATAAGAAACTCGTACGTGATTTGCGGCGGAGTTATTTTCATTACCAAGGCGAATTACTCACACAAACGTTATCTATTGTGCCGTTATGTGGTCTCGGTGTGCGCCATAATAGTTTAAATCAAAGTATTCGAAAGCTATTACAAAGTACAGAACAAGAGTTGATTTTATTTACCCCTTATTTTAATTTCCCAGGAGCTATTTCGCGGGATATAGCGGCCCTATTAGGGCGGGGCGTTAAATTAACCATCGTAGTCGGTGATAAAAAGGCCAATGATTTTTATATTCCTGAAGATAAACCTTTCTCTACGATAGGTGGCTTACCTTATCTTTATGAGTGTAATTTAAAACGTTTTGCAAAGCGCCATCAAGCGCGTTTAAAAACACAGCAATTATCGATTAATTTATGGCGTCATGACAATAATAGTTTCCATTTGAAAGGATTATATTGTGATCAGCGTTTTATTCTGCTTACAGGACATAATTTAAACCCAAGAGCGTGGCGTCTTGACGTTGAAAATGGCTTGCTTATTGATGATCCAAAACAACAGTTAAAAAAACTAATGGATCAAGAGTTAGCACAAATAATGGCCCATACTCGACGTATTGAAGATGTTGAGGATATTGAGGGTCTGCAAGACTACCCTGAACATGTACGTAAGCTATTAGTACGTATGCGCCGTGTAAAAGCTGATAAATTGGTACAAGGTATCATCTAGTGTTGCTTTTGATAGGTTATATGTTGTTAGGCTCAGTTGCTGGTTTGATTGCAGGAATATTTGGTCTGGGCGGGGGGGTTATTATTGTACCTGCTTTGATAATGACCTTTAGTTACCTGCATTTCCCCGTTCAGGTATTAACCCATTTAGCTGTCGGCACCTCACTTGCCAGCATCGTATTTACATCGTTAAGTGCCATTTATGTACATCATAAAAAACAAGCAATAAATTGGCATCTCGCTTTAAAGTTAAGTTGTGGGATGTTTATCGGTGGTTTACTCGGTGCTTATTTTGCAGATTTCATGTCGGGGGAGTTATTACAGCGTATTTTTTCCTTATATGCACTTTGTGTGGCGCTACAAATGTGGTTTTCATGGAGACCTAAAGCGCAACTGCACTTACCTAAAGCATCTGGTTGTACTATTCTTGGCCTTGGTATCGGTTGTGTTTCCGGTTTGTTTGGCATTGCAGGGGGGTCGTTAGTCGTGCCTATTCTTGCCCTTTATGAAGTGCCTATCAAAAATGCGATTGCTACTTCAGCTGCTACCGGTTTTCCTATTGCTTTGGCGGGTGCATTAGGGTATTGCATTATGGGGATGAATAATAGTTTATTACCAGAATATAGTTTCGGTTATATTTATTGGCCTGCTGGTTTAGGTATTATATTAACCAGTACTTTTTTCGCAAAAGTAGGGGCGCGTCTTGCACATCAACTTGCACCTCAAAAAGTGCAAAAACTCTTTGCACTGGTACTCGTTCTTATTGCCTTTCTGCTGTTTTTTTGAAGTTTTGCTGTTTAATTAAGCACTTGCGAAGAAAATGTAAAATAGAAGTTGTATTCTGTATATTGATAAGTATACTGCATCACATCAAGTCGCTAACGCGAATTGATGCAGAAACAATGGTAGGCTTCTTGGTGCCTCGCATTGATAACTTATTCACCAGGTCAGGGCCGGAAGGCAGCAGCCAGAGTAAGTAAATCAAGTGCCGAGGGTTCGCTGGGGAGCCTGCCACCCAAACTACTCTTTCATTAACCTTCATTCTTAGCATTTTCAAAAGGCCTAATAATGACGACGTCTAAATCTAGTTTTGATGCCTCTTTAAAAGCAAAACATTTATTGCCTAAATATTGGGGCTCTTGGTCTTTATTGTTTTTACTCTTTATTTTTAGCTATTGGCCTGTGCGTTTGCGAGATCGTTTTGCTGGATTTATTGCCTCAAAAATTTATTCAAAAAAATTTTTAAATAAACGTAAGAAAATAGCTTTCATTAATATTGGCCTTTGTTTTCCGGATTATACGGAGCAACAAAAGGATGCATTAATGCAAAAAAATATCCGCGCATTATCTCAGATAACATTGTCCTTAGGTGAGCTTGCTTTTCGATCTCGTCAGCATATTTTAAGTCGTGTAAATATTCTGGGTGAACAACATATTAAAGATGCAGAAAAAGCGGGGAAATCGATTATTTTTTTAGGCCCTCATTGCTATGGCCTTGATTTCTCGGGTGTTGGCGCCATCAATGCGAATGGTTATTCCTTATCAAGCATGTTTAAAGATTATAACAATCCAATTTTTGATTGGTTTGTTACCGGCTATCGTACGCGTTTTATATCGATAACCGGGCAGGGTAGTTTATACCATCGCAGTGAAGGTTTTAAACAAGTCATCAAAGACCTACGTAATAAAACGCATTTTTATTACTTACCCGATGAAGATCATGGCCGAGAAAAAAGTCTTTTTGTGCCATTTTATGCCACAAAAAAAGCAACATTACCAGTATTGGGCCGGTTAACTAAATTAGGGAAAGCTGTCGTTATCCCCTTTTATACGTCATATAATGAGAAAAGCGCTAAATATGATGTTTTCTTTCATGCGCCTTTAGAGGGGCTTGCATCGGGAGATGAATTAAAAGATACGTTAATCATGAGCAAAGCAATTGAACGATTAATTGATGAAGATAGAAGCCAATATATGTGGTCTCTTAAATTATTCAAAACACGTCCAGAACACGATATAGATATTTATAACTAATTGTTTATTTGTGAGAATTAAAAGGCTTTTGGGTTAACCAAGGCCTTTAAATTCATCCGTGCTCTTATGAAAGCGTAGTTTTTGTCATGATAGTCGTTATTATTTTTAATATTTAGGTGATATTGTGGAATTTCTTTTGGATTTTGGTCTTTTTTTAGCAAAAGCGGTGACAATTGTCGTAGCTATTTTGACACTTGTGGGTATGTTGTTTGCATTAAGTAGTAAGCAAAAAAGTAAAAAAGGAGATCTAGAGATTATAGATCTCTCGGAGCAACTTGAAGACACTAAAAAATGTCTTGAGGAACAGTTATTATCGGATGCAGAGTTAAAATCTCGTCATAAAACGCAAAAAAAAGCAGCCAAATGTAAAAAGTCTGCAATGAAAAAAATGGCGAAAAATGGCGACTTTAAAGCTCCCGTTGCACAACTCTACGTGATCGATTTTAAAGGCAGTATTGATGCGAAAGAGGTTGTGTCTTTACGTGAAGAAATTAGTGCCATCTTAAGCGTTGCGACAGCGCAAGATGAAGTTTTTATGCGCCTTGAAAGTGGAGGCGGTATGGTGCATGGTTATGGACTTGCAGCTTCACAGTTACAACGTTTAAAAGATAATCAGATACCTTTAACGATTGCTGTTGATAAAGTGGCTGCGAGTGGCGGTTATATGATGGCATGTATTGCAGATAAAATAATAGCAGCCCCTTTTGCGATTCTGGGATCGATTGGTGTGATTGCACAAATACCCAATTTCAATAAATTATTAAAAAAACATGATATTGAATTTGAACAATTGACGGCGGGCCAATATAAACGCACATTAACGATGTTTGGTGAGAATGATGATTTAGGTAGAGAAAAATTTAAGCAAGAGTTACAAGAAACACATGAGCTATTTAAACAATTTGTGAGTCAACATCGTCCTAGTTTAGATATTGAAAAAATAGCAACGGGCGAACATTGGTATGGATTACAAGCAATAGAGCGCAACTTAATTGATAAGATTCAAGTCAGTGATGATTATCTTATCAGCCAACTAGGTAAACGTCATATTGTACAAATAAAGTACAGCAAGCATAAAAAGTTAACGGAACGATTGGGCCATGCCGCGAGTTTAGCGGTCGAAAATAGTTTGCTAAAATTAATGCAATTCAATATAAAAAATCTTATTAAGTAATTGATTGTTTTTTAGACGGAAGAGGAGCTAAGTAGTCTTTACTTAGCTTTTTTTATAAAAAAAAGCCTTTATCGTAAATAAAAGTTGCTATTTTAGGGTGATTTGGATTATAAAAAAGAATTGAAGTTTATATTCACGGAAGAATAAAAAATTATATGCCCTTTGTGGTATAACCCCTCCCATTATGAACATTAGGGTTACAAGAATTATGAGTAAATTTCTTGTTATTGTAGAATCACCTGCAAAAGCAAAAACCATCAATAAATATCTTGGTAATGGTTTTATTGTAAAATCAAGTGTTGGACATATTCGAGATCTGCCAACGAGTGGTAGTGCATCGAAGAAACTTGAAGCTAAGAAAAAGAAATCTTTGGCGGGAATGACACCAGCAAAGAAAGAAAAAGAAAAAGTGAAGCGGGCGCAAGAAGCGTTGGTTACGCGTATGGGTATCGATCCTAACAACAATTGGAAAGCTCATTATGAGATTTTACCCGGCAAAGAAAAAGTAGTTAGTGAATTACAAAAACTTGCTAAAGATGCTCCCGTTATCTATCTCGCAACCGATTTGGATAGAGAAGGAGAAGCGATTGCTTGGCATTTACGTGAGATTTTAGGTGGCGATCCTAGCAAATATCAGCGTGTCGTTTTTAATGAAATCACAGAAAGTGCAATTCAAGAAGCATTTAAACATCCGACTGAATTAAATATAAATGGGGTTAATGCACAACAAACCCGTCGATTTTTAGATAGACTTGTTGGTTTTATGGTGTCGCCATTACTGTGGAAAAAAGTCGCGCGAGGTCTATCTGCTGGACGTGTGCAGTCTGTTGCAGTACGTTTATTGGTTGAACGTGAACGCTTAATCAAAGCATTTGAACCCGAGGAATATTGGGATCTTCACGCACAAACTCAAACTGCAGATAAAACCGAGTTACGCTTAGAAGTTTTTAAAGAAGATGGGAAAACCTTTAAACCGACAACTCACATACAAACGATGCAAGCTTATGATGTATTAAAAGATGCACAATACAGGTTGTTATCACGTGAAGATAAACCGACTAAAAGTAAAGCCAGCGCTCCTTTTATTACTTCTACACTCCAACAAGCTGCCAGTACACGGTTAAGTTTTGGTGTTAAGAAAACAATGATGCTAGCCCAGCGTTTGTATGAAGGTGGGTATATTACCTATATGCGTACGGATTCTACAAATCTTAGCAAAGAAGCGGTTATCTCTGCCCGTGAATACATAGCAACTGAATTTGGTGAAGAGTATTTGCCTGAGAAGGCAGTCGTATTTGCTAGTAAATCTGGCGCTCAAGAGGCGCATGAAGCGATTAGGCCTTCAGATGTAATGCAACTCGCAGCATTATTAAATGGTGTTGATCGTGATGCCATGCGTTTATATGAGCTTATTTGGCGTCAGTTTCTCGCCTGTCAAATGCTTCCCGCGTTATATGATGCCTCGACATTAGTGGTTGAAGCGGGTAATTATCAGCTACGCGCTAAAGGTCGTACTTTACGCTTTGCAGGCTGGACAAAAGCGCAACCTGTTGCAAAAAGTAAAGTGGATGATGTGCATTTGCCAGATATACAATTAGGCGCTATTTTAAATCTAATTGAACTTGATCCTAAACAACATTTTACTAAGCCTGCAGCGCGCTTTACGGAAGCTGCATTAGTGAAAGAATTAGAGAAAAAAGGCATTGGACGTCCATCTACGTATGCAAGTATCATTTCTACCATACAAGACAGAGGCTATGTAAAAGTCGATAAACGTCGTTTTTATGCCGTGAAAATGGGCGAAATTGTCAGTGACCGATTAAGTGAAAATTTTGTTGAGTTAATGAGTTATGATTTTACTGCGCAAATGGAAGCGAATTTAGATGCCATTGCGGAAGGTAAAATGAACTGGAAAAAAGAGTTAGATCGTTTTTACAAAGATTTAACCTCTTTACTTGATAAGGCAACTCTACCTGAAGAAGAAGGTGGGATGCGTCTTAATGAGCCCGTTGAGATACCGGAAGTACATTGCCCTACCTGCGATCGTCCTATGGGTATTCGCACCGCTTCAACGGGTGTTTTCTTAGGGTGTTCGGGTTATACATTACCTCCTAAAGAACGTTGTAAGACAACCATTAATTTAGTTGATGGTGACGATGTCGAAGATCTAATACTCTCTGAAGATGCGGAAACGGTTGCATTAATGGCCAAAAAACGCTGTCCTAAATGTAATATGGCAATGGATAGTTACCTTATTGATGAACAACGCAAATTACATGTTTGCGGTAATAATCCCTTATGTGACGGCCATGAAGTCGAAATGGGAGAGTTTAAAATTAAAGGTTATGATGGACCTTTAGTTGAATGTGATAAGTGTGGCCATGATATGCAGCTTAAAGATGGTCGTTTTGGCAAGTACATGGGATGTACTAACGAAGAGTGTAAAAATACGCGTAAAATTTTACGTAGTGGCGAAGTCGCACCCCCGAAAGAAGATCCTGTGCACTTAAAAGAGTTAGGTTGTGAACAAAGCGATGCTTACTTTATTTTACGCGATGGTGCGTCGGGAATTTTCTTGGCTGCAAATACATTCCCTCGCTCTCGTGAAACACGCGCACCTAAAGTCGTTGAACTGGCGCGCTTTAGAGAGCGGATTTCCCCTAAGTTTTATTATTTGGCGGATGCGCCACAAAAGGATCCTGAGGGTAACCTTGCTGTTATTCGTTACAGTCGCAAAAATAAAGAGCAATATGTGATGACTGAAATTGATAAAAAAGCAACGGGCTGGACCGCTAAATATATAAAAGACCAGTGGATTGAAGAACAAACGAAAAAACGCACGTTAAAGAAAAAAAAATAAGTCTAAAAAAACAAAAAGTATAAAGGGTAATAAACAATGACTCTTTATACTTTTACTCCTCTATATTCAATCTACCATCCTACTTTTGGCACAAACTTGACGAACAAATGAAATTGTTAATGATTTCTCGAAGCATCAATAACATAAGCATCCATTTTTCAGCGCATCATTAAGCCTCAGATAGATGATAAGTTCCCATTTAATAAGCACCTGATTTTTTTATAATTAACAGGTATAAAAATGACACTAGAAGCTATATAAATGTCACCTTTAAATGATAATGTTGAATTTAACACAACAAAAAGTCATTATTATGTTAAAACTATTTTATAGGTCACATTTATCGAACTCTCAGATCGTTATAATTTATCCAATTAATAGAAATAAAATTTACTCTGCTTATAAAAACATATAGTGCGTCTATGGCTCTCATTGTGGGATCGTAGTACATGATTGAGTGATCTATCAAAGTCAATAGTTACAATTACGCACCAGTAAGATAGATAGGTTCATCTGCGAAAAATTACGTTCATCAACTTTAAATGTCTAAAAAATAAATCTGAATACATGCTCGCTTAAATATTGATGACTGTACGTTAAATATGTTATTGAGATATTTAACGCTAGCATTCTTAATTATAAAATAAAAAGATCAGTCATCGCTTTATAGAGTGGGCTAGAAACACGTTAAATCTAATCGTGTTATCACGATTAAGCTCCTTTGGTTTTTTTGTTAAAACATTTGGTACGCCAGAACTGTTTATCTTAAAAGAAAATTTTTTGAAGGGAACCCCAATTTCAGAACAGAATCGATATCGCTATTTAAAGTAATGAAATAAGCAATTGAACATTAGTTATTACACTTTGTTTAACGGCTCCGTTATCATCAAACCAATTGGAGTATTGAAATGTGGAAGAAGTTAGAACCTTATAAATCATCAATAATATTGTTATCCGCTTTGGTTATAGGAGGGGTGATAGGGATTAATTTTCCTGATTTAGCCCTTAAATTAAAACCGATAGGGAAGATATTTTTAAATCTTCTCTTCATGATCATTGTACCGTTAGTAAGTGTGAGTGTTATGTCCTCGATAGCCAGTATGACGGACCTAAATAAATTAGGAAAAATATTAGGCATAATCATGACTGTTTCAATTATTATGGCAATAATTCCTGCAGTTGGCATCATAGGTTTAGCATCAATCTTTGATCCTGCACAAGGCGTGACATTAGCATTAGCCCAAGACTTTACAACCGAAGCGGGGACCATGGATTTTGCCAACATGCTAACAACCAATGATTTTGTTGGTTTGTTATCTAAATCTAATATTTTAGCTCTTATTGTTATGTCCATTATTACTGGAATTGCGATTGGTCAGTCAGGTGAAAGTGGTAAAAAAATCACCGAACTTCTTAGCAACCTAAACGAAGTTATCATGAAAGTTGTTTCTATTATCATGATAGCTGCCCCTATTGGCCTAGGCTCATATTTCGCATCAACAATGGCAAGTCAAGATCCTGAATTGTTAGTAACTTTTGCTAGAGGGATATGAGTCCTTAGTTCTGGCAAACCAACCTGAAGAAATTGATGCAATTCGCCCAGCTGGCGGTATAGATTTTTCTGGTACGTTAATACGTTTACACATTGGCTTAGAAGATGCTGATGATTTAATTGACGACCTTATTGCTGGTTTTGAGCGTATTGCGCTTTAATATTCAGTTCTCATCTAGAGTTTTTATGATTGACTGAACGTTTTTGAAAAATCCTCAGTGAGGAAGCTCTAAATATGCTTTTTACAATGTTTGCCTAAATGAAATTGCGATTATTTAGGCTCATTTTCGTATGGACCGTGGCGGTGCCGTAGTTAAAGTTTACCGTGATACAACGTCAAGCATATCAAGTAACAATAAAGTGTAAACACAAAGGTCACGTCGCTGATAATGTAATATTTTGATATTTGCAAAGGACGGATCGGTTGCTCTATCTCGAAACGTATAAAACAACGGCTTTCATGAGTCATCTCTGTGCGGGTTTAGATAATGCGGAGGAAGAATCATTTTTAGTGGCTTAGCATGTATTTCAACCTTTATCTATGATGGGCGATTTAATGCAACTAGTTGATTGATAAATAAAGTAAAGGTTTGATTATTTTACATAGGTATAAAGCTGTTTTTAATTTATTGTTCTCTAAAAATATTTCATTGCTCTCTTTTTATCTGATATTATCCTCGGTATAATTGAGAATTTTAGGATTGTAGTAATGCGTATAGCACTTGGTATTGAATATGATGGGACTGCATATTATGGTTGGCAGCGCCAAAAAGATGTTATTTCAGTACAAGAAGAGCTTGAAAAAGCACTTTCTCTTGTGGCAAATCATCCTGTAAAATTGCATTGTGCAGGTCGCACTGATGCGGGTGTACATGGCACGGGACAAGTAATACATTTTGATACGCATGCTATTCGCCAAAATGTGGCGTGGACATTGGGCGTGAATGCCAACTTGCCAAAAGATATTAGCGTGCGTTGGTGTAAATTAGTGGATGAAAACTTTCATGCGCGTTTTAGTGCGACAGCGCGTCGCTATCGCTATATTATTTACAATAATGCATTCCGCCCGGGTATACTCAATACTGGATTGAGCCATTATCATTATGCGCTGGACGCAGATAGAATGCATCAAGCAGGGCAATTTCTTGTAGGTAAACATGATTTCACATCATTTAGAGCCTTACATTGCCAAGCAAATAATCCAATTAGAACGATTCAATATTTAAAAGTAACACGACGTGATGATTTTATTATTATTGATATTAAAGCAAATGCTTTTTTACATCATATGGTGCGCAACATTGCGGGTAGTTTAATTGAAATAGGTCGTGGCAATCAAAATATTGAGTGGCTAATGACGTTATTAGAGTATAAAAATCGTGCTCGCGCAGCCGCTACGGCAAAACCTGGAGGTTTATATTTTGTTGAAGTGGAATATCCCGCTCAATATGAATTGCCTCGTCCTGCATTAGGCCCTTTATTTTTAGAGATGTAAGTATGCAAAAAAACTTAACGCAGTGGCTTAAATATATTACGGAATTACATCCTTGTGAAATAGAATTAGGCCTTGATCGTATTACACAAGTGGGCAAACGCCTCGGCGTGATAAACTTTGATGCGCAAATCATTACCGTTGCGGGAACGAATGGTAAAGGCACTACCTGCGCTTTTTTAGAAGAGATATTAATCCAAGCGGGTTACAAGGTTGGCGTTTATAGTTCGCCACATATTTTATCTTATACGGAGCGTTTACGTATTACACAGAACGAGTTAAGTGCACAAGCGCATTGTCTTGCTTTTGAGCAGGTTGAGGCGTATCGAGGTTTAATTTCATTAAGTTATTTTGAATACATTACATTAGCGTGTTTGATTTTACTTAAAAATGCGCACTGTGATTTTATTCTTCTTGAAGTTGGTCTAGGTGGCCGTTTAGATGCGACTAATATGGTGCAATCCGATATTAGCGTTATCACTACCATTGCGCTTGATCATATCGATTTACTTGGAGATAGTCGTGAAAAGATAGGTTTTGAAAAAGCCGGTGTTTTCAGAGCGAATAAGATAGCGATTTGTGGAGAGTTAGAGCCTCCACAATCTTTACGTGCGCATGCAAAAAAAACAGGTACAAAAATTCGCTATGCAGGTAAGGACTTCTCGTACTTAGAAACACAAAATAGTTGGCAGTGGTCAGGTAAGTCAACACTGATAGATTTAGAGAAAACATTAATGCCTATACAAAATGCAAGTACGGCATTGGCCGTAATAGAAGCATTAGATATTAATATTAATGAAAATGTTTTACGTAAAGCGATAGCAAAAGCACATCTTGCGGGCCGATTACAACGCGTAGCGCGGGACTCAAAGATAGAAACGTATTTAGATGTTGCGCATAATCCTCAATCCTCTTTGTATTTAAGTACACAATTACAACGCATCGCTAATAATAAATCAACGGAATGTCGTATTTTTGCTATCATTGGTATGCTTGAAGATAAAGATATTATTGGGACCTTTGATGCACTTAATGTGCAACTCTATGAACTGAACTTAATATCATTATCTTGCCCTCGAGGTGCATCAGCGAAGACCTTATTAAATAAGTGTAAACAAAGCCAACGACAATATGCGAATGTAAATTGTTATGAAAATATTGAACTGGCCTATCAAAGCGTGTTAAAAAGAGCACGTAATACTGATATTATTATTATTTTCGGATCTTTTTATACTGTTTCCGATTTTTTAACTTATATGCAAGGATAATTTGTGGCATCTCAGTTTAAAAACAGACTCGTTGGGGTCACGATTTTGGTTGCTTTGGTTGTTATATTTTTACCTTCGATTATAGATGGTGAAAAAATAACCTATGAGGATGAATTTGTATCAACTCCAATTAAACCTCAACTTAAAATGCATCGCCAAGAGCAAACTACGTTAAATACAAATAGGCCAGAAGAGACGGCTGCGCAGAATAATAATGGTCAATGGAAAATAGAACAAATAGCGCAACCTTAGACTTTATATTAATTCCAGAGTGATGATAATTGAATTTTTCAAGGGGTTTTATCACGGGCAAGATAGACCAATGAATTACTGGAAATAGGAGAAGTAATTCGTTAAAGAATGATGCATGCAGGGCGCATCTCAATATATAAGTATTATCAACCAATTTGAACAGAAGTAGAATTGAAACATATATTAATATTATGGCGCGGAAATTTGAGCGCAATAATACCGGAAAAAATTCATTAACTATCTAAAGAAAGGCGTGTATTTATGTGTGGAATTGTTGGTATTGTCGGCTCTACTCCAGTTAATCAGAGTATATATGATGCATTAACGGTATTACAACATAGGGGCCAAGATGCAGCGGGAATCGTCACTGTTTCGGGCAATAATTTTAAACAACGTAAGGCAAATGGCTTAGTCAAAGATGTTTTCGGCTCGAAACATATGCGACGCTTACAAGGTAATATTGGCATTGGGCATGTACGTTATCCGACTGCGGGTTGTGCGAGTGCTGCAGAAGCTCAACCTTTTTATGTTAACTCTCCTTGGGGATTATGTTTAGCACACAACGGTAATTTAACCAATGCGTGTGAATTACGTGAGACTTTACGTCTTTCTCGCCGTCATCTTAATACTACCTCAGATTCTGAGATTTTATTGAATATTTTCGCTGCTGAATTAGATAACTTTCCCGATGACAGTCTTAGTCCTGAAAAAATATTCAGTGCGGTCAGTGAGCTGCATAAAAAAGTAAGAGGCGCCTATGCCGTTGTATCTTTAATGATTGGTCATGGCATGATTGCTTTTCGCGACCCACATGGGATCCGTCCTTTAGTATTAGGCTCTCGTAAAACAGAAGAAGGCGATATTGAATATATCGTTGCGTCTGAAAGTGTCGGATTAGACACTATTGGTTTTGAAGTGATTAGAGATGTTGAGCCTGGAGAAGCCATTTATATTACAGAAGATCGTCAATTATTTAGTAAAAAGTGTGCCCCACAAAGTACTCTACATCCTTGTATCTTTGAATATGTGTATTTAGCTCGTCCTGATTCTAAATTAAACGGTATTTCAGTGTATGAAGCGCGCCTTGAAATGGGTCGGAAACTCGGAGCTAAAATAAAACGTGAATGGCAAGATATTGAAATTGATGTTGTTATTCCTATTCCTGAGACGTCGAATGAAATTGCGCATCAAATCGCTAATGAGCTAGATTTACCATACCGACAAGGTTTTGTAAAAAATCGCTATATTGGGCGTACTTTTATTATGCCGGGACAAACTCAGCGTCGTAAATCAGTACGTCGTAAATTAAATGCAATTACTGCTGAGTTTAAAGGTAAGTCGGTGTTATTAGTGGACGATTCTATTGTGCGAGGTACAACCTCGGAGCAAATTGTTGAAATGGTACGTGAAGCTGGTGCTAAAAAGGTTTATTTTGCCTCTGCCGCGCCTCAGATTTGTTACCCTAATGTTTATGGTATCGATATGCCAGATGTTAATGACTTAATTGCTTATAATCGTACAGTTGAACAAATTAGTGATTGTATTGGTTCAGATAAATTGATTTATCAAGATCTAAAGGATTTAAAAGACGCTGTAAAAAAACAAAATCCAAACGTTGATGGTTTTGAATGTTCAGTTTTTGATGGGTATTATATTACCGAAGATATTGATCAAGCTTATTTTGATAGATTAGTGATATTACGCAAAGAGCAACTCGATAATGGCAGTGAAAATAAAGAAGAGACTACTTGCTTAGAAATGTATAATGGAGCTTAGTTACATTATTTGTTAGTAAAAAACCACGTAAATAACGTGGTTTTTTTGTTTTAGGACTAAAAATCTGCACTGCCTGGCGAACGAGGGAATGCAATAACATCACGAATGTTTTGTACACCTGTAACATAAGACACTAAACGTTCAAAACCTAAACCGAATCCGGCATGAGGAACGCTACCGTACTTACGTAAGTCGCGATACCAACTATAATCATCTTTATTAAGGTTCATTTCAGCAAGACGTTTATCCAACGCTTCTAGATTCTCCTCACGTTGACTTCCTCCTATTATCTCACCGATTCCAGGTGCAATAACATCCATAGCAGCCACTGTTTTACCATCGGCATTCAATTTCATATAGAAAGCTTTAATATCTTTTGGATAGTTTTGTAGAATAATTGGCGCACCGACATGTTTTTCAGCTAAATAACGTTCATGTTCGGATTGTAAATCAATTCCCCATTTTACTGGGTACTCAAAATCTTGACCGCAATTTTCTAAAATCGTAATGGCTTCACTGTAATCCATGCGTACAAATTTTGATTGGATCATACTTTCGAGTCGTGTGATAGCTTCTTTATCAACTCGTTGTGCGAAAAAGGCCATATCATCCGCCCGTTCGTTTAAGACGGCTTTAAAAATGTATTTAAGTAAATCTTCAGCAAGCTGAGCAACATCATTAAGATCAGCAAACGCAATTTCAGGCTCCACCATCCAAAATTCAGCTAGGTGGCGCGTTGTATGAGAATTTTCTGCTCGAAATGTTGGACCAAAAGTATATACATTCGTTAATGCACACGCATAGGTTTCAGCATTTAATTGGCCGGAGACTGTCATAAAGGTTTCTTTACCAAAGAAATCTTGTTTGTAATCAACTTTACCCTCTGCGGTTTTAGGCAAGTTTTCTAGATCTAGGGTACTTACTCGAAACATTTCTCCAGCGCCTTCACAGTCGCTTCCGGTAATAATGGGTGTGCTGATCCAGTTAAAACCACGTTCATAAAAGAAGTTATGAATCGCATGAGACAAACAGTTACGTACCCGTGTGACCGCACCGAACATATTGGTACGTGGTCGTAGGTGTGCATGTTCACGCATATATTCAATACTATGACGTTTTGCCGACATTGGATAAGTATCGGGATCTTGTACAAAGCCGACAACTACAACTTGTGTCGCTTGAATTTCGAAATTTTGTCCTTTACCCGGGCTTTCTACTAATTCGCCAGTGACTTCAACACTACAACCTGCCGTTAGACTTAACACATCAGAACTATAGTTTTTAAGTGTTGTTGCAACTACTGCCTGAATAGGATCAAAACAAGAGCCATCATATATAGCTAAAAAAGAGATCCCGGCTTTGGAATCGCGACGAGTACGGATCCAACCTTTTACGGTAACTTGACTACCGATAGGCAATTTTCCGTTGAAAATATCAACAATTGCTGTTTTTGACATGAGAATGAGGCTCCATAAGCACAACTTGTACTGTTTTTTATAAGAAATTATTAGAAGTATATATTACCTTGGCGCGCGTGAGATACAAGCTTATGCTTTCAGGAACTTGCATTTTTTACTGATTTTTAACCCAGTAAGGCTGATGTGGGCTTATTTAACTTTAATGCTGTTTTAAAACACTACAATAATTTGTTTATAACATAAAAGATAGCATCACATAATTTTTTTAATTGTCCTTGAGTGATAATATATGGAGGCATAATATAAATAAGTTTACCAAAGGGGCGGATCCAAACCCCTTGCTCAACAAAAAGTTTTTGTACTTTTGCCACATCAATGTTCTGTTTTAATTGAACCACGCCAATGGCACCTAATACGCGTACCGCTTCAACATTATCTAATGTTGTACAAGGCTTAAGATAAGTGTTTAATTGAAGGCTTATTTTTGCGACTTTATCAAGCCATGAGCCACTGAGTAATTTATCAATATTTGCATTGGCGATTGCACAAGCAAGTGGGTTAGCCATGAAGGTAGGCCCATGCATAAAGACTCCTGCTTTACCTTGGCTGATAGTCTTTGCAATATTATCGGTACAAAGTGTGGCAGCAAGGCTCATATATCCACCCGTTAACGCCTTTCCTAGACATAAAATGTCAGGGCTTATTTGTGCATGTTCACAAGCAAACATTTTTCCTGTACGGCCAAAACCAGTAGCAATTTCATCGGTAATCAATAATATATTATATTTATCACATAAAAGTCGTAACCCTTTTAAATATTCAGGATGGTAAAAAAACATTCCACCAGCGCCTTGAACAATGGGCTCTACAATGATTGCTGCCAAATTATCCTTATGCTTGATGACCATTTGTGTAATAGCGAAGAGATCGCGACTATCCCATGTTTCACCAAATGCAATGTTAGGTTGGGGAGCAAAAAGTTGTTCACTTAAAAAATGATGATATAACTCATGCATTGCACTATTAGGATCCGTCACACTCATCGCCCCAAAGGTATCTCCATGGTAAGCATTACGCAAACTTAAAAACTGAGAGCGTGGTGTGCCTCGTGCATGCCAATATTGTAATGCCATTTTAAGGGCGACTTCAACGCTAACACTCCCTGAATCACAGAAAAAAACTTTATTAAGTGGTTTTGCGGTAATTTGTATTAGTTTTTTACCAAGTTCAATAGCTGGTGAATGTGTTAACCCGCCAAACATGATATGCGCCATTTTATCTATTTGTTTTTTAGCCGCGTCATTTAGTTCGCGGACATTATAACCAAATAAAGATGCCCACCAAGAAGACATACCGTCGATAAGCTGTTGGTTATTTTCAAGTTGGATCATACATTTTGAGGCGCTAAGTACTCCATAGCAGGGCAAAGGACTTTGCATTGAAGTATATGGGTGCCATAGATGTTCTTTGTCAAAGGCGAGATCTAACGCTTTATTGTTCATTATATAACCACTTGTAAAGTTAAAGTCTATTAATAGGTTGACAGTGTATCTGTGAACCTTAAACTAACCTAATAAATTTATAGGCATGAAGGTAAATATGAGTAATACAAGGTCAATGCGTCACGATTGGAAGGTCTCGGAAGTAAATATGCTTTTTGAATTACCTTTTATGGATCTTTTATTTGAAGCACAAATGGTACACCGAGCTAATTTTCCTAATAATGAAATACAAGTAAGTACTTTGTTATCTATAAAAACAGGTGCTTGCCCTGAAGATTGTAAATATTGCCCTCAAAGTGCTCGCTATACAACGGGTATTGAAAAAGAGTCTTTGATGCAAGTTGAAAAAGTGCGTGTGGCGGCTCAAGATGCAAAAAAACAGGGCTCCACGCGATTTTGTATGGGGGCGGCTTGGAAAAATCCAAAAGCTCGAGATATGCCTTATTTGGTACAAATGATCCAAGAAGTTAAAGCGTTGGGTCTAGAGTCATGTATGACTCTAGGCATGCTTAATAAAAAGCAAGCCTTAGAACTTGCCGATGCAGGTCTTGATTATTACAATCATAATTTAGATACTTCACCTGAGTATTATAAAAAAATAATTACGACTCGTAGTTACCAAGACCGTTTAGATACTTTGGATAACGTTCGTCAAGCAGGGATGAAAGTATGTAGTGGAGGGATTGTCGGCTTAGGTGAAAAAAGTATTGATCGCGCAGGGCTTCTCGTGCAACTTGCAAATATGGATATTCACCCGGAGAGTGTGCCGATTAATAAATTGGTAAAAGTAACGGGTACGCCTCTTGCAAATGTACCTGATTTAGATGATTTTATTTTTATTAAAACAATTGCCATTGCACGTATTATGATGCCTAAATCGTATGTACGTTTATCTGCAGGTCGTGCAGATATGTCAGAGCAAAGCCAAGCACTTTGTTTTATGGCTGGCGCAAACTCTATATTTTATGGTTGCAAATTGCTAACGACGGCGAACCCCGATGAAAATTCAGATATGTCTTTGTTTAAAAAGTTAGGTATTAATAAAGAGAAAGTACATTTTTCACCTTTTGAAAAAGAACAAAAGATAGACGCAAGCATCATTCGTTACCGTGAAAAAGATGAATTGTTTTATGATGCGACAGCGACAGTATAAAATGGCCTTTGAATTTATACAGCACGATTTAATGCAACGTAAAGAAAATGGATTATATCGTCAATCTCAAATTAGTGAAACAGCGCAAGGTAGATATATAAAAGTCGCCGGTAAACATTATCTTAATTTCTCGAGTAATGATTATTTGGGCCTTGCATCGGATCCTCATTTAATTAAAGCTTGGCAAAAAGGAGCACAACTTTTTGGTGTAGGTAGTGGAGGCTCATATTTAGTGACTGGCTACCAACAAGCGCATGCTGATTTAACCGCACAATTAAAAGAATGGTTGGGAGTTCCTGCTCTGGCTTTATTTAATTCCGGTTACTCGGCCAATCAAGCCATTATTAAACTTCTACTCGATAAAAATGCACTCTTAGTACAAGATAAACTTAATCACGCCTCATTAATAGAAGCGGGGGTGCTTAGTCCCTGTAAAATGTTACGTTTTAAACATAATGATATGCAACATTTAAATCAATTACTTAAGCGTTCAATTAAGAGTGATACTCTCATTATCAGTGAGGGAGTGTTTAGTATGGATGGCGATAGTGCGCCAATTAAAAAATTACATACGCAAGCTAAGCTTTTTAATGCTTGGTTAATGATAGATGACGCACATGGTTTAGGGGTGCTTGGTCAACAAGGCCAAGGGAGTGTCGTACAAGCGGGTCTTAAAAATAATGCAATGCATATTTATATGGCGACCTTTGGCAAAGCCCTAGGTGTCGGGGGGGCCTTTGTTGCAGGCTCGCAAGATTTCATAGATCACCTTACTAATTTTAGTAAGCCTTATATATATACAACAGGGCTTCCTCCCGCGATGGCCTATACCATTATGATAGCCAGTGAAATGGTGGCTCAAGATAACTGGCGACGTGATAAATTACAGCATTTGATAACCAAATTTAAATATTTAGCCTCTCAAAATGGAATTTTACTGGCGCCATCTATGACCGCTATCCAGCCATTAATAATAGGCTCTACGGAGAAAAGCATACAAATGGCGACAAAACTCAAAGAAGAAGGTTTTTGGGTGACGGCTATTCGTCCACCGACAGTGCCGGTAGGGCAGTCTCGATTACGTATAACATTAACCACTCGGCATGAACTCGAAGATATTAAGGCATTGATTAAATCTATTTGTTTGGTATTACATGATGATAAATAAACAAGCGGTTGAGGCTTCTTTTTCTAAGGCAGCTGCGCAATATGATGATTTTGCACAATTACAATGCTCAATTGGAGATAAACTTTTTTCTGATATCACATTGACGGCAGCACCTTATATTTTAGATATGGGCTGTGGAACGGGGTTCTTTAGTGCAAAATTACGGAAAAAATTTACCAAAAGTAATATTAGTTGTTTTGATCTTAGTGCGAAGATGCTTCATGAAACAAAAAAAAGAGTACTGCCAAAAGTCATTTATATACAAGGAGATATAGATGCATTGCCTTTTTGTAAAGCAACATTTGATTTGATTTATAGTAATTTAGTGGTGCAGTGGAGCGCTGATTTACAGGGGTGTTTAAAACAAATACAAGTTTGCTTAAAAAAGGGAGGAACAGCTTATATTTCTACGTTATTAGACGGTTCACTCGATGAGCTTAAACAAGCTTGGAAGCACGTTGATAATTATCCTCATACCAATAATTTTATCGGCTTGGATTTACTTCGCAAACAGTTAAAATTAGCCGATTTAACAATAGTTAAAATACGTGTTGAAACGCGAATTTTAACCTATAGCAACGTGTTGCAAGTGATGCGATCATTAAAAGGAATTGGAGCCAATCATGTACATGCTTCTCGGGGATGTACCTTAGGTGCTAAATCTTTAATCAAAACACTACAAAGGGGCTATCAGCCCTTTACAAATACTCATGGGGAATTGCCCTTAACTTATCAAGTGTGTTACATGGAGCTAACGAAAAAATGAAAGCTTTTTTTATAACAGGAACAGACACGGACGTTGGGAAAACGCTTTGTAGCCGAGCGTTACTTATGGCCGCAACGAAACAAAAACTAACGACATTGGGTTACAAACCAATTGCCGCGGGTTCTGAGATAACGAGTGAGGGGTTACGTAATAAGGATGCGTTACTTCTACAAGCATCGAGTAGTGTAAAATTAGCCTATGAATATATTAATCCCATTACCTTGTATCAACCGATAGCCCCGCATATAGCGGCTCATTTAGAAAATAAATTAATCCAATTACCGGCTTTGGAAGATGCCTTTACAAGAATACAGCAACAAGCAGAAATTATTATCATTGAAGGTGCTGGTGGGTGGCGTTTACCTATAAATACGACGCAATACCTTTCTCAATGGGTACAACATGAAAAATTGCCGGTTATTTTAGTGGTGGCGATGAAATTAGGATGTTTAAATCATGCGATCTTGACCTATGAGAGTATACTTGGCGATGGTTTACAGGTTGTTGGTTGGATTGCTAATCAAGTGCAATTAACTCAGATGCCTTTTTATCAGCAAAATTTAGATTTTATTAAACGGCAAATCAATGCGCCCCTTATTGCTGAAATTCCTTATATTAAACATATAGTCACAGCGGATTTGGGACAGTATGTCAATTTTGAGTTTTAAATGGGTGCTGGAAGTATGATAAAAAATAGAAGCGTAAACCGAATGGCTCCTTATCGCTAAAGGTTTATTTTACAAGCATAATAAAAACTTAAATGAAATTATAGGATTAATTCAGTGCAAAAAAACATTATTTTATTCGCCTTATCATTATTGTTCATATCTCCTACATGGGCCAATAACGCAACGTTAGAAAAACTGACCGTTTATACTTATAATTCATTTACTTCTGACTGGGGACCTGGCCCGGCAATAGAAAAAGCTTTTGAAGCGAATTGTCATTGCGATCTTGAATTTGTTAGTTTGGAAGATGGTATTTCTGTTTTAAATCGTTTACGTTTAGAAGATAAAAATAGTGTTGCCGATATTATTTTAGGTCTTGATGATAGTTTGATGGCCGATGCCGAAAAAACAGGTTTATTAGTTAAACATAATATGGATTTAAGTTTTCTTAACATGCCAACAACGTGGGAAGATCTTACTTTTGTTCCTTATGATAAAGGTTATTTCGCTTTTGTTTATAATAAAAACAAATTAAAAAATCCCCCTAAAAGTTTAAAAGAGCTGGTGGAGCGTAAAGACGATTTAAAAATAATATATCAAGATCCACGGACTTCGACTCCAGGTTTAGGTTTGTTGCTCTGGATGAAATCGATATATGGCACATCAGTGAGCGAGGCTTGGAAAAAGCTAGATAAAAAAACCATTACGGTAACTAAAGGTTGGACCGAAAGTTATAACATGTTTCTAAATGGAGAAGCAGATATGGTGCTTTCTTATACCTCCTCGCCTGCGTACCATATTATGATGGAAGGCAAAAACCAATATGTTGCGGCTGATTTTAGTGAAGGGCATTATATGCAAACGGAAGTCGCTGCGATCGTTAAAAGTAGCCAACATAAAAAATTGGCCAGAAAATTTATGACTTTTATGCTTAGCGACGCATTTCAAAGTAAAATCGCAACGGGTAATTGGATGTATCCCGTAACTGATGTTGCCTTACCGGAACAATTTAAACAATTAACACTTCCCAAAAAAGTGTTCTCTATAAAAAGTGAAACGGTATTTTTACAGCGCAAAGCGTGGACGAGAGAATGGTTAAATGCGTTAATTGAGTAGATGTTGCTAAAAAAAATACAAATACCCGGTTTATTATTGACTGGGTTTATTAGCATTTTTGTGGCGGGAGCGGTGATCACCTTACTCTTTCATTCTCCCTCTTTAAAAATCGGTCCACTTTGGTCAGATCCTTATTATCGACATATTACTGTTTTTAGTTTTTATCAGGCTTTTTTGTCAACGTTATTAAGCGTACTTTTAGCAATTCCTCTTAGTCACGCTTTATATCGGCGTGAATTTTGGGGTAAATCTCTATTATTAAAACTTTTTGCAAGTACTTTAGTGTTACCGGTGCTGGTGGTTATTTTTGGTTTATTAGGGATTTATGGTAACAGCGGTTTACTGGCGAAATTATATTTGCAATTTCACTCTGTTTTACCTTTTTCTATATATGGCTTAAAAGGTGTCTTATTAGCGCATGTTTTTTTTAACTTGCCTTTTGCGACCCGCCTTTTTTTGCAAGCGTTGCAATCTATTCCAAAGCAGCAACATCAACTAGCCGCACACTTAGGTATGACGCATTGGATTAAATTTAAAGGGTTAGAGTGGCCACATATACGGACGCAATTAGCACACGTTTCAGGGCTGATTTTTATGCTTTGCTTTACCAGTTTTGCAACGGTTATGGCTCTTGGTGGAGGGCCCAAAGCAACGACGATTGAACTGGCTATCTATCAAGCTATAAAGTTTGATTTTGATTTGCAAACAGGGGCGTTATTAGCTTTATGGCAAATGTCACTTTGTGCACTGCTGGCTTTTTTTCTACAAAAAACAACACGTAGCGTTTTATTAAATGCATCTTATATTCCGATAAAAGTTTATTTATTTGACGACCGATTTAGGGATAAATGTTGGGATTTTTTATGTATTTCCTTGGTTGTCCTCTTTGTGGTGCCTCCTTTGATAATCGTTGTTATTTATGGGTTAAATGAAAAAATATTATTTGTCTTAAGTGATATTAATTTTTGGATGGCATTTAAAAACTCAATGATCATTGCTATTTTTTCTGGTTTTTTTGCATTGCTAATGGCCTTTTTTATCTTACTTTGTAGCCGAGTCTGGCGCATGGGTAATAAGCACTCTTATGCAGATAAAATTGAGCTTTTGGCAACGATTATATTGGTTACTCCTAGTTTAGTTATTAGTACCGGATTATTTTTGTTTCTACGTGAATTTAATCATTTTTTGATGCTTCCTCTCTTTATTGTTATTGCGGTTAATGCATTAATGGCTTTGCCTTTTGCACTAAAGAATTTAGCTCAACCCATGTTACATAATGCTCAAAAGTATGAGAAACTTTGTATCAGCTTAGGTATATTTTCATTTTCGCGTTTTTATCTTATTGAGTGGAAAGCGTTAAAAGTGCCCATCGTTCAGGCTTTTAGCCTTAGTTTTGCACTTTCAATTGGTGATTTAAGTGCCATTGCTTTATTTGGGAATCGAGACTTTAGTACATTGCCTTTATATCTTTTTCAATTAATGGGTAGTTATCAAATGCAGTCTGCAGCCGTAGTCGCTTTAATTTTATTATTATTGAGTGTCGGAATATTTATACTGACAGAAAAAATATTCCATATTAAAAGAGTGCAACATGATTAATATTTGTCTTCAAATAAAATCATAAATCGGTTTTTCTCTATAAGGATTTATATGAGCATGTTAAATAAATTTCAATTAAATAACGATGTATTAACGTTACGTGATTTTAGTATTAATACGCGTCGTGATCTGCATATGATGCCTGAATTGTCAGGAAAAGAAGTTGAAACATCAAAATACTGTAAAGCGTTGATGCATCAATATGGTTTTAAAATTAAATCTTATGTGGGACATACAGGGTTTATTGCGGATCTTATTATTGATGACACATTGACAATGCTCGCATTTCGAACCGATATGGATGGTCTTGAAATGGAAGATCTAACGAATAATCAATATACATCAAAAAATAAAGGCTGTGCACATAATTGTGGGCATGATACACATATGAGTATTGCCTTAACTACTGCCAATTATCTTGCTAATCACCCTCAAAGATTACGATATAATGTGCGTTTTATTTTTCAAATGGCAGAAGAAGATATGCGTATTGATGGTGCTAATAAGATGGTTGAATTGGGTTGTATGCACGGAGTTAGTGAAGTTTATGCTTTACACAATGATGCATCTCAAGAATGTGGGAAATTGTCAATTAACGACCATATTATGTCTTCATACGGAAGTATGTGGACGTTAGATATTCAAGGTAAATCAGCTCATAGTGCCATGCCAAATAAGGGACTCGATGCAATTCGAGAAGGAGCGCGTATTATTGCAGATATGGACTACATTGTTGCAAAAAAAACAGATCCGTTCTCTCCCGCGGTTTTTGTCTGTGGAATGTTTAATGCTGGCACTATGCCTAATGTTATCGCGGGCAATGCGCAAGCAAAAGGCACTATCCGTGCAATGGATAATGCAACAAATCAAATTCTAATCAATAGCTTTGTATCTATTGTTGCGCAAAGTGAATTACGTGGTTATACAACATCGTTTAGCCATTGTGGTTATCCTGCGGTTGTAAATCATACGATTGCTTATCAACGCGTTGTACAAGCCGCACAAAAAATAATTCCGGTTGAACTTTTAGATGTTAATTGTCGCTCTACAACAGGAAGTGAAGATTTTAGTTATATGATAGAGGCGACAAAAAACAAATGTGGGGCGATGTTTTTTCTTGGCTCTGGTAATAAAGAAAAAGGTATTGAGAATTATTTGCATGCAACGCCTTACTTTGTAGAAGATGATTTTT
Organism: Psychromonas sp. CD1; assembly: GCF_002239585.1. Classification (GTDB taxonomy): domain Bacteria; phylum Pseudomonadota; class Gammaproteobacteria; order Enterobacterales; family Psychromonadaceae; genus Psychromonas. The sequence goes on from NZ_NDFH01000003.1 coordinate 495,219, forward strand.
TACTTGTTGGCGCGCAAATTTTTATTAATTTAGCTACTGATGCTTAAATTAAGCGGCAGATTCAACCTTGAAGTGCATAACCGCTAAGCCGCAAGTGCGGTTATGTGTTCTGCCATAATTTGAAGTGGCGTTTTAAAAAAAAGTTTCTTTCTCGGTCTATTATTTAGCTGTATTAAATTCACCCTTACATCCTCATCACTGACCAATCACATATTCAAGGGCTGATCGCGATACAAGTTATGCACTTATTATTTGAATCTAAGTATCATAGGCTAAATAAAACGTAGATATAATAAGTAAAAAGCAATGACTACAAATAAAATGCCAATAATTTTATTTGTATATGCTCCCTGCATAAACGACATCTTAATTTTAGATGATAGTAAGGCTAAAAAACTGAGATAAAAGAAGCCGATTACATTTAAAATGAAACCTAATATTAAAGCTTGCTGTAACATTCCGATAGGCGTTGATGTAGTGACAAATTGTGGGATCAAAAAGAGAAAAAAAGTCAAAGCTTTAGGATTAGACAAGTTACTCATAATAGACGTTGTGATAATTTTTGTTTTCTTAATACTAAGACTTCCTTTTTGCATGTTGGGCTCTGTATTAAAAATTTGCCATCCCATTCTTAAAAGGTAGAGTGAACTTGCAACTTGAATGGCGGTATTGAGCGTTTCATTCAGACTTAAAAATCCTGCAATCAATAGGGCACTGGTAATGGTTAAACTTACCCCTGCTATTAAATTACCAGTTGCAACGAGTAGCCCAGCTTTCCAATTGAGTGTTTTAGTCATTGTAATGGTTAATAAACTATCGACCCCCGGCATAATAACGAGGATGGTTACGGCGCTGATATAGCCAAATAAAAGCTCTGCTGGAAACATAAATGTACTCTTTTTAAATAATTTTTTAGGTTTGTATTATTATCTTATTCTAATAAGATGAATCGCTATTTTTTAAACATGACCAAATGTGTTGATCATCAATTAAACACATTGAGTGGTTGTTTTTATGGTTAATATACTTAAACATAAAAATGTGAATAGGGTGGTTTTAAATACTTATTGATAACTTACAATGCACTTAGCCGAATAAACAATATAGAGAAATAATATGAGAAAAATCATTCTAACGTCAACTCTCACCTGTCCGGAATGCGGAGGCAAGAAAAAAGAAATTATGCCGACAAATGCTTGCTTATATTTTTATGAATGTACATATTGTCATAAAACATTTAAACATTTAAACCTTTAACGGGTGATTGTTGTGTGTTTTGTTCTTTTGGTAACGTTAAATGTCCGCCTATACAAGAAAATATAGCGTGTACCCATTAGTTTTAACCTAATACATTTAAAATAAGGAATTATATATGCAGCCGGCTCCTATTAAAAAACTAATAACCTTCGATGATTTTGAAAAGTTAGATATTCGTATCGGCACAATAATTTCTGTTTTGGACGTTGCAAAATCAAATAAATTAATGAAACTTATCGTGGATTTTGGCGATCATACTCGTTCCATTCTTTCTGGTATTAAGCAGGAACGGGGGAATCCTCAAGAATTAGAAGGTAAGCAAGCATTATTTGTCGTCAATATTGCAGAACGTAAAATGGCAGGGGAACTATCACAAGGAATGTTATTTGACATCGGCTATGCAGATAAACAAGGAATGTTATTTGACATCGGCTATGCAGATAAACAATGTCCTTGTTTAGCGATGCCGGAAGTTCCGGTTGCAAATGGAAGTAGAGCTGGATAGTAGTAGAGATTTGATTTTATATTTAAGATAGTTAACCTTATTTTTCAGAGCATATCAATATCTGGCGATAACTGTAACAAGAATGGTTACAGCTTGTTTTAACTTCATCTTTAAATCCTAAATGTATAAAACACCTAAAGGATAATAGTATATTATACATTTTATGTTAAATACAATTATGTTCAATAGCAGGTAAAAAAACAGTAATAACTTCTTTTTATTATCTTTACATTCAAGCTATTTAACATAATATGCATTATGCGCAGTATGTGGTTTTGATAAATAGTTGGTTTATCTTTCAATTGCTTATAGATTTATATCTGGAACTCATCTTTAAGCCGTTACAGAATACAATTAACTAGCCAAAAGTGAAATACATTTAATAAAAGGAATAAAAAACACCCTATCATTTTACCTGCGTTTATATACAGTTATTTTGAGATCGTCGCAAAAATGTGACTTTTTCTTAGATTAATAATTAGTATTCATACTTTTAAATATTTTATCTATGACACTTAAAATATCACGAATACATTGAATTGAGGTATTTAACCGCTAATACTTCGACCATGCACAGCATGTACCCGCCAAACCAAAGGTGAATATTAAGAGTATCTAGCGCAGCTGCATTCGCACCACTTTTATCAATGACAACTTTACGGGGTAAGCCACTGCTCTTTATCGCTTTATCAAAGAATGCCCGTGCATCCTGCTCATTACGGTTTTCACTTAAATAGAAATCAATAATGGCGCCATATTTATCGACAGCTCTATAGTAATAGACCCACTTACCTTTCACCTTTATGTAAGTTTCATCCATTCGCCATGAGTCAGCTACTTTACGTTTGCTTTTTCTGAAACTGGCTTCGAGTAATGGAGCATATTTGGTCACCCAACGGTTTAACGTTGAGTGACCAAAATGAATATTACGCTCAGCGAATATCTCTTCTATGTCACGATAGCTAAGTTTGTAAGCAAGATAATAACGCAGTGCCATTATGATGATATCTGGTGGGTAATGTCGTCCTGAAAAGTTGATTGCCATGTTATTGATACTCCGAAAATATCGAAATAGTATTAACACTTTGATTTACGGAGTCAACTTTGCGACAGAACCCTCAATATACGAGTGGGCAATTTAGCCGTTTACTGAACAAATATAAAATAATAGCTTCAATGAGTAGTGTTGGTGCTTGTTTAGATAATGCCGTTGTAGAACGATTTTTTGGCAGTTTAAAGAATGAATGGTTATTAAATATTGTTCACTTAACACGTGAAACAATGAAGATGGATGTTGAGGAATATATCCGTTATTACAACCATGAACGACTTCATACAACACTGGGAAATTTAACGCCGATTAGCTATGAAAATTTACAAAGTCAGGTGTCCGGTTGGACTTGACCAAAATACTCTCTCGCTTATCACAGCACTCTGTCATTGTGATCTTTTAAAATTAAATATCAATGCTTTTTTATATTACGAAGTATTATCAAAGATCATGGGTATATCAGTCAATATGTTTTAGAAGTAGGGAGCAAAGGCTTTGATAGATTGAAATTCATTAATGATATTTTTCTGAATATAGTTAAAATCAATCACTTAGAGTCTGCCTTTGTGAAGGGGGAAAAGTGTTAGATTTGGCTGTGGAACGGGTTCACTGATGAATGATATAGCAAAAACCATGTGAAAGTGGTCATCTTTTAGCGGTTGATGCAAGATATAAGGTGGAGCAAGAAGGGATAATTAATTTGTAATTCGATGAGTAAAAGACTTACTTGGTGTAATGTTAAAAAGAGGCTTATTGTAAAAAAAAGCTATCGGTGAAACAACTAACCCCTTATTGAGTGGTGAAGATATCTCAATAAGGGGTTAGTTACTTAGATTTTAGATTGAGTTAAACAAGTTGATGTTTATTTTCGGTTGCTACTTCATCATTATCCGTCTGATTTTCAGGATGGATATGAGAGCAACTTCCATCTTCACTTTGATGCATCCAACGAATTAGAGTATTAGAGAAAGCAAGTAAGACGACACCCGCAATAATAGAAGAGATGGCAATGCCAGCAAAAATATCAAGAGCGCCTAATGTTTCTACATGAGCGCCAACCACTCCGGCAATATAGTTTGATAGAGCATTAAAGGCAAACCAACTACCCATCATTAAGGATGCTAAACGGAGTGGAGCAAGTTTGGTTATCATTGCCATTCCGATAGGAGATAAGCAAAGTTCTCCGAGCGTATGGAAAAAGTAAGCTCCCACAAGCCACATCATGGATGTTTTTACGGTAAGATCTCCGCCTTGTTCCATTACGGCTCCAATCATACAAAGAAAGCCAAGAGCAAGAAAGAAAAGAGCTAATGCAAACTTAACGGGTGTATTCGGTTCTTTAGGTCCCATTTTTCCCCATATGATAGCGAGAATAGGAGCTAAAATAATAATAAAGAAAGGATTAAGTGATTGAAACCATGAAGATGGGACTTCAAAGTTTGCGATGACTCTATCTGTATAGTCATGAGAATATAAATTCATTAAACCACCGGCTTGCTCAAAACCCGCCCAGAATACGACTACGAATAAGCCCATGATCATGATAACTTTTAAACGATCAATTTCAATTTTAGTTAAAGGCTCTTTTTTAGATTTATTATTCTCTAATGCCAATTTAGCCCCTGGTATTTTACCAATATCTCCAAGATAGCGTTGTGCAAAGAGCATCTGAATAACTAAACTGATTAGCATACCAATACCGGCGGCGAAAAATCCTGATTTCCAACCCATGATGCCTGTGACAACACCGACAACAATCCCAGCAAGAAGAGAGCCAACGTTTATACCCATATAAAAAATAGTAAATGCACCATCTCGACGCTTATCGTTAGCTGGGTAAAGATCGCCTAGCATGCTGGAAACATTAGGTTTAAAAAGACCATTACCAACGATGATAAAAGCCAGGCCCAAATAAAAGCTATGCAGGGGAAGAATAGGTAGAAAACCATCGGGTAAAGCAAGTACAAATTGACCCATTGCCATTAACGAGCCACCTAGAATCAGGGAGCGACGTTTGCTAATGTAATTGTCAGATAACCATCCACCGATAAGGGGGGTAAAATAAACGAGACCCGTATAAATACCATAAAGATTAAGTGCTTCTGCCGTCGTCCAACCCATACCTCCGTTGACTGTTTTATCGGTAAGGTAGATAACTAAAATTGCGCGCATTGCGTAATAAGAAAATCGTTCCCATAGTTCTGTACTAAAAAGTAAGAAAAGTCCTTTTGGGTGACCTAAAAGTGTATCTTTATCATTTAACATATATATCTCTTTTGTTGCACATTAGTATTATTTAATGTGGAGATTTTCTAAACATATCTCTTTCATGGATAAGTACAATTAACGATTAAAGTGTTGCTATATTTTTATTGGTTTTAAAGCGTGCTTTCGTAATATGTAATATATCTAAAGTATCAGTTATGTTTTTTGTACTTTTTATTTTTAATAAACATTTGTATTTAGCACGACTAGATAAAGATAACGCTTACGAAATAAATAAGGTATTATAATTTCAATCAAAGTAAGTTATATAATAATCTTATTATGATTATTTTATATTAACTTATCTTTTGGTCAAGATTATATATTCCTATAGGCTGTTACTCTATTTATTTTAGATAATGTGACGAGTTATTAAAGGGAAATAACTAAATGACACATAAACAACAAAAAGGAATAGGATAATATGAATCAAAAATTATCAACATTCGATATTATCGGATTAGGTTTTATGAGTTTTGCTTTTTTTTTAGGTGCGGGAAACCTTATTTTCCCACCACTTGCTGGCTCTCTTGCAGGTGAAAACACTTTACTTGCTATATTAGGATTTTTAGTTACGGCAGTCGGTTTACCGTTACTAACTCTTATCGCTGTAGCTAAAGCCGGTGGTGGGCTAACAGTCATGGCAAAATACTTACCGGGAAAAATAGCGACATTATTTGCTCTCATTATTTTTGTTATTATTGGTCCAAGCTTTGCAACACCTAGAACTGCACTGGTTGCTTTTGAAATTGGGATCCGTCCTTTTATAATGAATGAAACTTCAATGCATTTAGCTATCTTTTCAGTTTTATTTTTTACTATTGTTGCTGGACTCTCTATCTCAACGGGGAAATTATTAGATATGATTGGTAAAGTGATAACACCTTTGCTTATTGTATTATTAATTATTTTAGCTACGGCGGTTGTTCTTCATCCACTTGCAGATATAGGTGCCGCATCTGCAGGTTATGTCGATACTCCTTTTATAACCGGTATTCTTGAAGGCTATAATACAATGGATACGTTAGGTGCACTTGTTTTTGGAATGCTCATCATCAATGTCATCAAATCGAAAGGGATAACATCGCGCGCAGTTCAATATAAATACCTTATCATTTCAGGATTGATGACGGCAGTAGGTTTAACTTTTGTTTATGCTTCACTTTTCTATCTTGGAGCGACTAGCCATAGTGTCGCGATAAATATTAACAATGGAGGTGAAATAATATCTCTTTATGTGCAAGCTCTTTTTGGTATCTCTGGTCAATATTTACTTTCGTTAGTTGTTGGCTTAGCTTGTTTAACGACAGCGGTAGGTTTAGTGAGTGCACTGTCAGATTTTTTGGTCGAGTTAAAACCTAACTGGAATAGAAAATTTTTAGTAATACTAAATTGTATCTTGTGTGCTTTTGTTACAAACGTTGGACTCAGCCAATTGATTCAACTCTCTATTCCCGTTTTATATACTGTTTATCCGGTGGCAATAGCATTAGTTGCTTTAACTTATGCTAAAGATAAATTAGCGAATAAACCGCTATCTTACTCTTTTGTATTAGGTACTTCTCTTGTATTTGGTCTATTAGATGGAATTAAAGTAACTGGAATAAACATCGATATTTTATCATTCATACCTTTATTTGATGAAAATATGGAATGGTTCTTACCCTCAATATTAGCCTTGCTAATTTCTATTTTTATGTTTAAAAATAAAACAAAAAATTCTTCTTAAACAAGTGCTATATATGCCAGATAAAGTCTGCGATTGCAGACTTTATCTTTTATATTGCCATGATAAGCCATCTATTATCTGTTATTATTCGCGCTGAACTTTGTAGTATATTTGAAAATAACCTATAGGATGTTTTTATGCGTTTTACCGACCAAGTTTTAGCTGTTAATAATGATCTGCCCATTCGTACAGAACAGCCCGTTCATAATGGGAAAGTACGGTCCGTATACTGGTTAACCCCTTCCGATAGCAAACGCCTCATTAAAGAAAAAAATTATGATGTTGCCAGCGATGCTCCTTTAGCAATAATGGTTATCAGTGACCGCATTTCTGCTTTTGATTGTATTTGGCATGCTGAAGACGGCCTGCAAGGCGTCCCAGGTAAAGGGGCCGCTTTAAATGCTATCTCAAGTCATTGGTTTAATTTATTCAAAGAAAAAGGATTAGCAGATAGTCATATTCTTGATATTCCCCATCCATTAGTTTGGATTGTTCAAAAAGCAAAACCCATTATGATTGAAGCAATTGCAAGACAATATATAACGGGATCAATGTGGAGAGCTTATTCTAAAGGGGAGCGTGATTTTTGTGGTATAAAAATCAAAGAAGACTTACAAAAAAACCAAAAGCTGGATTCATTATTGATAACACCTTCAACAAAAGGTATTTTAAAAGGTATACCTGACGTCCCTGCTAGCGATGATGTTAATATTACAAGAAAAAACATTGAAGATAATTTTGCTGCATTTAATTTTTCAAAAATTGAACATATTGCGTATTATGAAAAACTTCTAAATGATGGTTTTAATGTAATTAGTACAGCGCTTGCAGAAATAAAACAAATATTTGTAGATACCAAATTTGAATTTGGTTATGTAACGGATAAAGCGGGTAATGAAAAAATCATTTATATGGATGAAGTGGGCACACCCGATTCATCTAGAATATGGGATCAAGATGCATTTGGAAAAGGCAATATTGTTGAGAATTCAAAAGAAGATTTTCGACAATTTTTGTTAAATCATTTTTCTGATGCCGATGTTTTATTAAATAAAGAGCGTATGGTAGAACGTTTGGCTCTTGCTAAAAATAATGCACTACCTGTTTCTGCTTTATTAAAAATATCTGAAACCTATTGTCTCATTGCAGAAAAAATAATTGGCAAAAAAATAATTATATCTAAAAACCCCAAAGCTGAAATCATTGCTATTTTAAAAGAGAAATATCAACTAATCGATGATGTGTAAGCCTTTATAAGTTAACAACAAAAAGCCAACAAAACTTATTGTTGGCTTTTTGTTGTTATAAATGGTTACTCTGTACTTCCTTTAACAATAAGACTTGTCGAACTTTATCTGTGATACTTAAATAAATTTCAGAAACTAATGCATCGCTTAATGGTGCTTTATCTGCATCTAACCAAATGATTGCACTGCTACTCTTAGTCAACTCCCCTAATTGAATAAAATATTGTGCACTGTCTAACTTAAATGGTTGTAAGTTATTTGTTTTCCAATAATCATTACTCGGCGCACTATATGATAACAACATACTTCCCAACTCTTTGTCTTCATTTATGATTTCAAAGTTAAGTAATTTGAATAAAGAAGGAAGCTCTTGCCATGTTTTTGTAAAACTCTCATCAATTAACCAAGCCATTTGATGATTCTCATCAAATCCAAGTTTAATTGGTAAAGGTTGAGATTCCAGACTAATAGATGTCTTTTTTTCTTTTTCTTGATAAGCAAATAACAAAAGATCGTTAATGAAGCTTGTCTCTATGTTTTGTTTGTTTTTATTGGTTAATTTAAACGGCAAAAGTGTACCGTCATTTGTTTCTGAATGTTTGAGTAATCGCACACTTAAACTGACTTGATGTTGGTCTTGAAGAGTACTTACTTTTATCTCTAACGATGACTTCTTCATAATTACATTTTCATTCAAAAAGTTACCAAAAATAATTTCTTCCGTTACTTCTGCAAGTTCTACAAGTCCCCTTTGAGTTGCATTAACTCTAAATTGTGCATTTTTAGATGCTAAATAGTCCGAGACTAACGTCCTTATTTTTAAATTTAAATCGTTTTCTTGCAGAAAAGTATTAAAAATAATCGTTGTGCCTGATATATTACCTTTATCTTCTCTCACACCATCAATGATTTTTATTAATTGAGTAGGAGGACGGATATCAACATTTTTAGCTTTAAGCCCAATTTCTTTTTGGGTTTGATTGAGCAAAGGAATATCAAATGCATCCCTACTTTCTTCGCGACTATAGCCATTGGAAACATATTCAGGATTAAGTGTTGATTGTTGATAATCAAAAGGACCATTCGCTTGCATCCTAGTATCAAATCGAGCGCAACCCGTTAAAGAGATAACGATTGCGATGCATAATGATATTTCTTTTCTTTTAAATTGTTGGCTCATGAAATTAATTTAGCTTCCGTTAAAGCATTTGCTAATATTACTCGATATTGAGGATCGAGTATCGTTAAAGGTAATCGACAGTCAGCAGTTGAAATTAGACCGAGTTGCGCACACGCCCATTTCACAGGTATCGGATTAGCTTCTAGAAAGAGCGTTTTATATAGAGGAGATAATTGTGCATTTATTTTCTCAGCGCTTTGCTTGTCACCTGAAAGTGCCGCTTTACACATTTCGTTCATTAATACAGGCGCAATATTAGAACTTACAGAAATAACGCCATCTCCTCCTTTTAGAAGAAATTCACAACATGTTAAGTCATCACCACTATAGAGAAGGAAGTTTGCAGGAACTAATTTTTTTATTTCTAGAAATCGGGAGATATCACCGGTAGCTTCTTTAATTCCAATAATATTGTCTAGTTTGGCAAGTCTTGCAATGGTCTCAGGAAGTAAATCAACCCCTGTTCGTGCGGGTACATTATATAATATCTGAGGTAATTTAGACGCTTGTGCAATTTGTTTAAAATGTTGATAAAGCCCTTCTTGCGTAGGTTTATTATAATACGGTGTTACATTTAACCCCGCCACAATACCACTATTTTCTAAGCGTTTACTCAATGACACGGCAACAGCTGTCGAATTTGCACCATTTCCGGCAATAATATCAATACGCCCGGCTGCATATTCAAGTGTTTTTAATACAACCTCCACATGCTCATCGGTCGTTAATGTTGCAGACTCCCCCGTCGTACCCATGGAAACAATTGCATCTGTACCTGATTCAATATGAAATTCGACAAGTTTTTTTATAGTAATGAAATCTATTTCACCATTTTCATTCATTGGTGTCACAAGTGCGACAATACAGCCTGTTAACATATTTATCTCCTCTTTAATATCCTTTCAATACTACTTTTGCCACGCGTGAAAGACAAGGGTTAATATAAATAGAATTTGCGATAACAGGTAGGTATAAAAAACAGATAAAAAGATAATATATTAGCCAATATTTATCTTGTATTTTTTCGGTTAGATGCGCACATCAATTAAACTGCCGACTGCCTCGTCTGCGCTAATCGCTTTATTTGTTTGTAAAGCTTGATGTTCGATGACTCGTATCTTAATTTTTTCCGCACTTAAACTAGTGGGTACTGAAGCTGACGATTCTATATTGGACGTTCCTTTATTGTGTTCATTATTAGACGTAGTGATACTTTGTATATTGATACAATCAGGTGTTGTTACGGAGATAGGTAAATTGAGTTGCGTAGAAACTTCCATAATGACTCCTTTGTAAAGATAATACATTTATATATTAGCTTAAATAGAGCAGAAAACCAGCAGTTGGTATCCGGTAAGTTTTACATATGACCTCACACTTTCTTATATCAAAGCATTTCTGGGCAAATAAATTAGTCTCGTAATGTTTAGAGCCCTGCGATAGGTTTTGGAGAAAGCATAAACAATAGCACTTAATACTTGAATTGAAGAGTCCCCAAAAAAAGAAGAAAGACAATAAATATCACATCATAAGTAAAGCAATACATAAAAAAGATAAAATCAAGAATTTTAAAATAGACCTGCAATCCAAGCTCATTCACTATATACTCTCGCTCCTAATTAGATTTTGAATAAAGTGGTGAAGGTATGAGTGTTGATGCGGCAGGTTTTTCTACAGAATTATTAAAAGCGGTTAAAGCATGTGGTTATACAAATTTAACCCCTATTCAGCAACAAGCAATACCGCTGATCCGCTCGGGCTGTGACCTTCTTGCGAGCGCACAAACAGGTACGGGTAAAACCGCTGCATTTTGTTTGCCCCTGTTAGATTTATTAATGAAATCAGCCTCACAAAAAAAAGCGAATAATCGTGCTATCCGCGCGTTAATATTAAGCCCTACTCGTGAACTTGCGGCTCAAATATTAGAAAATATTAAACAATATTCTCAGTTTATGGATTTGTCTTGTGCGGTGATCTGTGGTGGTAAAAATATGGGTCCACAAATTAAAGTTCTTAAAAGTGGCGTAGATATTTTAGTAGCAACCCCAGGGCGTTTAATCGAGCATATCAATGCGCGTAGTGTCGACTTATCTCATGTAAAACATTTAGTATTAGATGAAGCAGATCGAATGTTAGATATGGGGTTTTTAACTGATATTCAATTACTTATGCAGAATGTTAAACAAAAACATCAAACACTTATGTTTTCAGCGACTTTCTCAAACAAAGTAAAAACACTTGCGAAACAGTTACTACATACCCCAAAAACGATTGAAGTATCCGCTCAAAATTCAACTGCGGGAAAAATTAAGCAACAAGTCTATTGGGTGTCTGAAACACGTAAGCATGAATTATTATCTGAGTTAATAGGTGTTAAAAATTGGCAACAAGTCTTAGTTTTTGCTGGTACCAAAGAAAGCGCCGATTTACTCGCTAAAGAATTAAAATTAGATGGTATTAAGTGTGCAGTTTGTCATGGTGATAAAAACCAAGGCGCTCGTAATAAAGCCATTGAAAAATTTACAAAAGGCGAAGTTCGTGTATTAGTGGCTACCGATGTTGCTGCGCGTGGTCTTGATATTCCCAACCTTCCTTACGTGGTTAACTTTCATCTGCCTTTCTTAGCTGAAGATTACATACATCGGATCGGTCGGACAGGACGTGCAGGAAAAAAAGGCATGGCAATCTCGTTAGTGAGCCCCAAAGATGAACAATTTCTAGATAATATAGAAGAGCTTATCGGTCGCAAATTTGAACGTATCATTTATCCAGGTTACGCGATGGATTCATCGTTACCTGAAATATATGAAGGAACGAACACCCCAAAATTAAAGAAAAGTCGTTATAAAGCAACACAAGAGCATAATCAGATGCTCGCTCGTAAACAAGAAAAAAATAAACCTTCCAATATTCGCCGTGAAAAGGCTAAACGCAGAAAAAAACGTTAATAATATTGTAAATGGGCCTATATATTTTTTTCTGAGTTTATGGGTCCCAATAAAATTCATAATAAGCATCAATGGCTTGATATAAGCCACTTGATGCTTCGATATAAAATCGATTAAAAACCTCGTAGCGTAACGCTAATATTGAGAAACTTTCAAATACACCAATACCATAACTTATTTCTACTCCGGGGGCTATTTCAGCGCGAATGCCAATCGATTGTTGATCACCACTGCCCTGTGCGGACAACGATAAATCTTTAATCCCTAATTTATCTCCAATATTACTAAATAAAGTATCTGATTGAGCGGTTCCAAATTCAATTAACCAAGCAGCAAGTTGACTATTTGATCCCTTATTAATATCATTATTTAAAGATTGCCCCCTCGTTAAATAGGACAAAGCTTCTTGTTGCTCCATTTTTGGTTCTGAAAAAACCGATAATTTTAAGGCATCAGGGACTCCACTTAAGCGCACTCCTGCAATAACATTATCTTGTATTTTTTTAGGATCCCTAATAGCTTCTATATTAAGATAAGGGGCCTCCGGTATACCTTGAAAAAGTAAACTACTGTTTTGTAATTTTAAATATTGCCCAAAAGATCGGTAGCTCCCTCTTTTAAAAGCAAGTTTTCCATGCACTGAAAAGTTACTGTTTACTTCTTTTTTAAGTAAGATATTACCGTTAATAAAACTATCTAGTCCAAAAGCTATCATATGGAAATTAGGACCAAGATCGAGATCTAAATTTAATTTTAATGGATACTTAGTTTGTTTTTTTATTGTTTTTTTATCAACGAGTACAATATCCTTAGACAGCAAAATTGCCCCCTGAGATAATTCTTTAATCCATATTTTTGCTTTATTGATAAAGATATTTCCATCGATTTTTAACTAGAAGCAAACATAATAAACATGCATTATTGCAATTTTAATTAACGCTTTCTAATCCTGCTATCTTATGCCAAAAACCGTTACATTCATAATGTGCGTGCGGATATTGTGTATGCTCACCTTGTAGTTCTTTTCTAAAATTCTCTAATATTTTAAAAGCTTGTACTGATGACGGGCTGATACGTAAAATATCCACCAACCCTTGCATAGAAGGCAGATCATTGATTAAATTATAACAATATCCAGACTGTGTTTGAATGCCATTGAGTATAAAAACTTGCTGATCTTCTTGTGTGGTCGTGGCGCGACCTTGTGGATATTTAATACAGCAAAGTTCACAATCATCTTTGGCTTTATTCTCTGAACGTGCAGTAAAGCACCGAGCAGAATAGGCAAGTGGCATAAAACCATGTGCAAAAACTTCAATTTCAAATTGGTCTCGAATACCTAATGCCTGACAATCGAATACAATTTGCTGTAACCAATCTCGAGAAAGCTCAACGGGCATGACCCAACGTTGCATTCCTTTATTCATGAATAGCTTGAGCACTGATGCATTATAACAATTAATGGCAGGACCACAGGTAAAGGGGACTTTTTTCTCATGTAGTAATTGAATTGCTCCCACATCATTAGCTTCTACGCTAAGTTCACCATTATCACACAGTTGTTGTAAAATTTTTATTTCAGACGGCGCCTCAAGTAATGCGAGGCTTGATAACACAACTTCTTTTCCTTGTTGGCTTAATGATTTAGCAAGCTCTATCCAATCACGTGTTTTAAGCTCTCGACGTTTACTACAGACGGTTTCACCTAAATATATAATATCGGCGGTGCTACTCAGCGCTTGATCATAAAAATCCATGATACTTTTTTCGGGCCAGTAATATAGAACTGGGCCTAATGATAATTTCATATTTACTCCTTTTACTGCCATTTTCGGTGATATGCACCCAGCGTAGTTTGATTTCCTTCGGACACATTATCGAGCATGCTTGTCCAAGCATCTAGCACTTTATACTGAGCAGGAGAGGCTTGGTATGCATCAATAGCCGCTCGCCATACTTGTGTTATCTGCTCAACATAAGCCACACTGCGTTGGCGTCCTTCTATTTTTACAGAGCAAATATTTGCCTGCATCAATTCAGGTAGAATGGATAACGTATTTAAACTAGTGGGCTCTTCAATGACATGATATAGCTTACCACCTACATTATATCGACCTTTACATAAGGTTGGGTAACCTGTTTTCTCATGCGATTGATAGCTATCTATTAAAATATTATTTAATCGAGATTCTAGACCGTTGTCTGTTTCTAGCCAGCGAACGAATTTTGCGGGTGAGCAGGCTCCGACTGTATTGGGCGATTCTCCCGTAAAATAAGAGGAAAGATAACAGCGTCCTTCTGCCATAATACATAAACTGCCAAAAGCAAAAACTTCTAAGGCGATATTTGTATTACGAGAGAGTTGTTTAACTTGTTGTATGGATAATACGCGTGGTAAAACAACGCGTTTAATATTAAAGTTTTTTTGATAAAAATCTATAGCAGCGCTATTTGTCGCCGAAGCTTGCACGCTTAAATGTAATTCCAGTTCAGGGTATTTATTGGCTGCATAATCCAGTGTTGCAATATCAGCAATAATTGCAACATCAGCCCCTAAATCGACACATTTATCGACTGCATTTCGCCAACGAATTTCATGGCCAGGGTGAGCAAAAGTATTGATGGCAATATGCAATTTTTTGTAATGATCTTTGACATATTGTGCACCTTTTACTATTTTTTTATCATTGAAGTTTAAACCAGCAAAATGACGTGCATTGGTATCATCTTTTAAACCGATATATACGGCATCAGCACCACAATCAATCGCCATTTTTAAAGCCGGTAAACTTCCGGCGGGGCAAAGAAGTTCCATAATTACTCTCATTGCGAATAAAGTAATCTGATTGTAAAAAAAATGGAAAAACTTTTATTGATGTAGGGCAGGGTTGTGTGATTATTTCCTTTTATAATAGTGTTTTTTACGTACAGGTATACATAATGTTGAAAAAAGTTTTATTTAAATTACATAAAAATATTGTACAAAAAAGTCCGGAATTATTAGTTCTGCCTTGTGCCTTTATTCCTTTTTTTATACAAAGGAAATTATTAACAGAATTATTAGCGCGTCTTTTTAAAGAGGCAATGGAAGATGATGAATTATCTTTTTTAGAAAATAAATGGTTAAAAGTAGAAATAAAAGATCTGCCGTTAACTTGGTTTTTGAGTCTTGTACAGGGACAGTTAGTGATTCAGGAAAATAGTCCTCGAGTAGATGTTTTTTTTAGCGCTAAAGTAAACGATCTTATTTTAATCGCTGGACGTAAAGAGGATCCGGACACACTTTTTTTTCAACGGCGATTATCGATTCAAGGAGATACAGAGTTAGGCTTGGAGGTAAAGAATCTGTTAGATAATATTGATCATGATAGTTTGCCACTATTTATCAAAAATTCTATACAATTATTTTCAACGTTTGTGCAACGAGGCTTACAAATAGATGTTAAATAGCTTAATTCTTTAAGAGTAACAATGCACCTTTATTCAAGCTCGGTGCATTGTTAACATCATACCTTTCTTGCATATGTTTTTCTCTTCTATCTATTTTAAAGAGAAACAGATGTGTATTTCTCTTCGTTATTTTAATTGCCGAGATGGGGTATAAAGTTACAAGGTTTATGTGTTGCATCCATTTGTTCTTTAATTATTTTTGTCCATGCGGTTTTGCATGCACCCGTTGAACCCGGCATACAATATATTACGGTTTTATTTGCAAAACCTGCCAGCGCACGACTTTGAATCGTTGACGAGCCAATTTCTAAATATGATACATGGCGGAAAAGCTCTCCAAATCCTTCTATTTTTTTATCAAATAGTACACTAACCGCTTCGGGAGTCGTATCACGACAAGTAAAACCGGTTCCACCTGTAATTAATATACATTCAATCTCAGCATCGGCTATCCAAGTCGAAACAATAGCTCTTATTTTATACGGACAATCAATGACAATTTTTTTAATGCATAGCTGATGACCAGCAGCCTGTAAAGATTCAACTAAATATCGCCCAGAGGTATCTGTTTCTTCATTACGAGTATCGGAGACCGTTAAAACGGCCATTTTAGCGCTTTTAAATTTATTACTGCTCTGGTGACTCATTTCTTTTCCTTTGATTTTTTAATAAAGAATAAAGTGTTAAACAACGCTGCCATTGCTCAGGTGTATTACTATTTTGTAAATAGAAATTTTCCTCCTGACTAGCTTTAAGCGCATGTGATTTTAAGGTTTTTAATAATCCATATAATGAACGCTGACAAGATAAATCGCTATTGAATATCCGTGTTAACGCTTTTTTTAAGTGACTATTTAACGGTATAATAAGTGGGAATAAGGCGTTTTCATAATAAATGCCTTCTTTATGATGCTTCGATTGCTGTAATAAAGACTGGCAAACAGATAAATTTAAAAGAGGCATATCAACGGGAATAATAAACATTGCATCATAATCATCACAAAGTGTCTGCTCACAAGAATATAAAGCACCAATAGGTCCCATTCCTTTTTCAAGGTCGATAATACATCTATACCCATCATAAAAGCCACTTATAAATACATCTTTTAAAGGCAGCGATAGTAACAATTCTTGTGCCTTTTTTAATAACGTTTTTTGCGCTAATAAAAGTGACGCTTTATCGCTACCCATACGACTTGATAAACCCCCTGCTAATACAACGCCTGCTATTCTCACTAATTCCTCTCTTTTAAAAAAAGGGCAGAAGCCCCTTTAACTGTTTGTTTTTTAATAGTATCTTTTACCAGCCTTCAATTCCACTCATATCTGGTAATCGATGCGCAATGCCTTTATGACAATCCACACACGTTTTATCACCCGAGGCTAAAGCAGTGGAATGTTGTTTCACACTACGTCTACCTTGTTCACTAAAGTCCATATATTTAAATTGATGGCAATTACGACATTCTTGAGAATCATTTTTCTTCATCCGTAACCATTCGCGATTAGCCAGATGACTACGACGAGCTTCAAATTTTTCTTGGGTATTAATAGTGCCTAAGGCAAAGGCCACTAATTCTTTTGATGCCTGCACTTTACGTATTATTTTATCTGTCCAATTATGTGGAACATGACAGTCACTACAAATAGCTCGCACTCCTGAACGATTTGAATAATGAATGGTTTCTTGGATTTCTGCAACAATAGGCGCATGACAACCGCCACAAAATTCTTCTGAGTTAGTTAGCTCCATCCCTATGTTAAATCCACCCCAGAATATAATTCCTCCACTAAACCCCAATAATAAAATGAAGCCCATTGCCGCACTCGATGGCGTGCGCATAATAAGCCATAAACGCTTTAGTAAATTAATAAGCATTAAAATTGCTCCTTTATTGTAACGATTTAACCGGTTGGAAAGTGTTTTTTACTAACGGTTTGGCCGCGACTTGAGTGACATGACACTGTAAGCAAAAATATCTTCGAGGCGATACATCAGATAACATCATCCCATCACGCGCTTCAAAATGCGTCACACTAATTTTAGGGGCGTCCATTTCTCCGGCATTTTTAAAACTATGACAAGATAAGCATTTATTTACATTTAAATTAATATAATACCCACGTGTACTATGTGGAATAATGGGCGGTTGCTGTACATAATTTCGGTCAATGAGTGTTTGTTCACGAGGAACACGTTTTAGCATCTCCGACTTATTAGTCGTTGATATTTCAACAAGTCCTCGCAAAGATCTTACGCCCCCATTATTGGAAGTTAAATCTTGCGTCACACTCATCGCAGGCAATGCGGTAAAGGTAATTAGTGTCGCGATACATAATGCTATTAATCGTTTTTTCATTTTAATCTCCGCCTTATTTAGACTTCAACATTTACATTAAATAAACGTAAATGTTGAAGCATAAAATCAAGATCGTGTTTATGATAATTTTTTCGTTATTTTAACTGCACACTTTTTATAATCCGTCTGTTTTGATAACGGATCTGTTGCATCTAGCGTGATTTTATTCACTAATTGCTTTGCATCAAACCAGGGCATAAACACTAATCCAATGGGGGGACGATTACGCCCTCGCGTTTCAATACGTGATGTTAATTCACCACGCCGAGAAGCTAAAATAATTTCATCACCTCGGCGTAAACCGCGTTTTTTAGCATCTTCGGGATGCATAAATACAACGGCATCCGGAAATGCTTTGTACAATTCAGGAACTCGACGGGTTAACGATCCGGAATGCCAATGTTCTAAAACACGACCCGTACATAACCATAAATTATATTCTTCATCCGGTGATTCTGCAGGAGGCTCATAAGGCAGTGCAAAGATGATGGCACGTTTATCTTTATGCCCATAGAACTGTACTTCAGAGCCTTTTTCAACGTAGGGATCAGAGCCTTCACGAAAACGCCATAATGTTTCTTTACCATTGACAACAGGCCAACGTAAACCTCGTGCTTTATGATAATTATCAAAGGGGGCTAAATCATGGCCATGACCACGACCAAACGTTGCATACTCTTCAAAGAGACCTTTTTGTACATAAAATCCAAAATAATTAGATTCATCATTAAGTTTATCTTTGGGTACTTCATCTAGATCAAATGCATTTACATTTCCGTTTTCAAATAGAATTTGATACATACTTTTGCCTTTTACAGAAGGCATTTTTGCGATTAAATCAGCTGGCCAAACTTCCTCTATTTTAAATCGTTTTGCAAATTCCATTAATTGCCACAGATCAGATTGAGCACCTTTAGGCGCTTTTACTTGTTGATACCAAAATTGTGTACGCCGCTCTGCATTGCCATAAGCCCCCTCTTTTTCAACCCACATTGCCGTTGGTAATATCAAGTCAGCTAATTGTGCGGTAACAGTTGGATAAGCATCCGATACCACGATAAAGTTATCCGGATTACGATATCCGGGCACCACTTCTTCATTAATATTAGCCGCTGCTTGTACATTATTATTACACATCACCCAATATGCATTTAATTTGCCATCTTTAAGCATCCGGCTTTGCTCTACCGCATGATATCCCGCTTTAGATGCAATGGTACCTTCGGGTAATTTCCATATTTTTTCAGCAATAGCGCGATGTTTAGGGTTGGTTACAACAAGATCTGCGGGCAGACGATGCGAAAAAGTACCGACCTCACGTGCCGTACCACAAGCTGATGGCTGACCGGTTAATGAAAAAGGCCCACAACCAGGTTTTGATATTTTACCTGTTAATAAATGTATATTATAAACTAAGTTATTGGCCCATACACCACGTGTATGTTGATTAAATCCCATGGTCCAATAAGATGTAACCTTAAGCTTTGGATCCGCATAAACTTTTGCTAATTCAATAAGTTTAGTCTTTGATACACCCGACATTTTTTGTGCATATTCAACATCAAAAGGTTCAACATATTTTTTAAATTCATCAAACGTCATCGGTGTCGATGCCCCACTATTCGGATTCTTTGCCTTTTTTTGTAGTGGATCTGTATCGCGTAAACCATAACCTATATCAGTGACACCTTTACGGAAATTAATATGCTTTTTAACAAAGTCTTGGTCTACTCCATTATTCTGAATAATATAATTTGCAATAAAGTTTAAAATTGCAAGATCAGATTGTGGTGTAAAAATCATGCCATTATCGGCTAATTCAAAAGAACGATGCGTATAAGTAGATAATACATGCACGCGAACACTTGGATGACTCAGACGACGATCGGTTAAACGCGACCAAAGAATAGGATGCATTTCAGCCATGTTAGAGCCCCACAAGACAAAGACATCCGCATTTTCAAGATCATCATAGCAACCCATAGGCTCATCAATGCCAAACGTACGCATGAAGCCACCAACGGCAGATGCCATACAGTGCCTAGCATTTGGATCTAAGTTATTACTACGAAAACCAGCTTTCATTAATTTTAACGCTGCGTAACCTTCCCAAACAGTCCATTGTCCAGAGCCAAACATACCCACAGCCGTCGGTCCTTTATCACGTAATGTTTTTTTAAATTTATCAGCCATTACATCAAAAGCGGTATCCCAAGAAACAGATTTAAAGTCTCCGTTTTTATCATAAACACCATTTGTCATACGTAGTAATGGAGTGGTTAAACGATCTTCTCCATACATTATTTTTGACAAAAAATACCCTTTAATACAGTTTAAGCCTTTATTTACAGGCGATTCAGGGTCACCTTGTGTCGCAACTACTTTACCATTTTGGGTGCCAACAAGCACACTACAACCCGTGCCACAAAATCTACAAGGGGCTTTGTCCCATTTTATTTTACTGGCATCTCGGCTCGCAATTAAATTACTTGCAGAAGCCGGTAAAGCAATTCCGGCCACTACAGATGCAGAGGCTATTGCCTGTATTTTCATAAATTCACGTCTGCTAAATTTCATATTATTTCCTTGCTGTATTGGTCTTTGCAGAGGCTATTGCCTGTATTTTCATAAATTCACGTCTGCTAAATTTCATATTATTTCCTTGCTGTATTGGTCTTGCTATTTTTTCTAAGATTCGATTGTTTCAAATTCGTGGTAAACCAATCCGGTATTAAGTACGCCATCCAACGCATTAATGCTATCTATTATTTCCATTATCTGGCGCTGATGGGGAGCCTCTAATACAACAATTGCTTTACCCTCTGGAGATATAGTAATAACTTCCGCACCACTTAATGCATTAATGCTTTTTTTGATAGGCGTGGCCTTATGAGCTCGCATCTGTACAATTAAACTTGATATATGTAACTCTTTTTTTTGCATCTTTATTCCTTAATTTCAATCGCATGAGTAGGACAAAGTGCAACACATGCGCCACAACCATTACACAATTCATTATTAATCGTAGGTAACGCACTTATTCCAAGTTGAAAAGTTAATGCTTGTGCGGTGCAACTCTCCGCACAACTACGGCAGTAAATATTTTCATAAGCTAAACAGGCATGACTTATCTGCGCTTTTTTCAGCCACGCAGGTTGAGTGGTGTCTAAAAAAATAGGTTGCGTACATATATCGGCACATTTAGCACAAAAATCACATTCGCCTAAATTAAAGTCTATTTTTGGATAACCGCCATCCCCTTTTACAATTATTTTTGTTGGACAGACAATTAAACACTCTGCACATTGTGTGCATTGATCAAAAAAAATATCCGCACTTTTTAACCAAGGTAATAAATGCTCTGCATTTGTTTTTTTGTTAAAACGCCATAAATTGCGTTTTGCAGAATTTACTTTTAACATTAAGGCCTCTTTATTATAGGTAATGTTAACGCGTTGTATGCTTTGTTAATAAGTATGCGCTAAGAATACAATCCAACAAGGGTATAAAACAGCTTAAATTGATGCAGATCAAAAGCTATTTTAATATGAATTATATGAAGTGTAGTCTTTGCGCTTAAATTTGGGATTGAGATGTGGGTTATTGATGATATTAAAAAAAGGCTTGCATCAAAACCTCTTTATTAACCACCAATCGAAGCAAGATGTTGTGTTCCCCCCGTCTTACCTTGCTGCAAATAATGTGTACTTTTTTTATCTTGTAGTGCATCTAATATACGTTTCTTTAAGGCTAATTTATCCTTACTATTTTGTAAAAGATCTCGTAAATCAATCCCTTCTTCTCCAAAAAGACAAAGGTGTAATCGACCAGTCGAAGAAATACGTAAACGATTACAACTTTTACAAAAATCTTTGCTATAAGGCATTATTAATCCAATTTCACCTTTATATGCGGAGTGTTGAAATACTTGGGCCGGGCCATCATGGCTTAAGGGCTTTTTTTGTTGCCATCCATGTTCCAACAACCGTTTTTTTATCCATTGTGCAGAAAGATGATGTTTTTTAAAAAAAGGCTGATTATCTTCTGTTTGCATTAATTCAATAAAACGTAATTGAATTTTTTCTGTTTTTATCCACTGCAAAAATAAAGCAAGATCGTTGTCATTAACACCTTTCATTAATACACAATTCACTTTGACTTGTTTATAACCTGCATCAATACAGGCAGAGACACCCTGCATCACTTTTTGAAATACATTTTTTCCGGTAATTAAATGAAAGGTGTTCGCATCTAAGCTATCAACACTAATATTAATAGCCGATAAGCCCGCCTCAAACCAATGTTGTACTTTTTTCTCCAATTGAAAACCGTTGGTAGTGGTTGCAACTTTCTGAATTCCCGGAATACTTGCCACTGTAGCGATGATCTGTGTGAAATCTTTACGTAAACTGGGCTCTCCTCCTGTAATACGTACTTTCTTAGTACCTAATTCAGCAAAAGCAACCACTAAATTGTAGATCTCTTGAGAGCTTAAAAACGATTTAGAATGCGTGCGGTGATATCCATCAGGTAAACAATAATTGCATTTGAAATTACATTCATCTGTAATAGATAAACGTAAATATTCAAACTTACGTTCAAAATTATCAATAAGTTGTTGTTGCATTTAAGTTCCTTTAAACAGAGAAAGAAAATATTATATTCTTTCCCTCATCCTCTCTATAAACAAATACAGGCGCCTTCATTTCAGGAATACAAACCTCACTAAAAAGAACATAATTTTTTTTATTAAAGCGATTAATAAGGTTAGAAAACAATATAAAGTACTCGCAGAGCAAAAAATGACACTGATACATATTTCCGAGTTCATTGCTTTTATTTTTATTGTCTGCACCGGAATGTTTCTTTATTTTTATTCTAAATATTATATTTCTAATCCTATTACTAAACTTACCGAAAATATGAGGCACATTGAAAAGCATCGGTTTGATGTTGACTTTCCACATTGTAAGAATGAGATTGGCATTTTATCTATCGGTATGAAAAACATGTCTGTTGAAATACAAAAACTAATTTTAAATATGCAGACACAAGTACAACAAAAAAATAATGAATTAGAAAATGCCAATCAAACCATCGCGTTTTTATTTTCGATTTCACAACAATTCGGTTCAGTTAAATTAACCTCACCGGTTTTATTTGACGCCCTCAATGCGCTCGTAAAACAGGCGAATTTAAAATACGTATGTATTGAATTAAATGATGGTACTTTTATCCAGAGTAAGGAGACTTGCACGGAATCCCATATTGTAAACACACGTTTCCCCATCATGATTAATGGTAAACCCTATGGTTTTTTAAACTGTTTTAGTGACGCTGAAAATCCCAAACAACGAGCGCTTATTGAAAGTTTTAGTACTCTCATTGCACGAGCCCTCTGCCAAGAAGAAAATATATTACAAACACAAAAAATTCTTATTATGGAAGAGCGTAATATTATTGCTCGAGAATTACATGACTCCATTGCACAATCACTTTCTTTTTTGAAAATACAATGCACGGTACTACAGCAACAAATCAGCCATCAAAATCAAAAGAAAGCATTACAAAGTATCAATCAAATTCAAGATGCTATCAGCGATGCATACGTGCAACTACGCTCTCTACTTTCTACGTTTCGTTTGCCTATTAGTCATTCTGATTTTAAAAAAGCGCTACAAATATTAATCGCAACATTACAAAAACAAACGGAAGTGCGTATTACTCTCAAGGAATTTTCTTGCCAGCTTTATGCTCAGGCCAATCAACAAAATAATCTATTACAAATAGTACGTGAAGCCATTACAAATGCAATTAAACATGCTGACTGTGAAAATATTGATATCTCTTGCCTCATCACACCAGATAATAACGTTTGGATAAGTATTATTGATGATGGTAACGGTATAAAAAACATTTCTTCGCCATCAAATCATTATGGTCTTTCCATTATGCAACAACGCGCCGATGAAATTGGTGCAACATTTTCAATTTTACCCTTAACCCAGGGTACCGAAGTGAAACTTATTTTCCCTTATAAAAAACAACCCCCTTACAAGGAATAAAATGTTGAATATAATACGTGTCATGATCATAGAAGATCATCCTTTAATGCGTAAAGGTATTACGCAACTCCTTAGTTTAGATAGTAAATTTAAAATTATTTTTGAAGCAAAAAGTGGAGAAGAAGGCATACAATTTGCGAGTCAGTACCCACTTGATTTAATCTTACTCGATTTTAATATGCAAGGGATTTCAGGATTAGAAACCTTAAAACGCTTACGTCGCTTAGGAAATTTAAGCAAAATAATCATTTTAACGGTATCAGATAATAAACAAGATGTAATTGCCATGATTAATCATGGTGCTAATGGCTACTTTTTAAAAGACTCCGAGACTAACGTACTACTTAGTAATATTAATAAGGTACTAGAGGGCGAATTAGTGCTAAGTGAGAACTTAGTTGAGTACTTGAATAACTTAGATGAAGAAGAGAATATTCGGGAAAAATTAAATGACTTAACCAAACGTGAAAAACAAATACATCAAGAAATAGCCCAAGGAAAAAGTAATAAAGAGATCTCGATTAATTTACATATTTCAGAAGGTACCGTGAAGGTACATGTTAAAAGTATATTAAAAAAATTACAGGTAAAATCACGTGTTGAAGCTGCAATTGTCTATTTACAGCAACCGAAATAAAACACATAGACGATGATCCTTAAATAAAAATTTGCTAAAATACTATATGTGTTTCTCTCCGTGACGACTTATATGCTATCCAATTCTTTAAAAAAACAGATCCGTCATAACTATGATAAGATCACTCAAGCATTACCTCAGTTTAAAAAGCGCCCAGCCCAAAATGTACTTATCGCTGAAATCGCAAAAGTACTTTCTGGTGAATACAATCCTTTACGACGTATTTTAGTTGCAGAAGCTGGTACAGGTATAGGTAAATCACTGGCTTATATTTTAGCTGCGCTACCAGTTGCACAAAAAAACAATAAAAAATTAATTATATCTACGGCAACTATTGCACTACAAGAGCAATTAACACACAAAGACTTACCTTTTTTTCTCCGACATAGTGATTATAAGTTTTCATTTACTTTAGCCAAAGGTCGGCAACGTTATTGTTGTGAGCATAAATTATTTGATGCCCAACAAGAAAGTGCGCAAATGTTCTTGTTTGCCGAAAAGCCACAAAGTAGCGATATACTCCTATTAAAGAAATTAAATAAAGCTTATATTACGGGAAAATGGCACGGTGATCGCGATAGTTGGCCAGAATCTATTCCAAATCACGTTTGGCAATATATTGTTGCGGATAAATTTAGCTGCAAGCGTGCTTTATCCCAACATCGGCAATGCCCTTTCCACCGCGCTCGTGACGCGATTAATAAAGCCGACATTATTGTTGTTAACCACGCCCTTTTATTAGCCGACCTTGATTTAGGGGGAGGTATTATTTTACCCGAGCCTGAGCAATGCTTTTATATTTTAGACGAAGCCCATCACCTGCCCAAAATTTCTCGTGATTTTTCCAGTGCACAAGTGAATATCAAAAGTAGTATTGATAATTTAAAAAAAACAAAAGGATTAAAACAACATATTGATCGTTTAGTAAAACGACAAACTATTATTGGTCCGGGTTTAAATTTACTTGAAAATTCACTTGATTTAGAAAGCCAATTAAAAGAGATACAACAATTTTTTAAAATTAACCCTCAATTTCTAGGTGAAAACAAACAGTTTCGATTTAAGTTAGGAGAGTTACCCAAACCCTTATTTCAACTTATTCTAAATTTAAAAAGTGCGTCAAAAAATTGTTTAAGTGCCTTGAAAAAACTGTCAAATATCATTGATGAGGAAATTAAAGATGACAATATTAAACAAACGGAAATTGAAGCCTTATTAATTGATATCGGTTCTTTTATCCAACGCATCGAAAACATGAATTGTTTATGGCATATGTTAACCAAAGAGCGCAATGAAAAACATGCTCCAATAGCCGTTTGGGTTGAGATAGAAAATGAAGAATTATCACTGCAAGCCTCCCCTTTAGAAGTCGGTGCTATTTTAGAGAACATTTTTTGGTCTAAGGCCTGTGCCGTTATATTATGCTCGGCAACATTAACCAGTTTAAATACCTTTGATTATTTTCAGCGCCAAAGTGGATTGCGCCACGATGATGGTACACAATTCTTACGCTTAAAATCGCCATTTAATTATTCCCTTGTTTCTCTCATTGTTGCAGATATGCGATATGATCCCACACAAGATCCCTTTAATACCGAATTAGTAACAAAAATAGATTATTTTTTACGTGATAATGAAGCTAGTTTAGTACTGTTTTCCTCTTATTGGCAAATGAATTATGTTGTTCAAAAGCTACAAAAAAAATATAAATCAGCATTATTAGTTCAAGGTGAGTTATCGAGACGTTTATTAATAGAAATACATAAGAAACGTTGTGATAAAGGATTAACAAGTATTTTATTTGGAACGGCGAGTCTTTCTGAAGGCTTAGATCTTCCAGGGCATTACTTAACTAATTTAATCATCACCAAGTTGCCTTTTGCGGTGCCGAATTCACCAGTAGAAGAAGCTCATTCTGAATGGATTCAATCTAAAGGCGGTAATGCGTTTATGCAATTATCAGTGCCTGAAGCCAGTAAAAAATTAATTCAATCTTGTGGTCGTTTAATTCGTAATGAGCAAGATAC
This sequence comes from Psychromonas sp. CD1, assembly GCF_002239585.1. GTDB lineage: Bacteria > Pseudomonadota > Gammaproteobacteria > Enterobacterales > Psychromonadaceae > Psychromonas. The sequence continues at coordinate 521,940 of NZ_NDFH01000003.1, forward strand.
GGGGCAAATTGTTATTTTAGATAAACGTATTAAAACAAAACGCTATGGCAAAGGTTTACTTGATTCTCTGCCACCTTTTAACATTAAATTTGAGGTAATATATGACTGAAATACTACTCGACCCGAGTAATCTCCTATTATTAGCAGGTGTTGGTTTCTTTGCAGGTTTTATTGATGCGATTGTAGGTGGTGGCGGGCTCCTGACGGTGCCGGCTTTACTCAGTATTGGTCTGTCTCCTCATTTAACGTTAGGTACTAATAAACTGGCGGCTTCTTTTGGCTCAGCAACCGCTGCGCTGACTTATTTTAAAAAGAATTTATTTGATCCTAATTTCTGGCGCCATAGTTTTTATAACACCTTACTAGGGGCATTAGTCGGCACCATTTTTATAAATTTAATCCAGGCAAATTGGTTAGATAAATTTTTACCTGTTCTTATTTTTATTGTGGCTTTATATACCTTATTTAACCGTTTACAAGATATAGATAACCATGTTTTACCTAAAAAAAATCAATCTTTCAATTTTAAGCAAAGATGCCAAGCATTTGTTCTAGGATTTTACGACGGAGCTGCAGGCCCTGGCACCGGCGCTTTTTGGGTTATTTCAAGTATGCGACTCTATAAAATTAACATTTTATTAGCTAGTGGTTTAGCTAAATCTATGAACTTTACCAGTAACATTACCGCATTATTAATCTTCATATACTTTGACCAAGTTGATTGGGTCATCGGCTTTACCATGGGCGCTTGTATTATGTTGGGTGCTTATATCGGCGCTCATTCAGCTATTCGTTTTGGCAGTAAATTCATACGTCCTATCTTTATCTGTGTCGTCTTAATAATGTCTATTAAATTAGGGTATAGCGCATGGTTCGCATAAATAAAAATCAGCAGACACTACTTACACAATTAGAACAGCAACTCTCGCAACTAGCTCAACGGTGCCAGCCCTTAGATGCAAAAATAAAACAAACTGAAAATCATTACTTTGCTTTTGAAGTGCATGTTTTTAACAAAGCGAGCTTAACATTGCAAGGTTATATCAAGCAGATGCAATCCACGTTGGTAAATCTGGATGATATTATTAATAAAAGTTTACCGGAAACGCTCATAAATATTGAATGTGCACGTTTTATTGAACAATATCAGCTCTTATTGCAACTGGTTATTTGCATCGAAAAGGGTGAAGAGAAAAAACTATATAAATCTTACTCAACACCGAAAGAAAAACTCTATCAACAGTTAAAAAAGCAACACCATTACGAGAAACGCTTATTAACCATGATTGCCGAGCAAGAAGAAGCACTAGCAATGCAAGTAAAGAGTGAAACTTATGCGCTTAAATATAAAATAGATGCTCTTAAAATACGTTATGAAAAATGTAATACATTCACTCAACACTTAGAATTTAAAATAGAGGCCATGTTTGATGAATAAAACGTTAAAAAGCGCCTCACCAAGCGTCCAAGTAGCCGTGGACATTATTCAAATTCTTGAACAAAATGAGATATTAAATGACATCGCTATCCAAGCTCTCGAAATAGCTTTAAATGATTTTAGAAAAAAGAAAAGGGAATATGATGGGCGCCGTACAGCTAAATAGCTTACGGGATCATCTCTATTAATAATGCTTAATAATGCTTAGTATACTTATACAGAGAGTATGGCCATCATAAACATAAAAACTTTTGATGCGCGACATAAGGAATAGGTGTTTTTAACAGTCCATCGACTCTTGCCATCGTTGGACCTTTTTTTATCCAGTGCAACAAATCATTCATATGCACCGTTTCACCAAAAAATAAGCACTCGACATCACCATTGGCTAAATTTTTCACCTGACCGGTCAACGCAAGGCGTTGTGCCTCTTGACGTGTAAAATAGCGAAAGCCAACCCCTTGTACATGGCCTGATACAATCACTCTATAAGCAATATTTTTGATTTTATCACGACCTTTTATTTTTAAATCTTAGCTAATAGAGAATAAGAGAATAGAGCATCACACTCTATTCTCTATACGCTTACTCTTTGCGCCAAGTAGTACCATTTGGCCCATCTTCTAAAATAATATTTAATGCACTAAGCTTAGTACGTGCATCATCAGCACTCGCCCAGTTTTTATTTTGACGCGCATCGTTGCGTTGTTTAATTAATATCTCAATATTTTTTACTTCATCAGAGCTCTCATTTCCTTGGAAAAACACATCAGAAACTTGTTGTAATAATCCTAAAACATTACCTAATGTTTTTAATAACAAAGCTAATTCTGCTGTGTTTTTAGCCTTTAAAAGTTTTGCTTTGTTTACTTCTTTTGCCAAATCAAAGAGCACAGCAAGTGCTTCTGGTGTATTAAAATCATCGTCCATGGCTCGGCAAAAAGCGTGGTAATAGACATTGTTTTTATCAACAGGCTCTGTGCTGATTTTAACATCACGAAGCGCAGTATAGAGACGCTCTAAACTTGCCCGTGATTGCTTTAAATTCTCTTCTGAGTAATTTAATTGACTACGGTAATGCCCAGAGATAAGAAAATAACGCACTGATTCTGCATCATAAACTTCCAACACCTCTTTGATAGTAAAAAAATTATTTAATGACTTAGACATTTTAACTTTATCAACTTGCACCATACCAGAATGCATCCAAGTATTGGCATACGTTGCATCATGCGCACAACACGATTGTGCAATCTCATTTTCATGATGCGGGAAAGTAAGATCCGATCCTCCGCCATGAATATCAAAAATAGAGCCTAAATGTTTATAGCTCATCGCCGAACATTCAATATGCCAACCAGGGCGACCTTCTCCCCATGGCGATGTCCAAGCAGGTTCATTTTCTTTAGACATTTTCCAAAGTACAAAATCAAGGGGATCATGCTTACTTTCTGCAACGTCTACACGGGCACCCGCTTGTAACATTTCTAAATTTTGTCCACTTAATTTACCGTAACTGGCAAAACTAGAGACAGAAAATAAAACATCACCATTTGAGGCAATGTATGCATGTTGTTTTTTTATCAAGGTTTTAATCATCGCAATGACATCGGGCATATGCTCGGTTACACGAGGCTCAACATCTGGGCGGAGTATATTCAAAGCATCAAAGTCTAGATGCATTGCTTTTGTAAAACGTGCGGTTAATTGATCGCAACTTTCATTGTTTTCATTAGCCCGATTAATTATTTTATCATCGATATCTGTAATATTACGAATAAAGTTTAACTCATAGCCTTTAAATCGTAAATAACGAACAACGCTATCAAACGCTACAAAAGTGCGACCATGACCAATATGACAATAATCATAAATAGTCACACCACACACATACATACTAACTTTACCCTCTATAAGGGGTGTGAATTCTTCTTTTTGTCTTGAGAGTGTGTTATATATTTTTAACATTATGCTTCCAATTTATGATCTTAAAGGCTTATTCTAAATCACTATGACGACAAATTCACCCTTTGTATTTAATCAAATTCATTGTTAATGTATGATAGCTTCTTTTTATTTCCTCAGGATCAACAAATGATTACACTACATACGAATTTTGGTGACATTAAACTTGCATTAAACACTGAAAAAGCACCAAATACGGTGGCTAATTTTCTTAAATATGCCACATCAGGTCACTATGATAATACTATTTTTCATCGTGTTATTTCAGGGTTTATGATCCAAGGTGGTGGATTTCAACCCGGTATGGATGAAAAAGACACGCATGAGCAGGTTAAAAATGAAGCAAATAATGGTTTGTTAAATGTAAAGTACTCTGTTGCAATGGCCCGCACAATGGAACCCCATTCTGCTTCCGCACAATTTTTTATTAATATTAATGATAATGCATTTCTTGATTTTAAATCTGAAACAAACGATGGATGGGGATATTGTGTATTTGCTGAAGTCGTTGAGGGATTTGATGTCGTCGATAAAATTCAAAATATTGCAACAGGTAACTTTGGATTTGTACATCAAGATGTACCACTCGATGATGTATTGATAACACATGTGACAATTTCTTAAATGCGTACGCTCTTTATTGCTGACTTACATTTAAGTGAGAATAATCCACAAATCACACAGGCATTATTTGCTTTTTTGAAAACAGAGACCTCAAATGTTGATGCTTTATATATTTTAGGCGATCTTTTTGAAGTGTGGATTGGTGATGATGAGCATACTCCTTTAATGGATGAGGTGGCACAGCAGCTATCTCATTATCATAAAAAGTTTAATATTCCCATTTACTATATACATGGTAACCGTGATTTTATGATAGGCCGGCGCTATGCAAAACAAGCAAATATGCAATTATTAGCCGAGCATTATAAAATTGACCTATATGGCCAAGACGTTTTAATAATGCACGGGGACACACTCTGTCTTGCGGATAAAAATTATCAACGTTTACGTAAAATAATTCATAATCCTCTTCTGCAATTTATTTTTAATTGTTTACCCTTAAACTTTCGCAAAAAAATTGGCTGGAAAATCCGAACGGCAAGTCAAGCCAAAAAAGCATATAAAAAGGGCCATATTATGGGGGTAACTGAGTTTGAAGTTGAACGTTTACTCTGCCTATTTGAATGTTCACTCTTAATTCATGGGCATACACATAAAGTAGGTCGTTATCCTGTAACCTGTAAAAACACAAATAAATTGCGTATTGATGTGGGTGATTGGTTTAATCAATATAGCTTTGTTGAAGTCACCCCAACATCGATTGATATTATTATTCGCTCTATTCCTTAGACTTATTCATGTCTTTCGCTTATATATATCTACATTAGTAAAGGCATACATCATTAGTAAAGGCATACATATAATGTACGCCTTTACTAATAATGATGATTAAAGTGCCTTTATAACTTAGAAAAATCTAACGTGATATGCCCTGCCTCGATTAAAAAAATATCTGATATTTCAAAATCTTTAGGAATATCGTCAATGCTTTTCACTTCTTTAAGGCCTGCGCGTTTTAAACGCTCGTTAATGCGCTTTAATCCTTCTTGTTCATTTTTCTCTTGCTTTGTGATCCGAACTTTTTCAACAAGTGAAATTGTTTTGGTATCTTTTTCTCTTTGATATTGCGCAATATCTTCCGCAAGATAACTAAATTCTATCTCTTTCTTTATGCGCGCTTTATTTTTTATTTTCAATTGTGCGATTTTTGTATCTAAGGACACCCATTGCGTATAATTCGTTTTTCTAACCTTATCCCAAGGTAATGCATTTTTTTCTAAACTTTCCCCTGTTTCATCAGGATCAACGGCACTCGGGAATAAAATATCCGGTGTCACACCTTTATTTTGTGTGCTACCTCCGGTAATACGATAAAATTTTGCGATGGTATATTGTACGGAGCCAATGGTTTCCGCATCTTGATCATAAAAACGGGCAATACGTCTATTCTGTTGTACAGTACCTTTACCGAAACTAGGCTCACCAATGATAATCGCACGATTATAATCTTGTAAGGCAGCTGCAAATATTTCTGAGGCAGATGCACTATAACGATTAATCAGAACTGTCAGAGGACCAGAATAGCTAATTTTAGGGTTTTTATCTTGATGAACAAATATTTCATTACGGCTATCACGAACTTGTACAACAGGACCGGTTGTAATGAATAATCCGGTCAATAACGTAGCTTCGCTTAATGCGCCCCCTCCATTATTACGTAAATCTATCACGATACCCGAAATGTTTTTTGTTTGTAATTTTGTCAGTTCTTTATCGACATCAACACTTAAATTCATATAAAAACTAGGGATGCTGATAACGCCAATATTTTTCCCGTCAATAACTTCAACACTCGATTTAGCTTCACGTTCTTCAAGATGAATTTTTTCACGAGTCAATTCAATGATACGATTTTTATTTCCCGATTTTTTAGCCATAATTTCTAAAAACACTTTGGTGCCCTTAGGACCTTTGATCAAGTCAACAATATCATCAAGGCGCCAGCCGATAACATCGACCATTGCTTCATCTTTTTGACCAACACTAATTATTTTATCATCTTTAAATATTTCATTAGACTGCTCAGCAGGTCCGCCGGGAACTAAACTACGGATAATTGTGTAATCATCTTGTAATTGTAAAACCGCACCAATACCTTCTAAGGAAAGATTCATTTCCATTTCAAAGCGCTTCGCATTACGTGGTGACAAATAACTAGTATGCGGGTCAATCGCATGGGAATAAGCGTTCATAAAACTTTGAAATACATCTTCACTTTCTGTTTGAGTAAGATGAGTCATCGCCACTTGATAGCGTTTAGTGAGTAGTTTTTTAATGTCTTTCCATGTTTTACCGTTAAGTTTTAAACTTAACGCTTCGTATTTTACTTTTTCTTGCCACAGTTTATCTAATGCAGCTTGATTTTTAGCCCAAGGTAACTCTGTTCTATCAAACTCATAACTATCTGATACTTTAAACTTTATCTCTTTATCTAGTAATGTTAATGCATAACTAAAGCGTTCATAACGACGTTGTAAATTTAACTGAAATATTTGATAAATATCCGTTAGTTGCCCTTTTTTCAAATCATCATCCAAGCGATATTGATACTGTTTTAAAGTATCAATATCGCTTTGCATAAAAATTTGTCGATTGTAGTCTAATACTTCAATATAACGGTTAAATATCTGTGCGGATAATGCATCATCAAGTAGAATATATTTATAATGAGAGCGACTATATAAGTCGCTCACTCTTTTCGCCACTTTTCCATGTTGAGCTTGCTGCTTTAATTGCGGTATATCTTTAAGCGTTATATTCGCAGAAATACTAAATGCACTTCCAATATATAACGAACTAATCAAAAATAAACTATGACGAAAAAAATGTTTCATTAACGATCCTTTATTCGACGATCAAATGTTTAGCTTTCACTTTTACAACCATACCTGAATTTAATTGCACTTGAATTTCATCTTTCATTACTTCAATGACAACACCTGCAACGGGTACTTTACCTAATAAAACTTTTACGGGTTGCTGAACTGACAGCTGTGAATGCGTCGCTTGTTTATAATTACTGATATCTTCAACGACAACGACTTCTTTTTTCACTGGTGTGGTTTTACGGCGTGGTATCTTAGGCGTACGTTTAACACTTTCATTATTTTTTTTCTTATTTGCAAATACTTTATCTTTGCTCTCTTTTAACGTTTTAAGGGCATGCTGTGCATGTTCAGCAGAAACGTCATCACCTTCTATACCTTCTAAATTAACTCGTTTTGTGCCTTCTTTTACACAATGTAAGTAACGCCAACTTAAAGTGTATTGTCGTAATGCGCCACGAAGCTGGGTTTTACTAACTCGAGATTCATCTTCTAAACATGCAACAAGTTCTTGGAATATTCCAATTTTTAATGGCTTAGCGAGCGTACTACCTGCCGTGAAACATAATGGGAATTTCTCAGTAATAAAATGGATTATCTGTTTGTTGTTAGTAAATTTTTCTGTGTTTTCCATGAAGAGCCTAATTAGTGATAACAATAGATGATGTCGTATTTTAATAACCGAAGTTGTTATTACGTACATCATAATATAAAAACGCTCAAGGAATGTGAAACTTAATTTGATATTATCCACCACTTTTTAACTTATCGCTTAAAAAACAGACAAGACAAACAGATAAAGAACACTATCGTTCCTTTATAATTTCGCGTAAACTTCAGCCCCACTATCACGCGCTTGATTATCCAGATTTAATCTCAAAAGAGAACTTTTATGAAACCAGAACTACTTTCCCCTGCTGGCACCCTTAAAAACATGCGTTATGCCTTTGCTTATGGCGCTGATGCAGTTTATGCGGGCCAACCCCGTTATTCTCTACGGGTGCGTAATAATGAATTTAATTTAGAAAAATTAAAAATTGGCATTGATGAAGCTCACGCTCTAGGTAAACACCTATTTGTAGTCTGTAATATCCAACCACATAACTCTAAATTAAAAACATTTATTCGAGACATGAAACCGGTCATAGATCTTAAACCCGATGCATTGATAATGTCCGACCCAGGTTTAATCATGATGGTTCGTGAAGCTTTTCCCGATATGATCATACATTTAAGCGTGCAAGCCAATGCGGTTAACTGGGCAAGTGTTAAGTTTTGGGAAACACAAGGCATTAAACGCGTCATTTTATCACGTGAATTGTCGTTAGATGAAATTGAAGAAATTCGCCAACATTGCCCCGACATTGAAATTGAAGTTTTCGTGCACGGAGCTCTTTGTATGGCGTATTCTGGGCGTTGTCTATTATCGGGATATATTAATAAGCGCGATCCAAATCAAGGAACTTGTACTAACTCGTGTCGTTGGAAATATAATGCACATGAAGCTAAAGAAAATGAAACGGGTGATATTGTTGCAATCCAAGAAGTGAGTCCTACGTTAGGGATCGGCCAACCTTCAGATAAAATATTCTTACTCCAAGAAGAAGGTCGTCCTAATGAATATATGCCAGCATTTGAAGATGAACATGGCACTTATATCATGAATTCTAAAGATTTACGGGCCATTCAACATATTGAGCGTTTGCTCGAGATTGGTGTCAACTCTTTTAAAATAGAAGGACGCACCAAAAGCTTTTATTATTGTGCACGTACAGCTCAAGTTTATCGTAAAGCGATGGATGATGCGATTGCAGGGCGCCCTTTCGATGCCAAATTAATGGGTACACTTGAAAACTTAGCTCATCGTGGTTATACCGAAGGTTTCTTGAGTCGGCACACTCATGATAAATACCAAAATTACGATTATGGTTACTCCATTAGTGACACACAACAATTTGTGGGTGAAATGACGGGTCGCCTTGAAAATGGTCTTGCTGAAGTCACGGTAAAAAACAAGTTTTTAGTTGGAGATAGTTTAGAGTTAATGACCCCACAGGGAAACATTAATTTTACACTAGAAGAATTACATAATCGTAGAGGTGAATTAGTTGACGTAGCACCAGGCTCTGGGCATATTCTCTATATACCCATTCCCAAAGAGGTTGATTTAAGTCACGCACTATTAATGCGTAACTTAAGCAATGGTAGCAACACACGCAACCCCCACAAAAATTAAGATGGCATTATTAATAAAAGACAACTGCATTAATTGTGATATGTGCGATCCGGAATGTCCGAATGAAGCGATCACTTTCGGTGCGGATATTTATGAAATAAATCCGGAATTATGCACTGAATGCGTTGGTTTTTATGAAAAACCAACGTGTATTGCTGTATGCCCTATTAATTGTATTATTGTAGATCCTGATAATGTTGAAAACGAAAAGCAATTATTAGATAAATTTGCACTTTTGCATGTTTAAAAAAGGTCATTAATGGCGACTCGGGCAAAGTTTTTACAAGGATCCATACTAAAACATGTTATTACCATGGCGAGCACTAATGCAATTGGTTTAAGTGTGTTGTTTATGGTCGACCTTATTAACATTTTTTTTATTAGCTCTCTTGGTAACTCATCCTATACAGCCGCCATCGGCTATGCTAGTGCATTATTATTTTTAAGCACGTCTTTATGCTTGAGTTTAGTCACCGTTAATAGCGCTATTATTTCGAAATTAATTGGTCAGCATAAATATCAAAAAGCACGTCAATCGGTCAGTAATTTAAGTGTTTATGCTTTAATTATGAGTACGTTAATAAGTTTGCTTATTTGGATCTATACGCCGGCGTTATTAACACTAATCGGTGCAAATGGAGAAGAGTTACAAGGTGCAATACTCTATATACGCATCATTATTCCTTCTTTACCTATTTTAGCTTTATCCATGCAAATGGGGGCTACTTTACGTAGCCTCGGTAATGCCAAACACGCAATGTACGCGTCTTTGGGTGGCGGGTTAATTAATGCTTGTTTAGATCCTATTTTTATTTTTGTATTACATATGGATATACGAGGAGCGGCAATTGTCAGCGTGATTGCTCGTATAACCGCCTTAGGGTTAGGTTTTTATTTTTTAATAAAAAAACATGACATGCTAGCTCTTCCGCATTTTGATCTTTTTAAAAAAGATATTAAACGTATTTCAAACATTGCACTGCCCGCAACGTTAACCCAAATGGCAACACCCTTAGGCAATTTATATGTCACCTACGAAGTCGCAAATTTTGGCAGTAAATATGTTGCAGGCTGGGCAATCATTGGTCGTTTGATCCCCGTTGCTTTTAGTCTTTTATTTGCGTTGTCAGGCGCAATTGGCCCCATTATTGGGCAGAACTTTGGAGCCGGATCATTCGCACGAGTACGCGACACATTAACGCAATCATTAAAGCTTTGTATCGCTTACACATCTTGTGTTGCTATACTCTTAGCTTTAGGTCAAGAAACTATAATAAATATCTTTCACGCACAACATGAAAGTGCTGAAATTATTCAAGTTTTCTGTCAATATGTCGCGATTACGTTTGTATTTACGGGGTTTACATTTGTCTCTATGGCTTTTTTAAACAACTTAGGCTACGCCAAATATGCCACATTGCTTAATATTGGTAAAATGACTTTAGGCACCGTACCTTTTGTGTCTATCGGTGCTTTTTATTTTAATGCTCCAGGTATACTTTATGGACAAGCACTCGGTAATATTATTTTTGGTTTATTAGCCTTACGTTTAACTTATAAAATACTAAATTTAAGTGAAAACAAATACCAAAGTAACATCAGGTAGAAGGGATATATCACACATTAGGTTGGTGATAAATATGTCCTTTTATTTAAACAACAATATTTAAACTATTTTTTCGCCAAAGGTATTGATAAATGGAATCTAGCATATGCGCATACTAATTGTTTTTGTTGCGTCTCTCTTTTTAAACGGTTGTTATCAAAAAGAGTCCGAAAAAATAGATAGCTTAGTATATTGTACAGAAAATGCGCCGCTCTCTTTTAATCCGCAAATAGCCCATGATGTTGCAACACTCGACGCCAGTACTTATCAACTTTATAATCGTTTAATTAAAACAGATCCCATTAGTCAAAGTTTTGTTGCTGATTTAGCAACCGATTGGTCAATCAGTGCGGATAAACTTAGCTACACTTTTTATTTGCGAAAAAAAGTGCAGTTTCATCAAAGTGAACGTTTCACGCCAAGCCGATTTTTTAATGCGGATGATGTCTTATTTAGCTTTAAAAGGCTCTTAGATGAAAGTACAGCGTACTATGATCTTTATCAAGATAGCTTTACAATGCCCCTGCACTATTTATTACGTGACATTCAAAAAATAGATGATTATACGGTTAAATTTATTCTTAAAAAACCCAACGCCACCTTACTGGCTAATTTAGCAGCACCCTATAGTGTAATATTATCCGCAGAATACGCTCAGCAACTGTCCGAAGCAAAGGATAATGAGCGTATCGATTATTCTCCTATCGGTACAGGCCCTTATCAATTAAAAAATGCAACACAAGCTCTGCAACGTTATGAAGCATTTCCACGTTATTGGGGTAAAAAAGCCCAGATAAAACACCTTATATATGCAGTGACCCCTAGTTCTACTAAACGTTATACAAAATTGTTGTCCGGTGAATGTGATGTGATAACTTATCCTGCGCCGAGTCAGTTAAAACAAATTGGTCGTAATAGCCAAGTGATTTTAAACAGCACTCCCACTGAAAATGTTATTTATTTAGCGTTTAACACCCAAAAATATCCCTTTAAACGATTACAAGTTCGCAAGTCTATCAGCCTTGCCATTGATAGACAGACCTTAGTAAAAGCTTTATTTTTTCAAAGTGCGGTAATAACTAATAGTCTGCTTTCTAATCGCTCGTGGGCGTTTAATCCACAGGTTAAAGATGTCATCTATAATGCACAGGAAAGTCGTAAGCAATTACAAAACTTAAATTTTGATTTTAAACAGAAGTTGATTATCTTAATTGCTAAAAATGACGCTGCAATAAGCCCTAACTTTCCTAAAACCGCTGAATTTATACAGGCTAACTTAGCTGAAATCGGTGTAAATAGTAAAATAATATCACTTCCTCCCCGCGAACTTAAACGTCGATTAGTACGTGCCGACTATGATATTTATATAAGTGGAATGAATATTCAAAGCAATGATCCCGATAGTTTATTTAGCTCCCTACTCAGTTGTAATATTAAAGTTTTAGAGGGCAATACAAGTCGCTGGTGCTCGCCAGAAACAGATAAGTTACTTACGGCGGCTCGCTTAGAAAATCGTTTTACACAACGCATTCTAAATTATTATAAGTTACAATCTTTTGTTCAAGAAATGCGACCTTACTTAGCCATCGCCCATGTGTTCCGCATGGATGCTTTTAATATTAATATTAAGGGATTATATGTTGATCCTTTGGCTGGCATTAATTTTCAACATGTCAATAAAATAAAAGAGCCATAATATGTTTATCTATCTCTTACGCCGATGTAATCTTATTTTCATCACCGCATTCATTTTAACCGTGCTAACTTTTATACTCGAACATTGGCATAATGGTGCGTTAAGTGGTGAAAGTAATTATGTCAGTGCTTATTATCAATATATTAAAGCTCTACTTGAAGGTGATTGGGGCTATTCGATTGTTGATAAACTACCTATTCTAGATAAAGGCTTAATTGCATTTGCCTCAACATTAGAACTTTGCTTTCTCGCCTGTTTATGTGCGAGTATCATTGCTATCCCACTAGGAATTTTTGCTGGATTAGATAGAAATCATCGCCTTGATTATATCATTATGAGCATTGTTTTAATCACCTTAGCATTACCTGTCTTTTGGATGTCAATTCTCATGACGATGTTACCGCATTTCTTTGGTTTTAATCTCCCCATAGATGGTAATATAAGCCCTATTTATGAAGTGCCTGTCCGTACGGGGTTTTTATTAATAGATAGTCTGCTCAGTGTAAATACATATCACTTCGATGCGTTTTTTGACCATCTGGCACACTTGATATTACCCACTATTGTACTTTCTCTTTTTCTAATAACTGAAATAATTCGCTTAACTCGGCATTCTATTTCCATCATCATGCAAACAAATTATATCAAGGCTGCCAAAGCTAAAGGATTAAGTCGACTTGAAATAATTTTCCGGCATGTACTTAAAAATGCTCTACCATCTATTATCCATCAGTTACGTGTACAAATAAGTACAATTATTTCTTTTGCAATGACCATTGAAATTGTATTTTCTTTACCCGGCGCAGGGACTTGGTTATATAATAGCATTAATAATGCAGATTACATTGCGCTACCAACCGCTATATTAATCATTTCGGGATTCATTTTAATATCGAGTATATTAATCGATATTTTTCTAATGCTTATCTCCCCTATCAAACGAGAGACTTTATATGTTAATATAAAAAATAAATGTTTACATATGTTTTATTTCTAAAAAGAAAAAGGTAACTAAAGAGTGTTTTGCTTATGCCCTCTTTTTTTTGTTACAATGACTATTTCCCCAGCTGTAGATGAAAATGCCTGATTTACTCTCTTCGAAAGAAGACTTTACTCTTCGAAAATTAAATAAAAAATTACGTCGTTTAACCGGACAAGCTATTAGTGACCATAATATGATCGAAGATGGCGACAAAATCATGGTCTGTCTTTCTGGTGGGAAGGACAGTTTTACTATGCTTGATATCCTATTACAATTACGGGTGGTTGCACCTATCCATTTTGATATTGTTGCTATTAATTTAGATCAAAAACAACCTGGATTTCCAAGTCATATATTGCCCCAGTATTTTAAAAAAATAGGTGTCGACTATCAAATAATTGAAGCAGATACCTATTCGATAGTCAAAGATAAAATTAAAGAAGGAAAAACAACGTGTAGTCTTTGCTCGCGCTTACGCCGAGGCATTATCTATCGCACCGCGAAAGAAATAGGGGCGACTAAAATTGCATTGGGTCATCACCGTGATGATATGCTGGCAACGTTGATGCTAAATATGTTTTTTACGGGAAAATTAAAATCGATGCCTCCAAAATTAGTTTCTGACAACGGGGAGCATGTGGTTATTCGCCCCCTTGCCTACTGCAAAGAGAAAGATATCGAAGCATATTCCATTCTTAAACAGTATCCAATTATTCCTTGCAATCTTTGCGGATCACAACCTAATCTACAACGTCAGGTTATCAAAAACATGCTAAATGAATGGGACGAGAAATATCAAGGCCGTTTAGAATCCATGTTTACAGCAATACAAAATGTTGTCCCTTCACATTTAGCAGATAAGACTTTATTTGATTTCAAATCAATTAATAAACAATCGGGCATTATCAATGGTGGTGATATCGGCTTTGATGAAGAGGATATTGTAGTAGAAGTCCCTCTTCAAGAAAATTTCGATACACAATTTTATCAACAACAAACAACGCTAAATATTAAAGAACTTAATTAGATTTGTTTTAGATCATCCTATTGTTTTTTTATGTCATTTAATCACGTGAAAGATAAAAAAAGGATAGGTTTCAGGACACTGAAAATATTGAAGTTGTTGTTTGTCCACCTGCGATTTTTATGGAGCAGGTTGCAGATCTAACGGCAACTAATCGCATTGAATTTGGTGCACAGGATATCAGTACACATGTAAATGGAGCATATACGGGCGAAACATCTCCAGTTATGGTTAAAGAATTTGGTGCAAAATACAGTTTAGTCGGTCACTCAGAGCGTCGTCAATATCACAACGAAACAGATGCAGTTGTCGCAGCTAAATTTGTTGCAATACAAGCACAAGGTCTTGTGCCTGTTCTTTGTATTGGAGAAACACTTGAAGAACGTGAAAGTAATGTCACTAAACAAGTCGTTGAAACTCAACTTAAAGCAGTGATTGATGTTGCCGGCATTAATGCATTTGAAAATTGTGTCATTGCCTATGAGCCTATTTGGGCAATTGGTACAGGTAAAGTTGCAACATCAGCACAAGCACAAGAAGTTCATGCACATATTCGCGGTTGGTTAAAAGCACAAAGTGAAGTGGTTGCAGAAAAAGTACAAATTCTTTATGGTGGTAGTGTTAAAGCTGCTTCTGCAAAAGAGCTTTTTGCACAAAAAGATATCGATGGTGGTTTAGTCGGTGGTGCAGCACTTATCATTAGCGAATTTGTAGGTATTATTGAAGGCGCTAAATAAATATTCATGTTTTTTAAGAAAGGTGCATTGT
The DNA here is from genome assembly GCF_002239585.1 of Psychromonas sp. CD1. Lineage (GTDB taxonomy): Bacteria > Pseudomonadota > Gammaproteobacteria > Enterobacterales > Psychromonadaceae > Psychromonas. The sequence continues at coordinate 537,104 of NZ_NDFH01000003.1, forward strand.
AAGCACCTTTCTTTCTTATTTTGTTTATCACCTTATGAGTTTTCCCCTAATAAACCCAAAGCAAAACATTGAACCTTAATGCTTCACTCCCTCTATTTTTTTGTTTATCCACATTTAATTTAATCTAACATATTGTTAAATCCTCTATGCAAACGTATCATTTAAGGCTAATATAAAAAAGAATAAACATCATCTGTAGTAGTTTATCAATGATGAGCATTCCTTTATGTCAATCACTGGAGAACATATGAATACCCCTTTAACACAGACTTATAACCGTACGATCTCAGTAAATAAAGTGCTTAAAAACACCTATATTTTACTGGCTTTAACTTTAGCATTCTCTGCAATTACCGCGACTATTTCAACGCTAATTGGTATTGGTGCAATGACATCTTTAGTGTTAATGGTCATTGGCTTTGCTTTATTATTTGTTGTTTCTAAAACCGCAGATTCCAGCAAAGGCATTTTTTGGATATTCATGTTTACCGGTGTTCTTGGTGCATCATTAGGTAATATACTTAACCATTATTTGGCGATGCAAAATGGCCCTGCGATGATTCTACAAGCATTAGGCACTACAGCCCTCATCTTTTTTGCACTTTCAGCTTATGTATTGACGTCTAAAAAAGACTTCTCATTTATGGGTGGATTTTTAATGGCGGGTATGATTGTTGTCGTTATTGCGATGATTGCCAATATTTTCTTACAGATCCCATTAATGCAAGTGGTTATTAGCAGTGTTGTTGTTTTGATAATGTCAGGCCTCATCTTGTTTGACACCAGCCGTATTATTAACGGTGGTGAAACAAACTATATTCGAGCCACTGTGTCGCTTTATTTAAACTTATATAATATGTTTATTCATCTTCTTGTTCTTTTAAATGTACTGGATGATTAACCCATCATGTAAAAAACGCACAAAGTGCGTTTTTTACATATTAAGAACATCATGTAAAAAACGCACAAAGTGCGTTTTTTTGCATATTAAGAACAACCTTCCTAGCGCATCAATAGTAAAACAAACCTCTAGATACATAACTTAATCATTGAACGAACTTCTTTACGTTTATCATAAATTCATCGACTTCTATACATAAGCCAATCTCAGTAGCAAACGAAATTAGCTAGTGAGCATAACCTAATTCTTGTGCTGGTAAAATCTCGCTCGCACGCCATGCAGGGTAAAGCGTAGCGATAACACTCATACTAAAAGCTAAAATAGCAATGTATATAACTTGGGAATAAATGACTTCTGAGGGTAAAAAATCAATGAAATAAATATCTCCAGAAAGGAATTTATGCCCAATCAACGATTCCAAAACTTTAATCATATGTGTTAAATTTAAAGCCAAATATACACCACTAGAGACTCCGATAAACGTCCCCATTAACCCATTGAATGCACCCTGCACAATAAAAATAAAGCGTAACATCCATTTAGAAGCTCCCATTGTTTTTAAAATGGCAATATCCGCGCGTTTGTCATTAACCGCCATCACAAGTGTTGAAATAATATTAAAGCAAGCAACTGAGATAACTAATAATAAAACAATATACATTAAGGTTTTAACCATTTTGATATCTTGATAAAAAGATCCCTGTGAGGTTATCCAACTATTGATATACAAGTATTCATTCAATTTATAAGCCACTTGACGAGATATTTTTTGTGCATCTAATATATTATGCACCTTAAATGCAATGGCATTAGCGCTGCTGAGGCCTAATATTTTTTTAGCATTATCAATATGTATAAAGGCTAATTTACTATCTAATTGTCCGCCCATTGCAAAAAGACCAACCAAAGTAAACCTTATTTTACGAGGAGATTTTAAGCGATTATTCGCCCCACTTTGAGGCAATAATAATAATAACGGATCACCCACTTTTAATGCTAACTTTTGTGCGACCGTTTTACCTAAAATAATAGTGTATTTATCTTTATTGAGTAGTTCCCAACCACCCTGCTGGATGAACCGCTCAATATGCGTGACATTACCCTCAGTTTCAGGAGTAATCGCACGGACTTGTAATGCCTGCATTTTATTATTATTTTCAAGTAAAACATCCAATTTAATAAACGCACTGGCAGCATCGACACCGTCACTATTTTCAACGATTATGAGATCATTTTGTAAATGTTTAAATGACCCGCTAACCATACTTAATTCTGCATGTGGCACCACTGATAATAATTGATCGCGTAACGCTTTTTCAAAGCCATTCATCGCTGACAATCCAACAATTAATGCCATCACACCTAATGCAATGCCCAATATTGAGGCTAGAGAAATAAATGAAATAAACTTATTTTTATGCTTCACCAAGCTATAACGAGTACCAATATAAAGGGATAAAGGTCTAAACATCCGAAGTGCCTTGTAATATTCCATTGATCATTAATTCTACTCTATCAAGTTTATGCGCAAGCGATAAGTCATGGGTTACCACTACAAACGCGGTGCCAAATTCCGCATTCAATGTACGTAATAATTGATAAACACTTTCTGCATTACGCGCATCTAAGTTTCCGGTAGGTTCATCCGCTAAAACCAATTTGGGCTCATTAATGAGTGCTCGAGCTATCGCAACGCGTTGCCGTTCACCTCCCGAGAGTTTTGCAGGTCGATAATCCATGCGCTTGCTTAACCCCACTCGTTGCAATATCTTTTGCGCTTTTATGGTGGCGGTTTTAATATTAACACCGGCAATTAAAAGTGGCATGGCTACATTTTCTAATGCTGAAAATTCAGAAAGTAGGTGATGAAATTGATAAATAAATCCCATTTCTTGATTGCGCCATTTTGCTTGTACCTTATCTTTCCATGTATGTATATTCTGGCCTTGATAATAAATCTCGCCTTGCGTCGGTTTATCTAAAGCGCCTAACAAATGTAATAATGTACTTTTCCCTGAGCCTGATGATCCAACTATCGCTAATAATTCACCTTCTTTAACACTCAGATCAACCCCCTTCAAAACCTGACTTGTTAAATTACCATCCGCATATGTTTTAGTAAGCCCGGTACAAACTAATAATTCAGGGCTGTTTTTTTTATTACTCATCTCTTAATGCCTCAACAGGACTCTCTTTTCCAGCACGATATGCAGGGTATAAGGTCGCTAATAAACTTAATAACATTGCACTACATAAAATCATAATGATTTGTGTACTTTGATGCTCAACAGGTAGATGGCGACTTTCGCCAAAAGCATCCTCTACTAAATGAATCCCCAAAAAAGCAATTATTTCGTTAATATAACTACTTAATAACAGCCCTAATCCAGTACCAAAGAGCGCCCCCCATAAACCACTCCACGCTCCTTGAATGATAAAAATGAAATTTATTTTGGCTCTCGATAGCCCTAACGTTTTTAAAATCGCCACTTCACTTTTTTTATCATTAACAATCATTACGGAAGACGATAAAATATTAAAGGCTGCCACGACAATTATTAAGCAAAGCAGTAACCAAATCATGTTTTTTTCCATTTTTACTGCGGCAAATAACTCACCATGCGTACTTCGCCAATCCGTTAATTGTAATGATGATGGTAGTGTTGGTGGGGTCCACGTTTCTATATCAAAAGGGTCATTTAAATACAACCGAATGTCGGTGATATCCCCAGGCGCAATACGGATTAATTTCCCCGCATCGGTTGCATGCATCAATATTAAGGATTGATCAACATCTGAGCCCACACTAAAAAAACCCGCAACTGTAAATTTACGTTCACTCGGCAATCGACCGAGTGGCGTGAACCGGCTACCTCGAGCTGAAACGATGCGAACTTTATCACCCACACTAACGCCTAATAAACGGCCTAAGCGATCACCCATTAACACGCGATATTTCCCCGCTTCTAATGAGTGGAGACTTCCTATAAAAATACTTTTTCGGAGAACTTTACTGCTATATTTATCTGGATAAATCCCCTCAATTTGAACACCTTGTATATTTTGAGTGCTCAGAATAATAGCCTCACTCGAGACCATCGGATCGACCGCGCGCACATCTGGGTTATTTTTCAATATAGGCAACAAATATTGCCATTTGTTTAGCAGTCTATTGCTGTTACTCACGCTGACATGTGGCACCGCACCCAATATGCGAGTTTTAAGCTCTTTTTCAAACCCATTCATTACCGAAAGAACTGTAATTAAAGCCAGTACACCTAAGGTAATACCCCCCGTAGAAAAAACAGAGACAAAAGAGATAAAGGCATTATTACGTTTTGATTTTGTATAACGTAATCCTATAAATAAACTTAAGGGATAAAACATAACATCCTTCATAAAAATTAATAAACGTAAAAATGATTTCTAAATTAAAGTAATACGTACTACCTATGCAAGCTTAATTTGCAAATATATTGCCGACTCTTATCTCTACCTTTATAGATTAGAGACCTTGTATATATTGCGCATCTGTTGTGCAATGTAACCCTTCCTCTAATTCTTTTTTCGCATCTTCCCGTCTCGAATTTTTGTTGATAACTAAATCATTAAATAATCGTATCAAATTCTCTTTTTCAGGTACTTCTTTATCTCCCATACCTATATGTGTTAAATCAATAAAAAACTCATCAAATAAAGAAGATAAATCCTCAACAATTTGCGTATTAAAAAACTGCTCATTATTATAGATACTAGGATAACCACCTTTTTGCTTATCGACAGCAAAGGTAAAACCTTTTATATTAATAATAGTTGTCGACTTTTCACACTTCAACATACAACCATCTTCTATCGCGACTTTTTTGCAGCCGACCGTTTGCTGGAAAAAACATTGCCGGCTGGTCATCATTAAAATAGGATGATAAATACTATAAAGTAATTTAAAATTCTTAGGCCTTTTAATATTTCTAATTTGTAATGCATTAAGCTCATTAGAAATAAAAGCACCGCTACAATTTAACTCTTCTTGTAAACTAAGCAAAGCGTATGAATTTGTAGTATTTAAGAAAGGCCCCGCTATCCATTGAATACCCAATTTATTGGCGATAAATGCAATACCAGTATTATTTGATACTATTCGTTTAGGCTTAACCTCTTCTAAGAAACGGACCGCTTCTTGATAATCTTTACCGATTAAAATAGCGGGAAACCAAGGGATCAGATGAGAATATTGTAAAAACAAATCAATATATTTATTATCATTTGTTTTAAAACTTTCAGGTAATTTAAAATATAAATCACCATCAAAAAATGTATGAAGATGTATATCCTTTACGGCACTGATAAGAACACACAGCTTTAATTTACTCAATACTTTAGGATGCGTTTCTAGAGTCGGTAAATTTACAGATACAATCGGTTTCAACTGCCCATTTAATAAAAAAGCCACTTCTTTTTTCATTAAAGTTAGCTCTTTAAAAGGAACACTTAAACCTTCATCAAGAGAAGAACAATCAATATGTTTTAATGAATACTCACCTTGTTTACCCGGACTCCCAGACCTGGATGACCCAATCTACTCTGTTTGATTTTCCAACACAAAAAAAAAGAAAAAACCGATTATTACTGGCTAATTTACAAGGTGCATCCTCGACACTCGCGATCAGTGAATTAAGTAAACAACAACAAAACCCGCTTATATTGATTGTGAATGACACACCGAATGCATTGAAATTAAAAAAAGAACTCCACTATTTTCTTGAAGATGAAATTGAAATTATAAATTTCCCTGATTGGGAAACATTACCTTACGATCATTTCTCACCTCACCAAGATATTGTCTCAACACGAATTGAAACGCTATATCGACTTCCTGCACTAAAAAAAGGCATTTTAATTGTTCCTATCACCACATTACTGCTTCGTCTTGCTCCACCGAGTTACTTCAAAAAACATGCTTTGATTGTAAAAACCGGTGACAATATTGAATTACAATCCTTACGAGCTAACTTAGAAAGTTCAGGTTATTACGCAGTTGAAAAAGTCCTGGAACATGGTGAATTTTGTGCTCGAGGATCGCTATTAGATATTTTCCCAATGGGTGCAACGCAACCTTACCGTATTGATTTTTTTGATGATGAAATAGACTCAATACGTACTTTTGATAGAGAAACCCAACGCTCGTTAGGTGTAGTTAAAGAAATAAAACTACTACCAGCTCATGAATTTTGCACCGATGACAAGGCAATTCAATGCTTTAAAGAAAAATTTACTAGAAAGTTTAAATCGCCTTCCAGTCAAGGAAAAGGCTCTATTTTTAGCGACATATCCCAAACGAATTTACCTGCGGGCATTGAGTATTACTTGCCTCTTTTTTTTGAACGTACCGCCACCCTTTTTGATTACTTCCCGAAAGAGTCAACGCTGCTTATCAGTGGCGACATTAATCAAGCGACCTTAGATTTTTGGGTTGGTTTAGAAAAACGTTATATCGATCGCAGTGTCGACTTGCACCGCCCATTACTTGAGCCTAATGCGCTGTATTTACGTCATGAGCAATGTTTTGAATTATTAAATGCATGGCCCCGCTATTATTTACAAAATACGCCCTGCCAAGTAAAAGCAGGACGCACAAATTTCTATGTCTCCTTATTACCTGATGTACAGGTAAACACTAAATTAAAAGATCCCTTATCTGCTATTCGTCAGTTTATTAGCGATTTTGATGGGCGCATTGTCTTTAGTGTTGAATCTGTGGGCCGTCAACAATCTTTACTTGAATTATTAGCCCCGTTAAAAATTAAAATCGCGTCTTGTGATAATTTCTCTGCGTTTATTAAAAGCAAAAAACAGATAGCTATCATCATCAGTTGTATTGAAAACAGTTTTATTTTAGCGCATAAAAAAATCGCGTTTATTACTGAAAATGAACTTCTGGGCTTTAAAATAACGCAGCGTCGTGGCAACACGGATCATCATGATGAGAACTACAGCAGCGAACATATTTTACGTAACCTAGAAGAGCTTAAAATAGGTCAGCCTGTGGTACATATTGATTATGGTATCGGCCGCTATTTAGGGTTACAAAATATTGAAAGCGCCGGTGCGATCACCGAATTTGTTGCCCTTGAATATTTACGTGGCGATAAACTCTATGTGCCAGTCAGTGCATTACAACTTATCAGTCGCTACAGTGGGCACGATGTCGAAAACATCAAACTCAGTAAACTGGGCACCGAAACATGGCAAAAATCCAAACAAAAAGCCGCTGAACGCGTCCGTGATGTGGCAGCCGAGTTACTTGATATCTACGCGCAGCGCGCCGCTAAGATTGGCTTTAAATATACACTCAATAAAAACAATTATGCCCTGTTTAAACAAGCTTTCCCGTTTGAAGAGACGCCGGACCAAAGTAATGCTATCAATGCCGTGCTTAACGATATGTGTAGCCGCCAACCGATGGATAGACTTATCTGTGGTGATGTAGGCTTTGGTAAAACAGAAGTTGCCATGCGCGCCACCTTCCTTGCCGTAGATAACACGCGCCAAGTCGCTATCCTTGTGCCCACAACGTTACTCGCGCAGCAACATTATGAGAATTTTAAAGATCGCTTTGCAAGTTGGCCGGTACGCGTTGAAGTGCTATCGCGTTTTAAAAGTGCAAAAGAGCAAAAACAAATATTATTGGAGTTACAAGAAGGTAAGATTGATATCTTAATTGGTACGCATAAACTACTCAGTAGCACTGTTGTTTATGCCGATCTTGGCTTATTGATCATTGATGAAGAGCATCGTTTTGGAGTGCGCCAAAAAGAAAAAATTAAAGCGCTGCGCGCCCAAATTGATATTTTAACGCTCACCGCAACCCCTATTCCACGGACCTTAAATATGTCCATGAATGGCATGCGCGACCTTTCTATCATTGCAACACCGCCCTCTAAACGCTTAGCGGTTAAAACCTTTGTAGAGCAAAAAACAGATGCACTGATAAGTGATGCTATCACGCGTGAGATCATGCGTGGTGGGCAAGTTTATTTCTTGCATAATAATGTTGAAACCATTAATAAAGCGGCGGCCGACATTGAAGCCTTAGTGCCTAGCGCCAAAGTGTCTGTGGCGCACGGACAAATGAATGAGCATCAACTCGAACGCATTATGAGTGATTTTTATCATCAACGTCAAAATGTACTGGTATGTACCACTATCATTGAAACGGGTATTGATATTCCCAGTGCCAATACCATCATCATTAATAGAGCGGATCATCTAGGGCTTGCACAATTACACCAATTGCGAGGCCGTGTGGGGCGCTCGCACCATCAAGCTTATGCCTATTTATTAACACCAACGCGAAAATTAATGAGCAAAGATGCTAAAAAACGTCTGGATGCTATCTCCTCTTTAAATACCTTAGGTGCAGGCTTTACGCTGGCAACCCACGATTTAGAAATACGTGGCGCGGGCGAACTCTTAGGCGATGAACAATCGGGACAAATTTCAAGTATTGGTTATAACTTATATATGGAAATGCTTGATCAAGCCGTTAACGCATTACAAAATGGTCAAGAAACAACGCTAGAGCAATTATTGTCAAGCCAAGCGGATGTCGAGTTACGCATTCCGGCGTTGATCCCCAGTGATTATATTATGGATGTTAATACACGCTTGTCTTTATATAAGCGTATTGCCAACAGCAAAGATAAACATCAGTTAAAAGAGCTCCAAATCGAACTCATTGATCGTTTCGGTTTACTGCCTGCAATCACTAAAAATCTTATTCATATCACCCAAATGAAACAACTGTGTAATAAATTAGGCATAAAACGCCTTGATGCACACGCCAAGGGTGGCAATATTATTTTTACCCAAAATACCAAAGTCGATCCCATGTTCTTAGTTTCTTTACTGCAAACACAAGCAAATACCTTTAAACTAGAAGGGCCGACAAAACTAAAATTTACACACCAACTCGAAGATACACAGCAACGCATTAACTGGATCACTCAGTTATTACACCGTTTTGTTGAACACTTGCTAAAATAACCCGGTACGAAAGACTTAAAACGTTTTTCTAATACGGACGCATTAACAGGCGCATCGGATGCTTTTTGTAATAGGCTAGTAGAAAAAACTTGATACGATTGGCCCGAAAAAACAATGGTTATCTTCAAAGGTTGATTTAATCCACCTGAGAAACATAGGCTTAATAATGGTTTTTCAATACTCAAATACTTTATTTTTTCAGCCACATCGGCACTGATCACATTTTTTTGCTGTGCTAATTTTGTTTGTACTTCTTGAATCTGCACGATTGATATCGCGTTGTCTTGTTCATTTGCGTGTTTAAAACTATGATCGCGCGGATCATCAATAAACATGTTTTTAGTCAACTTACCTTGTAGAAAAGAATTGGTAAAATTACGATTAAAAACTTTATAAAGAGCACTATTATCCGTAATTAATTGGCCCGTACTGACAAATTTATCAATCTGTTTCCGCCAGCTATCTACAACCGTATAAACATATTGCGCACCCTTGATGCGTCCCTCTATTTTTAAAGAATCAACGCCCGCATCCACTAACTCGGGTAAATCAAAATAAGCAGAATTATCTTTTAAATTTAAAGGATATCTATTTCCAGCAGCCGTCAACTCATATTCATCTCGACACGCTTGACTACAACGACCTCGATTACCTGAATTACCCACACTTACCGAACTTGAATAACATTGTCCTGAAAATGCAACACATAAAGCGCCATGCACAAAAACTTCAGTTAAAACATCTACATCATGCGCTAAACGCGTTAAGCTTTTTATTTCACCTAAATTTAGTTCGCGCGATAAATTTACTCGACTGGCCCCAATTTTGGCCAAAAATAATATTTGACCTTCATTATGCGAGGTCAATTGTGTTGAAGCATGTATCAATAAACTTGGAAAATATTTTTTTACTAAATTAAAAACACCTAAATCTTGCACAATAATGCCATCAATACGCGTATTAACTAATTTATTTAATAATTTAACAACGCCTTTAATCTCATGCTCTAATATCACAATATTAAGCGTTAAAAAAACCTCACAATCAAATTTGTGAGCAAGACGGATAATCCCTTGTAATGCATCAAATGAGATATTAGTGGCACGATTACGTGCATTAAACATATCTAAGCCACAATAAATGGCGTTTGCCCCAGCAATAATAGCCGCTTTAATGGCATCAATATCACCACCAGGCGCTAATAACTCAATTTTATTACTCATTTTTAACTCACTCAATCGCATTCAATTTGGATGCGAGTTTACCTGCATCATTGCGCGATTGAAAGGATCATTTATTCCATGGATTACTTGGATCATAGGGCGCTTCATTTTGAGACTCTTTCGTTTTATTCGCGCGCCTATCTTGGGGACGTGTGTTTCCCATGCGTTCTGATTGATGTTGTTGCCGCTTTAATTGGCTATGTTGCTGATGTGCAGAGGCCGCTTTTGCTTGTGAAAGTTCAATAGATTCTATGGTCAATTCCATTGGCGAGCGTGGCACAATATGCACAGAAAAACCCCGTTCACGTGGTAACAAATCCAATTCATAATCCAATGGTCGAGGCATACGTTTAAAACGTGATAAATAAAAGTTTTCTATTTTTACGCGAGCCCATTGTGTGTTTTTTAAAAAAGTTAAACTTCCTTCTATAGTAGGGTTTACTTTAAAACAGTGAAAACGCATCGCAGTATATAGTATTTTCCAGCCATAATATTCGACCAATTCACTGAGTAAAACTTCCGTCTTTAAACCATGTAATGGATTATTTTTTTGTTCTTCGATATTCATTATTTATCCTAGACATAAAACGACGCTTCACTTTTTAAAAAAATGAAGCGTTAACATACCTTGTTTACATACTTACATCTCGACAGATATGTAAACAAGATGCGTAGTCTAACCAAAAACGGCCACTATAGCATCCTAACTCACACTATATTTTTGCAAATCTATTTGTAACTGCACACCTTGTAACTTCAACTGATTGATACGTTGTAAGTACGCAGCACCATTAAGAAGATGCAAGGCAACATCTACAGCTTTTCGTTGTCGATAATCAGCTAAGTAAGTACCTTTTACCCATTGATTAAAAGCCCCCAAACTAGGACCTGCCCAAATTTGATAATCCATTTCTCGCCCTTTTTCTCCCTCATTAGACCAACGAGATGAAAGCCCTAGATACCAACGAAATATTAAAGCCATTTTCCGTTTTGGATTTTGCATCGCTCGCGCTAACATATCGGCATCACGTGCAGCAAAAAAAGTTTGGGTTATTTGCCAAACACTTTCTAAGCTTTGTCTAAATATTTGTTTCTCAATTTGCTCCCGCTGAGCACTCGGAATCTCGTCAATGCTATTGTAATTAACATAAAGTTCATACAATTTATTAGCACGCATCGCAAACATTGAACCTCGTTTCACGACTTGTAATTTAACTCCCATTTCAAACATGTCAGCAGCAGGTGCCATTGTAACATCCGCCATTTCAACCTGAGCCAATAATTTACGCGTATGCTCGGAAGCCCCGGCCTCTACACATGCTTGGTTCACAGAACCTAGAACAATGTAAGCGGCTCCCATATTAAAAGCAGCTAAAGCGGCCTCTGGGGTGCCAATTCCCCCACCCGCTCCAACCCGTAGCGTGGTGGCATATTGATATTGCGCTTGTATTTCATCGCGTAAGGCAATAATCGTCGGTAACAAAGTTAAAAACGGACGATTATCCGTATGCCCTCCAGAGTCTGCCTCTGCGCTAATGTCATCGGCCATTGGAACTTGTAAAGCAAGCTTTGCTTGTAATGGCGTTATTTTTCCTTGCTCCAATAACTTATCTAATAATTTTTGAGGTGCAGGTTGCATAAAATGACGCGCGACTTCAGTGCGTGATACTTTCGCAATAACCTTATTTTTTATGCGGATGCTACCATCTGGGTTTTCACTGAGGCCTGCGACCCGAAACCAAACAATATGTTCGGTTAAACTTAAATAAGCCGACGCTTCAACCGTTTCAACTCCCAATTTCAAAAACGTTTGTACCGCCCCACGCTCCAGTGCTTCTTCCGTAGGAGCATGAATTAAATTGACCGCATACGGCCCATCCGGCAATTGAGCTTGAATACGTAAGATTGAATCTTCAATCACTTTCGGTACTAAACCTGCCGCCCCAAAAGAGCAAAGCATGCCGGCTTTACCTAGAGCCACAACAAGCTCTACCGAGGCAATTCCATTTGCCATAGCACCACCATGATAAGCATATTTTACATTATGTTGTTTTTTAAATTCAGGATCGCCTAAATCTATTGCCTGTAAAGCCTGTGCAAATGCTTGCACAGGCTTATCTCCAACTTGAGATGTTTCTTGCGCCACGCCAAAAACAGTGCCTACCTGCGCCATATATATGGGTTTATGTAAACACATTAACACCTCTTTTACGTCTAACATTTGAGTTTTAACATCTTTACTTTTAACTTTCCAAGCCCAGTCAATACGCGACTCTTGTAATTTTAAAACAGCCATGGTTTTCCTTTAATTATTGAGGCTATGCCTATATATTTTATTTTTGATCTGTAATTTTATTAATATGGCAATTTGTTGTTCTGCGACTTGGCGAGCACGTAGAAATACTTGCTGTGCTTGCGCTTGTTGATGAATTTCACTACTTATTTTAGTTTTTACTGGCGGCTTCATAGTGGCTTCCAATGAAATGAGGGGCGCAACGAGTACGGACGTATCTTTAAATATCTTTAACGGACTAAGATTAATGCCATTAGAAAGCGTTCCGGCCGGTTTATTTTGTAATTGTGTTTTAATACGTTTAAATACATTCTTAACAGGCGCATTTAATATTGTTTGCTTAATATCCACGCCCCCTAAATAAATAGGTTTAACTAACGAAAATGCGCGTTCTGGCGTCGTAATATATTTGATTTTCCGTTCAGGTTGGGCACTAGACATAAGTAAATGAGCGCAACTCATATCCTTACCAAGCCCATTAATAGCCACACATTTTATCTCTTTTGCATTCACTAATAAAGCTGATTTTATTAAACTAAACATACCTGAGGCATTAAATAAATGCCCTATTTGACGTTTAATACTATCAATTTTAACTTTAGGGTAAAGATGTGCAAATGCTTTTATTTCCGCTTTATTATCTAAATCAAAACCACTTGCAAAAGCTTCAACATAATCAATATCTGCACATTTTATCTGTGCTAATTGACATGCTTTATAACTGGCATCTTTAATCGCCTGAGCATCACTGCCTGTGGCAAAACTGAGTGCGTCAATCTGTGCGTAACGCATATCTTGTGCGTGACTTCGTTGTAATACAATTGCCCCCGCACCTTCACCAATCAACCACTCTTTATTGAGTAACGGATCAGAGTGGCTGATGGCAGATTCACTAACCGGCCCATAACGCTGACGTAAACTAATGTTTTCAAAAGATCCCGCTAAATCAACACTGGCAATAATTACCGCTTCGACATCTGAGGTTGCAAATAAACTTTGCGCTATTTGTACACAACGATAAACAGAATTTTCTTCACTTGAAACGGTAAAAGCAGGACCCGAGAAATCCCAAAGAGCGGCAATACGTGAGGCCATTAAATTACCAATAAAACTTGTATATTGGTTTAACTGCGCAGGAGAGGCAATACTTTCTTTCGCGATATTAATCAACTCTTCTTGTTGTTCTGCTGTTAAGTCTATGCCCTGCTCTTGCAAACTTTGTCTAATTTGCGTGCTTAAATTTACTCGCCCACGATATTGATGCATTTCTAATTCCATACCCATTGCCACTAATACCGCAACATTCGTACCTTCTTTTAAATTTGCATCTCTTGCTGCATTATCTGCGACTTTCATCATCATTAACTGTTGTGGAATCAAACAGTCTTGGGCATTAGGTGGCACTTTAAAACGTAAAAAATCAATATCAAACTTCTCTATATAGCCTCCACGAGGAACTTTCCCAAGACCCAAAGTACGCATAACATTCGCATTATTTTGTATGCCTTTCCAACGATTAAGAGGTAAGTCTGTGAATGTATTCTTATTGTTTTTCAACAAAGCATCAAATTGTACTAGCGAGTTTATCCCTGTAAGTAAACAGTCCATTCCTACAATACTCATTAATCTACGGGGCTCTGGTCGCTTAAAATTTGTAATAGAAGGTGCGTTCGCACCTTCTAAAACTAAATGTGCATTACTGCCACCAAATCCAAATACACTAACTCCCGCAATACGTGGCTTATTTTCAGAGGTTTCCCAAACAACAGTTTCTGTCGGCATTTGCGCTTGAGTTAAATAACCTTGTTTGGTTTTTATGGCATTCTTTAAACTAATTGTTGCTGGAATTTGACCTTCATTAAGCGCATAAATAGCTTTGATCATCCCCGGCATACCCGCTGCCGTTAATAAATGCCCTAAATTTGATTTAGCAGAGCCTAAAAAAGGTTTGTTCTGATATAAAGAAAAAAATGTTTCCATTGAATTTAATTCAACTTTATCGCCTTTAGGGGTACCTGTCGTATGACATTCAATATAACCAACATCACTTGGTGACACATCTGCATCCGCATACGCACGGTGATAGGCAAGTACCTGTCCCTTACTACTTGGACTTAATATAAACTCACCTTTACCATCGTTAGATAACGCGCCTCCTTTAATAACGGCATGGATTGTATCTCCATCTCGCAATGCATCACTGTGTCGTTTTAAAACCATCATACCTGCGCCTTCGCCTGCAAATAATCCTTTTGAAGCACTATCGAAGGGAGCGTGTATATCATTATCAGGAAACGCATGGAAAATAGAAAAACCCATATTAACAAACATAGGATCTGCTGCAGAAACTGCTCCTGCGAGCATCATATCGACTTCGCCAGTATGCAACATATCACACGCCAACTTTAAACTATAACAAGATGATGCACAGGCCGCATCTAAGGAAAAATGCGCGCCACCAATACCCGCTATTTTAGCCAACAATGCTGAGGGGTAACCAGCAACTAACCCATTATCTGCCTCGATCTTTCTCGGTGTACTGAAATTTTTCAGTCGTAACGAACTCTGTGTTACATGTTGTAATGCTTGCTCAACAATATGATGATAAAAAGGTAAAAAAAGATGATTTGAGGAACGAGTTGGAAAAGATAAATTACCTAAGATCAAACCACATTTTTGTAAACAAGCACTTCCCCAATACCCTGCATTTTGTAATGCTTGATAGGTGACGTATAGAGCCCACTTATTGAGCTCATCAAGACTCATTAAATAATTTTCATCAAAATCAGGATGTTTAAAGACTGAAACATCAAAGTTAAAGTTTCGAATATAACCACCATAAAGACAATAAAATTTGTCAACATCTCCTTGCTGACCAAAATATTGCATTGGATCGACACCCATTTCTTGTTCGGTTATCTTTGTCCGTAGATCTTGTTTATTTAATAACTGGGTCCAAAACTCATCCGGTTGACTCGATCCTGGGAAAAGATTGGCAATACCCACAATGGCTATGTTTTCCATACATTCTCTCTTTGATAACAGAAATGCCACCGTATATATCACCTCTATGACACATACATAATCGCATTTCTTTTTTATTTATTTAATAAGTGATCCACTAAAAAAACACTCTATATTAATTTCCACACCAAAACTTAATAGCTTAGCTAAGGCGCGTAATAAACTCAGACTCTGATCCATACCTTTTACATTTATAGGTACACTGACATGCGCAGAATCTAATTGCCCTTTTAAAATTTTATCCGTCCATCCAGATAAAGAGCGCCCAGCACCCATTTCAATATAAACTCTCACTTTATCCTTCGCTAACGTATTAATTAATCGAGGAAAATCAACAGGATCACACAAGCATTTAGCAATGCTCACGGCAATAGCTTGTTGATGCTGTGGGATAGGTAAATAACAAGAGCTAGATAACATTTTGGTATGAATACGTGGCCTAACCGGCATAGCGTAGAGGGCTAGCATATTATTGTATTCTAAATAAGCGGGGGCACAGTGCAGAGCATTGCCAATGTTAAGGGCAATCGCACGGACCCCTAAACGCTGGCATAAAGCCAAACAATGCTCAGGATATCCGGCTATTAATAAATTATTAGACGTATTAATAATTGTAATATAAACACGCTCGGTATCTTTAAGCGCTGCGTTAACTTGCTTAAACGTACCTTTTATCGCATAGGTTTCCCATATTTCTTTTGCTTTGTGCTCCTCTGTATCTATTAATTCCCAATATTTCCGTACGCTATATAATTCATGAGACAATTGATGATTAAAGGTGTCAGAATGTGCTAAACGCTCACTCATATCACCCGGATTTTGCCAACAACCTAAGGCGGCAAACATACTTACCTCCCCCATACTGTAGCCACAGGCGTTATCCGCTTTTAGCTTAAAAACAAGTTCAAAAACAGCAGTGAAAACACATGCATAGCCTACTCCGCATTCAGCTATATTCGCTAAATCGTGGCGAAACTTAAGCTCTAGGGCATTGAGCTCTGCGCTATTTAATGCGCAAAGAGTGCGCGGGTTTAAATGCGTATCTTTGAGTGATGCACCAATATCTTTAGATAATTTGCATATCTGAGGATAAATATCTGGAAACATCTGAAAAATCATTTGCCCCATTCCGAGATAAGACGCGCCAATACCTGGAAATAAGAACGCTACTTTTGCGTCTCTATTTGGCTGACTAAAAAAACAACTCCCTTTTGGTGTTGTCCACGTGCAGTTGTTAGTAAATGCTTGGCGTATCCCTTTTAACGCTAATATTTTTTCGCTCTCTAATTGTGCCTCAGAGTCCGCAATTAAAACCAATGTATAACACTGTTTTTTTAATTTATATGCCTCGTATAAAGCGCAAGATAATGCATTAAATGTAACGGGTACCGTTAATAGATCTAATTTTTGTATTAACGAATCAATATTATTTGCACTTAATATAAATAACCGATTTACCGAACAAGCATTAAATCCATTCGGATGTACTAAGCCATCTTCATAGGCATTAACAATTAGATGCGTATATTGCTGAGCATCTAACAAACTCAATGCATTACTACGCACTTTAGCGCCTGTAGCACTAAAAACGGAAGCGGCTTTTGCCAAAAAATAAAACGGTGAGTCTTGCCATAATGCTAATAACTGCCCCGTTGGTGCGGTCCAATCCGCAACGGCGGGTCGATAACGTTGATACAAAGAAAGTACACTATGTACCAAAGCCATAAGCTGGGATAAGGCCCCATTTTCACCCAAAACGCTTTTTTGACAACTGATAACAGTCTGCATCTTCTGCGGACTACGATAGGCCTGCAATAGACCTAGTTGTTCTTTCTCTCGAAGACTATGTTGCGCACAGGCCGAAACTTCAAGCGTACATATATCTGCACTTTTTAAATCACTATATTGCAATGATGTACTAACAATCTCAGCTATCTTCGTATTTTCACCCCAAGCCATATTATTGAGCGTGGCATAACAAATATATTGTCGTGCTTGCACAAAATTAGCACTCGCTAATAACAAACAAGCACCTCCTTGACGGTTTGCATAATGACTAAAATCTGTCGCAAAACTAATATTAGCAGGCGCATCAATGACTTCCTGAGCAATGCAAGAAGATGCTATTAATAAAACAGCAACATCAGCTTCTTGCGTAATAGCCGTCGCACGTAACAGAGCCTTATTTAACGAATTCATAACACATTACTTATAAAATGCTTGTTGTAAATATGCTAAAATAGTTTTTTAAACCTCATTTTCGAGGTTTTTTTTTGTTAAAATTGGGTTGTGTATGACTGTTGCATTAGAGATAAAGAAGCTCACGAAACAATTAGAAGAGTATAATTATCAATATTATGTGTTAGATGATCCCCGTATTTCGGATGCTGAATATGATATTGTTTTTCAACAATTAAAAAAATTAGAAGAGAGCCATCCTCAGTTTATACATGCTAATTCACCCACGCAAAAAGTCGGAGGCCAACCACTTTCTAAATTTGAACAGGTCGTACACGAAAAGCCGATGTTAAGTTTAGATAATATGTTTGACAGCGATGCTTTACAGGTTTTTATAAAACGTGCGACGGATAAAAGCCAAAGCATTAATATCGCTTTTTGTATTGAACCAAAATTAGACGGTTTAGCCGTGAGTATTATTTATGAAGACGGTTTGTTAATACAAGCGGCAACGCGAGGTGATGGGCGCACTGGTGAGAATGTCACTGAAAATGTAAAAACTATCGCTAACGTACCGTTAAAATTAAGAGGGGAGAATATCCCTCAACGGCTAGAAGTGCGAGGTGAGGTTGTGATGCCTCAAATTGGATTTGATCAACTAAATGCAAGATTAAATGCCAAAGGCGAAAAACCATTTGTGAACCCACGTAATGCAGCGGCTGGAAGTTTACGTCAATTGGATTCTAAGATTGCGGCAAGTCGTCCATTAGCTTTCTATTGTTATGCGGTGGGTGTTTTTGAAGGGCAACTTGCCAATTCACAGTTTACGCGAATGCAGCAGTTAAAAGGCTGGGGATTACCGGTTTCAAGTGAAATTTCATGTGTAGAGGGTATTGAAGCTTGCCTTGCGTATTATGCCAATATTAAGCAAAAACGAGCAAGTTTACGTTATGCCATTGATGGTGTTGTTTATAAAGTCGACGATATAGATTTACAAGAAAAATTAGGGTTTATTGCTCGAGCCCCTCGCTGGGCGAGTGCTTATAAGTTTGCGGCGGAAGAGGCAATAACAACGATTGAAAATGTAGAATTTCAGGTGGGCAGAACAGGTGCTATTACACCAGTTGCCAAATTGAAACCTGTTTTTGTTGGCGGTGTGACGGTTTCTAATGCTACATTACATAACCGAGATGAAATATCGCGGTTAGGTATTTTAATCGGCGATCAGGTTGTTGTGCGCCGAGCCGGAGATGTAATTCCTCAAATTGTGCGCATATTAATAGGAAAACGTAAACATACACAGACTCGTGAAATTCATTTTCCTATTGTTTGCCCAGTATGTGCAAGTACACTTGAACGTATTGAGGGTGAGACGACTATCATACACAACCCAATCTTAACAAAAAAAAACCTCGAAAATGAGGTTTAAAAAACTATTTTAGCATATTTACAACAAGCATTTTATAAGTAATGTGCTAAACGCTTATGATAGTTTCTAAACTCCGCCTCGGTTAATTTTTCTCGTTCTGCATTTAGCACGATACAATCAAATTCATCCGCCATTTGTTCCACTGCAATAAGCATCATATCAAAAGCCTCTTTTATACTTATCTCTGTATTGGGAGCACTTAGGAAAAAAGAAACACCAGAACAATCAAATTGCTTCATATTTATCGGATCAAATGTGCCTGGCAACATCATATTCGCAATACTAAAAAGAATGGGACCCGTGCCATCAGAATGTTGATGTCGATGAAAAAGAGACATTTCACCAAAACGAAAACCCGACGTTAAAAAGAATTGTAATAGTGCATGTCCATGTAATCTACGTCCTTCTTTGGCAACAACATTAAAGATGAATATATCATCTTTAGATATCTCTTCTTCTTCGTTTTTTAACTCTATCTCTGATTGTGAATTTTCATCGCTGATAAGGGTTTCTTCACACGTCTCCGTATCTTTCTCTGAAACGTCTACTTGTTGTTGGTCAATTGGTAATGTTTTTTCTGTACTGCAGAATACATCTTCTTGCTTGTCATCTAACTCTTTTTCGACCTCACCCAAAGACGTTTCTACCTTTTCAACGGTAGATATAACTTTTTCAAAAATCACATCATTAATGATGCCTTCTGTTTGTTTATCTTCCTCTGGATTTAACACCCCCGAAAAATCAATATCAACCGTGTCATTAAAATCATTTTCTTTATTTAAAAATGGAACGTTATCAACGTTTAGCATCCGTTCATCATTATGGAACATATTGTCTTCATTTAATGAATCAGCTTCGATTTCAAAGTGATTGATACTTTTTTTCTCTTTGCGCCCTAATAAATATCCATGGACCAAAACACCTGAAATTGCGACTAATCCGATAACAATTAAAATAGACTGAAAATGTTGCATAATAAATTTGCTCTTTTATTAGGGAATTATAAGTAAATTACCTTGAAATACACACATCGTCCAATAATTAACAGATTTTTATTAAAAAACTGTTATCTGTTAAGCTAAACACGCTAAAATATCCTTCATTGACCTTTAAAAGAGAGATTTATGTTACACAACTCAATTCTAAAACAACCACTCTCAGGGGTGGGTTATTTACTACAAGGCCTAAAATTATTAAGCCATCCTAAGCTACGTTTATTCGTTTTGATTCCTTTATTCATTAATCTACTTATTTTTTCTAGCGCTTTTTGGTTTCTTTTTAGTGCGATAATGCAATGGATTGACCGGTATATTGCAGAACTCCCCGATTTTTTAAACTGGCTTTCTTATATTATTTGGCCTTTTTTAATCGTGTCTATTCTCTTTTCTTTTTCTTTTGTATTTTCTAGTGTCAGCAATTTTATTGCTGCACCTTTTAATGGCTTATTAGCCGAGAAAACGGAGCAATTATTAACAGGACAAGAAGTTGACAATGGTGGTTTAAAAGAATTAATACAAGATTTACCTCGTATCTTTAAACGCGAATTACAGAAATGGGCTTATTTTTTACCGCGCTTAGTTTTTTGCGCCCTGCTTTTTTTTATTCCTGCCTTTGGTCCTGTTATTGCACCTTTAATTTGGTTTATTTTTGCAAGTTGGATGATGGTAATACAATATGCAGATTTCCCTTTTGACAACCACAAAATATCTTTTAAACAAATGCAAAAGTCATTGGCTCAACACTTCGGTAAAAACTTAACATTCGGAATGTTGGTAAGTTTTTTTACTACGTTGCCTATTTTTAACTTTATCATTATGCCTATTGCTATTTGTGGTGCCACCGCTTTTTGGGTTGATATCTATAAGAAAGAACTTTCGAAAAAATAAATCAATACACGAATTAAATTAACGAGATATCTCAACATATCTTTTTTAAAATCGTAAAGTCTAACAAGACCGATTCGGTGTAATTCACATGGCACCTAGCATGGTAATTTTTATATTTACACCCAGGAGATAATATGCACAATCAACAAGAGCATGACGACGACATCTCAACAATAGATACTTCTAAGATGAACAGTGAACAAGCAGCCGCAATGCGCTTAACAGAAGCGGCTAGAGATAGTAAAGATTGTATTAATAGTTTTGCTGGGCAATTATTTATGGGATCGTTTAAAAAAGATCTTATTTTCCCATTTCCCACACAAAGTGCTTCGGAAAAAGAGATTGGAGATAAACTAGTTGCTAAAGTTTCAGAATTTCTAAGTAAAAACTTGGATGCAGAGCAAGTCGATGCAACGCAAAAAATCCCCGACAAAGTAATACAAGGCTTAGTTGACTTAGGGTTATTTGCCATGAAAATATCTAAAGAACACAATGGCCTTGGACTATCACAAGTCAATTATAATCGAGTAATGTTAACTATTTCTGCCTATTGCGGTAGTACGGCCGTTTTACTCAGCGCGCATCAATCCATAGGTCTGCCACAACCTTTGAAATTATTTGGAACCCAAGCTCAAAAAGACAAATACTTGCCCTTATTTATACAAGGTAAAATATCTGCCTTTGCATTGACTGAGCCTGAAGTCGGATCAGATCCTGCTAAAATGGAAACCACTGCGACGTTGACAGAAGATGGCAAACATTACCTCATTAACGGTTTAAAACTCTGGTGCACTAATGGTTTGATAGCAGATGTTATTGTTGTGATGGCTAAAACAAAAGATAAAGTATTAAGCTCGGGAGAAAAAATACAACAGATAAGCGCATTTATTGTAGAAAGAGAATATCCCGGTATAGAAATATTACATCGTTGTGATTTTATGGGGATCCGAGGCATTGAAAACGGTTTACTCAAATTTACGAATGTTAAAGTTCCGGTTGAAAACCTTATTCTTGGTGAAGGTAAAGGCTTAAAAATTGCCTTAGCAACATTAAATACAGGTCGTTTAACATTACCAGCTGCGGCTACTGGGATGGCGAAATACTGCCTTGCAGTTGCCCGTGAATGGGGTAATGAACGCGTACAATGGGGTCGCTCAATTGGTCAACATGAAGCCGGCGCTAAAAAAATAGCTTTTATTGCGAGTAGCACGTTTGCCATGGAAGCTATCACATCCTTAACATCTCATATGGCCGATGATGCCAATCTTGATTTACGCATTGAAGCCGCCATGGCAAAACTATTTTGCTCCGAACTTTCATGGCGAGTCATTGATGAAACCATGCAACTTCGAGGTGGGCGGGGTTACGAAAAAGCCAGCTCATTGAAAGCACGAGGTGAAAAAGCCTATCCTATTGAACGACTCATGCGTGACTGTCGGATTAATCGCATTATAGAAGGCACTAGCGATATTATGAAGCTATTTCTCGCCAGAGAAGCGATGGATCCACATCTAATAAATGTGACAAAAGCCCTTAAAAAACAAGAAGACACTAACAAAAAAATTGAGGCGGGACTAAAGCTAGCAACTTTTTATGCGAGTTGGTACTCTAAACAGTGGTTAAATAGTTCACACTTTTCAACGCATCATGAATTAGGGAAACTAAGCAAACACATCCGTTATGTTGAATATACCAGTCATAAACTCGCGCGAACGATTTTTTATTATATTGGTTATTATCAAGAAAAATTAGAGAGTAAACAGCATGTTTTAGGCCGATTAATGGAAATTGGTACCGAGTTATTTGCAATTAGTGCGACATGCTCTTTTGCTCAACTTAAACATCAGGAAAACAGTCGTGATTTAAGCCCCCAATATCTTGCGGATGTCTTTTGTTTGAATGCGAGACGTAAAATAAATCGACTTTTTTTAGATCTACATGATAATGATGACGAAAAAGAAAATAAATTAGCCAAAAGTATATTAAATGGAAAAATGGAATGGCTTGAAGAAGGAATTATTTGGGATAATAATTAATAAGAAAACAAATTAGATAATATTCACAGCCCACCTATCGTACATACTCTGCCTCAACAGATTGCACGTATAAAGGTGGGCAGATTAATAACCGTTTTGATTTTACTCATAACAAAAAAAATCAAAACAAAGCCACTTCACTTACCGTTAACATCAATTAAATCTATATTGATCACCACATAATAAAATTAATAAAACATCGCTTTACACACAAATATTAATCTAAGTAGGGTTAATGCTTACCTTGACTTTTCGAAGAGACTTTACAATTAAAACGAATAGACAAATAGAAATCATATGGATTAAAACCCAACTACAGCCCTATTTATCAACACTTAAGGTGCATTGACAATACTTTTACATCCTAAAAATAAATAAAAAAAATCACATATTTGCGATAGACATCTCATTATTAACGGTCTAAAATATCACTAGTGGATAGCATCATTTATTAATTATCCTGCGTATAATATTTACTTGGTACCCCAATAAGGTCGACTTGATAATATATTTGTTTTTCTAGAGGTAATCACAAAAAAGGACACTGACAATGGAAAGTTCATTTCCTATTATTTCAACTGCTATTTTGATCTTTTTTATCTTAGATCCTTTTGGTAATATTCCATTACTGCTCAGTATTTTAAAAAGAACAGAGAAAAAACAACGATCTAAAATAATCATACGAGAATTATTCATTGGTTTATCTATTTTAATGATTTTTTTGTTTTTCGGTGAACAATTTTTAAGTGTTTTCCATCTCGATACACAAGCCATCACTATTGCAGGTGGTATAATATTTTTTAGTATTTCTTTTAAAATGATATTTCCCGATCCTAACAATGAAAATATTTTTTCTAAAAAAGATAATAGTGAACCCCTTATTGTACCTATTGCCATTCCCATGATTGCAGGCCCCGCCGCCTTAGCAACTTTATTAGTCTTAGCAAAAACCAACCCTAATCATGTAGGCGATTTATTAATCTCTTTACTGATAGCTTGGGGCGCGACATTTTTAGTCCTTTTCTTCTCCCCTAATTTGTACAAAATTTTAGGCGATAAAGGCTTAAATGCATTAGAAAAATTAATGGGTATGTTACTGCTTATCTTATCAGTGCAAATGTTTATTGATGGTGTACGCGGTTTACTGCCAACGTTCCATTAAAAAATAGGCTCGATGTCGACGTGCAAAAAAGCCCGATTAATCGGGCTTTTTTGATTGTTAATAAAAAATATAACGATTCAGTCTCTTTTATTTTGTCCAATCTAATATAACTTTCCCTGATAAACCAGAGCGCATCATATCAAAACCTTTTTGAAATTCATCAATGGGATAAACATGCGTGATCATGGCATTTATATCTAAACCCGATTGTAATAAACTCCCCATTTTATACCAAGTTTCAAACATTTCTCTTCCGTAAATACCTTTTATTATCAATCCTTTAAATATTATCATATTCCAATCAACCTTCATGTCAGAAGGCGGAATACCCAATAACGCCACTTTTGCGCCATGATTTAAGTTTTTTAGCATGGTATTAAATGCAACGGGTACTCCCGACATTTCTAAACCCACATCAAAACCTTCAGTCATGTTCAATTCTTTCATCACATCTTCAAGTTTCTCATGCTGTACATTAACCGCGCGCGTTACGCCCATTTTCCTCGCCAAATCAAGACGATATTCATTAATATCAGTGATCACAACATGTCGCGCACCAACATGTTTCGCGACAGCTGCTGCCATAATACCAATAGGGCCAGCACCAGTAATGAGTACATCTTCACCCACCAAATCAAAAGAAAGTGCACTATGTACAGCATTACCAAAAGGGTCAAAAATTGCTGCTAAATTATCAGAAATATCATCGGGTATTTTAAAGGCATTAAAAGCAGGGATCACTAAATATTGCGCAAAAGCCCCTGTACGATTAACACCAACACCAACAGTATTACGACATAAATGAGTGCGTCCTGCTCGACAATTACGACAAGCTCCACAAGTAATATGTCCTTCACCTGAGACTCTATCTCCAATCTCATAGCCACGAACTTCTTGACCCATTGCGACAATTTCTCCGACATATTCATGGCCAATGACCATCGGCACAGGGATCGTTTTTTGTGACCATTCGTCCCAATTATAAATATGTATATCTGTTCCACAAATCGCTGTTTTTCGTATTTTAATAAGCAGATCATTATGTCCGGGTTGTGGTTTCTCAACGTCACACATCCAGATACCAACTTCAGCTTTTAATTTTGATAGTGCTTTAATTTTCATAATATTCTCTAAATTAAGTTCATCTCTTTACCCACTTCAATAAAAGCTGTAATGGCTTTATCTAAGTGCTCTTGTGTATGTGCGGCAGACATTTGTGTACGGATCCGCGCTTGCCCTTTCGGCACAACAGGGAAAGAGAAAGCCACAACAAAAATACCTTTTTGTAATGCTCGTTGAGCAAATTCGGCCGCTATTTTTGCATCACCCAACATAATAGGAATAATAGCATGATCTTGCCCGGCCAACGTAAAGCCAGCAGCACTCATACGCTGACGAAATTGACTCGAATTTTCTCGTAATTTCTGACGTAAAGAGGCACTATTCGCCATTAATTCGATTACTGCAATAGAGGCGCTTACAATCGAGGGAGCTAAAGAATTAGAAAAAAGATAAGGACGTGAACGCTGACGTAACCAGTCTATAACCTCTTTTTTAGCCACAGTATATCCACCTGAAGCTCCTCCTAGCGCCTTACCTAATGTACCTGTAATAATATCAACACGATGCATTACATTATGGTATTCAGGCGTACCGCGACCATTATCACCCATAAAACCCACGGCATGTGAATCATCAACCATCACTAATGCGTTATATTTATCGGCCAAATCACAAATATCAGGTAAATTAGCAACAATACCATCCATTGAAAATACACCATCTGTAACAATCAATTTATGCCGAGCGCCCGATTCATCCGCTGCTTGTAATTGTTTCTCTAATGCTTGCATATCATTATTCGCATAGCGAAAACGTTGCGCTTTACACAAACGTACGCCATCAATTATAGAAGCATGATTTAATGCATCGGAAATAATGGCATCTTGTGCATCTAATAATGTTTCAAATAACCCCGTATTAGCATCAAAACAAGAAGTGTAAAGTATGGCATCTTCTTTACCTAAAAAAGTGGCAAGTTTGGCTTCTAGCTCTTTATGCTTATCTTGAGTGCCACAAATGAAACGCACGGACGCCATACCAAACCCTTGTTTATCTAAGCCTTGTTTTGCAGCATTAATAAGTGTGGGATGATTTGCTAATCCTAAATAGTTATTAGCACAAAAATTAAGGACGTTTATCCCGCCCTCTAATGTCACATTCGCATTTTGTGCAGAGCTAATTAAACGTTCTGATTTATATAATCCTTCAGCTTGCACTTGCTCTAATTGGGCCTTGATTTGTTGATAAAATTTTTGAGACATAAATAACCCTTAAATAACAATAGAAAATAGTGTTTTGTAAAATAATTCGATTTGGCAAATTTACATTGCCTATACGGTAGACACTCTAGCAAACAAATACTCGCATAAAATGTTTTTATATCTTAAACGCCTTATTTGGCCATTACTTTAAGCTTTAATAGCAAGAAAAGGTTAACA
Organism: Psychromonas sp. CD1; assembly: GCF_002239585.1. Classification (GTDB taxonomy): domain Bacteria; phylum Pseudomonadota; class Gammaproteobacteria; order Enterobacterales; family Psychromonadaceae; genus Psychromonas. The sequence goes on from NZ_NDFH01000003.1 coordinate 563,780, forward strand.
AATATAAAAATAAGAAGGTACACAATAAAAGAACGGATCCTAACATTCTAAATTTTCTGTGTGAGAGATAGAGTACCTTCGCCAAAAAACAAAAAACGACTCTAATAATGTGATTATTTGCTTCAATACAAGCAGATAAGAGCAAAATAGATTGATCATTACATACGCTATAAGCTATAAAGAGTAGAAGAAATCGTAACAGATAAAAATATTAAAGGGTTTATCATGGTAAATATAAAAAAAAATCATTATGGTACAATTACAACTAATATAGTTATTATTTTGGCCGCGCTCTGCGTTGCTCTTGGCGGTTACACGTATTATTCTAATCAACTTCCTGTGCAAAAAGAAAAAAACAAACCGATAGCGATTGACACACACAAAAAAAATGCTTCTATCATTGTTCAAGAGGTAAAACGTAGCACTCGGAGGATAGTAACCAACAACAAACCATCCATTGTCAAAACAGTACAAATAAAAAAAACACCCGTACTGCCAGAACTGGACAACTCAGATCCTTTACTCATTCAAAATAGTCAATCTCTATTTAAAAATATCGAACAAGAAAAGTTATTGATTAAAACAGATATTGTACGTAATTTTGTCGTATTTGTTGATAATTTTTCACAAGGTGTTCTACTCACTCAATTTAGTAATTTTAAAGCACCCAAACAACGTTTTTTAGTTGAAAAACAAAACCATAATTTATATCTGAATCCCAAAAGCTACCAACGTTATAATATATATGCCGATATTATTGCAAACATCGATACGACCTTAATAATGCAAGAATATAAAAAATTACAGCCCCTATTCGATAAAGCATATAGTGACATTAGCTATAACCAGCAAAGTTTTAATACAATATTATCCCTTGCCATTGAAAATGTATTACAAACACCGATTATTGAAGATTCAATTGAATTGGTTTCGCCATCAGTCATGTATCGCTTCGCGGACGATGACTTAGAAACATTACCTGCGACACAAAAACTATTGATTAGAATGGGCCCAAAAAACACAATAAAGATCAAAAATAAATTAAGAGACATACAGAAAATATTAGACAAATCATAAAAAAACAGTCTAATACAATATTTTTTGCTCTGGCTCCTATATACACATTAAAATGAAAAGTGCTTATAAAATGCTTTTCATTTTTTTTTGTAAAAATCAAGATCAAACAATTTATCGCGGATCTTCCAAAAACGCCCTTCTTTTTTAGCAATGATCATCTCAGGATGGCGTAAACGATGCTGATATTTAATGATTTTAGTCGGGGCTGTATCTTTAAATTCACGATGCCTATCAATTAGATGTGGGGCAATAAAACGAGTTAAAAAATCTTTTTTCTGGCACTTCGTACCTAATTGCCATGTTTCATTAAGCGATGTATTATCTTCTCCAATATAAGTTATCTGTAATTGCGCTTTGCCATATCTATTTTTTCCTGCTTTTAAATGCATATCAACGCAAGTTAATAACATCGCATCTTTTAAATTTAGAGCATCACGTAACTTCTTATCTGGATCAACAAGTACATGTGCACACTCCGAACACCGTCGCGCAGCGATATCATTAGCGCAAGCACACATCTCACATATCTTTGCACGAAACCAATAACCACAAAGAGTACGATGACCCTGTTCATCTTCAGAGTAACCTTGACATTTTCGCCCATAATGCTCAATGACGAATCCTGCCTCATCAACTTTAGCCCAAAAGTTATTTTTAAAAGAGCAAGCAGGACATGGAATAGAGACTATTTCACTATCACTATTCGGCTTTGGTTCCCCGACTTCGGGCTGATATAAATCATAATGATTACCCGCATATTCAAGCACTAGGCATTCTTTTTTTCCCGCAAATAAACGTAAACCTCGCCCTACAATTTGCTGGTACAGACTTAGCGAAGCGGTCGGTCGTAAAATCGCAATTAAATCAACATGAGGCGCATCAAATCCAGTGGTTAAAACGGAAACATTAACCATATATTTGATTTTTTGTGCTTTAAAATCACGAATAATACGATCTCGCTCATGCTCTTGAGTATCGCCAAGAATTAACGCTGCATTTTGTGCCTCTAAATAAGTCATTATTTCTTGTGCGTGCGCCACCGTTGAGGCAAATATCATCACGCCTTTACGATCTTCGCTATACTGTATGACTTGTTTTATAATTTGTGGTGTCACCCGTGTTGCTTTCTTTATGACGACATTTAAATCTTGTTCTTGGTAATGTCCAGATAATGAGTGTTGTAAACCTGAAAAATCATACCCCATAATCGCCATATCTAATACTTTAGGTGGTGTCAAATATTTCTCTTCTAGCAAAAAACGGATAGGCAAATCAAAAATACAATCACGAAAGAAACGTTTTTCAGTAGAGCGAACTTGTCCACGGGTGTGATATTGATAGATCCAACCTAGCCCCAATCGATATGGTGTTGCCGTCAAACCTAACACTTTTAAATTAGGGTTACGCTGTTTAAGATTGTTTATTACGCGCTGATAAGCGCTGTCTTCGTCTAACGGGACGCGATGACACTCATCTATCACCAGTAAAGTGAATTGCTCCGTAAACTGATCCAAACTATTAACCATTGATTGTACCGATGCAAATACCACCTGTTTATCTGTTTCTTTTCGACCTAATCCAGCAGAAAAAATGGCGGCTTTTAACGCATAACTTTCATATTTAGCATGGTTTTGTTGTACGAGTTCTTTGACATGCGCCAGCACTAACACTCGTCCCTTTGCTAACCGGGCGAGTTCGGCGATGATTAAACTTTTCCCAGCCCCCGTTGAAAGAGCAAGCACCGCAGGCGTACTATTTTTACGAAAATAATGGAGTGTGGCTTGCACGCTATCGCGCTGATAGGATCTTAGTATATACATTGTGAGTAAATATCCATTCCGTAACGAAGTGACGTTATATGCATCTCTTATTTAAGCCTATAAAATATAAAACATTATACTATATTGTACTTTTATTCGATAAATAATACGTCTTTAGAACAGAGAGGGGAAGCAAAAGAGAAAGCCACAATAAACATAGTATTTATAAAAAAAACAGTGATAATAGCGTTAATCATTCAAGGGGAAGACATGCAAGAAGAAATAAGCAAAGCACAACTTATTGTGCAAATAAACTTATGGAAAAACGCTAAAATTTCAGCAACGGAGTTACAAGCGTGGATGGTTACTTTTTACGATCCGCCTGAGGTGAAAATCGGCACAGGTGAAAGCGAAACGGTCGTTGATGCGATGAATATTATTATGAATGAATATGAACTCGCAAAAGTAGAAAAGTTTAAAGTTGAAAGCGCCGATGCCGCCCTCACTTTTTTAAACTGTACCGAACATGATTTTGAACAATGTAAATATTTATTTGTACATCAAGGTTTTTTAGATTAAAGATAAGGGCGATACAATCGCCCTTATCTTATTTATTTTATGTAAGCTTAGCAAAAAATTGCTGAGCATTATTAAAACAGATATCTTGTACCATCTCCCCTAAGAGAGCGGGATCATTAGGTGCAAGCCCATCAACAACCCAACTGCCTAACATATTACATAAAATACGTCGAAAGTATTCATGGCGTGTATAAGACAAAAAGCTACGAGAATCTGTTAACATACCGACAAAGCCACTTAATAAACTTAGCTGTGATAGTTGTTTCATTTGTTGCTCCATCCCCTCTTTTTGGTCGTTAAACCACCAGCCAGAGCCAAATTGAATTTTACCAGCTATCCCTCCACCTTGAAAATTACCAATCATCGTTGCAATCATCGCATTATCACGTGGATTTAAACAATAAATAATGGTTTTAGGTAATTCATCCGTCACATCTAATGCATCTAAAAAAGCGCTTAATGGCACTGAATAGTTACCATCACTGATCGAATCAAAACCAGCATCCGCCCCTAATAATTGAAACATTCGGCTGTTATTATTACGTTGTGCTCCAATATGTAGTTGCATCACAAGTGCATTTTTTGCATATTCCTTCCCAAGAAAAATTTGCACTGCCGTTGTGAACTGTGCAATTTGCAATTCACTTAATGGTTGTTTTTTAATACCTAAATCTAAAATAACATCCAATTCTTTTGCCGAGGGTGATGGCGCAAAACGCATAATTTCAAGCCCATGATCAGCAGCTTTACAACCACACTGAATAAAATGTTGTAAACGCTTTTGTAAGGCATTCAATAATGCGTCAAAAGAATCAATCTCTACGTTTGCAGCCTTACCGAGTAAAACAATATATTCACTAAAACCGGCAAGCTCTATTTTAAACGCTTTATCCGGTCTAAATGTTGGGCTCACATCGATATCAAAGCTTAAATCCGCAGCGATTCGTTGATGCGCGTCTAACGTATCAATAGGATCATCTGTTGTGCCAACCATTACCACGTTCATTTTTTTCATGATTGATCGTGTCGAAAATTCAGGAGTGGCTAACATCGCATTACATTCATGCCAAATACTGTCTGCAGTTTGCATATTTAATTGTTTATTCGTGATATTAAAAGGCCGTCTTAATTCTAAATGAGTCCAATGATATAGAGGATTACCAATGGTTTTAGGCACCGTTTGTGCCCATGCTAAAAATTTTTCATGATCACTACTTGTACAACCGGTTATTAATGCTTCTGATACCCCAGCAGCCCGCAGAGCTCTCCATTTATAATGATCGCCTGCAAGCCAAATTTGCGTTAGATTATCAAAGTTTTTATCTTCGGCTATTTGTGTAGCATCTAAATGACAGTGGTAATCATAGATAGGCATATTTTTGGCAAAACCATGGTATAAATCGATGCCTATTTTATTCTGTAATAAAAAATCATCATCTAAAAAAGTTTTCATTGATGTACCTTTTAATTCTCTAATAATGCGACGGCTTGTTGCGCGCCTACGTTTAAAAGTAACTCAAATGCTTCGGTTAATTCTTGTACAAAATGAACATCCTCGTGTAACGTTTTAGGGAATATACTACTAATGGCTAATAAATCTTGCACGACAGATTTATCTAAACCATGTTTCTTATAAATTGATGCAAACGTTTGCACTAAAGGATCCTTTATCTCAATACTTTGATTGTTCTCATCAATGCCATAAATATAACGCATCCACCCTGCAACACCCAAAACCAAAACCTTGTGCGACGATTTATTTTTTAAATGAAAACATAAAGAATGGATCATTCTTGGTGGTAGTTTTTGGCTACCATCCATCGCAATTTGCCATGTTTGATGTTTTAAACTTTGATTTTTAAAGCGCTCAATGAGGAGATATGCATATTCTTTTAAATTTATACCGTCCGGTACATTGAGCGTAGGGGCTTGTTCATGGAGCATTAATTTTAATGTTGCTTGCACATAAGCCTCGTTTTGCATTGCATCACAAATATGTTTGTAACCACCTAAATAACCTAAATAAGCCAGAAAAGAATGACTACCATTAAGCATGCGTAATTTCATTTCCTCAAATGGGATAACATTATCCACAAACGTCGCGCCGGCCAAATCCCAATTGGGTCGTCCACTCACGAAATCATCTTCGATTATCCATTGCCTAAAGGGTTCACAAGCAATCGCACAAGGGTCAAAGACACCTAAATCAGATTCGATTCTTGTTAATGTATGAGCATTAACTGCAGGGACAATCCTATCAACCATCGTACATGGAAAAGTGACGTTATCGGTTATCCACTGTGCCAAGTCTTCATCTAACAAACGCGCAAAGCTTAATACAGCTATTTTTGTGATGGCTCCATTTCCTTGAATATTATCACACGACATTACAGTAAAAGGCTTAATGTTTTTTTCTCGACGGAGCCTTAACGCCTCAACAATATAACCAATCGCACTGCTGGGTGCATGTGGCGTTTTAAGATCTGCTTTTATTAGCGCATTGTTAACATCTAACTTCGAGGTGCCTAAATCGACACAATAACCTTTCTCTGTAATCGTTAAAGAAACTATCGCAACTTGCGCTTCACTCATTTTTCGCAACACTGCATCTTTACCATCTAAATCAGGATGTAATGAACCTATGATAGAAGAAATAACTTTCACTTCTGTTTTTAACGGTCCCATTTCACTGACACTATATAAATGATCTTGTGCACGTAAGCTTTTAATTAATGCTTCTCCAGCAAACAAATTAATTTCAAAGATCCCCCAATCTGTTTTGTCTTTCGCCAACATTTCATGCGTAATGAGTGCTTGATGACCCCGATGAAATGCACCGAACCCCAAGTGCACGATTCTACTTTTTAGTTGACTGCGATCGTAATCTAATTGTATTACATCTTTCTTAAGCTCAGTATTTGATATGTTTTGACTCATCTGAGTAAACTCCTCTTTCTATTTTTATTATCCATGCATTCAGTATGTTTTCATCAGGGTGAAAAGGCATTTATATATTGCATTATCGCCTTAAATGTTTTTATTCAAATTTTGACATTAATAACCTAAAATTAAATGTGGTAAAAACAAACTTATTTCTGGAATATAAGTTACCAGCATTAAGACAATAAATAGCACAAAATAAAAGGGTAATAAGGGTTTTATCACCTTATCAATTGACACTTTCCCCACCGAGCAACCAATAAATAATGCACTGCCAACAGGAGGGGTACAAATTCCAATACAGAGGTTAAATGTCATCATCACGCCAAAATGTACGGGATCTATGCCTAAATCTAAAGCAATGGGTAAGAAAATAGGTGTGAAGATAAGCAAGGCGGGTGTCATATCCATAAACACACCAACAATCAATAGAATAATATTAATGGCCAGCATTATTACAATAGGATTTTCCGATAAGTTCAGTAAACTATCACTGATCATATAAGGAATATCCGCATTTGCCATTGCCCATGACATGCCCATTGATGCCCCTATTAAAAGTAATACAATAGAAGTTGTCACCGTTGAATCTAAAATTATTTGAGGTAATTGACTTATTTTAACTTCTCTATAAATAACAACCGCGAGTATTAATGTATATACAACAGCAATAGCGGACGCTTCTGTCGCAGTAAAAATTCCCGCGATAATGCCCCCCATAATAATAACAATCAGCATCAGAGAAGGCAGAGCATCAATCGTTTTTAACATGAATTCACGTTTACTAACTCGCGGAGATAAAGGATAACCTCGTTTTTTAGCAATAAAACCGGCAACTAGCATCAGGCTTAAACCCATTAAGATGCCAGGTATATAACCGGCTAAAAATAATGCGGCAATTGATGTTCCTCCTGAGACTAAAGAATACACGATAAATGTATTACTCGGTGGTATTAATAATCCAGTTGGACACGATGTAATGTTGACGGCAGTTGAAAACGCGTCATCATAACCCGCCTCTCTTTGTAACGGGGACATTGTACCACCAACGGCGGCCGCCGATGCCACTGCAGAGCCTGATATTGAGCCAAACATCATATTGGCAAGGATATTACAATGCGCAAGACTACCGGGTAAACGGCCAACAATAATTTGTGCAAATCGAATCAAACGAAGAGCAATGCCCCCTTGATTCATAATATTGCCTGCTAATATAAAAAAGGGAATAGCCAATAAGGCAAAACTATCTAACCCTGATGCCATCTTCTGGGCAATAACCGTAATAGCAGGATCAAAAGGAAGGGATAACATGATAGTTGCCAAAGAAGATAATCCAATAGCAAAAGAGATAGGAACACCCAGCCCTAACATAACCGCAAAACTACCAAATAATGTAATGATCACAGTCCAATCCATTAGTTGCACTCCTTGTGTTCATTATTATTAAAGGGTTTGCTAACACCTGATAGCGACAACAGTTTCTGTAAAGGCTCAATAATAAAAACCACACAATAAAAAGTCATGATCGCACCACTTAAAGGCAAAACAACATAAACATAACCCATTTGAATACCGAGTGCTGGCGACAATTGTCCGGTACTTAATGTTTTCAGCATCAAACCACCGCCACCATATATCATTATCAATGTAGAAAAGCCCAACATTAAAATTAATATCGTGATTTCAGATATTAATTTTTTGGTGCCGCTCAGCCTTACAGTGAGTAAATCAATGGCTAAATGTTTTTTTTGCCCCGTTGTATATGCAGCACCAATCAAACCAACCCACATAAATAAGAAGCGAGCCATTTCATCCGTAAAAGTACTGGGGATTCCTATAATATAACGCGAAACAACCTGCCAAATAACACACAAAACTAAAAGAGTAGATAAAGAAACGGTTAAATAAACCAATAATTTATCTACCACCTTAACAATTAACCGCATAAATAGTCCTTATTTTTAATACCTGATCTCATTTACAAGATGATAAAATATACAGGTGTAAAACAAACATTAACGAGACAATGATCACAAAATCAGCATTGGTGAACCAATTTGCGTTTTTTTTTGTGATCTGGCATGCCAATTTTAACTCTGCCTTTTGACAGAGTTAATGAGCTTGTATACCTTATTTATTAGGAATTTATACTATAGAAAAGGATCAGTGTGATGAAATTAAATAAAACAATACTTATACTTGGTAGTAGCTTATTACTTACAATGGCTTCTAGCAATATTTTTGCCACCACCATTTTAAAATTAAGTCATAACCAAACACGTAATCATCCAGTTAATAAGGCAATGATGTATATGGCTAAAGCAGCCAAGGCTTATTCAAATGGTGATTTGATCATTCGTATTTACCCTGACTCTCAACTAGGTACACAACGTGAGTCTCTTGAACTATTACAAAATGGCGCTATTGCAATGGCAAAATCTAATGCTGCGGAGTTAGAGGCTTTTGCACCTGCTTATGGGGTATTTAATCTTCCCTATATCTTTAAAGATAGAGCGCAATATTATCGAGTTATGCAAGGTGAAATTGGAGAAAGCATTCTACAATCATCAAAAGATAAAGGCTTTATTGGTTTAACTTTCTATGATGCTGGTGCACGTAGCTTCTATGCAAAAAAACCCATTCGCACACCAAACGATTTAAAAGGGTTAAAGGTACGAGTGCAACTCAGCCAAACGGCAATAGCAATGGTCGAAGCTTTAGGCGGGCATCCAACGCCACTTGCATACGGTGAACTATACACAGCACTTCAGCAAGGCGTTGTTGATGCTGCGGAAAACAATATAACCGCCTTAACGATAAATAGACACGGTGAAGTGGCTAAGTTTTACAGCTTAGATGAGCACACTATGGTGCCGGATGTTCTTGTTATTTCGACAAAAGTGTGGAATAACTTATCCAAAAGTAACCAAGTTGCTTTGAAACGAGCCTGCGATGAGTCCATGCTAAAAATGAAGGAACTTTGGACAGAAACTGAAAATACAGAACGATTAAAAGCCATTAAAATGGGTGTGACCTTTATTAAGGTGGATAAAGCTCCCTTTGTTAAAGCAGTACAACCTATGATTAAAAAGTTAACGGAGAAAAACCCCCTCCTCTCAAAATTAGTAGAAGATATCAATCAAGTACGTTAAGATTAAACACTCGGGATTGGTTGACCAATTCCGACTTTCTTTAATCATGTCCTTAAGGCAACCATGCAAATCCTATCAAAATAATAACCGAAATAAATATAAACATATAAATATCTACCCTCTAATTTAAAGGAATTAATAATGTTACAAACTTGGCGCTGGTATGGACCTAATGACCCGGTTTCCCTTAGTGATGTGCGCCAATCGGGTGCAACGGGAATTGTAAATGCACTACATCATATTAAAAATGGTGAGATTTGGTCAGCACATGAAATTATACAACGTAAAAAACTCATTGAGAAAGGAGGCTTTATCTGGTCTGTTGTCGAAAGCGTACCGGTGCATGAAGATATTAAAACCCGAAGCGGAAATTATAAGCAATATATTAATAACTACAAAGAAAGCTTAAAGAACTTGGCAGAATCAGGGATAAAAACCGTATGCTACAATTTTATGCCTGTTTTAGATTGGACGCGTACCGATTTAAGCTATGAAATGCAAGATGGTTCCAAAGCATTGCGCTTTAATAATATTGCTTTCTTAGCTTTTGAGCTGTATATCTTAAAACGTAAAGAAGCATTACAAACCTACTCAAAAGAAATACAAGCATCAGCCCTTGTTTATTACCAAAGCATGAATGACGATGACATTGCAAAACTAACATCTAATATCATCGCAGGCCTGCCAGGAGCAGAAGAAGGCTACAGTTTAGAAGAGTTCCAAATACAATTAAATAAATATGCAAATATTGATAAAAATAAACTACGTCAAAATCTCGTTGATTTTTTAAAAGAAATAATACCAACGTGTGAGAAATATGGATTATGTTTAGCAATACACCCTGATGATCCTCCGCGTTCAATATTAGGTTTACCTCGTATCCTCTCTAATTTAGATGATTTTGCATGGCTTATAAAACAAGTACCGAGTAAACAAAACGGCTTAACGATGTGTACTGGCTCTTTTGGCGTGAGTGAAGGTAATAACTTAATTAATATCTTCCAAGATTTTGCCGAACGTATCTATTTTATACATTTACGTTCCACACAACGTGAAAAAGACACACTTAGCTTTCATGAAGCAAACCATCTAGAAGGTGATGTGGATATGTATGCCATTATCTTAGAAATTCTCAAAGAAGAGAAACGCAGAGCCCAGCAGGGTGACTTAGCGCAAATTCCAATGCGTCCCGATCATGGCCATCAGATGCTTGATGATTTAAAGAAAAAAACTAATCCTGGTTATTCCGCCATTGGTCGATTAAAGGGACTTGCGGAGCTCCGCGGAGTGGAATTTGCTCTTAAACGTGCTTTTTTTTAAATCACTAAAAGCCCTGATTGCAGGGCTTTCTTCTATAAGTTTTAAAGTTTAAAAGATGTTATTGTTACCTCTAAGGCAACACTTCATTGATGGAAATTGTTTTTTTACTGACACGTTATTATTTACTTTGAATATTAATGATCATGCCATCAATAACATACAGTTGATAAAATTTACCTATTTTATCAAAAAAACCATCTTCTCCCGCCGTATAATTATAAAGATAAGGATTGATTATTTTATCAATTTCAAATGTTTTCCCTCCGAGATAGATAACTAAATGCTCATCTCGTGCATCCGGTCCTTTCACATATTCACGAGAGATTAAGGGGCCACTGACAATTTGGCAATTTGTTGTTGAGCATTGCGATTGCTGCGCATTAATAATGCTCACGGAGAAATTTAAGCTCACAAAAAGTAAATAAGAAAACAATGGAATAAATAAGATGCCAGCCAAATAATCTTTTAATTTTAACGCCTTACGTAAACGATATAGTTTTTTAAATAAACCAAGGAGGAAAGAAAATAATATCAAATTAATGATAATAAGCACGGGTGTTGAGGTACTATAAAGTAGTTGCATATTAATGGTCTCTATTTTAAAACGATAACAATATCGCTATAACTATAATTGGCATTGGTACCGAACACCAATACACCTTTGGGTTTAATGTCAAGAGCACTTTGTTGCTCTAAAGTTAGCTTGCAATAACAGCTGAAAATCAATTCGACCCACTCCTGTGGGCAAATCTTTTTGTCTTTTTCTGACCAGATAAGCAGATTATTTTTCCAAAAATCTAAGGCTGAAATAGCTTGTTCTGAAATAATTGCTTGTTCAAATAATCCTTCTGCTTGATCTTCAAAATAATCGTAATACGCTGGCGCCAACTCAGTAGGCGTCACGAAAACGCGATTAATCTCACGTTTTTTGACAGGGGTTGATTTAGCTTGTTTACGCAACGATTGCACAACACGTATTAGGGAATCTTCTAATGCGCTATTTGTGACATCAATGTAACTTTTAAGTATTAATTTAGGCGCAAATCTTAAACGTTTATCTAAGGATGCATCTGCATATAATGAGTCACTGAGCTCAAATTCTGGGTGCTGGCGTAAATAACGCGCCATATTACGTAGTAAATTCGCCTGTTTTTCGTCATGGCGCAAACGAAATAAACTTAAACGCATATTATCAATAATAAAACGCAAATGGGGTAATGTTTTATTAAACCAATAAATAAAACCACTGATTTTACGTGCGAACTCTGCCGGACAAGCCCAATCACTCCACTCATAGCAACTTTCTGGATCTATTTGCTGCAACTCTGTCAGCAATTTTTGCGCATAATTGAGCGCTTTTTCATTTTCACGCACTTTAGCGCTTAATGAGCTAACAAATCCAAATTGACTTGAAATTGCATAATGCATATTGTCTAAACTAACATTTAAATTATCTTTTGCTTCGTAAAAAAGATCATCGAGTTGGTCAAGGTAATATTCTGCATCATCATAGAGCTGACTTTGTACCGATAATCGATAATCTTGCACCGTATCATCTAAAACATCGATAACCTTAGCCATATCGGTTAATTGTCGATAGCTACTTTGTTTGCGCATCACACGATTTAACATTCGCTTTAATTCAGCGGTTAAACGGTATTCACCTTGCTCATCATCAGGGCGTAATAAACCTTTTTTATGCAAGATATTTATCTGCCGAATATCTTGTACATCCCGAGTTATCGAGCCATAAACATAAGCTTCTGCAATAAGCTTATCATGATGACCTATTTGTCTTAATAATTCGGCAACTTGTCCAACATCATAACCCGCCATTAAAAGAGTAACTCTTCTTGTTGATGTGTATCATTTTCGGGTAATTCAACCCGTTCTGCATCATTTAAAAATTCAATTAACAAATAAATAATATCAAAACGCGCGGTGGCATAATAACGACTGCTTGCACTATTTTTCCGCACTAAATAACCCATTTCTTCAAGCTTATGGAACACTAAAACCAATTGCTCTCTCGACTCTAATCGATTCGTTTTAAATGGCTTTGATGATGTTAATTGACGTAATTGATCGCGTAGAGTTTGATCATGCTCAAAGGGGTCAAATAGTTCATTAATATTAACTACTGATTTAGCGCGCAACGGAAAGTCTGTTTGGGTCGCCATTAATAATAACTCTAAAAATTCAACTAAAGGACGAAAGACAGCACGTAACTCACTAAATAAAGCACTAAGCTCCGCTTTATTACTATCATCGACACTTTGAAAAGTACAATAATAGGCATCAGCACTCTCTAAATAGGTTAACTCTCGGTCTAAGTTTTGCAGGAAGTCAGTGATTTTCTCTTTATTTTCAAAGGATTTTAAATAACAGAATTCATCAGAGAAAGCCGTTTCACAGATAATAGCTCCGCTCAAAAGCTTCTTTACCGTTTCTTTAAACATGATTTAATTCCTCAGAGTGGGCTTTTTTACGTAACGCCAATAATTCATCTAAACGAGATGTAGGGATTTCTGCATGGTAAATTTTATTGTCTTTTAATTTATAATGACGATGATATAACGACAATATGTGCCTATCTGTTGATGGCGATGCAGAAAGAATCGAAATGTGGTTTTCATTAAACATTTTCAGTAACAAATCAACATTTTCAGCTGCTAATTCACCAAGTTCATCGACCGGAAGAATGATTTGTGATGCATTTTCACCATTACCACGTAACATACCTAAAATCCCAGCAAAAAGTGATAGCATCGCTAAATACGAAAGCCCCGTTGAACTGATTTTTTTAAGTTGCCTCGCATTGCGCGCATATCTTAATTGTCCTTTTTCTAAAATACTAAACTCAATATCAAACAACTGATTCAGCTCTAAAACAAAACCTTCTCGTGGCAAATATGAGGCCAGTTTTTGCATTGCATGTATTAATTCATCGGGTATTTCACCACGTCCTTCACGTAATTCATCACGATATTTCTCAAAAAGAGACGAGAATTGTTGTAAAGGTCCCCAATATTCAAGCTCTTCCTGTTTCATTACTGTATAAACATTAATATCCGCTAAAGCTTCAAACCGAGCTAAAGCAGTGACATTTTTAGACAATGATTTGCCAATACTTTTAATTCGTTGCCCAAAGTTTTTAATGTGCTGATAAAACTCATTGATAATATTGGCATTAATGGTCACCAACTGGTAAGTGTTTTTTTGCTTTTGCTGCGCACTACTGAGTAAATCTACAATTGCCTCTCTATATTTAAATAACGCACGTGCTCCTTGATATTGATCATTATCATTGAGCAATGCCTGCCAATTTGTAAATAATTCACTGTTTGAATGATCTTTTTTAAATTTGTCATTAAAGTTTTTTAACTGTCCAGCTAAACGCTTTTCAACACTTTTAAACTGCTCCAACCAATCAAAACAAAAGCTTACACTTAAATCTGCGTCGTTATTTGGCTCATTATCGTTACTTAATAAGTCAATGCCTTGTTGTTCACAATGACTTTGACTCTCTTTTAATTGCACCAATAAATCATCTTGAGTCTGTAATTGCACTTTATATTTTGTAAAATGTTTATGCTCAGTTTTAATTTGTGCTCTTTTTTCTAGGGTCATTGCCTCTAAACTATTGTTAAGCCCCCTTTTCTCAATTGTGCGGTTTTGATTTATCTCAACTAATTGCGGTAAATGTATATAACGCTGTTGCATAAATTGTGCATATTCACGCGCTTTACGCGCCCACAAAGCACACTCATTGAGAGCACTTTCTAATTTTTGACGATGCTTGTTACATTTATCTACTTCACCATCGGGATCCATATCTTGCAATGCACTGCTTTTTTGTTTTCTATGCTCCGTTAAGCGTTTTTTAACATTGCATTGTATCTCTTGGTATTGCTCCGCTAACAACGAGACTTGACTGTCTCTGTCTGATTCCAACACCATACGTTGCTCTAACATTACATTTTGTAACGCATGGCGCTCCGCCTGTGCTGTTTCTGTAAAATTATACATTGTTTGTTTCTGCGTTTTAATCTCACTTTGAAGCGTCGTAACAGAGTCTTGTAATGCCACTTCGATCTTTTGTTGAGCACGAATCTTCTTTACTTCGACATTTTGATGCTGCACTTTAAGTTGTTCTAATTTCAACTGATTTTGTTGTTCTTTTTGCGCGCCTTCAACTATATGATTTTTTTGTGCTTCTATTTGTTTATTCATCTGAGCAAGTTGCTCATCAGTCTTACACAGCATCGCTATCTGATCCGTGCTTTTAGCCTCTAGAACGCTTAGTTTTTCACGTAATTGCATCTCATTAAGCGATAAGTCACTCTCTTCTAATACTTGTAAATCAAGCTGTAATCCATAAAATGACTCACAGCCTTGCTTCCATTGAGGCGATAAATCGGTGCGTTTTAACTGTGTGCTAGATAATAATCGACCGATGTTATCTTTCCACTGACTCGCTTGTGGTTCATGCATTAAAAAATATTGTAAAGAGCCCTTTTGAGGTAATAATTGCATTTCTACATGCACACATTGCTCACGGTATTTGGCTAACGCTACATTTTCTTTTTTATGTTTATCGAGTAATCTCTCACGTTGTTTTTCAAGCGTACTCAAATGTCGTTGTAAAGAAGCGTGTTTTTGTAAATATACATTTTGATTTTCATAGCAAATATTTAAATCTTTTTGATTTATTGTCAATACCGACAATAAATTTGCATCTATTAGCGGATTTTGTTGTTCCGTTAGTATGTTTTCTAATTTAAGCTCTCGTGCTTGTGCGTCTAAATTTAATTTTAAATGTGTTGCATTTAATTGCTGATTTAATTGTAATAATTGTGTTTGATAGGTCTCATTAATTTGCGCAATATCAATGCTTGCCTGCTCTTTAATTTGTGCGCTTTGTACTTGATTATGACTAGCATCTTTTAACTGTTGTAATTTAAGGGTTTGGATAAGCTTTTCAAACTTGTCTTGGATTTTACTAACATTACCTTCAAAAGCATCAATAATACTATTCACTTCCTGCAATTGTTGCTCAATATTATCGACTTGATCCGCGCGTAATTGAAAACTTGCGGCATCATTTTCATCAAACTGAAGTTTATCGCTGTCTAGTAGGTCAATACGGCTTTGATCGGCTTCAATTAAAGCATTTAGCTCAGCTATCTCTTGGCTAAAACTTTTTGAACTTGACGCTAATTGTATTTCTAACGTCCCTATATTTGTATACGCTTTATCTTTTTCTGTTTTACATTTTTGTTGTGCACTTTCTAATTTCATCTGGTGCTCTAAAATTTCAACATGCAAATGTTGCAATTTAATCAACAAGTTATCTAGTTCTGTAAAGTCTGATTGCCATATTAAAATTTTATGAGCCACTTTTTGAATTGCTCGACTCGCTTGAATGTCGGCTAACCAATGCTCAATATCTTCTTTATTAAGGCTTATCTGCTCTTTGTTGTCTTGTGTATCACGTGCTAAATGATCGCTAGCAATGGCAACTAGCATATGTTTTACCGCATCAAAATCAAGATTCTTTTCAATAGTGCCATTAATAACTTTATCGATATGAGGCATCGGTTGATCACTAAACGAAAAACGTTTTTGTAACTCACGGATCTCTTTTAAATTACGTCCACTGCGTAAATTTTGAATTACTTGTCGATATTTATCGACGCCTAAATAATTAGACGTTGCAACTCCTGCATGACGATAAATACGTTCAACCTCACTGACGCTTAAGGGATGATTATTTTTATCAATAAAAGAAGCACTCTCATAATGACTATCAATAAACTTAAAATGTACACCTCGTCCATCACTGCTTGCAAGGACCATACAGCGTTGTCCATAAGGACGCTGATATTCATAAATCAGCATACTCGAATCGTTTGGCAGGTAATAATCCGCAAAATTTCGTGCTTGATCAACTTTACTCACAATATCACTCGGACGCATGCCATAAAATAAAGGTAACAAACGCATTAATGAGGTTTTACCGGCGCCATTTGTGCCTTCGAGTTGAGTATGCCCCGTTAAGCAAAGTTCATTCACCTGCCCTTTCCAAAAACTATCGATAATAATAATGCGCAATAATTGATAGGCTAATTGAGCCATAGAAGATCCTTTGCATGCAATTTGCAGAATAATAATAAGAACGGGCTAATTTATAAGGATCGATACGTTTTGTCGATACTTTTAGACAAACAATATACGTAAATTAGCACTTTTGTAATATTTGATGATAATTATGCTGATGCTTTGATAAATAAGAACTAATAATAACCAATACACCACTATTGAGGTTGTTTATAATTTAATAAAGCCGCCCCACGTACACCTCCTATGCTACCAAATTTAGGCGCACAAATCGCAGGCAATACCACCCCCTTTAAAAGATGCAGAGAGAGACGTTGTTCTAGTTGTGCGTATAACTCAGAAAAATTTGATATTCCACCTCCGATGATAAGTATCTCCGGATCTAACACTAAAATCGCCGTTGCAAGGCCCGCGGCTAATATATCAAAATAGATATTAATTATCCTTCGTGTCAATATATCGTCCGCACGATATTTTTTAATAATATCAATGCTAGACAGGGACACTTTCGCATAATGCTTGTATAGATTTTCTAAGCCAGTGCCTGACATATACGTTTCTAAACACATAACTCGCCCGCAGGCACAATCAAAGATAGGCAAATCAGGATATTGTAAAAGGATAGTTGCCGGCAAAGGATAATGTCCTATCTCTCCTGCAAAAGCATTAAAGCCCCGATGTAACCCACCATTAACAAAAATAGCGCCCCCAACCCCCGTTCCCAACGTGATGCCTAAGACTGTTTTGGCTCCTGCAGCGCTCCCTGCGTAACACTCCGAAAGTAAAAAACAATTTGCATCATTTTCTAACTTAACCTCGCGTTGTAATAATAACGAGAGTTCAGCCACTAAACAATGCCCTTTAATTGCAGGTACATTCACGCAATTTAAACGATGATCATGTTGATCAATTGCGCCGGGGAAACCTAGACCCACACGCCCACGAATATTAAATTTTAAATCGGCTTGTATCACCCAAGAGCTTATCATTTGCATAAACTGCGCATGCGTCTTAGGCGTTGGTTTTTTATCAAAAAAAACACATTTTAATTGCATGTTATAAACGCTAAAAACCGTTTTTGTGCCACCAATATCAAATCCATACAACATATCTTTTTACCTTGTTTTGTGACTCGTTTACCTTTGTAAATGTGAGAACTCAGCAATCGGCTCTCTTCCTCTTAGCTGTAAAAACTCCAAAAATTGACCTGTCGATATACTAATAATTCTAGAGAGTGGAAAATCAATTTGGGTTAAAAGTGCCTCTACTTTAGAAAACTCACCCACCGCGTGTGCAAAATGCGCATCGGATCCCGTGCTAACATAAGCGCCCATCTGTTTACACAGCTTTGCTATCTCTAAACAGCGAGGCGCACTTCCTGCTCGAGAAAGCTCCAGTGAAGAGTTGTTTATTTCTATTGCCACATTATATTTTATTGCCTCATAGATCACCGCTTTAAAATCAAAATCAAAATTAGGGTTACCTAAATGAGCAAGCACATCCACTTTATTAGAGCGAATAACATTGATGAGTGTTTGTGTGTGCGCACTTTTATCTAACGGTTTAAAAATAGGCTCATGTAAGCTGGCTAATATCCAATCTTGCTGCGCCAGGCAAAAGTCTGAAAAATCAATATCACCTTCCACATTTAAAATGTTTGTTTCAGCCCCTCTTAAGACACCAACTCCAGAAAGAAAGCGCGGGATAACTCTTTGATTCATGAAATGCCAATAGTGTGGCGCTCCCGGCATTTCTGAAGTGTGATCTGTCATACAGAAAAGTGCTAATCCATTTTTTTGGGCTGCTTGTGCATTTTCAATCACCGTACTGTACGCATGCCCACTCGCAAGCGTATGGGTATGAGTATCTACAACAAATTTCATTTTGCTACCTCTCTTTACATATTTAAATCCATGAATTTTATATTCTAAGCAATTTAACGTGTCCTTTGTATAAACTTATCACGGGCTAAATACTCTGCTCTTATACATGGCTAACATTTTACATACCTCTAACATAGACTAAATAAAATCAGTGATAGTTTGTTATTATATAACAATGCATATAATGGTACCCCTTTTGAAACATTAAAAAAGAAAGTAAACTATTTTCCACATTAAACTTGACCTTTGATTCAACTCAAAGGTTATACTTGCCTTAGAATATTTCAACTATCACAATGATAAAAGGACAATACAATGTATCGTATTGGAGAGCTTGCAAAACGGTATCAAGTAAAAACAGATACCTTGAGGTTTTATAATAAAAATGGGCTTTTAATCCCTTCTTTACGCAGCTCCTCTGGCTATCGTCTTTATACAGAGCATGACTCACAACGATTAAGCTTTATATTACGCGCCAAAGAAATTGGTTTTTCTCTTACCGATATCGCCGAATTACTTTCTCTCAAGTTAGATAGAGAAAATTGGGCATGTATGGATGTTAAAGGCCTTGTCAATAGTAAATTAGACGAGATAAACAGCAAAATTAAAGAACTCGAGTGCTTTAAATACTCCCTACAAGAATTATCTAATTCTTGTTGTGGCGGACCTGAAAGTGCGATTCACTGCTCTATTTTAGAAGCCTTAGAATCTAAGCCAAAAATCTATTCTAAAACAGCGTCACATTCCGATGTAACAAACAATCACAAATAAGAGAATATTATGTTATTTAGTAACTTTTTAAATGTATTTTTAGACTCCGCGCCTTGGTTATTACTTGGTCTATTTTTAGCTGGCATGTTAAAAATGTTTATCCCTATGCAATGGATGCAAAAGCAACTTGGCGGACATGGTATCAAAAGCACGATAAAAGCTGCCATGTTAGGTGCTCCACTACCACTTTGTTCGTGTGGTGTGATCCCTGCTGCAATCGGCCTTAGACGCGCGGGAGCATCTAAAGCCTCAACCATATCATTTCTCATCTCAACGCCAGAAACTGGTGTTGATTCCATCGGTGTCTCTTATGTTTTACTCGGGCCATTTATGGCCATAGCCCGTCCCCTTGCAGCTATCACAAGTGCTATTTTTGCGGGAATATTAGTCGGTAAAGATGAAGAAATAGACAAACAAGCCACATCTAGTATGGTAACTAAAAAAGAAAGGAATCCTTCTCAATGTTGCTCTGCATCACACAAGCCCTCCGAAAAAGATACACAATCCACCGCTCACGGATCTTGTCAGAGTAGCGAAACTGATATCGCTTACGAATTAAAAGATACGTCTGTTTTGTATCGGATTAAAAAAGGGTTACATTTTGCATGTACTGATCTCATTAAAGATACAACTATTTGGTTATTAATTGGCTTGTTTTTTGCAGCCATAGTGCAAACTTATGTCCCAACAGATTTAATGACTGAATGGGGTGATGGTATATTGGCAATGCTATTTATGGTACTGATTTCAATCCCGATGTATATTTGTGCAACAGCCTCAACCCCTATTGCGGCAGGTTTATTACTTGCTGGTATTTCACCGGGAGCCGTTCTCGTTTTTATGCTGGCGGGCCCCGCAACAAATATCGCAACCATTGGCATGGTTAATAAAGAAATGGGTAAACGTGCGCTTGGCGCTTATTTATTTGGAGTGATGAGTGTTGCGTTACTTTCAGGTATTTTAGTCAATTATTTAGTGGATAATTTTGCTTTTGCAATCGTTCCACAAGTAGGTATAGAAAAAGATTTATTAGCCTTACCGATAGTTTATACCTCTGGTATTGTATTAGCGATTCTAATGGCCAAAGTTCTTTTCGATATGCTCCCAAGCAAAAATAAAACAAAAAATAACGGGTGCTGTTCTTCATAAAAACAGAAAAACCGCCAGTGTGATGATAAATAATATATGTAACATATTTTGCCCTTTTAATTAGAGTGTTAATAAAATATTAATTCGCAGTTAAAAACTGTAAATAATGATGTAATTTATGTAATATTTCTATTTTCTGTTTATCATTTTGATGCTCGATAGCAAGCGCATCAATTTTGTTAATATATTGTTCTGTTTTATCAAACACAGACGCTTGGCATTCAAGTGCCCATTTTTGTTGTTCATCTTCATTTAGTGCATCGGGAGCATTCCGTGCTCTGTAGTGCCATAAAAGCGTTTTTAAGCGCGGATCATGAAAGTTAAATGTTTTACTTGTGAGTGTTTGCCAGCTACTTTTTTTAACTTCTTCTATCCGTTTTTTATCTTCTCGTCCAAAAAAACTTTGGTAAAGCATCTCTTCTACACACTGCTCTTTTGATGGTGTACGAGCTTCATTATATACCGCATAGAGTTTATCGACCAGTGTGCTATTTTCTTTAATAAAATTTAATGATTTTCTACATTGTATTCGATTGATACCTAATTCATCTGCTCGGGATTCGGATAGAGTTTTAGCGGGCGAAACAAAAGGGCATTTATTTAAATGTATGAGTTTAAGTGCGGGACGGGTTATACCTGCAGGTAAATCTATTGTTTTGCTATACATATATTCTCGTATTTGTTCAATACTAAGAGTTTGTAAATTAGTTAGATCTTTTGCTAAATCAACGACAATAACTGCATTTTTATTAGTTGGGTGCATGCAAATAGGTAGAATATAAGAAATACAACCTTGTAAAGCGGGAAACATACCAGAAACATGTATTAGAGGAGAAAACGATCCAACTTTTAAAGTATCTAATACTTGTTTTTTGTTACGTAAATTAAAATAATAAGCATATAACTTGGGTTGTTTTTCTTTAATTAATTTAGCAATAGCAATGGTGGCATAGACATCGGACATTGCATCGTGTGCTTGATCATGTGCCAGTGAATTTGCTTTACTAAGTAACTCTAAACGGAAAGAGGGAACGTCATTATTATCAAGTGGCCAGTTAATACCATCAGGACGTAAAGCGTAACAAGCACGCACAAGATCGATAATATCCCAACGTGAATTACCGTTTTTCCACTCGCGTTGGTAAGGATCGGCAAAGTTACGATATAAAGTAAAACGTGTTACCTCATCATCAAAACGAATATTGTTGTAGCCGACAACACAACTATTTTGCTTGCTAAACTCTTGATTTATATTGTCAATAAATTCATTTTCGGCAATACCATATTGTAGAGTTTGTTGGGGGGTTATACCAGTAATTAAACAGGCTTCTGGCTCTGGAAGATAATCGCGAGGAATTCGACAAAACCATTGATTGGCTTCACTGATAATATTCAGATCTAGATCTGTGCGGATCCCCGCAAATTGAGAAGGTCTATCCGCCCCAGGGCTAAGACCAAAGGTTTCATAATCGTGCCAGTATAAAGTGGGCTCATTGTTGGTATTTACCCATGTTGTTTTTTGTTGTGTTTTTTCCATTGCAGGCCTCAAATCCTCTATACTTCTTATCATTTTATGGTGGTTAGTGTTGTTTCTTGTTATTGTCTGCTAACTATTCTTTTTGTACCTCGGTTTGTACCTAATTTTAACTTGCATTGTACCTCGGTGACTTATGGCTTTGTCAGACACAAAAATACGAAATATTCGAGCGCCTTATACAGGAAAAGCAGAAATCTTTGATCGTGACGGATTAACTGTTCGCATATCTAAAACTGCTGTTGTTATTTTTAATTTCCGTTTCCAGTGGTTTGGAAAGTCCCAACGCATGAAATTAGGCCGATACCCTGAGATTAAACTAGCAGAAGCGCGAGAGCAAGTCATTAAACTCAGGCGTGCATTAAGGATTATTTAGCAACTTTTGAATATTGGTCTACGAGATAGCCGTTAAAATTACAGATATCTCAAACTTGTGACTAAAAATTTGACCTAGATTAAACTCTTTGTCTCTCTTTTTAGTTATTTTAATAAGACCAATATTATTCTTCGTCATGATGACATCCGAAATGAGTGTCATTATAACATTAATTTTTTTTTATTTAAGGTGTTACCATGTACCAAAAAACTGTAACTATCACTGCGCCTAATGGCCTACATACTCGTCCAGCAGCTCAGTTTGTTAAAGAAGCAAAAACATTCGCTTCAGATATCACGGTTGAGCTTGACAGTAAATCAGCCAGTGCAAAAAGCCTATTTAAACTTCAAACGCTAGGCCTAACTCAAGGTACAACGGTTAACATTAAAGCCGAAGGTGTTGATGAACAAAAAGCAGTAAATGCACTCGTAGAATTAATGGCAACTCTCGTCTAGTTGCAGTAAAATAAAACACAGGCTTACATGCCTGTGTTTTTTTATGAAAAACATTTAGATTTTCCGTTTGTATTTTAAAGGATAGATTATGATATCTGGCATTCTTGCATCTCCTGGTATAACTTTTGCTAAAGCGTTATTGTTAAAAGAAGATGAAATTTCTCTTAATACGGGAAAAGTTGATGATCTAGACCAGGAAATTAGCCGTTTTCTGAAGGGCCGTGAAAAAGCTTCTGCACAACTTACAGTAATTAAACAAAAAGCCTTAGAAACCTTTGGCGAAGAAAAAGAAGCGATTTTTGAAGGTCATATCATGCTTCTTGAAGATGAAGAACTAGAAGATGAGATAGTATCCTACATTAAGAAACATAACTGCTCTGCAGATTATGCTATTCATCAGATTGTAGAAGAAAATGTAAAGATGCTACAAGAATTAGAAGATCCGTATCTACGCGAACGCGCTGCTGATTTTCAAGATATTGGCCGACGTTTACTTAAAAATGTACTCGGTATCAACATTATTAATCTTAGTAACATCACTGAAAAAGTTATTTTAATTGCCAATGATTTAACCCCTTCAGAAACAGCACAGATTAACTTAAATAATGTATTAGGGTTTATCACCGATATTGGTGGTCGGACATCACATACTTCTATCATGGCTCGCTCATTAGAAATTCCCGCAATTGTCGGCACTTGCGATATTACGCAACGTGTTAAAAATGGGGATATCATTATTTTAGACGCCATTAATAATAATATTATTATTAATCCGTCTAAAGCTGAATTAACCGCAGCTGAAGAATTAAAAAACAAATTTATCGCAGAAAAAGAAGAGCTTGCAAAATTAAAAGATCTTCCAGCGATAACTCTTGACGGTCATCAAGTAGAAGTTTGTTCAAACATCGGAAGTGTTAAAGATACTGAAGGTGCTAAACGCAACGGCGCCGAAGGTGTTGGTCTTTATCGCACTGAATTCTTATTTATGGACCGAGATCGTTTGCCTACAGAAGATGAGCAATTTATCGCTTATAAAGATGTTGTTGAAGCGATGAAAGGTCAAGCTTGTATTATCCGCACCATGGATATTGGTGGAGACAAAGATCTACCTTATTTGAATCTACCCAAAGAAATGAACCCTTTTCTTGGCTGGCGCGCTATCCGCATCTGTTTTGATCGCCCCGAAATAATGAACCCGCAATTACGGGCTTTATTACGCGCGTCTGCATTCGGTATTCTTCGCATCATGTTCCCAATGATTATCTCTGTCGAAGAAATTCGTAAACTAAAAATCATTTTAGATACCTTAAAAGCAGAACTGACAGAAGAAGGTAAAGCATACGATAAAGAAATCCAAGTTGGAGTCATGATTGAAACGCCTGCGGCAGCTGCGATTGCTCATCACTTAATTAAAGAAGTCGATTTCTTTAGTATTGGTACTAATGATTTAACTCAGTACACTTTGGCGGTTGACCGTGGTAATGAGATGATTTCTGATCTTTACAACCCTATGTGCCCTTCTGTATTAAGTATCATAAAAACAGTTATTGATGCATCACATGCAGCAGGGAAATGGACAGGTATGTGTGGCGAGCTTGGTGGTGATGAACGTGCAACACTATTATTACTCGGTATGGGTTTAGATGAGTTCTCAATGAGCGCAATGTCGATACCCGCCGTTAAAAAGATTATTCGTAATACACATTTTTCAGAAGTCAAAGCACTCGCAGATAAAGCTTTATCCGTCGCAACAGCAGCTGAAATCGAAACATTAGTTAATGACTTTAACAAAGAAAAAGGCATTAGCTAATTATTTAAACGGGTAGCGTCTTTATTTCACTACTCGTTATACTTTGTTATTTACACATCATATATTTAACATGGTATTATATAAGTATCTGTTAATAAAAAATTGGAGTTACACCATGGGTTTTTTTGATTCTATTAAAAAAGCAATGAGCGGAAATACAAATACAGAACAAACTATCGATATAATTGCACCTTTATCTGGTGAAATTGTTGCGATTGAAGATGTTCCTGATGTTGTTTTTGCAGAAAAAATCGTCGGTGATGGTATCGCAATTCGCCCGACTGGTAACAAAATGGTTGCTCCTTGTGATGGCGAAATTGGAAAAATCTTTGAAACAAACCATGCGTTCTCCATTGAGTCTGATTCTGGTGTTGAATTATTCGTTCATTTTGGTATTGATACGGTTGAATTAAAAGGCCAAGGATTCACACGTATTGCTCAAGAAGGCCAAAAAGTAAAAGCTGGAGATACTATCATTGAGTTTGATCTTGAGTTTTTAAAAGAAAATGCAAAATCTATTTTAACTCCTGTTGTTATCTCGAATATGGATGAACTCAAAGAGTTACAAAAAATGTCAGGTACAGTCGTTGTTGCTGTTGATCCCGTATTAAAGATCATTAAATAAGTTAAGCTCCACACTTGTTTTTAAAAAAGAGTCAGTTTACTGACTCTTTTTATTACTCTCTCCTCAAAAACTTGATATGTTTAAACTCTATACTTTCACGAGAAAATTTATCATGAAAACTATCTTATATGGTATCAAAAATTGCGATAGCGTCAAAAAAGCACAAAAATGGTTAATCCAGAAAAATATTCCTTTTCTATTTCATGATTATCGACAACAAGGACTAGATGAAAAACTATTACAATATTTTTTCATCCATTTTACCTGGCAAGAATTACTCAATAAACGTAGCACTAGCTACCGCTCTCTAAGTGTCGAACAAAAAGAAAGTATCAATAACGAAAATGTGCTTCTCCTATTTATAAAATATCCAACTTTAATCAAACGGCCTCTGCTCATACATAACAATTCGCACAAAATTGGTTTTAAAGAGGCTGAATATCAATCTCTATTCGCTTTATAAAGGAAAATCTATGTCCAATAGTCCCGTGGTATTATTACTTAAAGATCTCGTCAATCGACGATCGATTACCCCTCATGATGCAGGCTGCCAGCCATTACTTATAGAGCGTCTTGAAAAATTAGGTTTTATTTGTGAAATAATGCATTTTGAAGATACTTTAAACTTATGGGCAAGACGTGGCACACAAAGCCCTCTTTTTTGTTTTGCTGGCCATACTGATGTTGTGCCAACCGGCCCTGAAAATTTATGGAAATATCCTCCCTTTCAAGCAACAGAATGTGACGGTAAGTTATATGGCCGAGGTACTGCAGACATGAAAGGGGGTATTGCCACTTTTATGATTGCTGTTGAGCAATTTATCCAGCAACATGCAGATCACCAAGGCTCAATCGCGATGCTTATTACCAGTGATGAAGAAGGTCCTTTTATTAATGGTACAACACGTGTTATCGACTGCTTAGAGAAACGCAATGAAAAAATTGATTACTGTATTGTGGGTGAACCAAGTAGTACCAATCAAGTCGGTGATGTCATCAAAAATGGACGCAGAGGCTCTCTGACCGCGGATGTGCAGATCATCGGCACACAAGGCCATGTTGCGTATCCACACTTAGTTAAAAACCCTATACATAACTGTCTATTAGCCTTTGCAGAACTAAGCACTGAAATATGGGATAGTGGCAACGCATATTTCCCACCAACCAGTTTTCAAATAACACAATTTAATGCGGGTACGGGTGCAAGTAATATGGTCCCCGGCGATGCACATGTTCAATGTAACTTTCGCTATTCAACACAATTAAATGCTGAAAAAATAAGCTCGCGCATGCAAAGTATTTTAGATAAGCATCATGTATCTTACAAAATAAAGTGGACCTATAATGGATCGCCCTTTGTTACACAACCGGGTAAATTGACCGATGCAGTTCGTGATGCCATTTTTGAAATTAATGCACTTAAGGCTGAATTATCGACCAGTGGTGGTACCTCTGATGCGCGTTTTATTGCTCCAACCGGAGCACAAGTCGTTGAAGTTGGGGTGTGTAATGCAACCATTCATAAAGTAGACGAACATGTGCATATAGAAGATCTTAAACAATTAACACTTATTTACCAACGTGTTCTCGAGAAACTTCTCTTATGTTAGACACACAATTAACCGGTCAAGTCTCTTCACACTTGACCCAATTAGAAAATAATATATATATTCACCATGCGGTAAAGTCTCCCTTCACCGCTTTACAGAAAAGCGCACAAAAAGCGGGATTCCACTTGAAAATTGCCAGTGGTTTTCGCTCTTTTGAGCGTCAATTAAGCATATGGAATAATAAATTCAATAATAGAATCGCCATTTTAGATAAAAATGAACGCCCTATTCTTAACAATACCCTTTCTGATATCGATAAGTTATTCGCGATTTTACATTGGTCTGCATTACCCGGTGCCAGTCGCCATCATTGGGGAACAGATTTTGATATCTATGATCCAAACCAGTTACCGGCACAGCAAGCCCTACAATTAAACACGAAAGAATACGATCAAGACGGTTATTTTTATGATTTATACGCTTGGTTAAATGAAAACATGGGTGAGTTTGGTTTTTATTTTCCGTATCGAACTTACCAAGGGGGCGTTGCAAGAGAGCCTTGGCACATTAGTTACTTCCCAATATCTGAATTGGCCTTAATAGAATTTGATCTAAATATACTCTCAACACTCATTATAGAAAATAAAATTGCTGCTAAATCGCTTATTTGCCAACAATTACCTATTATATATAAGCAGTATATTTGTAATGTCAATATTAGAGATGGTATTGTGATTTAACGATCTCTTTAACTTATAGGGAAAATCATGTCAGAAAAACGCAAATTTTCAAGAATATCTTTCTCTGGGCACTGTTTTTTAAGTAAAAAAGTTAATTCTAAAGAAATTCTATGGCAAAGCGAATTACTCGATATTTCATTGAATGGTGCTTTAATACAACGTCCAGATGAATGGCTCAATAATGATAATGAGACGTTACAATTAAATCTTAAATTTGATCATTCTGATGTCGAATTAAACATAAAATGTACGGTTTGTCATCAAGAAGAGTTCTGCTTAGGGATTAAATTTATAACACTCAGTTTAGAAAGTATTTCGCATATTAAACGCTTAGTACAACTTAATATAGCAGATGAATCTTTATTATATAGAGAAATATCTCAACTCATCAATATTGATCCTGAATAGATTTTTCAGTAGAAAGTAAACATACAAGTCGTTATAGTTTGAGAAAAGCCATTTCTCTTGTGTGATTACTGTACGCATCTTGAATACTATAATCGAAATAAGGAGAATATTCCGGCACTGTTACATTTATTACACAAAGACAATAATAAATTGACCGAGATACCCGATTCACAACAAAAAGAGATCATACGCCTTGTCGAAAAAAGTTTTATTTGCCCACTCTTCTTTTTACGTAAAGAAATAAGTAAACTTAAAATTCAATTCGCCTCTATCGACACCATAGCGGCTTCTCTATCTCCGCTTTTTGAAGTGTCCGAAGCTAACAGTGAAAAAGTAAGCTATGCGGCTCTTATACAAGGCGAACTCTATCAAAAACTGATAAATCAACCTTTTCATTCAAACAGAAGTGACAAAGAAGCCTTTATTTATATCAATCAATCTATTGATAAAGACTCTAAATATACTTATAAAAGCTTTTTAGAAGAAGATTTTATAAATATAAACGATAAGTTAAGTATCATTTATCCTGTCGAAAAAAACACCCGTTTTTATGCTATTCATTATCGTTTATTATTTGTTGATCGCATTAATCTCAGTGAGATTGAAAAGCAAAGTCGCACTATAAATACCTTGCCTTTACATTTAAGACGCAAATTAGAAGATGAGCTTCTTGATATTTGCGCTGTCATCGAAATAACAGATCTCACCCAACAAACATTACTTAATTATATAAAAAAAGAATAAGTGGCAGATTTAACACCATTGTGTTTGATGAGTTAAAGACAATAAAAATAAAACGCCTTGCAAGTCTAAATTGACTAATGCACTGTGTGCTTGCTTTTGTACTATGGGTTTGGCATGTAAAGCAATTCCTAATCCCGCAGATTGCAACATAAGCAAATCGTTAGCACCATCGCCAATCGCAATGGTTTGTTCTCTAAGGATACGATATTCCCCCCTTAACTTCGCTAATGTTCGCGCTTTAACATCCGCATTAATGATTTCTCCTACTAACTTTCCAGTTAATACACCGTTTTTAACCTCTAAATGATTAGCAATACAGAAATCGAAACCGTGATCCGCTTGCAGTCTATCCGCAAAATAATGAAAGCCTCCCGATGCGATAGCGACTTTCCAACCTGCTTGATGTAATTGCGTGATAAGGACATTAAGGCCTGGCATCAAAGGCATAGCATCCGCGACTTGTTTGAGTAAGGTTAATGATGCGCCACTTAATTTACTTACACGGGTGCGCAAACTGGTATTAAAATCAATTTTTCCGTGCATGGCATCCTTTGTAATAGTCGCCACTTCTTCACCGACACCATATAAACACGCAATTTCATCAATGCACTCAATTTGAATGGCAGTTGAATCCATATCCATTAAAACAAGACCCGGTTTTGAAAAGTCAGGAAAAGAAATTCGCAGTGCAAAGTCTAATTTTTCTTGTTGTACAAATTTACCTAAACTATCTTTTAATCGCACAGGAAAAGCATTTAATAATAAACGAATTCCTGTAATATCAACTATCTTTTCTGGGGTACATAGCTGTAAACAAGTAATGTTTTGTTTGTTCAATAAATTTAACAACAATTGTAATTGCTGAGTCGTAAAAACCTTGCCCATAACAATTAGCTCAGCCTCTTTTTTGAAATTTTTTGGCCGACATTGAACAAATTTATTCGCCAAATAAAAAAACTGATTCGACTTCGGAAACTGTTTTTTTAATGATGCTTTCCAGACTAATATACATTGCGGTTTTTTAGGGAAAATAAGTTTTTCTAAAATATTCACAGTACATATCCTAACTTTATTATCTATAATATCGTAAGATAGCTATTCACGATCACAAGCTTTAAACAGGAGCACAAATGCACAAAAACATGCATTTTTTATTACGATCTTTACAACTTTTAGGGTTATTCGTCATTCTTTTAACCCTTGTTTATCAACTAATTGTACTACGTAATAGTGCGAATATTCTGCGCCAACAGCAAACTGAAAAGTTTTCATTTTCATTAACTAATTTAGCCGGGGCAGAAGCCACTCGTTATTTACTTGAAAATAAAAACAAAGAATTAAAATTACTCATTGATAATTTAAGTAATGATCCTATGGTACGCGATGCGACACTTTACAATCAATTTGGCAAAGTACTTTTCCAATCAAATCAATCTCTTAGTTTAGATAGTTTATTAAATTTAAATACCAAGGATAAAATAACCAATGAGGGTTTAATTCCTTATGTCATTGAGCTACATAATAACCAGAAAAGTCTCGGCTATTTACGCATTACTTTAGAGCAAAATAAAATATTAACTCTGTTTCATTCCTATCAAGAAACCAGTTTTAAAATTCTTATCTGTTTACTCTGTCTTGCCTTTTTTGCAGGTACCATCATAATGGCATTATTTTTTAATCAAGTAGTCAGTCGTTATTCGCGCATTCAAAATGGTATACAGAAATTAATTAGTAGCAACCAATTCCTATAAAAAAGCCTTACAAAGTAAGGCGTCTCAAATTGTTTTTACGCAAAATTATTATTGACAAAATCCCAGTTAACCAAAGCCCAAAAACCTTTTAAGTAATTAGGTCGCACATTACGATAATCAATATAATATGCATGTTCCCATAAATCGACGGTGAGTAATACTGTCACTGAATTATCCGTTAACGGAGTGCCCGCATTTGAGGTATTAATAATATCAAGTGTACCGTCTTCTTTTTTAACAAGCCAAGTCCACGATGAAGCAAAATTATTAATAGCCTTATCATTAAATATTTCTTGAAATGCTTCAAACGACCCAAATTGTTTAATGATAGCAGTCCCTATCTTCCCCGTGGCAGTTCCTCCTGCATTAGGCGCTAAACAATTCCAGTAAAAAGTATGATTCCATACCTGTGCAGCATTATTAAAAAGAGGGCCTGTTGCACTTTGAATAATATCTTCTAATGATTTCCCCTCAAGTTCAGTACCTTCAATTAACCCATTTAATTTAAGGATATACGTCGCATGGTGTTTCCCATGATGATACTCTAATGTTTCAGCTGAAATATGAGGTTCTAGGGCATTTTTTGCAAAAGGTAACGCAGGTAATTCAAAAGCCATGATCTTATCTCCAATATATAAATGAATGAACGAACGAACGAACGAACGAACGAACGAACGAACGAACGAACGAAGTAATTCTGATCAATAAATTGATCTATGATGATCATGAGCATGATAAATATACCCAAGCAGACTTATATGGGAGCAGTGTGCAGGCGGGGGATGATTTACAAACGGGTGGTACGTATAATCCGTTTGCGGACTTAATGAATAAAATGAAAAAATAAGCGTTTAGCCTAGGTGTAATCAACCAAAGACACTATCGATTGGTTTTTTACACCACCTTTAAATTTCTTCGCGTTGTATGGATATCACCACACGTCTATTTTGCATGCGACCTAACACATTACGGTTATCAGCAATATGACGTTTTTCACCAAAACTTGATACTTGAATTTTATCAGCTTCCAAACCTATCTCTTTTAAGTAACTTTTAATAGATTCTGCACGTTTTTTGGACAATGTCATATTATGTGATTTAGTTCCGTAGCTATCAGAATACCCAGCCACTAAAACAACACTGATATTTTCATCATATTTTATATAATCGCCAATCATTTTTAAACGTTTTTTTGAAAAAGTATCGAGCTCTATGCCATTTTTCGCATATTTAAGAATACTGTAAGAAATATCATCAAAATTATAAGGTAGTAAATTAGCAATACAATTATTGAATTCATCATAACTTTTTAAAAAATTGATGGAAGATAAGCCTACACTGGTGACCTGATTACCGTTATACCAATCTTTAAAATAAAAAGTAGGGTATTGGCCTTGTTCTAATTCACTGAGCATAAGCCATGCTTTTTGTTGAGTTGCATAACCATTAAATTGTTGATGGAACTTCACTTGTGATATCGGGGTCGCCGGACTGCCGGGCCGCCATAGGGGAGGAATGGATATCAAGGTTGCCATCGTAGTTTTAGGCATGGGGAGTTTACTTTTTAAAATGAAATTAAGGTTTATTTTTTTACTGGCACGCGCATCAAAATTTGCTTGTCCATAACGTGGAATTGGATGCTCAAGTGTACATTGTATCGGTGTAGATGTAGATACATACCAGAGTGAATTATCAAGATTAGCATAATAGGTTTTATTACCATTCCGTTATCCTTAAGAATAATAATGTTTTTTTACATTGAATTATTAGGTACAATCCTCATAAATCAAATTAGGATACGAAAATGGAAACACTCGATAAAATTAAAAAGCAAATCAATGACAATAGCGTCTTATTATATATGAAAGGCTCACCAAAATTACCCAATTGTGGTTTTTCATCACAAGCATCTAAAGCCCTCATGCAATGCGGAGCCCCGTTTGCCTACGTTGATATCCTACTAAACCCAGATATCCGCGTAGAGCTCCCTAAATATGCTGATTGGCCAACATTCCCTCAACTCTGGGTTGCAGGTGAATTAATTGGTGGCTGTGATATTATTTTAGAAATGTTTCAAAGCGGTGAGTTACAGCCAATTATTCAAAATGCCACGAAAAAAGTTGAATAAAGCTCCTCTCTTTTTAAAATATTGATTTAAGTAAGGGACTCCCTTGCTTAAATCACTCTACGGGCCACCCTCCCAAAGCTTTTAATTTATTAACCATATAAAAAAACAATTCTGCCGTTACTTGTGTGTCATATAATGCAGAGTGTGCTTCTTCATTATTATAATCAATATTCGCTTGCTCACATGCTTTTGCCAAGACAGTTTGTCCTAAAATCAGACCCGCCATACTTGCAGTATCAAAACAAACAAAGGGATGAAACGGTACCCTCTTTAAATGGCAACGTTGACTAGCTTTATTTATAAATCCCTGATCGAAAGCTGCATTATGCGCCACTAAAACAGACCGATTACACGCATTCAATTTTTGATGTTTACGCACCATTTTGAATATTTCCGTTAATGCTTTTTGCTCATCAATGGCTCCCCTTAGAGGGTTAAAGGGATCAATACCTGTAAATTCAAGTGCTTTAGGATCCATATTTGCCCCTTCAAAAGGTTGCACATGAAAGTGCATTTGTTCAGCACAATAAAGATAGCCCTGTTTATCCATCGCAGGAAAAATAGCTGCAATCTCTAATATAGCGTCGGTTTGCGCATTTAATCCTGACGTCTCAATATCAATAATAACGGGGTAATAACCCCTAAAACGGTTAACTAATGTATCTTCCATAAAAAACTCATGCACAAAAAAACATATTATGCCAAAATAAATAAAATTAAACTAAAGAAATATAACGAGATGCCGATAAATATTAAGACTTCATAGACTGTGAGCAAATTTATGCGAAAAATAATAGTACCTATCTTGCTCTGCAGCTTAAATACGAGTTATGCTGGTAATAAAACCTATTATGCTAATCTTGATAATTCACTCTGGTATGTATCTACATCTACACCGATACAATGTACACTTGAGCATCCAATTCCACGTTATGGACAAGCAAATTTTGATGCGCATGCCAGTAAAAAAATAAACCTTAATTTCATTTTAAAAAGTAAACTCCCCATGCCTAAAACTACGATGGCAACCTTGATATCTATTCCTCCGCAATGGCAGCCCGGCAGTCCGGCGACCCCGATATCACAAGTGAAGTTCCATCAACAATTTAATGGTTATGCGACTCAACAAAAAGCATGGCTTATGCTCAGTGAATTAGAACAAGGCCAATACCCTACTTTTTATTTTAAAGATTGGTATAACGGTAATCAGGTCACCAGTGTAGGCTTATCTTCCATTAACTTTTTAAAAAGTTATGATGAATTCAATAATTGTATTGCTAATTTACTACCTTATAATTTTGATGATATTTCTTACAGTATTCTTAAATATGCAAAAAATGGCATAGAGCTCGATACCTTTTCAAAAAAACGTTTAAAAATGATTGGCGATTATATAAAATATGATGAAAATATCAGTGTTATTTTAGTGGCTGGATATTCTGATAGCTACGGAACTAAATCACATAATATGACATTGTCCAAAAAACGTGCAGAATCGATTAAAAGTTACTTAAAAGAGATAGGTTTGGAAGCCGATAAAATTCAAGTATCAAGTTTTGGTGAAAAACGTCATATTGCTGATAACCGTAATGTGTTAGGTCGCATGCAAAATAGACGTGTGGTGATATCCATCCAACGCGAAGAAATTTAAAGGTGGTGTAAAAAACCAATCGATGGTGTCTTTGATTGATTACACCTAGGCTAAACGCTTATTTCTTCATTTTATTCATTAAGTCCGCAAACGGATTATACGTACCACCCGTTTGTAAATCATCCCCCGCCTGCACACTGCTCCCATATAAGTCTGCTTGGGTATATTTATCATGCTCATGATCATGACAATAAATACATAATAACTCCCAATTACTGCCATCAGCAGGATTATTTGCATGATCATGATCACAGTGATGTACCGTCAATTCACGTAAATTAGAATAAACAAACTCCCGTGTACACTTACCACACACCCAAGGAAATAACTTTAATGCTTTATCTCGATAATCATTTTCAAGATTTTTATAGTTATTTGGAATATAAGCCATAACACCTTTGCCATTAAATTTAAAAGAGAAGTATATTTTAACCGTTCTACACTACTGAGTGAATAGGTAAATTAAAATAATCTACCATAATAAATATCATCTTTATTGTATGGTCTTACATTACCTCGCATCGCTATTTACGTAATTAAATGTATCTCTACCAGATCATCAGTTAGACTGTCATATAATATTCTATTTTTAGCGCATCAAAGCATAAAGAAACCTTTCTAAAAGGTAAGCGCAATGAACAAAAGGTTTTAAAATTAAATGAGTAAAGTTAACATCCAATGGTTTCCTGGACATATGCACAAAGCACACAAACAAATTCTAGAAGTGCTACCGCAGGTTGATATTATCATTGAAGTCGTCGATGCGCGTATTCCTTATAGTAGTGAAAATCCATTAATTGCCAATATTCGGACAAATACCCCCTGCATAAAAGTGCTAAATAAGGCTGATCTTGCCGATCCAAAAATTACTGCTGAATGGATAACGTATTTAGAAAAAGAACAAGGCATTAAAGCCCTTGCAATTAGCACATTAAAAACAGAACAAGTGCATCAGATAACTAAACTCTGTCAACAAATGTTACCGAATAAAATGGCACAAGATAAGCAAATTCGCGCGATGATCATGGGAATTCCCAATGTAGGGAAATCAACTATTATTAATATCTTAGCGGATAGGATCATTGCAAAAACAGGTAATGAGCCCGCCGTAACAAAAAATCAGCAACGTATTCGGTTACCTAGTGGTATTATTCTTTTAGATACACCAGGCTTTCTTTGGCCTAAAATTGAAAATGCAGATTCTGGCTATCGCTTGGCAGTAACTGGTGCTATTAAAGATACCGCCATTGAATATGAAGATATTGCCTATTATGCTGCCGAATATCTTATCGCTAATTACCCAGATAGACTAAAAAAACGTTATGAACTTGCTGAAGTCCCAGAAACAGATCATGAGTTGATGGAGGCTATTGCGGTGCGTCGAGGTTGCTTACGTGCAGGCGGACATTTTGATATTTATAAAGTTTCTACAATATTACTGAATGAATTACGCTCTGGCGCATTAGGTCCTTTAAGCATCGAAACCCCCGCAATGGCATCTGTTGAAAAAGTAGCCGTAGCGAAATTAATGGCCGAACAAGCTGAAAACAAAATCGAAAAGAAAAAGGCGCGTAAACATAAACGTCGCCGTTGATTTACTTCTTTTAAAAAAGCGCTTTTTATAAGCGCTTCTTTTCTATTGTTTTTATCTCATCGTTTATTATTTAAAAAACTGCGGTAAATATCTTTTATTCTCAATCAAAATATCATCCACTATTTTTTTTGCTGTCGATACATTGATCACGGTACGATTGAGTGTCAGTGCATTGACTAATGTTTGCTTTGAGCCAGTAAACCACGCATCTACCACTAACTTTTCAAAACCTAGTTGAGTTTCGATCAGCGCTTTATGAAAGGTCGGTATATCACCAATCGAATATGGCTCTACCCCATGATTCATTAACGCTGCAGGTACTTCAACCATCGCATCATCTTGTAAATTACGAATAATGCCTTTATTCGGCACAATAACAATAAATTTATCTCCTTTGTTAAAGAGTAAAGAAGCCGCGACTCGTACCATATAAATACCATGAATATCTGCATGCATATTTTCATGTTGGGTCGTTTTATTGTCAATAATACGTTGGCACATAGCAAAAACCGTTTTTTCTCTACCATTAATCACTTGGCGCGCACGAGTATTATTAATATCTTCCTTCGCCACCATTTTTTCTGGATATAAATAATATTGCAAATAGGTACTTGGGAGATGTTCTGGGTTATCCGCTAACATTACTTGCATATTTTTAAAGGTAGCCTGCCATGATTGATCGTGTGCGATATCAACCGCACTTGCCTCTAAACCTTTTTCTAAAATAATATCTTTAATCTTTTGAGTCAGATCTTCCCCTTGATGATTACGAATTTTTGTAAACCAACCATAGTGATTAAGACCATAGTATTCAGGAACAAGATCCCAAAGTTCACAACCCAGCATTTTTGCATAGCTTTCCATAATGACACATGGCATATCACAAATATTAAGAATTTTTTTATCATTAGGGAATACACGATTTAATGCCTCTGCCACAATAGCTGCTGGATTGGTATAGTTTAATACCCATGCATCCGGACTATACTTACGAATATTTTTAATAAGATCAATCATATCTCCAATAGAGCGTAAACCGTAAGCCATTCCTCCCGCCCCACATGTTTCCTGTCCAACACAACCATGAGATAATGATATCTGCTCATCACGCTCGCGCATGGCGAGGCCACCCGTACGTATTTGAATAAAAAATACATCTGTATCTTTAAATGCTTTTTCTCTATCCGTTGTGTAAATAAACTCTTCAACTTCTGGGTATTTTTCCTGTAATAAAATTTTTGTCGCTTCAGCATTGAGTTGTTGACGTTCTGCATCTATGTCATAAAAACGCACGCTTTTAAGTGGTAGATTATTTTTTTCTGCAATCAAACTCATAATAATACCCAAGGTATAAGTTGATCCGCCACCAATTATAGTTAAATTTTGTTTCTTCATCATAGAACTCTCTGTTGTTATGTAAACACTCTTCTCATAACAAAGCATACACACATGTATACTATATGTATAATCGAAAGGTATTCCCCAGTGATGATTCTGCTAAGAAAGTCATTTACTTAGCGATCAGATCAGCATCAAAAAAATGGTCAAAACCAATTCAAAACTGGAGAGCTGCGATGAATCGGTTTATCATTGAGTTTGAAGACCGTTTAAAGCGCCACCTGTAAAATGGTAATTACACAGAATTATTTACAGGGTCACATTTTCTGAAATTTAATCTCTAAAATTATTAAATTGAAAAGGTTGTCCTAATTCGGCACTATTAACTAATGCCATAACCGCTTGCAAATCATCACGTTTTTTTCCCGTCACACGTAATTGCTCACCTTGTAATGCAATTTGCACTTTAATTTTTTTATCTTTTACCAGTTTAATCAATTTTTTTGCAGTAGCTTGATCAACACCTTCTTTAAATTTAATCGTTTGTGACCAAGACTTAACACTGTGCGTTGCTTTTTCCGTATCCATAGAGCTTGCTTCAATACCGCGTTTAATCACATTCGTTCGTAATATATCAAGTAATTGACGCAATTGTGTATCATATTCAGCATTCAGCTTCGCCACCCCTTTTTCAAAAGAAAAACTTGCTTTTACTCCACGAAAATCAAAACGTTGCTCTAACTCACGATTTGCATTATCCACCGCATTTTTTAATTGAGCCACATCTACTTCTGAAACGATATCAAATGAAGGCATTTTTTATTCCTGTTTTTTTATTGAATTAATAATGCTTAAGTTACCAGAATTAATGCCGTTGAGCTATGATAGTGCAACTTAAATCGAGTCAGAAAGGGATAAATATGTGGCAAATTATCGGCGCAGGCGCTATTGGTTGTTTATGGGCTGCAAATTTATATCAACAAGGAGAAAAAGTTCGTTTAATAACACGTCACCCTGTCGATGCTGATTTCTTGCTTTATCAAGATATACAAGGCATACATTGGCGATTACCTATTTCACATCATCATAAACTTCTCAAAAGTACCCAACCTATTTTAATATGCGTTAAAGCAACACAGGTCTGCCAAGCAATACAAGCACATAAAGCGCAGATACAAGATGGGCAAGGGATAATCCTCATGCATAACGGCATGGGATGTGCAGAGGAGATACAAAAAATACTCCCTAAAAACCCCATAATTTGTGCCACAACAGCGAATGCAAGTTTATTGCTCTCTCCTTTTAACATTCGCCATACTGGTAAGGGAAGCACATATCTCGGCCCATTTAATCAACAAGCAAAATCTTATCAAGATATTGTAATACCTTTAAATAAAGCTTTAAACGATTGTCATTGGTGTGACAAGATAGAAAGTAAATTATGGCTAAAATTATTAATCAATATTGCGATTAACCCACTAACGGCTATTCACCAAATAAACAACGGCGCCTTAAAGAAAGAAAGTATGCAAAAACTTATCAAAAACATACTCAAAGAAGCTTTTTTAGTTCTTCCCAAAAAAACACTGCTCATGAGTGAAACTGAAGTATATCAACTTATTCTGCAGGTGATTAATTTAACAACAGATAATTACTCTTCCATGAATCGTGACATTTATTTTAAACGGCACACAGAAAATGAATATATTAATGGTTATATATTAAAAAAGGCAATGCAACAAAACATTGCATTGCCGACTATCAATAGCCTGTATAAAGATATTAAAGCGCTGGAAGTGAGCTCATTAATTCACTCACATACGTCTTAATATGTTCACTCAAATAATTATCTAAACGTGATTGTAATAATGAGGATTGTTTTGCAGATATTTTAATGGGCCAACGCTTACGACTTATCACTTGTCCATTTTCAACAAAAGATAACTGATAGCTAGCATGTAACCAATACCAACTATTTGTATAAATAGGCGTATTTAAAGACAAATCAGCGGACACGTTAATATCTGCATCTACCACAACACGCATACCTAACTCGGCTAATGCTGAGGTTATTAATTTTTGTTGTTGCTTATCCGGTTGTTGCACACTTACTTTTAATGTCGCTAGTTTTTTAGCCATCATTTGCTCTATTTTAGCACTTGAAATAAGCATAGGAACACCACTTAAACGCACTTGCTGTAACTGCTCATTAGCAACTTCTCGCGCTAATTGTAAATCTCGAGCTTTACTCAATGCATGTAACGAAGCAATGCTATTGGGGGCGTCCTGTAAACTATAATCAATAAGAGAACGACTTTGTTCATCTAATGCATCGATAGATTCCGTTAAACTTTGAGCCGCTTTATATTTCTCTAAGAGTGCTACCGCATAGTACTCTCCGCCAGAACTCTGCCAACTTTCTTTTATCATAACGCCTTTTAACGTATGCTCGCTCTCCGTTGCAATTTGCCGTTGCAAGGCAATTTTACTTTGCATTGTGACACCTAATGGCGTTTCTTGTTTATTTGCTTGTGTTAGCATATCGCTTTGTACATGAATTTTAACCGAAAAAACATCCGATAAATTTGCCAATGCATTTTGCCGAGCTCGCTCAAGATTAGATGCTTGTCCCACGGCGCTTAAGTATTGATCGCTCGCATAAACCGCACTCGGTTGATTCACCCACTGCGGTCGACTTTTGGTTTGTGGATCACTGGCGCACGCACTGAGTAAAAAGCAACTGATTAACAATATATATGACGAGATATACTTCATAGCATAAAAATGCGATAAAAATGCGATAAAAATGAGATGAAAGCACAGTAAAAGTGCTCTCATCTCAAAGATTAGCCTCGTATTTTACTATTAGTCACCAATTTTTTTATTTTCTTCTGTCCAATCCACACTTTACGATTATCTTTAATACTAATAAGTTCTAAATCAACTTGATAAAAGCGTACTTGCATATCCCCATCAACATCAATAATAGTATTAATTTGTCCTTGCATCATAAAGTCAGCACCGTATTCTTGACCCATTACCTTACGTGTATTGGCACTTGCATTTAAATCTTGATCTCCACGCTCATCTCGAATGTCTTGACGTTGTGTTGCTGATGCCACAAATTGGACTTCGCCTGAATTAATTAACTCACGCTCCATATCGGCAACAAATGTATTGGTATTAATATGCTCATGGCTTAAGTTTCTTATACGACCCACGATCACTACAGGCTCAGTACCATTTAATTGTGTAAATTTACGGATCCAAGGGCGGGATAAAACATCGTCAATCATCTCTTGTGCGACCAACTGAGAGTCCGTATCATTCCAAGCTCCACTTAAATCAACCACTTTACTACTGTCTAATCGCTCTACAGACGTTGAACAAGCACTTAAAAGTACAAGTGCAAACATAAAGCTGGTTATTTTCATTATCGATTTCATTTTATTCTCCAATAGTCTCTTCAACACTGATTAATTTCCCTAAATTTTTACCACCCAACAAATGTAGGTGGATATGATAAACTTCTTGACCCGCATCTTGATTACAATTCATAATCAAACGATATCCAGAAATATCAACGCCTTCTTGTTTGGCTAAAATTTTAGCCACACAATAAAGTTTACCGACTAGCACCTCATCTTCTACTTCAATATCATTAACTGTCGCAATCAATTTATTCGGAACAATTAAAATATGCACTGGTGCTTGAGGAGATATATCTCTAAACGCTGTGACAAAATCATCTTGATATACAATATCCGCGGGGATCTCTTTATTAATTATTTTTCTAAAAATTGTTTCTTCCGACATAATTGCTCTCTTTTATCATTCTGCAATGGCACCTTTGCCAATACCCTCATACGCATAAACAGTGATTTGGTTATTAGCCCCCTGTTGTATCTTTATCTGTTGGTGAATGAAATTCGCCAATTCTTCAACCGTCGTCTCTTGAGGTAAAATTTCAATGCGGGAAGCACTGATTAATAGTTCAAAATAACCTTGCTGTGCATGATATGCACCCGCGACATAATCTATCGTCTTATCTTTGGGTGTAAAAGACAGAGCAGATACATCAATTTTATCCTCTTGACTCAGTAAATAAATATCTTTCCAACGCCGCGCCCAGCTTTCCACTAAATCTGGAGCATAAATATCATTGATAAAAACATCAATTTTTGAACGATGCCCATGTGCAATACGTTGACAATTACCGCTATGTTTTTTTAAACCATGTGTATAATGATAATAAGGTGTGTTTATTTTTTCAGGGTGCAGAGTTACCTCTAACCCGTTAATATTATCAGGTAACTGTTTTAATATAACTTGATTCAAATAATCTTCAATAGCCTTAATCGTAATCTGATAGGTATCTAACAAACAATAAGCTTGATGCGGACATTTAAGCTGAATATAACTATTGTCCTTTAATTTAAAATCAACTTGGGTGCGCTGTTCCTGTTTTTCAACATAACAATTTAGTGCCCGAAGTGGCACTAATAATTTATGATCCACCTCTGCATCAATGATCCCTTTGATTTGTTTTTTTACTAAAGAAAAATCTAAAAGCATCGCATCTGCATTTAGTTTACCTTCTAAGACAATATCCACTTGATAACTTTCACCAACAAAACCTCGACAAGAGTCTAAATAACTCGCATCAATCACTGTTAAATCTCGTACAAATAATTTCATGTTTTATTTAATCTTTTTAAAAAGGAGCGTTTTGATCTTTAGCGCTAGATGCTATCGGAGCTATATCTCGTTTTAACTGTTCGCGTAAATTAGGAGGAATACCGACGATGGTTAATGTATCGGTCTTTACGTCGTATTGAATGCGATCGCCTAAATGTTTTTGATCAAAACTAATACTGACCCCTCCCCCTTGACCCACATATTTAGTGAGTTTTCGTAGAACACTACGATCTACAGGAAAGGTCTTTTCTAAATCAAAATCACTGTCCACAAAATCATAAAAACTACCCGTTAATTTTGGACTTTCTTGCAATTGATCCGATAATGTAGACAAGTCAATATCCTCTCCTTGTTTTAATTGCTCTTTGCAATATTCAAACGCAACTTCACGTACTTCTTGTTTCTTTTCCACCGGAAGATCTTCGCGCACACAAAATTCATCAACCGCTTGCATTAATACTTTATTTTGAATTTTAGTATCAAAGCCTTCTTGTGCCCCCATAAAGTCAAGAAAGAAATCCGCAACTTGTCGGCCTACTCTACCTTTAATAAAAGAAATACAACGGTTAGAATTTGGCTCGCGCTCTAATAACGTTAAATCAATTCTAGCAACTAATTGGATTTTTTTAGTTTCAATGTGTTGACTCGTTTTGAGCTCTAATTTTTCATTAACTCTAATAGATTCATGATTTTGTAATAAAGCAATGAAAAGATAATTACTGGTTGTCCAAGTATACTTACTGATCAATAAAATACCTTGCTCTGCAAAATCATATCTTTTTAATTCATTGACTAAACATGTCGCTACTTTTTGTGAAAAACCAACAAAATCGAGTTGTCCGCTCATCTCTTGGGTCAATGCAGAATAAAAATCGTTACTTTTATCTTTTTTTGTCGAAAAGGATGCAAACGCTTTATTTGTTTTACTCTGATAGGTACGATGTAATTCCATTAAAAAATCTTCAATAGATGGCGAAATAGGTAATTCCCCGTCCCGCATTTTACACTGTAAAATCCCTTCCGAATTATAATAAAGAGAGTGTAAAATAATATTACTAGCAGAAATATTCATACAAATAAGTACCTAATTTAAAAAAACAATTATAGACATTTTATACTAAGCGTATATAAAAAACAGACAAACAACTCAACACGCGAAAAATAACCGAAAAAGAGCACTTATTGCATCTTTATCCTCACTCGATAAATTTTATTGTCTATTCATCTGCCCATATCCCTTTATCAAAAAATCATCATGATACACTAACCTCTGGTCTGATCATTGAGTGAAAAAAAATTTTTATGATGAATATTATTGTTTATATTTGGAGTAAGTGTGTTGCTAGGGTATTATGATTTTTATTTAATTAGAGTCAGTAAAAAAGCATGCCAATAATTTCTAAATATTCCAGTAAAAAAATTGAAAGTATCCTAAATTTAATTAGAGTCAGTAAAAAAGCATGCCAATAATTTCTAAATATTCCAGTAAAAAAATTGAAAGTATCCTAAATGAAGTCATGGATGTTCTACACCACAATAATGTTTCTGTTGATTTAAGTTTAATGATTTTAGGTAATAGCATTACACATATTATTAACAGTCAAGTACCACCACATAAACGCACTGAAATCAGTGATAAATTTGTTAAAGCACTGAGTGCTTCCATTAATAAAAAAGATACCTAAATAATATGGTTGAAACTGGTAATAAATTTCATGATAACGTATCCCGATTACTAAGTTGGGCACATTGGTTTACTTTTTTCAACTTGATCCTCGTGACATTGATAAGCCTACGCTATGTAAAATACGCAGGTTTACCTCATTCAGGTTTAGGTATCGCTTACCAATTTATCAGTTTAATCGGCCATACTAGTTTTTTAAGTGCCATTATTTTCACTCTTATATTATTCCCACTTAGCTTTGTTATCCCTTGGCCTCGCGTATATCGTATTATGGCGATTGGCATTGCAACCACTGCGGTCACCTTTTTAATTATTGATACACAAATATTTAAACTTTATAACTTTCATTTAAATCCTCTTATTTGGCAGTTCTTACAACGGCCAGAGCAAGTAGAACAAATATATTCCATCAATTTACATTATATTTCAATCCCTATTATTCTGGCGATAGAGATCGCATTTTCTTTTCTCATTCGTCGAAAA
The DNA here is from genome assembly GCF_002239585.1 of Psychromonas sp. CD1. Lineage (GTDB taxonomy): Bacteria > Pseudomonadota > Gammaproteobacteria > Enterobacterales > Psychromonadaceae > Psychromonas. Next base: position 608,100 of record NZ_NDFH01000003.1, read on the forward strand.
TCACGTCGATTACAAGCAAAAACTATTGCCAAACCCATTGCCATTTTCCTATTTACTACGTTTATTATTAGTCATTTAACCTATATTTGGGCCGATGCAACACAATATCGTCCTATTACCCAGTTAAAATCAATTTATCCACTTTCCTACCCAATGACCGCTCGTTCTTTTTTGAAAAGACAAGGCTGGTTATCAAATGATAAATTACAAAACCGCATGAACCAAGATGACGAAGCTAAAAGCTATGAATTGCAATATCCTCTTTCGCCTTTAACCTTTAAAGAGACAGGGCAAACACAAAATGTATTACTCATTGCAGTGGAATCATTACGTGCCGATATGCTAAACAAAAAAAATATGCCATTTACGTACAAGCTCACTGAACAAGGACTTAATTTTACCAATCATTTTAGTGGTGCTAATAATCGAGCCCAAGGAATATTCAGTCTGTTTTATGCTTTACCTAATCGCTATTGGACAGAAATAACTCTCAATTATATCTCACCGATACTGATAGAAAGTTTAGATAACAACGGTTACTCTTTTGGACTGTTTTCTAGTATTGGTTTTTTACACCCCGAATTTTCACAAAGTGCGTTTAGTAAGTTAGACAATAACCGTTTGCAAAAATATGCGCATTTAAAAAATAATCAAACAAGTGTTAGGCAATGGGAAAACAAAATATCTCAAACAAAGATTAAAAATAAATGGTTTGATTTCATATACTTAGCCCAAGAAAATGGGGCGTCTCTAGATCATGATTCTATTCTATCTTTAACAGCACAAGGACAAAAGCTACAACGTTACCAAGCTCAAGTTTTAAAAATAGATACGTATATAAAAACAATCATTAATACATTAAAAAGACAAAAACTATATAATAATACCATTGTGCTAATTACAGGTACTCACGGCGCAACCTTTGAAAAATCATCGAGCCCCGCTGCAAGTATCAGCAATGCACATGTTCCATTACTCATTTTATGGCCAGGGAAAGAAAAAAAAGAAATTTCTCGTTTTACCAGCCATGTCGATATCGTACCCACATTGATGATTGAACTACTCGGCAATCAAGATGATCCTTCTTTATACAGTAGTGGGCAAAGTTTATTTAACTCACAATCTCGCCGCTATTTATTATCTGGTGATTTCAAAAACTATGTCATTTATGAAAAAGATAAAATTACACAATTCTCAATGAACGGAAAAATAAGCTCCATTAATTGGCAAGGACAAACATTAAATAATGACGAATTTGATATCACATTATTAATTGATGTTCTGTCTAAAGTGCGCCGATTTAATAAGTAATGGGTCATCCACCTATCAAAGTAAAGCAAAATAGGTAGAAAGGCTTCCAATACAAATTACCTCTATTGAATTGAAATAATCTTGAGTTTGTTATATTATTGTTTTTAAAGTTAATTTAGGTTGTTTTGTTTGAGGTGATGTAACATTTTTATAAAAATGATTATTTTCCACTACGACAATGTGACTTAATAGTGACTTTTTCGTTAGGCGTTGTTATGTGACTAAAAAATAAATAAAAAAGGCTAGTGTTAATATGTTGGCGTTATGTTAATGGTTTGTGTTGCTTCTCATAACGCTTAATTTGGTTAGCGTACAAATATTTCTATGTTTATTTTCTGATATTATCGGTACATAATTTTACCCTAATTTAGTAGGAATATTCCTTAGTATTGTGTTACTTGTACTTATTTTCTGTTGGAAGCTACTTATGTTTAGAATTCAAAGTAAAAATATTAAAACAGGCATTTTAGACACAAGGCTTCTTCGATATTAAAGAAGAGAAGTCTTGAACATGAGATTAGGTGGAAAGGTAAGTCGTGCGATGTTACCTTTCCTTTTGTTCGGTGTTAAAGGGGAAGAGTAAGTGGCTTTGCTAGTTTTCCGATAAGTTGCCCACTATCTGTTTTAACGTTATGTAAAATGACATCAATAATGTCACCAAGTTGTAATTCTGTTTGCCCTGAAATGAAGACTTTACCTTGTTCACGGTTACAGTCGATTTGTTTTGCATCTTGGGTGTCTAAGCAAAGTAAACTGCAAGGCAGGAAGAATGTCGCCCCATTTTCTTGTATGCGCACTCGGATTCCCGCTTTGATAACATCAAAAATTTCAGCTTTATATTGCCACTTTGATTTAACTTGTTCGTTAAAGTATTGTCCGTAGAGATGATTATTGACATCTCTTTCTGCAAGACGTTGTGCTTTACGAATATCATTAAATAAAGACCCAATATTTTCATCTATGACGACATTATCATGCTGTAATAGAATTGATTTAATCAATCTGTGATTGAGTAAATCACCGTATTTTCGAATAGGTGATGTCCATGTCGCATAGTGGGCAACGCCCATTGTGAAATGCGCTTCTGGCGTGTTTTTACAATCTGCATAGGTTAATAATTTACGCATACAATGTTCGAGGTAATGATTATTAAGTAATGCGACTTGTTGGCGCATATGAGTGTATCCATGGAGAGTGGCTAATGTTTTAGCATCACTTGTAATACCGTATTCGTGTAATAATGTAACGGCTTTTTCTAAACGATCACTGGCAAGGCCCGAATGGGTGTTAAAAACACCTTGTTGTTTATATTTAGCTAAAAAATCACCAACAAAAATGTTGGCCGCGATCATTGATTCTTCAACGAGGCGATTTGCGCTTCGTCTTGGCTCACAAATGATTTCGGAAACCGCGCCTTTGTTATTAAGCTTTAAAAGGTAGTCGGGTTGACTTTTGAAAACTACATTATGTAATGTTCTCCACTGTAAACGTTTGCTTGTTGCTTTATTTAAAAGGTGTAATTGTTTTGCCAATGTAGGATCTGGTTGCCAAAGTGCATTATCATTTTCTAAATAGTCAGAAACATCGTTATAATTTAAGCGATAATGGGATGCTATCCAAGCGCCAAAAAGAGTACCTTCACCGATTATTTCACCGTGTTTATTGATGTGTAATTGGCAACAAAGTGTCGCACGTTTTTCACCTTCTTTTAAAGAGCATAAGCTGTCACTCAGTTCTCTTGGGAGCATCGGCACGTTAAAGTTGGGTAAATATAAGGTAAAAGCACGTTTTTTAGCTTCGATATCGATTGCACTTCCTGCGTTAACATAAGCGGAGGGATCTGCAATTGCAATACTTAATATCCAGCCTTGATCGGTTTCTTCAATATAAATGGCATCGTCCATATCTTGTGTATTTAGACCATCAATGGTAAAAAAAGGTAAGTCAGTGAGATCCTTACGGGGGAGTTGCTTATCTATTATCGAGACGCTATGCTCAAATTCAGGCGCTTCACAAGGTAGATTATATGTTGCAGCTGCAATCAAACGGTACGCAAAAGGGTCGTTTACATCCGCGATTTTTTCGATGACTTCGATTAAAAACCCATTCTCTTGTAAAGCATGTTTAAGTAGTTTTACTTTTATCCAATCGCCATTTTGATAGCCTTGTGCGCTAAGTTTTTGGCCTCCTTGTATTTTAAAAAAGCCTTTGATCAGCGGATTTTTTGCTTGGATAGATATTTTCTTTTCTTTAATCAGCAGCTTTGCAATAAAAATGTCGGTGATGGTTTTTTTTAGTTGAACTGGTTCTGCAGTCGACTTATCTCCGGTGCTACGGATCAATGCAATAATCTGATCGCCATGTAGTACCTTTTTCATTTCTTGCGGAGGTATAAAAAAACGTTTTCCTTTATCTGTTTCTAAAAAACCGTAACCACGATCTGTTGCTTTTACTATTCCTTGACGTTTTGGGATATCTTTTTGGATCTGTTCTTTTAATTGACTAAGCAACGCATTATTTTGAAACATAGAGTAAGACCTTAAGGCATATAAACTTTGATGAATAGTCAATATAAAGACTTCTTTACTTTAATTAAAGGGGCTGACCTGTAAAAAATGTAAAATTTTAAAATAATTTTAAAAGAGCTTGGCTTTTTGGGTAAATATATTTAAAATGCGCTTCGTTCTGGAGGGGTGGCAGAGCGGCTGAATGCACTGGTCTTGAAAACCTGCGAGGGTTTGTAGCCCTCCTAGAGTTAAAATCTCTATCTCACCGCCACATTCTATAGATAACCCGCTGATTTCAGCAGGTTTTTTCTTGTCTGTGATACTATAAATCATTTGATTGTTAGCGCTCATTGCTCGTAACTAAGCAATTATTTCGTTGTTTAGTCGTGTTTAGTTTTATCATTTTCTAATACGAACATCAATATAATCTATAAATAGCGCAATCTTTAAAATCAGCCTCAAACGTTGCTTTTATTTGATAGGACTAGGGAACACTAATAAAACGCTTCAAAGACCCTTAAGGGGTGTTTCTGATAGCTCTATGCTTATTTAATGTTGTTTGGTAAGTTTTAGCTTGTTCAGTCGTTAAATATTGGTCTATTTCTTTTCTTAGTAAATTACCCGCTGCTTTTTTTTGTGCTTCTAATTCCAAATGTAAATTCACGGGTTTTAATAAATCTTGCTCAAGTCCTGATTTTTTAAAATTAATTATTAAAATAAATTTAAAAAAGTAATCAATATTAGAGACGATAATATCGTCATATTATAGGGATAAGAAATGTCTTTATTGGAAATAAAAAACCTTTGCATTGAATACCCATCTCGACATGGCGTCCATCACGCAATTACCTCTCTCACTCTCAATATCGAACGAGGCGAAATTGTTGGTGTTGTTGGTGAATCGGGGGCAGGTAAATCGACCATCGGTAATGCCGTAATTGATCTCCTTAGCCCTCCTGGCATTATTTCTAGTGGAGAAATTTATTTAAACGGAGAAAAAATATCGGGCTTAAATAATAAGGAGATGCGCAAAATACGTGGCTCAAAAATTGGCTTTATCTTTCAAGATCCGATGACATCATTAAACCCCCTCTTTACAATTGAAAAACAACTCACCGAAACTATTCTTGCTAATCTAGATGTCACCAAAGAAGAAGCTTATACACGTTCTATTTCGCTTTTAGAACAAGTCGGTATTAGTGAGCCCAAACTACGTATTAAACAATACCCACATCAATTTTCAGGAGGTATGCGCCAACGTGTAGTCATTGCTATTGCACTTTCTGCTGAACCTGAGCTTATCATTGCTGATGAGCCAACCACTGCACTTGACGTTTCTATCCAAGATCAAATATTAACGTTGATCCGTAATTTATGTATTGATAAAAATGTAGGCTGTATGCTAGTTACCCACGATATGGGGGTGGTATCCAATATCACCGATAAAATAGCGGTGATGTACAAAGGCGAATTAGTTGAGTTTGGTAACACCAAAGAAGTACTTGACAATCCTGCTCATGACTACACACGTAGTCTGATTTCAGCAGTACCTCGCTCTGATGTTAAGCAACATCGCTTTCCTTTAGTCAGCTATATTGAAGATGCGGAGCCACTCCCAGAGCTAGATATTAAAACACACTGGTTAGGTCAAAGTGAAACGCAACGAGAATACAACGGCGCTCTACTTAATGTGGATAATATCAGCCTACGATTTTTAACTAAAGATTCTTTTTTTGCTAGTCGTCGTGAATATGTACAAGCATCAAATCAGGTCAGCTTTCATATCAAAGAAGGTGAAACCTTTGGTTTAGTCGGTGAATCCGGCTCGGGGAAATCGACCATTGCACGCATTATCGCAGGTTTATATACTCCTGATGAGGGAAATATTACTTTTGAGGGAATTAACTTAAGCGCATTAAAATCAGAGTCTGAACGGCGTCCTTTTCGTCGCCAAATGCAAATGATATTTCAAAATCCTTATACATCAATGAACCCGCGTATGAAAATTTTTAATATTATTGCCGAGCCTATCCGATTTCATAAGCTTGCAGCAAGTGAAGCACAAGTACGACAGATAGTGCACGATTTATTAGATCATGTCGGATTAGGACGACTAGCAGGCCTAAAGTATCCTCATGAATTTTCAGGTGGACAACGCCAACGAGTTTCCATTGCACGTGCACTCGCCACCCGCCCCCGCTTACTCATTTGTGATGAACCAACATCTGCACTGGATGTATCTGTACAAGCACAAATTTTAAACCTGCTTAAAGACTTACAAGAAGAGCTAAATCTAACGATGTTATTTATTAGTCATGACTTACCCGTGATCCGCCAAATGTGTGATCGAGTCGGTGTTATGCAAAAAGGTACTCTCTTAGAGGTCGCTGAAACCGAGCAATTATTTAATCAGCCAGCACACCCCTACAGCCAGCATTTAATCTCTTTAATGCCTGTATTTAAAGGACTTAAAATAAATCAAAAATAAGACAAAAACCATTGAAATATGAATGCCTTGCGCATTATATTTTATATCAACTCAAGAATAAGGGTATTTTCCCTGTAAAGGAGCTATTGATGAATTGTTTGAAAATGAAAATTGCTATTGCCGTACTTGCTGCGGGGGTCAGTTTTTCTAGCGTCGCCGCGGAAATAACCGTCGCTTACGATGCAGATCCTGTATCACTTGATCCACATGAACAAATATCAAGTGGAACATTGCAAATGTCTCATCTGCTTTTTGATCCACTTATTCGTTACGATAACAACTTTAAGCTCGAAGCTCGATTAGCAACATCTTGGGAGCGTATTAATAATACTACCTACCGTTTCCACCTGCGCAAAGGAGTAAAATTTCATTCGGGCAATTTATTAACCGTCGATGATGTTATCTGGACTTTTGATAGACTACGTAATTCAATAGATTTTAAAGCTATTTATGCACCCTTTAAAGAAATGATTAAAATTGACGATTACACGTTCGATATTATTTCCTATAAGCCTTTCCCTTTAGTATTACAAACGGCAACCTATATTTTCCCTATGGACAAAAAATTCTATACGGGACAATTTAATGGTAAAAGTAAAAGCTTAATTGTTAAAAATGGTCGTTCTTTTGCATCAACACATGTATCAGGAACCGGTCCATTTATTGTAACTTTTCGTGAACAAGGCGTAAAAGTTGTGTTTGAACGCTTTAATGATTACTGGGATAAAAGCTCACCGGGAAATGTTGATAAATTAACGCTTGTACCTATTAAAGAAAATGCTACACGTGTCGCGGCGCTACTTTCTGGTGATGTTGATCTTATCCAACCGGTTGGGCCAAATGATCAAAAAAGAGTTAGCACAACTAAAGGGATAAAATTAGTTACACTACAAAGTAATCGAATACTTACATTCCAATTAAATCAAAAAAGTAACCCTGCCTTACGAGATGTTCGAGTTCGCCAAGCGATTGTTTATGCAATTAATAATACGGGTATCGTTAAAAAAATAATGAAAGGTTTTGCTACCGTTGCAGCACAACAAAGTCCCGAAGGCTATGTTGGTCACAATGAAACATTAGTGCCACGTTATGATCTTAAAAAAGCAAAACAATTAATGATTGATGCAGGTTACAAAGATGGCTTTAAACTAACCATGTTAGCCCCTAATAATCGCTATGTTAATGATGCGAAAATTGCACAAGCAGTTGCCTCTATGTTGGCAAAAATTGGCATTAAAGTAGATCTTAAGACAGTGCCAAAAGCACAATACTGGCCTGCATTTGATACCTGCTCTGCAGATATGATGATGGTTGGTTGGCAGTCAGATACCGAAGATTCGGCTAATTTCACTGAATTTTTAACCATGACACGTAATGAAAAAACGGGAAAAGGAGCCTATAACTGTGGTTATTATTCGAATCCTGAAGTCGATAAATTAGTAAACGATGCTGGATCAGAAACCAATCCAGATACACGAGCAAAAATGCTTCAAAAAGTAGAACGTATCCTTTATGACGATGCTGCGTTTGTACCTTTACATTGGCAAAATATAGCTTGGGGAGCAAAATCAAATATTGGGATAAAAGATATTGTTACATCTACAAATCTTCCTTTCTTCGGTGATTTAATCGTCAAATAAAAAGAGATTGATTTTCTTTTTATAACAAGCCCTAACAAAAGGGCTTGTTATATTTTCATAATTTAAAGGAAGTTTAAATGCTAACGTTTTTAGGTCAACGCTTAATACAGGCATTGATTGTTATGTTTGTAATAAGTTTAGTCGCCTTTGCCATTCAAGATAATCTGGGTGATCCCCTACGTGAAATGGTGGGTCAATCAGTCTCTCTTGCAGAGCGCCAAGCTTTACGTGATGAAATGGGTTTAAATGATCCCTATCTCACTAAATATTCACGTTTTATCGTTAATGCACTGCATGGTGATTTAGGCACTTCATATTTTTTAAAAAAACCAGTTTTAGACATCATATTAGATAAATTACAAGCAACACTTGAATTGGTTTTTGGCGCAGCCTTAATCATCTTGTTTGTCTCTATCCCACTTGGCGTTTACTCTGCTATACACCCTAAAAGTATAAGCACAAAAATAATAATGACTTTAAGTAGCTTAGGTATTTCCGTGCCCGTATTCTTAACCGCCATCATGTTAATGTATATTTTTTCTATTGAACTTAATTGGCTCCCTTCTTATGGGCGAGGAGATACTATTAATGTTTGGGGATGGGAAACGGGATTTCTCACTAAAGATGGGTTGTTACACCTTATTCTTCCTTGTATTTCTCTGGCATCTATTATGCTACCTCTATTCATTCGCTTAGTGCGATCTGAAATGCTCGAGGCATTAGGCTCTGAATATGTGAAATTTGCAACCGCAAAAGGGCTTTCCTTACAGAAGATTTATTACCAACATGCTCTTAAAAATACCATGCTTCCCGTTATTACTGTGGGTGGTGTACAAATAGGTACTATGATTGCTTACACTATTTTAACCGAAACTGTTTTCCAATGGCCAGGAACCGGTTTTCTTTTCTTAGATGCCATTAATCGTGTTGATACTCCTGTTATTACCGCTTATGTTATTTTTGTCGGCTTAATATTTGTTGTTACCAATACTTTTGTTGATCTCTTATATGGTTTGATCAATCCAACCGTTGATATCACAGGAAAAGGAGCCTAAACATGAATAATACAATATCGAGTCATGTAAAACCTGCAAATGCTTGGGTGCGTTTTAAAAATTCAGATTTTATCTATTATTTTCTAAAAGATAAAACAGCAATGCTTGGCTTTGCTTTCTTTTTGGCATTTTTAATGGCGGCTATTTTTGCGCCTCTGATTGCGCCAACCAATCCTTATGATTTACTTAATATTGATTTAATGGATGCAGAGCTACCCCCCGTTTGGATAACTGATGGCGACCCACGTTTTTTATTAGGCACTGACGATCAGGGCCGTGACATTTTATCCACCATTTTATATGGTGCTCGCCTATCGTTAACCATTGGTTTTTGTGCAGTCGCATTACAATTAGTAATGGGCATTATTATTGGGCTTTCTTCCGGCTATTTTGGCGGCAAAATAGATACTTTTCTAATGCGTTGTGCCGATATTCAATTATCATTTTCAACCATGATGATTGCCATCATCTTATCTGCTATTTTTAAAGCAAGCTTTGGCCCTGAGTTTTATTCACAATACGCAGTCTTAATGCTAATTTTGATTATTGGTTTTGCAGAATGGCCTCAATACGCACGAACAATTCGCGCTTCAGTGTTGGCCGAACGCCAAAAAGAATATGTTGAGGCAGCTAAAGTGATGGGACTTGACTCCATACGTATTATGTTTCGCCATATATTACCTAATTGTTTATCGCCTATTTTAGTCATTTCAACCGTACAAATAGCCAATGCGATTATGTCTGAAGCTGCATTGTCCTTTTTAGGGCTCGGTTTGCCTATTGATCAACCCTCTTTAGGCGCATTAATAAATACAGGCTTTCAATATATTTTTTCCGGTCAATGGTGGATAGCTGCCTTCCCCGGGATTGTATTAGTAAGCTTGGTATTAGTTATCAATGTTTTAGGTGATTGGTTACGTGATGTATTCAATCCTAAAATTTATAAAGGATAAAAACAAAAAAATACTTTTTTTGTTTTTATGGTTATTTATCAAAATGTTTTTTTTGATAAATAACCTCTTAATATAAATGACTTAGATAATTAATTTTATCTACATTAATATATTCTAGCTTCTTGTTCTTTCTTTTTTTAATACTTATTCAATTCAAGGTTAAGAAATCCCGAACATTAAGCTATAATCCGCGCTTATTATTTTATCGTGTTTAGGTACTTTCATGACTCTTGATCTATTACAAGCGGATCGCCCGCTTTTCTCTTATCCCTCTTTTAAATCAAGAGCAGAAAATCCCGCTCCTTTTTTACCCATGTCGCGTAAAGAAATGAAAAAATTAGGCTGGGATAGCTGTGATATTATTATCGTTGTAGGCGATGCCTATGTCGATCATCCTAGCTTTGGAATGGCCGTTATTGGACGAACTTTAGAAGCGCAAGGCTATCGCGTCGGCATTATTGCGCAACCCGATTGGCAGAGCAAAGATGATTTTATGCGCTTAGGTAAACCGAATCTCTTTTTTGGTGTCTCCGCTGGTAATATGGACTCCATGATCAATCGTTATACTGCCGAACGACGTATGCGCCATGACGATGCATATACACCCAATAACGAAGGAGGTAAACGCCCAGATCGCGCAGTACTTGCCTACACTCAACGTTGTAAAGAAGCCTATAAAGATGTGCCGGTTATGATTGGTGGCATCGAAGCAAGTCTACGCAGAATTGCCCATTATGATTATTGGTCCGATAAAGTGCGCCACTCTGTTTTACTCGACTCAAAAGCCGACATTTTACTTTTTGGTAATGCCGAGCGCCCTTTACTTGAAGTTGCACATCGCTTGTCTTTGGGTGAGTCCATTCAAGATATGCCTGATATTCGCGGTACAGCAATTATGCTTAAACACGCCTTAGTTGGCTGGCGTGGCATTGACTCTCAACAAGTCGATAAACTCGGTAAAATTGATCCCATCATTAATCCTTATGCCGATATTAACGTCGCTTGTGCCACACAAAAATTAGCAGACCAAAGTAGTGCATCTCAAGTGCGAACGCAAAATATTGATGTATTACCTGCTGATCACCAAAGCGTGAAAAAGAAGCCGTGGGAAAAAACGTATATTCAATTGCCAAGCTATGCCAAGGTAAGCCAAGATAAAGTTTTATATGCACATACATCACGTGTGTTACATCAAGAAACAAATCCTGGTTGTGCACGTGCATTAGCACAGTTTCATGGCCAACGCTTACTGTGGGTAAACCCCCCAGCATACCCTCTTACGACTGAAGAAATTGATGCTGTATTTGGTTTGCCTTACCAGAGAATACCTCACCCCGCTTATGGAAAAGCTAAAATTCCGGCTTATGATATGATCCGTTTTTCGGTTAATATTATGCGAGGCTGTTTTGGTGGCTGTACTTTTTGCTCGATAACAGAACATGAAGGTCGAGTAATTCAGAGTCGTTCTGAAGACTCTATTATCAAAGAAATTGAAACGATTCGTGATAGTGTGCCTGGCTTTACGGGGGTTATTTCTGATCTCGGAGGCCCTACCGCAAACATGTATCGCTTAAAATGTAAAAGTCCTAAAGCGGAGCAAACATGTCGTAGATTAAGTTGTGTATTCCCTACGATTTGCCATCATATGAGCACTGACCATGGTCATACTATCGATCTTTATCGTCGAGCACGTAAACTTTCTGGTATCAAGAAAATTTTGATTGCCTCAGGTGTCCGTTACGATATAGCGGTTGAAGATCCTCGTTATGTAAAAGAATTAGTTGAACATCATGTCGGTGGTTACCTTAAAATCGCGCCAGAGCATACTGAAAAAGGCCCTCTGGATAAAATGATGAAACCAACCATGAGTAGCTATGATACGTTTAAAAATATGTTTGAAAAATACTCAAAGGCAGCGGGGAAAAAACAATATTTGATCCCCTATTTTATCTCTGCTCATCCTGGCACAAGTGATCGCGATATGATAAATTTAGCACTCTGGCTTAAGCAAAATAATTATAAATTAGATCAAGTACAAAATTTTTACCCTTCTCCAATGGCTAACGCTACTACGATGTACCACACTGAAAAAAATCCATTACATAAAGTCAATGCTAACAGTGAGACCGTTATCAGTATTAAGGGGGCAATACAACGTAAATTACATAAAGCGATTTTACGTTATCATATCCCTGAAAATTGGCCTCAGATTCGTGAAGTCTTAAAAAAATTAGGCTTGGCACGTAAACTAATTGGCCGAGGTGCAAACTGTTTAGTTCCCGCCACATCGCGTAACGAAATAAGTCCCCCGCTAAGAAAAGAGAACACACAGATAGCATTAAGCCGACACAGTGGCTTAGATCAATTTAAAACGAAAAAAAGAGCACCACAAAAAAGTTTAAATCGTAAAAACAAATTAGGCTCAACGCGGAAAATAAAATTAGGTAAATAAACGCATTATCACTTCATACTAAGTGTAAAACGCGGCACTTAAATAGTTAGGATAAACTCAGCCATTATATTTGGCTGAGTTTATTGCCTTTTTAGTCGCATACATTTACACCGTATAAAGAGCCTTCCCATTATCTAAGTGTAAAGATAATCATCTCAGAGGATAGGTAACTTTATAGACGAAAACATCGCTTCTATTTCCTCATTATTTTTTAATTTAATCGCTTTATCTATTGTCTCACGCGTCAAGTGAGGAGAAAAAAATTCTATAAAGTCATACATATATGAACGGAAAAACATGTTTTTCTTAAAACATATCTTCGTGGTACTCTCTTTAAAAATATGACTCGCATTGATTGCAATTAAATCTGCATCTTTTTCAGGATCCATTGCCATACTTGCAATAATACCTACCCCAATATCTAAACGAACATAAGTTTTAATAATATCAGCATCGGTTGCGGTAAACGCAATCTTTGGAGTTAAAGCATGACGATTAAATGCGTTATCGAGAATAGATCGTCCGGTGAATCCAAAAACATATGTGACAAGGGGATACTGGGCTAAATCATAAATAGTAATCTTTTCTTTTTGAGCTAATGGATGATCTTTTTTAATCACAATGGAATGGTTCCAATGATAACAAGGCAACAAAATCATATTTTGATATAAATGCATTGCTTCGGTTGCGATAGCAAAATCGGTAGAGCCATTTATAATAGCCGCAACGATTTGAGCGGGTGTCCCTTGATGTATATGTAATGAAACATCAGGATATTGACGTAAAAATCGTTGAATTACTTTTGGTAAAACATAGCGAGCTTGAGTGTGTGTTGTCGCGATGGTTAAACGACCGGCTTTAGGGTAATTATACTCCTCGGCCACTTTTTTGATACTATCAACTTTTGCTAAAATAATACGTGAAATATTTATTATCTCTGATCCAACTGGTGTTACTTTAATCAGATTTTTAGCATTTCGCTCAAAAATAAGAATGCCCAATTCATCTTCAAGTAAGCGAATTTGTTTGCTTATTCCCGGTTGTAAGGTATCTAAGCTATCGGCGGTGGCAGACACATTAAGATTATTCTTTACGATCTCAACGATGTATTTTAATTGCTGTAATTTCATCTTGCTACTCTGGTGAACGTTAATACAAAAGACTCATCACTAATTCGGTGTTAAAAAAGCAACTATATTAAGTTACTTTTTTATTATTTAAATAAGCAAAATCTCATTTTATTAGAGCAATAATTAGATAAATCACATTGCTCTAATTGCATTTCAAAACGAGTAACAATTAGATTTTAACCTAAAAAGGCATTTTAAAGCCCGGTGGCAATTCCATGCCCCCCGTTATCGAACCCATTTTATTTTTATTCACTTCTTCAATTCGACGCACCGCATCATTAACCGCTGCGGCGATTAAATCCTCTAACATTTCTTTGTCATCAGTCATCAATTCATCATCAATTTCAACTTTACGTACGTTGTGATTACCTAAAAGAGTAATTTTAACTAAACCCGCACCCGATTCACCAACGACTTCTGTATTGGCGATTTCTGCTTGCGCTTTTTGCATGTTTGCCTGCATTTCTTGAGCTTTTTTCATTAAATCGCCCATACCACCTTTACCACCTTTACCACTAAACATAATGACTCTCTTTTATAATTAACAATATTAGATTATAACGGGATGATACTATTTGCAATGAGCTCAACTTCTTTACTTGATGAATTGATGCAAGCATTACAATGTTTGCCGGGCGTCGGTCCAAAATCTGCACAGCGTATGACTTACCATCTTCTCGATAAAAATCGCAGTGGCGCGTTAAAACTCAGTCACTTATTAGAGCGAGCGGTGCATGAAATTGGTCATTGTCAGCAATGTAGAACATTTACAGAATTAGAACTATGCTCTCTTTGCAGTAATGAAAAACGTAAAAAGAATGGCCAAATCTGTGTGGTGGAAATGCCTGTAGATGTAAGAGCCATAGAGCAAACAGCTCTTTTTTCTGGTACCTATTTTGTTTTAATGGGTCATCTTTCACCACTTGATGGAATTGGCCCAGAGGAGTTAGGGTTAGCATTATTAGAGACGCAGATATCTGCACCTCACATAGAGGAAGTTATTTTGGCAACGAATCCCACCGTTGAGGGTGAAGCTACGGCTTATTATATTGCTGAAATAGCTAAAAAGTTCAAGGTGAAAGTGAGTCGTATTGCGCATGGTGTTCCGGTAGGTGGTGAATTAGAGTTTGTAGATAGCACTACGTTATCGCATTCTTTTTCGGGCCGCTCAGAGATTTAATATTAAGACTAACGTTAGATCTTTGCATCATAATCATCCACAAAATTTTGAATATTTACATCATCACAAATAGCTTGTTTAGCATCCTCTACACATTTTTGAAATATATTCGATTCCAACTCAAAAGCACTCAATTTACCTGGAACCTCACCAATTTCAATATACATTGTCGTTTTCTGGCCCAACTGAGCTTTCAATGACTTTTGCAATTGTTCGCATAACTGAGTGTTATTTAATAAGTGTTGTTGTTGGCGACAAAGCGTTAAAATAACTTGATTATCAACCTGTTTAAATACACAGTTTTTAGCTAATAATTTAACCAGACCTACAAGTTGCATTGTTTGAATTAACAATGACCACGGATCAGTTAATTTATTTTGCACGTATTGCGCCCCATCGATTTGTATTGTCTCCTTCTCATCGTCAATAAAATAAGAAGGAGCAACAAAATCATCCTGAATCAGTGCACACGTTGAGAGATCATGCTTATCTTGCTCATCTACTTGCCATGCCTCCTGCAAGGCAACATCTAAAGAAGAAGACAATTGCTGACCGGGCATATCAACCTCGGCAAAGTGTCTATTTTCTAATTCAACACGCATATTTTTATGTTCAACAGGTGGCATGTCAACATGATTTATATTGGGTATTCGAACACTCTTCATCTTTTCTTTTTCTACTGACGCGACAACAACAGTGTCATCTTTCGTTGAGGTTGTCGCCAGTGGCTTTTTTGATTTAGAACGTTTTAAACGATGGCTACGCAACATATTACGCGAGTGAGTTAATTGCTCAACCGATTGCATTGCTAACTCGCTAGCATCTTGAAGGGTATCACTCTCAGGAGCCACCTCAGGTAACTTATTGTCAAGATTAGGAACGCTTTCATCTTTAATGATAGATTCAGATAATTCAGCAGTGGGTTCGACTAAAGGCTCGGTTAATAAAGTATCAGGTATTGATACTTTATTAACAACAGGCTTTGCAACAGGTGTCATATTTGATTCAACAGGCATCTCAAGTGGCTGAGTATCATCGATTAAATTTAAAGCACCTATAGAGTCGCCCTGTAATGTGTCCAACTGACTTTCATCAAGAGCTATATATTTAGCCGGCTTAAAGGCTAATAAACGCATGACCGTCATTTCAAATGCTATTTTCCCATTAGGTGCAAAAGCATAATCTTTATAACCCTGTACTGCAATCTGATAATAAAGTTGTAATTCTTCTGCACTTAAGCGATCGGCAAATAATTGTAGTGTGTTTTTTTGTACATCATGAGGACGATTTAGCATCTGTAACAGTGCAGTTTGATGGCATAATGTGGCTAATTCCTGATGTAATTTAGCAAAGTCAGCACCTAAATGTACAAATTCTTGTATCTTCGCAAAGACTTTTTCAACATCACCTGATGCAATAAAATGCAAAAGATAGTGTAAATGATGATTATCGATGGTACCTAACATTTTAAGCACGTCTTGATATTTAATGTTGCCAGAGCCAAAAGCGAGGGCTTGATCGGTTAAACTCAAAGCATCTCGCATACTCCCATCGGCGGCATTTGCAATCGCGATTAAAGATGCACCATCGAATGTTGCATTCTCTTGCTCTAAAATATAGCGAAGTTGCTTTTCTATTTGCTCAGGTAAAAGAGCTTTTAAATGAAATTGTAAACAACGCGACAAAACAGTAACAGGTAATTTTTGTGGATCTGTCGTTGCTAATAAAAATTTCACATATTCAGGAGGCTCTTCTAATGTTTTTAATAACGCATTAAAACTATGCTTTGACAGCATATGTACTTCATCAATAAGGTACACTTTATAACGTCCAACCGTTGGCTTATATTGAACGTTATCGAGCATTTCACGTGTGTCATCCACTTTGGTGCGAGATGCAGCATCTATTTCTAATAAATCAACAAAATGACCCGCATCAATAGATTGACAAAACTCACATGTACCACAAGGTGTTGCGGTGACGCCCTGCTCACAATTTAAACTTTTTGCAAGAATACGAGCAATGGTTGTTTTACCCACCCCTCTCGTACCACTAAACAAATAAGCATGATGCACCCTATTTTGTGTTAAAGCATTCGATAATGCGGTAAGCACGTGTTCTTGGCCTATCACTTCTGAAAAGTTATGCGGACGCCATTTTCTTGCTAATACTTGATAACTCACTAAATTTACTCACCCTCAAAGGACACTAAAGAATAATGGGGAACCCCTAAATCGTGTATCTTCTGTGCACCCTTGAGAGCGGGCAATTCAATCACAAATACAGATTCTATGACTTTTCCACCGAGTCGTTGGATTAATTTAATCGATGCGCCAGCCGTGCCACCTGTCGCTAACAAATCATCCACCAATAAAATACGCTCGTCTTTTTGTATCGCATCACTGTGTATTTGTAATACGTCACTTCCATACTCTAACGAATAACCCTCTTGAATCGTATCTCTGGGTAATTTACTGGGTTTTCGCACGGGAACCAACCCAGCGCCAATGGCAAGAGCTAATGGTGCAGCAAAAATAAAACCACGCGCTTCTGTGCCCACGACTTTATCTATTTGTTGATCTTTATAACGCTCAATTAAGAGAGACATTGTCAAATGAAACGCTTGCGCATTTTCAAGTAAACTGGTTATATCTCGAAATAAAATTCCGGGTAATGGATAATCGGGAATACTTGTTATACTATTTTTTATTATTTGTAATGCATCATCACTCATAAAAATATCCATATAAAAATTAATAAGTCTAGAATAAATACTCTCCACATAGAGTGCAAGTAATAGTGTCATGAATTCATCCATTGTGGCGCTTTTTTATTTTAAATAAGAAACAAACGTATACAAAGGATGCTATCTACCTTTATCCTTCAAACGACCACCACGCTAGACTTATGCTTACAAATAAATTCAAACACATTTTAATTTCATTCATGTATAATTTTGCCTCTTAAAAATGAAAGGTTGGCACCATGAAGATTACACTTGCACCGATGGAAGGCGTTATGGATCACCATATGCGTGCATTACTTACCTCAATAGGCGGGTTTGATTTATGCATCACAGAGTTTATTCGTGTGATCTCTCTAACGCTTCCTGCAAAAGTTTACCGGCGCGTAAGCCCTGAGCTTTTTAATCAGAGTAAAACGCATGCTGGTACCCCTGTTCGCATTCAGTTATTAGGCCAAGATCCACAGTGCTTAGCCAATAATGCAAGAAAAGCACTATTGGTCGGCTCGGACGGCATTGATCTTAATTTTGGCTGTCCCGCAAAAGCCGTCAATAAAAGCCGAGGGGGAGCGATATTATTAAAATCACCCGAAACTTTATATAAAATAGTTAAAGAGGTGCGTACAAGCATGCCTGCATACCAAACACTAAGCGTTAAAATACGCTTAGGTTATGCAGATAAATCCTTGGCAATTGACAATGCACAAGCGATTTATGAAGCGGGAGCAAATGAACTTGCGGTACATGCGCGCACCAAAGAAGAAGGCTACTTGCCCCCTGCTCATTGGCACTGGATAGCAAACATTCGAGAATCTATTGCTATTCCCGTGATTGCTAATGGCGATATTTTTAACGCACAAGATGCCATACGCTGCCAAGAAATAAGTGGTTGTGATCGTTTAATGATAGGACGAGGGGCATTAGCCATGCCTAATTTAGCGCAAGTTATCAAAGGTATTGAAGAGCCTTATAGTTGGCCACAAATACTTACATTAATGAGTCAATATTTAGTCATACAAACACAAGGCGATAAAGAAAAATATTTGCCGAGTCGCATTAAACAGTGGCTAACCTTTATGCGACTACAACAAATTCAAGCACTGCCTTTTTTACAAACCATACGTAAAATAAAAACAACACAAGAGATGTTTGATGCAATTGAACATGCTCGCAGAACTGCTTAATAGTAAAGATTTTTATATTTCCTTACACTTGAAAATCCAGCTCGATAATATTCGACTTATTGGTGCTGGCTCTTTTTCCCTCAAATAAATTTGTCAATAATACGATCTAACAAATCTATTCGTCTTGATTATTCAGATTATTCTTGCTATTTTATTAAGTCATATATATAACATCCCTCGACAGTTGCATTTTGTAAGATATTTTTTTTGGTGTTTTAAGCACTTTAGCTTTAACTGTTTTAAGCGTTTTTTCTACTTTTATCGGCTCTTCACTTTGTAATTTATGGCGTAATGCATCTTGATAGCCACCCACAAATTGAGAAATATGCCCATTACCATCAAAAAACCACGTATGGGTAACGGTATTATCCACAAAACTACGATCATGGCTGACTAATAACAACGTACCGTGATAATTTGCGAGTAACTCTTCTAATAATTCCAGTGTTTCGACATCCAAATCATTCGTTGGTTCATCCAAAATCAATAAATTATTCGGTTTTAAAAATATTTTCGCTAATAACAGACGATTTTTTTCACCACCTGATAACGCTTTAACCGGTGTTCTTGCACGCTCTGGATGAAATAAGAAATCTTGTAAATAACCTAATACATGCCGTTTTATGCCATTTACTTCAACTTCTTGTCGGCCTTCGGCTAAATTATCCATGACTGATTTTTCAGGATCTAACTTGTCACGATATTGGTCAAAATAAGCGACTTCTAACTTAGTTCCACATTTCATGGTGCCTGAATCAGGTTGGAGTTGATCGAGAAACAACTTTAAGAGTGTACTTTTACCACAACCATTACGCCCAATAAAAGCAATTTTATCTCCACGCATAATAGTAGTTGAAAAGTTTTTGATAATCGGTAAATCACCATAAGCATAAGAGATGTTATCTGCCTCAAAAATGATTTTCCCAGAGCGACTTCCGGAATCTATATTGATTTTTGCTTTACCTACCACATTTTGACGATCAGCGCGCTCATTACGTAATGCTTTTAACTCGCGTACGCGTCCTTCATTACGAGTGCGACGTGCTTTAATACCTTGACGTATCCATTTTTCTTCAATCGCCAATTTACGGTCAAATTCTGCATTTTGATCTTCTTCTACGCGTAAGGCTTCTTCTTTTGCCACTAAATATTCGTCGTAACCACCGGGCCATGAACTTAAATTACCACGATCAATATCTATAATACGCGTCGATAATCGACGAATAAATTCTCTATCATGACTAATAAAAATGATAGAGCCCTTGAAGCTCATCAAAAATTGCTCTAACCATTCAATCGTACCGACATCTAAATGGTTCGTTGGCTCATCTAACAATAATAAGTCAGGATCATTAACTAAAGCTTTAGCCAACGCTACTTTTCGTAGCCACCCTCCTGAAAGAGATTCTAAGCTAATATCTGGCGCGATGCCTAAACGATCTAAAATTTGATTTATTTTACTGTCTAATTGCCAGCCATCAAGTTGATCTAATTTTTCTTGTAGTTTTGCAAGTTTATTTAATTCTTTTTCACTGCAATCTTCCACAATCACCACTAATTGATGTTGATAAGCCTTTAGGACCTCACCGACATCATCCATGCCTGATGCAACGTAATCATACGCACTCATACTGCTTGCACTCGGTGGATCTTGCTCTAAACGTGCAATTTTAACATCCTTATTAATCAGTAATGAGCCATCATCTAATTGAATTCGACCATCTAATACTTTTAATAATGTAGATTTTCCCGCGCCATTACGCCCGACTAAACAGACTCGTTCATTCGGCTCAATTACAAAATTTGTTTTATTCAATAATGGATGCTCGCCAAAAGCGAGTTCCGCATTATGTAAGGTTAATAGTGCCACTTATGATTTCTCTTCTTGTATATAATTGTAGAGTTGCTGCAATGTAAAAGGCCAATTTAATGACGATTTACCTTCTTGTTTTACAACAGGGATCCGTGTTGCATAGCGCCGCATTAAATCGGGCTGAGCAAGAATATCGACTTTTTGATAAGGCGCATTGGCAATCTCCAATAACGCCATGGCATCATCGCATAGATGACACCTATCAGTATGAAAAAGGGTTAACCGTTTAGTCATGTTTCGTTAATATCCAACATTGATGTATCTTATAATTGCGCTTAAAGTCTTCAGGTATCGTACTTTTTGTAATATCTTTCACGTAAAAACCAAGGGCTTTGATAGCGTCAATATCAAGTTTGAAATTACGTTTGTTATTCGAAAATATAATCTCTCCATCCGCATTTAAACAAGCACTCGCAGAGGTTAATAAACTAACATGATCATCTTGCACATCAAAGATGTCTTTCATGCGTTTAGAATTAGAGAATGTAGGAGGATCAATAAAGATAAGATCATATTTCTCATGGCTATGTTGTAACCATTTGATACAATCCTGCTGAATAAAATCATGCTTTCCTTTTATATCATTTAAAGCAAAGTTCTTTTCTCCCCAAGCAATATAAGTATTTGACATATCAATGCTGGTTGTTGACTTTGCGCCACCTAATGCTGCATGTACCGATGCAGTTGCGGTATAACAAAATAGATTTAAAAAATCTTTGCCTTGCGCCATTTTTGCTATACGTAATCGAATAGGACGGTGATCTAAAAATAAGCCTGTATCTAAATAATCCTGCAAATTAACAATCAATTTAGCATTACCTTCATGCATAATTAAAGACTGTTTTTTACTGTCCATTTTTTCATACTGCTTACGTCCCTTTTGACGCTCACGAACTTTTATCACCAACTTATCGTCAGAAAGATTTAACATATAGCGTACAGTCGAGACGACATCTAAGAAACGTCGGCGTACTTTGCCTAATTCAATCTCTTTTGGCGCGCGATATTCTTGAATAATAATATACTCACCGTATCTATCAATCGCTACATTATATTCAGGTAAATCTGCATCATACATACGATAACATTCAATGTTTTCACGTTTTGCCCATTTTTCTAATTTTTTCAAATTCTTCGAAAGTCGATTTGCAAAAGCTTCAGAAAAAATAGCCGGCTTTATTTGTTTAACTTCTTTAAAAACACGTTCAGATTCGCTTTCCTCTCCCATGTCAAAAGCATCCGCATCTTTACCCATTGTCCAAGGGTTTATTTTCCCTGTACTTGTCGTTGCGGGAGTATCGGTGATAACATCACTCTCTTTATCCACTCGCTTTGCTGAAATTCGATAATTTTTTAAGACACATTCAAGTGGCCCATTGAAAAATTTAAAGCTTTTAGCTGCACGCATACCTAAACAACTAAGCAATTCAGTATCCATTGCAAACATAGATAAATTCCAACCAGCAAAAGCATCTTTAAAATGATAACCAAGCTCAGTATAGAGTGTGATAGTGTCACTAAAACCCCCTAAACGCTCACCATATGGTGGATTGGAAACAAGCATACCGGTTTCCAGCTCTTCAGGTGGTAACACTTTTTTTGCATCTTGCACTGAAAATTCAATTAATTCGCCAACGCCTGCACGCTGAGCATTTTGCTTGGCAATTTTAATCATCTCCGCGCTTATATCAGAGGCATAAAATTTATTATCACAATCTTTTACCGATTTCTTAGCGTAGACTTGCGCTGATGTTTTTAACGTTTTCCAACATTCCGCATCATGTTTTTTCCATTTATCAAAACCAAAACGGGGACGCATTGAACCGGGTGCAATATTAAGAGCCATCATCGCAGCTTCAATAATCAAAGTACCTGAACCACACATTGGATCTAATAACGCTTCGCCTTTCCAGCCACTACGTTTAATAATACCCGCGGCCAAAGTTTCACGTAACGGCGCTTCACCAGCAATACTACGATAACCACGAATATGCAAAGGAGAGCCAGACAAATCTAAATAAATGCTCACTTTATCTTTCCATAAACGACCATTAAAGCGAATATCTGCATCGCGTTTTTCAACGTTTGGTCGCGCATCACATTTAGTACGAAAACGATCCACGATCGCATCTTTAATTTTTAATGCACCAAATTGGGTGTTACGAATTTCATCATTCGTACCAGAAAAATCAATTGAGAACGTATTAGTAACGTCAAAATGTTCTTCCCAATGTATATTGCTTGCTCCCAAATAAAGATCCATGGCGTCAATTACTTTAAATTCACTTAATTTAAGCAATACTTTTGAGCCGAAACGTGACCATAAACACACTTTATAACCTTGCTCCAATGAGCCATCAAAAGATACCCCGCCATTGATTTGTTTACTGTTTTCGATGCCCATCTCGAGCAACTCAACCTCAAGTAATGGCGCTAAACCTTTGGCGGTTGGTATAAAATAACTTAACATAATGACTCTCTAAAAATACGCTTAAAAATGAGCTTCATTATACGCATATCGCTTATAAATGCGAAGCCCAAAGCAAAAATACTCTTAATGTTCAAATAAACAGCAAACAATGCTTTCTTATTTCCAATTTTTTTTGCTCATAATCCCACACAACATCCCTCGATATAAAACATGACAAGTGACAAAATTATTATTTATTGTTTTTTTGTATAAAAAGAATTCACTTTTAGATAAAACCTTGATATTGTCAAGTTAATGAAATTTAAAGAGATTTGTATAACCATGAAAAATATTAACCTGAAAGCACTACACCATCATCATCATATGACGTGATCTTTCATGGAGTAAAAAATGCAGACTAAAATGAAAATCGTATATTGGTCAAATTTATCTAAAGAAGAAAAAATTCAATTACTTACCCGTCCTGCGATGCTTAATAACACACAAATTCGCCAGCAAGTTAACACCATTATCAAGACGATTCGTAAAAAAGGTGATGACGCTTTATTTGACTACACAGAACGCTTTGATAACTACACCATAAATAAGAATATAAAAAAAACAAAAGAAGATATTATACAAGCAACTCAGCGCCTTGACTGTAATATTAAAACAGCAATAAAGAGTGCATATCAACAGGTTCTCAAATTTCACCAAGCCCAACAAACACCAACCATCCGCGTAGAAACATTACCGGGTGTCATCTGTGAGATGCACACTCATGCTATTGCATCGGTTGGTTTATATATCCCAGGAGGGAGCGCGCCACTACCTTCAACGGTGATAATGACAGCAACACCTGCGCAAATTGCCGGCTGTTTGCGCATTGTATTATGCTCTCCGCCACCGATTGCGGATGAAATTCTCTATGCTGCATCTCTATGTGGCGTGAATGAAATTTATAGCGTTGGTGGCGCGCAAGCTATTGCAGCGCTCGCTTACGGCACCACCAGCATTGCCTCTGTGGACAAAATATTTGGCCCAGGCAATGCTTATGTTACCGAAGCTAAACGTCAAGTTAGCAGTGATTTAAAAGGTGCCGCTATTGATATGCCTGCGGGCCCTTCAGAAGTATTAATCATTGCCGATAAAGATGCAGATGCAACTTTTATTGCGGCCGACCTGTTATCACAAGCCGAACATGGGCATGACTCACAAGTTATTTTAGTCACCCCAAGCAAAGCGCTTGCCCAACAAACCTTAATTGAAATAAAACAACAACTGCACGTTTTAACACGTCGTGATATTGCCCAACAAGCTTTAGCAAACAGCGTATGTATTATTAGTGACGATATTGCACAAGCCATTCGTATATCCAACCGCTATGCCCCCGAGCATTTAATTGTGCAATGTGAAAATGCTCGTGATTTATTACCCCAACTTAAAAATGCTGGCTCTATTTTTTTAGGTCAATGGACCCCAGAGGCTGTCGGTGATTATGCAAGTGGCACCAATCACGTATTACCCACCTACGGTGCGGCGCGCACTTATTCAAGTTTAGGCTTAGCTGATTTTATGCGCAGGTTTAGCGTACAAGAGGTGAGTTGCCAAGGCTTACGTCATCTTGCACCAACGGTGACCTGTCTTGCAGATGCCGAAGGCCTAGATGCACATAAATATGCCGTTACGATTCGTCTCGACAAATTAATTGCACAGGAAGTTAACCATGAATCCGATTAAATGCTTAGCCCGAAAAAACATACAATCTTTAACCCCTTACCTTTCGGCTAGGCGCATTGGTGGCAGTGGTGAAATTTGGCTTAATGCTAATGAAGCACCTGATTGTAGCGTTTATCAATTAGAAGATCAGCATTTCAATCGTTATCCCGAATTCCAGCCGGCTCAATTGATCCATGCCTATGCAAAATATGCATCAGTTAAAAACGAGCAAATATTGAGCACTCGTGGTGCAGATGAAAGTATTGAATTATTAATTCGCACCTTTTGTGAACCCAATCAAGACCGAATTATAATTTGTCCTCCAACTTATGGAATGTATGCCATTAGCGCGCAAACATCCGCAGTCGGTGTTTGTGAGATTGCCTTAGATACTGATTTTAATGTTGACTATAAAGCCATTGAACAAACACTGTTAAATGAAAAAAATAATATAAAAATCGTTTTTTTATGCTCGCCGAATAATCCCAGTGCAAATATGCTCGATAAAGTACAATTAATTAATTTATTACATAGTGCAAAAAATAAAGCTCTGATTGTTATTGATGAAGCGTATATTGAATTTTGCAATGTACAAACGCTGGTCAATTTAATTGCTGAGCATGAAAATTTAGTGATCTTACGTACTTTATCCAAAGCCTTTGCCCTCGCCTCCATTCGTTGTGGGTTTAGTCTCGCACAAGAACATATTATCAATATGCTCGCAAAAGTCATTGCTCCGTATCCCATACCTTCACCCGTAGCGAAAATTGCGACACAAGCTCTCTCAACACAGGGCATACAAACGATGCTTACCCGCGTTGCATTACTGAATAAAAACCGTCAAATACTCTATCAAGCTCTGCAAGCTCTCCCCTGTGTCGACACAATATTTTGTAGCACCGCTAACTTTTTGTTAGTACGTTTTAATGATGCACCAACCGTTTTTAATGCATTGCATCAAGCGGGAATTGTAATGCGTGACTTTTCTAATCAACCACGTTTACACAACTGCATTCGTATCAGTATTGGCTCAAAAGCTGAGATGACAGCCACTCTCTCTATTTTAAATTCTCTTTAGGAGCATCATATGAACAAGCAAAAATTTCTTTTTATTGATAGAGACGGCACGTTAATTGATGAGCCAAATATCGATAAACAAGTCGATAGCTTAGAGAAACTTGTTTTTGAAAAGGATGTTATTCCAAGCTTATTAAATTTACAAAAAGCAGGATTTGTTTTAGTACTCATTTCTAATCAAGATGGTCTTGGATCAGCAAGTTACCCGCAAGCTGACTTTGATTTGGCACAGAACAAAATGATAGAAATATTCACCTCACAAGGTGTACATTTTGAAAATATTCTAATTTGCCCTCACTTAGCGAGTGATAATTGTACCTGTCGTAAGCCTCATCTGGGCTTGGTTCGTGGATACCTTAAATCTGGGCGCATTGATTTCACCCATTCTTATGTTATTGGTGATCGGAATACCGATATCGAGTTAGCTGAAAACATGGGCTTAACCGGAATTCTTTATCATAAAAAAATTAATTCTTGGCGCGCTATTGTCAATCAGTTAACTCAAATCAAACGTTATGCATCGGTTATGCGATGTACAAAAGAAACCGAGATTTACGTTTCTGTCGATTTAGATAACCAAGGTGAAAATAACATCAATACCGGCATTGGTTTTTTTGATCATATGCTCGACCAGATCGCAACACATGCCGGATTTAAAATGCAAGTGGCCGTAACTGGCGACTTACATATTGATGATCATCACAGCATTGAAGATACAGCTTTAGCTTTAGGTGAAGCGCTAAATAAAGCACTGGGTGATAAACGAGGAATTGGTCGATTTGGTTTTGTCTTGCCCATGGATGAAACTAAAGCAAGTTGCACTTTAGATTTATCTGGGCGTCCTTATCTTAAATTTTCGGCGACTTTTCCTCGTGCCATCGTAGGTACTATGTGCACTGAAATGGTTGAACATTTTTTCTACTCATTGAGCCAAAGTATGCATGCCACACTGCATATGGACGTGACCGAAGGTAATACCCACCATATGGTCGAAGCATTATTTAAAACATTTGGACGCACTTTGCGTCAAAGTATTCAAATAGTCGATACTACATTGCCATCGAGTAAGGGTGTTTTATGATTGTTATCATTGATACAGGATGCGCTAATCTAGCGTCTTTAAGATTTGCCATTGAACGTTTAGGTTATAAAGTTTGTATCAGCTCTGATGCAAAGATACTAACGCAAGCGAGTAAACTTTTTTTACCCGGTGTTGGCACCGCGAGCGAAGCCATGAAAAACTTAACCGCGAAAAATTTAATTGCACCGATTAAAGCTCTCACACAACCTGTTTTAGGTATCTGCCTTGGTATGCAACTTATGATGCAATGCTCAGAAGAGAACGGGTCAACATCAAAGCCAGTAAAAACATTAGGCATTATTAAAGGTGCAATAAAAAAGATGCACGTTACCCCTTTACGCCTGCCACATATGGGTTGGAATAAAGTTCACGCACGTGAAAATGAAGCGCTTTTTAAAAACATTCCTACTGATAGCTATTTCTATTTTGTACACAGTTATGCACTAGGCCCCCATAAAAATAGCCGAGCAAATTGTGAATATGGCGCAACATTTAGCGCCACTATTCAACAAAATAATTTTTATGGTGTGCAATTTCATCCTGAGCGCTCCGCATCTGTCGGATCCCAATTAATAAAAAACTTTTTGGAACTATAAAATGATTATTCCTGCATTAGATTTAATTGATGGCAAAGTCGTACGTTTATACCAAGGTGATTATTCCCAGAAAAAAGTTTATGCCAATGACGCTCAAAGTCTTTTCCATCTTTATCAAAAAGAAGGTGCAAATTGGTTGCACCTTGTAGATTTAGATGGCGCAAAAGACAGCAGTAAACGTCAATTTAAAAGCATCTCGGCTCTGATTAGAAATACAAATGCCAACATTCAAATTGGAGGGGGTATTCGTACCGAAGACGATGTGATAAACCTTTTAAAGATAGGAGCAAAACGCGTTGTTATTGGATCCCTTGCTGTGCAACAACCAAGACTGGTTGCTTCCTGGTTACACAAATATGGCCCTGAGAAGATTGTCTTAGCCTTAGATATTAATATTGACGCACAAGGCAATAAAATGATCGCAATTTCAGGTTGGCAAGAAAAGAGCAAACAAAGTATTCGCTCTTTACTTGAGATTTATTTACCCCTTGGTTTAATACATGTGCTCTGCACTGACATTTCAAAAGATGGCACTTTACATGGATCTAATGTCTCACTTTATCAAGAACTCAGTAGTGCTTACCCACAAATACAATGGCAAGCATCAGGTGGCATTGGTCATTTAAATGATATCCGTGCGGTTGCAAATTCTGGAGTCTCGGCCGTTATCATTGGACGCGCTCTTCTCGAAGATAAATTTAATGTGCGCGAGGCAATACAATGCTGGTAAAAAACACATCACAAATAATGATTATATACATTAAAAATAAGGTGACGTTATGTTAGCCAAAAGAATTATTCCTTGCTTAGATGTACGAAATGGAATGGTGGTCAAAGGCGTACAATTTCGAGATCATAAAATTGTAGGCGATATTTTAACGCTTGCGCAGCGCTATGCTGAACAAGGGGCAGATGAATTGGTTTTTTATGATATCAGCGCAAGCACAGATAACCGTGTTGTTGATAAAAGTTGGGTAAGGCGTGTTGCAGAAGTGATTGATATTCCCTTTTGTGTTGCAGGTGGCATCAAAACATTACACGATGCACAACAAATTTTACAATTTGGCGCCGATAAAATATCCATCAATAGCCCCGCTTTAAATGACCCGAATTTAATAAATAAACTCAGTGAAAAATTCGGAGTGCAATGTATCGTTATTGGAATTGACTCGTTTTTTGATGTTAAAAGTGGCCAATATCACGTGAAACAATTTACCGGTGATGAAAAAAAAATACGCACGACAAAGTGGAACACTCTTGACTGGATATCTGAAGTGCAGAAACGTGGTGCAGGAGAGATAGTCCTAAATGTCATGAATAATGATGGCGTACGCAATGGTTACGATATTGCACAATTAAGCAAAGCACGTAGCCTTTGCCATGTGCCACTTATTGCCTCAGGAGGCGCAGGGAAAATGTCTCATTTTAGTGATGTTTTTAAACAAAGTGACGTTGATGGCGCCTTAGCTGCCAGTGTTTTTCATCAACAGATTATAGATATTCACACCTTAAAAACTTACCTTAAACAACAACAAATAGAGATCCGCTCATGACCCGTAAATTAATGGATGAACAACAATTTAACGCCCTCAACTGGGAAAAAGTCAATAATCTTATGCCCGTTATTGTACAAAACCGTGATTCGGGAAAAGTACTCATGCTCGGTTATGTTAATCAACAAGCATTAACGCATACCCTTCACTCAGGTAAAATGACTTTTTTTAGTCGAAGTAAACAGCGCTTATGGCGCAAAGGGGAACAGTCGGGTAATTTTCTAAATGTCATTGAAATAAGCAGTGATTGCGATAACGATTCACTGCTTGCACTTGTTGAGCCTATTGGCCCTACCTGTCACTTAAATACGGAAAGTTGTTTTAAGAATAAAGAAAAACTCGCTCTTAGTTTTTTTGCCGATCTAGAAAAAATTGTGGCAAGTCGCAAAGGCGCAGATCCTAAAAGTAGCTATAGCGCAAGCTTATATGCACAAGGCACGAAACGTATTGCGCAAAAAGTAGGGGAAGAAGGCGTTGAAGTAGCTTTGGCAGCCATGGGAAAAGATCGGGATGAACTCACGAATGAAAGCGCAGATCTTATCTATCATCTCATTGTGTTATTACAAAATGAAGGTTTAAACCTACAAGATGTTGCATGCAAACTCCAACAACGTCATCAAATATCTAAAGAATAATTATTTAAAGCCCGAGCTTTCCATCTCGGGCTTCAGCGTCTTGAATAATGCATAATTTAAGCTCATGTAATATGCATATTTCCTAAAATTCGACATAAAAACACTTATTGGCGTAACAACACACTGACATCACTATGTTCAAAAATTTTACCATGATTATCTAATATCATGGTTTGCTTATCAGACAATTTATCGCCTTGTAATGTTAATTGTTGTTTAAAATCACGCATTTTAGCATTTTTTAACATAAAGGGAGATTGAATCAATTGCCAATCTCCCTTTTCAATACTCGCGTGTACATCAAAAACAAATGCCTTTTCCTGGTTGACCGCCACACTGCCCCCCGCAAGTACACAAACACCTCGAGGGATAGCTAATGAACGCATCACACTATTATTGTTTGCATCCCACATCCAATATCCAGTTTCACAATGGATGATTTTATTATCACTCCGACGCTGCACTTGTTGCATATAATGAACTGCGCTGATGCTTTGTTCTTCGGCATTGCTCACTTCACCAGCGGCACTAAATGTAATACTTTCATAATACAGCGAGGTTTGGAGTCCATCGGGATCAAGCGCGACACCAAGGCCTTTTTTACCACTCCACGTACCTATTAATCCCGTCAACGGACCATAATTAACACTGTCAGATTTGTTCATATATTACCCCAAAATAAAGAATAAACGCTTACACTAAACTCAATCTGATATATGCACACTTTAAATATGGTTATATGTGTATTCATTAACTAAAAATGCACTGAACTTCACATATTATTGATATTTAATCCTGCTTATTTATTAAGTGCCCGATAAAACTAATATATACATAATTATTTAAAAACACATGCGTGGCACGCATAAAAAAGATAATACATCTCGGCTTTATCGGCGATAATCTAAATTTAGCACATGCACATATAGCGTATTAAAATACGTTAAAAACCGAGATAACAGCTCTCTTTTCTAGCAACAAACAAGTAAAAAAAGCGCAAGGAATGTGCTCTTTGAGGAGTTATGGATAAGAGAAAAATAAGCTCCCCTACCCCTTTGTTTGTCATGATCTAGTGGATTTTAGAGAATTAATATTTTCATATTAAGGCCGACTTTAATGCACTTTATTTATACGAATGTAGGATAATTAGAAGCCCTCAATGCTTTGTTTTGGGCTTCTACATTAAAATCACACATCTAGACTAATGAGTGACCCTTTATTGCAATTTTTGCTCGAACATAAAGATATTATTTGCGCAAGAGCGTACTGCCATCCGTATGCTCAAAAATCTTACCATAAATATCTAAGAGCATGGTTTGCTTATAAGATAATGTATCCCCATTCAGCGTCAATTGTTGCGCATAATGTGTCATTTTCGCTTTTTTTAACATGAAGGGGGATTGAATCAATTGCCAATCTCCTTTTTCAATACAAGCTTGTACATCAAAAACCAACATGTTTTCTTGGTTTTTGATCACATTTCCACCCGCGAGCACACACATACCTCGCGGAATAGTTAACGAATGCATCACACTATTATCCTTTGTACCCCACATCCAATAGCCAGTTTCACGATGAATCACTTTATTGTTACTAATTCGGCAAACTTGCTGTATATAATGAACCGCGCTAAGACATTGTTCTTCTGCATTACAGACCTCACCCGCTTCACTAAACGTAATATTTTCATAATAAAGATTAGTCTCTGTTCCATCTGGCTCAGGCGCAATATCCGTGCCTTTTTCCCCATGCCAATCGCCGATTAACCCCGCCAATGGTCCATAATTAACACTGCCATCTTTACTCATACTTTGACCTCAAAATAAATATAGATAGATAGATAATAATCATTCTATCTTATACAAAGCACACTTTAAATCGCATCGTTTTTTAAAAATCGCGAACTTGATGTCGATGAGCATGAAATAAAACACAAAGCAGTGTAAAATAAGCCGAAATTATAGGAGATAAGCAAATGATCACTTTAAGCCTTACCCGCCCTGACGATTGGCACTTACATCTACGCGATGGAGATGTACTTAACGACACCGTCGAAGACAGTAGCCGTTATATGGGACGCGCCATTATAATGCCAAATACCGTCCCGCCTATCTGTACAACAGATTTAGCACTAGCCTATAAAAAACGTATTATGGCAACTAACCCCTCTGCCTCTTTTACTCCACTAATGACTCTTTATTTAACCGATAATACAACACCTGAAGAGATCCGTAAGGCAAAAGAGTCTGGATTTATCTATGCGGCAAAGCTATATCCTGCAGGCGCTACGACAAATTCAGATTCGGGGGTCACTTCAACTGATAAAATTAAAGATGTATTACAAACAATGCAAACACTTGGCATGCCTTTACTCGTTCACGGTGAAGTCACTGCGAACGATGTAGACATTTTTGACCGTGAAAATGAATTTTTAGAACAAGTTTTAAGACCCTTAATTAAAGAATTCCCTAAACTTAAAATTGTACTCGAACATATTACTACCGCCGAGGCGGTCAAGTTTGTAAATAACGCCGGATCTAACGTAGCAGCAACGATAACACCGCATCATTTATTATTTGAGCGTAATGACATGTTAGTCGGTGGCATAAAACCCCATTTTTATTGTCTACCTATCCTAAAGCGTAAACGTCATCAACAAGCATTAATCGCAGCCGCAACGAGTGGCTCTCCACAGTTTTTCTTAGGTACCGATTCCGCTCCCCATACACAACAAACGAAAGAGTCAGCATGTGGTTGTGCCGGATCATACAGCGCGTTTGCACCTCTTGAATTATATGCAGAGGTATTTGATAACGCTGGCGCTTTAGAAAAACTGGAAGCTTTTGCAAGTTTTTATGGCCCAGACTTTTATGAACTGCCTCGAAATATTGATAAAATAACATTACAAAAGAAAGCATGGCAAGTGCCTAAAGAGCTCAACTTTGGTAAAGATAAAGTGATACCGGTTAAAGCCGGTGAAACATTATCGTGGCAAGTCGTTATTTAGTCTATCCAAAGGCCTACGTATAAAATAGGCCTTTGTTTTAATCATGCTTACGCATCAAATTTTGGCATTTTTTTCAAATAGCGAGTCAATAAAACAATACGAACACCATTAACACGCCCTTCAATATGTTCTGGATTATCGGTTAATGAAATATTACGTACCGGCGTACCGCGTTTCGCTGTAAAATTACCACCTTTAACATCTAAATCTTTAATCAACGTAACATTATCTCCAGAGACTAAAACACTGCCATTCGAGTCACGCGTCGGGACAACATCTTCGATGTTATCGGCAGCAACACCATACTCAGCCCAAGCCATTACACCCTCATCAAGGTACATCATATCTAATAAGTCTTGCGCCCAGATATGCGCTTTAGCTAAACGCGTTAATAAACGAAAAGCGGTCACTTGCACTGCTGCGACTTGACTCCACATGCAGTCATTTAAACAGCGCCAATGATCACTGTTCATTTCGATCGTTTTATTAAGTTGTGACTCACAGGTCTGGCACACTAAAATAGATTTATCTGAATTGTGCTCTTTGACCGGAGGTACTTCAAAAACAACTAAACCTTTTTTTTCACTACACAGTTCACAAGAAGCGTTACTACGCTCATTAAGCGCCGTTAAAATGGGCATAATTTAATACCTTAATATAAATGATGAATTTAAAAAAACCGCATTATGCGCGTATTTCGATACGGCGGCAAATGCTAACGTAGCAACACATTAAAATGACACCATTATAAAAATAATATTGCTTACCTAAATGCACAAAGCACGTTAAAATGATGTTCAGATTAATTTATCTCTTATATTAGGCAATATTCTATGAATGAACTACTCAGCATTGCAAACCAAAACTTAGTTTTGCACCGCCATCCAAAAAACAAAAAAGAAACTCTGCAAGCATGGGACTCTGCTGATGAATATTTGATCAATTATTTTATGGATAACCATCTGGAAGAAAAACTAGAAGGAGAGGAACAACTCCTTATCCTTAATGATGGATTTGGCGCATTAAGTTGTTTTTTTAATGACATTAAGCGCACGACAATCACTGACTCGTATCTGTCTCTTAGTTCGATTAAACTTAATATGCAACGTAATAGATGTATTGAATCACATCTATTATTACAAGATAGCTTACAATCTTTCCCTGAAAACATTAAAGTTGTTCTGATAAAGATCCCGAAAACAAATGCCTACCTTGAGTTTTTATTACAAAAACTACAAGGGAAGATTTCAGCAGACACTATCGTGATTGCAGCGGGCAAAGTCAACATGATCCATAACTCAACACTGCAACTCTTTGAACAATATATAGGCACCACGAAAACATCTCTTGCTAAGAAAAAATCCCGTCTTATTTTTAGCCAAGTCGATGCAAAAAAAGAAGTCGAAGAAAAAGACATCGCTGTTACCTGGGAAATAGAAAAACAGCAATGGAAAATCCATAATCATGCGAATGTTTTTTCACGTAATCATCTCGACATTGGTGGTCGCTACTTAATGGATAATTTACCTGAAGGTGATTTTAGTAAAGTTGTCGATTTAGGTTGTGGTAACGGTATTGTCGGCATGGCGGCATTGCAACAATATACAGATGCCCAAGTTACTTTTATTGATGAATCTTATATGGCCGTTGATTCTGCTCGTATTAACACATTAAAAAACTTTGAAGAAGAGCGCAGTGATAATGCACGCTTTGTTGTAAATAATGGACTTGTTGGTTTTAAAGCGCGTAGCTACGATCTTATTTTATGCAACCCTCCTTTCCATCAACAACAAACTATCACAGATAATATTGCTTGGAGCATGTTTAACGATGCCTATTTTTGTTTGCAAGATGGTGGGGAGCTAGTCATCGTTGGCAATCGTCATTTAGATTACCAAGATAAACTAACCCGTATTTTTGGACACTGTGAATTAGTCACTGAAAACCAAAAATTTGTGATATTACGAGCCATTAAAGAAAGCTAATGCCCCTTAATTATCTCAAAAAAAACGGATCCTAGGATCCGTTTTTTTATGTTTAATAAAATTAAAAACACAAACGATATAAACTTTCAATACAAGTTATTTTGTCTAAACTCACTTTAACAATCTGCCCTTGCCGAAAGGTTTTTCTTGACGTAATAGGGTGTGTCACATCCACTAATAAACATAATGCAAAATGTTCATCACAATCAATCACAAAATATTTTGCCCTGACATTTGACTCCGCAGAAGTTAAATAAACACATTCTCTGCTTTCTATATATGATACATCTTGACTCTGAGTCTGAGTCTGAGTCTGAAATAACCAACTCTTGGGCATAATCGGTTTATGGAATAATGTCACGGCCAAAATGTGTAAAATAATATGACAAATTTGCTCATCAGAATATTCATCGACAGAAAATTGCTCACTCAGTAATGAGTAATTTGCAACATCATCAAGACTAAAATACAGTGTCTTTTGCGGAAAGGGGATAAACATTCGCGCTTGATACACGATATCGACACTGTGTTCACCCATTAAAACTTTTACACTGTTATCCTCTGTATCAACGCTCCATTGCCAATTAGCTTGAGGTAAAGAAACCATTAGTCCTTCCTTCGTCTGTGACTTTTATTCATCCATATCATTGATTGTAGACTAATATTATTCATTCACTTTCAGTCTACAATCACATCTAAATCGGTTTTCTTCTAAATATTATTGATTATATTTTTGACTAATTTAGGTCCATGATAAATAAAACCACTATATATTTGAACTAAACTTGCACCTGCATTTATTTTCTCTTTTGCTGCAATCACACTGTCAATTCCCCCTACTCCAATGATAGGAATTTTACCGTGTAAATGTAAGGCAAACTTTTTAATGACTTCTGTACTCTTACTTTGTAATGGACGACCACTTAAACCTCCCGTTTCACCCGCGTGTGACATACCTTGGATCATGCTTCTGTCTAACGTCGTATTGGTTGCTATTAGGCCATCTATTTTATATTTTAATAACGCATTGGCAATCGACTCTATTTCTGTATCACTCAAATCAGGCGCTACTTTTAATGCTAAAGGCACATATTTATTATGCTTTTTACATAACTCTGTTTGGCGCTCTTTAAGTGCTTCGAGTAATTCATCTAACGCATCTCCATACTGTAGTGAACGTAATCCTGGCGTATTAGGGGAGGATATATTAACGGCAATATACCCTGCATACTGATAAACTTTATCCATACAAATAAGGTAATCATTTTTACCTTCATCTACAGGCGTTGCACGATTTTTACCGATATTAATACCGATAACACCTTTATAATTACTCTCTTTAATTTTAGTAATCAGTTGATCTACACCCTCATTATTAAACCCCATGCGGTTAATGATACCCTCTGACTCTAAAACCCGAAATAAACGAGGTAATTCATTACCTTCCTGCGCAACAGGCGTCACCGTACCGACTTCAACATGACCGAACCCCATTGAACCAAATGCATCTATACATTCTCCATTTTTATCCAGTCCGGCAGCAAGGCCAAGGACATTTGGAAAGGTTATCCCCATCACTGTCAATGGACGATCTTGTACTTTTTGACGGTAAAACATATCTAATAAAGTACCATGCGTTAATTTTAATTGTTTAATAGAAATTTCATGAGCTTTTTCTGGTGAAAGCATAAATAAAAAATAGCGCATAATGCGATAAAACATAATAAAAACCTTATTTAAATGAATAGACTATGGTGTACTCATTATACCGCTTATTCACGCTCAGATGAAGTAATATGCAACGTTTGATAAGCATGAACACGTATTCGCCAACCTTTTAACCAGTGAGATTCATCGTTGGAAGCATTTTTCACTCGCCGTGTTAATAGCTCATCTGCGCTAAAAGAAAAAACGCGCAAAGGATTTTTATAATGAATAGGCATATTTAATAACACTTGCTTTAGCCCCCAACCCTGCCCTTGATATGTTTCATTAGCAAGTAACCCTTCCCCTTTAAAATTAACATAATCTAAAAGTGCAAAAACCCCTTCCGGCATTGCGATGAGCCGTTGAACATTTTCTTGTATACGCAGTTTCTCTTGCGCTGTTGCACTGCTCAATATAGCAGGAATACTTGCCGTTAAACGTTGTGCAATAAAGGCTGCTTGTAAACGCAATTGCTGATTTAACAGTGTGCGTAATTTTGTTAATTGAGGTTTATCAAATTGCGCATAAAATTGTTGCCGAGTTTTCCAGGGCGCAAGTTTAGCGTTCACAAGCCAAGGAGGCAAAATAACGCCGTGTGCGGTAAAATAACGGAGTAATTGTGGAAACTGTTCTTTAAACGGACCTTTATTTTGAGTAGGATACCAAATAAAATGACCGATCCCCAAAGAAGGGAAAGCTTCACCTACATTCCAATGCGTTAGATTTTTTATTTTTTGCCCCCCCTCATTTTTCCAAATAAGTGAGCCCAATATATCTAATTGCTGAGCATTTAATCTGAGTGAAAATTTATCTGAAGCAAAGCTAAAAGAGCTAAATAGTAATAAAAAAAAGATAACAAGCCGAGTCATTAGGCTTCCTTATGTTATTTAAAATAAAACTTAGACAACAAAATGAAACCCCATACTTTCCATTATCTCATCACGTTTTTGCTGCGTTGAAATTTGTAAGTAAGCATTGAGCGCACCCTGTTGCTTATAACTCGGTTGATCATAACCTAACGTTTGGTATAGCGTATCTTTCTGTGTGTCAGAGAGCTCCTTTGAGAATTGAGATGATGGAGACTTTTTGCCAATCGGTGCAAGTTCACTTTTTGGCGCAGATGTGATTTTTTTAAAGTCATTACTTGGCTGCATTTTTAATGGTTTTAACAGCGAGTTTGCACTCTTAATCACATTCATAGCCTTCCCTATCTGCCCATCTCGATATTATTATTTTCCGGGTAGTTTTTTCCACGTGACGGTATCACGTAGATAAACTGGCAAAGCATCTTCTGGAAATTGCGTTTGATGCATTTCAATACCCTTTTCAACTTGTTTCAACATAAAACGAGCACCCGGATACTCTATATCCAACATTTTTAAATTTGAAAAATATGTTTCTAATTCCGGGTAAGCCTTCCAGCCCGTACCAACCAAACAAATTGGTCCATCTACATTTAATTTTAAAGCTAGCAAATCTGAAGGGTGAATAACTCGCTCTACATC
This sequence comes from Psychromonas sp. CD1, assembly GCF_002239585.1. Taxonomy (GTDB): domain Bacteria; phylum Pseudomonadota; class Gammaproteobacteria; order Enterobacterales; family Psychromonadaceae; genus Psychromonas. The sequence continues at coordinate 645,891 of NZ_NDFH01000003.1, forward strand.
GACAAGTGTCATTAATTCACCATCATATCGATAATGCGCAAAATAAACTTCTCCCATTCGGGCATCAATCGCCGCATATACCTCTTTGACCTGTTCTACTTCATATGCTTGCTGCGCCATTGCTTGCAGTGTTGAAACACCTAGCATTTTTTTATCAATGCCAAATGCTAGTCCTTGAGCAATACTAATACCAATTCTAACTCCCGTAAAACTACCCGGTCCTCGACCATAAGCAATCACATCAATATCATTTAAAGAAATATTAGCTTCTTTTAATATTAATTCAATCGTTGGCAATATTTTACGAGTATGCTCACGTGGAGCGAGCATAAAATGATCACTTATTATGTTTTTTTGTTCGTTTTTTATAAGTAATGCAACGGAGCATGCTTCTGTTGATGTATCAACACATAACACTTTTAATGTTTTAGTCATTTTTAACCTGTTTATTATCTTTTAATCAATATTTTTTAAAAATTCAATCGCGTTTTTTAAAGATCTCGTTCGGGGCATAGCGGGTAAGCTATTTAAGAAAAGATCACCATATTTCCGTGTTACTAAACGATTATCACAAACAATCAATACCCCTTTATCTTTCTCAGCACGGATCAAACGGCCGATGCCTTGCTTAAATGCAATAACAGCTTGAGGTAGTTGCACATCAAAAAAGGGATCTTTGCCTTTTAATCGCGCATCTTCAATGCGAGCTTTCAATAATGGTTCCTCGGGCGAGCTAAATGGCAATTTATCAATGATCACACAAGACAATGTTTGACCACGAACATCTACGCCTTCCCAGAAGCTATTCGTTGCCACCAATAAAGCATTACCATGCTCTACAAACTCTTTTAATAATGCTTGTTTACTTTTTTCTCCTTGTAATAATACAGGCAAAGTTAAGGTTTGTCGAAATCCTATCGCAAGCTGATTCATCATGGCGTGGCTAGTACAAAGAAAAAAACAACGGCCCTTACTCGCGCGAATAACGGGTGCCAATTCCTCAACAAGTTTATTCGCCAAACCCGGCGTTCCAGGTTCCGGTAATAGCCGAGGAACAACAAATAAAGTTTGCTCGGCATAATTAAACGGACTACTTAATTGTACAGCTTTACTCTTTTGTAAGCCAAGCAACTCCATGAAATGTGTAAATTCACCTTTTACGGATAATGTCGCAGAAGTAAAAATCCAAGCTGCATTTTTTTTATTACATTCCAGTTGAAAACGCGTTGCCACACTCAATGGAGTAATATGCAACGTGACGTGCTGCGCCGAACAATCAAACCAATAGCTAAACCCACTACTATTCACATCATTTAATTTTTTAAATAGAAGACTAAAGGTCGCTAAACGTTCAAAACAATGATCTAATAATTCACTTTTTCCTAAACGCTCTAATAATACGGCATTTAAAAATTGCATTACTTGTAATAAGCGTTGTACATGTAACTGCATTAAACGTTGCTTTGATTTTTCACGCCAACTTCCGGTACCTTTATCCATCGCAAAAGCTAAACGAAAATCAAGTGCTGAAACACGTAATTGGTCTGCAGCTTTCGCCATCTGTTTCGCTTCACGAAGTTCCATACGATAAACAAAATCAATATCTTTAGCTAAGTCAATTAATTGCCGTGTCGAAAGCGACTCTCCAAAATAAATACTAGCAATATCTGGCAATTGATGCGCTTCATCAAAAATATACACCTTTGCTTCTGGAATAAGCTCACCAAATCCTGTTTCCTTAACCGCCAAATCCGCAAAGAAAAGGTGATGATTGATAACCAACAAGTCCGCCTGCATCGCTTTTTTTCTAGCTTGTACAATAAAACAATCTTCAAAACAAGGACATTCACGGCCTAAACAATTATCATTATTACTAGTAATGGCAGACATAATAAAAGCATCTTCAGCTAAAAAATCAATTTCTGAGACATCCCCCATTTTTGTTTTCAACGACCAGTTTTTTATTTTAACCAATGTTATTTGTAATGCTTTTTCTTTTCTCTGACTCTCTAGCATAAAGCGATTTAAACGCTCTCTACAAAGATAATTACTGCGCCCTTTTAATAAACTTACCGAACCCGTAAATCCGGTTGCTTCAATTAAAAGAGGCAAATCTTTTAAATATAATTGTTCTTGAAGTGCCTTACTACCCGTTGAGATAATAATCGAAGCATCATTATCTTTATTGTAAGAGAGTAGTGCCGGCGCAAGGTACGCAAATGTTTTTCCCGTACCCGTTTCAGCTTCGACTAATAATTGTGTTTTTTTATCAATTGCAGAGGCAACTTCTTCCGCCATTTCAACTTGTGCTTCACGAGGAATATAATGCGTTAATTTTTGACTTAAGGCGCCATGCTTTGCAAAAAAAGATGAAATCAAATGATATTGCTCTTGATGGACGAATAATTATCTGTATTCTACGTGAGTTAGCACAAATTAATAAGAAGAATATACGATGTATAATTTATCGGGTAAATTAGGTGTTGAATTCAAAACCATACATGCAATGGTTAATATTTATTGTCAACACGAGCATCGCACAAAGAAAATATGTGAACACTGTCAGACCTTTTTAAGCTATGCCAACAAAAAATTAGATAGGTGTCCTTACGGACAAATAAAACCAATCTGTAGTAAATGCCCTATTCATTGTTATAAAAAGAAACAGCGTGAACAAGCACAAGTTATCATGCGCTATGCAGGCCCCAAAATGTTACTTTGGCACCCGCTACTAGCATTTAAACATCTTGTGGGAAAAAAGCACCCTATCCCTAAAAGAGTGCCCGAAAAAGCATCGCATCGTCACCATAGAAAATTAAACGGTTCAAAACCCGCCAATATTAAACGGTGACATCTATCTCAGTGCCTTTACTCTTGTTTTGTTCCTCCGATGACTCTGCATGGGAATTTGCGCCCTGCTTTGTTTCTATTTGTTTTAATGAATGCACACTTTCAGCGACGTCTTCAGGAGAGCAGTTATTCTCCTGTTTAGACGCTTTATATTTTTTCACTTTATGATTAACTATTTTTTCTCCATTAATCGATTGGAAAATGGCATTCGGAGGAATAAATTGGGTGATCAAATGTTGACTCATAAAACCTCCTTTTCTTTTATATCGGCTGTATTTATGATTTCTTGATACTTTTAAAATAACAAATCTTTTATTGACTCTAAAATAGAGTCCTCGGTTTATGCTTTAATCAAATGCATCACTAATTTAACGCGATTGTCTTTTATAAAAGCCACGGATTTCATTAACGGTTGACTTAGCCGTCTAGATGTCTTAATGTCTATAGTAATCAATATACAATAATTTTTGAGTGGATATGATAAAAATTCAAAATGTACATAAAATATTTTATCAAGGAGAAAAAAAAATCTCCGCTTTACAAGATATTAATTTAAATATTTCACAGGGTTGTATTTATGGTGTGATAGGCGCATCGGGTGCCGGAAAAAGCACATTGATCCGCTGTGTTAATTTATTAGAGCGTCCAACTATCGGAAGCGTAATAGTTGATGGTGTCGATTTAACGGCTTTATCCGCACATAAACTTACCCTTGCTCGACGTAAAATTGGTATGATTTTCCAACATTTCAATTTACTTTCATCGCGTAATGTTTTTTATAATATCGCTTTACCGCTTGAACTTGCAGGCACCGATAAAGAAACTATTCATATAAAAGTAAATGCTTTACTCAAATTAGTTGGCTTAATGGATAAAAAAACAACCTATCCTGCCAATTTAAGTGGCGGACAAAAACAACGCGTCGCTATCGCCCGTGCATTAGCCTCTGATCCTAAAGTATTATTATGTGATGAAGCAACAAGCGCACTCGACCCAGCAAGCACCCTTTCTATTCTGAACTTATTGCGTAAAATAAATAAAACATTAAACATCACTATTTTATTAATAACCCATGAAATGGCCGTTGTTAAAGGCATATGCCATGAAGTGGCTATTATTGGTGATGGCAAATTAGTTGAACATGGCAAAGTTGGTGATATCTTTGCTCACCCAAAAACAACCTTAGCACGTGATTTTATACGCTCAACATTAAATTTAACGATTCCAGAAGACTACCAAGTACGTTTACATGCAACTCACATTCCTAATAGCTACCCACTACTACGCTTAGAATTTACGGGAAAATCTGTTGATGTACCAATAATCAGTCAAATAGCAAGAAAATTTAACATTGATATCAACATATTAAGCTCCAACATGGATTATGTAGGAGGGCTTAAATTCGGTTTAATGTTAGCCGAGATATTGGGCGAACCGGAAGCTGCAATAGAAGCCATCGCATTTTTAAAAGAGAACAAAATAGAAGTCGAGGTATTAGGATATGTCGTTTAATTTCATTCTTCAATGGTGGGAAAGTAATGCTCCCATGATACAGCTACTTATCGATGCACTCGGGCAAACCTTAAATATGGTATTTGCTTCTGGTCTTATTGGTTTTGCTCTTGGCATCCCATTAGGTGTTCTACTCCACGTGAGTAAGAAAAAAGGTCTACTTGAAAATCATATATTAAATAAAGTATTGGGTATTATTGTTAATATTGGCAGATCTATCCCTTTTATTATTCTATTAGTTGCCATTATTCCCTTTACTCGCTTTTTAGTTGGTAGCTCAATAGGCACAGCTGCCGCCATTGTACCTTTAACCATTGGCGCAATCCCTTTTATAGCGCGCCTTGTAGAAGGCGCTCTATTAGAAGTGCCAAGCGGTTTAGTTGAAGCCGCACAAGCAATGGGAGCGACGCCTTTACAAATAATTTGCAAAGTCTTATTACCCGAAGCACTACCGGGTATTATTAATGGAATTATCATTACCTTAGTGACACTCGTTGGATACTCAGCAATGGCTGGAACAGTCGGTGGTGGTGGACTCGGCGATGTCGGTATTCGCTATGGCTATCAACGATTTGATGCAGGTGTTATGCTGATCACGGTGATTATGCTGGTTATTTTAGTACAAATTATTCAATCCCTTGGCGATCATCTGGTCAAACGCTTTGATCATCGTTAAAAAACACTTCGTTAATACAAAAAGGAACATCATATGACATTAAACATTAAATCTATTTTAACCGTTGTAGGTCTCGCCTCATGCATTGCCTTAACTGGGTGTAATGATAACAAAGAAAAAATTGTCGATAATAATAAAATAAGCATCGCAGTGATTGCCGGAGCGGAAGCACAAATTGCAGAAATCGCAGCAAAAGTTGCCAAAGAAAAATATGGGTTAGAAGTAAACATCATTACCTTTTCTGATTATATTACACCGAATGCAGCGCTCGACGAAGGCTCGGTTGATGCCAACGTGTTTCAGCATAAACCTTATTTAGATCAGCAAATTAAAGATCGTAACTATGCTTTTTCGATTGCGGGAAATACCTTTGTTTACCCTATTGCAGGTTACTCAAATAAAATAAAATCTTTAGATGAGCTACAAGATGGAGCGCAAATATCTGTTCCCAGTGACCCTTCAAACTTAGGACGCTCTCTCATTTTACTTGAAAAACAAGGCCTTATTCGTTTAAAAGAAGGTTCAGGTTTAAATGCAACGGTACTCGATATTATTGAAAACCCAAAGCATTTAAAAATAGTAGAGCTTGAAGCTGCACAGTTACCACGCTCACTCGATGATGTCGTCCTTGCAATTATTAATACGACTTACGCAAGTAGCATTAATCTTGCTCCTGAAAAAGATGGTCTGTTTGTTGAAGAGAAAGATTCACCTTACGTTAATTTAATTGTTGCACGTACTGATAATGTTAATGCACTCAATGTACAAACATTTGTAAAAGCATATCAATCCGAAGAAGTATACCAAGGTGCACTTGAAATCTTTAAAGATGGTGTCGTAAAAGGCTGGTAAATAGAACTTAAATCTCTCTACTTTATAGCCTCACCAAAGCTTTCGGTCATAAAAGTTTGACCGCCGAAAGCTTTGGATAACTCCTCTCCTCCCATCCCTAGGATATTACCCATCACCACTCATGTAGGCGAATAGATAAGCCATTAATAAAACATTAACTTTTTTAAAAATAATTTAGACCTCGATCCTTATTCGTTGAAATACAAAATAGAAGATGATTATAAATAACCGTGCGATAAAAAATAGTAAGATATTACCTCCTATATTTTAAAAGCGTGTGTTTGCTCTTTATCAAATTCTTCATCCATCATTTTTTAACTGTTTCCTTGAGTTACTAAACGGCTTACTTTATCTATTTGTACTACTTTAACCTACTAATAATATCGCTTGTTTCATGGTCACTAACTGCATAATATAACCTAACCAAGCCAAAGCACCGACAAAAGAAAGCCATTGCATATAACGAGATTTTTGAGCATCTAAAGCCACATGAACAATAAACAAATAAACCACAAATGCCATCATTTTTTCTAGCATCCAAAAGCCAGAATGCACAAAAGGGTCAATGTTTAAAAGCCAAAGTAATGCCATACCAAAAACTAAAATCGCTAAATTAAAACATAATAGTATTTTTTTAAAAATAACCTTTTGTGCGTTTTTATGCCCCCATTGTAACCAAAAAAAGTTAAGCATAAACAAGATAAGCGCAATTAAAATTAAGGTTAAATGCGCATGTTTTAAAAAAGCATACATAATTATTTCAATCCTCTATAAATCGCCATACTAATTCGCTCATTTTGCGCATAGTCGTGCACTGTTTTTATCTCATCAAAATCAAATAAACGCAATATATTACGAACTTCCTTTCCTTGCTCAAAACCATGCTCAATCATTAATGTCGCATTTTCATTTAAATGTGAACGCGCATCAGCGACAATGATACGAATATCCGCAAGTCCCTTTTGGGGGGCAACTAATGCAGATAAAGGTTCAAAACGCACATCCCCTTCGCCTAAATGATGATCGTTTTTATCAATATAAGGGGGGTTACTCACAATCAGATCAAAACGACCTTCTACTTGACTAAACCAATCACTTTGATAAATATTGACATTATTTAGCTTCAATATTTGTCTGTTTTCTATGGCTAATTGTACCGCATCTGCATTAAAATCAACGCCACTACATCTCGCATTGGGTAATTCACTCGCAATCGATAAAATAATAGCCCCGGTTCCGGTACCTAAATCTAAAATACGTGCTTGAGGTGAACAAATCTTTAATGCGTATTCCACTAAAATCTCTGTATCTGGTCGTGGAATTAATGTTGAATTATTAACTTTAAAAGGTAATGACCAAAACTCACGAATGCCCGTCAAATATGCAACGGGCACCCCTTTAATTCGCTCAACAAGCAAAACTTCATAAGCTTTTTGTTGAGACTCAGTTAAATGTTTCTCCGGCCAAGTCATCAAATAAACACTCTCTTTTTGTAAAACAAAAGAGAGTAATACTTGAGCATCAAGTAATGCACTGTCACTCTTAATTAATAAAGATTTAGCTCTTAAAACAGCCGCATCTATACGCAATTAAAAATCACTCCGCGCAAGGGCCGCTAATTTATCCGCCTGATCTTCTAATAAAATTGGGTCTAATAACATATCTAACTCGCCCTCTAAAATATCATGCAAACGATATAAAGTTAAATTAATGCGATGATCACTCACTCGTCCTTGTGGGTAATTATAAGTACGAATACGCTCACTACGATCGCCACTGGCCACAAGGCTACGGCGTAATGTTTGCTCTTCTGCTTTATTCTTTTCATCTTCGGCTTGTTGTAAACGTGCCTGTAATACCGACATTGCTTGCGCGCGATTTTTATGCTGAGAACGTTGATCTTGACACTCTACAACTGTACCAGTCGGTATATGCGTAAGTCTCACTGCAGAATCAGTTTTATTAACGTGCTGGCCCCCTGCTCCAGAAGCCCGAAAAGTATCCATTTTTAAATCAGCAGGATTAATAGACACAGCTTCTGCTTCAGGTACTTCAGGCATTACAACAACGGTACAGGCGGAGGTATGAATACGACCTTGAGATTCAGTTTCAGGCACGCGTTGTACACGATGTCCCCCCGACTCAAACTTCATAATACCGTAAGCGCCTTCGCCTTCGATTTTAGCGATAATTTCTTTGTAGCCACCTTGCTCACTTACGTTGGTATTCATAACCTCTAAGCGCCACTTTTTAGAGTCAATGTATTTACTATACATTCTAAATAAATTACCCGCAAAAATAGCGGCTTCATCGCCCCCCGCGCCAGCTCTAATTTCCAGATAACAGTTACGATCATCATTAGGATCTTTGGGTAATAATAAAATTTGTAATTCAGCCGAAAGTTCATTATACCTCGCTTTCGCTTCTTTAATTTCATCTATCGCCATTTCTTGCATGTCTGGATCGTCGTCTTCTAACATCATTTCAGCGGTTTCGACATCTTCGACTGCACGTTGATAATCTTTAAAACAAAGCACTACGACTTCAAGTTGCGAGTATTCTTTCGTTAATTTACGATATTTATCTTGATCTGCCATAGTTTCTGGATCGCCAAGTAACGCTTGAACTTCTTCATAGCGTTCAACTAACCCTTCTAATTTTGCAACAATCGATGCTTTCATATTTTTCTCTTTTTTAACGTTTTATTCATCGTTCAAACCTAATGCTGAACGTAATATTTGTAATTCATTATCATCTTCAGAGCAAGCTGCAAGCCTTAATGCTTGGCTCGGATCATGAATAATTTTATTAGTTAACTTAAAAGCCAATTCACGCATCACCTTCTCAGGTGCTTTACCATTATGTAATGCTACAATGGCATTGTGTAATAAGGCATCACGTAAGCATTCATTTTTTTCTCTATAAATGCGGATACTCTCAACCGCTTTGAGTGATTCAATCCAATGAGAGAAATCAATCACACAACTGTCTATAATTTTTTCTGCTTCAATCGCCGCATCTTGTCGTGCTTGTTTATTTTCGTCAATAATACCATGTAGATCATCAACGCTATACAAATACACATCATGCAATTCATTGACTTGCTCTTCAACATCTCGAGGCACTGCAATATCGATAAATAACATCGGCTGATTACGCCGCACTTTTAACGCACTTTCAACCATACCTTTACCAATAATAGGTAAAGGGCTTGCCGTTGATGAGATAATAATATCCGCAGAGGCTAAATGTTTGGGGATCTCTTCAAGCGTAATAGCTTGTGCATTAAATTGCTCAACTAAATCCATCGCTCTTGATAACGTACGATTAGCAATCGTAATATTAGGCACATTATGCTCAACCAAATATTTACCGACCAACTCAATCGTCTCCCCAGCACCAATTAATAAAACTCGGCTCTGCGCAAGATCACTAAATATTTGCTTTGCCAAACACACGGCGGCAAAAGCAACGGAAATTGCATTGGCACCAATTTGCGTATCAGTGCGCACTTTTTTTGCAACACCAAATGTTTGTTGAAACAATTTCTGCAACATTTTATGCACACTTTTAGCCTGTCCGGCACGGACAAATGCTTGCTTTATTTGTCCCAATATTTGAGGCTCACCTAAAACTAAAGAATCAAGTCCCGATGCCACCCGAAAAAGATGTTGCACCGCTTTATCATTCTTATAGCAATATAAACTCTCAATGATGTCATCAATGACGACATTATGAAACGCACATAGCCAATTAACCACACTTTGACTACAGTCAGTTTTCAAATAACAATATATTTCACTACGGTTACACGTAGAAACAATAACCGCTTCTAATACACCCTCTAGTTTTAATAAACTTTGATATGTATCTGCTAATGCATCGGGTGCAAAAGCCACTTTTTCACGTAATGCGACAGAGGCTGTCTGATGGTTAATTCCAATAGCAAATAAAGGCATTCAATAATTTCACAAGACAAGTTAGGTAAATATAAATGAATTCTACTGATATTTATCGTAAATTTAAAGTGGAAGCACGTTTCCTACGCATTTATATCCCTTTTATTGTAAAAAAAAGCACTTTAAGCAAAAAACTGCCCCTTTGAGTAATTTACAACGTCCTCAGCCTTGGGTACTATTCAAGCTCTTTCTTGTTATTACTTAAAGTTGCTATCAAAATCATGCTAATCAAAAAAACTATCGCTTCTCTTTGTCTTATCGGTGCGCTTTCTGGCTGTTCATCCCTTTACGATACTTTCGTTTATCAAATTGATGTTACACAAGGTAACTACATTGATACACAAAAAATGGCACAACTTGAAATAGGCATGAATCAGCAACAAGTCATTTTTCTTTTAGGGTCGCCCATGTTAATCGACCCCTTTGATTCGTCTACTTGGTACTATATTCGGTATATCAAACCAGGAGGTGAAAAAATACAACAACAAAAAGTCGTCCTTACCTTTGAAGATAAAATATTACAAAAAATTCAAAGAAAGAAAGAAATTGAAGTTAGCCCGCTTATTACAAAAATGCAAAATGAGGCGAAATAAGAACGAACAAACAGGTTAAAAGAAGAGGAAATTCACCTTTATTTCTCCTTCTTGGCCATTTTGGCTGCGCGCAATTTACGCATCGCTTTGGGATCTGCCGTCAAAGGTCGGTAAATCTCAATTCTATCACCCGTTTTCACCAAATAATCTAAATTTTCAATGCGACTAAAAATACCCACCTTAGCCTTATTTATAATAATTTCAGGGAAATGTTGCGTTATACCTGAAAGATGCAAGCATTGCTCAATAGAAGTACCCTTCGGTACAGATACAGTCAAAAGCACCTGCTTATGAGGTAGCCCGTAAACCACCTCTATATCAATCATTTCACTTATTGTATTCATATCACGTCCTAACGAATGCCATAAACAAATTTAGCGCGCACCGCAAAAGAATTGACCATTGAGCCAACCAATTCGTTAAAAATTCGTCCAAATGCGAATTCAATCAGTTTACTGCTAAATTCAAATTTTAAATCGAAAATTACTTTACACGCTTGATCATCTAAAGGTATAAAAACCCAACCTCCACTAAGCGATTTAAAGGGGCCTTCAATTAAACGCATTTCAATTTGTCGACCGGGAGTTAATTTATTCTCCGTCGTAAAACTTTGACTGATTCCCGCTTTTGATACTTTAATACAAGCACGCATTAAATTGTTCTCATGCATTAATAATTGTGCGCCTACACACCCAGGCAAAAACGCCGGATAAGACTCCACATCATTAACCAATTGGTACATTTCATCTGCGCTATACATCAATAACGCACTACGGGATACTTCAACCATTCGCTCAGCTCTTTAATAAAAAAAACAGTTTATACTATCTCACTATTGAAAAAAAACAATTTAGACATATATCTAGTTTAATTATTTCCGGTTACAATATGAGACTATGGCTAAAAAAAAATCAAAAACTAAAAACAATGAAAATACGATAGCACGTAATAAACGCGCTAGTCACGAATATCACCTAGAAGAACGCTTTGAAGCAGGCCTTGAGTTGCAAGGTTGGGAGGTGAAATCATTGCGAGCAGGCAAAGCAAATATCGCAGATAGCTATATTTTCCTTAAAAATGGAGAAGCATGGTTATTAGGTGCATCTTTCCCTCCTCTTGATGCTGCATGCTCTCATGTTATCTGTGATCCCATGCGTTATCGTAAGCTTTTATTAAAAAGACGCGAATTAGATAACCTACTTGGTAAAGTTGAACGCCAAGGTTATTCAATTATTCCTATCTCCTTGTATTGGAAAAAAGCATGGGTGAAAATATCCTTTGCCTTGGCAAAAGGTAAACAAGCTCATGACAAACGCAATGCTGATAAAGATCGTGAATGGAAAGTACAAAAAGAACGCATGATGAAGCACAGCGTTCGTTAAACCAGCAACTAGACACTCATTGTAAGATAACCCTATCTAGCATCGATTGTCTTTGCTATACTATTTGGGTAGACAATGCAGTTGTTTACCACTGTGGGGATGATTTAGGACTCGACGAGATTCTTGAAACCCTAGGTGCATGCCGAGGTGACGGCTGGCCTCGTAAAAAGCCGTCAACGTTATAGTTGCAAACGACTCTAACTACTCTCTAGCAGCTTAGGCTAGCTAGCCTTCCACCCAAGTTTCTCCTATGGGCAGGGATTCGGAAGGTCATTTACATTTGGATAGCGAGGGAACCTTGTTCGAGGGTGAACCGCGAAATAGTATCGGACTCGCTCTTTGCAATCCTGTCTGTCGGAGTGTCGAGAGTTAACTAAAAGATAGACTAAGCATGTAGTACCGAGGATGTAGGCTTTTCGGACGGGGGTTCGACTCCCCCCATCTCCACCACCTACAAGCCCCTGCAATCAATAGGTTACAGGGGCTTTTTCGATCTAATGACCACATTGTGTCCACGCTCGCTTAATTTAGCTAATCAATTAAATTACTTTTTTAACTTTCATCGATACAATTAATACTACGAGTGACCTCCTGCTTTAATGAGTATTCCTAATCCGCATGCTGAAAATGCAATAAAATCATTAAATATAAGCATGTTAGTTATTTACAAATTTAATGGTTTTCAGACGAGAATGGATTTAGATAGTTTCAATGAAAATAAAAGTTCATTTTATATGACTGGCACGATTATAGTGTTAATTGATTCATAGCTGAAATTAAAGAGATTTTAGTTATTATTTTAAAATTTTGGACAACACCAAGTACAACGCATTTAAACATTTAGTAAAAGTTTATGTTTTTTCAAAATTTTAAATGGGCAAGATAGCTATGAGATAATAGTTCCGGCTAATGGACTTATTAAAAATGATCAAGGATATTGGACGATGACTATCTACAGTTCTCAGAATAGGTTTCTTATTCCCAATATAGGAGATGTTTATTATATTTCTTCATATAATGTGCAAGCGGATGCCGATGGTACATATCGGATACATATTAATCCTGAGGGTACAGGCGTTAATGCGATACCCTCTAACGGGGTCGATTTTTATGGTGTATTTAGAGTGTATGAGCCCCTTGGCAAAGTTAAATTTCCCAGTATAAAAAACATATCGGAACAATAATATTTAAGATAAACGTGGGCTGTGGCGCTAGATACAATGACCTATTTAGTGTGGCCCACAGATGCTTGTTATGTTGATGTGAGGGTTAAATTGCATGAGTCTGCAATATGAGATATCAGCCCTAAATTTAGGTACTATGCACTAGCGTAGCGTATATAATCTGAAACGATAAAATAAAACGCTATACAAATAATCATGGCTAATAAAACATAAATAAAGGTATCGCCAAGTTTAATAACATTCTCGTGCTCAGGATATCTACACTCTTATCGTTTACGTTCCCATTGTGTAATAAAAGCAACGGAGGCAATGATAATTGCAGCACCTAGCCATAAACGTCCAGGTGGTACCCAACCAAACACCAGCCAACCTGCCAATACATTTAAGGGTAATTTAGCATGATCAAAGGGTTGAACAAAAGAGGCATCTGCCACTGAATAGGCTTTTACTATGGCCCATTGTGCGAGAGCCGTCATAGCTCCTGCTCCGATTAATAATAGCCAAATATTAATATCCGTAGGTGTTTGCCATTCAGGTAAAGCGAGTAAAAAATTAAAGGGTGTAATTAATATTAATAAATAGACGACCATCGTAGACGGTGAATCGTTTGCCGACATTTTTTTTACCATTAAAGAGTAGCAAGCCCAGAAAAATGCAGCCCCTACCGGCAATAATGTCGCCCATGTAAAGTTATCTGCCCACGGCTCTAAAATGATCATTGTGCCAACAAAGCCTGCTAAAGTTGCCCCCCAGCGGGCCATACTTACTTTTTCTTTTAAAAAGATGCCTGAGCCTATGGTGGCAAATAAAGGTGAGGTCATTAACAACGCAATGCCTTGCCAAATAGGGACGGGGTAAGCCAATGCCCATAACCATAATTGGATGCCAATTACAGCGATAAATACCCGTAATAAATGCATGCCGAAATAGTCTGTTTTGAGTGAGTTTCTGATACCTAAAGTACGTAAATAAGGCAATATAACAAGAAGGGCGATTGAGTATTGAATTAAAGCTACCATCGTAGACGGTAATCCAAAGGTAATCGTTAAATATTGAGCAATACTGTTAACAATAGCAAAAGCAAGACCTGCGCTTAGCATCCAAGAGGCACCTTGAACGGGTTGGTGTTGTAACATAAATTAATGATTCTCAATAAAAAATGTATCAGAGCATACGACTTATTCGTCTCATTTACCAATGGATTGTAGTATAAGATCGGATTTTATTGAACGGGGATGATTAATAAAAAGGTTTGATAACTAGATTGAAAAGAGTTGAGCTATTTACACTGCGTATATTAAATTTAAGTATGTAAAAAGTGAGTATAAAGTAACTCTATTTATACTCACTTTTTACATTTTGTCGGCATGTAAATTGGGTAGAGCGCTAATCAGCAACATTATAGGCAATCATGAAATACATAGTTATAAGACAGGCAATTATAACTATGTATCTTTAGTTGTATTTTACAAAGCCTTTTATGAGTTGTACCTTTATTTTTGTACCGTCGCATTAAAGACAATTATCTCAAGGGGCTGTAATGTTATCACGATGGCTTCGGTGTAATTAGCAGGAATAGTATTATTGTCTCCATAAATCGCCTTTAATTTAAAATTGCTACTTCTACCGGTTGGTATTTCAAAATCATGTTTCAAATTTAAGTAGTAAGTTTGAACTTTATCCGAGGGATTACGTAAAGAAAAAATGGCTTTATTTACACTCCAAGAAGCCCAACCATATATTTCCATTTTAGTCGGATCACCACCAATCCAGTGCGTATCAACGAGAACATTTGTATTTTCTCTTGACCATTTAGCCGCTTTTGCGAGTATATCCCATTTTGTTTTATTAAGCATGCTCGGTGTTATATACATTTCTTGAAGCTGTGTCCCCGTTGCAAAATAACTCCAAACTTGATCCGAAAAATCACTGTCGGTTTGAATCTTTTCAAGGCCATAATAGGAATTTTTAGCACTGACAATACCATGTAACATTAAAGAGTTTAGTGGAAATAAAGGACCTTTTAAAACAATAGAACGATATGTTTCAGCATCCCGATAAGTTATCCACTGTTGTACATTCGAGCCATCACCGTATAAATTAATGTCATCGCCTTGTCGCCAAATTGAATCTGCAAAAAATAGCCATGATGGGCTCGCATTTGTGCCAGTTGTCAGATTGATAAATAAATTGTTATTTGCTTTTCGCATATTTTTTATCAACGCGACAGATGCATCAAAGTCGGATGCGAACTTGCTACCTGTGATGTGCGATCCTGCATTACCCATTCCATTAGTTTGAAGGAAGTAATATGTTCATTTTTAATCAGATTAACAATTTTCGAATTGAAATTTGTAAAATAATTTGGACCCGACAATGCAAATTTGCCATCAACCGTTTCAAAAGCAAACTCTTTAGCATGAGAGACGCGGATAGCGAGGGGTTTATTGTATCCACCCCAAGGTGATAACCACAACCCAACGGGACCCTGTAAATAATTCTGTGTAATTACCATTTTACAGGTGGCGCTTTAAACGGTCTTCAAACTCAATTATAAACCGATTCATCGCAGCTCTCCAGTTTTGAATTGGTTTTGACCATTTTTGTATGAATGCGGGTAAAGCGCCGGCGAATAGCCCTGCACCAATCCCCGTAGCTCGTATTACAGAAGCCATCTTACACCCTGGTAGAAGTATTCAATTTAATGGTAAAAAAATCACTTATCCGGAAATTAAAATGGTTTATGTTGCAGGTGGAAACCCTTTCCATCAGCAACAAGATATTAATCAATTGTTAAAAGCATGGCAAAGCCTTGATACTATCGTGGTGAATGAACCTTATTGGACAGCTTCCGCTAAGCACGCTGATATAGTTTTACCTACAACAACATCTTACGAACGTAATGATATCTGCATGGGTGGCGATTACTCTCAGTTATACGTTTTCCCAATGCATAAAGTCGTTGAACCCCAATTTGAGTCTAAAAGTGACTTTGATATCTTCAGTGCCATCGCAAAAAAACTGAACGTTGAAGGTGCCTATACTGAAAACAAAAATGAAATGCAGTGGTTAAAAAGTATGTATGATGCAATGGCTAAACAAGCACGCCAGAATCGTATTCCGTTACCACCTTTTGAAATGCTTTGGAAAGCTAATGATTACATTAAATTTCCGATACCAGAAGCCAATCAAAAATGGACACGCCATGCGGATTTTAGAGAAAATCCATTATTGAATCCTTTAGGCACTCCATCTGGGCGCATCGAGATTTATTCTGAAACAATTAAAAAAATGAATTACAAAGATTGTGCACCACATGCTAAATGGTTTGAGCCTAAAGAATGGTATAAATCTTCGATTGCCAAAAAATATCCTTTATCGCTTAATACCTCTCATCCGTCTCATCGTTTGCATTCGCAACTCGATAATACACCGCTAAGATTAAAGTATGCAGTTGCTAATCGTGAGGCCATTTTGATCAATAGTAAGGATGCAAAATCACGGGGTATTTCTAACGGTGATTTAGTTAGAGCATTTAACGAGCGAGGCGAAATATTAGTTGGCGCAAATGTTTCTGATGCCATTCTTGAAGGTGTTGTACGTATTTGTGAAGGTGCATGGTTTGACTCTTCTACGCCGGGCAAAAGTGGCGGTTTGTGCCGTAATGGTTGTATTAATCTACTTACCTTTGATGTGGGCAGTTCAGAGTTGAGCCAAGGTAACTGTGGAAATATGACACAATTAGAAGTTGAAAAGTTCACCGGAAAACCGCCGGTAAATAATGCGCATGCGGTTCCTCGTGGCGCGGCATAACTATAAAAACAATAAAAGACGCGCACATAACAAATATGTGTGCGTTTTTATTTTTAATAATGTTTTGCCATCACCCCCTACCCCGCTATTACAGACTCATCATCTAAAAATGATGCATCAATTTATATTGGTAACTTCACTATCTGTTACACATAAACGTCACTTTTTATTAATTTTAAAGATACGACTTGTTATCCTATAAATCGTATCCTATACTAATCGTGTTTTAACGATTAATAGTAATAGGATTGAAAATGCAAATGACGCACTGTGTTGCAGCCAATAACCCCGTATTTTCCTCAACAAAACAAGAACTGGTTGAAGAGAAGAACTTTGCCACATTATCAAAAGCACTTTCTCACCCTGCACGTATTAGGATCCTTTCAATTTTATTGAAACTTGATAAGTTAGGTGGCTGTTTAAATAGTGATTTAGTTTCTAAGCTTGGTTTAGCACAATCGACAGTTTCTGAGCATTTACGTATTTTGAAGCAAGCACAATTTATTAGTGCAGAGCCAATACCACCTAAAATGTGCTATCGCATTAATAAAAAGAACATAAATGCTTATTTAAGCTTATTTTCTAGCATATTGAATTAATTTTATTAAAGAGAGTCACTACGTTTTTCGCCCATTAGGTAATACGTTAAAGTCTCTTTTTTATTTGCAATAATCGTCTATCGGCGATACACGAACAGAGGTAATTATGAGCACCATACAACCGGCACCTAAATTAAGTTTTTTAGATAGATTTTTAACTTTATGGATATTTTTAGCCATGGCAATAGGTATTACTTTAGGTGTTCAGTTTCCGGAGACTATCACCCATTTTAATACCTCTTTTTCCGTAGGTAGTACAAATATTCCTTTAGCTATTGGATTGATTTTAATGATGTACCCACCACTAGCCAAAGTAAACTACAGCCTAATGAGTAAAGTTTTTGCCGATAAAAAAGCAATTAGTCTATCCCTTTTGATGAATTGGCTTGTTGGCCCTATTCTAATGTTTAGCTTAGCTATTTTGTTTTTAGGTGATTACCCACATTTAATGACTGGCGTTATTTTAATTGGTTTAGCCCGCTGTATTGCTATGGTCTTAGTTTGGAATGATATTGGTGGGGGCAATAAAGAATACGCAGCTGCATTAGTCGCATTGAATAGCATTTTTCAAATATTTACTTATAGTTTTATGGCATGGTTGTTTATTACTGTATTACCGCCCTATTTTGGGGTGACAGGTCAGCTAATTGATATTTCAATCTTAGATATTACACAAAGTGTTTTAATTTACTTAGGTATCCCTTTTGTTGCCGGTTTTTTAAGTCGCAAAATATTAGTCGCCAAAAAAGGCGCTCAATGGTACAACGACACTTACCTACCTATCATTTCACCGATCACGCTTATTGCACTGTTAGGCACTATTATATTAATGTTTAGCCTCAAAGGTGAAATGATTATCGAGCTACCTATGCAAGTTGTTTTGGTCGCTATCCCTTTAACTATCTACTTTTTCTTAATGTATTTAATTAGCTTCTTTAGTGCAAAAAAAATGGGTATTCCTTTTGATAAAAACGCATCGATTGCTTACACCGCAACAGGCAATAACTTTGAACTTGCCATTGCCGTTGCCATCGCCGTTTTTGGTATTAATTCACCCGAAGCTTTTGCGGGGGTTATTGGCCCCTTAGTAGAAGTACCCGTCTTGATTGCACTGGTAAATATCACCTTGAGACTGAAAAAAAATTATACAAAAAATGCTTAATTCAACAATAAAACTCACTAATAGGAAAATAAACATGCTATCTATCCAAATATTTGAACCTTCAATGTGTTGTTCCAGTGGCATCTGTGGCTCAGATGTTGACCCATTATTATTAGCTTTTTCTGCCGATGTTAAATGGCTAAACCAACAAAATATTCAGCTCGAACGTTTTAACCTAGCACAACAAGCAATTGCGTTTGCGCAAAATTTAAAGGTGACCCATTTCCTTGAGGAAAATGGTGTTGATGGATTACCACTTACCATCGTCAATGATGAAATTGTCTTAACTGGCCGTTATCCTACTCGGCAAGAACTAGCATCTTGGTGTGCGTTAACATGTTCGAGTACAAACAACGACAAAGCAATCAAATCTAGCTGTTGCTCTTCATAAATACCCATAAAAAGGATATACAGATGCTTGAATTTTTAATCAACCCTCCTCCTTTTCTTTTTTTTACCGGTAAAGGAGGGGTCGGTAAAACATCTATTGCATGTGCGAGTGCATTACTTTTAGCCGAGCAAGGGCAAAATGTATTATTAGTCAGTACCGACCCAGCGTCTAATATTGGGCAAGTATTCGCCACTGATATTGGTAACAAAATCACTCCTATCGTGAAGATTAAGGGCCTTTTTGCTTTAGAAATAGACCCACAAGCTGCAGCCGAAGCTTATCGCGAAAAAATACTGGCTCCCGTAATAGGAAAGTTACCCGACGCGGTCATCAACAATATAAAAGAGCAATTGTCAGGCGCTTGTACGACAGAAATAGCGGCTTTTGATGAGTTTACCGCACTTTTAACCGACCCTATACTACGCGAAACATATCAATATATTATTTTTGATACCGCACCGACAGGGCACACTATTCGCCTATTGCAACTACCCGGTGCATGGAATGAATTTTTAGAGTTAGGTCAAGGCGATGCATCTTGCTTAGGCCCTCTGGCGGGTTTAGATAAACAACGTGATAAATATGCTCAAGCCGTACACGCATTATCTGATGCACAGCAAACACGCTTAATTTTAGTTGCACGAGCACAAACATCCACCTTACTAGAAGTCGCACGTACTCATATTGAGTTAAGTAATATCGGTTTGAAAGATCAATATCTTGTGCTTAATGGCCTTTATCCGCAACAACAAATAAACAATGACACACTCGCAGAGGCAATTTATCAACAAGAACAAGATGCATTGCTGATGATGCCCGAAACCTTAAAAAAATTACACCTAGATAAAATACCTCTACTTAGCAACAATATTATCAGCCTAAATAGCCTGCGTACGTTGATTGGTTCACCGACACACAAGTGTTAAATATACATGATGCACAATCAACATCGCTAAAAAATTAATACCAGTACAATGTAGACACAATAAATATTGTGTCTATGATTCTATCGCATCTCGCTGATAGTACAATATACCTTTACTTTCTTTCTGAATTTGCTTCATTCCCACAAATTCAGCTATTTTAGCCGAAGCTACATTGCCTTTTTTTAACTCTGCACAGATTGGCGCTTTAATTTCATTCGCCAGTATACTTACCATTTGCTTACCTATACCTTGCCCTCTGTACTCTGCAGCAACAGTCCAGGATAATTCGTATCGACCGAGTTCCAGCACAGATCGAAGCGAACCGACGGCTATTTTGTTTTTTTCAGCAATGTAGAGTTTACGTAAAGGATCTTGTAATAATATTCTTAACCATTGCACATGTGTTGAGTATTTTACGGTACTCGTTATATGACTGGCCATTTGAGTGGTCGTATCATTACGCAATTTAAGTAATAAATCTGCATCATTTACTGTCGCGAGACGTAAACAAATCTCCGTTTGGAATCGGTTTAACATATATTACCTTTTTGTTTTTCTATTCGTCATCATGAAGAGGTTAATATCTAACACATTGAATTGTTTGTATATATTTACAGTTAACGCTACGGAAACTTTTTAAATGATATAGAGTAACACTTGATTTTAATTTTATTTAACGTTGAAAGAGGTAGTTTACACATAAATACCCCCAATAATAATATAACACTTAACAAATAAGAATCGTGACTAATATTACGTCCATTAACCAAACTATCTAATGCTAATGCAATCACTGGAAAAATCAAAAAACACAGAGAGGCTTGAAAAGGGCTCGCCATTTTATTTAATTGAAAATAAGCCATAATGCCACCAATCCCTGCTATTACCCCTAAATAAATAACTGCACCAAAAGATAAAAGAGTAAATGTCTGCCACTGAGGTTGCTCTAATATAGTCCCGACTACTAATAATAATCCAGCAACAAGACATGGTACGGCATTATAAGTGAGAATATGTATTCCCTTGCATCGATTTTGTACACTGCTGTATATACTCGCGTGCATTAAAACAGCTGAAAATAATGCAATAACACCAAATATACTGCCATTGGCCTTGATACCTATTTCATTACTAATTATCATCATCAAACACACTAACGCTACGCCCAACCCTAAACATTGATGAAATTGAATTTTTTGTTTATGTCTAAATAGTGAAAAAACCAACATTATTACAGGCATATTGGCAAAAATAAGAGAGGCGAGACCCGATGAAATATATTGCTCGCCATAAATCATCAATGTAAACGGAAACGCAAAATAAAATAAACTGATTAAGATGAACTCTTGTTTTTTATCCTTCGGAAAAAATAAGGGAACTTTACATTTACAGGCTAATAAAATTAACAATGGGGCACTAAATAGAAAGCGTAAACCTGTCGCGGTAATAGCTGGGATGGATTGCACCGCCATCTCCATTGCCATCCAAGTAGTTCCCCATATAACACAAACAGATACAAATAATAACGTGGTAATTATTTTTTTATTCATCATATTTACTCTTTGCAAATTAAGACATAATTATATTGCATTTAAATGGAAATATGATTCCTTAGATTCAATAGAGCCTTTGATGTTGAGGACACATTCGGAGCGCCTGAGTTATTAAAAAGACTGTATCCAGTTCCGAAGTCAACAATGCCTTTTGTTATTTTCGACTTTGATAAAGATGCAACTCCCTCCGTGCAAGCAACTCAAGTTATATTAGCGGCTTCAAAGGGCTTCATAGCTCCAGACGTAGCGAATATATTTATTAACTCGATAGCTTCAATGCTTAAAATAGATGAAGTGACAGAGCTACAACGCAGACTTGCATCAATAGAAGAATCGTTAGGTGTTGGAAATGCCTAGCGCCATGCTTAAAAGATTAGCTAGAATTGAGCCGATTGCAAAAGCAGCTTCAGGAAAGCTTGAGCCTAGCATTTACGGCGTTGTTGATAGAGTTGACATAGTTGATGGTGAAAAAGTACCGCACTTTATAAGAAAATGGAAAGGAACTATCGGTAACATGATTGCTACTGATGAAGAGCCCACTATTTATTTGATTGAAAAACTTGAGCCGATGATACTAAAGCACAAAAAATATAAGTGCATGTTCGGTGGGAGAGCTGGTACAAAGTCAAGGTTTGCGCAAGACATAATGTCGGGTGAGATCAATTCCTGTGGCTCTAAAGTTTACGTGTTACGAGAAAGAATGAAGTCGCTTAAAGAGTCCATATATGCAGGGATAAACAAGTCAATTAAAGACTTGAGCTTGAAAGGGTTCTTACCGGTTCCATCACATTGGGAGATACGTCACAAGACTGGCGGAGTGTTCACCTTTGGCGGAATGGGGAACATTATAGATATGAAAGGTGCGAGCAATTACAAGTTTTTTTCTGATGGAAGAAGCCGCTCGAACTAAACAATCAACAATAGATACTTTGGGGGCCCTACATTACGAGACACGCCCCGGCGCTGAACTTTGGGTATCTTTTGGGAATAATGAATCGTCATCTGATGCAATGAGCCAAGAGTTTATATACCCTTTCAAGCTGAAATAGATCGGATGGATACTATGAGGATGAATAATCATTTTGCATCAAGTGGGCTTCAGAATAACCTTTCTTTATAGATTTACAAATTACCCATCTATAGCTCCGTTCATTGTTTGCAATATTAGAGTTTAAAAAAGTCAGCTTAAATCCACGCCTTTCGTACCAAAAAACCATGTTGCCAGAAATCCGGCTACATATGAAATAAGTAGCCCTATAACAAACACACCCATCGCCACAAAGATACCGTGATTTGACGTCATTAAAGGTATTGCCACTACACCAGATGGACCAAACACAGTGTTAAGCCCTATAGGTAGTCCCATATATGAAACTAAACCGATAAAGAAACCACCGCTGGCACCACCTACACACGCAGTAATAAAAGGTTTTACACGTGGCAAGGTAACGCCATAAATAAGAGGCTCGCCGATTCCAAAGATACCCGGCACAATCGCCCCTTTAATTTGAGCGCGTGTTGTAGAGCCTTTTTTAGCTTTAAAAAACAACGCTACCGAAGCCCCTACTAATCCACCACCAGCCATGGCTAGAATAGGAAATAAAGAGTTAAATCCCTGTGCTTCCATTAAAGCAAAATAAACAGGTACAAAACCTTGATGTATTCCAAACATTACCGCGACGAGAAATAAGCCAGCTAAAATAGCACTACCAATGGGATTCCCGTTAAGGTGAAGGAATAGCCAAGACATGCTAGAGAAGAGCAGTCCACCTATTGGCATAATAACGAGAAATACCAACACCCCCATTATTAGCAATGTTATTAGTGAGGTTAGAATCATATCTAAACTATCAGGTACAAACTTTCGTACCTTACGTTCGACCCAAGCCCCCACAATAGCCGCAATTAAAACGCCTATAATATTTCCACGTGGATCAATCGCATAACCAAAGAAATCACTCATTCCCGAGTACACACCAAGCACAGTATCCGGGTTATAGTTCATTACAAATAGCGAAGCTAAAATAGCCCCGTTGACACCAGAACCACCAAAAGCTTGTTGTGCATTATAGCCAATCAATATACTTAGAAAGGCAAACAACCCAGTGCCAAACACTCTCATATATTGTAAAAGTTCAACTAATTGCGTATTAGGTAGTGTATTACCAACAACCCAAATTTGTTCAAATAAAGTAGCAAAACCAAGTAATAACCCTGCGGCAATAAACCCGGGAATCAAAGGCGTAAAAATAGTTGAAAATTTACTTAGAAACCGCTGAGCTGAGCTACTTTGCTTTTTCTTTATGTTGTTTTTTTTCTGCAATGTAATGTCAGATAAACTTTCTTGCGACTGATGATAGTTGTGATTATCACAACTATTGTTAACATATATTTTTTCATTAATTAATTCGGCGGCCTGCTGAGCTTTACCTACGCCTAATATAATTTGTAATTGACAATCACTTTCAACGACCCCGAGAACACCGGCTATTAGCTTTAGCGCTTCAACATTAACCACATTCTCGTCAATAATAGTTAAGCGTAAACGTGTCATGCAGTTAGTACATTTCGCAATATTATTAATGTTACCAATTGTTTTGGTTATTTTATCTATCATATCCAATGTGATTTTAGCCATGATATCCCTCTAATGTTTGACGGATGAAACCGTGATTGTCCTTTAACTTTTGCTTCGCTGTAAGCACGTCTAAATCAAGTAATATCATCACAATAGCCGTTTTACAATGAAGGTCACATGCTTCTAGGGTTTTTTCAGCTAGTTCTAATGAACAATTTGTTGCTTGTACCACTATATTTTTTTGACGCTGTACAAGTTTTGCATTAGTTGCATCAACATCAACCATTAAATTACCAAAAACCTTTCCCATTTTTATCATCGCACCTGACGTGATCATATTAAGTACCAGTTTTTGAGCCGTTCCAGCCTTCATACGTGAAGATCCGGTTACAACTTCTGCGCCTACAATTGGGGATATTGCAATAGCGGCAAGCGTTGCCATTGAGCTATTTGGGTTACAGCTAACACTCGCAACGATTGCACCTAAAGAAGTAGCATACTTCATTGCAGATAACACGTAAGGAGTCCGCCCACTCGCGGATATACCGACCAGTAGATCATTTTTATTAAATAAAATTGTTTTTAGGTCTATGACGGCAAGTTCTTGATCATCCTCTGCATTTTCTACGGCACTTAAAATAGCTTTATCTCCTCCTGCAATTAGACCTCGTACAAGTTCTGGTGAAGATCCATAAGTTGGCGGGCATTCGCTGGCATCTAAAACACCTAAACGGCCAGACGTACCAGCCCCAATATAAATAAGTCGCCCTTTCATTTGAAAGGTTTTCACTACCGCATCAACGACTTTTACTATGTCTGGCAAGCATTCTTCTACCGCGAAGGCCACTTTTTTATCTTCATCATTAATCACTTTCAACATGTCAATGGTTGATAATGTATCTATTTTTTCAGAATCACTATTACGACTTTCTGTAACTAATTTAGCTAAATTAATATCCATGCATTATCCTCAGGTAAACGTTCGGTATACGTTTGTTTGTCTGCATAATACGTAATCTTATTAAGTAAATTATGATAACCATCACAAAAAAATCATTCCAGAAGTTCTTGAACATGGAATAATTAATTACATAAAAGCCAATAGTAGCTGCAATGTACTAGACAACAAAAGAGTCACCGAAGGAATAATAAAAAATAAAGTGGAATATATAGTTAAGAAAATTCAACGTGAAGTGCGTAACCACAAAGCAGCAATAACTGCCATATGTTCAACTATTAGTTTGGCTGCCGTTTTGTACTTAAGTTTCTTTCTTGCTCTATCATTAAGCTTCACTATTACATCTTCAATTGCTGATTGCGATGCTTTTTTAAAATCCGTGAATTTCGGAAGTATTGTCGTAATAGGCCGTTAGTATTTCCATTCAAATTCCGTTACCATGAACAATATGGATCTGCGAAGTAAACGCCACATTCATGTATTCAGTCATCACTTCATGATATGAAAATTCTTTACCGTTATCTGCTGTAACAGTAAAGACTGCCCCTTTAAATATCTATAATAACGCAATAGTCGTTGCGGTCACTAATCTCTCTGATTTATCGTCAACCCGCATAGATACAGTAAAACTAATTTTCCGTTCGATAATAGTGACCAATGCTCCACTGCGGTCATTGCCAATAACCAAGTATATTTCCCAATCATCAATATTCACACGGTTTTGAATCAAGTCTTTTCTGCGTAAATGCTGAAATAGTTGTCCACGCATCTTCTATCTTCCCATATAATAGTTTCATAACTAATTAACCTGAGTTCTGGATAAGAAAAAACAACCAACTTAAAATCGGAATAATGTGAGTAAAATTCACTTAAAAATCATAAGGTTAAATTTTTAATCATACAGTATTGTATAGTTAAAGGTAAATAAGCATAGTAATCTCAGGTTGATTTTTAACGCAGAAACAAACAAAAATAGTGACTTTGTATCGATTTACTTATCCTGAGTGCACTACCCGTTTGAAATTTAACTGGAGTTCTTATCCAGAATTCAGGTTATCGATTATAAATCTCCTACCATACTCTCCAGAACTCAACCCTATAGAGCAAGTATGGAATAGGATGTGACAATACCACTTATGCTTCAAGGATACGACAATATAGTTGATGACGTTTGTGATGTATGGAATGACTTTATTAGCATTCCTGCTAGGGTTAAAAAATGTGTACTAGAGATTGAATGGAACTGATCAATTAATTAAGCGGATTGGTAATAAGCTACGTTTAATTGCTGTGCAATTTTATTTAATGCATAAATCTACCATCCTAGCTCTGTTATTGATATTTTTTCATTATTGCATCTATTGCTGGAGAAAAGCTTTTTTAGATCTAGTCGCTGTCATAGAAAATTTGCCATAACTAGCTCGTTCTATGTAATTACGGTCGCTTTAACACCACCTAAAATAGTAATGTTCCGTTGTATGCTTTTGAGTGTTAGTGGGCATTCGTCGCTAATCATTAGCAAAAAATTATTTACAGGCTCGAAGAAACAAAGATACTCATTAAAATTTACAGTTCAACACAGATGGTCGAGTCATTGTATGTAATTGCCATTCTAATAAGCATCGAGTTGTATATTTAATACTGGCAAAACTAATGGCTCTCATTAATTCTGGAAGCTCTTCTGGTTTTAATGATGGTTGATTGGTTACTTTAGCGGTTTCAAATGCTTTACCAATGCCCGCTAACTTATTGTGCTCAATAACACCTGTATTAACTGCAAAAGTCATGATTTCATTTAAGTTACGACACAAACGACCAACCGTTTCAAATTTACCTTGATTAGCAATTGGCTTTAATACTTTAATCGCCTGCGGTGCTGTTATCTCACCAATGAGTAACTTACCGAGTTCAGGCAATAAATATTTATCAATACGTTGTTTTAGCTTTTTTGCTGTCAGTGCTTTAATACTTGTTTGCTTAACGGCAAGCCAATCATCAAAAACAACCTGCAACGTATTAGTTAAAATAGCTTGCTGAGCGCTTAATGTCTGATCACGATGAACTTTAGGATCAATACCATCAGCTAATAGGTGTCTTGCTTCTAATGCTTTGGTTCTTGCTTTCGCTAATGATAGGTCAGGGTATTTACCTAATGCTAAATTGGCTCTTTTATTACTAACAGGTCGATAATAAGCAAAACGCCAAAGTTTAGTTCCTATTGGCATTACTTTTAAAGATAAGCCATCACCATCACCTAAATTATATTCTTTATCTTTAGGTTTAGCTTTTAGTACTTGAGTTGCAGTTAATGGATTTATTTTAATCGCCATGACGTAACCTCTGAATTTAGTGATATTAAATAGGTTACGTTATAGGTTACTTCAATTCATGGATTTTACAAGACGACAAAAGACGCTAATAGACTGAATATAGATAAATACATTGAATTTAAAGGCTTTGTATGGGGTTTATAGACGTTATGGGAAGGTATTAAACTAGATAATGGTGCTCGCTACTGGGTTCGAACCAGTGACAACCTGCATGTCGAGCAGGGACTCTACCACTGAGCTAAGCGAGCATTTAGTGGATAGCTTTGAAAGCAAGGTGATTGTGCATTATTGTCTTTCAACTGTCAAACTCTCTTTTATGTTTATGATCTGTTTGATGTTTTTTTAAGCAACTCTTCGTTATCTATTCAAAATAACAATGTCATCTTCTCTCTAGATATCAAATAATTAAAGATTATTTACTCTTTTTTTATGGCTAGTTTTAAGATGTTACTTTATACTTGCGTTTTTTTTATACACAGATATTCAATATATGTTATTAACTATCCTTTATATTATCGGTATCACAGCGGAAGCCATGACTGGAGCCATTTCGGCAGGCAAAAGAAAAATGGATTGGTTTGGTGTAATGTTTGTTGCCAGCGCAACAGCTATTGGTGGCGGAACTGTTCGTGATATTATTTTAGGGCATTACCCCGTTGCTTGGGTAAAACATCCTGAATATATTATCATCACTTGTATTGCTGGAGTGGTCACCACTTTGATTGCTCCATGGGTTGAACGCAATCATCGTCTATTTTTAGTTTTAGACGCTATTGGACTCGTCGTATTTAGTATAATCGGTTGTCGAATCGCATTCGATATGGGTCTTTATCCTATTATATGTCTCATCGCAGCCATTATTACTGGTGTTTTTGGTGGATTACTACGCGACCTGATTTGTAGCCAAAAACCAATGGTCTTACATAAAGAACTCTATGCTTTTGTTGCTTTATTTTCCGGCATAATTTACCTCCTATTATTGCACTATAAGGTAGAAGAGAGTTTGACTACACTGATAACTCTAATCGCAGGCTTCAGTTTGCGTATGACAGCATTACATTTTGCGTGGAGCTTGCCTGTTTTCCATTTTGACTTACATGACACCACAGAACATAAAAAATAAAAAAAATGCGTATCGATTTTATAACCCACGATACGCATAACATTTTTCATTTAAGTGACTGTTGTTCTAAATAAGAAAATGCCGTTAACATTGCTTGCTCTTGAAACTTTTTCATTCCTAGCTCTACCGCAATAGGATCGGCTTGTGCCCCCGACAATCCTTCTTTAATATAAGCGGCAGAAATAACATGAACATTTAATTCTGGCATCAATTGCAATGCGCCTTCTATTTTAAAGCTTAAAGCACTACCCGCATATTTCCCTTTTAATGCTCGTTGTTTGATAACAACCGTATCCACTTTATAATCTTTCATTAATTGTATAAAATCAAACTGAAACTTCTTTAAAGGGATGGTATTAATCGCATCCACTAAAGTAAATTTATTAGTACGTACGGCCGGTACATCATACAATCCATTTTTTAACTGCATAATTGCAATAACAGCTTCGTTACCAATTAGCTCTACACCACACACTCTCATCTTTTTTTTCCTTAATTTAAACAAGCGCATTATCAGTGATCTTTTACTGACAAGCAAATACAATCCGGTTTTATCACTACTATTTTTCACACTCTAAAAGATACAGTGCTTTTTCTATCAATATCCTTTAACCTACCCCTAAATAGGCATTGAGTTCAGCTTTTTTTACGCGTTAGGAAATAAACATCCCGTATCAGAGCAAACTTAACTCCACTATAATAATAATATAGGAATTTTATATGCTTCCATTGCCACATTACTACCACGTAAAATCACATACTTCATCCAGTAATTATTTAAAGCTACAAAGTCAGCATTTACCTGATCTAAATGTTGCGCCTCCTTTTGAATTTGATGGTCCTGGCGATCAATGGTCTGCTGAAACATTATTGATATCGGCTTTAACAAGTTCATATCTTCGATCTTTTAAAGCGCTTGCTAAAAATGCCACATTAAATTGGATTGATATTGATTGCCTTTCAAAAGGTATCCTTGATTGCACTGAAAATACGACGCAATTTGTAAAAATAAAACATATTATATTACTAAAAATCAATAACGACACATCCGAAAAAGAAGCTTTGTCTTTGCTAAAAAAAGCAGATGAAATGTGTTTTATCAGCCAATCCTTAAAATGTAAAATTGAATTAGACTGCAATATTGCAGTTGTCTAATATCTAAAAGGTGCGCAGTAAATATAACGTGCCTTTATTTTTATTTAAAGAAAAAGATTAATAAAAAACATTACGTGTCTCATCGTTTGCTCATTCAAAGCATATAAATATACGCCAACTAACCAAAGAATAAAAAGATAATATCTTCTACTGAACAAAATATTTTTATAACTAAATTCCTTTGAAAATAGCTTTTTTCAGTCCTTTTTTCTTTACGATTTTTACAAAAACACAATAAAATAGATGCTTTATTATATTTTACGGTAAGATAGACTTTCTTGATTACTTAGCTTGGAATAACAATGCAATTTGATATGATCAACACACAAGCACAGCTCCATCGTTTTATACAAACACTCGATAATAGCCCTCTTTCTCTTGATACTGAATTTGTACGCACACGCACTTATGTTGCTAATTTAGGCTTATTACAAGTTTCTCAAAATAAAAAAATATCTTTAATTGACCCGATTGCTATACCTGATCTCTCTGAGTTTTGGCAAGCGATGGATAGTAAAGAATGCATTCTACATGCCAGCAGTGAAGATTTAGAAATAATTCGCGATCATAAAGGGGACCTCAATATTACTCTTTTTGATACTCAAATTGCCTGTTCTTTTCTTAATTTAGGCGCCTCACTTGGCTACGCTAAAATGGTAGAAACACTGCGAGGCATAAGCGTTGACAAAGGTGAATCACGTACCGATTGGTGCAAACGCCCCTTAACTGAGAAACAAGTTGATTATGCGGCCATTGATGTTCTACATTTACAGCCTTGCCTTGATATTTTAAAGAAACAACTTGATGAAAAAAACATGCGCGCATTTTTTGAACTTGAATGTAAAAACACCCTAATTCAAAAAATGCAGAAACCAGACCCTGAGAATGCCTATAAATTACTGAATAATTTATATAAACTCGACCGACAAGGCCTTGCTATTATTAAAGCGCTTGCAAAATGGCGTTTTCTAACCGCTATCGAGCGTAATTTAGCGCTTAACTTTGTGGTTAAGGCAGATAACCTATGGTTACTTGCTCATTACCGCCCAAGCACTCTACAAGATTTACAGCGCTTACATTTATTACCCAATGAAATGCGCATACATGGGCAAAAAATACTTACGATTATCAAACAAGTGGGTAGTCTTGAAGAAAACGATTATCCTCCTCTGATCTCACGTCTTGTCGACTTCCCAGCTTATAAAAAAACATTAAAAGACATACGCGCTCAAATTGTTATCTGTGCTGAAAAGTACCAGTTACCGATTGAACTAATCGCGTCAAAACGTGTCATTAATGAATATTTAAGTTGGTGTTGGAAATTAAATAGTCAACAACGTCAAACCGCCAAAACACCCAAATTGTTATGTGATTGGCGCCTAGAGCTCGTTGGTTATCAATTGGATCATCGCCAATCTTAAAGTTATCTTTAATACAAACAATGAACTTTTCCCCACGCAGATATCGATGATAGCCTAAGTACTGTCAACAGGAACAACTATGCAAAATACATTATTCAAAGGCAAACACTCATGGAAAGAGAGTGTTTTAAGTTATATAGACAAACGCCTTCTATGGATTTTTTTACTTGGTTGCGCCAGTGGTTTTCCTTGGGTTCTAATTGGCTCTAATATGTCGGGTTGGCTAAAAGATGCGGGACTCACTCGGACCGCTATTGGTTATTTTGGCTCAGTATTTACTGTTTATGCTATCAACTTTTTATGGGCTCCTCTTATCGACCGAGTCAAATTACCCTTTTTGCACTCTTTACTCGGACAACGGCGTAGTTGGATATTTTTATGCCAAATAATAATTTTAATCAGCACGCTATTTATTGCAGGCATTAACCCTGCAATAAATTTAATGCAAACGTCTTTCTTAGCTCTCATTATTGCTCTCGCATCCGCGACACAAGATATTGCTATTGATGCCTATCGTATTGATACATTTCCACGAGCTTTGAGCAGTAAGCTACCACAAGCATCCGCGATGACTGTTATTGGTTGGTGGACGGGCTATTCTCTACCTGGATATTTTGCCTTTAGTAATGCGGACAGTATTGGTTGGAACAATGTCTACTATGGCATGGCAGGCGTCGTTGTATTGCTTATGCTCTTTACCCTATACGTTAAAGAGCCTCAAACCGAACGTGAACATTTACAGAGTAAAGCGACACATCGTTATGCAAAAATGTTTTCATCTCCAACACTGACTTGGTTTAGTGTGACAATTATTGAGCCGTTTTGGGACTTTTTTAAACGTAATGGTATAAAGGTTGCCTTAAGTATTTTATTATTTGTATTTTTATTTAAAATAGGTGAAGCGTTTCTCGGACGAATGTCGATTGTTTTTTACAAAGAAATCGGCTTTAGTAATGCACAAATAGGCTATTATTCTAAATTAATTGGCTGGGGTGCGACGATATTTTTTACCTTTTTAGGCAGTCTAGTCAATGTGAGATTTGGTATCGTACGTGGCTTAATGATCGGTGGAAGCGCAATGGCTCTAAGCAATTTAATGTTTGCTTGGATTGCAAATGTAGGTCCTAATGAACATCTTTATTTAGCAACAATTCTTGTCGATAACTTTACCACTGCATTCTCAACCGTCGCTTTTGTTTCCTTTTTAACTATGTTAACCGGCTCCGCTTTTTCTGCTACACAATATGCATTACTAGCATCATTAGGCAATCTAGGCAGAACCACCTTAGCCTCTTTCAGCGGAGAATTAGTCGACCTTTTAAATAACTGGTCAAACTTCTTTATTCTCACCGCAGTGATGGTCTTACCAAGTCTATTCTTACTGTATTCTCTGCGTCATTTATTTGATCGACTCAGTGATCAGAAAATAGCAGCAAATAGCAATAAAGAATAAAAACAAAAAGCCATCTAACGAGCTTAGATGGCTAAATAAAGCATGCTGCACCGCTGAGGCTGATTTCTCACTTTTAGACGAGCTTTGCGCAGGAGTCTCTGTTTTACTATTTTCATCACCGCCAACACGTGCAGCATCGCCATCTTGAAAATCTAATTTCACTTCGGTCATATCAATAGTGTTTTGTCTAATCACTTCTATCGGTGTCGGTTCCGGTTTACCAGGACTAAATTCTTGTGCAATGACAGAGGTCCCTTTGGGGATGTCCTTGACCTCTATCATATTTTGCACACCAAAGGCATATTTCATCGAACCCGCTATTTGTTTAAATTTAAGTACATCCATCTCTGAAAAAGACAATAATAAAACAAAGAAACACATCAATAATGACATTAAATCAGCAAAAGTAGCCAGCCACGCAGGTGCTCCTTCGGGGGGACAATTGCAATCATGTTCATCATCCATTATGAATCACCTTTTCCTGCACTACCATCGCTACGCTTTGACTCGGGTAAGTAATTACGCAAGAGAGCTTCTATGATTCGCGGATTTTGACCATCTTGTATACCCAACACAGCATCAAGAATCAAACTTTTATTTAATTTTTCTTCTGCTGCGCGTAATTTTAATTTGTCACAAATAGGTAAACACACCATATTTGCAATCATTGCACCATACAATGTTGTTAACAAAGCCACCGCCATCGCAGGACCAATTGATTTTGGATCATCCATATTTGATAGCATCGCCACCAAGCCTATCAATGTCCCTATCATTCCCATTGCGGGAGCAACATCGCCAAATTGTTTAAATATCCCAGCGCCCACCTCGTGACGTGCTGCCGTTAATCGAATATCACTCGAGAGTGAGGCGCGCACCACATCAGCATCATGTCCATCGACTAACATGTCCACCCCTTTTTGCATAAAAGCATTGCTTATTTCCGCTTCTTCTAATGCTAAAAAACCTCCTTTACGAGCAGCATCTGCCATTTCAACCGCTTTTGCAATCAATTCTTCTGGTGTATCCGATTTATATATAAAAGCCTTCATGGCTATTTTTACGGCCCCAAAAAACTGTCCAAGATTATATTTCATCATAACCACAAACAAAGAGCCACCAAACACAATCAATATCGACGTTGTATCGATAAACATGTCTAGTGAACCACCTAGCAACATGGCCATGACAATAAAACCAAACGAACCAATTATTCCAAGCAGCGTAGCTAAATCCACGAAAGTTTCCTTTTTCTAATAGAAGATCATGACAATAATTCTCATTTTACTCTGAGCGTTTGTTGACGTTAATCACGTTATTACTCTAGTTGATTATACCCGATAGAAAAATACATTTATTATCCAATATAAGCACGTTTTATAAAAAAACAAGACCAATTATAAAAACATGATATAGATTTTTATAACATAATCACCGTTTTATTATTAAATATTCACAAATGGTTGTTTTTTTTAACTAACCTTTGAGGAACTCGTCATTATTTTAAAATATTTATCACGGTTATTGACTTATATTCATCTCAAGGTAACCTTGTTAAAACAATTATAATTGAGAGTCGAATGGCACTAAAAAAACCTGAAAATATGCTTTATGAAGAAGCAAATAGCGAATTAGAATCAATTGTATCTTTATTAGAAAAAGGTGATTTAAGTTTAGCTGATGCATTGAAACAATTTGAACGTGGTATTTCACTCGCACGCAGCAATACTAAAAAATTAAATCAAGCTCAACAACAAGTCAGCATTTTAATGCGGCAAGATGTTAATAGCCCTTTACAAGATTTTACACAAGAATAATATATGACGCTTTTGCTAAAAACACTCACTCAATACCAATTACGTATTAATCAACAATTAATCCAATACATTGACTTACAAAATCCTCTTTGCTTAGCTTTAAATCAAGCAATGCATCATGGTGTATTATTAGGTGGAAAACGCATCCGTCCTTTTTTGGTCTATGTGGTTGGTGATATGCTCGGTAGCCAATTAACAACACTCGATCCACTTGCTTGTGCAGTGGAATGCCTGCACGCCTACTCTTTAATTCATGACGATTTACCCGCAATGGATGATGATGCTTTACGCAGAGGACAAGCAACATGCCATATAAAATTTGGTGAAGCACAAGCAATTTTAGCCGGTGATGCATTACAAACATTAGCCTTTGATATTTTATCTCAAGAAAATAAAGCATTAAATACCAAAACACAGCTACAAATGCTGAATATTCTTGCTAAAGCCTCTGGAAATCAAGGTATGTGTGCTGGCCAAGCGTTAGATCTTGCAGCCGAAAATAAAAACATTGATTTAAAAACATTAGAAAAAATTCATCGAGCCAAAACAGGTGCATTAATTCAAGTTGCTATTGAACTCGCAGCATTAAGTAAAACAGATTTAAAAACTGAGCATAAAAAACACTTACTGACCTATGCGCGTGCCATTGGTCTAGCTTTTCAAGTGCAAGACGACATTTTAGATATTACCTCGGATAGCCAAACATTAGGAAAACCACAAGGCTCAGATCTCATTGCCAACAAATCAACTTATCCAGCATTATTAGGTCTTGCCCAAGCACAACAAAAAATGCAACTTCTTTATGAAGAAGCGATCATAGCCTTAGACAAATTACCTTATAACACGCAAATTCTCGCGCAATTTGCTCTGTATATAATTAGTCGAAAAAACTAGCTCTATACTTTATTTTTGAGTCGCAACAATCGATATTTCAACAAGTAACGATTCGCGTGCCATACTTGCCATCACGCATGCACGTGCCGGTGCAAAACCTTGTGGGACCCAGTTGTCCCACACATTATTCATACCTTCAAAATCTTGCATACTTTTAATGTAAATAGTCGCAGATAATATATGCTCACGAGAACTACCTGCCTGCTCTAGTAAAACATCTACTTTATCAAGCATGCTTTGTGTTTGCTCAGTGATCCCTTTTGTTGCATCAGCACAAACTTGCCCACATAAATAAATTACACCATTATGTTTAACGATACGGCTCATACGTTGCTTGGTTTCCATTCTTTCGATTGTCATTTGTTTACTCTTTATCTTTAAATTCAATTTACCCGATAATAACATGCCAACCGAGTTATGTTCTAACATATAATATGATGTGCGAACAAAAAACAAACAGAGATAGCCCAGTAATGCGTCTTTTCACTAACAAATCATTCACAAACTGAAAAAAGACATAAAAATAACAATACAGAACATATTTGTCGCCCAACTCAGAGCAAATTTTATATAATTTATGCCCACTTAATGCTAATATTTACAGGTATCGTTTATCCTCTTACGAGTTTTTTATTCTTCTTTAACCGCGACTAATACTTATGCCTTTGGATTTAAAAAATTACCCTCTTCTTGCTAACATTAATTATCCGGAAGATTTACGCCTATTAAAAAAACAACAACTGCCTAAATTATGTGATGAATTGCGCCAGTTTTTACTTAATAGTGTCAGTCAAAGTAGTGGTCATTTTGCTTCTGGTTTAGGTGTGGTTGAACTCACTGTTGCGTTACACTACGTTTATAACACCCCTTTTGACCATCTTATTTTTGATGTTGGTCACCAAGCTTACCCGCATAAAATTTTAACGGGCAGACGCAATAGAATGGCAAGTATTCGAACATTTAAAGGCTTACACCCCTTCCCTTGGCGCCAAGAAAGTGAGTATGACACCCTAAGTGTCGGTCACTCTTCAACCTCCATTGGGGCGGCACTCGGGATGGCAATTGCCGCAGAAAAAGAACAACAAGGCCGAAAAGTGGTTGCCGTTATTGGCGATGGTGCTATTACAGCGGGTATGGCTTTTGAAGCAATGAACCATGCAGGAGCATTACATAATGATATGTTGGTGATTCTGAATGATAATGAAATGTCCATTTCTGAAAATGTAGGCGCCCTTAACAATCATCTTGCCAAAATATTATCGGGTGATCTCTATACTCATTTACGT
This sequence comes from Psychromonas sp. CD1, assembly GCF_002239585.1. Lineage (GTDB taxonomy): Bacteria > Pseudomonadota > Gammaproteobacteria > Enterobacterales > Psychromonadaceae > Psychromonas. Next base: position 682,358 of record NZ_NDFH01000003.1, read on the forward strand.
GAAAGAAGTAAAAAAATGCTCTCTAATATTCCGCCTATTAAAGAGTTTGCTAAACGCACAGAAGAACATCTCAAAGGCTTAGTTTCTCCCTCTACCATTTTTGAAGAGTTTGGCTTTAATTATATAGGTCCTGTTGATGGGCATAATGTCATTGACCTTGTGGACACTCTGCATAATATGCGCAACCGTTCGGGACCGCAATTTTTACATATTATGACAAAAAAAGGGAAAGGCTATAAACAAGCAGAATTAGATCCCATTGGCTACCATGCGGTGCCAAAATTTATGCCCGAACAAGGGATCCTTAACCCCAGCAAGAGTTCTCCGACTTTTTCGGCGATTTTTGGTGACTGGTTAAATGATATGGCAGACATCGATCCTAAATTAACAGCGATAACTCCAGCGATGCGCGAAGGTTCCGGAATGGTAAAGTTTTCTCAACGCCATCCTGATAAATACTATGATGTTGCTATTGCAGAGCAACACGCTGTCACCCTAGCGGGAGGCATGTCCATTGCCGGCTTACACCCTGTCGTTGCCATCTATTCTAGTTTTTTGCAACGAGCATTTGATCAAGTTATCCATGATGTTGCCATCCAAGAGCAAGGTGTGCTTTTTGCCATCGATAGAGCCGGTATTGTAGGTGCCGATGGACCAACTCACCAAGGTGCATACGACCTCACTTTCCTACGTTGTATCCCAAATTTAGTGATAATGACACCTTCCGATGAACAAGAATGTCGAGATATGCTGTACACGGGCCACCTATTAAAAGGTAAACCTGCGGCGGTACGTTATCCTCGAGGAATTGGTACTGGCTTAACCATTAACAAAAAAATGAAAGCATTTAATATCGGTGAGGCAAGAGTGATTAGAGAAGGTAAAAAACTGGCTATTTTATGTTTTGGTACTTTTTTACAACAAGCTATTCCCGTTGCCGAAGAAATGGACGCCACTCTAATCGATATGCGTTTTGTAAAACCCTTAGATGAAGCCTTATTATTGCGTTTAAGCAAAACCCATGAACATTTTGTAAGCATTGAAGAAAATTGTATTATTGGTGGAGCAGGCTCGGCCGTGAATGAATTCTTTATGGCACAAAAAATAAAACTAAATGTGCTCAATCTAGGTTTACCCGATTATTTTGTAGAGCAAGGCACACAGCAAGAGATATACCAGCTACTTGGTCTTGATAGTGCAGGTATAAAACGTCAAATCAACGCTTATTTTTAAGTCTTAAATCCTGCCAATACGGAATAACATTAATAGAAAATATGTTTTTAAATGCATATTTTTTATCTACCCCCCAGCGTTCATCCACTGAAAAGAGAACGATTATACGTTGCTCTTGCAATAATTTATTAAAGAAATCACTTCTATTAAGTATCTTTTGCTCTGTATACAATGGCTCTAAATAAGGCGTTAGAGGACTATTTAAAAATAAACTTTTATATATGTTTTTAGGATCCCTTAAACTTGTTTGCCATGCAGATAACGTTAAATCATATTTATCCATCGTTTCAAGCCACTCTTCTTCAGAGCTAATTTGACTAATTAACAAATTAATACCAATACTTTTAAACATGTTTTTTAATGCTTGTAATACATCACTATGATCTACTTTTTCATTTTTAAAGCTAAGTAAAGTTAACTGTTTAGGCATCTTTATTTGTAACAATAGTTTTTGTGCTTTTTGCACATTATATTCATTACCTTTATTGATACTTCTCGCGGTTAATAATGGTTTTTCTTCTCCAAAACCTTGAACAATATTAGTAAGCATACCTTTCTGATTTATCGTTAATGATATGATTTTACGCACCAACTTTTCTTGTAAAAAAGAAGTATGTTGCGCACTTAAAGATAGATACAAAGCCCGTGATGAACGAATAGTGACGAGTTTTTTGTTTTTTTCCATTTGTATACTTTTTATCTGTTTTTTTAATACTGCATAGCTCATATCGACATCGCCAAAGAATAACGCATAAATGCGTGCTCTTTGCGATTTTATTTTCAAAAATTGAAGATCAAGACTTCCTGCTTTTACGTCCCAATAATTTTTATTACGTATAATGTTTAACGCTAAGTTAGCATTAAATGTTTTTAATTTATAAGGCCCAGTTCCAGAAATAATAGGTGTCAATGCAGTAATGTGCGAGATCTCAGGGAAAGGTGGTTTTCTTTTTTGTAAATGCTGATAAAACTTTTTATCTACCACAAAAAAATTAGTTAAATAATCTAATAATTCAGCAACGCTTAATGTACTGTCAATATCAAAGCTATACGCATCTACCCGCGTTATTTTTGTTATTTCTAAAATAAACAATTTAAATTTACTCTTCTGTTTTATTTGCCTATAGCTCCAAATAACATCATCACTGGTGAGTAAGTTTCCTGAATGAAAATAGATATTCTTTTTTAAATAAAAGCGTACAACAGTTGGCTTTATTTGTTGCCAACCTTTTAATAAACGTTTCTCTAATTTACCATCAGCTCCCCACCGTACTAAAGGATCAAAAAAAAGATGCGCGTAAGAGAGTGATAATGGCGAAGTTGCATATGGATATATATTTTGAGGCAAATATGGCACCGCTATGATAGCTCTGTTTTGGCTAGCACAGCTCAGCTCTTGATGCACACCACACAAGAGAATAAAACAAAGAAAAAGAGATGATTTCGCCAATATATGCTTCCTTTTAAGTGACGATAAACATTATCAATTGCAAACAACCCGCGGCAAATAAGCCCGCAACAATATCATCAATCATAATGCCGAAACCACCTTGAACATTTTTATCTAACCAGCTAATTGGGTACGGTTTTAGTATGTCAAAAAAACGAAATAAAACAAAACCAACGAATGCCCATTGCAAACTAAAAGGTACCATAAACATCGTGATCCAATAACCGATGAATTCATCCCAAACAATACATTTATGATCATGTACACCCATATCATGGCTGGTCACATGACAAAACCAAAAACCTAATAAACTGCCGATAATAAGCATTATAAAATAGGCTTCAACACTTAAAAATGATAATAAATAATAAAGAGGCACGGCAAGTAACGTCCCCATTGTTCCCGGAGCTTTGGGAAATAATCCACTCCCAAAGCCCACCGCACAAAAATGCAGAGGGTTACTTAATTTAAGACCTTTTAAATCCATACGTTGCATAATATTAATAACTACCTGTTTTAAAATGATCCCAACCACTGAGATTTAGTGAGTATGCTTTTTGATGTTTTCTTAATTGTATTTTTTCCGCCTCTGGAGCGATAATAGAGCCCACAACAGTAAGTTTTAACTCTGGTATAGCTTCTTGTACTCTCTTTAGCACGCCACGGGGCAGTGTGAATAACAATTCATAATCATCTCCTCCCATTAACGCATATTGCGTCGCCTGTGCAGTGTCGACATTACCTAATGCAATTTCTCGGTGTAACGCATCAGAAAGAGGCAATTTATCAATATCTATTTGTGCAGAACAATCTGACGCGTTTAATATATGTGTTAAGTCCTGTGTCAATCCATCTGATATATCGATACAACTGTGCGCACTACCTCGTAATAAAAGACCTAACTTTACACGTGGATCGGTTAATTCAAGCTTATCCACAAATGCTTGTGCATTGGCCAGATATAATTTTCCATTCGACAATTGATAAGCCAAACCTAGCGCGCCATCGCCCAACATTCCAGACACACAAACAACATCTCCAACCTGTGCATTGCGACGCAGTAATGCGCTACCCCTCGGTACTATTCCCTGCACCGAGACAGTAATTGAAAGAGGCCCTTTTGTGGTATCTCCTCCAATTAAAGTAACATTATATTGTTTTGCTAAATCAAAAAAACCTTGTGAAAACTGTGCTAACCAAAGCATATTGACATCGGGAATGGTTAACGCCAATGAAATCCATTTCGGCTCAGCACCCATCGCACTTAAATCACTTAAATTAACGGCTAATGATTTATAGCCTAAACGATACGGATCAACATCTTCAAAAAAATGAATGCCAGACACTAAGGTATCCGTACTTATCAATAATTGATAGCCATCCGGAACATCAATAATTGCACAATCGTCACCAATACCCAAAACGACCGAGCTATCTTGTTTATCGGGTTCCTTACAAAAATATTTTTTGATTAAATCAAATTCACTGAGACTCATTTGCGTTTCAAACTTAACGTGCGCGTATTCGCTTTAGACTTGATGTTTTTAGTATTGATAAATGTTTTTTTAGGCGCATGCTGAGTCGAGTTTAATGTACGAGATTTTGTTACACTAACGGGCGTTGTTTCTTGTGCGGTTTTTGATGAGTGTGACACAGCTTGATTTATTGCCAGCATTTCTGCTGCCGTTAAATTACGCCATTGACCGGGCTTTAATTTATCTAATGTCACTTGCATAATACGCGTTCGTTTTAATTTTTGAACTTCATAGCCTAAATACTCACACATTCTACGGATCTGACGATTTAAACCTTGTGTTAAAATAATAGAAAAAACAAACCGACTCTTAACTTTAACAATACAAGGTTTCGTAATAGTGTCTAGAATCGGCACTCCACGTTGCATACGCTCAACAAAACGCTCACTCAGCGGTTTATCTACCGTGACGACATATTCTTTATCATGTGCATTTTCAGCACGTAATATTTTATTGACTATATCCCCATCACTGGTTAAAAAAATCAAACCTTCCGACGGTTTATCTAAACGACCAATAGGAAAAATACGTTTTGTATGTCTAATTGCATCTATAATATTACCTCGCACATCACGCTCAGTCGTACAAGTAATACCAATTGGTTTATTGTACGCTATATAAATACGATCGGATTTATTCTCAGCAACTGCATTGATAACCCTATCATCCACCAGCACAATGTCACCAGATTGAACTTTTGTGCCTAATTCAGGGATCGCACCATTAATTTTAACTCGACGTTTTTCAATTAATTTATCCGCTTCTCGGCGCGAACAAAACCCAGAATCACTAATATATTTATTCAGACGTTTGCCACTACTTACATTCACAATAGATTCTCACTTTTTCTCTCATTTATTACCGCACTATTATACTCATGTTACTTCAAGGTGCAAAATCAGTAACGAAAATTAATGTGATTTATCTTCACCTATTACTTCTCTTTTACAAGTTCATTTTTTACACGGATGTTTATTTTAGACAATAAATGTTTTTTATTTAAACATTAAATAAGCCGTTTTATAGCAATGATATTTATATAGTAATTAAAATAATTCATCAGGTTAAGCTTTGTCGCTTTTTCAAATACCCAAAACAAGGTAAACTTCTTTTAAATTCCCTTTGGTACAAAGTAGAGATATGTCTAAAATACAAATAATTATAGGATTAAGCGATCCTAAAAGCGCCTCTAATGTTGGTGCGACTCTGCGGGCTGCGGGTTGCTATGGCGTAGATAAAGTCATCTATACCGGAAAACGCTATGATCGAGCGGTCAAATTAAATACTGATACAAAAAAAATAAAAAGTCGTATTCCTCTTATTGCGGTCAACGACTTATTAGAAAATAAAAATGCAGATACCAAAATAATTTGTGTCGATTTAATTGAAGGTGCAATGCCTTTACCTAATTTTAAGCACCCGAACAATGCACTGTATTTATTTGGCCCTGAAGATGGCACTCTCAGTCAACATCTAATCGATAAGGCTGATGCGGTTGTCTATATTCCCACGCAAGGTTGTATGAATCTGGCTGCGACTATCAATGTTGTACTTTATGATCGCCTTGCTAAATCTACGCAACATATAACCGATAACCAACTTATTAGAGCAAGCCGAGATAATAATAATAGAGTAAAAATAAAGCATAAAAAATAAAGAACTAAACATCCGTGCCAACCTAAAATGTAAAATACTTTCAGCAACCATTGATGCGTAACAATAAGAACCGATATTTTCATAAAAAACACTGGATTATTGCGTTTTTCAATAGGTATAATGAAATCAGAACTCAGTATAAGTAAGTGTTTTTTATAGCCAATATGTGCTACTAATTATATCCTTAATACTGGATGAACTTCACTCTTTACTTAAAAGGTATATTTAATGGGCAACGTGCTTGAATTGGTGAAAAATACTCGCCGTAAAAATAAATTACAACGTGAAATGCTTACGAACGAAAAAAAAATACGTGACAATCGAAAACGCGTAGTATTACTTAATAATTTGATTGAATATATCACCCCAACAATGACCCATGAAGATATCACTCTGATCATTAAAAACATGCTTTCTGACTACGAAGATCGTGTTGATGATCACATCATTAAAGGTGCGGAGCTATCTAAAGAACGCCGTGAAATCAATAAACAAATTAGTAGCTTTAAACTACAAAAATAAAGACATATAAAGGGAGGCACCCTCCCTTTATATTTTATATAGGCTCTTATTTGGAATCGATTAACATACGTAACCATGAGGTTCATTTATGGACGCTCAATCCACAACACATACTAGATAGCACCCATTTATGGTCGTTACTCTCTCCTGACGAACGTAAAAAAGTAAATCGTTATCGTTTACCTCAAGCACAAAACATAGCATTGCTTACTCGTGCTTTTATTCGTTTAATTCTATCTCAATATGAAACACAATCCGCATCTCAATGGGTATTTAGTATCAGCCCATTAGGTAAACCCGAAGTCACCAATACAAAGCACCCCTTACGTTTTAATCTCAGTCATAATAATAACTTAATTATTTGTGCCATTACTTTAATTAATGATATCGGTTGCGATATTGAAAATTTGGAACGTAAAATTAACGCAAAAAGTATTACTCAACGTTATTTCTCGACTTATGAACAACAGCAACTTAATACACTGCCACAAAACCAACAAAATGCTTTTTTCTTTAAGTTATGGACATTAAAAGAAGCCTTTGTTAAAGCAACAGGTCAGGGGCTCGCCCAAGGGCTTAACACCTTTAGCTTTGATTTATCGTCGTACACCGAGCAAGAAAAGCACATAAGTTTATCCTTTCATGCTCAATGTACAGAGAAAAAACCTCTACAGTGGCAAAGCCATTTATTTTATCCCGATGACCAACACTGTATCGCACTCTGCGTTAAATCTACTCACTCTCTTAATATAAAACATTTTAATCCCGTACAAAGCGCTGCTCTTTTTAAGTCTACATCGGCGGACATGTTTGTATAAAAAATTTATTTTGGCGCACCAGATCTAGAAAGCGCGATAAATTATTCAATTTTTTTAAGTTAATAAAATCGCTATAAATCCCCCAATCTAAAAAGCAGGCTAAACGCAACTTGCCATCGCTTAAACCTAAAGACATATCGAGATCAATCTCATTTAGTGCTTCTAACCCTGAAATGACTCGTGTTTTTTGTCGCTTAAGATATTGACTCTGTTCTGGCGTAATATTATCCATTTTTTTCATTACATATAGATTCACACATGCATCCATAATGGTATTAGTCATATTGAAAAGTTCAAAATCACGAAGATCAGGCATAAATGGAGATCCTGATTTTTCATGTAAATATTTCAAAATTGAACTGGAATCCGTTAACGTTAAGTCACCATCCATCAATAGAGGCATTTTTTTAATCGGGGATATTTGCCCAATATGTATCATATCGGTTTCAATAAATTGATAAGGGAATGCGCTTTGCAATAAGACAATGCGACAATGTCGAACAAAAGGAGAAGTTAAATTACCATAAATTTTCATCATACGCTTTCTTCTTCTAAATATAAAAAAGATATAATACCAAATAAATTAACCCTCCACCAAAAATCTATTCGACAAAATTTAACAGAGATCATACACTGCCAGTTTAATTCCTTTAGACAAGAAGATATTATGTCACTGCTCAGTAAAATCCGGTGTGCCTTCACACTGGGTCAAGGCCTATTACTCGAAAATAAAGCATTAATAGAATCCACCAATCCTTTTGATTTTTTTAGCATCTGGCTAAAAGAAGCAGAAAAAAGTGGAATTATCCTACCGGAATCAATGTCTGTTTCGAGTGTCAGTGCAGAAGGTAGACCTTCATCTAGAATGGTTTTATTAAAAGAAGTTGACAATAAAGGCTTTGTTTTTTTTACAAATTATAATAGTCGCAAAGCATATGAACTAGAAGGCAATACTTATGCGGCACTACTCTTCCACTGGAATATGCTACAACGCCAAGTACGCATAGAAGGGAAAATTGAACGCATCAGCCAACAGGCATCCGCGGAGTATTTTCATAGTCGTAGCCGAGGGAGTCAAATAGGGGCATGGGCATCGGAACAAAGTCAACCATTAAGCAATCGTCAACATTTAATCGATCGCGTCCATTATTTTGAAAAGAAATTTAAAGATCAAGAGATCCCCTTACCAGAGTTTTGGGGAGGATACCGCGTTATCCCCGATATGATCGAATTTTGGCAAGGTAAAGCAGATAGACTTCATGATCGTTTTATCTATCAGCCTAAATCTCAAAAATGGGAAATTAGCCGTTTAAATCCTTAAATCACTCAATTTTAAAATAAGATCTATAAGCGCGTATTCATAGATCTTATTTTTTATCTCATAGCCAGCCATGTTGCTCAAACATATCTGCTAATTTGTCTAACTCAAGCTCAGTATGCGCAGCCCAATTAAGCCCGTTTTCTAGCCCTCCAATTTGACGCATAAACCAATTATAAAAACAACGTTGCTCAAAAAGTCCATGTAAATAAGTACCATAAATATTATCTTCTGACCAACCAATACTCTTATCAATGAATGTTTTTACCTGTGCACCCGCATACGTTTTCCCATGATGTATTTCATAACCCATCAAGATTTCACCAGCATAATTGAATTGACGTTGTTGTGTTATTTTATCTTTTTCTAGCGTTGTTTTTAATGCAATTAATCCTAAACCTTGTTGAGAGCCCTTTTCCAAAAATAAAGGATCTAAGATACTTTCGCCTAATATTTGTAATCCGCCACAGATACCTAATATTATTTTCCCTGTTTTTTTGAACTGTATTATATTCTGATCTAAGCCGGTTGCACGAAGTGCCTGTAAACTCGCACCACTATTTTTACTTCCAGGTAAAATAAGCGCATCAAATAAACTTAAATCTCCATTTTGGTGAACGGGCACCAAATTTATATTATGCTGATAAAGCAATGGATCAAATTCATCTAAATTCGATGCATATGGATAATAGATAAGCGCAATATTAAGCATTCCTTTTTGATATTTACAACCTAAACGAAAACTATCTTCTTCTGCGAGTTGATGTCGATAATAGGGTATATTTGCAACGGTTGGTATACCGGTTTTTTCTTCTAGCCAAGCCATCGCGGAGTCCAATAATGCGGGATCCCCTCTAAATTTATTAAGCACAAAACCCTTAATTAATTTTTGTTCTGACTTCGATAAACATGCCCAAGTTCCCAATAAGTGAGCAAAAGATCCCCCTCTATCAATATCTGACACTAAATATACATCGGCATTACAATGTAATGCTACAGCCATATTAACAATATCACTTTCTCGTAAATTTATTTCAGCCGGGCTACCCGCCCCCTCAATGACTATTTGCTCATATTCATTTTGTAAACTATCTAAAGCCTTGGTAACTTCAGGCCATAAAAAAGGTTTGCGCGCAAGCCAAGGTAACTGTGCAATCTCATCATTAACTTTCCCATTGACAATTACTTGGCTGAAAGTATCGGCACTTGGCTTTAATAAAATAGGGTTCATTTTTATATTCGGTACGATTTTTGCCGCAATGGCCTGTAAATATTGCGCCCGCCCCATCTCTAAACCCTGCGTAGTGATCGCCGCATTATTACTCATATTCTGCGCTTTAAAAGGTGCGACTTTGACACCTCTATTCGCTAATAATCTACAAATTGCCGTCACTAATAAAGATTTGCCTGCATCACTTGTGCAACCGAGAATCATTATCGGTTTGTTTTTTTTCTGTTGCATATATTTCAAATTAAAGATAAAAAAAAGCACTGTTTATACAGTGCATTAAAAACACAGAAAACTAAGCGCGACGCTTAATAACTGCCTCAGATAAAGTTCTCAATAATATCTCTGTATCTTGCCATCCGATACAAGCATCGGTAATACTTTGTCCATATGTAAGCGTTTTACCTTCAAGCAGATCTTGGCGTCCTTCAACTAAATGACTTTCCACCATAACACCCGATATGATATTTTCACCCGATGCAATTTGTCCCGCTACATTCTCACAAACACGCATCTGATTTTTAAACTTTTTAGCCGCATTCGCATGACTAAAATCAATCATTAGCGTTTCTTTCAATGCACACTTTTGTAATTCGGTTTTAATATTGGCAACATGCTCTGCACTGTAATTAGGCTCTTTACCTCCACGCAAAATGATATGGCAGTCAGGGTTACCGGTTGTTTCTATAATGGCACTGTGCCCAAATTTATTCACCGACAAAAAATGATGTGATGCATGGGCGGCACCAATCGCATCAACCGCAACTTTAATACTGCCATCGGTCGCATTTTTAAAACCTACAGGACACGATAAACCAGAGGCTAATTCTCTATGTACTTGCGACTCTGTGGTGCGCGCACCAATGGCTCCCCAAGTCATTAGATCACCGATATATTGAGGTGTTATCATATCTAAAAATTCTGTCGCCGCGGGTAAATCCAGTGTATTAATATCCAATAATAATTTACGTGCAGTACGTAAACCTTTATTGATATTAAACGTACCGTTTAGTTCCGGATCATTGATTAAACCTTTCCATCCGACGGTCGTACGTGGTTTTTCAAAATAAACACGCATGACAATTTCTAACGTATCTTTATATTTTTTACGTAATGGAGCAAGTTTTTGCGCATACTCTAATGCTTCATTCGAATTATGAATGGAGCATGGACCTATGATCACCAGTAAACGATCATCTTGCGCATTCAAAATTTGACTGATTGCTTTACGAGAATTAGCGACGGTTTGACTAATAGCACTCGTATTCGGAAATTTTTCTAATAAAGCAATGGGAGGTAAAAGCTCTTTAATTGCTTTAATATGCGTGTCATCTGTATTTATCATATGTATTCTCATGCTAAATTTCTATTATTAATTCATTAACGCATTATAAGGTTCGATTATTACTATTTCACCTTGTAGTACATCACCTCTTTCTGCTTCAAGTACCATAAAACAATTGGATTGACTCATTGAGCTAAAAACACCCGATCCCTGACTGCCAGTTGTCTGCACAATCAATTGTCCCGCATCATCTATTTTATAAATAGCTCTTTGAAAGTCCGTTCGACCGGGTGACTTTTTAACAACATGACTACACTTTGCTTGTAACCGCAACACAGGTGCCACATCAAAGCCTGCAAGCGTCGCCATGATAGGAACCGCTAACTGGTATAAAGTTACCATAGCTGAAACCGGATTTCCTGGCAAGCCGAAAAAAACACTATGAGTTAATTTTCCAAAAGCAAAAGGTTTACCAGGTTTAATCGCTAATTTCCAAAAAACAATTGAGCCTATTTCAATCAATACCTCTTTAATAAAATCCGCATCTCCAACAGAGACACCTCCGCTTGTGATCACAACATCCGCTTGCTGATCAGCAAGAAGTAAAGCCTCACGAATAGCGACACGATCATCTTTAACAATACCAAAATCAATAATCTCAACATTTAAACGCGATAACAACGCAATAATACTATAACGATTGCTATCATATATTTCACCTTCCGATAATGTATGACCAATATTTTTAAGCTCATCCCCAGAAGAGAATACCGCTACTTTTAAAGGTCTAAAAACCGAAATATCAGCAAGACCTAAAGATGCCAATAAAGGAATATCACGAACACTTAATTTATGCCCTTTTTTTAAGACACATTGACCTTTACACATATCTTCTGCAGCTAAGCGTACATTATCACCCAACGTTGGCGTTTGTATGAAGGTTATTCGATCATCATGTCGGGTTATACGTTCTTGCATTACCACCGAATCCACATCTTTTGGCATCACAGCCCCGGTCATGATACGAATGCATTCCCCTGATTTAATTTTGCCGTGATAAGGCGCGCCTGCAAACGATTGCCCCACTAAGGTTAACGATACAGGGCTTTGCTTAGAAGCCTTCTTTAAATCACCTTTCAGTACAGCATAACCATCCATTGCAGAGTTATTAAAAGAAGGTACATTGAGTGGCGATAACACATCAGTGGCAAGGGCATAACCTAATGCTTGTGCTAACGGTAAATTTATTGCATGACACACATTGCTCACAGCGCTTTGCATTTTTGATAATGCTTGCTCTATCGGCATTAAGCTTTGATTTTTAGAACAGCCCATTTATTATTCTCACTTTGGTAGATAAATAGATATCCCATGGTACGACAAGTAACAAAATCAGCAACGTGACGGCACAGATCATTGATGGTAAAGCAATTGCAAAAATAATTACAGATAAAGTGGCACAAGGCGTCGCGCAACGCGTAGCTCAAGGCGCTCGTGTACCCGGCCTCGCGGTGATATTAGTCGGAGGGGATAGCGGTGTACAAGCGCGTAATAAGGGAATGCGTTGCGCGAAGCGTCCAACATTATAAGGATGGAAAGCATCAACATCCTTATGTGGATTAATGCGCTCTATTACCTGTGTTTCATCCAATCCCTTGGGCAAGGGAAATTGCACTAAGATACCATCAATACAAGGATCTTCATTTAATTTATCAATTAAATCTATCAATTCATCTTGTGTGGTGTTCAACGCAAGATCATAAGCTTTCGAAATGAACCCTACTTTATTACACATTTTACGTTTACTTGAAACATAAATTTTTGACGCGCTATCCCCTCCTACTAAAATAACAGCGAGCCCAGGGGCACGAGCGCCTCTTGCGAGCCGCTGTGCTACGCATAGTGCCACTTTATCTGTAATTATTGTTGCAATCGCTTTACCATCTATGATCTGTGCAGGCATAAATTAAATTTCTTTTGTTGGGAAAATTTACACTCTATTGTCGCAAAATGGATAAAAAAAGGGGCGGTTGTTTTTGATGTGGGTATTAACCGTTTAGATTCGGGTAAAATTACCGGTGATGTTGAGTTTGAAGAAGCAAAAACGCGTGCAGCTTGGATAACGCCTGTACCTGGTGGTGTTGGACCGATGACGGTTGCAACACTCATTGAAAATACACTTTTTGCTTGTAATGAATTTCATTCGAGCTAAGCATTGGCCATGCCCCCACCCGTTTAGGATGGCCTCATTAGGTGATATTTGTATTTTACATTTATCAAAATCGTCAACCTGCATAATGTATTTATCGACTCTTTGTATTGGGATATGATTGGCCCAAATAATTTGTCGTAATGTTGTATTCATTAATCGATGCAAAAGATCACGGTCTTGAATATCCTCAATTTTATGACGATGTGAGGCAAGGGCTGCAATATATGAAACTAACGCATCGCAACGATTGACTAAAGCATAAACTTCGCGGTTTAATTTTTGTTTGGAACTAGGTTCAAATAGCATACTTTGCCACGCACTGGTTAACGAGGCATCGGCTTGGAATATTTTTGTGCGGCTGATACGATAGGCTAAGTTTTCACTGCGCCCTTGTTGATATTGCAGACTGATTTTTTTAAAATAATGCTCACTGTGGTTGAGGACTTGTTGTACTAAAAAGGGAAAACGTAGGAACTGCCAATCTGGAAAAATAAAACTAATCGCAAGTACACTTAAAGCGCCTCCCAATAATGTTTCACCAATGCGTGCGGGTAAAATAGCTAAGCCATTACCCGTTAATAAAGTAAAAACAAACATCACGAAAAGAGTAATAAATACGACACCCAATGCATAATTAGTGCGTACATAGCTAAAGAAGAAAAAGGCACTAATAATCATTGCGATAATTTGTAATAAAATACTATTAAGGAAGAATAGCGCGGGATAACAGAGTAAAATTCCTATAAGTGTGCCGAGCGTACGCTGTATTAAACGTTTACGTGTTTCACTATAACTGGGTTGGCAGACAAATAGAACGGTGAGTAATAACCAAAAACCATGAGCTAAGTGTAAAACGTGCTGTAATGCGTAGGCTAAGAGTAAGCTAATACTGATACGTACAGCATGTCTAAAAACACTATTTCTAGGATGCATGGCACTTAAAATAAGTTGTAAATCAGTTGCATCTCTTACAACAAAAATTACAACACCATGACCAAGATCCTGAAGCAATGCATGCATTACAAGCTATTTATGACAATTTACAAGGCATTGATAACCTATTAATACAAATAAATCAGCCTGAATTTAGTGAAAATAGCATTGCACTTGAAGCCGATGAAAGCACGGGTGATCACAATAATTTTCAACTACTTTTAAAGGCAATGCACCCGCGTAATAGTCTTTTTAAACATGCACTGCGTATTAGCATTAGTTTAGTCTTAGCTTATACATTGCAACACCTTTTACACTTAGCTTATGGCTTTTGGTTATTACTTACCGTGCTTTTTGTGTGCCAACCCAGTTACAGTGAAACGCGCAAACGTTTAGTACAACGTACCATCGGTACTTTAATGGGGATATTACTCTGTTACCCTGCGATGTTTTTTCTAGATACTATCTTTTTACAGATTATCGCTATGATCATCAGTGCCTTTTTCTTCTTCAGCTATGTGCGCACCAATTATGCTCTAGGCGTTGTCTTTATTACCCTTTTCGTGATGTTTGTGTTTGCTTTATTAACCGGTAACGGGCTTGCCATCTTACCTGCTCGCATTGGTGAAACCCTATTAGGTTGCGTACTAAGCGCACTCACCATTAGCTTTATTTTTCCTGATTGGCAGTTCCAGCGTTTCCCCTCATTAGTACAACAGGTTCTGAGCCATAGTGAACGTTACTTTAAACAAATAAGTCATCAATATCAGTATGGACGCAGTGAAAACCTTAATTATCGCCTCACCCGTTGCAAAGTATTTGAAGCTGATGCGGCGCTGACCAGTGCTTGGCAAAGTATGCTTTTTGAGCCCAATTCAAAACAGAAGTTAACCCGAGAAGTCTACGCATTAGTCAATCGCTGTGACGCATTAGTCTCCTATATTGCAGCCCTTGCCTCGCATCGTCATAAAATTGATAGTTTTAAAGACAGTGCGTTATTACATGATTTAGTTAATACCACATTACAACAAATTACTTGGGCAAGTAATTCACAACTAAAAGACACAGATATAAACACTATCAGCATTGAAGAGTTTGACAGCTACAAGACAAAACTATCTAAAAATGAAGGGCTTATTGTTGAGCAATTACGTTTAATTGCATTTACGGCCTTAGATATAAAAATATTATTACAAAAAGTCGATTTTAATACCCAAAACACTTAGTTAAGTAAAGGAATACCCATGCATATCATACGTTCTTTATTTTTCCTTTTACCCTTTTTGTTTTTTACTATCAATACCCATGCAGATATATCATCACGGATAATCGGTGGTATAGAGGCCAATAATAACGACTGGCCTTTTATGATATTGATGAAATCTAAAAATGACTCAACTTATAACCTCTGTGGCGCATCACTCATCGCTAAGCAGTGGGTGCTTACCGCTGCACATTGCATTTTCAATAATAAGAAAGAAAAACGTCCTCTGAACACTATTTCACTATTTATTGGTGAATATGACTTAAATAATTCTAATGTTATCGGCATTTCACCGATTGAGATTTATACGCATCCAGACTACGACAGCCAGACATTTAAAAATGATATTGCCCTCTTAAAATTACCCAAGCCCGTTAACTCAGAACATCTATTACTCAGGGCCAATATAGCCAGAACTGAACAAGCCCTCCACAATGGTGAGTTTGTCACAGTCATTGGCTGGGGATCAACTATACCTTATGCTTATGGTGAAGACGTGACACCACAAATATCTACCGTGCTTAGAGAGGTTGAATTAAATCTGTTATCTGATAACGCATGCGCCTCTGTGATAGGTAAAGATGTAACGGCTTATAAGCTCTGCGCAAGCGCAACTAACAAAGATTCGTGCCAAGGTGACAGCGGTGGTCCATTAATGATATCTACTAAAATCGGCTGGCAACAAATTGGAGTCGTCAGCTCTGGTAGAGGTTGTGCGGAGGCTAACTTCCCGGGGATTTATACACGAGTAGCGATATATCAAGATTGGATAGATAAGCATGTAAAGTATGCGAACGCGAGTTCTGATCTCACCTTTACTGATGTTATCATTGGAGAGATACAACAAAAAAACATTCGTATTTATAATAACAGTTTCGATAAAGCTTATTTTACCTATGTAATAAGTGGCGATACTAACCAACTTAAGATTGATACCGAGCAATGTAATATTATTGATGCACAACAATCTTGCCTATTAAAGGTCACTTATACTCCAACAGATTTACAGAAAGTGGTCGCACAAATAAGAATAAATTCAAACATTCCCCAAAGTAAAATGCTTATTGTGCACATATCAGCACAAGCAAAAACAATATTATTTAGCAGCGCGCTAGGTCTTTTTACTTGGTATTTATTCCCTCTATTCTTAATACGCTTATATACACGTAACCTGCATAAATCAAAATCAAAAGCGTTAAATAAGGCTGATAAATAAAGAATCAACAATATAAGGTTTTGTGCACAAACTCACAAAGTGTTATTGTGCGCTCTTGTTATTTATTTGTCATAGGAATAAGACTGTGTGCCAACTCTCGTTCAATCAATTAGCCCTAAATAGTGCGCTTTTACATAATTTACAATCTCTTAATTATACCCAGATGACTGAGATACAAGCGCAAAGCTTACCTCCGATTTTAGCCGGTAAAGATGTGATTGCTCAAGGTAAAACAGGCTCAGGTAAAACCGCAGCCTTTGCATTAGGGTTATTACAAAAACTCAATGTAAAACGTTTTCGTATTCAATCTTTAATTCTTTGCCCTACGCGCGAACTCGCAGATCAAGTAAGTACAGAGATACGTCGTTTAGCACGTGGTATCCATAATATAAAAGTATTAACTCTATGTGGTGGCGTCCCTTTTGGACCACAAATTGGCTCTCTTGAACATGGTGCACATATCATTGTAGGTACTCCTGGACGCATCCAAGATCACTTGCGTAAGCAAACATTAAACTTAGATAATGTGACCACTCTTGTTCTAGATGAAGCAGACCGTATGCTGGATATGGGATTTGTCGACGCCATTGAAGATATTATTGAGCAAACACCTAAATCACGCCAAACATTGCTATTTAGTGCCACCTTTCCATCTCAAATACAGAATATTAGCCAGCATATTTTAAACGAGCCTATTTTTATCAAAGTCGATGCGATGCATGATAACAACACAATCAGCCAATATTTCTACAAAATAAGTAATAATGAACAGCGTATGATCGCACTACGTCTATTATTACTGCAATATCAACCAACCTCATCGGTAGTATTTTGTAATACAAAACGAGAAGTGCAAGAGGTTGCTGATGAATTAAATAATCGTGGATTTAGTGCCTTAGCATTGCATGGCGATTTAGATCAAAAAGATCGCGATCAAGCTTTGATCCGTTTTGCAAACCATAGTTGCTGCATTTTAGTTGCGACCGATGTCGCTGCACGAGGCTTGGACATTGAAAATTTAAGCGCTGTTTTTAACTATAATTTAGCCCATGATCAAGAAGTCCATGTCCACCGCATTGGCCGAACGGGTCGAGCTGGCAGTAAAGGAATGGCTTTCTCTTTTTATAGTACAAAAGATGAACATAGAATTCATTTACTTGAAGATATACTTGAACGTAATATACAAGCACAAGACTTACCTGATGCATCTGTATTAGAACGACAACCTTTGCAATCATTGATGATAACTTTACGCATTGAGGGCGGTAAAAAACAAAAAATTCGCCCTGGTGACATTGTCGGAGCATTAACAGGAGACGATGGTATTAGCGGTGATGAAGTTGGGAAAATTCAAATATCTCCAAATTGGGCTTATGTTGCAGTGCAACGCCAATGCATTAAAAAAGCCTTTAGCAAACTCAGTACCGGATTGTTAAAAGGGCGTAAATATCGCGTTATGGTCGTTCGAGGCTAGTACCTCTAATTAAAACATCCAAACATCGCTCAATCGGACAAATTAAACGTTAAATTACCACCTCCATTTGTAACAGAATGTAACAAATACCCCCCTTATGTAAGTAAATGTAACTTTACCTACAATGTGATCCACACATTGTAGGTTTTACCCCGCTATATATATACTCAACGCAACTTAACTGTAGAATTTAATAACGAGCTGGAGAATAATAATGAATATATTTGGAAATTTACAAAAAGTTGGGAAGTCGTTGATGCTTCCTGTCTCAGTACTGCCGATAGCAGGGATTTTACTCGGAATTGGGTCTGCTAAATTTTCTGTTTTTCCTGAAGTTATTTCACAGATTATGGCTCAGGCTGGCGGTGCTATCTTTGATAATATGGCACTTATTTTTGCGATTGGTGTTGCTTTAGGCTTTACTAAAAATGATGGCGTTGCAGGTCTTGCTTCGGTTGTGGGTTACGTTATCATGACAAAAACGATTACAGTCTTAGCGCCAGGTGCAGATACTGGTGTATTAGGGGGTATCATTTCTGGTGGTATCGCGGCTGCAATGTTTAACCGCTTTTATAATATATCATTGCCTGATTACTTAGGTTTTTTTGCAGGTAAACGCGCAGTGCCCATTATGACCGGCTTTATGGCTATCATTGCAGGTACAGTCCTTGCGTTTGTTTGGCCTCCTATTGGAAGCTTAATTTCAACTTTCTCCGATTGGGCTGCAAATCAAAATCCAGTACTTGCTTTTGGTATTTACGGCATAGTCGAACGCTCATTAATTCCATTTGGCTTACATCATATATGGAATGTACCTTTCTTCTTTGAAGCCGGAACTTGTGTTAACAATTCAGGTAAAGAATTACACGGAATTTTGACCTGTTACCTCTCAGCTGATGATGTAAGCCGCGCTGCAGGCAATGGTTTTGGCCAATTAGCCGGTGGTTTCATGTTTAAAATGTTTGGTTTACCCGCTGCCGCTATTGCTATTTGGCACAGTGCAAAACCAGAAAATCGTGCAAAAGTAGGTGGTATCATGATTTCGGCTGCATTAACCTCGTTCTTAACGGGTATTACAGAGCCGATTGAATTCTCCTTCATGTTTGTTGCACCGATTTTATACTTCATTCATGCTCTTTTAGCTGGCTCTGCATACGTAGTAACTAACTTCCTAGGTATGGTTCACGGTACGTCTTTCTCGCATGGTTTAATCGACTTCATCGTTCTTTCAACTCATGCATCTAGTCTTTGGTTATTCATTGCTATCGGCATGGTTTATGCTGTCATTTATTACGTCTTATTCCGTGTTCTTATTACTAAATTAGACCTTAAAACACCTGGTCGTGAAGATGAAGAGTTAGCAGAAATTGCAGTAGTTAATAACGAAGAAATGGCTTCTTTATTAATAGAAGCATTTGGTGGGAAAGCAAACATTGAAAACTTAGATGCCTGTATTACTCGCTTACGTGTTTCTGTGCGTGATATCGAACTTTTAAATAAAGATGGCCTGAAAAAATTAGGCGCCGCAGGCGTTATGATTTCTGGTAATGCTGTGCAAGCTATCTTCGGGACTAAATCTGATAACTTAAAAACAGATATGGAAGCATTCATGTCTCGTTAATATCGATAAATATCAAGTAATCTGATATTTATTTATAAAAGGTATTTCTTCTCCTTAGTACAAGGACGAGAAATACCTTTTTAATATTTGAACTGATTTTCCTTCCACTTTAATTCAGCTCCAAAACAAATGTAAGCACATCAAACCCTTGATTATACTAAATTAAAATCTTATCGCCTTTATCCTTCCTGTTTAAATAACCCTACCCACATAGCCTGCTATTTTTAATGGAAACCTTTGATGAGCGGAGACTGTTGCGAAGTGCGATGTAAGGTAATAAATTGGATAACTAACATAACAAATCAACACAGACAACGACAATCGTACACAGTTAATATTACCTAATTGACTCAGTATGGCGCCTCGTGTAGTAACCTAATTAAAAAGTATATAATAGTAGCAATATTTATCAGCTACATGACAAGTACGCGGTATCCATTATCACGTGTTATTAGATTTAATAATCAAAAACTAAAGATACTTATTCGTATATAGCCCGATTAAAACCTATCATTCGAACATAAATAACAATTATCAAACAAGCCTATAATAATGAATATTGGACTGGACTTCCCCTAGTTTACTAGACACTTAACAAGTTACATTGTAACTTTAAACAAGAGGTGTTTATGAGCGTTGAGATATATAATTACACTTCTAATTTACACCGCATAGATATTGTATTAATACGTCGACTTAATTAACCGTTTGTAATGCTAAGTAAAGATGCTGAGTAACTTGTAATGCCGTTGCTTTAGGATCATTAAAAAAATCACTAATAATATCGGCAACTAAGTTTTGAACTGCGCTAGTTGTTGCAATGTTTTGAGTAAACGAAGGGACTAAAATGCCTGATTTAAAGTCTTGATAAGATTTTTGTGCGCAAACATCAAACGAGCGTATATCTATATCCATACGCACAGGAATAGAGCCTTTTTTTAGGCTAAATTCTTTTTGAAACTTTTTAGAAAGTAACAGCTTAATAAACGTTTTCTGATCATTTAAATTATCACTTGCATTAGACGCATTAAACATCACAAAACTATCAACGTTGTAACTATAATAACCTTTACTTTCAGGTACATCAACACAAAGATAATCCTGCAGAGGCACTTTTCCTTCCGTTTGAAGCATGCCTTTAGCCCAATCACCCATAAATTGCATTGCTGCTTTATTATCAATAAGTAATTGTGTTGCTTGAGACCAATTTTTACCCATAAAATTTACATCAATATACTGATGCATACGTTTATACTGTTTGAATAGCGAGATCATTTCTGCCGAAAGCAAGATATTTTTATCGTGCTCGATAAATGCTTGTTTGTATTTTTCAGGACCTAACAAAGAGAGAGCCATCGATTCAAAAAGTAATACATCCTGCCAAGCCGTTCCACCATGCGCCAGCACAGTATAACCAGCGGCTTTTATTTTATCTGCCACGCTAAAAAAAGCGCTCCATGTTTTTGGGGGATTCAGATTTAACTCAGTAAATATTTTTTTATTTAGCCATAACCAATTAACACGATGTATATCGATAGGTACCGCCATATATTTTCCACGATAACTAATTGTTTTTTGTGCAACTGTCGGTAAGAAATTAGACCATTTATCAGTGTTCACAACCTCATCAATACTTTTAAGCATACCCACTGTTGCCCATGTCTTAATATCTGGACCTTTAATCTGCGCAACATCCGGAGGATTTCCAGCTAAAGCACGCATCTGTAAAACACGCATAGCACTGTTCCCACCCTCCCCTTGTATCGAAAAACTTTTCCATTTTACGCCCTGCTTAGCCAAAGCTTTTTGCAATAATTTTTGAGCGTCTATCTCTCCTGGCGCCGTCCACCAATGTAGGACTTCAAGAGCCTGACTCTGTGTATAAAAGGCTAATAACAGTATCAATAATATCGTTTTTTTAAACATTTTTATCTCTGTTTATAGACTCTCGGTAAAGTGATTATCACTTCCAAACCTGAGCATTCTCGATTAACTAAATGAAGTGATCCATTATGTGCATGGATAATATTACGCGCGATACCTAAACCGAGTCCATGTCCATGTTCATCATGATGCAAACGCCGATACGGCATAAAAATATTATCTAATTCTTGTTTTGGTATACCCGGCCCATTATCTTGAATAATGATTTGCAATTCATCTTCTGAATCGACTAACTGTACCATAACCTGTGTTCCATATTTGATACCGTTATCGATTAAATTAGTCAAACAGCGTTTCAACGCAAAAGGTTTCCCTCTATAAAGAGCCACTTTTTTATACACCACTTTTATCTTATCGGGCTGTGGACTACTTATCTGTTTTAATAATTTTAAAAGATCTACATCTTGAATATTTTCATGTATATCCGTTTCTTTCACTGTTTGTAAGGCGCCTTTGACTAACATTTCTAAATCATCAAGATCAACATTGAAAGATTCTGTTAACTTATCAGAATCAAGTAACTCGGCACGTAAGCGTAAACGAGTGATTGGTGTTTTTAAATCATGAGAAATAGAGCGAAATAACACTTCTCGATCGCGCAAATATCTCTGTAACTTCTGCTGCATATGATTAAATGCACGTGTTGCAGCAATAATTTCTGATGGTCCCTGTTCTTTTAAAGGTGCTTGATTTAAATTAATACTCATTTCAGATACCGCCAATGCCAATTCTTTTAAGGGTTTAGTTTGCCAAGCAAAAAAGAAATAAGTAAATAATAGTAAAATTAAAGTAGTAAAACACAAAGTCACTATTTGTTGCTGAGAAATTAATGTTTTATTCCCCATTAAATAAGGGGGGGGTAAAATAGTGCCTAAATACAACCATTCATTCGGTGATATCTCAACTTGTATCACTAATATTGGCGGTTTTATTGAAGGAATAATCAATGCGTATGCACCTAAAGATGGGGGCAAATCTTTAAGTAAAATATCATTTTTTATCACATGTAAATCATCCGGATAAGAAAATTCAATACGCAACTGTTGTGATGCTGGAATTCTCCGGCGTAATACACTTTCAATGGTACTGATTATATGTGTTTTTAATTCACTATTGGCAATAGGATTAATTTTTATCTCTTCATGATTTAAAGATACAAAAAAGCGACTGCCTCCTAAATCATGTAACTGTTCTAAAACAAGATAACGATATTGTAACGGTAATTTTTGAAAAAATGAAATGGTGCCTAATGCGTTTTCAGACACATTTTTTGCGTTCAATAATACAGAGACTTCTTCGTTTTTAGCAACTTGATTTATCCAAAAAAAACTACTCATGACCTGTGCACAAATAACCGATAATGTAGTTAAAAGCAACATTCGAGAAATCAATGAGTGGAACATATTAGAAAAATTAAACAATTTCATAAGTGTCTTTACTTTTCAGTACTTACACTGGCGATAAAGAGATACCCTTTACCACGCACCGTTTTAATTATTTTAGGAAATTTGGCATCATCGCCCAAACATTGGCGTAAACGACTTAAATGTACATCGATACCTCGCTCATTCGCAAAAGAATCACGTCCGTGTAACGCACGGCAAATTTCATCGCGTGATATTGGGCGGTCTAAGTTATCCAAGAAAAGTAAGAGTAATTGATAATCGGCTCCGGTTAATGGTCTGAAATCACCATTTATATTTAACAAATGGTGATTTTGAGTATCTAATGTCCAATTCGCAAAGAAAAAATAGCGCGCTTTTATTATTTCTTTATTTTGTGTGCTAACAAAAAAATTACGTCTTAATAACGCTTTGATACGCGCCAGTAATTCACGTGGACTAAATGGTTTAGCGATGTAATCATCTGCACCTATCTCTAAACCTAAAATGCGATCTAATTCATCTGAATTGGCGGTTAACATAATAATCGGCACCATCGACGTTTGCCTAATACGCTGGCAAAGTACAAAACCATCATCACCCGGCAACATAATATCTAAAATAATCATATCGGGGGATGTTGTTAAAAGATGTACATCCATCTCTATTCCATCAGCCGCGGTGATAACCAAAAAATTATTTTTTGTTAAATATTCCGCAAGTAATTCACGAATATCTTTATCATCATCGACTACTAATATTTGTTTTATTTCTGTCACCCGAGAACCTTTGCATACTTATATTAGAGGCTAATTTTATCTTAGTCAGGCCTTATTGAAAAGCCTCTATACTTATATATTTGCACTCAACAAAAATATTTGATTTAATGCTTAATTTTCACTCTAAAAAATAAATTTATACTAAAAAATCAATGAGTTATTTTTTAGTATGTTTTTTTCCTGTTTTTTACACTTGTCAGCTTGAAAATCAATGATAGAATGCGCGCCTTAAAAGCCTCATTTTATTTATCTTTATTTATTATCGACTCACTTCTCTCGTTGATATTATCAACATAAATAGCACTTTTTATAGACGCTGTTTAGGTGTTGCGACTGAGCCTTGAGCGACACGCCGCGCACTACTCTGTTTATACTTTAAGAAATTCCTTAAAGTTTCCCTTTATTTTAGTTCCATTTTATGGATGCCCTTTATACACTAAGGATCCCGTTATGCAAAACGTCTTAAATATTACGCCAAAAGTCTGTATTAACAACTTTCAAGAAATTCCGGTTGTCGATACCCTTTATGATCTAACTCCCGATAGCGTTATGCTCAGTCAAGAGCATTATGAATCAGAAGTACGTTCATATCCCAGACGGATCCCCATTGCGATAAAGACAACGCGAGGCGTTATTGTTGAAGATACAAAAGGCCAAGTTTATATCGATTGTCTAGCCGGTGCAGGCGCTCTACCCCTTGGCTATAATCACAGCGAGATAAATCAAGTGCTTATCAGCCAGCTTAATGCTGGTGTTCCGTATCAAACTTTAGATCTCACCACACCAAGTAAAGATGCATTTATTAAAGCGGTAATGAAATTTTTACCCGCGAGCTTTGCCAAAAATGCACGTATTCAGTTTTGTGGCCCTTCAGGATCTGATGCCGTTGAAGCGTCAATTAAACTCGCAAAAATGTATACTAAACGTAATACGATGATTGCTTTTCATGGTGCATACCATGGAATGACTAATGGTTCATTAGCCTTAACGGGTAGTTTAAGCGCTAAAGAACGCCGAACAGGTTTAATGTCAGATGTACATTTTTTTCCTTTCCCTTATAGCTACCGATGCTCTTTTGGCTTAGGAGGCGAAAAAGGTGCGATGCAAGGGATCCGTTATTTAGAATCAGTATTATGTGATGATGAAAGTGGCATTACTAAACCAGCCGCTATTATTGTAGAGCCAATTCAAGGTGAAGGTGGTGTCATTCCCGCATCTAATCGTTGGTTACAAGAATTACGCAGAATAACAACAGAGCATAATATCTTATTGATTTTTGATGAAATTCAATGTGGTATCGGTCGCTCTGGTGATAATTTTGCATTTCAAGCCTCTGGCATTGAACCCGACATTTTGATTTTATCCAAAGCAATTGGCGGAGGAATGCCAATGTCCGTTATTCTATATCATCAAAAATTCGATTGTTGGAATGCGGGTGAACATACGGGTACTTTTCGAGGAAATCAGTTAGCAATGGCTAGTGGCGCCAAAACATTAGAAATAATTAAACGTGATAATTTAACAGAAAATTCCCGCCTACGTGGAGAACAACTCCGTAATGGTTTCATGCTGTTACAAAAGAAATTTCCACAAATTGGTGATATTCGAGGTCGCGGGCTAATGAATGCAATGGAGATAATAAACCCAACTGCAATAAATACCTTAGATCAAACACAAGCAGACACCGAACTTGCAAAACAAATACAACGCGCAGCATTAGAGCGAGGCCTAATTATTGAAATCGGGGGCCGAAAAGGTGCAGTCTTACGCTTTTTACCACCGCTAATTATCAGTGAAGTTCAAATTGATTTTATACTTAACACTCTTGAAAGTGCATTTTCTTTCGTATTAGGGGATTAAAATGAACTTCACAGAATATTTTATGCACTTAGGCGATAAAAACCGCCCTTTTGAAGACGCCATGGCTTTAACTCACGAAAGTATTAAGCGCTTATTTCAAAATAGTACGATGCCTTATTCCGGCGTTGTACCCCAAACACTTAAAGCCCAACTTGAAGCGCTTGATTTAGATAAAACTCAACCCCTTACGGATGTTATTGAAACAACACATCAACTTATCGCCAAAAATTCTATTTTAGTACAGCACCCTCATACTGTGGCACATTTGCATACCCCCCCACTGATTGTTTCCGTAATTGCAGAACATTTTATTGCAACACTTAATCAGTCGATGGACTCATGGGATCAAGCTCCGGCGGCCACTTATGTTGAACAAATAATGGTAGATTGGCTATGTAAAACGTATCAATTAGGTAACCGTTCTGATGGTGTATTCACCAGTGGAGGGACACAAAGTAATCTCATGGGTTTATTGCTTGCACGTGATTGGTTTGCAAAAAAATATTCTTCCCATAATATCCAACAAGATGGCTTACCTGAGTATGGGTGCAAAATGCGCATCATCTGCTCAGATAAAAGTCATTTTACGGTGCAAAAATCTGCTGCGCTAATGGGTTTAGGTGAGCGAGCAGTCATTACCGTTAAAACTAATGTACAAGGGCAAATTGATTGCCATGCGTTGCAATTGACCATCGACTCACTCAAAGCACAAAATTTATTACCTTTTGCAATTGTAGCAACGGCAGGTACAACCGATCATGGCGCGATTGATGATTTAAATGCTGTGATTAAGATTGCTAAAAAAACAGGTTGCTGGACACATATCGATGCGGCTTATGGTGGCGCTTTAATACTCAGTAAAAAACACAAACAGCGCTTATCAGGCATTGAACTTGCTGATAGTGTAAGTGTTGATTTCCATAAACTGTTTTATCAAACAATTAGCTGCGGTGCACTTTTAATTAAAGATAAAGATAATTTTAAAAGCTTATTACACCATGCAGATTATCTAAACCGTGAAGGTGATGAACTACCCAATCTAGTAGATAAAAGCATTGCAACAACTAAACGCTTTGATGCATTGAAAATGTTTATGACGCTACAAGCTGTCGGTGCTAACACTTTGGGTAAGATGTATGACTCACTGTTACAACTCACCGCACAAGTCGCTGAACTGATTCTCTCTACACCGACGTTTGAGCTTTGTTGCCAGCCACTTTTGTCTACAGTGCTATTTCGCTTAAGCACACAAGGTGATATGAGTGATAGCACCTTTAATCAGCTACACCAAAAAATTCGTCTACAGCTACTTACCAGTGGTGCTGCTGTCATCGCAGAAACAAAAGTAGATGGTAAACTATTTTTTAAATTTACATTGTTAAACCCATGTTTAACAATTAATGATTTTGAGCCTTTATTAGAGAAAATAAAGTCAACCGCAATACAACTACAAAAAGAGGTTTAATTTATGTCTATTTTACAAATTGGTGCAGGTGGCGTTGGTTGGGTTATTGCCCATAAATGTGCACAAAATAATGATGTTTTTGGTGATATTGTAATTGCGTCACGTACTCTTTCTAAATGTGAAAAAATTATTACTTCGATTAAAAATTGTAATAATTTAAAAGATAAGACTAAAAAAATCAGTGCTATCACTATTGATGCTGACAACGTACAAGCTTTAGTCGCATTAATTCAAGAAATTAAACCTGACCTGTTAATTAATGCAGGTCCTCCTTGGGTTAATGTGGCAATCATGGAGGCCTGTGTGCAAACAAAAACCTCTTATTTAGATACCTCTGTTGCCACTGACCTTTGCAGTGAAGGTCAGCAAGTCCCTGAGGCTTATGACCCGCAGTGGGCATTTGCAGAGCGTTTTAAAAATGCAGGGATCACCGGTATTTTAGGCGCAGGTTTTGATCCCGGTGTGGTAAGTGTTTTTGCAACTTACGCACACAAGCATCTTTTTGATGAAATCGATAGTATTGATGTTATGGATGTAAATGCGGGCGATCATGGTCAAAAATTTGCCACTAATTTTGATCCTGAAACCAATATGCTTGAGATCCAAGGCGATTCATTTTATTACGAAGATAAGAAATGGCATCAAGTACCTTGTCATAGTCGTATGATGGAATTTGACTTCCCAGTCGTAGGCAAACAAAAAGTCTACTCTATGGCTCATGATGAAGTTCGTTCTATGGCTGAATACTTGCCCGCTAAACGCATTGAATTTTGGATGGGATTTTCAGATCATTACTTAAACTATTTTAATGTAATGCGTGATATTGGCTTACTTAGCCCAAATCCAATCACAACTGTTGACGGTATTACCGTTGAGCCACTTAAAGTACTTAAAGCTATTTTACCTGATCCTACTTCTTTAGCGTCCGGTTATACAGGCAAGACTTGCATCGGCACTTGGGTCCGTGGTAAAAAAGATGGACAGGCCAAAAGTGTGTTTATCTACAATATTTGCGATCACAAAGAATCTTATCTTGAAGTTGAACATCAAGCAATATCCTACACGACGGGTGTTCCAGCTATCACCGCAGCCCTGCTTTACTTTCAAAAGAAATGGAGTGATAAAGGCTTGTTTAATATGGAACAACTCAACCCAGATCATTTCCTCGAACTAATGCCCCGCATTGGCTTAAGCTGGGAAATACAAGAGCTAGACGCTTAAACTTAAGGTCAACAAATAAGAGGCGCTTTTTTTAATAAAACGCCTCTTATTAATTTCTCCGCTTCATACCTAAATACAGATATCTTTTCATATATAAATTAAAGCTACCTCTGTATTACGTATATTATCAATATCCTTAAGCATATAAAACGATTTAACAAAGCACTAAACTAGGAATAATATGCAACGAACTGCCGCACAATTGAACACACCTTATTTTATGATTGATGAAAGTAAACTCATCTGTAATCTTGAAAAAGCCAAAAAATTAAAAGAAATTTCCGGTGTGAAATTAGTCTTAGCCTTAAAATGTTTTTCAACATTTGGCACTTTTGCAACGATAAAGCCGTATTTAGATGGCACGACCAGCTCTGGGCCCTATGAAGTTAAATTAGGTTATGAAACATTTGGTGGTGAAACACATGCTTATAGTGTCGGTTATTCAAAAGATGATATTGAAGATGTGAAATACATGGCAGATAAAATAATTTTTAATTCACTGTCACAACTCGATGCTCATTTTGATACCTGCCAACAATATGCCTCATTAGGCTTACGTATTAATCCAGAGCGTAGCCATGCAGGGCAAGATCTTGCCGATCCTGCTAGACCTTATTCTCGACTAGGCGTAAAAGCATCATTATTAGAGTTAAGCATTACCGATAAAGTTGAAGGCTTTATGTTTCATATGAATTGTGAGAACAAAGATGTTGATGCTTTTATCGCGATATTAGATCATATCTCTACAACATTTAGTTCGTATCTCGACAAATTAAAATGGTTAAGTTTAGGCGGAGGTATATTTTTTACTTACCCTAATTACCCACTGGAAAAACTCGCACTCGCTCTTAAAAGCTTTGCACAAAAACACCAATTACAACTGTATTTAGAACCTGGTGAAGCCATTATTACCCGTACGACTGATCTAGTCGTTAGTGTTATTGATATTGTTGATAACGAAAAAAAAATCGCTATTGTCGATAGCGCAACAGAAGCGCACCGTTTAGATACACTCATTTATAATGAACCCGCCAGTATTAAGGAAGCCTCTGAGAAAGGGAAATATCCTTATGTCATCGCTTCTTGCTCTTGTCTTGCCGGCGATCAATTTTGTGAAGCACAATTTGATAGACCCTTACAAATTGGTCAAAAGTTACATTTATTAGACAGTGCAGGCTATACCATGGTGAAACTTAATTGGTTTAATGGCTTAAAAATGCCTAGCATTTACTTTAAACGTATCGACGGCTCGATTGAAACACTAAATACCTTCTCATATCAAGATTTTAAAGCAACACTTGGTAAAGTAGAATAAAAGTAATATGTGATCTTTATGATTTTTGTCACACGTTGTATTAAATACTGGTGACAAAAATATTTGCGGCAGAGCGTTTGCCTTTGCTCATAAACACCTCTTGTTTAAAGTTACAATGTAACTTGTTAAGTGTCTAGTAAACTAGGGGAAGTCCAAATTGCTCAAGCAACCATTGCTCTACCATTTGTTGATTAGTTAAAAACTCATATCCACAAAGTAACGCCACATCACATTTCTTTTCTTGAATATTTAAGTTTCGGCATAATAACTGCGCATTGTCATATGTAGCTCTAAGTAAAGAAGTAGTCAGCGCTATTCGCTTTATTTTGAGATTAGATAAATCAGTCTCCCATCGTTTAAGGTGACTATCTATCTGCTGTACGATGGGGTGATCATGGACACTAAGCATGGATCTCTCCTTTCATTTTGATATAACGATCAAACGCACTACCGTCTTGTCGCGTCAAATTCGGCACATAACGCGAGTAGACACGAAAAAGCATGGTTGTGGTGGAATGCCCCATCTGTTGTGCAATCCACTCTGGTGATTCCCCTGCCGCGAGTAATAATGTTGCGTAAGTGTGGCGTGTTTGATAAGGGTTTCGGTACTTCAAATTTAATCGTTTAAGCATAGGCTCCCAAATAACACGGCTAATGGTTTGGTAATTGAAGTGTTTTCCATCCTTTTTACAAAAAACAAATGATCCAAGGTGCTTTGTGGCTTTCATCTGTGCTGCCAGCGCAGAGATAACTCTGTCTGTTAGTTTAATGACACGGTGAGAACCATCATTTTTTGCATCTGTCATTTCACCTTTAACTAGACTTTGATCGATGTAGAGCTGTTTCTTATCTAAATCCACTTTATCCCAATGCAGACCATCAATTTCACCCGTGCGTAATCCTGTTAAGAAACGGACAGTGTAATAGGGCTTGAAGTCGTCTGGTGCGGTATTTATCAAGCACTCTACCTCATCTAATGAAAATGGGTTTACCTCTGTACGGGGTATTTTTAGCGCTTTGATATTTTTCCAAGGCGAGGTAAACTCATAGCGATCGGCGGCTTCGTTCAGCAGCATTCTTAGTGGCGTCATAATATGATTGATGCGTGATGGTGATAAATTACTTTTTGTTCGTGTCTGTACTTTGGCGAGGCCAGCACGGAACGTTAAGATATCTTGTTTTTTGATGGCGCTGATCTTCATTTTACCAAATGCAGGAAGAATGTGTGATTCTAAAATTCCCTCAATGGATTGTTTATGGCTTTTTCGCCACTCAATCTCTTTTTCGTTAAACCACGTTTCAGAAAATGCTTTTAATGTTGGGGCGTCAGTACTGTTAAAGTGATGATATGCAGTTTGCTTGCGCTGTTGAAGCTCTGCAAATTTAGCGACTCTTTTGCTAGTTGGAAAGTATTTACAAAAATCAAACGTATCAAGTGTGATTTCTGCTTCCATGATGGTTAGTAATTTTTCCATACGCTTACGATTTTTAGGGGTATCAAGCAACCTAGTCTGTTCTCTGCACCGAATCCCTTGAGCACGAAACTCAAGCACTAATTTATTACTTCTTACACTAATATTTCCCATAACCTACCTCACATATTAACTGTTAATGTATTAAGTGAAACACCAAGCAACATATCTTCTTCAATGCGCTCCCAGAGGTATAGAATCTTTCTTCCACCAAAAGGGCGAATGTAATGAACACCTTCAAATAAAACAGAGTCTTTTAACTGTTCACGAATTGTTCTTGGATCATATTTAATGCGTTCTGATAATTCAGAAGTTGTCATATATGTGATATTCATAATATACTCTCCTAATAATTAAACTAACTGCCTAAAGGGAACTATGCTCTCCTACAGACCACTCAACTTCATCAACTTTCTTAATCTATTAAAGATACATCCTCTTAGTTTTTTTATATTAAACTCTAAAATTGCATCAATGTGACTTGGGGATGACAATTTTGTTTTTTTACGATGTCTTTGAAATATTATTTTAGATAAAAAAGTCCCTTTTTGACCTTCGCTTTTTCGAGATTAAATATGGCTAACTTCCCCTGTTAATATCTTTTATTGCTCTTAATTTACATTAATCACAAACCAATAATAGATAAAAAAATGTCTCACTCTATTTAGGGATGCATTATTTACTTACGGTTAAATTTAAGTGGGAAGTGACAGAGCACATTGACTTTTTATGTAATGGGGGCTTATATCAATAATAAAGTTGCATTGAATATTTGATCTTATGAACGGATATAATACCAACAGAACTAAAGAAGAGGTCCATCTTGCTTGTTGCATGGCCTCAAACAGCACGTCTACCATCGACGTGTAAACACAGGGATTTTCCAGCGCCGTAAATTTCACTAACTTAACAGACTATAAATGCGCTAAAATAGTCGACTATTCTTAGCTTTGAGGCCTATATATTAATGAGCAGCATCACAACACCAACCAACTTCACCGAACTTGGTCTTATTCAACCCTTGTTAGCTCGATTAACTGAGCTGGAATATCAGCAGCCAACGCCCATTCAAGCGCAAGCTATCCCAAGTATTTTACGTGGACACGACCTAATTGCAGGGGCCAATACGGGCTCGGGTAAAACGGCGACTTTTGCACTGCCACTATTACAGCATATTTTTGTGCAACAGCAGACTGAAAAAAACGTAAGTAATAGTCGCGGAAAAGGCAACTATGTGACAAGCCTAATTTTGGTACCGACCCGCGAACTAGCCAAGCAAGTGGCAGACAGCATTAAATCTTATGCGGTGCATTTTAACGGTGCAATTAAAACCGTGGCTGTTTTTGGTGGTGTATCTTCGAATACTCAAATGCAGGCATTACGTGGTGGCACTGACATTTTGGTTGCAACACCAGGTCGATTACTCGATTTAATTGCAAGCAATGCCCTTAAACTCGATAGAGTTAAATGCTTAGTGCTTGATGAAGCCGATCGCATGTTAAGCCTAGGCTTTACTGACGAACTATCTGCATTATTAACCTTGCTACCAAAGAAAAAGCAAACCTTATTATTTTCAGCAACCTTTCCTGAGCAAGTGCAGGCATTAACGCAAGAATTACTCAATGAACCGGTTGAAATACAATTACAAAGTGCAGATGCTAGTACTTTAGTACAACGGGTTTTCACCGTTAACAAAGGACAAAAAACAGCGTTGTTAGCACACTTGATTAAACAACATCAATGGCGACAAGCGCTTATTTTTGTCAATGCAAAAAAGAACTGTGATCACCTTGCTGAAAAACTGTCTAAACGTGGCATTCTCGCAGAAGTGTTTCATGGCGATAAAGGTCAAGGCGCTCGTAATCGTGTGCTTGAGGCATTTAAAGCGGGCGAGATTAATGTGTTAATTGCTACGGATATCGCGGCACGAGGCCTAGATATCGAAAAACTGCCCGTTGTGATCAACTTTGACTTACCAAGAAGTCCATCAGACTACATGCATCGTATTGGACGAAGTGGCCGTGCTGGTGAAGTAGGCTTAGCATTATCGCTGATTGATCATGAAGATTATCATCATTTTAAAATCATCGAAAAGAAGAATAAAATCAGGCTTGAACGTGAACAAGTAGCAGGGTTTGAATTGACAGAAGGTGATTCCTTAATTGCCACCGACAAACCGATGGCAAAACCTGAAGGCAGTGGTAAGAAAAAGCGCAAAAATAAAGCGCCAATCAATGCCGATATCTGGTTGAGAAATTCTTAACTTGAATAATAAATAATCTAACATTTACGATATACACTCAGAAGTATTACTTAGATTCAAATAATAAGTGATGCACAAACATCGTTGCTTTATTGGGGGGTAAATAAAAAAAGGTTATCTCGTTCAGTACGCGCTCAAAATATGGGAGTATTAGCACAGCAAAGTAGCTTAAGCTTCTCTTTTACCGTTGAAGAAGTTGTTCAATTAGGCTTATTGCCTTTGTCACTTTCTTCACGGAAAGCGACACAAGTCATTGATGAAGTGATGCAAAAAGTCGGTGTTAGTGAATTTAAACACCGGGCTTATCCGAGTTTATCGGGAGGTGAAAAACAAAGAGTACATTTAGCTCGCGTCTTAGTTCAATTATCACAAGCCGGTCAAAAGGCGATTTTAATGTTAGATGAACCAACTTCTGCTTTAGATCTTGCTCATCAGCATAAAATATTAAGCATTGCTCGAGAAATGGCTGAAAAAGGGGCCGCTGTAATTGTGGTTTTACATGATTTGAATTTAGCGGCCCAATATTCAGATCGTATTATGGTACTTAATAATGGCAAAATAGAAGCTGATGGCTCTCCATGGCAAGTACTCACTAAACAAATGATCCTTGCTGTTTACGGTTATGCTTGCTTAGTACAAAAGCATCCTATTAAAGATCATCCTATGATTTATTCAATTAAGTAAAATCGATAGGATCTACATCGATAGACCATTTTACTTTTCTACCTTCTGGTGATTTAGAGAAGATGTCTATTGCACGTTGCAGAGTCTGTGTTATCAATGTGCGATAGGTTGATTGTAATAATAATTGAAAACGATACCTTCCCGCTTTTCTCTCCATCGGAGCCGGAATCGGGCCGAGCAATAACATTTTTTCAGTAATGTTATGTTCGAGGCAAATTTTTATCAATATTTGTCTGCATAGGGTTAAAAAGTTTTCGGCAAGAGTTGCATTTTCAGACTCTGCGCGTAAAAGTGCTTGAAACTGATAGGGCGGTAGTTGTGCAAGTTTTCGTTCACGTAGAGCATTACGAGAAAATTGTGTATAACCACTATTAACTAGCTCTTGTAGTAATATATGCTCGGGGTGGTGTGTTTGTAAGACCACTTGGCCTTTTTTTTCTGCGCGACCGGCGCGACCGGCGACTTGGGTGAAAAGTTGTGCTAAACGCTCACTCGCCCGAAAATCATTGCAAAAAAGTGCACCATCGACGTCAATTAATGCAACTAACGTTACATTAGGGAAATGATGCCCTTTAGCGAGCATTTGTGTGCCAATCAGTATTTTATATTTGCCTTGATGAATATCATTGAGGTATTCATCAAAACTTTCTTTTTTGCGAGTATTGTCTCTATCAATACGTATAACGGGGTCGTCAGGAAAAATGCTTTTTAATGTTTGTTCTAACTGTTCGGTACCGACACCATTAGTGATAAGTTGTGTAGAGCCACAGTCATAACATTGTTGGGGAATAGGCAGCGTTGATGCACAGTGATGGCAGTGCAGATAATTGGCTTTTTTGTGATAGGTATAAAAAGCATCGCATCGCGTACATTTTACTAACCAACCACATTCATGGCACATTAAAACAGGAGAGAATCCGCGTCGATTTAAAAATAATATGACTTGATTATTTTTTTGTAAATGGCGACGCATCAATTCAATAAGTTGAGGTGATAATCCCGATTGTAATGGTAAACCTGCAAGGTTAATTAAACTGCTTGTTGGTGGTTTAGCAAGCCCGGCGCGTTGCGTTAAATGTAGATGCTGATATTTCCCTTGTAAGGCGTTATGTAATGTTTCTAATGCTGGTGTTGCAGAGCCTAGTATGATGGGGATATTTTCCATATGTGCGCGTTTAATGGCAAAATCACGCGCGTGATAGCGAAAACCATCTTGTTGTTTAAAAGATGCATCGTGCTCTTCATCTAAAATAATTAAACCTAAATTTTTTATATCGCTAAAAATGGCACTGCGCGTACCAATAATAATGGCGGCACTACCTTGCTTGGCGTGGCACCAAGTATCAAGTTGTTGGCGTGAATTAAGGCCTGAATGTTTTAAATAAATGGGTAGGTTAAAGCGCGCTTGAAAGCGTTGTATGATTTGAGGTGTCAAACCAATTTCAGGAACGATGATCAGCACTTGCTTACCCATTTTTAAAATAGGCGTTAAAATATTAAGATAAACTTCGGTTTTACCGCTTCCTGTAATTCCTTCTAATAAAAAACAGTTAAATTCTTTGTTTTGTTGGTTAACCGCTGTAATCGCAACGGCTTGCTCGGTACTTAACTGTGGTTTATCTTCACTTTCTTGTAAGTTTTTTGACCAGTTTAAGTTGTATTCTGGCTGTTTTGCAATACATTCAATAAAGCCTTTTTCTTGCAATATATTGAGGGTGTTTCTAGTGATGCCTTGCGCCTTTAAATGTGTAGTGCTTAAGGGGTTTTGTTTTAATAAAAGCAGGGCTTGGTATTGTTTTTTAGCGCGTTTCACCTCAGAAATATTTAGGTCACTCGATAATAAATGCCAGTATTCTTGCATTTTAAACGTGGCTTCTTTACCTTTACGTAAGGCACTTGGTAGTGCTTGTTGCAATACGTCCCCAAAGGGATGTTGGTAATATAAAGAAGCCCAATGTAATAAATCCCACAAATTAGAGCTGAGTAAGGGCTGTGTATCGAGTAATTCTATAATGGGTTTTATTTTTGTTAGATCATGGGCTGTATTGTTTGTTGTACTATAGATAAGCCCAATCATTTCTCTTTTGCTACCAAATGATACTCGTACCCGTCGTCCGACAAGGCTTATTAAGCTATTTGGAGCGAGATGCAGAGGCAATTGATAATCGAATAACCTGCGCAAAGGGATAGGCAAAGCGATCTGACAAATGATGGGTTTAAGCATAAGTTGATTTTTATAAGAAAAGAATGATTGTAGCGCTTTTATGCTTTGAGGGGTATTTAATCTCTTTTTTTAATGCCGTGGGATCGAACCAGCAACCAGAGATAATGCATTGTTGCCAACACAGAGCATGCAACACTAGCACTATGCCACGACCGTTTCTTAGAATTATCAAAAAACTTCAATACATAACTCGGACCCAATACACTTCGGGTGTTCATGTATCTGCGCAATATATTAAAGTATACTAAATTATTATTAGCCCAAACAGATTTTTAATTTCAAAATGTTAGTTCTGACTCCGCAAGAATGATGAGGTCGTGGAATATGACTGCAGCGGCAAACTACTCGTAATTCCGTAAAGGCTTTCTGAAAACAGCGGGAACACCCTTGTTGCTGTACCCACACAGAACAAAATTTCGAAAGCGGTCATGCAATGAAAAACGTCGGTAATTTATTCTCAAACCTACCCGTTGGCAACTATGATCCTGAGTTTACTTCTTCTCCCATCCCCCAGTTCTTTATGGGTGATTTCATGTAGACCAGTCAGTGTCTCGCAAACTGTGGGTGCGCGAGTGGGCGAGCATGCGCGCGACCACATCAAACGCGCTTTATACATATATACATATACTGTATTTGCCATCATTCCTTTTGATTCAACTTATCTTTGTAAAGCAATGTATTCCAACGATAAGTTTCTCTTCATCTAGAGTTCTAGTTATAAACCACCAGCTGGTCATATTTAAGGTGACTGGAATCTGGTATCTTAAGCAGGTTGGTGTTGTCTGGCAATGATACTTAAGATATCTTAAAATGAGGGAGGGCGAAAGTTTTTTTACTAAACGCTGGTGTAGGCAACAATTTGTGCACTCTTCGTTTAAAAAACAAATAACCTTTTAAAAAACCTTCATGTATTCATTAAAATAAAAAAAGGCACCTAAGTGCCTTTTTACTTTATCATAGCGATCGATTTAACTTAACAGAGATAACAAAGAAAATACTGAAAGAATAATAATGATGCAATGCCACTAATCACCACCCAAATCAAATCAAATTTAAAACTAACCAAAGTACAGACGATAGCCGCCAACACTTTCGGATTCTGTAGATTAAATTCCATATGCTCACCCGCACCCAATATAGATACGGCAATAATAGCAGGAAGTACGGTAACTGGCACAAAACGTAATGTCTTTTTAAAACGCTCTGACATATTAAAACGACCCGCTAAACCTATAATTGAAAAACGGATAATAAAAGTAGCAATCACCATACAAACAGTAATTAGCATATAGGTATTTAAATTAATATGATGCATTACACAATTCCTTTCCTTGAGTGTTTAAGTTTTCTTCTTCTTTATCTTTTTTAATACGTTGAATATCTTCTTCTTTTTGCATAGCTTCTGTCGATAAATCCATACGATATCCAGCAAAAACACCAATGCAAGCTGCAATAACAAGGCCTAATGAATACGGCAAGTCTGATAATAAAATACCCGTAATCGTTGCAACAATAGCAGCGGTAATACATTCTCTATTTTTAACTTGTGGGATAACAATTGCGATAAACGCAGCTACCATCGCAAAATCCAAACCATAATCTGCAATTTCAGGGAAAGAGCTACCCACGATAGCACCTAAAAAGTTAGCCAGAACCCAAGTAAACCAAAAGCCACCCATTGCACCTAAATAAAACCAGTGTCTATCTTTTTTATTCAACTTCATTTCATCTATTGTTGCCGCATACACTTCATCCGTTAATCCATAAGCCATTAACGCACGCATCGGGAAGGAAT
Source organism: Psychromonas sp. CD1 (assembly GCF_002239585.1). Lineage (GTDB taxonomy): Bacteria > Pseudomonadota > Gammaproteobacteria > Enterobacterales > Psychromonadaceae > Psychromonas. The sequence goes on from NZ_NDFH01000003.1 coordinate 720,527, forward strand.
AGTCTTTCATATATTCAGCCATTGAAGCGCTGTATAAAACATGGCGAAGATTAATAATAAACGTGGTTAACATAATAATTAAAATGCTACCTGAAGATTGTATTAAGCCGAGTGCCACCATTTGCGCGGAGCCTGCAAAAACAGTAAACGACCACAATGTACTTTGGGTTATGGACATGCCCACACTAATACTGATTGCACCAACTATAAAAGAAAAAGGGAAACCACCAACACATAAGGGTGAGATGGCTTTTAATCCCATTAAGAAATATTTTTTATTCATATCAATACCTGTTATTCGATTTACATTGCGACTGCAAATTATTTTACAATGACCAGATGCAAATTATTTTGCAATTGTATTACTGTTTTTTCTAGGGTTCAAGGTATTTTGTTTGTAATACACAATTTTATTTGCGCTGGATCACATAAATAGCGGCGTACTGCTATTTTTAAATTTTCCAATTGGTTGATTTATAAGCGAATAAAAAATTAAATCGAATTGTAGCAAATATATTTGCAACTTGTCTTGCAAATATATTTGTAAGTAGTACAGTCTCGCTGTCGCATTACTCATCTAGGAAATATCATGAAACAAATTATTACAGCAAACAGTGCTCCCGAAGCCATTGGTCCATATTCACATGGCAATAAATTCGCCAATCTTATATTCACTTCAGGTCAGCTTCCTGTCTGTAAAGAAAAGGGTTCGGTTGTCGATGGAGGTATCGTTGCCCAATCCCACCAATCATTAACCAATTTAAAAGCAGTGCTTGAAGCTGGTGGCGGCAGTCTAGAAACTGTTTTAAAAACAACATGTTATCTTTCTGATATAAACGATTTTGCGGAATTTAATAAAGTATATAGTGAATTTTTTAGCACTGAATGTCCTGCTCGCAGTTGCTTTGCAGTAAAAGATTTACCGTTAAATGTAAAAGTTGAAGTCGAAGCAATCGCTTATTGTAAATAACAATAAATAATTTGAAGGGGATCAATATGAAAACACAATGGCAACAATACATTAACATTCTCAAGTCTGTCGTGAAACCTGCTTTAGGTTGCACAGAGCCTATCGCCGTTGCTTATGCGTCTGCTGTCGCAATGCAAATGTTAGATGGCGAACCAGAAAAAATTACAGTACAAGTTTCTGATAATCTGTATAAAAACTCAATGGGTGTTTTTGTTCCTGGAACCGGACAGATCGGTTTACGTATTGCCGCATCTGTTGGTGCGTTTGCAGGCGATCCCCTCGCAGATTTACAAGTATTAGAAAATATAACCAATACCGATGTCGAGAAAGCCCAGACACTTATTGATGCAAATAACGTTGAAGTCTCACGTATCGATGTAGATGAGTTTATATATTGTCTTGTTGAAATTAAAGCGGGTAATAATATCGCTATTGTTGAAGTAAGCGGTGCACATACACAAGTTATTAGCAAAAAATTAAACGGTAAAGTTGTGTTCACGAAATCAACGGCGACAAACGCATCGACCGCATCTATCTGTGATGGTGTAGATATTACAGTCGAAGGTATTTATAACTTTGCAATGCAGGCGCCTTTTGCAGATATAGAATTTATTTTAGAGTCTGCAAGATTAAATTCTACCCTAGCAGATGAAGGTTTAACCAATGACTATGGCTTGAAAATTGGTCGTATTATACAAAAAAGCATTAAAGATGGATTTATGTCTGATGACTTGGTCAGTAATATTTTAATGCATACATCTGCGGCATCTGATGCTCGAATGGGTGGTGCATCTTTACCTGCCATGAGTAATTATGGAAGTGGTAATCAAGGTATTGCAGCAACTTTACCTGTCATGATAATGTCTAAACATTGTGGTCATGGCGACGATAAACTTGCTCGCGCACTAATACTGAGTAACTTAGTCGCCATTTACATTAAATCTTATTATCCACCACTGTCAGCATTTTGTGGTAATACAGCGACAAGTTCTGCGGTTGCGATGGCAATGGTGTATCTTATGGGCGGTGATTACAAACAAAGCTGTTATGCAATTCAAAATGTACTGGGCGATTGTACAGGTATTATCTGTGATGGTGCTAAATCAACCTGTGCGTTGAAAGTTAAAACAACAACAAGCAGTGCAATCTATAGTTCAATGCTAGCAATTAATGCCACAGGAACCACTGATCAAGGTATCATTGCCGATAATGTTGAACAAACGATTCGCAACTTAGGTAAATTAGTGACCATTGGCATGCCGAAAACAGATGCGATTATCATTGATATTATGTCGGCATAATAAACAGATGAAAACATCTGTAAGCACCTAATTTATATACTTATTTATTTACTTGTTGATGTCAATAATAAACCGCTTTATAGTAAGGTGGTTTATTCTTTTATAGGAAAATAAATCGTGCACCAATTAAGCCAAACTGATCTTGATATACTAAACGCAATGAGAAATGTGGTGGATGGTATTGCCGCTATGTTCGGCAAGCATACCGAGGTATTATTACATTCTCTTGATGTCAGAAACACATCGATAATAAAAATAGTCAATGGGAATATCACGGGTAGAAGCGTTGGGGCTCCTATAACTAATGTCGCTTTAATGAAATTAACAGAAGGCAGGGATGTATCTGCTTCTTATTTAACAAAATCCCCAGATGGAAAAAGCTTGCGCTCAATAACCACCATTATTCGAAATGCCGATAATAGACCCATTGGTTTATTATGTATTAATAGCAATCTTGATGCACCTTTTCAATCTATGATGCGCGCTCTACTACCTGATATCATGCCTGTACAAGAATGCAACCATTCACCCGAAACTTTCGCACTCGATCATGAGGAGCTAATGCAAAGCTCAATTAGAAGTGTACAAAATAAAGTGATGCAAGATAACAATATTTCTATGCAGAAAAAAAATAAAGAAATCGTTGTCGCTTTAAATGAATTAGGTATCTTTGATTTAAAAGATAGTATTAGTAGCGTTGCCAAAAGTCTAAAAATATCCATTCACAGTATCTATCGTTATTTACGGAATATAGAAAGTACAAAAAACATATTACATTTACAATAATATTCTATAAATTTCCATTTGGCTTTAAAGATAAAAAAGCACGTTTAAAGCCAAACAAAATAAAGTTAAAACAACTCGATGCTCTAAACACTCTTTTTCAAGCATATAAAAAATACGATGCATCATAAACCTTCCTTTTGAATGGCGATAAATATGTCTTGCAGACTTGCCTTCGTGATAATACCCAACGTTTGTGCTTCTTCTAAATACTGGCTCTTAAGTAACCATTTTGTCATCGCAAACCCAGATTGGATCCCAAGTGGAGACATTTTTCTCACCCTATCATGTAGCTCAGCCCCCCCCTCTAATATAAAATATTGCTCCTGTAATGTTTCAATTTCGGTATATAATGCCATTTTACCTTGCTTAAGAATCAAAACATCGGTAAGTAGATGTTCGATTTCATTAACTTCATGGCTAGCTATAATTAAAGATCGAGACCCTTCTTGAAACCAAGTAATCAAATGTTTATAAAAAGTATCCCTATATAACAAATCTAAACCCAATGTTGGTTCATCTAATATTAAGACACGCGTATCGGTCGCAATTATCAACGCTAAATGTAATTGCACACGCATGCCCTTGGATAGGGTGGCAATATTTTGAGACATTAAGATATTAGTATCTACTAATATCTCCTTGGCTTTAGCAATATCAAAACGAGGATGAACACCTTGGCTATAACGTAATATTTGCGCCACAGTCATCCACAAAGGCAATACATTTACATCCGAAATATAAGCAAGATGTTGCATTAACTGCGCACGCTTTTTACGGGGATCTAAAGCACAAACAGTAATTTTACCTTGATACGATAGCGCACCTAATATCGCACCTATAAGAGATGACTTTCCAGCACCATTATGACCTAACAAACCAAGGATCTGCCCCTCTTTTAGAGTAAAAGAAACGTTATCTAAAGCCAACGTAGACTTATATTTTTTACTCACTTTATTAACATCAACTAATATTTTCATTTATCGCTCTCAATCTGCTTTTTTAATGCTTTAATAAAAGTACATAAAGGCATATCAATACGCTTTAACGTAGCAACTATTTGTGGGATCTGCTCTTCTAGAAAGAGTTGTTTTTTTTCTTTTTTTAATTTTTCAAGGGCACCACTTAACACATACATCCCTTGCCCTCTCTTTTTTTCAACTAATTTTGCATCCACCAATAATTGATACGCCTTCATCACCGTAAGATGATTTATTTTCAAATCTAAAGCAACGCACCGTATAGAGGGTAGTGCCCCCCCCTCAGGCCAAATTCCTTGTAACATTTGAGTTTCAATTAAATCTTTGATTTGATGAAAAATCGGTTGTTTATTATTCCATTTCGTCACTGTTATACCTATCATGGTGATATACTCAGGTATAACACTATAACAGAAGAGCAATGCTGAACAAGTATTTTTATACCTCAATGGTGATATACTCAGGTATAACACTATAACAGAAGAGCAATACTGAACAAGTATTTTTATACCTCAATGTCAGCTTCCATCACAAAGTTAACGAGATAAATCGACGGCTAAAATCTGAGTTTGCATAGAAAAGCAGTGCCTTATTAAATAAATGCTTTTGATATATCCTCGCATTTAGTTTTCTTGTATTATTCCACTACCTATGCAATCACTTTAGCCATATCGAATATAAAATATGATGCCTTTACATTTAGTCAATAAATTACCCGTCGGTGCAAAATATATGTTGCTATCCGCCTTTGCTTTTGCGCTGATGTCCAGTTGCGTAAAATTAGTCAGCACCTATGGGATCCCTGTTTTTGAAATTATCGCTGCGCGCGCCATTGTGTCTTTAGTAATAAGCTATACCGATGTGAAACGTAAAAGAATTTCTCTTTGGGGAAACAATAAAAAATTGCTTATTTCTCGCGGTCTCTCGGGCACGTTAGCATTATTGTGCATTTACTATGCACTGGCAACTTTGCCTTTAGCAGAAGCAACTTTATTACAATATTTATACCCAGTTTTCACCTCAATCCTCGCCATTATATTTTTACATGAAAAAATACAACGCTCGACTATATTATGTATCTGTTGCTGTCTATTAGGTTTACTTTTAATTGTAGAAACCGGCAGTAACCAAGCGTTACCTATGTTCAGTGTGGGTATTGCTATAGTAGGAGCTTTCGGTAGTGCAGTGTCTTATACACTAGTTAAACGCTTAAGTAATAGTGAAGATAGCTCGGTTATCATCTTTTATTTTCCACTCATTGCATTGCCAATATCCGCTCTTTTACTGGGTAATGATTTTGTCCTGCCGAACACGCAAGCACTCTTATTATTATTATTTGTCGGTGTTTTCACTCAAATTGGACAAATAGGCCTAACCAACGCAATGAAAACCGAAGATGCCAGTAAAGCCACTGCTTATTCTTATGTACAAGTCATATTCTCTATTACTATCGGCTGGCTATTCTTTAATGAAAGCCCTTCGTTGTCGACATTAAGTGGGGGCCTTTTCATTGTTGCAGGTGCCTTGATTAATGTATTTTATAAATCTAAAAAAACTTAAAATAATGACGTTAGATACTTTATATACAAATAAATATTGTGAATACAGTACACTAAGCGTGATACAAAACAATTTGTTATTATTGCCCCCTGGCACCTTTAAAGGAAGAAATTTTGGCACAACTCTACTTCTATTATTCAGCAATGAATGCTGGTAAATCAACGGCCCTTTTACAATCGTCTTATAATTATCGTGAGCGAGGCATGAATACATTAGTACTAACACCCGCTATCGATAATCGAGCAGGAGTCGGTAAAGTCGCATCACGAATAGGGCTAGAGTGTGAAGCTCAAGCCTTCTGCTCCAATGATAATTTAGCCAAACTTATTGAAACCGTACACAAACAACAACAACAACATTGTATTCTTCTTGATGAAGCTCAATTCCTGACCAAAAAACAAGTGAAAGAATTAACTTATGTTGTAGATATACTTGGGATCCCTGTTCTGTGTTATGGTATTAAAACGGATTTTCAAGGTGAACTTTTTAGTGGAAGTCATTATTTGTTAGCTTGGGCAGATAAACTCATCGAATTAAAAACAATTTGTCACTGTGGTCGAAAAGCCAATATGATTTTACGACGCGACAGTCAGGGTAACGTTATCAGTGAAGGTGCCCAAATAGAAATAGGGGGTAATGAAAGCTATGAATCCGTTTGTCGAAAGCACTTTCGAGATGTAGTTTGGGATGTTAAATAACATTTTAGTCCCATCCAATTCTATAAAACCAATCTACATATATGTGTTGGTAATCCCCCCGAAAAATAATCGAAGTCAAAAGTAGAATTTTCTCGTATGATTTAACTCAGGAGAATTTTCATGAAAAAAGCACATTTTAGCGACAGCCAAATTTTATCGATATTAAAACAAGCCGAAAAAGGTGTACCCATTCCCGAATTATGCCGAGAACACGGCATGAGTAATTCAAGCTTTTATAAATGGCGAACAAAATATGGTGGCATGGATGTATCGTTGTAACTTAATTAGATGTATTAACGTGTCATTTGATGCGTTTTTTATATCAGTTTAGAGGGTCCAAAAAATGTTAGATAAAATGCGCGCCAGTTCGCAAGGTGTTGTCGCTAAAAGTATATTAATTATTATTATGTTGTCATTTACTTTAGCGGGTGTTGGTGGTTATTTAGGGGGAGGTAACACTTCTGTTTCGCTTACTGTTAATGGTGATGAGATAAGTAAAGCCAGTGTAGATCAAGAATATAAAAATGAACGCTCTCGTTTAGAACAACAATATGCAGAACAATTTGATGTGATAGCGGCTAGCCCTAATTTTACAAAACAAGTTCGTGCCCAAGCAAAACAAACTCTGATTTCTAACTTATTGATATCTCAAAGCATTCAAGAGATGGATTTACATGTTGGTAATGAGCAAATTAAAGATGCCATCCGCCAAATGCCAGAGTTTCAAGTTAAAGGTGAATTTAATAATGCGCAATATCTAGCTTTATTACGCCGAGCGAATTACACGCCTGCAATCTTTAGCCAATTGATAAAGCAAGATTTGTTACGTCGTCAATTTTTAAATACATTAGTGAATAGTGAATTTATATTACCTATTGAAGTGGATAGTGCAAGTAAATTACAAGCACAGGAACGTGTTGTTCGTGTATTGAATATATCCGGTAGAGACTTCCCGGAAACAACGCCTATATCAAAACAGGATATACAAACATATTATGATCTAAACAAACAAAGTTTTCAGTCTACTCAAAAAGTAAGTATTGATTATGTTCTTTTAGATGCTAATAATTTAAATACGAAAGTTAAAGTCAGTGATACGGAAGTAAAAACTTATTATAAAGAGCACAAAGGAAATTACCAACGTGCAGAGCGTCGTAAGGTTGCCCATATACTGATAAAAGGGCAGTCGCCTGTATCGCTTAAAAAAGCGCAAGCCATTTTAATTGCATTACAAAAAGGTGCTGATTTTTCCGTATTGGCAAGCACAAAATCAGAAGATACATTATCGGCAAAAAATAAAGGTGAACTAGATTGGTTTGAACGTGGCGTTATGGATCCTGATTTTGATAAAGCCAGTTTTGCATTAACCTCTAAGGCGCCATTATCAGGTTTGATTAAGTCAACGTTTGGTTATCATATTATTAAATTGTTGGCTATTCAGGAAAAAGAAACATTACCTTTTTCTCAAGTAAAAGACCAAGTATTCAATACAATAAAGAAAGAAAAGACAGATGAAAATTATTATGCGTTGCAACAAGAACTTCGTGAAGTTGCTTTTGAAGCTCCGGATAATTTAGATGAAGCCGCAGGTGTATTAAATATGAAAATACAGCATACGGCATTATTTAGTCGAGATAATGCACCTGTTTTATTACAAGATAATGCTTTATTAAACATTTTATTTGATATTGATTTTAGAGATGAAGGTTTAAACTCAGATGTTTTCGAGCTTTCGGATAAAAGTTCCATTGTAGTGCGGATCAGCGAATTTAAAGATGCATCAACAGAGCCTCTTAGTAAAGTTTCTGATACTATCAGTACATTATTGAGCGAGCAACGTTCACGTACTCGAGCATTTGATTTTACATTAAAAGTATTAGATAAACTTAATAAAGGTGAAGCAGTAACGCCACTATTAAAAGGGAAAGCATTACAATTTAGTAAACGATTAACCTTATCTCGTTATAGTCGTGAAATTAATCCTCAGGTTATACAAAAAGTTTTCGCATTAGCAAAACCTAAAACCGATAAAGTAACGTATGGTTGGGTATCAACAAATGATACGGGTGCGACAGGATTCTCTATTATTGCTTTATCTAAAGTATTAGATAAAGAGAGTGCTGAAACAATGCCTGGATTAAAAGATCAATTACAGATGATGTTAGTGCGAGGTGCTTCAGATGCGACGTATCAAGCATGGTTAGCACAATTAATGCTAAATGCAGAGATTGAAGAAACCTCTGATAATTAATTTTAAGTTATTACAGTCAGAGAAGGCGCTATAGGTATTCTTTTAAAGCATAAAATGATGCATTTAATTAAAAAAACAACCAATACAACAGATCAAGCGTTAATTGCATCTTTTAATGATTTACCGGCTTTAAAGGCAGGCACTTTTGCGGCTTTAATTTCAATTGGCGCACCCGTTTGTGGATTACGTCCAGTGCGAGCGGCACGGTCTTTTACAGAAAAAGCACCAAAACCAATGAGAGAAACATTATCACCATCAACCAAAGCTTGTGTTACAGAATTAATAAAAGCATCCAGAGCACGACTTGCAGCCGCTTTAGAAATGTCTGCACTTTCTGCGATATTATCGATTAGTTGTCCTTTATTCATTCTTTTATCCCCGTTTTTTTATTTGTAGTGTTTTCTTTTTATGAAGAATAAACACAGGTTATATCTTCGCTATGCTAGGCTACGTTGCTATGAGATTAGGTGCAAGTTAATTTAACAAAAACTCACTAACAAGCCTTGATTTTATGTGATTTAGCACCTATTTCTGACTATTTTGAACAGTAAATCCCTTTAAACTTTGCTCAAGCGCTAATTCTAAAACCTCTTCTATCCAACGCACTGGTTTGATCTCTAATTGATTTTTTATATTATCTGGGATTTCTTCAAGGTCACGCATGTTTTCAAATGGTATCAATACCGTTTTAATTCCACCGCGACGCGCAGCTAATAACTTTTCTTTTAACCCACCAATCGGTAAAATTTCGCCTCGCAGAGTAATTTCGCCCGTCATCGCAACATCAGCTCGTACAGGGATACCCGTTAAACTTGAAACCAATACAGTGCACATTGCGGCGCCCGCACTTGGCCCATCTTTAGGCGTAGCCCCTTCCGGCACATGCACATGAATATCACGTTTTTCATGAAAGTTTTCATTAATGCGCCATTCACTTGCACGTGAACGTACCACAGTCATTGCGGCTTGAATCGATTCTTGCATCACATCACCGAGAGAGCCGGTATAATTAAGCTTACCTTTACCAGGCATAGATGTGGCTTCAATGGTTAATAATTCTCCGCCCACTTCTGTATACGCAAGACCTGTGACTTGTCCAACTTGATTTTCTGCTTCTGCTTTTCCAAAATCAAAATGGCGTACGCCTAAATAATCTTTCAAGTTATCAATATTAATAACAACATTCTTTAGTTTTTTATTTAATAAAATTTGTTTTACAACCTTTCTACAAATTTTAGAGATCTCACGTTCTAGTCCACGCACACCCGCTTCACGAGTATAATAGCGAACAATACCAATAATCGCGCTGTCATCAATACTAATTTCGCTTTCTTTAAGGCCATTACGTCTAACTTGCTTACTGGTTAAATGCTGTTTAGCAATATTCATTTTTTCATCTTCGGTATACCCCGACAGACGAATCACTTCCATACGATCTAGTAATGGTCCGGGAATATTCATTGAATTTGATGTTGCCACAAACATCACATCAGATAAATCATAATCCACTTCTAAATAGTGATCATTAAAAGTATTATTTTGCTCAGGATCGAGTACTTCAAGTAATGCCGATGCCGGATCACCTCGCATATCTGAGGCCATTTTATCAATTTCATCAAGTAAAAACAGAGGATTCTTAACCCCCACTTTACTCATTTTTTGAATGATTTTTCCGGGTAAAGAACCAATATATGTCCTGCGATGTCCACGTATCTCTGCTTCATCACGCACGCCACCAAGCGCCATTCGAATATATTTACGTCCCGTTGAGCGAGCAATCGATTGGCCTAATGATGTTTTTCCTACACCAGGGGGACCAACTAAACACAATATAGGGCCTTTTAATTTATTAACTCTCGTTTGCACTGCTAAATACTCTAAAATTCTCTCTTTTACTTTATCTAAGCCATAATGATCTGCATCGAGTATTTCTTTTGCTTTGGCAATGTTCTTTTTAACCGGAGAACGTTTTTTCCACGGTACATTGATTAAGCTTTCGATATACGTCCGGATAACACTTGCTTCAGAAGACATGGGCGACATCATTTTTAACTTTCTAAGCTCTCCCATGGCTTTTTCTTTTGCTTCAACAGACATCCCTGCTTCTTCTATCTTAGCCTCAAGCTGATCGTTTTCATTATTTCCATCTTCTGACTCACCCAATTCTTTTTGGATCGCTTTCATTTGCTCATTTAAGTAATATTCACGCTGACTGCGTTCCATCTGTTTTTTAACACGGCTACGAATACGTTTTTCAATTTTTAAAATGTCTTCTTCCGTCTCCATCATCGCCATTAAAAATTCAAAACGCTCAGTAATAGAGTTCAGCTCCAATACGGCTTGTTTATCTTCTAAATTAAGTGGCATATGTGCGGCAATCGTATCCGCTAAACGAGCAACATCATCAATACCATTTACTGAGGCCAAAACTTCAGGTGGAATTTTTTTATTTAATTTAATATAAGATTCAAATTGACCAATAACGCTACGCATTAAAGCGTCTTCTTCTTCGGGATCCACATCCTCACTTTCTAATATCTCAATTTTTGCGAAGAAGTAATCTTTATTATCTATATCAGCAACAATTCGCGCCCGTTGCACACCTTCCACCAGTACTTTAACGGTGCCATCAGGCAGTTTCAATAACTGTAATATATTAGCAACCGTACCAACTTGATATAATTCATCTGTTTTTGGATCATCTAACGAGGCTTCTTTTTGTGCAACCAATAAAACTTTTTTTCCTAGCTCCATCGCCGCTTCTAAACATTTAATTGATTTATCCCGCCCCACAAATAGAGGGATAACCATATGCGGATAAACAACTACATCACGTAGAGGTAATACAGGCAGGGTTAGTTGTTGTTCAGATTCAGTTTTCATAATATCCCCAGAGACGTTCATTTTTAAACCGAGTGTTTTCACTCATTAGTAATTGATAATAGTGGGGCTATACGTTTTTTTTTCAAGGGTAAAAACAAAAAAGAGAGCCTTTAGCTCTCTTTTTATATAAAAAAACGAACAAACGCCTATTTATTAGACGATGCCAGTTTAGCTTGCTTATCACTATAGATAATTAAAGGATCAGCATCACCTTGGATTACTTTCTCATCAACCACCACTTTACTCACATTTTGCATTGACGGTAAATCATACATAGTATCAAGTAATACAGATTCAACAATAGAGCGTAAACCACGAGCACCTGTTTTACGTTTCATTGCTTTTTTTGCCATCGCTTTTAACGCTTTAGGACGAAACTCAAGTTCAACATCTTCTAAATCAAATAACGCTGAATATTGTTTGGTAATCGCATTTTTAGGTATGGTTAATATATCGACTAATGCTTCTTCATCTAACTCAGTTAATGTAGCAATAACTGGTAATCGACCAATAAATTCAGGAATTAAACCATATTTTATTAAATCTTGTGGTTCAACTTTCTTAAAGGTTTCACTTAATGTCGCTTTTGAGTCTTCACCGCGCACCGTTGCACCAAAACCAATTCCTTGTCCGGTATCTATACGTTTCTCAATAATAGAATCTAAGCCTGAAAAAGCACCACCACAAATAAATAAGATTTTAGAAGTATCCACTTGAATAAATTCTTGGTTTGGATGTTTGCGTCCTCCTTGTGGAGGAATAGAAGCCACCGTACCTTCAATTAGTTTCAATAATGCTTGTTGCACACCTTCACCCGAAACATCTCGTGTAATCGATGGATTTTCAGATTTGCGCGTTATCTTGTCAATTTCATCAATATAAATAATTCCACGTTGTGCTTTTTTAGGATCATAATCACATTTTTGTAATAGCTTTTGGATAATATTTTCAACATCTTCACCAACGTAACCCGCTTCTGTTAACGTGGTTGCATCTGCCATCGTAAATGGGACATCAAGCAAACGTGCCATTGTTTCTGCTAATAATGTTTTACCACTACCTGTCGGCCCAATTAAAAGAATATTACTTTTACTTAGCTCAACACCCTTATCTGAATCTCCGTATTTTAAACGTTTATAATGATTGTAAACAGCAACGGATAATACTTTTTTAGCCTGATCTTGCCCAATCACATAATCATCTAAGTTGGCACGAATCTCATGGGGAGTCGGTAATTTTTTATCTTCTTTTTCTACATCAAGATTAATACTCGTATTTAGCTCTGCAATTTCTTCTTGTATAATATCATCACACAGATCTACACACTCATTACAAATATATACAGATGGGCCAGCAATCAGTTTTTTTACTTCATGCTGACTTTTTGCGCAAAAAGAACAGTACAGTAAATTATTACTATCTTTCTTATCGGACATAATTATTCCTTGCTTATTTTCTTTTCGTTAATACAGAATCAACAATTCCGTATTTTAACGCTTCATCGGCACGCATAAAATTATCACGATCCGTATCTTTTGTTATCACATCAACATCTTGCCCGGTATGAAATGCCAATAATTCATTCATACGTTTCTTTGTTGCCAAGATTTCTTTCGCGTGAATCTCAAAATCAGAAGCTTGACCTTGAAAACCACCTAATGGTTGATGAATCATCACTTTTGCATTTGGTAAACAATGGCGTTTACCTGGTGCTCCACTGGCCAATAAAAATGCACCCATACTGGCAGCCATTCCCATACAAACAGTACTTACATCCGGTTTAATAAACTGCATTGTGTCATAAATTGCCATCCCAGCACTGATTGAGCCACCGGGAGAATTAATATAAATATAAATATCTTTCTCTGGACTTTCTGACTCCAAATATAATAATTGTGCAGTGATAACATTCGCCATATGATCTTCAACTGGCCCAGTTAAAAAGATCACGCGTTCTTTTAATAACCGCGAATATATATCATAAGAGCGCTCACCTTTTGCAGTTTGCTCAACAACCATTGGGATCAACGTATTGCTCATTACTTCCGTCTGTGTGACAAATTGATTTTGCATATTTCACCTTCAATATATTTAATTAATTTAAATCGTTAGTCGTGCTTCGCACCTAACAATAAAAATGGCTCGAGTGAATCCACACGAGCCATCAAATCTTAAGCAATTGTTTTAACGGCGATTAGGCCATTAAGCAACCGTTTTATTCATGATCTCGTCAAACGTTTTTTGCTCATTTGTAACTTTTGCTTTTGCAAAAATAAAATCAACAGCTTGTTCTTCTAATGCAACATTTTCCATGTTTTGCATCATTTCTTTATTATTTTTATAGTACTCAACAACTTCAACTGGATTTTCATATGCAGATGCTGCCGATTCAATTAATGCAGTCACTTTATCTTGATCTACTTTTAATTCGTTAAGCTTAATCACTTCACCTAATAATAGACCTACTTTAACGCGTTTTTCCGCTTGCTCTGTAAATAATTCTACTGGCAATTCTGGTACGTTTTTAGGATCCATTTGCTTGCCATAGCGTTCCATTGCTTGCTTACGTAAAATATTTATTTCACTATCAACCAATGCTTTAGGAATGTCCACTTCATTGTCTGCAACTAATGCATTTAATACAACGTCTTTTGCATTATTTTTTAATACTTGCTCAAGTTCACGTTGCATATTCTTTTTAACGTCTTCTTTAAGCTCGTTAATTTCACCACTTTTCACACCGAATTTTTTAACAAAATCTTCTGTGATTTCAGGAAGAATTTGCTCTTCGACTTTGTTCAAGTTGATTTTAAATTTAGCAGCTTTACCTTTTAAGTTTTCTGCATGGTATTCTTCTGGGAAGTTAACTTCAATTGTAAACTCACTACCGGCTTTATTACCAACAATTCCCGATTCAAAACCAGGGATCATACGACCAGATCCAAGTACAATTTGGAAATCTTCCGCTTTACCACCTTCAAAGATTTCACCATCGATAGAGCCTTCAAAATTGAGCGTCACTTGATGTTCATCCGCTGCATTTTCTTTTATTTCTGACCATGACGCATGCTGCTTACGCAACGTCTCGATCATTTTATCAAGATCTGCATCGGTTACTTGTGCATCTTCTTTACTTACCGATAATTCAGCAAGATCTTTTAAGACTACTTCAGGGTAAACTTCAAAAATTGCAGTAAAAACAAAATCTTCGCCTTTTTTACGGGCTTTAGGCGCAACAGATGGCGCACCTGCTGGGTTTAATTTTTCAGCAATAATCGCTTCAAAAACATTTTTTTGCATGACTTCACCAGCAACTTCATTTTCAACCGCCGCACCAAAACGTTTAATTATAACAGAAACAGGTACTTTGCCTGGACGGAAACCGTCAACACGTTGTGTTTTTGACAATTTACGAATACGACCATTAAATTCTTTTTCAAATACGTCAGCGGCAACAGTGATTGTCATTGTGCGCTCTAGGCCTTTTGTTGCTTCAACAGAAACTTGCATGTTATTTCCTTTATTACTATTTTAAGTGTTTGCTTAGACATATGACATATGGCTAATTAATAAAATTTCAAGGGATTTCTGCGCCGATGACCATTAAAACCCCAATAACACCCGGACCAACCACAACAGGGATAGCCAAGGGAACTACCGCAAAATCTTTACTTTGCTTCAAATCTTTTTCTGGTAATGCACTATCACCTCGGATCATATCTAAAGCACTTAAAAAAAGGACGGTCCCCGCACCTATTTTAAAAGCGTCTAATGTAATGCCAAATAAACTGAAAATATAGGGTCCAAAAAACAGAAAAACGACACATGCCACCATCACTGTAATACCCATTTTTATAATGGTGTTTTTTTTATCAGCCTTATTCATGTCGGTGCTCATCGAGATAAATACAGACATAATAAAAAAGGGGGTCATCATGAAAAATATTTTTAAATAAAGAGCAAAAAAGGTTTCTATCATAACAATCTCTGGATATAAAAATGGGAATGCTAACATAAGACGATATTATATCCATCAGCATTACGCATTGCACAGATAAATTATTGATACGCCAAATGACGTACCGACATATTTTAATTTTCAAAAGTAAAAAACAAAGCAAAAAACAAACATTCTGGATACTATTTAAGCACAGATATTTACTTGAGACGCTCCTAATAAATTTTGTAATTGTAATGCGCTTAATTCTATATCCATACCTCGTTTTCCCGCACTCACAAAGATTTGGGGCACATTAAAGGCACTTGTATGGATAAGCGTACGCAAACGTTTCTTTTGCCCAAGCGGGCTCACACCACCTAAAATATATCCTGTCGAACGTAATAACGCATTTTTTTCTGCCATTTGTGCTTTTTTAACTTTAAAGCAATGCGCTACTTTTTTCATGCTTAACTTTTCAAGTACGGGCAATACAGCAACAATTAATTCCTGTCCATCCAGACAAACCACCAGCGTTTTAAAAACAAGTTCGCTCGCAACGCCTAACTTTTCACACGCTTCTTTACCATACGCGTCGTTATCTTTCGCATGGATATATTCATGCACTTTAAAATTCACTTTTTGTTGCTTTAAAAACTTAATCGCGGGTGTCATTCTCTTTCCTCTTTTCTTTACTCTAAATGATATTAGTTCTTACACTATTCAAGATAATTAATTTACCCTATTTGTTTCTTTAAGGCGTTCAACCAAGCGACTATAACGTAATGTTTTTTGTTTGATAGCCAGTGCCATTATGTCTAAATTCGCAAATAACGTCAGGCGTTTTTTGGCGCGGGTCACTCCTGTATAAATCAATTCACGTGTAACAACCGGCACCACTTTTGTCGGTAGTGCCAAGAGAGTATGCTCAAATTCAGACCCCTGACTCTTATGTACGGTCATGGCATATGACGTTTCGTGACCAGGTAATCGGCTCGGTTGAAAGTCTGCAACATTACCATCTGACATTTCAAAGTAAACGCGCAGTTTTCCTTGTTTATCGGTGAGACATAAACCAATATCACCGTTGTATAAACCTAAATGGTAATTATTTTGGGTTATCATCACCGGCCTACCCGAATACCAGATCTGCAAATTTTGTCCTTGCTCTGCCACTTTATCTATTAATCCTGCACGCGACAGTACCGTTTCTGTAATTTGATTCAAGCCTTGCACGCCCCAATTTCCTTCCCTAATTGCACACAGTATTTGAAAACAATTAAACGCTTTTAATAATACCTTCGGACATGGCCCATCATGACTCAGCCGCTCTTGCATTAACAGCAAATAAGGGCGATAACCCTCAAGTATCATTTCCTGCAATATTTTTTGACTCGAGGTATTATTTTCATAATGCGCTAAATCATCATACTGTGTAAACAGAGCTAACACTTGCTCTGAGTTTGCTTGACCTTTATTGATAGCATTACTTAAAAAACCGATCCCGGAATATTGATCAAAACGATAACTTTTTTGTAATAAACAACAATTATCCGCCATTCCTGAAGAGTCTATGTGGGTATTGCGTAAGCATTCAAACCCCGTTAAATCCGCTAATTGTTGCGCTTTGCCGACACTATACCCCGTATCAATAAAAGCACAAATATCGCCTAATACAGCACCCGCTTCAACCGATGAAAGTTGATCTTTATCGCCTAACAAAATAAGACGCGCATGCTCCGGTAGCGCCATCAATAACTTGGCCATTAATGGTAAATCGACCATAGAAGCTTCATCTATCAATAGTAAATCTAAATGTAAGCGTTGATTTTCATTAAAACGAAAATGATTACTGCCCGCTTTAACACCTAATAAACGATGTATTGTGCAGGCGTCGCTCGGTATGTTTTTTTTAATTTCATCATCAATAGGTAGTACTTGTAAAGCCTCACGAATAGAAGCACTTAAACGGGTGGCAGCTTTACCCGTTGGCGCCACCATTTTTACAATCATATTCGGCTGTGCGCTTAAGAGTAATGCCAATAGTTTCGTTACCGTGGTTGTTTTACCCGTCCCCGGTCCTCCAGAAATAACACAACGAGCACTCGTTACCGCCAACGCCGCACTAACTTTTTGCCAATCGCAACGCATATTTTGAGGAATAAGAGTGTGTAAGGGCATTAAATCTAGCGCATCATTAGCTCGCTCAAAGCAATTTTGTATTGCGGGCCAATCTAAGGACTTAGATAACGAATTAGTGGATAAAACATCCAAGTATTTTTCACATAATAATGGAAGAGATTGCGCCTTATCTTGCAACCATTTTTCATAAATATAATGAAAATCTATCGCAAATAATTTATCTAATTGATGTTTTACATCATTCATAAATAAATTTTGAGGCTGATGTAGTAATTTATCTGCAATGATTTGCTCATATTTTGCATATCTGCGCAGATATAAAGCATTATATTCAAGACTCAGAGGCGCCCTATCACCCACACAAATAGATGCCTCTAAACACCGTTGCGTTTGAACAGTATTTTGCAATAAACAACTTAAATCATAACGTAAACAAAATGTTTGCAGATCTGTATGCATCGCCATACATTTTTTCTTTAATATTATAATTATCTGCTCAATAGGTAAACAAATATGCCCCACACCTAAATATTCACTACAAAATACAGCACTTAATAATGTTAAATTATCCCCGCCTAATTGCCCGATAAAGGCGCCAAAATGTAAATCAATAGGGCGTAATAAACCTTGTGCTTTCCATTTTTTTAATTCATTTAACACCTTAATTTTCCCCATTAAAGAGTTTATCTAACCCATCAATTAACAAAAAATCAGGCTTAGTAAAATAAACACCATAATTTTTATCTCCTTGCATACCTCGAATAAATAGATAAAAAACACCCCCCATATGTTGCTCATAATCATAATTTTTAATTCGGCTACGCAACAATCGATGTAACGCTAAAGTATAAAGTTGATATTGAAAATCATAACGATGCTCAATCATAGCAATACGGATGTTCGATTCACTATAATCATTGAGTGAATCACCTAAATAATTAGATTTATAATCTACGATATAATACTTTCCAGCCGACTCAAAAGTAAGATCTATGAACCCTTTTAAATAGCCTTGTACTGCCTTAAAATTCAGCGACCCAGCTTCTGCAGAGAGCCCATCATAACGTTGTATTAACTGTTCGATTTGCGCACTGTATAACGTTCTCATGCTTAAAAAGAATTGCATCTCTATTTTTATAGCTGCCGGTGATAATTGTTTTAAACAAACATGCTCTGTTAAGGGGTGATTTAACATTTGCTCAAACCAAGTACTTAAAATAGGTGTCCAAAGCATAGCATCATCATAAATATGTAAATTCAATTGCACATCAATTATCGTTTCTAATTGCCTTTTATCTTTACATTGAAAATCAATTAATTCAAAGAGTAAATGTAAAAATGTCCCATGCTTCGCTCCTCGAGGAAAATTAAACGGTGTTAACACACTTTCCTCTAATGCCAGATCTTGTGCTGGTATAAGACTTAGCTCCTCCTTAGGTATCGTTTGTTGTGAATGCAAGCGAGATAAAGAAGAATAACTGCTGATCCACCAATTACGCTCAATATGTCGACAAAAAATAGGGGGGGGTTGTTGCGTGATATTATTTTTATAAGGAGCATAAGCGAGTTTCTTCCGCGGGGGCGTATTACGCACTGCAATATTCACACTCGCGTGGCACATTTTATCTAGATAAACTTTTAAGGCTTGAGAATCTCCGGCTAAGAGATCTTTTTCTGTTTGTAAACAAATGTAACCTAATGCACTTTTTACTAATGGACTATTTTTCAATCGACCCGATTTATAATTCGAAATCCCTAAATAACAACGCTGAATACTGCGCGTTAAACCTACATACAATAATCGTAGATCTTCAGCCAGTTGCTCTTTATCAGTGAGTGCAACATGCGCTTTTTCTTTATTTAAATCATAATACAGATGGTGTTTGTTATCGGGATCATGGTAGACACAATCCCGCGGTTTTTGATATAAACCCATAAAAGGCATAAAAACTATATTATATTGTAAACCTTTTGATTTATGCAGCGTACTCACTTGCACTAAGTCTTTTTCACTTTCTAAACGTTGTTTTTGTTCACTGTTTTGTGCTTTTTCTTGACTTACTTGCTCACTAAACCAACGTAATAGAGAAAAACAACCATCGTGCTCTACGCTGTTTTTTTGTAATAATTCAGTAAGATGTAAAAGATCGGTAAGCAACCGTTCACCTTGATCTAGTCTGAAAAGATGTTGAATGATACCTTGCTCATGAAACAATTTATGCAACATAACCAACACACCTCTTTTTTCCCATAATGCATGATAATCAAAAAACTGGCCTATCTTTTCTTCCCAGCTCGAAGCATCCGATAGTTGCTGATAAATTTGATACGGTGTTAAAGCAAATAATTTACAACCCAAAGCGTTACGCAACTGACGCTCATCTTCAGGATTTAAACACGCTCTTAAAATAAACAGTAAATCATTACCTAACGACGTCGCATACACACTTTCTTTTAATGACAAATAAACACTGTTAATATTTTCATCTAATAACGCGCCACGTATTAAGCTCGCCTCTTTGCCCGTACGGACTAAAATAGCAATATCATCGGCTTTTATTGCTTGCTTATTACCCTGTTCATCTTCTAAATAAGCTTTGCCTTGTTGACCTAATAATAAAATATTCTTTATTTCATTTACACACGCAAAGGTTATCGTTTTTTTAAACGAATCTACATTTTCACCCCCTGCAGAATGAATAAATTGTAATGCACTTTGCGAGATATCCTCCTCATTATCGATCACCAATTTTTCCCGCTGAATATCAGGTACTTGAATTGGTACAAAAGGAATATCATTATTGTAAATAAAAGGCGCGGGACAATGCGCAAAGAAAGTATTCACCGCATCAATCATTTGCGCTGACGAGCGATAGTTAAAATCTAAACTGTAATGCGCTGACACTTGTTGTCTCGCTTGCATATAAGTAAATATATCCGCCCCACGGAAACTATAAATCGCTTGTTTAGGATCACCAATCATAAACAAACCCGCCGTTTTTTGCCCCATGTCTTCTTCTGACATTGCATCGTCTTCATAGATACTTTGGAAAATACGATATTGCACCGGATCCGTATCTTGAAATTCATCAATCATAGCAATCGGGTAAGTCTTTCTTATTTTATCTGCCAACTGATGCCCAACAGAGTTTTGCAATGCATTATCTAAGCGAATTAATAAATCATCAAAGCCTAATAAACTCTGGGTTTGCTTATTCTTATTTAAATGCGCGCGTACCCAATATGTCGCCATGATCAATATCGTATTTTCAAGACTCAAATCTTCCGCATAGAGCTCTTCAATAGCATGAAAAACAGCGTGCCTAGGTGTTGCTCCTTTAGGCGTTTTCTCATCCAATTGTTTTTGTGAAAATTTTTGTAGATTTTTGGGTAAGATAAGAGATTTTGATGGTTGCATGGCCCACGCTGAAACTTGCGCTAACCAAGTGGGTAAATTCTTTTTACTATAACTGCGTTTAGAGACATCTGAGCCACTAATAATATCAAAATAATCATCATTATTTGCTTGCCACATTACTTTAATAGCATTGATTTTTTGTAAACTTTGTTGATACTTTTCTTTAAAATCAAGATTTTTTAACGTGGGTAGGAAATTCATTTCAAGCCGAGATAAACTCGGTAACAATGCTTTTTTAAGTTGTTCTGGGTGTTGCCAATAACTATAAATCAGCTCCGTTAAATGACTCGACAAATCATAAAAATGCGTACGCCAAAAATCATTACACGCTTGCTCAATGAGTAAACTATCATCTTCTAATAAGTTTTGTTGAAATAAACTGCCAGATTCAAACGCATTTTGCATTAACATTCGCTGACAAAACCCATGAATGGTATAAACCGCAGCTTCATCCATTTGTAATTCGGCAAAACGTAACAAACGAATATCTTCATCGATATCAAAACTACTTTCTAGGAGTTTTTGCACAAAGGAGTCGAGACTTTTACCCTGCATAAAGTCCAAGCGCACGCTAATAATTCTGTCTCTAATACGTGCACGTAATTCGGCTGTCGCGGCCTCCGTAAACGTAACCACTAAAATTTTATCCACACTTAAGGGTATATGATGACTATTTTCACCACCATGGCCTAATAATAATCGAATAAATAAACTAGCAATAGTATAGGTTTTTCCTGTCCCTGCAGACGCTTCGATTAAACGCATACCATATAAAGGAAAAGTTAATGGATGTAATGATTGAGGTAAAATAGATACCATTATGATTTATTCTCCCACATCATATTTGATAATATTAAGATGACTTAAAATAGGCTTGAAAATTTTAAACGCCAGCATTTCAAATGCGGGCCAATGCGCCTCTAATTGTTCGTACAATGGACGAATATACGGATCGCTCCCTTCACTAAAACCACGGCTACTAGAGAAAACATCGAGCGCGGCCTTTTGCGCTTGAATACAAGTCTCAAGGGTAAGATCTTCGAATAAAAAACAATCCGCTTGTACGTCTTCAACCGCAAGGCTCCAAGCATATGCACTTTCAACGAAAAAGGCTAAGGGATGTTGTAAGCCATCTTCATACAATAAAATGAATTCATATAAACGCTTATAAGCATAATCGGTGTCTAGCTCGGCAAAATCAATACCATTATTTTGACCTAATAATGTTGAGGTTAAATTTTGCGTATGCGTAAGACAATAACAAAGATGATCTAACCATAACGTTAATATATCTTTACCTTTGATATTTCCTGTTTTTATACGGACTAATCCCTGCGCACAATGACCGGTTAGTTCTCCTAACAAATGCTTTTCTGCAAATTGTAAATCTATTTTTATACTCGAGGTTTCACCCACGTAATAATTTGCCACAATGGCCGCTAAGTCGATCATGTTTTGTTTATCTTTATTAAAGACTAAGTGACCAAATTCACCAAAAGGTAGCTCACCAGTCCCCCTTAATTCATCAAATAAACCCTCAAGTGAGCGCCCTTTGGCACACACCTCAAATTGTTGTGCTTTTAAATAGTATTGCTGTAAATTATTAAAAACGAATGGCTCATCTTTCTCATTATCAATATCTTGCATTTCTAAATAAATATCTAAACGTTGATTATAAAAAGCCTTACAGGGATGCTTTAAAAACTGCTTTAAATGTAATAAAGAGATGTCTATAAGAGGCTCAGCAAGAGGAACAATGCGTGGTTCATCATTACTTGTTACTTGTTTCGAACTATTTAAAGCCTCCCACCAGCGCGGATCATAAGTCGTCATTTGGCCAGAGTAATAAGCGCCACTAAAACTTTGCATTGGATAATAATATGTCATTGCCCGCATCAAGTTTTGAGCAGCTTCAACGCAACTAAGCTTTATATCGCTTTCTAATACAAAACTTTGTGTGCAATAATTAAGTAATTCAGACACCAATACTGAAGCCATTTTGACACTGTTATCATTCACATCCCGCCCAATATAACTAATGTAAAGTTGCTCTTGTGCCGATAACATCGCCTCTAAAAACAAATATCTGTCTTCCTCTCGGCGGGAACGATCCCCTCGTTGACGATGCCCTGCCATTAAATCAAAGCCCATCGGTACGATAGTTCGGGGATAGACACCATCATTCATCCCTAATAAACAAACAACTTTAAATGGAATTGAGCGCATGGGCATTAACGTACAAAAATTGACAGGGCCAGTTAAGAATCGCTGACTATTCGATTGATTGGATAAATGCGCATCCAAAAATTCAAGCAATACAACAAGGGCTATGGGTTGACTAAATTGAGCTTGCTCTGTCGCCAGCATCAGTACATCCATTTGTTCTCGAATAAGTGCAAATATGGCGGTGTTTTCATCCTCTTCAAGATAAAACGTATCAATTAATTGATAAATAAATTGTTGCCATTGTGATGCAGTATATGATTTCTGTAAGTCTTTTTCTAAACACATTAATGCATCGACAAAATCGATAAAACGGCCCAACAAATCACCTTGTGAGCCTTCAACTTCATCATAAGGTGCAATCCCCGCAAAGAGTGTGTCTCCCATTGCATAACCTAATAACATACGCTTTAAACCAAATAACCACGTGTTTTGGGCTTGCTCGGGTAAATCCCATTGAGTTCCACTTTGTGCATCTAATCCCCAACGAATACCACTTCCGTGGATCCACTTTTGTAAAATAATAAAATCTCGTTGAGTTAAATCAAAACGCGCCAAAATTGCAGGAACTTCAAGTAACGCCAATACATTTTCACGCGTATAACGCGTCTGATTTAAATTCAATAATTGTAAAAAACTTACTAAAATAGGATTTTCTTGCTGTGCACTCACATCCGACAGAGTGAATGGAATATAACGATTATTTTCTACACCATTAAAAACCGCTTGTACATAAGGGGCATATTGATCGATATTAGGCACCATCACGATAATATCTTTGGGGGTTAAATGACTATCACGTGTAAACATTGCCAACAAATTGTCATGTAAAACTTCAACTTCTCGCATAATAGTGTGTGTGACATGCACACTTAATGATTTATCACCGCTCGCAACACACAATTTATCCTTCGCTTGTAAGCTTAATACTTGGCTGCTGTCTTGTAATGATAAAATATCAGCTTGCAAATGATGCAATAAACTATCGCGTTCAATATCGACAAAGGCATCTATCTCATTTTGATCCATGCAATACAATTGATACAAGAAATCGCGTCCCATCTGACCCATTGAAGCAAGTAAAGGATTACCTACCTCACTTTTCTCATCTCCACTTAGCGCCCACTGTAAATGCTTATCGTCTTTTTTCCAACTTGATTTTGCCCACTTTTCAATACTTCCATGCTTCAACACCAACTTTTGTCGCTGTTGTGCAAAACGCCTTGCTAACAATTTAGGATCAACAATATCAGCCCAATAGTAGCGACAAGGATTACTTAATAAAAAATGTACTTCACAATGCCGACTTAATCCCAATAATGCTTGCAGATAAGCACTCGGCAACGCTGAAACGCCAAATACGAACAGCCGTTTAGGCAGATGATTTAACGGTTTGTCTTGTTTTAAAACATTTAAAAAGTCTTGATACAAGCCCGCACGATGATATGCCTTGCCCTTCTCTTTAAAATGAAGATCTATTTTTTCACTCAATTTTTTCCACAGTTTAGCTTGCCAACGTTGCTCATTTATCCATGCGGGTTGTGCATTAAGATTGTTTTCATCCCAACTCGCAATCTCTTCATAAGAGTGCTTATCCCAATGCTCTATCCACTGTGGTCGATAGACTAAATATTGATCAAAAATATCCGCGATTTTTTGACTCAACTGGAAACGTTTTCGACACGTTTCATCTTCCACTAAATAATGTTGTAACGCGGCAAAATCGGGGTCATCTAAACATTGTGGTAACAGTTGCATAATATGCCAAGTCATTGCCATTTTATTAAAAGGACTACTCTCAGGTACATCCTTTAAAACATGTTTAAATTGTTGCCAAATAAAACTCGCAGGCAAAGGAAAATCAAGGTTCGCTGCAATGCCTGTTTGTTGCGCAATTTCAAGCTGCAACCATTGCGCCATTCCGGGGCTTTGTACTAAAATAATTTCATTATCAAAAGCATTATCAAGAGGTGATTGTTGTATTAACGCCAAGAGTAAATCTTTTAAAAGGGATAGTTGATTGGAGTGATAAACATGGAACACAAGCGTCTCCTAAGCATTATTAATAAGCTTTTTATATAATTTAACGGCAGATGTTTTATTTAAACTTATAAGATATAAGCAATAAAGTTCATATTAAATATGACGAGTTATTTTGTTGAAAGACTTTAACACTGGATAAAAAATGGATATTTATTATTTCGCCACGTTGTTTTTATATCAGAGCAACTTTAATACCATGAACTATTTCACCCAAATATTATAAATTGGCTTTAAAGAAGGCTAAAAATAGCCTTCTTGTTTAACGCTTTACGCGTTTTTTAATCCACCAAACGGATTCCATCATTCGCAATTAGAATGCGTTTATGACGATACAATTGACCAATTGATTTTTTAAAATTAGCTTTACTCATTTTTAAAATTTTTGCTATTTGCTCAGGTCGACTTTTATCATGCAAAGGCAAAAAACCTTGATTTTGTTTAAGACTTTGTAAAATACGCTCTGCCAAGGCATCAACCTTCGCATAACCCACTTTGGTTAAACTAACATCTAGTTTACCATCACTACGGATTTGTTTAATATAGCCTTTACAATGTTTGCCTATTCCCATATCGCCAAACACTTCACTTTCAAATAATACACCCCAATGTTGATGATTAATAATCGCTTTAAAACCTAAATCTGTTTTTCCGGCAATCAACAAGTCAACTTTCTCCCCGACTTTATAGTCTGCAGGCGTTTTATCTAAAAAACGATCTAATTTAGACGATGCAACTAAACGTTCACTTATATCGTCTTGATAAACATAAACCACATAACCATAACCTTCTTTCATAGGAATATGTTGTTGATTAAAAGGTACGAGAAGATCTTTTGGTAAACCCCAATCTAAAAAAGCACCTACACGATTCGTATCGATAACTTTTAACGAACAGAACTGATTAACTTCGGCTTTCGCTCTCTGTGTGGTTGCTATTAAACGATCTTCAGAATCAAAATATAAAAAAACATTCAGCATATCACCAATACGCATAGTATCGGTGGCATAACGACGCGGTAATAAAATTTCCCCTTCCTCTAAACCATCTAAGTAAAAACCAAAATCAACTTCTTTGATGATCTCAAGTTCGTTATACGTACCAATTTTTATCATATTATCTCTCTTTAATTTTCCGCTAAAGGTGACCAAACAATCGCCTTGTTTCGCATTTTAAATATGGCTAATATTCGCTAAAATATGACAAATTTAATATGCATTTAAAGGTAAATGACTACCTCGACATCGACATTAACAAAGCTCATTACGTGGCAATTTATTGATCACCGCCAATGTCAAACGAGAACTACAAATGAGTTGCTGTTTTTCATTACAAATATCTATCTGCCAAACTTGCATAGTGCGCCCTAAACGCACCACTTTTGCCGTCCCCGTTACCACACCTTTATGTACACTACGTAAATGACTGGCATTAATTTCAAGACCAACACAAACTTTATCTTCATCAATCGCCATATTACCTGCAACGCTACCTAATGTTTCCGCAAGTACCACTGATGCCCCCCCATGCAGAACACCAAAAGGTTGTTGCGTTCTGTTGTCTATCGGCATACTCGCTTGTAAAAAATCAGCGCCAATTTTCGTATATTCTATGCCCAACAAATCAATAATAGTGTTTTTGCTGAGCGCATTTAGTCCCGCTAACGTCGCCTCTTTTTTCCAAATAGACATATATATCCCTTTTTAAAGAAGATGGAGCAAGGCTTGCACTGGATGCTGTAAAACCTCACCTTCAATACGTTTTACTTGACTGCGACAAGAGTAACCTGTCGCAAGACAAGCACTACGAGTTCTTTTCTTCAAAGCACTTTCCCAACTCAAACTATAAATTGCCTTCGACTGTTGCACTTTCGACACATCATGACCAAATGTACCCGCCATACCACAACACCCCACAGCAACCTCATCTAATTTAGCACCATAGTGTTCAAATATACTTGTCCAATCACTTGCAAATATTGGCTCAGCCGTTTTTTCAGTGCAATGTCCAAACAAATAAAATTGTTGACCCGTAGGGGCTTTCATTAACCCTTTTAGGTTGTGTTTTAACCATTCTTGAAACATTAACACGGTAAAATCACCACGTTTATCCTCTAATATAGACTTATACTCATCACGATAGCAAAGCACCATCGCCGGATCAGTACCTAACATAGGAATATTTAACCTACTCAATGCATTTAAAAAATACGCGGCACTTTGAGCTGTTTTCGCAAATTTATCTAAAAACCCTTTAATATGTTGCGCCTTACCATTGGGCTTAAAAGGCAATAATATAGGCTGATAGCCTAGTTTTTTTATACATAAAATAACATCATGCACCACCTGTGCATCATAATAGGAGGTAAAAGGATCTTGCACTATCAAAACATGTCGAGCACGCTCATCCCAAGAAAGTGCTTCTAATTTTTGCAAATCAAAATGTGTATCATGCATGTTTTTTAACAAAGCTTGCAGTGGTGGTGATGAAAGGGAAGGTACATCCACCATACCCTGTATTTTTTCTGTACACGAAATACTGACGGGCAACTCAGTAAAAAAATTAAAAAAACGTGGCCACATTCCCATTAAAGGGGCATAAAGCTCCACATATGCGACCAAATAATCTTGTGGCGGACGCAAATAACGACCATGATAAATAAACATAAAGCGCGCTCTAAACGTCGAAACGTCAACTTCAATAGGACATTGAGTGTTACATGCTTTACATGCTAAACAGCCTTGCATTGCCTGCATCACTTCGTGTGAAAAATCATATTCACCTCGTTGTTTTGCCAACGTATTTTTAAGTTTTTTAAATATATTTGTTTTTTTATCTACCAAAAGTTCTTGTTCAACTTGTAGTATATCGACATGATGATTTGCCAATTGGCGTAACCATTCACGCATTAAACCCGCTCGACCTTTAGGTGAATGCACCCTGTCTCGCGTTATTTTTACAGATGGGCACATGGTTGATGTCGTTGAATAATTAAAACATAGACCATTACCATTACAATCTAAAGCGCCCGTGTAGCTTTGCCTTACTTTAATCGGAATTTGACGATCATAATATGCCCGTTTACGCGCATCAACACGCACCAATTTATCATCAGAATTTAACGGTGTACAAATTTTTCCTGGATTAATATGGTTCAAAGGATCAAAACTGGTTTTAATTTTACGCAACTCCAAAAATAATTCATTTCCAAAATAATCGGGGCCATACTCACTGCGAAAGCCTTTACCATGCTCTCCCCACATTAATCCTTTATATTTACCCGTCAATGCTACGACTTTATCCGAGATTTCATGCATTAACGCCTCTTGTTCCGGCAGACATAAATCTAATGCAGGGCGAACATGTAAAACGCCAGCATCCACATGACCAAACATCCCGTAATGTAATCCTTTATCATCTAAAAGTTTTCGATATTCCATAATATACGACGCTAAATGTTCAGGGGGAACGCAAGTATCCTCCGCAAAGGGTATCGGTTTTGCACTTAATGCACTTTTCCCCAACAAACCTACGGCTTTTTTTCGCATTGCATAAATTTTATTAATATCACTGAGCTGAGTGCAAACTTGATAGCCTATAACGCCTTCTTTTTCATCTACCAATAACTTATCTAACGCATCACATAAATCAGTCACTTTTCTTTGCTGAACATGAGCATTATCTTCGGAAAATTCAACAATATTAAGGGCATCAACTACTTTATTCGGCACCGAGCTAAGTAAATGTTTAATACTTTGCCAAATAATATCTTGCTTAGCTAAATTCAATATCGTTGCATCGACTGTTTCAACAGAAAGAGCATCTGCAGCCACTAAAAATGGCGCATTTTTTAATGCTGATTGAAAACTATCATACTTAATATTAATAAGTGTTCGATAAACGGGTATTTTTTGAATATGTAATTTTGCTTCACAAATAAATGCTAGCGAACCTTCCGAACCACATAAAATTCGTGAAAGATCGACCTCTTTTTGTTGAGGATCATAAACATGTTTTAAATCATAACCCGTTAAAAAACGATTTAATTGAGGGAATTTTTTTTCGATTTGTGCTTCTTTTATCGTACATGTCGCCAACACTTGCCGATAAATCACACCGACATTATCCTGACGCGCACAAGCAATTTTTAACGCCTCCCCTTTGATAGGCTCACTCTCTAATATTTCACCACTCACTAAAACCGATTTTAAACCTAAGACATGATCGCTTGTTTTACCATAACGCATTGAGCCCTGCCCTGATGCATCACAACTAATCATTCCACCTAATGTCGCCCTATTACTAGTGGATAATTCGGGAGAGAAAAAATAACCATATGGTAATAAATATGCATTTAATTGGTCTTTAATCACTCCCGTTTGCACTCGAACCCAACCCTCATTGATATTCAAGTCCAATATTTTGTGCATATGTTTAGACAAATCAACAACCAAGCCTTGAGTCAATGATTGTCCATTCGTACCGGTGCCACCTCCACGTGGAGAAAATTTAATAGTTGAAAATTCAGAGCGCTGGCATAATTCAGAAATTACCACAACATCTTGTATGGATTTGGGAAAAAGGAGGGCTTGAGGAAGACATTGATAAACACTATTATCGGTCGACATTGCAAGTCGACTCGCATAATTTTTAGCAATTCCACCCGTATAAGAAGTTAAACTTAATGCCTTTAAATAAGCAATATAATTATTCTGTATGTTTTCATCATGATTTAATATTGGAATCATATTTAAGCCTATACTGATACATTTATTGATAACTAAAAGCATAAAACAGTCGTCTATAGGTACATTTACGATGTTTAAAATATAAAACAACTCTGTATTAGAATACGTTTATTGATGTTCCATTTTTGGCAAGAATAAATTTAAAAGAATAGAAACAACACCACATAAACTCACCCCTTGTAAACTAAATGTTCCAAAACCAAACGCCATACCACCAATACCAAACACTAAAGTAACGGACACAATACATAAATTACGCGGATGTGCTAAATCAACCTGATGACGAATTAAAGTATTTAAACCTACCGAAGCAATACTGCCAAATAACAAGATCATTATTCCACCCATTACCGCAACAGGAATTGTTTGTAATATGGCACCAAATTTCCCAACAAAAGCTAAAATAATTGCAATCACCGCAGCCCACATCATGATTTTTGGATTAAAATTACGGGTCAACATCACCGCTCCCGTTACTTCACTATACGTTGTATTAGGTGGTCCACCAAATAACGCCGACACACTCGTTGCTAAACCATCCCCAAATAAAGTGCGATGCAAACCAGGGTTTTTAAGGAAATCTTTACCTGTAACATTACTGATAGCCAAAATATCACCAACATGTTCGACCGCAGGAGCTATCGCCACCGGGATCATAAACAATACCGCATGCCAATTCCATTGTGGCGCTACAAAATGTGGCACACTAAACCAAGGTGCTTGAGCAACGACTGAGAAGTCCACCACACCAAAATAAAAAGATAGCAAGTAACCGACGAACACCCCAGCAAAAATAGGTACTAATTTTAAAACGCCCTTTGCCATGGTAGAGATTAATAATGTAGCTAATAATACCGGTAAGGAAATCATTAATGCGGTTTCGTAAACGATTAAAACTTCAGATCCATCACCTGATTTTCCAATAGCCATATTCACTGCCATCGGTGCAAGCCCAAGCCCTATTACCATTATCACCGGTCCAACAACAACAGGGGGTAATAGACGATTAATAAAATCGATGCCACGCAGCTTAACCGCATAAGACATCAACATATAAACCAGACCTGCGACAAATATTCCCGACATGGTACTTGGGATCCCCCAAGTTTCGACGCCGTAGGTGATTGGAGCAATAAAGGCAAAAGAAGACGCCAAAAAAATAGGAACTTGCCCTTTAGTTACCCACTGAAATAACAACGTGCCGATACCTGCTGTAAATAAGGCAACATTTGCATCAAGACCCGTAATTAAAGGCATTAAAACTAAGGCACCAAAAGCAACAAATAACATTTGTCCTCCCGCGAAGATTTGTTGCCATGTACTAAAATTAGCAGTCAAATCTTCCGGTTCATACCTCTTGCTCTGATTTTGTGGTTGAGTTTCTTTAGCTGACATCCCCTGCGCCTTTATTTAGTACCAAAAATTTTATCACCTGCATCACCAAGACCTGGAACAATATAGCCTTGCGCATTTAAATGAGAATCAATCGATGCGGTATACACTTCTATATTAGGGTAAGCAGCTTCTAAGGCTTTTAAACCCTCAGGTGCAGCCACTAAAACTAACACTTTAATATTTGTACAGCCACTTTCTGTTAGTAGGTCTAAGGTTGAAATCATAGAGCCACCAGTGGCTAACATCGGATCAACAACTAACGCTAAGCGCTCATCAATTTGTCCCACTATTTTTGAAAAGTAAGGCACAGGCTCAAGTGTTTTTTCATCGCGATATATACCTACAACGCTGACTTTCGCACTTGGCATGTTTTCTAATACACCGTCCATCATACCAAGTCCTGCACGTAAGATAGGCACAACAGTCGCTTTTTTCCCTTTTATTTGTTGCACTTCAATTTCACCATCCCAACCGTTGATGGTTACGCTTTCAAGCTCTAAATCTTTCGTTGCTTCATAGGTTAATAAACTTGAAACTTCACGAGCCAATTCGCGAAAACGTTTAGTACTAATATCGCCTTCACGCATTAAACCTAATTTATGCTGTACTAATGGGTGCTTAACTTCAACTACTTTCATGTTCATCTCCTGGGACAATGTTTAAAACAATCGATCTGTTTTTCACAAAAAATACGTATAAAAAAAGAGCAATAACACGAAGGTTACAACTCTTTAATTATTTAATGTTCTTTTTTTCATTTTATCCATCAAATCTAGCCGATAGATAAAAAATGAGATATCTGCATTAAGATGCATTCTTCTATATTTTCCATGCAAATTCGTCACACCAGCCTCGCTCAACAAATAGACAATACGATTATTATCGCCTATTTTAAGGCGATTGGATATTCTGACTAAAATATTCTTTCAAATATTCAAAAAAACCCTAAGTTCAATGAACTTAGGGTTTAAATTGGCTCCTCTTGCTGGGCTTGAACCAGCGACACACGGATTAACAGTCCGTTGCTCTACCAACTGAGCTAAAGAGGAATTGTCTTTTTAAGTCTATCGACTCATTATCTTGTTTAACAACAAAACAATTAAATTGTAAAAGCAGCAGCATGACCAATAACTGAATGACTCTGTTTTTTGTTAACATTATAATTCCTTGATAAATAGTTGCCAGCACACACTTCTTAATATAAGTAGATTATTTATTAATAATTCATCAATCTCAACCTACCTATTTTTCACATTGTCACTTACACTTTTCGGTAATTGAAACAGTCACGAATAATTTAATCATCTTTAACGTACATTATAAATACTCGTATGGGATCTAAACAATGACTAGTATAACGATGCCTCAACCTGACTACAATATGAAAGTGGTACGTCAATTTACACTGACGACAATATTATGGGGTATTGTCGGTATGAGTGTGGGAGTGATTATCGCAGCCCAACTCATTTGGCCCGTATTAAATTTTAATACGCCATGGTTTACATACAGTCGCTTAAGACCCCTGCATACTAACGCCGTTATTTTTGCTTTTGGTGTATCCGCTTTAATGGCCACCTCTTTTTATGTTGTACAACGAACGTGTCAAACAAGACTATTTGGAGGTTCACTCGCGTCTGTCGTTTTTTGGGGATGGCAGTTAGTCATTATTTCAACCGTAATATCCTTACCTTTAGGCTATACAACATCCAAAGAATACGCAGAGCTAGAATGGCCTATTGATATTTTAATTACTTTTGTTTGGGTTTGCTATGCCATTGTCTTTTTTGGTACATTGGCAATACGAAAAACATCACATATTTATGTTGCCAACTGGTTTTTTGGTGCATTTATCCTCACAGTTGCGGTGTTACATGTTGTTAATAGTTTAGCAATTCCCGTTTCACTTACCGGTATGAAATCCTATTCCATTTATGCGGGCGCTGTCGATGCGATGGTGCAATGGTGGTATGGACATAATGCGGTTGGTTTTTTATTGACCGCTGGTTTTTTAGGCATGATGTATTATTTTGTGCCTAAACAGGCAAATAGACCCGTTTACTCTTATCGATTATCCATTATCCATTTTTGGTCACTTATCGCCGTTTATATCTGGGCCGGCCCGCATCATTTACATTACACCGCACTCCCTGATTGGGCACAGTCATTGGGAATGGTGATGTCTCTTATTTTATTTGCACCTTCTTGGGGTGGCATGATAAATGGTATTATGACGTTATCCGGTGCCTGGCATAAACTACGTACGGATCCCATTTTACGCTTCCTCGTTGTCTCCTTATCTTTTTACGGAATGTCGACATTTGAAGGCCCCATGATGGCCATAAAAACCGTTAATGCACTTTCTCATTATACCGATTGGACCATTGGACACGTGCATTCAGGTGCACTTGGCTGGGTTACAATGATAACCATTGGTGCTATTTATCATTTAATTCCCAAACTATTCGGCCAGAAAGCGATGTACAGTGTGGCATTAATCAATTTACATTTTTGGCTCGCCACCATTGGCACTGTTTTATATATCGTCGCAATGTGGACCTCGGGTGTCATGCAAGGGTTAATGTGGCGTGCGGTAAATGCAGATGGCACGTTGACTTATACCTTTGTTGAATCCCTCGAGAAGTCCTACCCGTTTTACACTATCCGTTTAGGCGGTGGGCTTATATTTTTAAGTGGTATGTTTATTCTGGCTTACAATACCTACAAAACTATCTACGCTGAAAAAGGTTCAATTCAATATCAAGAATTGGGGAGTAAGTAATGAAACATGACTTAATTGA
The DNA here is from genome assembly GCF_002239585.1 of Psychromonas sp. CD1. Lineage (GTDB taxonomy): Bacteria > Pseudomonadota > Gammaproteobacteria > Enterobacterales > Psychromonadaceae > Psychromonas. Next base: position 754,657 of record NZ_NDFH01000003.1, read on the forward strand.
AAGAAATGTAGGTCTACTTGCTATATTGATCATCATTGCTATCAGTTTTGGTGGCTTAGCTCAGATAGTGCCTCTTTTATTTCAAAAGGAAACAACAGAGCCTGTCGATACACTACGGCCTTACACCGCATTACAAATGGAAGGTCGAGACATCTATATTCGTGAAGGTTGCCATGTTTGTCATAGCCAAATGATCCGACCCTTCCGATCTGAAACGGAACGTTACGGTCATTATAGTCTCGCAGGTGAACAAGTATGGGAGCATCCATTTCTTTGGGGCTCTAAACGTACAGGCCCAGATTTAGCACGGGTTGGACAACGTTATTCCGATGCATGGCATGAAATACATCTAATGAATCCTAGAGATGTAGTGCCACAATCAAATATGCCTAGATTTCCTTGGCTTGCCGATAATATTTTAACGGGCGAAGACACTAAACGTAAATTAGAAATATTTCGTAATAATTTTGGGGTGCCTTACACTGACGAAGACATTGCTGGGGCAAAAGAAGCCGTTGTAGGGAAAACAGAGATGCAAGCTTTAATTGCTTACTTACAATCACTCGGCCATGCCTTTAGATAGGCGCGTGGCACAGGAGACGTTATGCATTATTCTACCTTTAATGGATTATATACTCTGTTTCTGATCATTATTTTTATTGCTTTAATTTTATGGGCATACAGCAAAAAGCATATAAAATCCTTTGATGAAATTGCTAATTCAATTTTAACGGACGAACCAAATACATCTGAAAAAAAAACCAGTGAAACTTCAGGAGTGAAGAAATAATGAGCCTTTTTTGGACAATCTGGATCTCTACCATTACCCTTATTGTAGTCTTAGGCTGTGCAGTTTTACTCCGAGCGACGTCTAAAAATAATACAGGAGTACCTGAGGGTGAACCAATGCCTCACACCTTTGATGGTATTCAGGAGCTAAATAACCCTTTACCTAAATGGTGGACCATATTGTTTTGGTTTACCATTGTTATAGCCATTATTTACAGTTTTGCCTATCCGACTTTTACAGCAAATTACAATGGTTTACTGGATTGGACAAGTGCAGATAAAGATATTAAATCACCACAAGAATCAAAGTTACGCGCCAAAACATCTCATTCTCAATATCAACGTGAAATGAATTTAGCAGAAATAAAATACGGAGCTGTATTTAAAAAATTAGCCTATAACGAGGATGGCAGTTATAAATCTTTCACTCATATCGCCAATGATCCCGAAGCACTTAAAGTTGGACAACGCTTATTTTTACAAAATTGCTCAATGTGTCATGGATCTGACGGTCGAGGTAATCGAGGTTTCCCAAATTTAACGGATAACGATTGGTTATACGGTGCGACTGAAAGTGCCATTAAAACAAGTATTATGCAAGGTCGCTCCGGTGTAATGGCCGCTTGGGAAGATATTTTAGGGGGGAAAAAAGGTGTTCGAGAAATCACCAGTTATGTATTACAACTTAGTGGGCGCAGAGTTAATACCCTTGAGGCAAAAGCGGGGAAAAAGAAATTTGCTCTTTGTGCTACCTGTCATGGCGAAAATGGTAAAGGATCATATGTTTTTGGCGCGCCGAATTTAACGGATAAAATATGGTTATACGGTGGCTCGCGTAAAGCTGTCGAAGCGACTATTTCCACGGGTCGAAATGGTGTTATGCCTGCATGGTTAGATGTTTTAGGCGAAGATAAAATTCATTTGATTAGCGCTTTTGTATACTCGTTATCCATGAAAAACAATTAATAAACCTGTAGATATACCCTTGAAACAGTCTGTCTACCTTCTTATTCTTATGCCCTCGAGGCAACAAGGCTTAATGTTAAAAAATGAAAAATGATAATTGGTTTAAACAATTCTGGCCTTGGTTCTTAATTATTTTACCTCTTTGCGCTGTGGTTGCTGGCATTGCCACCTTCGTCATTGCCATAGAAAATAAACCAGATATGGTTGTAGATGATTATTATACTGTCGGTAAAGCAATTAATGTTGATCTTTCTCTATTAAGGGAAGCACAACAACGTGGTATAACCGCAAACATCCACCAAATTAAAAATGTACTGCGAATTGATTTTACCGGTTTAAAAAAACATAGCGCCATACGTTTATCTTTATACCATCCCACTCTCGCCAATAGAGATCTTTCAAGCATGTTAACTGCCGATGCACAAGGACGTTATCACTTTGAAAGCAAAGACATATTAAAAGGTAAATGGCAAATACGTCTTGAACCTTTTGACCTGAATTGGCGTTTAGAGAAAGTAATTTATTTCCCCTCAAATGACATAAAATTACAATGACGCAAACGGCACAATGCTTTCACTGTGGAGAGCCAAATCCTGCGCATACACACTATCAAGTTAAGATAAATGGAAATAACCAAGATCTTTGTTGTCCAGGATGCCAAGCGGTTGCACAGATGATTGTCGACAATGGGGCAAGCTCTTACTATCAACATCGCAGTGCTCCGGCAAATAAAGTTGAAATGTTACTCCCAGAAGAGTTACAACAACTCGAATACTATGATGTTGACAAAATTCAAGAAGACTATCTTAAAAAAGGCACACAATTTAATGAAATAACCCTAAGTGTTGAAGGCGTCACCTGTGCGGCTTGTGCTTGGCTGATTGAAAAACAACTACGACGAATTCCCGGATTACTCTTTATTAATGTCAATACGACCTTACAACGTATCGCGCTGCGCTGGGACAATAAAAAGGTCAAACTTAGTCAGTTATTAAAAGCCATTCAAGCAATCGGCTATAAAGCTTATCCTTTTCAAATAGATCAAGAAGAATTGTTTTATAAACAACAAACGCAAGCCTATTTACGACGATTGGGTTTAGCTGGCTTAGCAAGTATGCAAATTTTAATGTTTGCCATTGCTCTTTATGGAGATTTTTTCTCCTCAATGGAAATTCAATTTGTACAATACTTTCGCTGGGTTAGCTTTATTCTCGCGACCCCTGTTCTCTTATATAGCGCCCAACCTTTTTATCTAAACGCATGGCGTGATATAAAACACCGCACACTAGGTATGGATATTCCTATTTCAATTGCGTTATTAAGTGCATATGTAGCCTCGGCTTACGCCACTATTTTTGCTCAAGGCGACGTTTATTTTGAATCTGTTTCCATGTTTACTTTTTTACTTTTATTGGGTCGTTCACTCGAGCTACGCGCGCGGCGAAAAGCATCCGAAATTAGTAATAACTTACTGCGTTTATTACCTATAATGGCAACCCTACTAGATGGTGAAAAACAAATTTTGATCCCAGCAAAAATGCTTAAAGTAGGACAAATATTTTTGGTGAAAGCCGGTGAACGTATTGCAACTGATGGCTGTATTATCAGTGGTGCCAGTAGCATTGAAGAGTCAATGTTAACGGGTGAATCAGCCCCCATTAGAAAAAAAAACAATAGTTATGTTTATGCTGCCACGGTCAACATCAGTAGCCCTCTTACTATTCGAGTTGAAAAAACGACACAAGATAGCCTAATTAACGATATCATTCATCTACAAAATGATGCACAAATGCATAAACCACACATCGAGATACTCGCCACTCAAGTCTCCCGATATTTTGTTGGCGCACTCCTTATTATTGCCCTGCTCACCTACATTTCATGGCTTTTCATCGATGCAGATAAAGCCTTTTGGATAACCCTCTCTGTACTTGTTGCCACCTGCCCTTGTGCACTTTCATTAGCTACGCCAACCGCACTCACTTGCGCTACAGCGAACCTAAATAAACAAGGTATTTTAATTAAAAAACATCATGTATTAGAGACGTTAAGCGCTATCAAACATATCATTTTTGATAAAACAGGAACCTTAACAAAAGGCAATTTCAAAGTGCTACAATGTACTACCTATGCTAACGCTTATTCAAAACAACAATGTCTCGATATATCAGCTCAAATAGAGTCTTTATCGGAGCATCCTATCGCACAAGCCTTTCATTGTTTACAAGTTGAAAAAATCAATCTAAACGAGATTCAGAATAAACCAGGTCAAGGTATCCAAGCTCGATATCAAAATAAAACACTCAAATTAGGACACGCTCTTTTTTGCCAAATAGAACCTCCGATTAAGAGCTCGAATTTACTCATCTATTTAACCTTGAACAACCAACTTCTCGCTATTTTTGAATTAGGCGATGAATTGCGTTCAAGTGCAAAAAAAATTCTACAATATTGCACACAAAATAACATTAAAAGTACCCTTCTAAGCGGTGACATTTCCATGCGTAGTGACGCGCTGGTGCAACAATTAAATATTGATATTCTGTGTAAAGGGATCAGTCCTAAAGGTAAATTAGCCTATATACAAAAAATTCAACGTCATGAGCTAGTTTTAATGGTCGGTGATGGCATTAATGATGCGCCGGTATTAGCGGGTGCCCATGTCTCGATTGCATTGAGCAGTGGCACTGATATTGCTAAAAATAGTGCTGATGTTATTTTATTAGGCTCAGATCTGAGTAAAATTATTATACTTAAAGACACTGCGCAAAAAACAGTACGAATTATTAAACAAAATTTAGCATGGGCAATGCTCTACAATCTGATCATTGTGCCACTTGCCGTGAGTGGGCATGTTCTCCCCTATATTGCGGTATTAGGCATGTCTTGTAGCTCGTTAATTGTACTGAGTAATTCTTTGCGCCTTTTAAAAGAGAAACACTAATATGAGTATTATTTATATCTTAATTCCGATTGCCATGCTTTTTGTAAGTATCGCCGTTGTTATTTTTTTTGGGGCAATAAAATCAGATCAATATAATGATTTAGATAGAGAAGGTATGAATATTTTATTAGATGATGAGCCTGATGTGAGTGTCCCTAAAAAAGGAACCTCAACCCATGATGAATAATTTCATCGCGGCCTTCTTAATTGGAAGCCTCGGTGCAGGGCACTGTTTAGGTATGTGCTCCGGTATCGCGGGAGCTATCACATTTTCAGAGCCTCAAGCGGGAAAAAAACATAATAACTACACTTCTATTTTTCTTTACAATATAGGCCGGATAAGTAGTTACGCCCTCGCAGGTTCAATTTTCGCAGGGGCGAGTGGTGCACTTATTATCTTTTTTGGAGGTAAAGAATTCCTCATTTACTTACGTATTTTGGCAGCCATACTCATGCTGTTTCTCGCTCTTTATATTTCACGTCTTTATTTTGGATTATTAAAGTTAGAACAATTTGGACAGTTTTTTTGGCAATTTATTAAACCCTTCGCGCGATATTTTATCCCACTTAAAAATCCTATTTATGCTTTTCCGTTAGGATTTCTATGGGGGTGGTTACCTTGTGGTTTAGTCTATTCAACTCTGGCTTGGGCCGCCAGCAGTGGAAGTTCCAGACAAGGTTTCTTTATTATGTTAGGTTTCGGTTTAGGCACTCTCCCTGCGATGCTCTGTGTCGGTAAACTAACGCAACAATTAAAATTTTATCTTAATCATCGTATTTTCCGTTACGGCAGTGGTCTTTTATTAACTTTTTTTGCCTTACAAACTTTTTATATCGCATTACTTCAACTACGTTAGCGCTGTGCTCTCATCCCCTGATCCTGCTTATCTTCAACAAAACTGACCTCTGTTTTTTTTTATAGCTATTCAAACTAAGTAACAATAATGTTAAACTTGATTTAAGTCAAAAACGGAATATATCAGAACTATGGAAAAAAGTAATCTAATGCGCATTCAAACGGGTGGTTGTGCTATTCACTGCCACGATTGTAGTATCAGCCAACTCTGTATCCCTTACTCCCTTAATGAAACAGAGTTAAATCGTCTCGACAATATTATTGACCGTAAAAAACCAATCCAAAAAGGCCAAGAAATATTTAAAGCCGGCCAAGAGATGAAATGCCTCTACGCAATTCGCTCTGGTACACTAAAGTCATATACCATCACAGAACAAGGCGATGAGCAAATCACAGCCTTTCATTTAGCAGGAGATCTTATTGGCTTTGATGCCATTAGCACCGGTACGCACCCCAGCTTTTCACAAGCTTTAGAAACCTCAATGATTTGTGAAATTCCTTATGATACTCTCGATGAACTGTCCACTACGATGCCTAAATTACGTCAACAAATTCTACGCTTAATGAGTACTGAAATTGTTGGTGATCAGAATATGATATTATTGTTATCTAAGAAAAATGCCGAAGAACGTCTTGCCTCTTTTATCTATAATTTATCCAGTCGCTTTGCGATGCGTGGTTTTTCTCCAAAAGAATTTCGTTTATCCATGACACGAGGCGATATTGGTAACTACCTCGGTTTGACCGTCGAAACGATCAGTCGCTTACTCGGCCGCTTCCAAAAAAATGATATGATCGCAGTAAAAGGAAAATATATTAGTATATTAGATGAGAAACAACTGATAATACTTGCAGGCGAGCATAAAAAATCTTAACATTTGGTAGCACCACTTAAATATTTGAAGAAGATCCTTTAAAAAAAAAACGATTTCATGACGAAGGATCTATTCGCATCTCCATTTTTGCTCTAAATTATACCTATCTACTTTTAATTAATAGGATATCTAGCATGCTCAAATATCATAATATTTTAGTTTTTATCGATCCTAACAAAGTATCCCAACCCGCTTTAAGCCGAGCCTTCGATATTGTACAAAAAGAAGAACATGCAAAAGTTACACTTTTCCTCTGTTGCTATGATTTAAGCTATGAAATGACCTCTCTTACTTCAAAAGAAGAGCGTCAGTCCATGCAAAATGTTGTTATCCAAGAACATAACGAATGGTTGCAATCACTTATCCAACCCATAGATTGTCATAATGTCGAAATAGATACTACGGTTGTTTGGCACTCACACCCTTTTCAAGCTGCAATTATTGAAGTACTCAAACACAATTATGATCTAGTTATTAAAGCCACTCACCCTCATTCCAAACTAAGTGCTATTTTCTTTACCCCTACCGATTGGAATTTATTACGGAAATGTCCTGTTCCTGTCCTTTTAGTGAAGCATTGCCACTGGCCAGAGCGCGGTAATATTCTTTGTGCAATTGATTGTAAAAGCGCTGATGAAAACAATCATCATCATCTCAATAATCATATTATCAATGAAGCCAAAAGCATGGCAAAAATCATCAATGCAAAAGTGCATATCGTCAATGCTTACCCTACTCCCCCAGTCAATATCATGCTGGAATTACCTGAATTTGATCCGATTGATTATGATGCGGGCTTAAAAAAATTCCATAAAAAAATATTAGAAGATTATGCACAAAAGCATAGTATTTCATTACAACGTTGCCATTTAAAACAAGGCTTACCCGAAGATGTTATCAGCAAAGTTGCTTATTCTATCGATGCGGAATTAGTTGTTTTAGGTACTGTAGGCCGCTCTGGATTTGGCGTCGCTTTACTGGGGCATACCGCCGAGCAGGTTATTGACAACCTAGATTGCGATTTATTAGCATTAAAACCAGAAGGCTTTATTAGCCCTATTACCCTAGACTGAAGAGAAAAAAATGAAACAATTAATCAAAGGCGATACCGCACCTTTATTCACGTTGCATGACGAGCAAGATAATCCTGTATCTTTAGCCGATTTAAAAGGTAAAAAAGTCCTTATTTACTTTTATCCTCGCGCGATGACACCTGGCTGTATAACACAAGCTTGTGGTCTGCGTGATAGCAAAGATGACCTTACAAAGCATAATACGCTGGTCTACGGTATCAGCCCAGATCCGATTAAAAAGTTAGCTAATTTCGTACTGAAAAAAAACTTAAACTTCCCGCTTCTTAGTGATGAAGATCATCATGTAGCAGAAGCCTTTGGCGTCTGGGGCGAAAAGAAATTTATGGGGAAAACATACAATGGTATACACCGCATTAGTTTCCTAATAGATGAGAAGGGTGATATCGAACATGTTTTTGATAAATTTAAAACAAAAGAACACCACCAGGTTGTCTTAGCACACCTTAATTCGCTTTAGACAGACCAAATAAAAACAGTCGTACAAATTAATTTATTGTTTGACTGTTTTTATCTTTCTTTTCTTATACTGAATGTACCTTTCCCTCAGGAAATGCATTAAGTATCGCTTTAACTAATGACGCTAAAGGGATGGCAAAAAACACTCCCCAAAAACCCCATAATCCACCAAAAATAAGTACCGCAATAATAATCATGACAGGATGTAAATTAACCGCACCTGCAAATAAAATAGGCACAACTAAGTTACCATCTAACGCTTGTACTATTCCATAAGCCAACATTAAATAAGCAAAATCTGACGTTAATCCCCATTGAAATAATGCCACTATTATCACAGGCACAGTAACAGCTACCGCACCAATATAAGGAATTAAAACTGAAAATCCAACTAATACAGCAAGTAGTACGGAGTAACGAAGATCTAAAAATAAAAATACTAAATACGTAGATAATCCCACAATAATAATTTCAATCACCTTACCGCGAATATAATTCATTATTTGTGTATTCATTTCGCTGCTTACTTGAATAATTAATTTACGATGAAAGGGTAAAAATCGTACGACTTGCTTAATTAACTTGTTTTTATCTTTAAGCATAAAAACCATCATTAGTGGCACTAAAATAGCGTAGATGATTAAAGCGGCAAGATTCAGTAATGAGGCCACTGAATGAGAAAGTAAAAAACCACCACTTTCTAACACATAATTTCGTAAGCTACTGATAAGACTTGTAAGTGTCTGTGCATCAATCAAATCAGGATATTGATTAGGCAACGTGAGAACATATACTTGCGCTTGATTAAACATGGTAGGTAAATCATGCAATAAAGAAATACCTTGCTTTATTGCCGTAGGTACAACCGCAATAAACATAAATATCATAATAGAGATAAAAGCAGACATCACTATCAATGTTGCTACACCTCTATTTATTTTGAGACGCATTAAATGAGTCACAGGTAAATCTAAAAGATATGAGAGGACTAACGCAACAAATAACGGTGTTAAAATACCTCCAAAAAAATAAATAACAAAAAAGAGCGCGAATAAAGATAAGAAAAGCACTCCTAATTGAGGGTCTGAAAAACGGGATTTATACCAATTCATTAACTCTTTTGACTGCAATAAATATAAGCTTGTTTATTATATTTTCAGGAGAGGTTAATATGTCAAAAAAGAGTCTAGTCAGCGCATCCTTTATTATGTTATTGTTTTTTAGCCGTTTAAGCTACGCCCAAAATGATTTGCCTGACATTGGCACTGTGGGTGCTGGCGCACTCAGCCTCGAGCAAGAAAAAGAATATGGTTGGGCGTTTAATTTATTAGCTAACCAATCCTTACCTATTATTGATGATCCAGTATTAAATAATTACATTAACAAACTTGGCCAAAATTTAGTTACCCATGCTGACTCCGTTAAGTTACCCTTTGATTTTTTCCTTATTAATGACAAAGAAATTAATGCAGCCGCCTTTTTAGGTGGTAATATAAAAATTAATACGGGCCTTTTCTTATATGCTAAGAATGAAAGTGAATTAGCAGGTGTCCTTGCTCATGAAATCGCCCATATTACACAACGTCATCTCGCTCGTATGCTAGAACAACAGTCTTTAAATAATCCAGCATCAATGGCGGCCATGGCGGGCTCTATATTATTAGCGTTAGTGTCTCCTGCAGCAGGTATTGCGGCGTTAACCACCAGCCTTGCTGTTAATGCTCAAATGCAAATTAATTATACACGTTTACATGAATCTGAAGCAGATAGAATCGGCATTCAAACTTTGTATAATGCCGGTTATGATCCCGATGGCATGGCGAATTTTTTCAACAAATTGGCACAAAAATATCAATATACATCTGTCCCCCCTGCCATCTTATCAACTCATCCTTTAACTGAAACACGATTAGCCGATGCACGTTTGCGTGCAGATCAATTCCCGAAAAAAAAATATAAAGTAAGTCTTGATTATCAATTAAGTAAAGCTAGAATTATTGTCAGATTTGGAAAAATATCGGCAAAAACCGCCATTAATTACTATCAAAATCAATTAAAAAACAATCGTTACGTAATCAAATCGAGCGCTCAATATGGTTTGGCTCTCGCTTATTTCAACAATAAAGAAACGCAAAAAGCACATGATATTGGACTCAAATTACTGCAAGAAATGCCAAATAATCTTTTTTATCTTGATTTAATAACCGATACATCAATACAACTCAAAAAAACAAAATTTGCTATCAACCTATTATTAAAAGAATATCAGCTACACCCGACAAATGCCGTTATTACCTTAAATTTAGTCATCGCATTGCGTGCGAATAAACTCAATCAACAAGCGGTAAAAATATTGTCTCACTTTCTACGTAAAAAACCACAGAACATTTTGGCACATTTAATCGCCATCGATATTTATAAAGTCCTTAAAAACAAAGCAAAGGAACATGCAATGCGCGCTGAGTATCTTGCACTATTAGGTAAGTTTAGAGACGCGAGTGAAGAAATTGGTAGTGCTCTTATTTATACGCAAAGCACTCTCGACAGAGCGCGTTATAGCGCCAAAATAGAGATCTATCTACAACAAGACTTGCGTTTACAGTCATTGCAAAAATAATGGCGCAGGTACTATACTGTTTTGCTATTTTACTCCACCAGCCAATGTTGCAAGATAATAATATCACTTTGGTATTGTGATTTAAGTAAAGATAACCAGTCATCAATATTGTCCCACCAAGCAGGTAATTCCGGTGATTGTAATTTTTGTGCCAATAACTGGATGCGCATTAAGCCAACCGCACTGGCAGCCCCTTTAATTTTATGCGCTTCATTAACAATTCCCTTCTTATTTTTTGCTGTCATATGTGAATCTAAGATTTGCAAATACTTCGGCATAACCTTTTTAAATAAAATAACATTCTCAAGCATTATTGCAGTTGAAATGAACTCTAATAGTTCTAATAACATCGATTTATTTAAGACAGTATCAATGTCGGTAGTCGACTCAATCTTTTTATGGTTATCTGTTTTATCTACACCTAAGAATAACCGTGCAATCATTTCGTTTAACAACCCAGCATTCAATGGTTTTCCTAGTGCATCATCCATTCCTTTCTCTAAGAAAACAGATTTATCACTAAAAACATTAGCGGTCAATGCCACAATAGGTGGCAAACTTTTACCATATAAAGCGCGTAACGTTTGCGTTACTTGAAAACCATCCATATCGGGCAATTGAATGTCCATCAAAATCAATTGATAACTATTTATGGCCATTTTATCTAATGCTTGCTGCCCCGTTTTTGCGACATCTACACGATGCCCCAACTTTTCTAATAACGATTTCGCAACTAAAATATTAAGTTCAATATCTTCAACCAATAATATAAACAAATAAGGTAAAGGCGTTACTAGGGCTTTTTTCTTGTTTTCTTTTGGACAATGTACTGGCAGTGAAAAGGTGAAAGTACTACCTTTACCAAAAACACTTTTCACACTTAACTTTCCACCCATCGCATTAACTATTTGTTGTGAAACCGCAAGTCCTATACCTGTCCCCGTTGCATGTAAATTCCCTTGTACTTGATAATAGAGTGAAAATATTTTATCCAATTCACTATCCTGCATTCCAATACCGGAATCTTCAACTTCAAAGTAAATGATGGCATGTTGATCATTTTGACGTTTCGCAAACAAACGAATAGTAATATGACCTTGCTGTGTAAATTTAACCGCATTACTGATTAAATTCCATAACACTTGACGTAAGCGCGTATCATCCGCTTCAATATTATCAGGGAGCATGCTTCCTTGTTCAAAATTTAACAATAAACCTTTTTGCTCTGTTTGAATAAAAGCTAAGCTTTTCAAGTCATTAACGAAATCATACATATTAATATGATTGCTCACTAAATTTAGTCGACGCCTATCTAATTTATCTAAATCAACAATATCATTAAAAATATTTCCCAACGTGATTGCACTCATATGAATAGTTTTCATATATTGCCGTTGTTCGACACTTAACGGTTCATCTAATAACATACGACTTAAACCAACAATACCATTAAGCGGAGTTCTTAATTCATGACTAATGGTCGCAATAAATGTGGTCTTATCACGACTTGCTTTTTCTAATGATTCTTGATGTCTTTTGCGCTCAGTGATATCGCGACCAAACCCGATAATACCTACACATTGTTTTTTTGTATTAATTAAAGGAAAAGAGCGTATTTCAAAACACGCTTGGCGACCATTAGGATATTGAAACCAATATTCATGGAGCTGTTCTTGTTGAGTATCTTTTATTTGTTGATCATGTTGTACGACTTGCCGTGCATATACATCGTCATAAATATCAAAGGGTGTTAAACCTAACATCTGTTGCTCTGTTTTACCCATTAATTTTTGCATCGCTTTATTACAGTTAACAAAACAACCTTTTAAATCACGATGAAAAACCAAATCTGGAGACGTATCTAAAAAAGAGCGCAATAAAATACTACCCTCTTCCAGTTGGAGCTGTGTTCGTTGCCGCTCAATTATCTCTTTCTCTAAATCTTGTGCTTTTTTATGATCACTATTAAGCATCACTTGTAAACGAACCACTGTATTATCTAAACGTTGTCGAGCTTCTTCTAAGTCTCCCATAACAACGGTTAAAAAATAAACGGCCCAAGGTGTGATTAATAATCCGAGAATAAATGACCGCATCAGGGCGGTGATATCTAATGTGTCATGAAAATAATAGGCAAGTAAAATTTGTAACAGTGAATCTGATGAAATAATAGCAAATGCCAAAATCAAACTAAAACGAAAGGCACCTAACCGTTTTAACAGCTCAACATAATAATACACCCAGGTTTTAAGATTAAATATACTCAACGTCATTCCGATGTAACTAAAAAGAGTATTGTATCTGATGTGTGTCTAATGTGCTTATTTTCTACTTGAATTGCGCTGATTTTATATTAAAAACACCAACAATAAGCTTTATCGCCTCCTTTTCCTTTCATTACTTTTAATTTCAAAGCAGACGTTTATAATGCAACGCTTGAATTTGAATTTATCCAAGCTGTAAAAAGGGAGTTGTTTCTCATGGCTATGCCAGATATCGCAAATAGTGCACAAGCTCAAACAAAAGGTAAACTTAATAGAGTAGGGATGAGTAATATTAAACTACCTCTAATGGTGAAAACTGATGACCAACCATCTCAACAAGTCACCGCAAGCTGTGAATTGTTTGTTAATTTAAGTGATGCCAGCGCGAAAGGCATCCATATGTCACGTTTATATTTACAACTTGATAAGCTTTCTACTGAATCTGAACTGACACTTACTACATTGAGTCATTTATTAAAAGGCTTTATTGACAGCCATCATGAACTAAGTGAGCAAGCCGTTGCTAAATTTAAGTTTGATTATCAACTGCGCCGCAAATCATTAATCAGTCAAAAACGAGGTTGGAAAATCTATCCTGTAATTATTATTGGCAGTTTAATTAACGGGAAATTAGAAATTGAATTACAGGTTAATGTCACCTACTCTTCAACCTGCCCTTGCTCTGCTGCGCTTGCCAGACAACTAATACAGCAAGAATTTCACAAGAAATATGGCGAAAACACAAATATTGAAAGTAAAGACGTATTTGATTGGCTAGGCTCGACACAAGGTATTATTGCAACGCCTCACAGCCAACGCAGTATTGTAGAAGTAAAAGTAAAACTCAGTACGACAAACGACGTATTTCCTGTTATCGCATTAATCGATCTCATTGAGAAAACATTAAAAACGCCTGTGCAAGCAGCAGTTAAACGAGAAGATGAGCAAGAATTTGCACGTCTTAACGGACAAAATTTAATGTTCTGTGAAGATGCAGCTAGACAATTGCAAGATGTTTTAAATCAACAAGATAACTTCGATGACTTTTGGTTGCGGGTGAACCATTATGAAAGTTTACATGCTCACGATGCTGTGGCTATCACAACAAAAGGGGGTGTAAACGGGTACTGCGTTTAAAATATAAAAAGGGAGAAAAATCTCCCTTTTTATTGCATTTTAAACATTTGCTTTAAAATGCAAAGTTAATGTCAGCCCAATACTCATTATCATTGTTCACATGCGCAGAAACCGCAAAACCTTCGACAAATTGATAACCAATTTCAGCCGTTGCATCCCATTCACTTAAGTCTTCGCCTTCCATCGCATAAAGATACGAAGGTATAACTCCAATCCAAAGTGCATCGGTGACAGCATAACGCACCGTAACATCAGCAGTAACGTACGTCGTATCTTTAAGCTGCTCACCCCATAAAAAACCAAGTTTCAAACTAGGATAAAGCGTTATATTATCTTCAACTATCGGTAATTTTTTAATCAGTCCCATTGAAACTTTATTGGCGTTTTCCCAATTGTTTTTATCCGTTCCCCATTGGCTGTTGAAAATAAATCCCGTATCGTCAGAGCTATTTAATACTAAATAATCCACCGTATAATAATCTAAATCGTGTTTTGCTTCTACGGTCAGTTTTTGTTTATATTGCCCGGCTAAATAACTACCGTAAGAAGCAATAATGTCCACACCTTCCGTACCGGCAGCAACACCAACATTAGAATAAATAGCTAAAGGGTCACTAAAGTCAGCCCAATATTGTTGCTCTTCTGCAGAAGCAGAAACAGAGACTAATATTGCCAACGTAACTCCATTTAATATCACTAATTTTTTAAAATTTAACACGTTACTTAACTCCAGTTGTATAACTTAAACAAACGTTTCTCACGCTTGATAACCGTATATTTTCCAAATAGCACATCTTAACTTAATATTTAGTTGCACTATTCGTTCTTTTCCCATTAATTCTCTTTGCTCTAAGCTCTCATGCATTCTATTTGATGTAGCAAGTCTCATGCCATTCTATTTGAGGCGGTAAGCTCAAAGTAAGTCCGCAACATCAACAAGTATTTTTTATACGCAACTTACGCCATTCGTAGCTGCGCCACCTGTTGCTAATGCAAAACTGTAGGCAAAACACCTCTAATCACGTGATACGGCATCTCAGACCCCTCAGCCCCCTTAAAGTAACTTAGTTCCTCGTTCCTCTAACACCACATATAAGATTAAACTACATGCTTTAGTTTGAAGCATTCAATGCGTTAAATCAATGACTCGACTAATATTAACCCACCTTAGCTAAAGAGCCTCATTATTTGCTTTATAGTATTTCTCAACGCCATCATTTCAGGGCTGTTTTTAAAACGGTTTAAATGATATCCCACAATTTTTACGTCGCAGTAGCACCTCAATAAAGATGCATCTCCATCATCCTTTTCTACGCCACATTATGTTAGATATACAAGCGTCATTTTTAATAACGTGCGCGATGCGTTCCTTTTAAAAATATATTACACCGCATCAGCACAAAAAAACCATTGTCCAAAGATCTTCTCCATAATATGCTAATATTATGACTTTATTAAAATATAAATGAGCAAAAAAGATGAAAATCGGCATTATTGGTGCAATGGATGAAGAAATAAGCATCCTAAAAGGAAAAATGAGCAACCTTGAAAGTACAACTATCGCAGGTTGTGAATTTCATCAAGGATCGTTACATGGTCAACAGGTCATTTTAACCTTATCAGGTATTGGTAAGGTCGCAGCCAGCATTGCAAGCACATTATTACTCGACAAATTTAAACCTGATTATATTATCAATACTGGCTCAGCGGGCGGTTTTGATAAAAAGTTAAATGTAGGTGACATTATTATTTCTAAAGAGGTTCGCTTTCATGATGTTGACTTAACGGCTTTTGGTTACGAAATAGGACAAATGGCACAATTACCCGCAGCATTTCAAGCAGATCCAACATTGATAAATATTGCACAGCAAGCAACAAAAAGCTTACCCCATTTAACTTTTACTCAAGGGTTAATTTGTACTGGTGATATTTTTATGGCGGATCCTAAAAAAACAGACATCGCCCGTCAAAATTTCCCCGATATGCTAGCCTGTGAAATGGAAGCAGCAGCTATTGCACAAGTCTGTTATCAATTTAAAATACCTTTTGTTATTATTCGCTCATTATCAGATATTGCGGGTAAAAAATCAGAAGTGTCTTTTGATAAATTTTTACCTATTGCAGCGAAAAACTCATCGATGTTAATTGAAGAAATGCTCAAGCGAATCGCTTAAATGTTAGAATTAATCGCTTTTATTGAATTATATCGCGCCTACTTTTGTTTTATTACTGTGACGTTATTATCTTTTTGTATCTCTTTACCTAAAGATCTCAACCCACTGAGCGCGATAGAATTGATTTTTCAACAAATTGCGAAAAAAGTAAATTTAGAAGTTCGTAGCGATGCTTATAAAAAACTAGCAAGTTTATTTTCTATTGCACTTATCTTTTTCCCCATTTTCCTTATCTGTTCACAATTATATAATGTGGTTCTCCACCCTCTCATATTAGATTTTTTAATTTTATTTATTTTACTTTCTTGGCACGATAAAAAAACCATTTATCAAAAAATAAGCCAAGCACTTCATCATAATCATTTAGCCAGTGCGAAATACAACTTAGCGCAATTAACCAGTCGTGATACTAAACCTTTATCTTTAATGGGTATTAATAAAGCCACTATTGAATCAATGGTATTACAATTATGCGCTTCTTGGTTTGCCGTTATTTTTTGGTATCTATTGACGGGTATCTATGGCGCGATGTTTTACCGCACGATACAAATTTGTGCGCAACAATGGAATACAAAACAAGAAGAATATGATGCTATCGCGTTGTATCCCTCTTTTTTATACAATATCTTATTATTTCCTATACATTTATTGGTGAGTCTTACCTTTGCATTATATGATAAGCCTCTACAAAATATCCCTCGGAAATTTAAACAAAGTATTCATTGGCATCATTTTTCATCCGGTTTAATGCTTACTAGTTTTGCTTTTAGCATGCAATTAGAATTAGGCGGTGTACGTATCTATGGGAAGCAAAAAATAAATTACCCTGAGCTAGGGATCGGAGATTCACCTAATACCGAGCATATTTTATTATCTCTGCAACGGATGCATTTATGCGCATGTTTTTGGCTTTATTGTATGACAGGTTATACTTTCTTTCCTTTACTATTAAATCTATTTAGACTACAACATTAATCTCCTACGACTTACACTTTTAAGCAACACCTAAAAGTGTAATCAATACAAACTATTATTTGATTTCTAATAGTTCCACATCAAAGACAAGCGTTGCATGAGGTGCAATCGCACTACCTGCGCCACGCTCACCGTAAGCAAGTGATGGTGGAATAGTCAATTTGAATTTAGAGCCTACAGGCATTAGTTGCAACGCTTCTGTCCAGCCAGCAATAACGCCACCTACAGGGAACTCAGCAGGTTGACCACGATCAACCGAACTATCAAAAACAGATCCATCGATTAATGTACCATGGTAATGAACACTCACCGTTGCGTCTTTACTTGGCTTATCACCTTCTCCCATGACAAGCACTTCGTAATGTAAACCTGAATCAGTGATTGTAACGCCTTCTTTTTTCGCGTTTTCAGCTAAAAATTCTTCTCCAGCAGCTCCTTGAATTTTAGCATTCTCTTCAGCAACAGCTTGCATTTTTGCCGAAATCATTTGAAATGCATCTTGTAATTCTTGTTGTGAAACTTTACTTTCTTCACCCGAAAATGCATCTGCTAGACCTTCAGCAACCGCTGAAATATCTAAACCATCAAAAGGTTGTGCTTTTAATTGCTCACCCATTTGTAAGCCAATACCATAACTTGCTTGCAATTCTTGTGTTGTAAGTTGTAATTCAGACATTTTATTCTCTTTAAAAAGTAATTAATTTACATTAAATACCATTATACTTTATTTCCATAGTAACTTAATAGCCATTAACATAAAATAATACCATCACTAGGATGGTATTATTTTGCGCACATATATTATGCATATATCTAATAAAGTATTATTTACTTAAATCATCAAAAAAAGTTTTTATGTTTTTTAAAAAACCTTCTGATTTAGGCTTATGTACTTTAGGACTTGATGCGCAACTATTTTCAAATTCTTTTAATAATTCACGTTGCTTAGCGGATAATTTAACCGGTGTTTCAATAATAACTTTACACATTAAATCTCCCGTAGCATGACTACGCACTGATTTAACTCCTTTATTACGCATGCGATACATACGCCCGGTTTGTGTTTCTGCTGAAATTTTTAATTTAACACGTCCATCTAAAGTAGGAACCTCTATTTCCCCACCTAAAGCGGCTTCACTAAAACTAATCGGTACTTCACAATATAAATTATTACCATCTCGAACAAAAACATCATGCTCACGTACATGCATCTGTACATAAAGATCCCCTGAAGTAGCACCTCGTTCACCGGCCTCGCCTTCACCACTTAAACGGATTCTATCTCCGGTATCAACACCGGGAGGGATTTTAACACTAAGAGTTTTACTACGTTCGTAACGCCCTTCACCATGACATTTTTTACAAGGGTCAACGATGATTTTACCTGAGCCTTGACACGTCGGACAGGTTTGATTGACAGCAAAAAAACCTTGACGCATTTGTACTTGCCCTTGCCCATGACAAGTGCCACATGTTTTAACATCCGAGCCTTTATTTACACCCGAACCATTACATTGTTCACAATGAACTAAGGTCGGAACTCGAATCTCTTTGCTGATACCATGCACAGCCTCTTCAAGTGTGAGTTCCATATTGTAACGCAGATCTGAGCCTTGTTGTGGACGCATTGCACTGCTTCTTCCACCACCAAAAATATCACCAAAAATGTCATCGAAACCGCCACCGCCACCGAAACCACCATGTCCTTGCTGATTAACGCCTTCATGACCATACTGATCAAAAGTTGCTTTCTTTTGCGTATCATTCAGGATTTCGTAAGCTCCTTTTACTTCTTTAAACTTTTCTTCAAGGGCATCGTCCCCTTTAGTTCTATCCGGATGATATTTCATCGCAAGACGTTTATAAGCCTTTTTAATTTCTTTAGCCGTTGCACTGCGGCTTATTCCAAGCACTTCATAACAATCACGTTTTGACATTTTTAACTCTCAAATCTCTGCCTACAAACAATAACGCGGATCATAGATAAATCCATAATCCGCGTTATTCATTAAAATAATTAACTGGGATTAATTATTTTTTTTCATCCTTAACTTCTTCAAACTCAGCATCAACAATATCATCGTCCTGCTTTGCTTTTTCTTCGCTTGGTGCATCACTCGCTTTTGCTTTTTGTTGAGCAATTTCACCTAGCTTTTGAGACGCTTCAGTAAGGGCAGTTATTTTAGCTTCAATTGCACTCTTATCTTCAGCTTTAGATGCATCTTCAAGATCTTTAATCGCAGCTTCAATTTTTTCTTTTTCATCACTTGCTAACGCATCACCCGCTTCAGTGATTTGTTTTCTTGTCGCATGAACTAGTGCATCCGCTTGATTGCGTGCTGTTACCACCTCTTCAAAGACTTTATCCGCTTCTGCATTTGCTTCTGCATCTTGAACCATTTTTTCAATTTCATCATCGCTTAAACCTGAGCTTGATTTAATTGTAATCTGTTGTTCTTGATTTGTGTCTTTATCTTTTGCTGATACATGTAATATGCCATCTGCATCCATATCAAAGGTTACTTCAATTTGTGGTGTTCCACGAGCGGCAGAACGAATGCCTTCAAGATTAAATTGACCTAACGAGATATTAT
Organism: Psychromonas sp. CD1; assembly: GCF_002239585.1. Taxonomy (GTDB): domain Bacteria; phylum Pseudomonadota; class Gammaproteobacteria; order Enterobacterales; family Psychromonadaceae; genus Psychromonas. The sequence goes on from NZ_NDFH01000003.1 coordinate 774,398, forward strand.
CAGTAGCACGTTTACGCTCACCTTGTAAAATGTGAATAGTTACTGCATTTTGATTATCTTCAGCCGTTGAAAATGTTTGCGACTGTTTGGTCGGAATCGTAGTGTTTTTAGTGATAACGTTAGTCATAACACCACCCATGGTTTCAATACCCATAGATAATGGTGTTACATCTAATAATAACACATCAGTTTTATCACCAGAAAGTACCGCACCTTGAATGGCAGCACCCATTGCGACAGCTTCATCAGGGTTAACATCTTTACGTGCTTCTTTACCAAAGAATTCAGCAACCGTTGCTTGTACTAGAGGCATACGAGTTTGGCCCCCAACTAAAATAACATCGTCAATTTCAGAAACACTTAAATCAGCATCTTTGAGTGCTATACGTAATGGCTCAAGAGTTGCTTTAACCATATCTTCTACTAAAGACTCTAATTTAGCACGTGTAATTTTAACATTTAAATGCTTAGGTCCTGTTGCATCAGCAGTGATGTACGGTAAGTTAATATCTGTTTGCTGTGTTGATGATAATTCGATTTTTGCTTTTTCTGCAGCTTCTTTAACACGTTGCATTGCAAGAGGATCATTTGTCAGATCAAAGTTTTGCTCTTTTTTGAATTGATCAACAACAAAGTTAATTAAACGGTTATCAAAATCTTCACCACCTAAATGAGTATCACCATTTGTCGCTAATACTTCAAAAGTCTTCTCACCGTCAACTTCGTCAATTTCAATGATTGAAATATCAAAAGTACCACCACCAAGATCGTAAACTGCGATAGTACTATCGCCTTTAGAACTACTTACACCATAAGCAAACGCAGCTGCCGTTGGCTCATTAATAATACGTTTAACGTCTAACCCTGCAATACGTCCAGCATCTTTTGTTGCTTGGCGTTGTGCATCATTAAAGTAAGCCGGCACTGTAATAACGGCTCCAGATACTTTCTCACCTAAGTAATCTTCGGCTGTTTTTTTCATTTTTTTCAATACTTCAGCAGAAATTTGTGGGGGTGCCATTTTTTGACCATGCGCTTCGACCCATGCATCACCATTATCTGCTTTAACGATATTGTAAGGCATAATTTTCATATCGCGTTGTACTTCTTCGTCTTCAAAACGACGTCCAATAAGACGCTTGATAGCAAAAAGAGTATTTTGTGGATTCGTCACTGATTGACGTTTAGCTGGTTGGCCGACTAATGTTTCACCATCCGTGTAAGCAATAATTGACGGAGTAGTACGTTCACCTTCAGAGTTTTCAATAATTTTAGCAACATCGCCATCTAAAACTGAAACACACGAATTAGTTGTACCTAAATCTATACCGATAATTTTACCCATTTTACTCTCCAAACTTGTTTATGTTTTATTTATAACGACAGATTAATTTAACTAAAAACATCTGCCGTATTGATGTTTACTATATGAGGGAGAATTTTAATCTTTCAAGGCAATATATGAAAAAAAATAAATTTATTTTTACTCTATATTTTTCCACAATGCATTATCTCCCTTTAAATAATTATGCAGATGCAACCGTCACCATTGCAGGGCGGATAACATGCCCGTTATAAACGTAGCCCTTCTGCATCACTAGAATAATTTCATTGCTAGCTTTATCTTCTACTTTTTGCATACTAACTACCTGATGTATTTCAGGATCTGCTTGCTCGCCAAGAGGGTTCATTTGTACGATGCCCACTTTAGAAAATGAATCTAACAGCGATTTTAGTGTAAGCTCAACACCTTCAGCTACTTTTTCTAAGACTTCATCTTTTTTGTCGATATGATTAAGAGCCATCTCTAGGCTATCTGCCACTGGAAGTAATGCTTCAGTAAATCGTTTTAATGTTCGTTTAACTTTATTCTCAGCATCAATTCCGGCTTTACGGATCTCATTTTGAGCATGCGCTTGTGCACGTATGACTAAATCTTTTTGCGTTTTTAATTCTTCATCAGCGACTACTAGTTTTTTTTCTAACGTATTTATCAGATTAGCTTGTATCACTGTGGTATCTAACTCTGCATCAGGCGTTTCTACATCTTGCACGTCTTCGGCGTCATCAAGTACAACTTCTTCCATTGATGCAGTTTCAGCATCTTCTGCTAACACTTTTCCAATCGCATCTTCAACTGTTCTTTTTTGTTCTTCACTCATGTTTTAATCCTAAACTGTTTTTCATTGATAGTGACTTGTGTCTATTATGGGGATCATTGCAATAGTTTCAAGCCTGTTAATAAAATCATTTTATCAGGTTATACTCTCTTTCATCAACAGAACTAAATATAGGTTTTTTTATGACCCAACAACACTCTGATTTTTCTGAATTTAAAACCGTTGGCTTAATCGCCAAAGTACAACATGAAAAAGCAACACAAACATTATTAGCACTTTATAAATTCTTACAACAAAAAAATATTTCTGTGATCATAGATCAACGTAATACGGTAGATCTAGATTTAATAGACATACAAAGTGATGATCTCGTCGGCATTGGGAAACGCTGTGATCTTGCGATTGTTATTGGAGGTGATGGCTATATGCTTGGTGCAGCTCGGGTGCTCGCACGTTTTGATATTGCCGTGATTGGAGTAAATAGAGGCAATCTTGGTTTTTTAACCGATCTTGATCCCGAACATTTTCAAGCACCTTTATCTGAAGTGCTTAAAGGCAATTATCTAGTCGAAGAGCGTTTTTTATTAACCACAGAGGTACATAGCCACGGTCATTTAAAATGTCGTAATAGCGCTATCAACGAAATCGTTTTGCATCCAGATAAAATTGCACATATGATTGACTTTGAAGTGTATGTTGATGATGACTTCATGCTAAATCAACGTGCAGATGGCCTGATAATTTCTACTCCAACAGGCTCAACGGCCTATTCTCTTTCCGGAGGAGGCCCTATATTAACGCCTAATATTGATGCCATTAGCTTATTGCCTATGTTCCCTCAAACCCTCAACAGCCGGCCTATCGTAATCGATGCAAACAGCACGATTCGATTAAAAATAGCAGAAACCAATAAAAGTGAAATGCAAGTAAGTTGTGATAGCCACGTCAATTTATCCGTTTTACCCGGCGATGAAGTCTTTATTTATAAAACAAAACATACATTAAAATTAGTACACCCTAAAGATTATAATTATTTTCATGTCTTACAAAGTAAGCTCGGTTGGGGAAATAAATTCTTCTAAACCCTTTACTGTTTATGTATACAGTATATGCTGTATGCATAAACAGCGTTTGGGGAAGTGTATGTTAAATCAATTAACGGTACAAAATTTTGCCATTGTGCAATTTTTAACATTAGAATTTAAACGAGGAATGACAACAATTACAGGTGAGACAGGGGCTGGTAAATCGATAGCCATTGATGCACTGGGGCTTTGTTTAGGTGAACGAGCAGATGCTAATATGGTGCGTAATGGCAATGAAAAAGCAGAAATAAGTGCTCATTTCACATTACAAGATACTCCTCAAGCACGGTTATGGCTGAATAATAATGACCTTGAAAATACAGATGCTATTAATGAATGTTTCTTACGCCGTACGATAAATAAAGAAGGCCGCTCGAGGGCTTATATCAATGCGACTCCGGTCCCCCTTTCCCAACTTAAAAGTTTAGGCCAACTTTTAGTTAATATTCATGGCCAGCATGCACATCAAAGCTTACTAAAAAGTAATATTCAACTCTCTATTCTTGATGAATATGCAGATCACCATACCCTATTACAAAAAGTAAAAGATACTTATCAAGGTTGGCACTTCTTAAATAAACAATTAGAACAACAACGCTTAAACCAACAAGAAAAGCAAGCACGCAAACAATTACTTGAATATCAAATTGAAGAACTCGACGCATTTTCTCTCGCTCAGGGTGAATTTGAACAAATAGAAGAAGAACATAAACGTTTAGCTAATAGTGATGCTTTAATCGAAACCTGTCAAAAAGGCTTAGACCAACTTTGTGATAATGATGATGTAGATGTATTAAGCTTATTGCGTAATAGTGTCTGTGCATTAGAAAAACTTGCTGATAATGATAAAAACTTAGAAAATATTGTGACTACTTTGCAAGAAGCTTTAATCCAAATAGAAGAAGCCTCTTACGATCTTCGTCATTTCAGTGAAAATTTAGAACAAGATCCTGAAAAATTTATACAATTAGAAAACCGTATGAGTGAAGCTCTCTCTCTCTCTAGAAAACATCAGGTGTCCGCACAACAACTTTATTCTCAGCATCAAAAATTAAAGAAAGAATTTAAACAGCTTAATAATAATGATGAGCAAATACAACAACTCGAAAAAGAACGCCATATCGCTAAAAATAATTATGCTAAATATGCACAAAAATTAAGCCTCAGTCGCTTACGTTATGCAAAAGATCTGAGTCAAAAAATTAGTGAGAGTATTCAACAATTAAATATGCGAGATGGCCTCTTTCACATTAATTTGCAGAAGAATGAAACACAAAGCATGAGTCCCTTAGGTCTTGATCATGTAGAATTTCAAGTTAAAACCAATGCAGGACAAACATTACAAAATCTAGTAAAAATAGCTTCAGGAGGTGAACTTTCACGCATTAGCCTCGCAATGCAAGTCATTATCAGCCAACGAGTCGCTATCCCTACACTTATTTTTGATGAAGTAGATGCAGGGATAAGTGGGGCCACAGCATCAGTGGTAGGGAAATTACTGCGACGTTTAGGTGAGAAAACACAAATATTTTGTGTCACACATTTACCACAAGTAGCAGGAAATGGACATCAGCAAATGTTTGTTGAAAAGAAAAGCAAAGGTAACAGTACTAATACAACAATGGTAAACCTTAATAAAGCACAGCGTATCAATGAACTCGCACGTTTATTAGGCGCCGATAATATTACAGAGAGAACGCTTGCTAATGCACAAGAATTATTAGTACAAGACTAGTACCTGCTAAATATTTACGAAGGCTATTGAGTAAACATTTAAATGAAAATACAACTTTCTGATCCTATCAATACGTATTAAGACTCTTCCTGTTACCGACCCATGACTTTGATATTTGAAGACATTTATCATCCCAACACACACAAAATAAGTATTGATTCATGTGAACGATACAAAGCTGAATACGGTATACGGTGAGAAGGCCTCAGGAAAGACTTTCAAGCCCTCGACACACGTACCTTACACACCTCTGTTTTGAAACTATGTTAAAACATTAAACCAGAATTTAGCCACTTTATTTTCAGTAAATAAACTTCCTAGGATCTCTTTCACCCATCGAAGTTAACAGCGAGTTTAAGAAACACTGCTTTATTCATAACACGGTTATCTTGTCGCATCCGAATTACAATACGCTCTAAATACACAATAGGAGACAAGTTATCTAAGGGTATGTTTTGCCACTCTTTTAGATTATACATTCCCAATACAATGATCTTTAATTTTATTCTCGGTGCTTATTACCTACCCGCAAATTTTATTGCATTACAGATAAAATAAAACAGGTGTAGCCACTTCAAACAGTTAACACTGGTGTGATCCTTTTTTTTGCGGTTGATCTAACGGGTGACAGCTTACGTTTTAGTATTGTCATTGGAACTAGCATCCTATTTTTAACTCTTTAACTTATAGCGATAACATTAATAAAGGAATCAAAATGAAAAATAGACAAAAAACAAGATAGATAAATCACTTATAATAGCAATCCCATTTTTTCCTATGTCGCATAAAAAATACACACGGGGTTGCAAATAGGTTAAACTTATTTCCTTTTTTGGTTTAATGTCCTGTGCTTAAAAAAACTTTTCTCTCGGTGTTTCTATTATTATTACTCAGTAGCTGCGCGCAACAGCCTAGCAGACTAAATAAAGTGCTTTTGGCCACCTCTTGGTCAATACAACAACAACAGATAGTCGCCTTAAACAATTGGCAATTAACAGGTAAAATCGCAATATTCACACCTACTGAAAGGCATAGTTTTAATATTCATTGGCAACAATTCGAGAATGATTTACAAATATCCTTAACCACTTTTTTAGGAATAAGTGTACTAAAAATCAATAAAACAGCGTTACTTACAACTGTTATTGATGCACAGGGTAAAACATACACGGCCCCCAATGCCGATGTATTAATTTATTCTTTATCGAGGCTCGATATCCCCGTCGAATTATTACAACAATGGATTAAAGGCAACCCAGTACAAGCTAATTATCGACTCAATAAAAATAATCAGGTTGCACAACTCAAGCAAAAAAATGTAAGCCCTAATAGTTGGTCTATTCGCTACAGCGATTATCAAACACTGACAGGAATAGCATTACCCTATAAATTAGAATTGCAACGCAAAGATGTACGTTTGAAATTTGCGATTGAGCAGTGGAAAATCCTTCCCTAAATAATTATCCTTTTAAAGTACATAAGTTTATGATTTTAATGACAAAACCAATAAAAACTCACATCATTAAATAAACATCGTTATTAAGCATAAAAAGAGAATAAATAATGAAAACAACAACTATCCACTGGCCATCACCCGCAAAACTCAATCTTTTTTTATATATTAATCAACAACGTGATGATGGATATCATGAATTGCAAACACTTTTCCAATTTATAGATCATTGCGATAGTCTCACCATAAAACCCAATTTATCCGGAATAGTTACTCTTTCGACTACCCTAGAAAATCTTCCTCAAGAAGATAATTTAATTTATAAGGCTGCAATCCTATTAAAAGAATATGCCCCAAAAAATTATGGGGTACATATAGACTTAATAAAAAAAATACCCCTCGGAGGAGGGCTCGGTGGCGGATCGTCTAATGCAGCAACCACACTTATCGCTTTGAATTATCACTGGGAACTTAATTTAAGCAAAAAAGAATTGGCAGATATTGGTCTGAGTTTAGGCGCTGATGTACCTATTTTCATTCATGGAAAAGCGGCTATAGCAGAAGGAGTTGGAGAAAAATTGGTCGATGTTTATCCTGTTGAAAATTATTATCTTGTCGCTATGCCAGATTGCCATGTGTCGACAACCACTATTTTTAAACATCCCGATTTACCCCGACAACGTAAAAAACAACCTCTTACGCTCTTAATGAGTCAAAATTGGCACAATGATTGTGAGTCTTGTGTAAAAAATAACTACCCTATGGTTGCCAAGGTTATACACTGGTTGATAGAATATGCTCCGACACGGTTAACTGGAACTGGCGCTTGTGTTTTTAGCACCTTTGCAACAGCTCTAGATGCTCGTTTCATTCAGAAAAAAACACCGAAATGGTTAAACACTTTTGTTTGTAAAGGACTCAACCGTTCACCACTCGATAGCTTTTTATCTAAATTAAAGTAATAATATCGTATTGAAAAATACAAATGTTATTTAGCATGTTGCTATCTAACACCAACTCTTAGGATTACAGAGGTCCTCACAGTGCCAAATATGAAACTATTTGCAGGTAACGCGACACCCAAATTAGCACAACAAATTGCTAATCGTCTTTTCATTAAATTAGGAAGCGCAGATGTTGGGCGTTTTAGTGATGGAGAAATCCATGTACAAATCAATGAAAATGTACGTGGTGATGATATTTTTATTGTTCAATCAACGTGTGCTCCAACCAACGATAATTTAATGGAATTAATTGTAATGATTGATGCATTGCGTCGTGCATCAGCAGGTAGAATTACTGCTGTTATTCCTTATTTTGGTTATGCACGCCAAGATCGACGCGTTCGCTCAAGCCGCGTGCCGATTACTGCAAAAGTTGTTGCTGACTTTTTGTCTAATGTTGGTGTAGATCGCGTATTAACGGTTGATTTACATGCAGAGCAAATTCAAGGCTTCTTTGATGTGCCCGTTGACAATGTATTCGGGAGTTCTGTATTACTTGAAGATATGCTTTCTAAAAAGCTAGAGAACCCAATGATAGTATCACCTGACATTGGTGGTGTGGTACGTGCGCGTGCACATGCAAAATTATTAAATGATGCAGATCTTGCTATTATTGATAAACGACGCCCACGTGCAAACGTAGCACAAGTAATGCATTTAATCGGCGATGTTGAAGGGCGAAATTGTATTATTGTTGACGACATGATTGATACTGGTGGCACATTATGCCAAGCAGCTAAAGCACTTAAAGAACGTGGCGCTCTGTCCATCTACGCATATGCAACACATGCTGTATTTTCTGGTAACGCTGCAGAAAACATTAAAAACTCTGTCATTAATGAATTCATTGTTACCGACTCGATTCCTCTTACTGAAGCAATTATTGCAACAGGTAAAGTAAAGCAACTTACCTTAAGTGGTATGCTAGCTGAAGCAATTCGTCGTGTAAGTAACGAAGAATCTATCTCTGCAATGTTCCATTACTAAAAAATCGCATAAATAAACTCCAATAAAAGCGTTTATTTATACTTTTTATTTGTACAAATTAATGGGGTGCGTTATTATGGCGCGCCTTTTTTATATACATCGGTATTTATACAAGGTGGTTTTATCTGGTCGCAAGATAAAATCTATTTTACATTTGAGACGGTATTAAAGCCTCTCGCAATTGGAGTTACATCATGTCTATTAAATTAGTAGCAAAAACCCGCACAGATTTAGGGAAAGGTGCGAGCCGCCGCCTTCGTCACGCGGAATTAGTTCCAGGTATCGTATACGGTATAGGTAAAGATCCTATTTCTCTTACTTTTGAACAAAAAGAACTTCGTAAAATTGAATCTCTTGAAGCATTTTATTCTTCAATTCTTGATTTAGAAATTGATGGCGTTACAGAGAAAGTAGTTCTTAAAGCACTACAACGTCATGTGTTTAAAGAACAAATTCAACATTTAGATCTTTTGCGTGTTGATGCATCACACAAAATACATACGACTGTTCCACTACATTTTATTAATCAAGATGTTTGTGAAGCATTAAAAGCAGGTGGTGTTCTAACCAAAATTATAACTGAAATTGAAATCTCTTGTCTTCCAGCTAATCTTCCTGCATTCATCAATGCTGATCTTGCTAATTTAGAAATGGGTTCTACATTACACATTTCTGACCTAGCATTACCAGAAGGTGTTGAGTCTATTGAACTCATTAAGGGTTCTGAGCACGATCGAACTGTCGCTGCAATTACACTTTCTAAAGCGAAAGATGAAGTAGCTGTAGAAACAAATACGGCAACAACAGCTGAATAATCGTGTCAACAACGATTAAATTGCTTGTGGGCCTGGCAAATCCAGGCCCCGAATATAAAAATACCAGACACAATGCAGGACTGAGCTTTCTAAACCAGATAGCCTCTCAACAAAATATTCAACTAAAAGCAGAAGCAAAATTTTATGGCTTAACTGGCCGTATGCAATTTGCAGGTAATGATCTGCGTCTTCTTGTTCCAACCACATTTATGAACCTCAGTGGTAAATCTGTTGCTGCGATGGCAAATTTTTATCGTATCAAGCCCGAAGAGATCCTCGTTGCTCATGATGAACTCGACATTCCTCCTGGCTGTATAAAGTTCAAGCTAGGTGGCAGCCATGGTGGTCATAATGGATTAAGAGATATTATTAGTAAATTGGGTAATAATAAAAATTTTTATCGTCTGCGTATTGGTATCGGTCACCCAGGAGATCGTAACAGAGTCAGTAGTTTTGTACTAAGTAAAGCATCTAGAACGGAGCAAAACTTAATTGACCAAAGTATCGATGAAGCTGCACATTGCCTCCTAATATTAGGGCAAGATGGGTTAGCTAAAGCGATGAATCGCTTACACAGTTTTAAAGCAAATAATTAATAAGGTACATAGTATGGGTTTCAAATGTGGCATCGTAGGCTTACCAAATGTAGGCAAATCAACTCTTTTTAATGCATTAACTAAAGCGGGCATTGAAGCCGCTAACTTTCCTTTTTGTACGATTGAACCTAATACTGGTATCGTACCTGTTCCTGATCCGCGTTTAGATCAATTAGCTGAGATCGTCAAGCCTCAGCGAGTGATACCTACCACCATGGAGTTTGTTGATATCGCAGGTCTTGTTGAAGGCGCCTCAAAAGGTGAAGGATTAGGTAATAAATTTTTAGCAAATATCCGCGAAACAGATGCTATTGGTCATGTTGTTCGCTGTTTTGAAGATGAAAATATTATACATGTCTCAGGAAAAATCGATCCTAGGGATGATATTGAGATTATCAACACTGAGCTCGCACTTGCCGACTTGGAATGTTGTGAACGTAGCCTTTTACGCATTTTCAAAAAAGCAAAAGGTGGCGATAAAGATGCTAAAATGGAACTACCTGTTTTAGAAAAAATTAAAGCTCATCTTGAAAAGGATGGCATGGTTCGAGAACTTGATTTAAATAAAGACGAACTTGCGAGCGTTGCTTATCTTAACTTTTTAACGGGTAAGCCAACGATGTATATTGCGAACGTTGCCGAAGATGGTTTTGAAAATAATCCTTATTTAGATATCGTACGTGAAATTGCAGCTGCTGAAAATGCAGTTGTAGTCCCTGTTTGTGCGGCCATTGAGTCTGAAATATCCGAATTAGAAGAAGAAGATAAAGCAGAGTTTTTAGAAGCAATTGGACAAAAAGAGCCGGGGCTTAACCGTGTTATTTATAGTGGATATCAGCTATTACACTTACAAACTTACTTTACAGCAGGTGTACAAGAAGTACGCGCATGGACAGTAAAAGTAGGAGCCACAGCGCCCCAAGCAGCAGGTGTTATCCACACCGACTTTGAAAGAGGCTTTATTCGTGCTGAAATTATTGGCTTTAATGATTTCATTCAATTTAAAGGCGAATCTGGAGCAAAAGAAGCTGGTAAATGGCGTTTAGAAGGTAAAAAATATATTACCCAAGACGGCGATGTTATTCATTTCCGATTTAATGTTTAAACTCTAAATACAACAATAAAAAAGGCAACTTAGATTGCCTTTTTTATGTTTTATCGCTCAAAATATAAGGCGAATAAACATCGCTTCACTCTTAAAAATATTATTGGGATATCGCCAAGCGGTAAGGCACCGGGTTTTGATCTCGGGATTCAGAGGTTCAAATCCTCTTATCCCAGCCATGCGGAAGTGGCGGAATTGGTAGACGCGCTAGATTTAGGTTCTAGTATCGTAAGATGTGAGAGTTCAAGTCTCTCTTTCCGCACCATTCTTAGTTTAACTAAGAAAAATAAACCAGCGTAATGCTGGTTTTTTTATGCCTGTCATAAAAGTGCCCTCGACAATCCACAGGAACGACTTGCACACTAAGTTCACCTTTTATATTATGTCTTTAAGCGACAACAATAGCCGGATTCTAGATGAGTAGTCTTATAATGTTTCTACGTAAAGAGAGTTTTCTATATGATATTAAATAAAGAATGGCGGATTTTAACTATAGGCGATGGTGATCTTTCTTTTTCGGCTTCTTTACAAAAACACTTTTCTCCTCGTGCTTTGAGCGCAACGGTCTACGACTCATTAGAGACCTTGAGTGAAAAATATAACGATGTGTTTTATCAATATCTACAGCAAGAAAATATTCAAACTTTATTTGATTTTAATGTTTGCCAAGAAACAAGTTGGATAAACTTAGAAAAAAACAGTTTTGATTTGGTTATTTTTCAGTTCCCTTTACTTCCTGCATTTCGAAACTTTGATGAATATAAAACACAAACTAAAAACAGTAATATTAATTTATTAAATCGGCGTTTATTACGTCACTTTCTACTTAATTCTTTTAAATACTTTCTTGATCCTAATGGCCAGCAGTTATGTTTTATTACCTCTAAAGATGTTAAGCCCTATCAGCAATGGAATATTGAAAATGCATTAAATATGCAAACCAATATTCATTATTTAGGATCGATGGCCTTTGACATAAAGAAATTTCCTGGTTATAAAATTCGCAATGTAGATAGAGATAAACATGTCCGTGATACACAAGGCGAAACCTACGTTTGGAGTTTAAGATGCACACATTCAATACAAGAACAATTACATAAACTCCCCTACCATGGCGCAAATAATTGTAGTATCTGTCGTGCTGGTCCTTTCAGTACAATAAAAGATAAACACGTACATCTACAATCAAAGAAACACTTACAAATGATGAGTTTTGAACGTGATTAGCTCACAGAGATAAATACAAATAAAGCATTGTTTTGATTTGTCCGACGTCAATATAATTGGAAGTTTCATCTATATTTTTTAAAATGCAACTCCGATGAAAATCGGACGGGAAAATTTTACCCGCCCCTTATGTTTTTACTTTCCTCTAAATGGGTGATTTGCTATCTCCTTTTTTTGTTCTATGATTATTTTTTATCTCTTCCTCATAAAAACATAAAGATTAAATGACTATCCAAAAAACATTTTATATAATCATTTAATACTTATCGTAGAGATTCAATAAGGAAATGAGCATGCTATCTACATCCAGCCAATCACAAGGATTATTATTATTTAAACTTTCTACCTCACAAAGTTTTGCGATTGGCACCTTAAATCTATTATGCAACGATTCGACTTGGCGTTATCAGTAAGTCGAATCGTTGTCGACATTATTTTTGTAAAAAAGGAATGTAAAAAGAATCAAAATTATTAACGTTTGGAAATATGGATAAAATATTTGATGTCGATAAGCCTAACCATTGACACAACGATGCATTTACTTGATCCGCAGCAATACTTGGAATAATACGACCATTTTTGTAATCATCTTCACTATTTGGTTTTAAATCAGGCCAATTACCATATGCTTGATAGCCATTAAGGCTACCACCTACCACAATTTGATGCCCCCCCCAACCGTGATCTGTCCCCGATGCATTTGCCGGTATACGGCGCCCAAATTCAGACATTGTGATACTTACCACATTTTCATTCAAACCCGAACTTTGCATATCTTGATTAAATTGAACTAAGCCATCGGCTAATTCAGCTAATAAGTCTCCATGTGTTTTTTGCTGGTTTTTATGGGTGTCAAATCCATCCATACCAACAAAAAAAACCTGTCTGGGTTGTTTAAGATCTCCTTGGGCTTTAATCAGCCGACTTACCATGTTAAGTTGTTTTGATAAGTTGGTCTCAGAATATTGACTGTTACTTGGATATTTGTTTAATATCGTTTTCATTTGTTCATTGTCAGTCAAACTATCGACCATTCTCTTTGAATAATTTCTCATGTAAAGATTGTCATATTGACGTTCTGAAAAATGGAAAAAGTATCCATCGATACGCGCTTGGTCATTGAGTGCACTATAATTCCCCGCACCTTCAGTACTTACAATCGTTTGTTGGGAATATTCACTGCGTAATAATCGTTTTTCATTAGATATTGAAATAAGAGGTGATAAATCACTTTTTAAAGAGAATGCATCAAACATTTTACCAACCCAACCATACTGACTGTTTAAATTAGTGGCGCCAGATTGCCACATTTCTTGCTGTGAATTATGTGCCATTAATAATTCAGGCAATTTAACGGCATATTGATTTATCAATGATCTCGATGTGGGGGATAATAATTGTCCTGAATTTATGATTGCAACGGCATTACCATTTTTAAATAGAGGTAACAATGACTTCATATCTTGATGTATACCGATATCGATATTGTTTTCAGTTGTTAATGAGGTTGATAAAATTTGATCTTCTTGTAATCCTAAATTAGGCCGCATTGCTAAATAATCAGAATAAGCTGAAGTTTCCGGCATGGGTACAAACATATTATATGCGTCATTTCCCCCATATAAGAATATACAAACGAGAGCTTTGTGACCGGTTGTTTGATTCTTATTTGATTGTAATGTTGACGCTGCAATACTTAACGGTGAATAGGCAGCAAGACTCGAAATGCATAATAAGCCAGAGCCTTCTAAAAATCGACGACGTGATAATTTCATAATTTACTCCTGGCAGAAAAATTCAGGTGATGTACTTGCAATATATATCGTGCAGAAAAATCGACGCTGATGCATATTTGAAGGTATTTGAGTTTCTAACATATCGATTAAATAATCGTATAATTCAGAGGACATTAATCCGGCGTATAAACGCTCATTAAGTAAGTCTACATAGGCATAAATATCGGTTTTAATTAAATTCATAAACTCTGAACAATCCCAAGCCCATTGTGTTTCTAAGGTATGGTTATAGGCAACAATATTACTCCATATTCTATTTTGAAGGCGACGCATAATATCTGTCGTTAGCAAAGTGAATTCAGGTGCAGTTAACGATAAATCTGCAATTTCTCCTTGAGGAGCATCGCTGGGAGAATAAAAGTTGAATACACTTTTTGCTCTTAATGGGGCTTGACCTAGATTACTGTCGGCCGCTTGTACATTCCACCAACGAGAACCAACCGATTTCATGTTAAGAGCTCTCACTTGATTGGTTATTACTAAAATAGGCTCTTTCAATAAACCAAAATTATGTTTAGATGCATCATTTCCTTTTCCTGCATTATCAGCAAAACCGTTAAAAACATCCTCATCGGTAAGTACCGCTTTTAATGTTGCTTGTAAATCACCACGTATACCTTGGCCATTATTCTTAAAAACTTTAGCGACGTTGGATATATAACGACCACGAGGGTTGCTTGTTACAAAACGTTTAATCAGCAACGTTGCGAACATAATTGGAGTGTTTTGATGTTGGAAAATGACATCAAGAGCTTGAGATAAATCTTGATATGCATTTTGTCTCTCGGGAAAATGTTGACCAAGTATTAATTTACTTTCATTATCGTGAAATTGTTCATTTGGTTGCATAGGCTGATAGTCATCAACTTTGTGCCAACCCGTTAACGCCCGTGCTAATTCTTCTACATCCTCTTGGCTATAAGCTGGTATTTTATTACCTTCGTCATCTAATTCAGGAATGCCATTACCGGCCAGTTTCCATAAACCAATAGAGAAGAGTTGCATCACTTCGCGCGCATAATTCTCATCAGGATTAGTATTTTTACTTGGATCGTATTTCTCACTGCCATTTAGAGTTAGGTAGTTACCCATAGTGGGATTGAGAGTGACTTCTTCGAGTAATTCTCTGTAGTTACCAAAAGAGTGCTTGAGTAAAATGTCATAATAAAAGGTGAGTTCTTCTGAGTAAATGCCCACTGAATATTTAGAGACGACGAATATTTGACTTAAGGCATAAGCCATACGTTGACGTAATTGATCAGGCGCTTGTATTGCTCTTTCCCACCAAACTCCAATGCGAATATTATCATCAATTTGACTGCTAGATAAATCAGCAAACTCTTTAGCTTTGTATAAATGATAAGAAACATCTGCGGAATATTGTTGTGCAAACCAAGCGTTAAATCCGATTTGATGTAACTGATTAACATCCTCTTCTTGGGGTCCAAAGGTGCCTCGATATAAAAATTTGGCGCATTGTTTTAGGTCTTTACTAAAAACATCAATATCAATATCAATCATATTTTTCCTTATTATATAACTGATGTTACGCAGTTGAGACTTGCTCTAGGTGCAAAGCCTCAAAAGCTGCTTTTTGTGCTCTGATATAAAGTTTCATTTTCAAACCGAATGTCGTTAGCCCTTTTTTTATACTCAAACACTCTAACTTTACCGTGGCTAGCAATGACATGAAAATATGGTTGCTTTGCGTCTTTATTGTTTTGGCTGGCGATTTTGCTAATGCAGTATTGGATTTTATGTTTTTATGGAAAACCTCAACTTTCCACCGTTTTTGATAGATCGTTTCTATGGCGTCTTTATCTAGCTCAACATCATTACTAATCAAATATAATATCCCTTCACTGCCATCTTTGTTTTTAAAGATTTGTCGGTGTAAAACAACGGGAATATCCATTCCTTTTACCCAACCGCAGATTGGAGTGCCTGACCAATCTAATGAATCAATGCGTTGAAAACGCCCTTGTAATTTATCTTCTTTGTTAAGTGCTATTAAGCGGTTGCTTTTTAACGCTAATAGAAAATACTTTTTCATTTTATCATGGATAAATTTCATATTACCGATGGATGAAAACCAACTGTCAGCCAATACATAGCGCCATTTTAACTTATTTTGTTTACATGCTTTGAGGATCTCAATCAAATCATCATTCTTAGTCGTTTCACTTTTTCTTTTTATTTTCCTCGTGGAAATGTCAGAGTATTGAATCGGTTTCGTTATTAGTTTAAAGGCAACTGGGAGGCTTGCTCCATTAGAATGATAAATACAATTCAGTAAATTAATACCTTTCACAGAACGACCAACAGTATGATCAAAGTGCCAGTTAATAAGCTCATTTTCGCTGGAATAAGGCTTTTCTTGAACAGTATCATCAAAGATTAATACACCTTCATTAGATTCTATTTCGCGGACTTCTTTTTTTACATTTTGCCACAAATCGGCTGAGCTAAACTGCTTGTGTGAAAGAAAGCGAGTAATTTGATCGTGGCTAATTTCTCCATCTAAAAGGTTAGATAGGCCTGTTGCCGTTGTGTAACTAAATGAGGTGACAAGATAATCAATGTACAGCTCAAATATTTGTTTGTTTTTATTCATCGCTTCATTTTAGCTGTTTTCAAAATGAAAGGTTAGTCTTACTGCGTAACATCAGTTAATCATATTAAGGATAGGTAATTATGAAAAGAGAAGAGATCGAAGCATTCGCTCTTAAAGCCGCAAAAGGCTTAAAGACTCAACAAGACCTGCTAGATTTTACGCAAGTGCTGACTAAAATCACTATAGAAGCGGCTCTAAATGCAGAATTAAAAACAACAAAATCTACAGTAAATAACACCAATAATGAAAGTTTTTTTGATATGAGTAAACTTGTTTTTGAAGGTATTAATATCACTAATACGGTGATAGAAATACAGGATTTAGCAAATAAAAGTTATAATCATATTCGTATCCAAAAAATGCATTTAAGCCAATTTGAATTTTCTAAAGACAGTGATTTTACTCTTATCAGCGAAGTACTGTTTAATAATATTAAAATCAATATTACACTTACCAGTAAAATTAATATTAGTCAGGATATGACGCGTATCAGCCTTAAAGATTTAATTTTAAACAGCCAATTTAGTGGTCCAGATATTCCCAATGGAAAACTAACCTCGACCCTAAAAACAAATGCGATTTATCAAATCAAAAGCAAAAAATTAACCTTAAATCCATTTCAAATAATGCTGGATAAAATAAAATTGAAAGGTCAAGTATCTGTACAAAATGGTGCCCTAACAAAAGTACGATATACACTATTTGGCAATCAATGGGATCTTAACCCTTATCTATCTAAAAAAAGCACAATAACGCCAGCTACAAAAAACAAAAATAAAATACAAAACACCAATAACCGAAATACAAGCGCACCTGAAATAGAGCCAAATCTCAGCTTTTTAACGCACTTAGATGTACAAGGAGATTTAACCATTGCAGGCATTTTATATGAAAATATTAAGATAGGTGAGATCACTACTAAGTTGTTTATTAAAAAGGGAAAAGCAAGCCTAAACCCACTCAATATAAAATTATATAAAGGTCAATTGAATGCAAAGGCAAGTATTGACGATGCAAAAGGTAAAAATATATACCAAATAAATACACAATTAAAAGGCGTACAACTACGCCCATTACTGATTGATGTTGCCGAAATTGATTTTATAAGTGGTCAAACCGCTTTTACTTTTAACGGAACAGGAATAGGCTTAACAGCAGCTAGCATTAAACAAGGCCTAACCGGTCAAGGAAATTTTTCTTTGCTTGATGGTGAGATTTATGGCGTTAATATTCATCAAGATATACGTCGTTTAAAGGCCAAATTGAAAGGTAAAAAACCACCAACCGAAAAAGATATTAAAAAAACAGACTTTGCCTCATTAAATGGTGATTTCACTTTAGGTAATGGCATCATTAATAATCAGAAATTATTAATGTTATCACCGATTCTACGCTTAGATGGTACAGGTTTAATTAATATTATTAATAATACTTTAGATTATCAACTTAGCATTGCCCCCCTTTCTCAACGGGGCACAGAAACAGAACAATTTGATCTTAAAGGCGTGGTTATTCCCATGCATATTAAAGGCTCTTTAACCGACCCTAAATTTTCTTTAGATATGCAAGGCGCATTAAAAGCACAATTAAAAGAAAAAGTGAATGCCGAGAAAAAACGTTTGCAACGTAAATTAGAAAATAAACTTAAAGGTCGTCTCGATGATAAATCAAAACAATTTCTTAAGAAAGAAGGCAAAGAAATAGAAAACTTATTAAAAGGTTTATTTGGCTAAAGCCATCAAATTTTAACTAAAATACATAAAAGGACATTAAATGCAAAATATTCAATGTCCTTTTACATATAAAAACACCTAAAAAAACGACCCTTTAGGCTTTATTTAAGATGAGGTGTGTTGGTCTGTACATGCATATTTTGAGCACGATGACGTAATAGATGATCGAGTAACGTTATCGCCATTTGCGCTTCGGCAATTGGGACGGCTCGAATTCCGACACAAGGATCATGACGGCCTTTAGTTATCATAGTGGTCGCCTTACCTTCTTTAGTGATCGTGCGCCCAGGAATGGTTAGACTTGAGGTTGGTTTTAAAGCAATAGATGCAATAATATCTTGACCCGTTGAAATCCCACCGAGAATACCACCAGCATGATTTGATAAAAAACCTTGCGGGCTCATTTCATCGCGATGTTCCGTACCTTTTTGCTTTATCACCGCAAAACCGTCTCCAAACTCAACCCCTTTAACTGCATTAATGCTCATTAAAGAATGAGCTAACTCAGCATCTAATCTATCAAAAACAGGTTCACCTAAGCCAACGGGAACATTTGATGCAATAACCGTTACTTTGGCTCCCACGGAGTTACCTTCTTTTATCAACGATTGCATATAGGTTTCAAGCGTGGCTATTTTACTGGGATCAGGAAAAAAGAAAGGATTTTTATCAACTTCACTCCAATCTAAAGTTTGTGCCTTAATTTCACCTAATTGAGCTAAATAACCTCTAATTTTAATCCCGTATTGAGTTTGTAAATATTTTTTTGCAATAGCTCCTGCGGCCACCCGCATTGCAGTTTCTCGGGCAGAGGCTCGCCCACCACCACGATGATCTCGATGACCATATTTTTGATAATAGGTATAATCCGCATGCCCAGGGCGAAATACATCTTTAATTGCTGAGTAGTCTTGTGAGCGTTGATCTGTATTTACAATCATAAGTCCAATGCTACAGCCCGTCGTTTTACCCTCAAAAACACCCGATAAAATCTGTACTTGATCTCTTTCTTGGCGCATTGTGGTATAACGAGATTGTCCGGGACGACGCCTATCTAAATCATGTTGTAAATCTGCTTCACAAATCTCTAAACCCGGAGGTATACCATCAACGATGCAGCCTAAAGCAACACCATGACTTTCACCAAAAGTGCTCACTTTAAAGAGTTGACCAATACTACTTCCTGCCATAATTTCACCCTATTATCTGCTCTGGCTTATGTTAAAAAAATAATAACATTCAACGATAAAGATCATTTTTAATTATATTTCACCCTATTATCTGCTCTGGCTTATGTTAAAAAAATAATAACATTCAACGATAAAGATCATTTTTAATTATTTTAACTTTTCTAATTGTGCTTTTGTTAACATAAATATCCCGTGTCCACCTGATTTTAAAGGGACCCACTCAAATTCAACATTAGGATAAGCTTTAGTTAAATGAATCTGAGAATTACCGACTTCAACAAACAATAAGCCATTGTCATTTAACATATCACCGGCTTGCGCGAGCATTTTACGCACAAGATCTAAACCATCAATCCCAGATGCTAAACCTAACTCAGGCTCATGTTTAAACTCAGCAGGTAAGTTTTGCATATCTTCATTATCAACATAAGGAGGATTAGCAACAATTAAGTCATATTTCTCATTTTCTATACCCGAAAAAAGATCAGACAGCATGGGGATAACTTGTTGCTCTACACCATGCCCTTGGATATTAATCTCTGCCACGTCTAAAGCATCCTCAGAAATGTCCACTGCATCCACATAAGCATCAGGAAAGGCATAAGCACAAGCAATTGCAATACAAGCACTTCCCGTACAAAGATCTAGAATTCGCTCTGGAGATTTCGTTAACCAAGGTTTAAATGCATTTTGAATTAGCTCTGCAAAAGGAGAACGGGGTACTAATGTACGTTCGTCCACATAAAACTCAAGCCCCGCAAACCACGCACTATTTGTCAAATATGCAACAGGGATCCGCAATTCAATACGCTTGATGACTAATGCAACTAATCTTTCTCGTTCTCGACGCGTGAGGCGCGCATTATTAAAATCAATAGAACTAAATAAGGGTAATTTTAATGATGCAAAAATCAAACTACGTGCATCATCTAAGGCATTATCTTGACCATGACCATAAAAAAGTCCAGCTTGTTCTAATTGTGTACATGTCCAACGTAATAAATCTTGAATAGTAAGCAGTTCATCTACTGCTTCATCACAAAAAATCGATTCCAATTTATTCTCCAATCGAGGTAAAATAAGCACTTAAAAATAGAGAGTTAAAAACCATGACCAAACATAAAAATAATGATAATGATTTTTCGCTATTTAGGGCTGAATTTTCAGGTATTAAAAAGTTAATACAGGATAACATACTATTAAACACGAAAAACACGAAGAAAAAGCAGTTCAAACAAGAAGTAGTGATAGCTGATTTAGAAACTGAACATTTTTCAGATGCTTTTGAACCGCATTTACCTGAACAAGGTCCGGTACGTTATTGTCGCGAAGATACGGGAAAATACCTTCTAAAACAACTTCGTAGAGGAGACTTTCCTCCAGAAATAATTTTAGACTTACATGGACTAACCCAAGTTGAAGCAAAGCGAGAGTTAGGGGCATTAATCGCGTGTTGTAAAAAAGAAGGTCTATATTGTTGTAGTGTTTTACATGGAATCGGCACTTATGTTCTTAAAAAACAAGTGCCTCTCTGGCTTGCACAACATCCCGATATCTTAGCTTTCCATCAGGCCCCTCTTGAATTTGGTGGGCATGGCGCTTTACTCGTAATTATTGAACTTGAAGACTGGCAAATGAAGCGTGAATTTTAAAAAAGATGCGCTAAAATAAAAAACATCAACACGCTCGACATTTAAGATAAGTGACTAACGGCCGTCATACTTACTAATTGCCCTGAACCTTGCTCATTCAACTCAATATGTGCAATGCTTGATGTTGAAAAAGCACAAACAGCTGACTGTGGTGCTAATTCAGAGACGAGATAACCGACCAAAGGTAAATGAGAAATCAATAATACAGTTTTTATTCCCTGAGCCTGTAAAGAAAATATCTCAGTGAGTGTTTTATGTACGCTACCCGATGGCGTTAACATTTTTACTGTTTGTTGATGCGCTACCTTAGGGAAGTAATCACATACACTGCGCCACGTTTGTTGTGCTCGTAGATAAGGACTAAGCATAAGCGCATCAAAAACAACATTTTTGCTACGCATATATTGTGCCATTCTTGCGCTCTGCTCGATGCCAATTGATGTTAATGCTCTCTGCGCGTCCGAACTTGCCATCATTTGGGCCTGTCCATGACGCATAATATAAATATGCATAAAGTTTCATCTCAATATCTTAATTAAAAAAATAGCATAACATATAAAATCGCCCGATCAGATGTTGATGTATTCGCATCGATAAAACAGCAGATTATGAAGGCTCATCTTTAGTCGGTACATTTCCTGTAAAATGAAGAATGATTGCAGCACCAAAAAATACAGCTACAAACCCTCCTAAAAATATCACCGGCATCGCGGCATAACCTAAAATATGCCAAAAAATTGATTCTAAATTACTCATAGCAGCCTCAACATTACGTTACAATATTGTTAATAGTACGTAACTTTTACGAAACTATCATGTTTAAAATCATAAAAGATACAATTTAATTTAATATAAAAGGAACTTTTTTTTAAATTAAATGACTGTTATTATAACTAAATCATTCTGCTATGAGTATTTACATGGAAAATCAACAAGTTCAAGCATTACGCAACTACCTAAATAAAATGATTTTAGGACAAAGTGAATTAGTAGATGGATTACTTATCGCTTTACTTGCTGATGGGCATATTATCGTAGAGAGTCCTCCTGGCCTTGCCAAGACACGTGCCATTAACGCTCTTGCTAAAGGTATTGAAGGCGACTTCCATCGCATTCAATTTACCCCTGATTTACTACCTTCTGATTTAACGGGCACAGATATTTTCCGCCAGGAAACGGGCGAATTTATTTTTGAAAAAGGCCCTCTTTTTCATAACCTTATTTTAGCCGATGAAATAAACCGCGCCCCAGCCAAAGTACAATCGGCGCTATTAGAAGCAATGGCCGAACATCAAATAACCGTAGGAAAAACAACGTATCAACTACCTGAACTTTTTTTAGTGATGGCGACTCAAAATCCACTAGAGCAAGAAGGTACTTATCCCTTACCCGAAGCACAGTTGGACCGCTTTATTATGCATTTAGAGTTAGATTATCCTGATGCAAAAACTGAAAAACAAATTTTAGCTCTTAATCATAAAGAAATTTTAAAAGAAGAAATAGCACAGGTCACACCACTCACTAACCAACAAATATTTAATATGCGTCGCGAAGTGATGAATGTTGAAATTGCACCACATTTAGAAGAATACCTAATAAATTTAATCATGGCGACTCGTCAGCCAAAGAGCTATTCCGAGAAGTTAGGCAATTGGATTAATTACGGGGCTAGCCCTCGAGCAACATTAGCCTTAATGCGTACGGCAAAAGCACGGGCTTGGTTAGATCAGCGCTCTCATGTTATTCCCGATGATATCATTCAAAATCTTTATCCTGTCTTACGCCATCGCTTAATTTTAACTTATGAAGCAGAGGCTCAGGGTATTAATGCGAATCAGGTGATCCAAGAAATTTTACAACAAGTTGCGATCCCAGCTTAATGACGACCCCGCATAAAATAGCTATATTTAATAATACGCCTTATATCAATGGTATTGATATTTGTCTCAGTGAGTTGCTTAGCTATCAACAACAAGCAAAACGCGCGCTTAAACTTAAAAATAACGTATCAAAACAGATGCGCGTCGGTAATTATTTATCCAAAATAAAGGGCCGAGGCATGGAGTTTGCCGAAGTGCGTCATTATCAAGCAGGCGATGATATTCGTAATATTGATTGGGCAGTCACCGCGCGTACTGGCAAAGCACACACTAAACTTTTTCAAGAAGAGAAAGAGAGATCTGTTTTTATTCTTTTAGATCTCTCTGATAGTATGATTTTTGGCAGTCAATTTGTCTTTAAATCCGTACAAGCTTGTCATTTGAGTGCACTATTGAGTTGGCAAGCGAAGCAACGAGGCGATCGTATTGGGGGGTTAATCTTTAATCAAGAATACGCATCCGAGCTAAAACCAACAGGACGCCATCTTGGCTTAATGCGTTTTTTACATCAAAGTGAAATACTATGCCAAAAAGACGCGTTTAAAACACACTCAACAAAACAATCTTTATTTATACAACTCAAACGCCTTACCCGCCTTGTACAAACTGGAAGCCAAGTTCATTTAATCAGTGATTTCTCTCAACTTGATGACGCTTGCATAAAATTGATAAGTCAAATAAAACGACATAATCAGGTTGATGCTTGGCATATTAGCGATCCTTTAGAGGCGCAATTACCCGCTAATTTAAGCCATAAAAAAATACAAATTAATAGTTTATATGGCAGTACTTTTTTTGACAAAAAAAACTCTCGTAAAAATTATAAAAAACAAGCATTACAACGTCACGAAAAAATAGTTAATACTCTTATGCAGCATGGTATCGCGTACTATTCATTATGCGCATCTTTACCTTTAATGGAGCAATTTCATGCCCACCCTAACCAACGCTGACCCGCTTGCCAATTTAGCCGATATTATCAATCCTAGCAAGCCCAACATCTGGCCACCAGCGCCTATTTACTGGGTAATATTAATCGTTGTATTATTACTCTTTTTTCTCTTTTTTTTGTATTTAAAAAAACATAAAAAAAATCGAGAATATGATAATGCAATGCGTCAACAGTTACAAAAAATGATACGTCAAGAAACTAATTTTATTCAATTAAATCAATTTTTAAAAAGTATTGCACTGCATTATTTCCCGCGCCATCAGGTGGCCTCTTTGCACGGTAAATCTTGGTTTGATTTTTTAACTATGTATAGTCAGAAGAATCTCTTCGGGGGACAACAACTCTTTTTACAACGCCTTTATCAAAACACACATAGATGTTGCACCGCAGAAGATTTTAACGATGCCAAAACTTGGGTTGCGGGACTAAAAAAAGAGATAAAAAAAAGGACTAAAAATGTTTGAATTTACACATCTATGGCTGTTTTTTATCCTCCCGCTTCCTTTACTCGCGCGTTATTTTTTAAAAGAAACCGTTAATCAACATACTGAAATCTGGATCCCTTTAGCTTTTAGCCGTAAACAATCATTATCGCCTAAAAAACAAAACACATTGAGCGCTATTCTACTATTATTGGCTTGGACTTTAGTGGTCGTTGCACTTGCCAAACCTGTTTGGTATGGCGAGCCCATTCAAATTCAACAGAAAAGCCGCGATATGATTTTATCTTTAGATCTTTCTGGCAGTATGAATGAAGTCGATATGCGTTTAGAGGGTGAAAGTGTAACCCGGTTAAACCTAGTAAAAGCATTGCTTAAAACGTTTGTTGCGACTCGTCAAGGCGATCGCTTAGGATTGATTTTATTTGCAGATCATGCTTATTTACAAACACCTCTAACCTTTGACTTAAAAACTATTGAACAACGCATTGAAGAGAGCCAAATTGGTCTCGTTGGTATTCGCACTGCCATTGGAGAGTCTATCGGGATTGCTATCAAACGCTTTGTTAAGAACAAAAACAAACAACGCGTATTAATTTTACTCACCGATGGTACGAATACAGCAGGCTCTATAAAACCATTACAAGCAGCTCAACAAGCTGCCAAAAACCATATCACTATTTACACTATTGGTATTGGTGCTGACAGCATGCTAAAGCAAAGCTTTTTTGGCGTTCAACGTATTAACCCTTCTGCAGATTTAGATGAAAAAACATTAAATGAAATTGCAAAATTAACCGGTGGAAAATATTTCCGAGCCAAAGATCAGAAACAGCTACAAGAGATTTATAACATTATTAATAAACTAGAGCCTATTGATAGTGAAAAGTTAATATTTAGACCATCACAAGATGTTTTTTACTACCCGCTTGCCGGGGCTTTATTATTGCTAATTTTATATGCCCTTTATATTCAACTGCAAGGCTATCGTTATGCTCGCTGAAAACTTCCTTTTTTTACGCCCTGAATGGTTATTGGCTTTATTTGTGATTGCTGGCATCGCTTTATTAAGAGCTCGACGCCAACACAAAAATAAAAAACAGCCTTTAATTGCCAAACATTTAAGCCAAAATTTGGTACACTATGGTACGCAAAATAAAGCTAGGTATTACTTCTTATACCTCTTGTCCATATTTACCGTTATCGCATTATCAGGCCCGAGTTGGCAAAAAACCAATACACCTATTTATAATATTACAAAAGCTCAAGTGCTTGTTATGGATATGTCTTATTCTATGTATGCCACCGATATTAAACCTAATCGTTTAAGTCAAGCAAGGTACAAAGCCATAGATTTAATCAAAGCATGGAGTGAAGGGGATAAAGCATTAATCGCCTACGCCGGTGAAGCTTTTACCCTTTCCCCTCTCACTAGCGATGGCAATGCCATTTTAAACCACATTCCTAATTTGAAACCTGAGATCATGCCAGTTATGGGGTCGCATGCTGATGCTGCATTAAAAAAAGCAATCTCATTACTTAAAAATGCAGGCTATACAAACGGACATATTGTATTTATTACCGATGATATTAGTCCAACCGAAGCTGATAAAATGCTAATCCGTTTAGAGGGAACCCCTTGGATTGTTTCTGTTTTAGCTATCGCGACAGAGCAAGGTGCACCGATATCCTTAAACAATGGTAAATTACTTAAAGATGAACAAGGTAACATCGTTGTCGCCACACTACAAAAAGCGCCTTTACTCAAGATAACCAACGCAACACATGGCTTATATCTCGCGTTCCAAAAAAACAATCAAGATGTAATACAACTATCTTCCTATTTTAAACAACAAAGCGCAGAAAAAAACAATACTCAGCCAGCTCAACATACTAGCGCTATCGATTCTGGTTATTGGTTTGTATTTATCATTGCCGTACTTTTTTTGGGACTCTTTCGCAAAGGATTTTTTTATCTACTCTTTTTTTGTGTGACCTTACCGCTAAGTAGTTTTAATGTTGAAGCCTCTTTGTGGAAAAATACACAACAAAATGCCTATCAAGCTTATCAAAATAAAGATTATACCTCTGCGACAGAGCTTTATGATAAAGCATTTAATAAAGGTGCCGCTTTATATAAAAACAAAAAATACAAAGAAGCCCTCAGTGCCTTTACGCAAGCACTACAAAAAGCGCCTAAAAATGCAAACATCTTTTATAACCAAGCAAATAGCTATGCTAAATTAGGTCAATTAGATAAAGCAATTCAAGCTTATCAACACGCGTTAACATTACAAAAAAACTTTAAAAAAGCGCGTGCAAATAAAGAATTAGTAGAGCAATTAAATAAACAAAACAAACAAAAACAAAAACAAAAACAAAGCGATAATAATTCCAAAGACAATAAAAAATCAGATAAAAAACAGAAAAAACAAAGCGGTACCGATTCGAAAAACAACAACAAATCAGATAAAAAACAGCAACAAAATAAGCAACAAAGCCAAAAACAAAATAGCACGTCTAAAAAACATAAACGTTCCGATTCAAAACAACAAGAAAATAAAAATAATGAATCGAAAAATAAGACAGAAACACCTCAAAAACAAGCCACAAAAGAATCTAAAAAAAGCACAAACAAAAATAAAAATACGAATAAAGAGAAACAAAATAAAATGCTAAAACAGGTTAAAAACAAACCAGAAGCTAATTTGAAAAATACAATCGCATTAAAGAAACCTGAAACAAAAAGTAATAAAGAATATCAAGCATTACCAAATTGGCTTAAAAACATGCCTGATGACCCCTCTTTATTACTGCAAAACAAAATGCGTATCGAATATCAAAAACGCGCATTAAGTCAGCCTGTACCATCACAAAATAATGGGATCATCTGGTAATGAAAATAATAACAACGTTACTCATCAGTTTATTTATGTCTTTTGGTTTAGTACAAATGGCCAGCGCAGAAATAACTATTCAAGCATTTGTTTCGGATACGAATATCGTATTAGGTCAGCAAATTATTTTAAATGTGAGTATCAATGATATTGACGCGAAATATCAACTTGATAGCGAACCATTAAATAATAACTTCCAAGTTTTTCTACCTTCTCAATCTCGCCAAAACCAAAATATTAATGGTAAAATCAGCAAGAAAACGACTTGGCGCATCCCTTTAAAAGCAAAAAAAACAGGGCAACTACTGATCCCATCTTTAAGCGTTGGCCCTTTAAAAACGAAACCCATTCAAATACAGGTAAAAACTTATTCAGCGACAACATCTAATATTAGCAAAGTTGTCTTTATGCAGAATAAATTAGATAAAGACAGCGTTTATATAGGTCAAACCTTTACATTGACCAGTATGATTTTTATATCTAAAGACACTGACAATCTAGAACTTAGCCCTCCCTTTGCCGATAATGCTTCGATTGAACTGCAACAAGAAGATAAAAATGGCATCGTTATTCGCAATGGAATACGCTATCAAACTATCACCCGACAATATAAAATAACGCCAAACAAGGCGGGTAAAATAAGCATTATACCTCCCTTTTTAAGTGGTTCGTTACGTAACATCATCCAAATAAATCAATGGCAAAACAAAATAATTTCTGAACCAATAAACATTCAGGGTAAAGCCCTTAAAATAACGGTTAAAGCAATCCCTAAAAACTTTAAAACCGAATGGATAATTAGTGAGGATCTGCGTTTGATTGAACATACTGATTTAACAAAACAAAGTTATCATGTTGGAGATCCTATTACACGTACAGTAACACTGGAAATAGCATCTGTGGATAAAGATAAATTACCCACTATCAATTTTAATTATCCTGATGCGTTACGAAATTATCCTGATAAAGATATTTTTTCACAACAAATAACAAATGGCCTAACTTACGCTACACGTACTTTTAAACATGTTATTATCGCCGATAAAACAGGCCCGTTAATTTTGCCAGAAATCAAAATCACTTGGTGGAATAGCCAAACCGATCAACAACAAATAACGACACTACCCACTCAAACGTTAACTATTTTAGCGGAAGAAAGAACATATAGACAATAAAAAAGCAAGCTACCGCTTGCTTTTTTTATTTAAATAATGAACTAAAAAATTAGCCTGCTGGAGTCTCTTTCTTTTCAGCTGCTTCTTTAATACTTAAACGTACACGACCTTGACGATCAACCTCAAGGACTTTAACTTTTACTTCTTGGCCCTCTTTTAAATGATCAGATACTTTTTGCACACGCTCTTCACATATTTGTGAAATATGCACTAAACCATCTTTACCAGGAAGAATATTAACAAAAGCACCAAAGTCAGCTAAACGCACAACTTTACCCATGTAAATAGTACCGACTTCTACTTCCGCCGTTAATGTTTTAATACGGTTAATAGCATCTTCAGCTTGCTCTGCTGAAGTCGCTGCAATTTTAACAGTACCATCATCTTCGATTTCAATCGTTGTACCTGTTTCTTCACAAAGAGCACGAATAGTTGCGCCACCTTTACCAATAACATCACGAATTTTATCCGTGGCAATTTTGATAGTATGAATACGTGGTGCAAATTCTGAAATGTCGTCACGACCTTCAGAAATAGCTTCATCCATAATTGATAAGATATGTAAACGCGCAGCTTTCGCTTGGTTTAAAGCGATTTGCATTATCTCTTTTGTTATTCCTTCAATTTTAATGTCCATTTGTAATGCAGTGATACCTTCAGCAGTACCCGCCACTTTAAAGTCCATATCACCAAGATGATCTTCATCACCTAAAATATCAGAAAGAACAACGAAATCATCACCTTCTTTAACAAGGCCCATTGCAATACCTGCAACAGAAGCTTTAAGAGGAACACCTGCATCCATCAACGCAAGTGATGCACCACAAACAGAAGCCATTGAAGATGAACCATTTGATTCCGTAATTTCAGACACTACACGTACTGTATATGGAAATTCCTCAATACTCGGCATTACCGCTAACACACCACGTTTAGCCAGACGACCATGACCAATTTCACGACGTTTAGGTGAACCAACAAATCCTGTTTCACCTACACAATATGGAGGAAAGTTGTAATGTAATAAGAAGTGATCTTTCTTCTCACCCATTAAACTATCAATAATTTGCGCATCACGTTGGGTACCTAATGTCGCAGTTACCAATGCTTGTGTTTCGCCACGCGTAAACAAAGCTGACCCATGTGTACGTGGTAATACACCAATACGCACATCAAGTGCACGAACACTTTCAGGATCACGTCCATCAATACGAGGCTCTCCTTTAATAATACGCGAGCGTACTACGACTTTTTCTAAATCATGTAAATATTCAACGACTTGTTTAGCTTCTAATGCTTCATCGTTCGCCAATAATTTTTCTTTTACTTCTGAAGTAATAACTTTGAGTGTGTCATAACGCTCCGCTTTATCACTAATTTGATACGCGTCTTCAAAACGAACTTGTGCTTCTGTTGCAATCAAAGCATCTAATGCTTCATTACGAACAGGCGCTACCCAATTCCAAGCAGGACGAGCAACTTCGGCTGCAAATTCATTAATGGCACTGATAACAACTTGTTGTTGCTCATGACCATAAACAACGGCGCCAAGCATAACATCTTCACTTAAGATACCGGCTTCAGATTCAACCATTAAGACTGCATTCTCAGTACCTGAAACAACAAGATTAAGATCACTTGTTTCTAGCTCTGTTTTAGTTGGATTAAGTAGATATTGTCCATCAGTATAACCAACACGAGCACAACCAATAGGCCCATTAAATGGCATGCCAGAGATAGAAAGCGCCGCAGAAGTTGCAATCATAGCGACAACATCTGGATTGATTTCAGGGTTAATAGAAACAACAGTTGCTATTACTTGCACTTCGTTTTTAAACCCTTTAGGGAAAAGAGGACGTACAGGCCGATCGATCAGACGTGCAATTAATGTTTCTTCTTCACTTGGACGACCTTCACGTTTAAAGAAGCCTCCAGGTATTTTACCCGCAGCATATGTTTTTTCTTGGTAATTAACGGTTAACGGGAAAAAATCACGCTCGTCATCACCTGTTTTTTTACCTACAACCGATACGAAAACACACGTATCATCCATACTACACATTACAGCAGCCGTAGCTTGACGAGCCATTACACCAGTTTCTAGAGTAACTGTATGCTCACCATACTGAAAAGTTTTTACAATAGGAGTCATCTTTTTTCCTTTATTTAATTTATATTCTTTATGCTTTTTATCGCGATAACAGTATACGTTATTCATCAAGATTAAAAATACTTACGTTATTCATCAAGATTAAAAATACTTAATCTATAAAAAAGACATTTGTTAAGACAAAGATTGAGCAGATGCGGGTTTAAAAAAGAAGTAGATACAAAAAAAGAGCCTACCGGCTCTTTTTATTGACTCAGTTTAAATCGAAATTAACGACGTAAACCTAATTCTGCAATTAATGCTGTGTATGCAACAACATTTTTACGTTTTAAATAGTCAAGCAATTTACGACGTTGTGAAACCATACGTAGTAAACCACGACGGCTGTGATGATCGTGGATGTGCTCTTTAAAATGGCCTTGTAAATGATTGATTTGTACAGTGTACAATGCAACCTGAACTTCTGGTGAACCAGTATCACCTTCTTTACGACCAAATTTTGCTACAATTTCAGCTTTCTGCTCTGCACTTAGTGACATAACATACTCCGAGTTTTGTGGTTATGTGAATAACCTATTTAAATAATTATCGCCGATCACTAATTCAGCGACAATATGAAAAACGGATTCTACTGATAACAGGTCTATTAATCAATCTATATCTTATTATATAGCCTTATTTCGCACACGCGACAGGTAGACAACTTAGTTCCTATAAAAAACAAAATAACAACACTTACATTCAAAAAACGTGATCTTTAAAACTTCTTTTTCTTTTTTATACAATGTAGCGCACAACCTTCTTTTAAAGTCATATACACCTCTTTATAGATACGTTTTAATGGCGCGGAATTTGTAAAAAGCTCTAAAAAACAATAGGCCGGCTAGTTTGCCGTCATTTTATGAACAAATTACATTGATTACTTCGAATGCAAAAGGAACAGCACACGAAGTCCATATAATACATACCACACGAATAATTATTTAAAATTACGTAGTGACATGTTTACAGGTATTTACCATGAAACAAGAAACAATCAAGACGCCGGAATATACATCAGAAACGGCAACAGAAAATGACAACGAGATGTACTCTTTAAAACATTGGAATAAAGTTGATACAACTTGGGTACTCAGTCTGTTTGGAACCGCCGTTGGCGCTGGAATCTTATTTCTACCTATTTCAGCAGGACTCGGAGGCATTTGGCCACTAGTCGTGATGACCATCATTGTTGGCCCTATGATTTACTGGGCGCATCGTAACTTAGCTCGTTTCGTTTTATCCTCAAGCATTCCCAATGCAAATATTACAGATGTTGTTGAAGAGCACTTCGGCATGGGTGCGGGTAAAATAATCACCTTACTCTACTTTTTTGCTATCTACCCTATTTTATTAATTTATGGTGTCAGCGTTACCAATACTGTCGAAAGTTTCATCGTCAATCAAATGCACATGGCAGCGCCAGCTCGTTGGTTGCTTTCTCTTATTTTGATTGGTGGCCTGATGACAATTATGGTCACGGGTGAAAAATTAATGATGATAATCACCGAATTTTTGGTTTATCCTTTAGTCATCATTCTTTTTGGTTTATCAATTTATCTTATCCCTGAATGGAACTTTTCATCTGTATCCGCTATGCCCGATTTTGGCACTTTTTCTAGCACTCTTTGGTTAACTATTCCTGTCTTAGTGTTTGCCTTTAATCACTCGCCAGCCATCAGTACCTTTGCAGTTAAACAACGTCAACATTACGGTAAAAATGCAGTAGAAAAATCAGATAAAATATTAAAAGTCACATCATCAATGCTGTTATGTTTTGTTATGTTCTTTGTTTTTTCTGTAGTGTTAAGCTTAAGCCCAGAGATGCTTGCTGAAGCAAGTGCACTGAATCTACCTGTCTTATCTTATCTTGCTAATGTACAAGAAAGTCCTTTTATCTCTTACTTCGGCCCTCTTATTGCGTTCGTAGCTATTGTATCCTCTTTCTTTGGTCATTATTTAGGCGCACGTGAAGGCTTAAATGGTATTATTGAAAAGCAAACAAGAAGCATGGGTAAAAAAGTCAAACCTGAAAGTATAAACCGATTTACTACTTGGTTTTTCTTCATTACATTATGGATTGTCTCTATTGTAAACCCAAGTATCATACATATGATTGAAAGCTTAGGTGGACCAATCATTGCAACCATTCTTTTCTTGATGCCAATGTATGCTATAAAACGTGTTCCAGCAATGGCTAAATACCAAGGCGCATTCAGTAATATCTTTATTACCTTTATGGGTCTCGTTGCCATTTCATCATTAGTTTTCGGCTTAGTATAAATATATAAGCATAAATTAACTCTGTATTATTAAATGCAGAGTTAATTTCGCTAAGTTTGTTTAGATCTCATTTACCTTTAAGATAATGATTAATCCTCATATTTTCAACAATAAGGATACCTTTTATGTATAGCGTCTTTGATATTTTCAAAATTAGTATTGGCCCTTCTAGTTCACACACCCTTGGCCCTATGAAAGCGGGCAAACGTTTTATTGAATATTTACAAACAACCACTGACATCGCGAACATTGATGAGATAACAGTTGATATTCACGGTTCATTAGCTTTAACGGGAAAAGGTCACCATACCGATACCGCCTGTATACTCGGCCTTGCAGGCTTTGATGCTGAATATGTAGATATCGACAAAATTCCGTCTTTTATCGACAAAGTGAAAGAAACACAAATATTGCCGATTTTAAATGGTAAGCACCAGGTACACTTTCCAACTGGAGCTTTAAATTTTATCAACACCCCTCTGCCGTTACATGAAAATGGCTTGATTTTTCATGCTACGACTAAAAACAACACGCAAATAAGTCAAACCTACTACTCGATTGGTGGTGGATTTATTGTCGATGCCGAACACTTTGGTGAAGAGGCGGAAGATAATGTAAAAGTTCCTTACCCCTTTCACAGCGCCACATCATTACTGGCATTTTGCACACAAGAAAATATTAGCATTAGCACATTAATGTTACGCAATGAACTATGCATGAATTCACAACAATATATTGATACACGATTGCAAAAAATTTGGAGAACAATGCAAGAAGGTATACAACGGGGTTGTCGACATGAAGGTGTATTAGCAGGTGCATTACACGTCCCTCGACGCGCGCCTCCCTTGCAACGAATGCTAGCATCCAGCAGTCTGTTAAATAACGACCCTATGATTATTCTTGATTGGGTGGCATTATTTGCTCTTGCAGTGAGCGAAGAAAATGCATCTGGAGGTCGTGTTGTCACCGCCCCCACCAACGGAGCTGCAGGAATAATCCCAGCTGTTCTTTCCTATTATGATAAGTTCATCGAAAAAGTAAACCAAGAACAATATAGTCGTTTCTTTTTCACCGCGGCAGCGATCGCAAGCTTGTATAAAGAAAATGCATCTATTTCTGGTGCAGAAGTTGGATGCCAAGGTGAAATTGGCGTTTCTTGCTCAATGGCAGCTGCGGGCTTAACCGAACTATTGGGCGGTAGCCCTATGCACGTTGCCGAAGCGGCGGAGATTGCAATGGAGCATCATTTAGGCTTAACCTGCGATCCTGTTGCTGGGCAAGTGCAAGTTCCTTGTATCGAGCGTAATGCCATTTCTGCCATGACAGCTATCAATGCATCGCGCATGGCTTTGCGACGCACAACTAATGCCTGCGTCTCGTTAGATAAAGTAATCAAAACAATGTATGCCACGGGCAAAGACATGAACGCGAAATACCGAGAAACCTCACAAGGTGGCCTCGCCATTCAACTTGCTTACACCTGTACTTAGCACAAGATGTACTATTTAAGCTTCGACTTCAAAATCAATTACGGTACAACCCCGTAGACAAGTCACACCCGTTGCTTTATCTGCAGCAACACATAGACTCAATACTTGTTGGCAAATTGGGCAATAAACTGTATGCCCTTTGCCAATTTTTTTAATAATATTCTTCTGCTCATTATATGATTTTGCCGAAGATTTATTGATGGCCGAAAAATCAATCTTAGTCATTACAAAGCTCTTTTAAATTAAACTTAAAGATTAACCAAACGCTTTGGCGCAATTAATCCATCATCATTCATTTGTCCCATACCGATAAAGGTATGTGCATCCCCCATAGTGATACGTACTAATGTATCCTCTGGAGCACCCGAAATTTGTACAGGTTGACCATGCAAAATGTAATCTGCCATTATCTCTGATATATGCACTTCAGGATATTTTTTAACAGCCGTATCCATGTCCAATAACAGTTCATCTAATAATGTATAAGGACTAATATCATTTTCTTTTGCTTGTTCAATTAAAGCATCTAATTGCGTAATAGTAACCATGCGCTCATAAGGGTAATCTGCGACTTGAGTTCGACGCAACATAGAAACATGCGCACCACATCCAAGTAGTTCACCCAGATCATCCACAATCGTGCGAATATAAGTACCTTTACTCACATGAATATCTAAATCTATTTCATCATTTTCGAAGCGTAATTGATTTAATTCATAAACAGTAATAGGTCGCGCTGGACGATCAATCGTTATCCCTTCGCGCGCATATTTATACAGGGGTTTACCTTCAAATTTTAATGCAGAATACATCGATGGGATTTGCTTTATTTGTCCACGGAAAGTATCAAGCGCCACATCAAGCTGTTGTTGAGTGACATTAACGACTTTTTCACAAACAACATCACCTTGAGAGTCACTAGTGGTTGTTCTTACGCCTAATTTTGCTGTCACAATATAGCGTTTATCTGAATCTAATAAAAATTGCGAAAATTTAGTCGCTTCCCCAAGACAAATCGGTAACATTCCCGTCGCCAAAGGATCTAATGCCCCAGTATGACCGGCTTTATTAGCAAAAAAAATGCGCTTAACGCGTTGCAACGCATGATTTGAACTAATACCGGTGGGTTTATCTAACAATACAATTCCATTAATTGAGCGACCTTTCCCGCGTCTTGCCATTATGCGTTGTCCTCATCTTCTTTACGGCCAGATGCTAATAATTTTTCTCTATCTTTTTTTACAGCGCCACTGACTAATTCAGAAAGACGTAGACCTTCAGTTAATGTTTCATCAAAACAAAAACGAACGGCAGGTACAATACGCAAGCGCATCGCTTTACCTAATAAACGGCGAATATAACCTGCGGCTGAATTTAAACCTTCAAGAGATTCCTCGTTGGTTTGATCACCAATTGTTAAAAAAGTAACAAATACTTTTGCATACGCAAGATCACGCGTGATATCAACACCCGAAATAGTTACCATACCAATGCGAGGATCTTTCACTTCTTGTTGTAGTATACGTGCTAACTCTTTTTGCACCTGTTGCGATACACGTGATGTGCGGCTATATTCTTTTGCCATTTTTATTTCCTTGTTCATCATTTTATCTATATGTGGCGATAAGCCTAATAGATCCTATTACCAATACCAAATCGTCTTAACCAAAACAATACGCCTGATTTCATTGTTATTAAATAGGTATTATTATAAATAAGAAAGGAGGCATTAGCCTCCATTCTTTTATTTTGCAGTATTAAAATTAAAGTGTACGTTTAACTTCAACAATTTCAAATACTTCAATTTGATCGCCTACACGAACATCATTGTAGTTTTTGACGCCGATACCACATTCCATGCCATTACGTACTTCTTGAGCATCGTCTTTAAAACGACGTAATGATTCAAGAACACCTTCATAAATAACGATGTTTTCACGTAATACACGAATTGGATTATTGCGTTTAATCAAACCATCAATAACCATACAACCCGCTATCGCACCAATTTTTGGTGACTTGAATACTTCACGAACATCCGCAAGACCAATGATCTCTTGTCTAAATTCAGGAGCCAGTAAACCACTCATTGCAGCACGAACTTCATCAATCAGATCATATATAATACTGTAGTAACGTAAATCAACCGCTTCATTATCAATTAACTTACGTGCAGATGCATCAGCACGTACATTAAAGCCGATAACAATCGCGCCAGATGCTGATGCAAGAGATGCATCAGTTTCTGTAATACCACCGACTCCACGTCCGATAATATTCACTTTCACTTCATCAGTAGAAAGTTTATTTAATGAATCAGAAATCGCTTCTAATGAACCTTGCACATCTGCTTTCAATACAATATTAAGCTCAGAAACTTCACCAGATTCCATGTTCAGGAACATATTGTCTAGTTTAGATTTTTGCTGACGCGCTAATTTAATATCACGGAATTTACCTTGACGATATAATGCAACTTCGCGCGCTTTTTTCTCATCACGCACTACCGTTGCTTCATCACCCGCAAGAGGCACACCAGAAAGCCCTAGGACTTCAACTGGAATCGCAGGTCCCGCAGACATAATAGGCTGACCATTTTCATTACGCATTGCTCGAACACGACCATATTCAAGACCACATAATACAATGTCACCCTGTTTTAGTTCGCCGTCTTGAATAAGGATAGTCGCCACTGGACCACGTCCTTTATCCAAACGAGATTCAATCACAACACCTGATGCTGGACCTGTTGCAACTGCATCCAAATCTAACATTTCAGCTTGTAATAAGATACTTTCAAGTAGCTCATCAATGCCCGTTCCTACTTTTGCAGAAACATGTACAAAAATGTTTTCACCACCCCATTCTTCTGAAATAATATCATGCTGAGAAAGCTCTGTTTTAACACGATCCAGATCAGCACCTTCTTTATCTATTTTATTCACCGCAACAATCAATGGCACTTTCGCAGCTTTAGCATGTTGAATCGCTTCAATCGTTTGTGGCATAACACCATCATCCGCAGCAACGACTAAGATAACGATATCGGTTGATTTTGCACCACGAGAACGCATTGCTGTAAAGGCAGCATGTCCTGGTGTGTCTAAGAAAGTGATAGCACCCTTATCCGTTTGAACATGGTAAGCACCTATATGTTGGGTTATCCCACCGGCCTCACTATCTGCTACTTTTGCACGACGAATATAATCGAGTAATGATGTTTTACCATGATCAACATGGCCCATAATTGTCACAACAGGTGCACGAGGTGTTTTAATACCATCAATCTGTTTTGCATCTGCAAGTACCGCTTCTTCTAACTCATTCTCTTTCGTTAGAATAACTTTATGACCCATTTCTTCAGCGACAATCGTTGCTGTTTCTTGATCAATGACTTGGTTAATAGTTACCATCGCACCCATTTTCATCATCACTTTGATAACTTCAACCGCTTTAACAGCCATTTTGTTAGCAAGTTCTGCGACGGTAATGGTTTCACCAATTTTCACATCACGTTCAACTTTAGCAACTGGCTTTTCAAATGCTTGTTGTAATGCTGACGGAGTGGCTAAATGTGATTTTTTACCACGACGACCACGACGACCGTATCCAGGTTGCGATGCGTGTGGTGGTTTTTTCTTTTTCTTACGACGATTATTACCTTCAGCTTTAGAGTCAGAGACATCTTCAGCTTCTTGTGCTGCAGCCGATGAGGTCACATGATAATCTTGTTCAGAAGCAGCTTTCTTACGCTCAGCTTCTTCTTTTGCCCAACGCCCAGAATTTTCTTCTGCTAATTTTTTCGCGATTTGAGCTTGTTCTGAAGCTTCTTTCTCCGCTTTTTCTTTCGCTTGCACATCCGCTTTTTTAAGTATTTCTACCGCTTCATTGTCCGCTTTAATTTGTGCGTCTGTTTTTTTAACTTTAGGCACTTTTTGCTTTTCTTTATTCGCCATTGCTGCCTTTTTTGCTTTCTCATCCATTATTTTTTTCGCCGCTAATTTTTCTGCTTGAGCTTTTTCAGCTACTATTTTTTTCGCTTCTAAATCCGCGTTTAATTCCGCCTGACGAGTTGCAACTTCAGCTGCTTTCTCTGCAAGTTCTGCTTCTTTAATTGCTTCAATTTCGCTATCAGTACGCTTTATATAAGTACGTTTTTTACGAACTTCTACATTAACCGCTTTTGCTTGCCCTTTGACATTCACCAACGACTTTACTTTTTTCTGTAACGTCATTTTTTTATTAACTTCTCCACCATGCTTTTTTTGCAGGTAAGTGGTTAATACTTCTTTTTCTGTTAAAGAAACTTTATCGGTTACTTTTTTGTTTATACCAGCAAGGTTAAATTGTTTAACTAATGCGTCCGCAGACTTGTTTAATTCTTTAGCAAGATCTTGTAATAAAATATCTGACATAATTTTTCTCCTATCTGTGCTTATTCAGTTTCATTACTGAACCAACAGATGTTACGGGCAGCCATAATAAGCTTGCCGGCTTTTTCTTCGTTCAATTCTTCAATATCAATAAGGTCATCAACCGCTTGTTCCGCTAGATTTTCAAGAGTGATAATATCTTTACTCGCAAATACATAAGCAAGATGTGCATCTAAACCCTCTAAAGCAAGTAAATCGGCAGCAGGTTTTGCACCCTCGAGATTTTCTTCAGCAGCTAATGCTTTGGTCACTAAAACGTTCTTAGCTCGCATACGTAACTCATCAACCATTTTTTCGTCTATACCTTCAATCTCAAGTAATTCCGAGATAGGCACATAAGCAATTTCTTCAAGTGAAGTAAATCCTTCATCGACTAATACAGCAGCAAAGTCTGCATCAATTTCTAGTGCTTTTACAAAAACACTGATCACACTATCCGCTTCTGCTTGATGTTTTTCTTGTAGCTCTGCAACGGTCATTACATTTAATTCCCAGCCTGTTAACTGTGATGCTAAACGAATATTTTGACCATTACGACCAATGGCTTGAGCTAAATTATCTTCTTCAACCGCGATGTCCATACTGTGTGCGTCTTCATCGACAACAACAGAGGCGACTTCAGCAGGTGACATTGCATTTATAGCAAATTGAGCTGGATTTTCATCCCAAAGGATAATATCAACACGTTCTCCACTGAGTTCACTTGATATTGCTTGTACGCGTGCACCACGCATACCAACACAAGCACCTATTGGGTCAATACGTTGATCATTTGATTTTACCGCTATTTTTGCACGCGATCCAGGATCACGAGCAGCTGCCATTAAATCAATCATCTCTTCTGCTATCTCTGGCACCTCTAACCGGAAAAGTTCAATTAACATTTCCGGTTGTGTACGTGTCATAAATAATTGAGCGCCACGCGCTTCAGGGCGCACATCATATAAAAGAGCACGTAATCTATCACCCGGACGGAAGTTTTCACGCGGTAACATTTCGTCACGGAAAATAACCGCTTCAGCATTGCCACCTAAATCAAGTAAAATACTATCACGAGTCATACGTTTAACGATACCTGTTATCAGCTCGCCTTTTTGCTCAATATATTGTTCTACCACTTGCGCGCGCTCTGCTTCACGAACTTTTTGTACGATAACTTGCTTGGCAGTTTGCGTTGTAATACGGTCAAAGGTGACAGATTTAATATCATCTTCGATAAATTCACCAATTTGTATTTCTGGTTGATCATATACAGCGGCTTCATAAGTCATTTCCGCACATGGATTTTCCATCTCTGCATCAGGCGCCAATACTAACCAACGACGAAATGTTTCAAATGTTCCTGTTTCACGGTCAATTTCAACACGAACTTCGATCTCCATTTCGTATTTCTTTTTTGTAGCAATGGCAAGCGCGCTTTCTAATGCTTCAAAGATGGCCTCACGAGGAAGGCCTTTTTCATTAGAGACTGCCTCTACGACCAATAATATCTCTTTATTATTCATTTTTCATCGCCTTAATTAATCAAATTTCGGAACAATATTCGCTTTTTGAATATTGCTTAATGCAAACCGCTCGAGCGTCCCATCTACATTAATACTAATAATTTCGCCTTCAACACTCGCAATTATCCCTTTCCATCTACGACGGTTTTGTATTGGCATACGTAATTGAATTTTTACTTCAGAACCAATAAAAGATTGATAATGTGTAGCACTAAAAAGCGGACGCTCTAAACCTGGAGATGAAACTTCTAATGTATATTCGTTAGTTATAGGATCTTCTACATCCATCAACGCACTAATTTGACGACTTACTGCCGCACAGTCACCTACTAAAATACCAGTATCTTGATCAATATAAACACGCAATATTGAATGTTGTCCTGCACGAGTATATTCAATCCCCACTAATTCATAACCTAAATCTTCTACACTTGGTGTGAACATTTCAGTTAATCGTTGTTCTAAACTTGCCAAATTTATCCCCTTTTTAAGCCCCGACTTGAGGCAATGAAACGAAAAAAGGGCCTTTAGCCCTATTAAATTAATCATAACTGTTTAATAAACCAGTCATTTATACAAACAGATATATTTACTATTTGCAAAACACAAAAAAGCCCCAATAAATTGGAGCTTCATTCGGTTTGTTCATTTACTGAACAAGATATTGCTATTGGAAATACAATATCGAATGTAATGGAAATCTGAGCATTATAAATGTTTCTATCATACATGCAGATTAACAATTTGAATACGAACATGCTTGCAAGTATGATGACACTTACATCTTTACTGGCATTATTAAGAAGTTATTACATTCACTTCTTAATAGAAACACATATTCTATATATGGTTGCGAGAGCAGGATTCGAACCTACGACCTTCGGGTTATGAGCCCGACGAGCTACCAAACTGCTCCATCTCGCGTCTGTTACTTTTAGGCTAAACCTAAATAATGCCGATATTATATCTACTATTTACTCTTGAGGCAATTCTTTAATATCAACATTACATTAATTTGGTGCGGATGGAGAGACTTGAACTCTCACGGCCTAAGCCACAGCCCCCTCAAGGCTGCGTGTCTACCAATTCCACCACATCCGCTTTATTTATTTACTCTGGGATCTTAGTCGAATTATCAACTTCAACTTTAACAGGTGCTTTAACTGTTTTTTCAACAACTTTACTTACATTTAAGTCTGAAAAAACATCATCAACAGAAATTTTGTTTGCAGACAAATTCCCTAGAGCTAAACTTAATACAAAAAAGACAATAGCTAATACAGCGGTAGTTCGCGTCATAAAGTTTCCAGAGCCACTTGCTCCGAATACTGTGTTTGATGCACCAGAGCCAAACGAAGCTCCCATACCCGCGCCTTTACCTTGCTGAACTAAAACAAATCCAATTAAGATAATAGAAACAATCAAATAAACAACTAATAGCATTTCATACATAAGAATATACCCGATATTTTCCGAAAGTATTTATATTAAACTCCCTAAGGAAGCGCGCTGATAATACTTAAAAGCAAAGAGAACTACAAGTAAATAACAGAATAATTTTACAAGTTTCAGCATTATATGCTTTAAGCGTATAATTTTTAAACAAAAAACACATAAAAGAGCGCTCTTCGCTTTTATTTAAGTATTATATTTTTACTTTATCTGCAATCGATTGTGCATACCCACGCACCACTTCTTCTGCTTCATCTGATTCAACCATCACTCTAAAGACAGGCTCTGTTCCTGATTTTCGTAATAACACGCGCCCATGATCAGCAAGTAAAGCTTGAATTCGTACTTGCTCTGCTAATACATCTTTATCTTGTAATGGATCAATCGCGTTATCAAAGCGAATATTTAACATTACTTGCGGATATTTACACATGCCTTGGCGTAACTCATGTAACGTTAAACGACTGCTTTTCATAGCAGCTATCACTTGTAAACCAGAAACGATGCCATCTCCTGTTTCTAAATATTCAGAGCAGATAACATGACCTGAATTTTCAGCCCCAAGAGACCAACCATTCTTTTTCATCAACTCCATTACATGACGATCGCCGACATCACTTCTTTCAAAAGGAATACCTAATTTTTTCAACGCTATCTCTAAGCCTAAATTAGACATTTTAGTGCCAACAACACCACCATTTAAAGTTCCATTACGTAATCTATCCCGCGCAATAATATATATTAACTCATCACCATCTAAGACATAACCGGTATGATCGACCATCATCACTCGATCACCATCACCATCATATGCAATACCAAAATCTGCTTTTTCTTGCACTACACGCTCAGAAATAGCCTGCATACTCGTTGCGCCACAGTTTAAATTAATGTTAACACCATTCGGCTCAACACCCATTGTGACAATAGAGGCCCCTAATTCGCTCAACACTGACGGTGCAATATGATAAGTCGCACCATTTGCACAGTCGACGACTATTTTAAAATTATTTAAATTTTGTTGGATAGGAAATGTGCTTTTACAAAACTCAATATAGCGCCCTGCCGCATCTGTAATTCGGTAAGCTTTCCCTAATTTACTTGACTCTACACATATTAACTCTTTATCAATTTCAGCTTCAATTTCAAGTTCAACTTTTTCTGACAATTTAGTGCCTTGTGCATTAAAAAATTTAATACCATTATCATAATATGGATTATGTGATGCACTGATAACAATTCCGGCAGCCGCTCTAAAAGTATGCGTTAAATAAGCGATAGCAGGCGTGGGCATCGGCCCCATTAATACTGGACGCAAACCCGCAGCTGTTAAACCTGCCTGCAACGCAGCTTCGAGCATATAGCCTGATATACGTGGATCTTTACCTATTAATACTTTTTTCGTTCCCGTTTTTGCAAGCACTCGTCCCGCAGCCCAACCTAATTTAAGAGCAAACTCAGGGGTTATTAATGATTCACCGACTTTACCTCGAATACCATCCGTACCAAAATATTTTTTTTTCATGCCTATTTTCTTCTTATTTATTAAAAGAGTTAACTTTATTTAAAACTTTAATGATATCAACAGTCGCGCCAACATCATGCACACGTATTATTTTAGATCCCTGTTGTACCGCAATTAAAGCGCCTGCCAGACTACCCGCTAAACGGTCTGATAATTGACGATTTAATAATTGACCAAACATTGATTTGCGAGAAATACCTGTCAATAGAGGGTAACCAAGTGCAACAAATTTATGTGTTGCACTTAATAATGCAAAGTTATGATCCATTGTTTTACCAAAACCAAAACCCAAATCAAGGATTATCTGCTCTTTTTTGATACCTATTTGTAAACAAGCTTCGATACGTTGCTCTAAAAAATCTTTCACATCAGAGTACAGATTAGCATAGCGGGGGTCACTCTGCATTGAGCGCGGAGCTCCTTGCATATGCATTAAACATACTGGCACGTTCA
Organism: Psychromonas sp. CD1; assembly: GCF_002239585.1. GTDB lineage: Bacteria > Pseudomonadota > Gammaproteobacteria > Enterobacterales > Psychromonadaceae > Psychromonas. The sequence goes on from NZ_NDFH01000003.1 coordinate 818,147, forward strand.
ATTGAGCGGCAGCTTGTAATGCACCTTCGCCTTGTAACGCGCGTACATCATTTAGGATTGACGCCCCTGCGTGTACAGCCTCTCGCATCACTTGTGCTTTACTCGTATCGATGGATATCCAACAGTCACTATTTTGTTTTATTTTTTCAATAATGGGCAAAACTCGCGCTAACTCTTCATCTAAGCTTACATCCGGCGCACCAGGGCGCGTTGACTCACCGCCAACATCAATAATACTGGCACCTTGTGCAAGCATCTCAAGAGCTCGTTTGAGTGCTATATCGAGGTTTTTAAATTTCCCTGCATCCGAAAACGAATCCGGCGTCACATTTAAAATTCCCATAACTTGTGCGAACTTTAAATCAAGTACCTTAGAGCCACTTTTTAATTGCATTCTATTTCAACTCTTTTTCTACACACATAAAAAAAACCTAAGCAAGCTTAGGCTTTTTTAGCAATCTTTACTTATTCTTTATCTTCGCGCTTATTATCTTCGTTATGTGCATCGTCATCGACCCGTTGGTCAATAACATTCTCATCGTGTTCCGGTGAGGATGTTTCATTTTCATCGGACTTAGATTCTTGATGGCTTTTTTTATCACCCTCTTTAGGTTGTTCATCATCACCCCAATCTTTGGGTAAACGAACTTCAATACGCGCCATTAAATCATCAACTTGATGCGCATCAATGGTTTCAAATTTCATTAACGCATCTTTCATAGCATGTAAAATATCAATATTATCCTCTAATAATTTATATGCTCGATTATAATTAACCTCAACAAACGCTTTAACTTCATCATCAATTATTTTACCCGTTTCAGATGAAATCGTATTTGAACGCAATGAATTAGGCTCTGCTATCAATAATATTGGACCTAATTTGTCCGAGAAACCCCATTCGGTCACCATTGCTCGCGCAATCGAAGATGCTTGTTTAATATCTTGCGATGCACCAGTAGAAACTCTATCTTTACCATAGATAAGCTCTTCTGCTATTCGTCCACCGTATGCAACTGAAATACTACTTTCAAGCTCTAAACGATTTTGACTAATTTGATCACCTTCAGGTAAAAATTGTGTCACGCCTAATGAACGTCCACGAGGAATAATGGTCACTTTATGAATAGGATGATGTTTTGGTACTAAGCGCGCAACAATCGCATGTCCTGCTTCATGGTATGCCGTTGATTCTTTATCTTCTTCGCGCATCACTAAACTACGACGTTCAGCTCCCATCAATATTTTATCGCGTGCTTGCTCGAAATCTTCACTATTAATTACCCGCTTATTACTACGCGCCGCAAATAGTGCTGCTTCATTGACTAAGTTTGCTAAATCAGCACCTGAAAAACCAGGGGTTCCTCGCGCTAGAATGCTAGATTTCACATCATCTGCCAAAGGCACTTTACGCATATGTACATTAAGAATTTGTTCACGCCCGCGCACATCGGGTAAAGCAACCATCACTTGTCTATCAAAACGGCCTGGTCGTAGTAAAGCGACATCTAAAACATCGGGTCTATTTGTAGCAGCGATGACAATTACACCTTCATTGCCTTCAAAACCATCCATTTCAACAAGTAATTGGTTTAATGTTTGCTCACGTTCATCATTACCTCCACCCATGCCGGAGCCACGTTGACGGCCAACGGCATCAATTTCATCAATGAAAATAATACATGGTGCTGACTTTTTAGCTTGTTCAAACATATCTCGAACTCGAGATGCACCAACACCCACAAACATTTCCACAAAATCAGAGCCGGATATAGCAAAGAAAGGTACTTTAGCTTCACCCGCAATCGCTTTCGCAAGTAAAGTTTTACCCGTACCAGGAGGTCCGACCAATAACACCCCGGTAGGAATGCGACCACCTAAACGCTGAAATTTTGTTGAGTCTTTTAAGTAATCAACTAATTCTTTAACATCTTCTTTTGCCTCATCACACCCCGCGACATCCGCAAAAGTGGTTTTTATTTGATCTTCACCTACCAATTTAGCTTTGCTTTTACCAAAGGACATAGCACCGCCTTTGCCTCCGCCTTGCATGTTACGCATGAAGAATATCCACACACCAATCAGTAAAATCATCGGGAACCATGAAACAAATATAGATGCTAAGAAACTGGTAGTTTCTGGTGCTTTGCCTTCTACTTTTACATTGTTTTTGAGTAAATCATTAAGCAGATCTAAATCTGGTGCTGGAATATAAGTAACAAATTCATTTTGATTGCTTTGTATACCACTGATAACAGATCCATCAATTTGCACTTGTTGAATCTGCCCTCGGTTTACTTCTTTTACAAAAGTGGTGTAATCCATTGCGGATTGCTTACTCTTATCTGATCCAAAGCCTTGGAATAAAGACATTAAGACTACTGCGATCACCAACCACAATATCAGGTTTTTTGCCATATCGTTCAAGATGTAAACCTCGTAATTAATAAATAAAATTCAACTATAGACTACTACAGTTTAAAAATAGTCGCTACTATATATTTTGCTGTAAACCTCGTAATTAATAAATAAAATTCAACTATAGACTACTACAGTTTAAAAATAGTCGCTACTATATATTTTGCCATAAAATGACAATTATGTATCAAACGCTAAAACCCATTGCTACAAGATAAACCTCTCTTGAGCGTGCTCGAGAAGAATCAGGTTTGCGCGTTTTTACGACTTTAAATTTCTTTTTAAGTTCCTTCATAAAGGTATCAAAATCTGCTCCCATAAACACCTTTACAATAAAACTACCGTCTTTTTTTAAGACATCAGAGCACATTTCAAGAGCGAGCTCGACTAAATACATCGACTTGGGTTGATCCATCGCCGCATTGCCACTCATATTCGGTGCCATATCGGACAAGACCACATCCACTTTTTTTGTGCCTATACGCTTTAACAATGCATTTAGAACCGCTTCATCACGGAAATCACCCTGTAAAAAATCAACACCCGCAATAGAATCCATCGCTAAAATATCACAAGCTATCACTTTACCTCTTAAACCAACTTTATCGACACACCATTGAGACCAACTCCCAGGAGCAGCACCTAAATCAACGACAGTCATACCCGATCGGATCAGTTTATCTTTATTATTTATCTCTTCCAATTTAAAAACTGCGCGAGAACGCAAACCTAACCGATTTGCTTCTTTGACATAAAAATCATTAACATGTTCTTGCATCCAACGCTTTGAACTACCTGAATTGCTTTTTTTTAACACACCGGGGGCATTATTCCCCGAATTAACTTTTTTACCCATTAATTTTTTCCTGCACCTTTATAAATAGTAAAGTATAATATTAAAGGGTAGAATGCCCTATTTTTAACCTTAAATAAAAGAATTTGTATGAACTTATCAAATAAACAAAAGAAGCACCTTAAAGGCTTAGCTCATTCCCTTAAACCAATTGTACTTCTTGGACAAAATGGCTTAACCGAAGGCGTACTCGCTGAAATTGAGAATGCGCTTAACTTCCATGAGCTTATCAAAGTGAAAATCGCAACAGATGATCGTGAAATGAAGCAATTAATTATCGATGCTATCGTACGTGAAACAGAAGCAATTAATATCACTAAAATTGGCCATGTGGTTGTGTTATACCGCCAAAGTGAAGAAAAAATAATAGACTTACCACGCAAATAACACCTCCAATTAATACAAAAGCCCAGTTATGCTGGGCTTTTTTATATCTTTATTTACTAAAACTATGCAATATATTGAACATTAATTATTTCATATTCAATCGCGCCACCCGGTGTTTGGATAATTAGTTCATCGTCTATTTTCTTACCAATCAACCCTCTAGCAATAGGTGAATTAACAGAGATAAGGTTTAGTTTAATATTTGCTTCATCATCACCTACTATTTTATAAGTAACCTCTTCATCAGTATTAACATTAACAATCGTCACCGTTGTTCCAAATATCACTTTGCCGTTATTCGTTAATTTACTCACATCTATAATTTGTACATGAGAAAGCTTCGCATCAATATCTTGAATACGCCCTTCACAAAAACCTTGCTGTTCTCTTGCTGCATGGTATTCAGCATTTTCTTTTAAATCACCATGTTCACGAGCTTCCGCTATCGCCGCAATAATTTGGGGCCGTGTTTCGTTTTTTAACTGCTCAAGCTCTGCACGTAAAGAGGCAGCTCCAGCGGCTGTCATTGGATATTGAACCATTAAAAATCACCTTATTTCGGTTTTAATCTATTTTGAAAAAGTAATATTTTACGCTGATTTTTATATTTAGTCACCGATTAAGGGAAAAATTGCCAACGTATTTTTATAAAGTTGTGTACTAATGCAAGATTTCTCTTCATTACGTAGATTATTTAAACACTCAAAAATAGGAATAACATTTAGAGGTGTATTGTTTTTTTGACTTTGTTGGTGTAAATGCATATCTGGTGCATCGGTTTCTAACAAGAGAGAGGTTAATGGTAAATGCGCGATACTCGCGCGTACTTTTATCGCATTAGGATGGGTTATTACGCCACCGATCCCCAGCTTAAAGCCTAATTTTATAAACTCATTACCAACCTCAACACTAGCAGAAAAACCATGATAAACACCTCCTTGTGAAAAATGACATGCTTTTAAAATTTCTAAGACGCGTCCTTGTTTTTTAACACAGTGCAATATAATAGGTAATTGGAATTTTTCGGCTAACTGTAATTGCTTAATAAAAAGTATTTCTTGCTCTTCTGCAGAAAAAGAGACTCCTTTATCTAAACCGATTTCACCTAACGCCACACATTTTTTAGGTTTTTTTTCTAAAAGAGTTTGTAAATACTTAAGATCACTTTCTTTATATGAATGCAAAAATTGCGTGTGCACCCCTAACGCATAATAAATAACATCATGCGTTTGCGCCATATGTTGGATACTAGCCCACTCTTTAGCGTGTGTTGATGGAATTATCAGTTTATTTATCTTTTTTTCTTTTAACTGCGCAAGAATAGCCATAATGTCATCATTAAAACACTTAAAATTAAGATGACAATGGCTATCTATAAACATGCGAATTCAATCCTTAAAAGTCCAATAAATATTCAAAAAGCACCCTTAAATATTAATGCTCTCGTGTTTTACGGAAATTAATCGCCGGATAACGTTCAATCGCTAAATTTAAGTTAATCATTGTCGGCGCAACATAAGTTAAGTTATTGCTTCCATCTAACGCAAGATTATCATAAGCTTTTTTCTCGAATTCAGACATTTTTTTAGAGTCTTCACTATCGACCCAAAGTGCAGTTGCCACATTTATGCCCTCGTAAATAGCATCCACTTTATATTCTGATTTTAAACGTTGAACAACCACTTCAAATTGCAGTACACCCACAGCACCTACAATAAGATCATTACTGCGTAATGGGCGAAATACCTGTACCGCACCTTCTTCTGAAAGTTGCATTAAACCTTTTAATAATTGCTTTTGCTTTAAAGGATCTTTTAAACGAATGCGGCGAAACATCTCTGGAGAAAAATTTGGGATCCCTGTAAATTTTAATTCTTCACCCAAAGTAAATGCATCACCAATTTGAATAGTGCCGTGATTATGTAGACCGATAATATCTCCCGCATAGGACTCTTCTATCGCGCGTCTATCGCCGGCCATAAAAGTAACGGCATCCGTAACCGTCATTTTTTTACCCGTGCGCACATGAAACATTTTCATGCCTTTTTCATATTTACCAGAACAAATACGCATAAAAGCAATACGATCTCGATGCTTAGGATCCATATTTGCTTGAATTTTAAAGATAAATCCCGAAAACATTTCTTCTGTAGGCTCTACAACTCGCTGTTTTGTCACGCGCGATAATGGTTTTGGCGCCCATTGTATTAAACCATCTAATACGTGATCTACACCAAAATTACCTAATGCAGTTCCAAAATAAACCGGCGTCAATTCTCCACTTAAGAACATTTCTAAATCAAACTTATTCGAGGCACCTAATACTAACTCCATCTCATCTCGTAATAGATCAATATGTAATGGTAATATGTCATCTAATTCAGGATTATGTAAGCCCTTAATGATACGGCTATCTTGAATAGTATGGCCTTGCCCTGTTGAATATAAAATAACTTCATCGCGAACAAGATGATAGACACCTTTAAATTCTTTACCCATACCGATGGGCCAAGTGATAGGGGCACAAACAATATCTAACACGTCTTCCACTTCATCCATTAAGTCAATGGGATCGCGAATATCACGATCACATTTATTCATAAATGTAATGATCGGCGTATCACGTAATCGTGTCACTTCCATTAGTTTAATAGTTCTTTTTTCAACCCCTTTAGCCGAATCAATAACCATTAAACAAGAATCTACCGCCGTCAGCGTACGATATGTATCTTCAGAGAAATCTTCATGCCCAGGAGTATCAAGCAGGTTAATAATACAATCACGATAAGGAAACTGCATGACAGAGGTTGTAATAGAAATTCCTCGTTCTTTTTCAATTTCCATCCAATCGGACTTTGCATGCTGTCCCGATTTTTTACCTTTCACTGTACCCGCTTTTTGCAGAGCATTACCAAAAAGTAATACTTTTTCAGTAATGGTCGTTTTACCCGCATCGGGGTGAGATATTATAGCAAACGTCCGTCTACGCCCCACGCTATCTACTAATTCTTTAATCGACATTAACCACTCTCTTTGATTATGTACACTATTATGTACACATATGTGTGCGTTCGGTTTATATAAAAACTATTTATTCCTCGTATTTTATGTTACAAGGATCATTGAAAGAATAAGAATATGCATGCGCTCTAATAAACGGTTATACATTATAATAGGAGTAATTCGTGTCGAAAATTGAACATTTAAATATCACGGTTCCGAATATAGACGAAGCGATTAAATTTATTCAAATAATCGCACCTGATTTCAAAATAAGAAAGGATGTAAAATCATCCACTAGTTATCGTTGGGTTCATATTGGTAATGATGAATGCTATTTTGCCCTTCAGGAACCTCATTTTGGATCTGATCCTGAAAGCCCACGAAAAACATATAAGAATTACGGTGTTAATCATATTGCAATTATTGTTAGTGATCTTTTGAAAGTAGAAAAAGATTTAGTGAAATATGGATACAAACGTAGTATTGAAACTCCTGTAGAAAAATATCGTAAAAGGTTATATTTCTTCGATAATTTTGGATTTGAATGGGAGTTAATTGAGTATAGTACTCAAGATCCTACAGAGAAGTTTTTATACGAATAAATGTATCAAAAGTTAAATATCGGAATGCTTATGAACTCGATTGTGTTAGTTACAGGTGGTAGTAGAGGAATCGGGGCTGCAACCTCAAAATATCTAGCAAAACAAAGTTATGCTGTTTGCGTTAATTATATATCAAATGAAATAGAAGCAAATAAGATTGTTACAGAAATAGAAAGGGATGGTGGCGTCGCTATTGCAGTGCAAGCTGATGTATCAAAAGAGAATGAAGTCATTAAACTTTTTGATACCATTGATAAATCATTGGGTAAAATCACTCACTTAGTAAATAATGCAGGAATATTACTACCAAAAATGAAAGTTTCTGAAATGTCAGCTGAAAGAATTAACAAAATATTTTCGACTAATGTCACTAGCTATTTTTTATGTTGCAAAGAAGCAATAAACCGAATGAAAAATGGAGGGGCTATTGTTAATGTTTCTTCTGTCGCCTCACGATTAGGCTCACCCTCTGAGTATGTTGATTATGCCGCATCAAAAGGGGCTATTGACACATTAACAATAGGTTTATCTATTGAGGTTGCTAATAAAAATATTCGTGTTAATTGTGTGAGACCAGGCTTTATTTACACTGAAATACACGCCGACGGCGGTGAACCTAATAGAGTAGAACGGATTAGAAATTTGATACCATTACAACGGGGTGGTAACCCTGTAGACGTTGCCGCTTCCATAGCTTTTTTATTATCAAGTGAAGCTTCTTTTATTACGGGTACATTTATCGATGTAGCAGGTGGAAAATAGCTATATAACAAGCCAAAAACGTATTTTTCGACCCTTTAAATAATTCTTTGTAATTATAAATTAACATTCAAATTCTATCATAAAGCCATGACCGATTTCCAATTCCGGATTGGCATTTGCCAATTATTTAAATGAATCAAGAACATCTCTTATTGCCCTAGTAAGCACGCACACTAATACGGGCCGATGTTTTTCTAGTTTCATCCGCATTACGTGAGTATTTATTCGAGGGTATTATGTCCATAATAATTTATGCTGTTCCTGGAACCTTTTGTAATGTTGAAGTTTGGGATGAATTACTTAAAAACCTACCATCTTGTATCGAGATAATTAACATAAATATCCCAGTAAGAAATTCTGTTAGCGAAATTATAAATTTTCTCGATGAGCAATTACCTGACACTGCATCGAATTTGCTAGGATTTTCTTTTGGAGGCTTTCTTCTGTCTGCTTTCACACTCAAATTTCCTCATAGAGTGAATAAGCTTTTGGTGATATCCGATTCCTTAAATAAACTAGAACAGAAAGAAATCGAGTCGCGTAAAAAATTTGTAAGTTTTATTAAAAGAGAAGGATTCTCTGGCTTACATAAAGAATCGATAACAGCAGTGCTACATCCGATTAGAAAAGATGATATTGATTTACATGAAAAAATAATAAAAATGAGCAAATCGATGGAACCCATAGCAGTACAAAATCAGATACTTGCTACAACGACTAGATATAATCTATATGAAAAATTAAATTTTCTATCAATACCCACTTACATTGTGTTTGGCGATATGGATCAAACATTCAATAAGAATATTATTAACGCCTTAGCTCCTGATAACTTTCACTATAAAGAAATTAGTGATTCTGGTCATTTCTTACCTTTAGAACAACCAAGTAAATTAGCTACGATTGTCTTAAGATGGACTGCTTTATAATAACAATACAGAATAAGTCGTTTAAACAAAATCAAAACGATGGCTCTTATTTGTGACTTACAACAAAGTCTCACTCGCAAGTGTAAATATTTGCTACAATAGGCATAATAACGATTTAATCAATAGTGGTGTTTTATGAAATTATTAGTGCGTAATATTGCAACAATAAGTACAGAAGAAAAGATATTAAGTTTATTTAGTGAATACGGAACCGTACAATATTGTACTTTAGTGCTTGATAAAAAAACGGGAAAATCAAAAGGGTTTGGTTTTGTTGAGATGCCTCGCTCTGGTGATGCTAAGCTTGCTATGAAAAAACTAAATGGCTATAAATTAGCCGGCAATATTCTCCGAGTGAAAAAAGCAGAGCATAAAGAAGGTGATGATATAAAAGTAGCCATTGAACCAAAAAAAGTATCCGTACAATTTAAACAAGTCCCAAAAGTAAAAGAGAACAACAGCGTTATCGACAACGATGAAAATGTTGCGCATTTATACGGAAAGATCAAAGAGCATGATGCCGATTAATTACTTTTTATAAATCCAAGAGCGCGTTTATAACGACCTTCTCTCATTATAAAATAAGCCATATCATTAATTAATCTTATGGCTTAAGTCACTCTAAGACCCTTTTACAAAATATTAAATACCTACAAATACATTGACTGCTTAGTTATCTTCACTAATTCGGCTAGAAACAGGCCCTTGCTGATTTTTATATTTTGCATTCGCACGTTTATTATAAGGTCTTGCTGCCGGTGCAGATAACGTTTCAAAACTCAAAGCACCAATTGTCATGCCTGGGCGCAGAGCAAGTGGTAACTTACCACTATTATAAAATTCTAAAACAATACAACCCGACCAGCCGGGATCAATACGATGCGCAGTAACATGCACCATTAACCCTAAGCGCGCTAATGACGAGCGACCATCAAGCCAGCCCACAATATCATCAGGCAATGTGACTTTTTCAAGAGTGACAGCAAGAGCAAGCTCCCCTGGATGCAAATAAAAAGCTTCGTGAGCAGGAATAATTATTTCATCACTCATTATCTTATCTAAAGCTACATCCACATCTGCTTTTGGTCCAGAAAGATCTAAATATGGCATTTTGTGCTCATTAAACACACGGAATTTATTGCCTAGACGAACATCAACACTAACACCTGATATTGCACTTTCTTCAGGCCGTGGATCTATCACTATTTTACCTGTATCTAAATATTCTTCTATATGGGTATCACACAATCGCATAGGGGGAAACTCCAGTAATATTTTCGATTAATAAACGCAGTATACAGTCACGTCATTATATTAAAAGGAATTTTACGACAGGCATAAAAAAAGGCCAGTCAATGACTCACCTTTTTTTTCAAATCAGAATGGACTATTTAAAGTCCATCGAGGCTATATTATAGCGCTACGATGTTTTCTGCTTGAGGACCTTTTTGACCTTGAGTAACAGTAAACTGTACTTTTTGGCCTTCAGCAAGAGTTTTAAAACCATTGCTTACGATTGCAGAGAAATGTGCAAAAACGTCAGGACCATTTTCTTGCTCGATGAAACCAAAACCTTTAGATTCATTGAACCATTTTACTGTACCAGTAGTAGTTGTAGACATAGTTATATCCTATTTATTGACTAAATTAACCTTGATAAATCAAGGGCTTTCGCTGGAAGTGTTGCTATTACTTATGAAGTATAGGATTCGGTACATAATACGGAACATTGAAACATAAATATCAAACGAACTTTCAAGCTACGACAAAGTATATATATCTTACTTATATAGTCAATCTCTATTTATCAAAAAGCCTGTTTTTTTATAAAATAAATACTATTGTCTCTGCTTGCATAAAAGCGCTTAACACAGTTCACACATTTAATGTTATATTATTGCTCTTTGATATTGACGAGTATATAGATGACAATTTGGATAGATGCGGATGCCTGCCCCGTGCCAGTAAAAAATATTATTATACGCGCTAGCCAGCGCACCAACATGGCTTTAGTCTTCGTAGCCAACAGCCCTATCCCTTTGCCTAACCGAACTCTTATAAAGCGAGTACAGGTTGAACACGGCTTTGATGTGGCAGATAATTACATTATTCAACATGCAAATAGTAGCGATCTAGTAATAACCCAAGATATCCCTTTAGCCGCGGAATTAGTGGCGATGAAAATATGTGCACTTAACCCTCGTGGTGAGTTATATACCCCCGATAACATCCGCCAACGCTTAGCGATGCGAAATATTTCTCAAGAAATGCGCGATATGGGACAAATAACCGGAGGTCAAAATAAATTTTCCGATAAAGAAAAACAATCCTTTGCAAATGCTTTAGATCGCTGGCTACAAAAAAATAAACCTTGTGCCTGACAAGACACAAGGTTTATTTTCATTCAACACATAAAATCACGTAACGTAACTTATAAGATACGCTCTTCTTTGTTAAGCATTGCTAAACGTAGGCTTTCAGCATCTTTTTGTTTGCGTTTTTCACACGGTTCAGGGCAATCACATTCTTTTTCAATACCAACAGAAGAAAGCCCGCCACAACTTCCCGATATCGTTTTTTTATTAAAAATATAACCGATGGACATTGCCACAATGACCACTAAAAACACCATAAATGTCGCCACAAAATAAATCATAAGTCCTCCTGTACTAAATACATTTTAAATGCATCTGTGTATGATTCAATAAATTTATCGCCTTTTTTAACAATCAAAAATACGGCTAGTTGATGTTTTTTAGCAAAATCAAGCCCAACTTTAGGACCTAATACTGTGATAGCAGTTGCATAAGCATCCGCTAACATGCAACTTTTATTGATTACGGTAACAGAGGCTAATTTATGCGTAATAGGTTTGCCGGTATTAGGATCTATTGTATGTGAATAACGGATACCATTAAATTCATAGTAGTTGCGATAATCTCCCGATGTCGCTATCGCATTATCTCCGATATGGATAACCTGCTCTACATTCTTGCCCACCGTTGGCCTCTCAATAGCCAGAGTCCAACGTTTATTCTTAGGTTTCATTCCTTGTGCTCGCAACTCCCCACCAATATCAACTAAATAATTATTGATACCTAAAGATTGCAAATATTCGCTAATAACATCAACGCCATAGCCTTTAGCAATAGAAGAAAGATCAATGTATAGATCTGGAATTGCTTTTTGCAACGTTGTTCCTTGCACTGTCAAATATTGACCGCCAACACGTAATTTTTGACGCGCAATAAGGCCCGCACTCGGCACTTTTGTCGGTCTTTTATCTGGCCCAAACCCCCATAAATTAACTAAAGGTCCAACCGTAATATCATAAGCACCTTGCGATTGTTTATATATTTTTAACGCGCTATTAACGACGAATGCCGTTGCTTTTGAAACAACAAATGATTGTTTACTCTGATTAAATAAAGAAAGCTCTGAGTCTGGGATATACGTCGACATTTGAGCGTTAACTAATTCTAATTTTTTATCGATTGCAAATTTTAATTTAGATTGACTTAAATCTTCTGTTTTTTGCTGTTTAGCATCTAAAACTAAAGTGATTGTATAATAGGTGCCCATTGTTGTACCTTGAAGTTGTACAATTTCAGGTTCAACATTGCCACACGATAAAAGAAGACAAGCTAGTCCGGTTAAGACTAGCCATTTACTAATGCGAGAAATCATTCAAAATCAACCGAAATCATCAAGCATAATATTTTCATCTTCAACACCTAAATCTTTAAGCATAGAAATAACGGCAGCATTCATGATAGGTGGACCACACATATAAAATTCACAATCTTCTGGAGCTTCGTGATCTTTAAGATAATTTTCTAATAAAACATTATGAATAAACCCAGTGTAACCCTTCCAATTATCTTCAGGTTGTGGATCACTCAACGCAACGTTCCATGAAAAATTTTCATTTTCAATTGCAATTTGATCGAAATCTTCGACATAAAACATTTCGCGTTTAGAACGAGCACCATACCAAAAACTGACTTTACGCTTCGTCTGTAAACGACGGAACTGATCAAATATATGAGATCGCATAGGCGCCATGCCCGCACCACCACCAATAAATATCATTTCATTTTCAGTTTGTTGTGCAAAAAACTCTCCAAAAGGCCCAGATATTGTTACTTTATCGCCAGCTTTTAAACTGAAGATATAAGATGACATTTTACCACAAGGTAAAGTGAGATCACGAGGAGGTGGTGTTGCAATACGCACATTAAGTAAAATTATACCGGCTTCACCTGGATAGTTAGCCATTGAATAAGCACGAATAGTACTTTCATCAACTTTAGATTCTAAATCAAAGAATTTAAAATGCTCCCAATCACCACGATACTGCTCTTCAATATCATAATCTTTATATTTAACATGATGTTTAGGCGCTTCAATCTGAATATAACCACCGGCTTTAAAAGGTACTGTTTCACCATCTGGTATTTGTAATTTTAGTTCTTTAATAAAAGTCGCTTTATTATCATTTGATATTACCGTACATTCCCATTTTTTCACCCCAAAAATCTCTTCGGGTAATTCAATGATCATGTCTTCTTTAACACTCACCTGACATGCTAAACGCTCACCTTTTTTAGCATCTTTTTTACTAATATGATCAAGTTCAGTCGGTAGAATATCTCCACCTCCTGCGGTTACTTTAACACGACACTGACCACAGGTTCCTCCGCCACCACAAGCAGATGAAACAAATATACCTGAATTGGATAATGCACCTAACAGTTTACCACCCGCTTGTGTATTGATACTTTTATCTACATCGTCATTAATAGATATTTTAATATTACCAGTGCTTACCAATTTGGACTTTGCAGCTAAAATAATAACAACTAAGGCCAAAACAATAATTGTAAACATGGCAACGCCGAGAAATATTTCCATCGACTTTTTCCTTGTATTGAGGGGATAAAATCCCCAAATTCAATAAATCTAATTTACGTTTAAAAAGTTGCTTATATAAAAAACAATAAGCAACTCATCTTATTTCTTTATAATTGAATACCTGAAAATGACATAAATCCTATCGCCATCAACCCTGCAGTAATAAACGTAATACCTAGGCCACGTAATCCTTCAGGTACATCTGAATACTTCATCTTTTCACGAATACCAGCCAAAGCAACAATCGCTAACGTCCAACCAATACCACTACCCACGCCATAAACAACAGATTCAATTAGTGTGTACTCACGTTGTACCATAAAGGCAACGCCACCAAAGATGGCACAGTTAACCGTTATTAGAGGTAAAAATATACCTAAAGCTTGATATAAAAGAGGGAAATATTTATCTAATACCATTTCTAATATTTGCACTAAGGCCGCGATCACACCGATAAAGGTAATAAAACCTAAAAAGCTCAGATCTGCATCTGGAAAACCTGCCCAAGCCAAAGCACCAGGTGCTAATAGGTGAAAGTAGATCACTTGGTTTACAGGGACTGAAATCCCCAATACCACGATCACTGCAACACCAAGACCCATTGATGTTTTTATTTTTTTAGATACAGCAATAAAAGTACACATACCTAAAAAGAAAGCTAACGCCATGTTTTCTATAAAAATAGATCGAATAAATAAACTAAGATAATGTTCCATCTAAACTACTCCTTTGGCTCAACTTGATCAGGGCGGAAAGTACGAATTACCCAGATAAGACCGCCAATAATAAAAAAGGCACTAGGAGGAAGTAGTAACAAACCATTACTTTGGTACCAACCTCCATTTGATGTTAATGGTAAAATTTCAAAGCCAAATAAAGCACCAGCTCCAAACAATTCACGAATCCCACCTACCAACACAAGAATAAAACCATAGCCTAGACCATTACCTATACCATCCATAAAACTTGCAAATGGCTTGTTTTTCATAGCAAAAGCTTCGGCGCGTCCCATAACAATACAGTTAGTAATGATTAGGCCTACATACACCGATAATTGTTTAGAGATACCAAATGCATACGCTTTTAATACTTGGTCAACAACTATAACCAAAGAAGCGATAATCGCCATCTGTACAATAATACGTACACTATTGGGTATATAATTACGTATCATTGAAATAAACATACTTGAAAAAGCAGTTACCAACAAAACGGCAAGAGTCATTACGACAGCTGTTTCTAACGTTGATGTTACGGCAAGCGCCGAACAAACACCGAGTATTTGTAATGCTATCGGGTTATTATTAATAATCGGTGAGGTTAACACCTCTGTTAATTCACTTGATTTAGCCATTGTTTAATGCTCCATGATGCACTCGATTCAAGAAAGGACCAAAGCCTAACTTTCCTAACCAAAAAGTGAAGGTATGTTGCACTCCTACACTGGTTAATGTTGCGCCCGATAAACCATCAATTTCATGAACTGAGCCCTCAGGTGCCACACCTTTGATAATTTTTATTGCCGGCAAGCCATTTTCATCAAATAACTTTTTACCTACAAATAATGCGCGCCAACGAGGATTTTCAACTTCGCCACCAAGCCCAGGTGTTTCACCTTGTTCATAATAGGTAATATCTTCAATCGTATTACCGTCTGTCTTAATTGCCACAAAAGCATACATTGTGGACCACAAACCCGCACCATGAATTGGTAATATAATACGTTGTAATACACCATTATCATCCGAAACTAAGTACACTGTTGCTATATTGGCTCTTCGACCAATTTTTGCCACATTTTGCTCTACATTTAATTTAATGCTTTGTTTCGGATCTTTTGCTGCTACTCGTTGATCATATTTAGCATTATCAGCCACAAATTCACCCGTAGCTAAATCAACTAATTTAGTTTGAATATTTGAGGAAAATATTTCTGTAATAGATTTATCAGTATGTAGCCCTGCCACGGCTAAAATATTTTGCTGCTTATCCTTGGCTTTATTAATAATCTGTAGCGGTCGCAAACCTACAGCGGCGCCAGCAACGATAATAGAGCACACTAAACAAACAGCAAGCACGACCAACATGGTCCGTGAAAATGATTCTTGTTGATTAGCCACGAGATAACCTCCGTTTGATATTACCTTGCACAACAAAGTAATCGAACAATGGCGCAAATAAATTAGCAAACAAAATAGCTAACATCATGCCTTCTGGAAACGCTGGATTTAGCACCCGAATAAGTACCACCATAATACCTATCAAAATACCATATACCCATTTAGCTTTATTTGTAAAAGAAGCCGAAACGGGATCTGTTGCCATAAAGATCATACCAAAAGCAAAGCCCCCCATTACAAGATGCCAGTACCAAGGTAAAGCAAACATAGGGTTCGTTGTACTACCTATTCCATTGAGCAATGAAGATAAAGCAATCATACCTATCATAACGCCGGCAATAATACGCCAAGAAGCTATACCCGTTAGCACTATTAATAAACCACCAATTAAGATAGCTAAGGTTGATACTTCCCCAATACTGCCTTGCATATTACCCAAGAAAGCATCCATCCAAGTTAAGCCTGAATGTGCCAACGATTCTAATCCGCCTTGCGATACAATGCTTAGTGACGTTGCACCGGAAAAACCATCCACCGTAGTCCAAACTGCATCGCCGGATATGTAAGTTGGATAAGAAAAGAAAAGAAATGCACGACCAGCAAGAGCAGGATTTAAAAAGTTACGTCCTGTTCCACCAAAAACCTCTTTCGCAACGACGACACCAAAAGTAATACCGAGTGCCACTTGCCATAAAGGTAATGTTGCAGGAACTATCAGTGCGAATAAAATAGAAGACACGAAGAAACCTTCATTAACTTCATGCTTACGCACGGTACAAAATAAAACTTCCCAGAATCCGCCCACTATAAAGGTGACGGCATAAATAGGTAAGAAATACATGGCACCAAAGATGAAATTATCGAGCAAGCTAGTGCTAGCCCCCATATTCACATTCAATAGATTTAAAATAACAATATGCCAATCATTAATCGCAACATAACCATTAGCTATCGCTAAATTTGCTTGCGCACCAACATTATACATACCAAAAAACATGGCAGGAAACGTTGCTAACCAAACGATAATCATCATACGTTTTAAGTCTAAGTTATCACGTACATGAGTTAACCCCTTAGTAACATTACCCGGAGTATAAAAAAATGTGGCCGTTGCTTCAAACAGAGCATGCCACGTTTCATAGCGTCCCCCTGCTTCAAAGTGGGGCTCCATTTTCTCAAGAATATTCTTAAGATTCATTCTTAGCCTTCCTTTTCAATTTTACTGAGATTATTACGTAATATCGAGGCATAATCATACTTACCCGGACATACATAGGTGCATAATGCTAAATCTTCTTCATCTAGCTCTAAGCAACCTAATGCTTGCGCAGAATCAGTATCCCCAACAATCAAATCTCGCAATAATAGAGTGGGAAGGATATCAAGTGGCATAATACGTTCATATTGACCAATGGGTACCATTGCTCGTTTACTACCACCGGTTGTCGTCGTAAAGGCGAATCGTTTTGCACGATTAAAAGTAGACAAGAAAACTGGCGCAACTGAATGTTTATTTAACCCAGGGACTCCCCAACCAAAGAGCTCTTTCTCATAGCCCTCAAGTAAAGCTGATATTTGATTATGGTAACGCCCTAAAAATGCATGTGCTCCTTGCGCGACAACACCACATAAAACGGAACCCGAAATAACACGCACTTCACCCGAAAGCATCTCATTTTCTGTTATTTGCACGATAGATGCGCCCATCACAGTGCGTAATAAACGCGGTTTAATAACCGCAGGACCGGCTAAAGATATCACACGTTCGACATAAAGTTCACCCTTCACAAAAAGTCTACCAAACGCGATAACGTCTTGATAATTAATAGACCAAACATATTTGTTAATAGAAACGGAATCTATAAAATGAATGTGCGTTCCCGCTAATCCAGCCGGATGTACACCGGAAAACTCTTTCTCAATAACACTATCAATCTTTGATTTCGGTAACTGTCCACGCTCTTTACAAACATAAACATTACCTTTACTGAGTTGAGAAAGTAAAGATAACCCATCCACAAATGCCTGCTGATTATCATTAATGATCATTGCAGCATTTGGTGCTAATGGATTGGTATCCATCGCAGTCACAAAAATAGAGGCGGGTAGCGCATCAATCTGAGGGATTTTACTAAATGGACGAGTTCGAAAAGCAGTCCATGCTCCTGAATTTACGAGATTATCAACGATATCTTGTCTTGCGACTTTTGCAAGTTCCGCACTTGTGTACGTAGGGAACGATATGTTTTCTTTACCTTTAATTGTGATGACAACAGATTGTAAAACCCGTCTAGCACCACGATTAATTTCTTTAACTACACCGGATGCTGGAGCGGTAAATTTAACACCAAGATTCTTCTTATCTAAGAAGAGAACCTGACCTTTCTTTACAATATCGCCAACTTTAACAACCATTGACGGACGCATACCAACATACTCTTCACCCAATATAGCCACTTCAGTAATGGTTGGACCATTCTGAATAACTTGCTCTGGTGCTCCACTTATAGGGAGATCCAGCCCTTTTTTTATAGTAATCATATTTATTTGCACTATGTTTACGGGAAGAAAAATTAGATACTTTACACTATGGTAACATTCGCACCTAACTGCTAGAAGTAACCTTGTTAATCATTGTATTAACTTATTATTAACAACTTAACTAAAATATTATTCGCAATAATACCACTATAAATAGGGATGCGCCGATTAAAAGCAATATATACAATAATACTAGGTATAAACCTCAAAGTAATGAGGGTCATACCAAAGAAAAAGGATCCACCAAGAATGGCTAAAGAAGATAGTATTGAAATGCAAGGCACGATCATGGATACACTGCCTAACACAATGTTCCGTGTGGAATTAGAAAATGGCCACATGGTTACTGCGCATATATCTGGAAAGATGCGTAAAAATTATATTCGTATTCTTACTGGCGACAAAGTAACAGTTCAATTAACACCATACGATCTTTCAAAAGGTCGCATTGTATTTCGAGCTCGTTAATTATTTGACTCGCATTGACACAGTCAAAAAAAAACCAGCTTTGCTGGTTTTTTACTTTTATCAACTTAAAATTAACTCATTCGTATAAGTAAACTCTATATCATCCGAGCCAGAGTTCAGTGATACACTCACACTTCCCCCTTTTTGTAACTGCCCAAATAAAATTTCATTAGCTAATGGTTTTTTAATGCGCTCTTGAATTAGACGAGCCATTGGTCGAGCACCCATTGTGCGGTCATAGCCTTTTTTTGCAAGCCACTTACGCACATCTGCGTGTACATTTAAAGTGATCTGTTTCTTATCTAATTGAGATTGTAATTGTACAATAAATTTATCGACAACACGCCCAATGACTTTCATATCAAGATGATTAAACCAAATAATATTATCAAGACGATTTCTAAACTCAGGAGAAAATAATTTATTAATTTCATCCATTGCTCTTAATGAATTATCTTGCGACTTAAAACCTATCGTGGTTTTATTTGTTTCGCGAACACCTACATTAGTCGTTAATATTAAAATAATATGTCTAAAATCAGCCTTTCTACCATTGTTATCGGTTAACGTCCCATTATCCATCACTTGTAATAAAATATTATAAATATCACTATGAGCTTTTTCTATTTCATCTAACAATAAAACCGCATGTGGATGTTTTACAACTGCATCGGTCAATAACCCTGCTTTTTCATGCCCAACATAACCTGGAGGCGCCCCTAGAAGACGTGAAACAGTGTGTTTTTCCATATACTCAGACATATCAAAACGTAATAACTCAACGCCTAATATTTTAGCCAGTTGTTGGGTTACTTCCGTTTTACCTACTCCTGTTGGACCTGCAAACAGAAACGACCCTACTGGTTTGTGCTCCGATGTTAAACCGGATCGACTTAAATGAATAGCATCCGTTAATACTTCTATCGCCTCATCTTGACCAAATACCGTCATTTTCAAGCGAGCAGATAATTTAGAAAGTTGCTCTTTATCAGAACTGCTCACAGATTTTTGAGGGATACGCGCAATTTTAGCAATGATCTCTTCGATTTCAGCTACATCAACGCTTTCTTTACGCTGATCCTCTGGTAATAAACGCATCTGAGAGCCAGCTTCATCGATAACATCAATAGCCTTATCTGGAAGGTAGCGATCATTAATATATTTATCACTTAATTCAGCAGCTGCTATTAATGCTTTTGAGGTATAATGAATATTGTGATGCTCCTCATAACGAGAGCGTAAGCCAAATAATATTTCAGCCGTTTCTTTTACCGATGGCTCTAATACATCTATTTTTTGAAAACGGCGCGCTAAGGCATGTTCTTTCTCAAAAATTTGTCCGTATTCTTGATACGTCGTAGATCCCATACAACGTAGTTTCCCACTGCTTAACAAAGGTTTAAGTAAATTGGCAGCATCGAGTTGCCCGCCAGTTGCCGCACCTGCTCCAATAATTGTATGGATCTCATCAATAAATAAAATAGATTTACTTTCTAACTCCAATTGCGCTAATACTTTCTTAAATCGTTGCTCAAATTCACCACGATATTTTGTTCCAGCAAGTAGCGCTCCCATATCTAAAGAATAAATAGTATTGTCTAGCATCACATCAGGAACATCACCATGTACAATACGGTAAGCAAGACCTTCCGCTATCGCTGTTTTACCTACTCCAGCTTCACCGACTAATAATGGATTATTTTTACGTCTACGGCCTAAAATTTGAATACACCGTTCAACTTCTTTTTCTCGACCGATTAAGGGGTCGATACGACCCGATTCTACTTGTGCATTTAAATTAATAGTGAAAGCTAGCCCTTCCTCCTCTTCCGTGACGGTCTCAGGTTTTTGCTCTTGAAAAATAGCTAACGATGCATCTTCAATCGGTGAAGTTGTCCCATGCGATATATAGTTAACAACGTCTAAACGAGTTAGATTCTCTTTTTTAAGTAAGAAAACCGCATGAGATTCTTGCTCTCCGAATATAGCAACAAGAACACTATTAGCAGAAACATCTGTATGCCCAGAAGATTGGACATGAAAAATAGCACGTTGCAATACACGCTCAAAAGCAATCGTCGGCTGTATCTCGACTTTATGAGTTAGTACTTCTGGACGCACAGGACTATGTTCTAAAAATGCAACAAGTTCCATATTTAAGGCGGTAAGATCAACCGAGCAAGCTTTTAATAATTTTTTGCTTTCCTCATTTTCCAATAATGCTAATAGCAAATGCTCAACCGTCATAAATTCATGCGATTTTTCAAATGCAAAACGAAAAGCTAAGTCTAAAGTTTTTTCTAATGGCTTATCTAGCATAACTGCCTCCATGTGTACTAAATTAGATGTAATTAAATTATGTGATCTTTTGCATTGAACAGCGCAATGGGTGTTCCTTTCCCTGCGCATAATTAGTTACTTGCATCACTTTTGTTTCTGCTATATCTGCACTAAATGTACCGCAAATTCCTACGCTCTTGTAATGAACGTTTAACATGATTTGTGTTGCTTTTTCTGCGTCTAATTGAAAAAAACGTTGCAACACATCAATAACAAAATCCATCGGCGTATAATCATCATTATGTAATAACACGTTATACATAGATGGTGGCACTAATTTTGTATCTACTTTGTCCAATACCGCCGGACTGTTATCTACTTGTACAGAATTTTTATCTCTCATATTTCAGTCTAGTCTTATTTATTAAAGTTACGAAAAAATTTCATCGTCGATAGTAAACCATAAAAACGTACTAGCACTTAAAATAAAAAAGGCCTTTTGAATACACAAAAGGCCTAACATTCATTTGTTATCTTATACATTATAAGTAATGCACAATTTGATTTGAACTCCCTCTCCACACTAAATTAGGATCCGCGAGTTCTTGAATAAATTTACCATCAATTAATACATCTATATACGCAAGTATTTCCTGTTGTAACCGGCTTAACTCTTCAATTTTATATCCAGTCCAGAGCCAAATATCTTTATTTAGACATTCTTTTTTAACACGTTGTACTAGCTGTAACACAGCCTCTAAATTTGATGGATGTAACGGATCTCCTCCTGACAAAGATAACCCTTGTTTTTTTATACGCGAATCATTTAAATCTTTAATTATTTGATTTTCAAAGTCCTGATCAAAAAGATGTCCAGAATCTGGAGACCAAGTTGATTTGTTATAACAACCTCGACATTGATGCACACAACCCGAAACAAAAATAGTACAGCGTGTCCCTGTACCATTTATAACATCTACCGGATAATATTGACTATAATTCATTATAAGTGTTTTACCCTACGTTTCACTTCTTCTTGCTTACCTTCATTAAAAGGTCGCGCATCAGGACTGCCTAAATATCCACAAACTCGACGGATAACCGACACTTTTTCTGCATCTGAATTACCACAACTCGGACAGACAAAGCCTTTGCTCGTACAATCAAATTCACCATGGAAACCACATTCGTAGCAATCATCTATCGGTGTATTCGTGCCGTAATAAGGAACTCGACTATAACTGTAGTCCCAAACATCTTCTAACGCTTTTAAGTTATTTTGCATGTTCGGGTATTCACCATAGCAAATAAATCCACCGCTCGCGATATTGGGATAACGCATTTCAAAATCTAACTTTTCATAGGGATTTACGGCTTTTTCAACATCTAAATGAAAACTATTAGTGTAATAGCCTTTATCTGTTACACCTTCAATAATGCCAAATTGCTTCGCATCTAATCGACAAAAACGATCACATAAATTTTCTGAAGGCGTTGAATATAAGCTAAAAGCATAACCACTTTCTTTTGTCCAACGCTCCGTTGCATCTTTTAAATATTGCACCATCTTAAGTGCTTTCTCTTGTTTTTCTGGATCGTCAAAAAGATCTTTTTCTATGCCAAATAATGCATTACTCGCTTCATGTACACCAATGTAACCTAGTGAAATAGAAGCGCGCCCATTTTTAAATATATCTGCGACACAATCATCGGCTTTTAAACGAACACCACAAGCCCCTTCCATGTATAAAATAGGCGCCACACTGGCTTTCACATCGGATAAACGCTCTATACGCGTATCTAATGCTTTTTTAGCAATTTTCAAATTCTCATCGAGCAATTGATAAAATTGTTTTTCATCTCCAGCCGCTTGTAATGCGACACGAGGTAAATTAATACTCACGACACCTAAATTATTACGTCCGTCATGAATAAGCTCACCATTTTCTTCATATGTACTTAAAAAACTGCGACAGCCCATCGGGGTTTTAAACGAACCTGTAACAGAAACCACTTTATCAAAATTTAAAATGTCTGGATACATACGCTTCGACGCACACTCTAACGCAAGTTGTTTAATATCATAATTTGCATCTTCAGGTTTTAAATTTAATCCGTCTTTAATTGCAAATACTAGTTTAGGGAAAACCGCTGTTTTTTTGTTTTTACCTAAACCATCCATACGAATTTTGAAAATAGATTTTTGAATTAAACGCGCTTCCCATGAAGTCCCCAAACCAAACCCAAAAGTAACAAAGGGTGTTTGTCCATTCGCGGTATGTAGTGTATTAACTTCATATTCTAGAGATTGGAATGCGTCATAACATTCTTTTTCGGTTTGTGTGGTTGCATATTCTTTTGACTCTTTAATTCCCCATTTTTTCGCCGTTGCCAAATGTTTTTGGTAACTTTTTGCAACATAAGGTGCTAACGTCGTATCAATGCCATTAATAGTTGTTCCACCATAAATATGACTGGCAACTTGTGCAATAATTTGTGCGGTGACAGCAGCGGCTGTTAAAATCGATTTTGGCTCTTCGATTTCAGCATTGCCCATTTTAAAGCCCTGTGTAAACATTCCTTTGACATCAATAAGCATACAATTAAACATCGGGAAAAAAGGCGCATAATCTAAATCATGGTAATGTATATCACCCGCTTCATGAGCACGTACTACATCACGCGGTAAAATATATGCTTTAGCATAATGCTTCGCGACAATTCCAGCTAAAAGATCGCGTTGTGTCGGGATAACCTTACTGTCTTTATTCGCATTTTCATTTAATAACGAAGCATTACTTTGTTCGATTAAACCGCATATTTCACTATTGAGCTGGCTCTTACGTTCTCGAGCAATGTCTCTATCATGACGGTATTCTATATAGACTCGGGCTAATTCAACATGGCCGCTTTTCATTAAACACGCTTCAACTGCATCTTGGATATGATGAATATCCACTTCTTTTTGTCCCTTTAAACTCAACTCCACCTCTTTTGCAATAGCAAACGCATCAACACCTTTACAACGCGCGGCGCCAGATGCCTTTAAAATAGCTTCAGCAATGCGTAAGGCATTAAAAGGAACTTGACTACCATCTCGTTTAATAACAACAGGTTTCATTTTGGACTCCAAACAGTAAAGGACACTACATCTTGTGTGTGATCACTATACATAACACTATATATAGACATATTGATGTGTATCATGTTTTTTAAAATGGTTTATTTATGTTAAATCATACGATTTATCTTGCACTTTTCACACTCATTACTTCATGTTTGTATAGATTGATAGTGATGACTTACGTTCTAAATTATATATACAAAAAGAAAAAATAGCAATGATTATCGCACTTGCTAAAGCAAAAAAAACGGCCCAAAAGGAACATAAATAATGGCATTTATTAATGCAAGCTCCCCTTATCAAAGTAATAAACGCAAAACATCTGAGATTATGCGTTGGGTTATTCTCTGTTTAATTCCTGGGATAGCAATACAAAGTTATTATTTTGGCTTTGCTAATTTAATTCAAATATTTATTGCCGCATTGACAGCTTTAATCTGTGAAGGCTTCATTTTACACATGCGAAAACGTCCCATTACGGTAACATTAAAGGATAATAGCGCCCTATTAACCGCTATTTTAATTGCCATCTCTATTCCACCTCTTTCACCTTGGTGGGTTGTAACCATCGGTTGCGGATTTGCTATTATTTTTGTAAAACAACTTTACGGAGGACTTGGTCAGAACATTTTCAATCCCGCTATGGCGGCTTATGTTCTATTACTGATAGCATTTCCAGTGCAGATGACTTCATGGCTTCCTATGCATGACTTGCAAAGTATTGATATGTCTTTTATCGACCAACTCAGCTGTATTCTAACGGGTTCAACACGCGATGGTTATTCATTACAACAATTAACTAGTAACATTGATGGATTAAGTATGGCAACGCCTCTCGACATCACTAAAAACGCCCTAAATGCAGGCTTTACTATCTCTGAGATTTTACAACGAGCAGCCTTTGCCAACTCATCTTGGCAGGCAATACAATGGGTTAATATTGGATTTTTATTTGGGGGCGGTATTCTTCTGTACAAACGTATTATCCAATATACTATCCCTTTAAGCTTTTTATTAGGTTTAAGCGTGTTTTCTTTTATCGCTTTTGCCTATGCACCAGATTTAAATACCACGCCTATTTTTCATCTTTTTTCAGGCGCAACGATGCTAGGCGCATTTTTTATCTTAACCGATCCTGTTAGCGCTGCCACCACACAAAAAGGTCGCATATTATACGGATTACTTATCGCCTTATTGGTTGTACTCATCCGTAATATAGGTGGGTACCCTGATGCGGTTGCCTTTGCCGTCTTACTAGCCAATATATGTGTTCCCCTGATTGATTATTATAGCCAGCCTAGAGTTTATGGAGGACGCACTTAATGTCATCAATTATTTATCGAAATGCATTTTTATTAGCAACCTTCGCTATTATTTGCACCGGTGCGGTTGCACTTATTAATCAAATAACTCAACCTATCATTGCAGAGCAAGAAGAAAAAGCATTGCTAAGTACAATCGATCAATTAATACCCGCCTCACTTTACGATAATAATATTATTCAGAGTTGCTTCATTATTCAGGATGATAAATTACTTGGAAAAGGAGTTCAACAAAAAGTATTTGTAGCTAAAAAGGACAAACTACCCGTAGCATTAATGTTAGAAAGCAGTACTTTTAAAGGATATTCTGGCGAAATAAAACTAGCAATCGGTATTTTTGAAAATGGCACATTAGCAGGCGTCAACGTTTTACATGATAATGAAACACCTGGATTAGGGGATAAAATTCAAACTAAAAAATCTAATTGGATCACTGTTTTTAAAGGAAAAACATATCAGCCATCTGAAGATAAACGTTGGGAAGTGAAAAAGCATGGCGGTGATATCGATGCATTTACTGGTGCAACTATCAGCCCTCGCGCCGTGACTTTAGCGGTCAGAGATGCCTTAATTTATTTTCAAAAGCATAGAGATTTTCTTTTTAATCAGCCCGCTAATTGTGGAGAGAAATAATGTCTCAAGAAAACATAGAAATTAGCCCAGAGAAAAGTAAGCAGATAAAAAAACCTGTTTATAAAGAACTGCTCTTACAAGGATTATGGAAAAACAACCCTGGTATTGTACAATTACTTGGCCTTTGCCCATTACTTGCAATCACCAATACTATGACTAATGCTCTAGGTTTGGGCCTTGCCACTCTGTTTGTTCTAATCGCATCAAATACACTCATATCTTTGATTCGTCATCATGTCACCGCGGCAATTCGCATCCCTATTTTTGTTATGATCATCGCCTCACTGGTAACTTGTGTCCAACTATTAATGAATGCATTTACCTATAATCTTTATCTTTCTTTAGGCATTTTCATTCCTTTAATTGTCACAAACTGTATTATCATTGGCAGAGCCGAAGCTTTCGCCTCCAAAAATAGCGTCGCCCATTCCGCCTTTGATGGATTTGCAATGGGTTTAGGGTTTTTAGGCGTTTTATTTTTACTTGGCACTATTCGAGAAATATTAGCGCAAGGCAGCATCTTTAGTGGTATTGAAACACTTCTTGGAAGTTGGGCTAAGGTGCTCACCATTACACTCTATACTACTGACACCAAATTTCTATTAGCCGCTTTACCTCCTGGTGCTTTTATTATTATGGGACTTATCCTTGCATTAAAAAATAGCCTTGATAATAAAATAAAAAACAAAAAAAAACGTCCCGAAAATGCGAGCTCTATTAATAGCGTGAGTAAATAGATGAATCAATTAAAACGTATTGCTATGCTTACACGCTTACGCTCTCAAAATCCGAATCCAAAAACAGAATTAAATTATAACAACGCATTTGAATTATTAGTGGCCGTTACATTATCCGCACAAGCAACCGATGTCAGTGTAAATAAAGCGACCACCAAATTATTTGCTGTTGCAAATACACCTGATACTATTTTTGCTTTAGGTGAAGATGGTCTCAAAAAATATATTCGAACGATAGGTTTATATAACAGTAAAGCACGCCACATAATTCAAGCTTGTAACATACTCATAAAGCAACATAGCAGCACCGTTCCCGAAAATAGAGATGCCTTAGAGTCCTTACCTGGTGTTGGTAGAAAAACGGCTAATGTTGTCCTTAATACCGCATTTGGTTGGCCAACCATTGCCGTAGACACTCATATTTTTCGCGTGGCTAATCGCACTAAACTCGCAATGGGGGGGAATGTAGATCAAGTCGAAAAAAAATTATTAAAAGTTATCCCAAAAGAGTTTAAAGTCGATGTACACCATTGGCTTATTTTACACGGACGTTATATTTGTATTGCGCGAAAACCACGCTGTGGTGCTTGTATTATCGAAGATTTATGTGAATTTAAAGATAAAATAGATATTTAAAAAAACAAAACCGAGATAACTCTCAGTTTTGTTTTTTCCATTTTATGACTCGCTGGATGTTGTTCCTCTAAAACGCTTAGTTATTCCATTTAAAAAGTTACGTAATAGTTGATCTCCACATTCTTTATAATTGCGATGATCTCTCTTACGAAACAACGCCGAAAGCTCAGACTTAGAAACCGGAAACTCCGCAGATTCTAATGCATCTAACATATCTTGTTCTTTGAAATTTAATGCAATACGTAATTTTCGTAAAATATCATTGTTTGAAAGAATCGCTTTTGCAGATAATATAATGGGGCTTGAACCCTCTTTTTTACCGCGTTTATCATCAATTAAACCATCTAAAAATAGAGATAACAAACTATCACGACAAAAAACAAAGTTCTCTTCGCCTTCTTTGGCCATGATGCTGTGTAAGTAATTTTCATCAATTGCATTATCAACAGAAGTAAAAATGCTTAACATCTTTTTATCATTTAGTTGTAACGCATAACGTACACGTCGTAAAACATCATTTGTGATCATAAATTCTCAATCATTAGTTAATAAAGTAAGAATACATTATACCGATTATTTCAAGACACTGCTAATCGGCTTGTAAAACATTCAGTAATGCATTGGCTATTAAACGAATAATATCCACAGACACAGAATTACCCGCTTGTTTATACAGATGTCCATTAGACATGTTATCGGGTAATACATAACCCTTACCAATCGGGAAACCTTGTAATCTAAATGTCTCGCTAGGTGTTAATTTACGCACTCCATCTGCCACTTTTATCAAAGGAACATTATGTCCTCCCGTACCCATATTCGCAGTGAGTGTCGGGCAAATCCCTTGTGCATTTTTACGCACATACATGCCTCTACGTAACTGATAAAACTCAAATTCTGTATCTATTTGCTCACCGAGATGAATGCGCTCTTTTTTACGTTTATCCTCAGATAATGCCTCATATTGTGCTTTATTAATAAAATAATGCGGATACTTCTCAGGCGTATAATAATATGCGTTTAATTCTTCTTTGCCTTTATGCAAATCAAGCACACGCGCTATATTTTCACGGCGTAAGTCATCAGATGAATGTATTTTTATACTATCTAGCTGCTCAAAAAGTGTAAAGTTATCCGCATCTTGTTGCTTTAAAAAACACAGCATAAACATACGCTCACGATTTTGAGGCAAACTTGTATACGTTTTAGTATTTAATGTCGCATCTTTAACGATATATCCCGCCTTCTCGATTTCAGATTTTATAACTTGATATGTGCGTCCATTATCATGAGTGCGTAAATTTTTTACATTTTCTAAAAATAAAATTCGTGGTTTATAAGCTACTTTGTCTAAATCGTTGACCAAATCAATGATACTGTAAAAAAGATTACCGCGATGATCATCAAAACCTTTACGTGCACCGGCAATACTAAATGCTTGGCAAGGAAACCCCGCGGTTAAAACATCAACAGGTTGAGCTAATATTTGCGCTTTCTTTTGCGTAAATAAAGCTTCTTCACCTTTTGACGCTGCCCTTTGTGGTTTAACTATCTTTTCAATATCACCCGAAATCATATTGTGCTTAAAATTACATTGATATGTTTTTATCGCATGTGCATCTATTTCGTTCGCCCAAAGAAGTTGATAGCTTCCTTTATCATTAAATGCACTTTTAAAACCAAGGCAAACGCCTCCTACGCCAGCAAATAAACTGCCTACTTTATAAATCATTATTTTCCCAAATTACATGTTTTTATATTTATTCAAATTCTTTAATAAATGATTCATACGCATCAATTTTAGAAAAGTTAATTGCATACGTACCATTATAAAATTTATCTATTCGAACCGAGTCGATTCCGATGCTTCTAAGTATCGCATATGACAGGATTTCACCCTCTTTTAAATTTAAAATATCTCGTAATATCCATTGCCCCAATTCTTTATTAGATTGAGACATAAGCGCTTTATTACCTTGCTGGCATAATTTAGATCTCAAAATTCTATTATTGGGGAGTAATAAAGAGAATGGAGTGCTTCTTTCTGGAAAAAAATTGGGTTTAAGCTTATGTATTAAATGAGGTACAGGTATATACGCTTCATTTATATCTCTTTTCCTTCCGTTTGCATGCCATTGATTTAACCCACTGCGCGGGTGGACTTTTTTATTTCTACCATACAAAGGAAGATATAACGTATCTTCAATGAACTGTTCATCCTTATTTTTTACAAATAAATGTTCGAATTTATGATTGATAGCAGAGTCTATATAATCAAAAGGCGCCGATAATATATTAACCGGAAATGAAAGTAACGCTTTATCAGTTATAAAGCGTTTGTATAAGGTTGATTTACTAAGATTAAATTTATAATCAGACAATCCATCTGAAAAATTGATGATATTATTATTTTCGGTAGTAATACAGATATTATTAATATCTATTAAAGCCATAGCCTCTTCAAAAATTTGAAAAACACCTTCTTTACGTACCACACAGTGATAAATTGAAGTATCGAGTAGATAAGCTCTCGAGGTGAAATTTAATCGATTATTTCTCAGTTCAGCTACTTTTTGCACCAGATCAAAAGAATTATAATGCCTATAATCCTCTCTTTGACGATTAAACTCCGCTATTTTTTGATACGTTTTACCATTATTAAATAAAAAGGTTTTTAAACCAACACCTATGTTCTTATTACCAATTTTTAAAACAGCATCACTTGATACATCCCCACGAGAAAGATCGGAAGCTTCAAAACATTCACAATAAATCTTTTCTGCTATGCGATAATATAAATAAGGGGTCGTTGATACTGAAAATAAATTAGATAATTTTCCTATTAGTTGCAACCTTTGTGTGTATTTTAAGCGTTGCATTTTTGCTAATTTTGCAAAATACATGTTTAATTTCTTCTTTTAAATCTAAGACAAAATATACAACAAAAATAAACGACTAAAAAATCAGGCAAATACATGTTTAATTTCTTCTTTTAAATCTAAGACAAAATACACAACAAAAATAAACGACTAAAAAATCAGGCATTACCTTGGACTTTTAATTGTTGTTCTTTAGCAAAGTTCAACATACGATCTAATGAAATAATGGCACCTTTGGCGATATCTTTATCCACATCGATTTCATGCCCATCACTATCGGTTAACGCTTCGTATATCGCTTTTAAACCATTCATTGCCATCCAAGGACAATGAGCACAACTTTTACATGTAGCGCCATTACCCGCAGTTGGAGCAGCCAATATCTCTTTATCTGGGCAGACTTGTTGCATTTTATAAAAAATACCCGTATCGGTTGCAACAATTATCGTTTTATTAGGTAACGTTTTGGCCGCGGTAATTAATTGACTCGTTGAACCTACCGCATCTGCAAGTTTAACCACACTTTCGGGGGATTCTGGGTGTACGAGAATAGCTGCATCTGGATAAATAGCTTTCATATCACGTAAGGCACTGGCTTTAAATTCATCATGTACGATGCAGTCACCTTGCCAAAGAATCATATCCGCGCCAGTTTGTTTTTCAATATAGCCACCTAAATGTCGATCAGGTCCCCATATTATTTTTTTACCCTCACTGTCCAAATGCTCTACAATCTCAAGCGCAATACTTGATGTAACAACCCAATCTGCACGTGCTTTAACCGCTGCAGACGTATTTGCATACACTACCACCGTACGATCTGGGTGTTTATCACAAAATGCACTAAATTCATCTACGGGACAACCTATATCAAGTGAGCAGGTCGCTTCTATGGCTGGCATTAATATTTTTTTATGGGGCGTTAATATTTTAGCCGTTTCTCCCATAAATTTAACACCTGCAACAATAAGTGTTGAAGCGCTATGATCACGTCCAAAGCGCGCCATATCTAAAGAATCAGAAACATATCCCCCCGTTTCCTCCGCTAAAGCTTGTATTTCCGGATCCGTATAATAATGAGCAATTAAAACCGCATCTTTAGCAATTAATAGTTGCTTGATTTTAGATTTATAATCCAGTTTTTCCGTTGCCGATAACGCAACAGGTTTAGATGGAAATGGGTATGTAGAACCAGCAAGGGAGAGTATTGTGCTCATTTTATCTCGTTACTTATTAAAAAGATCTTAATTATACGCGTTTACCGATAAAAACGATAATGATCTTAAAAAATTATAGAGAATAATGTGAACAGAAATAAAAAAGAAAATTAATTAGATTTGGTGGGCCGTGAAGGGGTTGAACCTTCGACAAATGGATTAAGAGTCCACTGCTCTACCAACTGAGCTAACGGCCCATTATAGGGTCTTACTTATACCTTCATCGTCATAGCGACGACACACTCTTTAATAAAAGTGGTGGGCCGTGAAGGATTTGAACCTTCGACAAATGGATTAAAAGTCCACTGCTCTACCAACTGAGCTAACGGCCCATCTATAGGGTCTTACTTGTACCTTCATCGTCATAGCGACGATGCACTCTTTTACAAAAGTGGTGGGCCGTGAAGGATTTGAACCTTCGACAAATGGATTAAAAGTCCACTGCTCTACCAACTGAGCTAACGGCCCATCTATAAGTTTACATTTTAAAGGTCAGAGATATACATCACTCATTCGCTCTAACTGCGGCGTATGATATACAATATATTGAATAGCGCAACAAAATTTAATGCTTTTTTTTCTGTTTGCAGATAAAACAAACAAAAGCAGACAAATCGGCCACTTTTTTCCAAAAGTTGCTTATATTACAATCCATTTAAACGTTGTTTTGCCAACGTTGCGACAGATGAATCAGCATACTCTTGTATCACTTTTTTATAAAAAATTTTAGCTGAAGAATTTTTTCCTAAGTATTCATCAATAATACCAATTTTAAAAAGTGAGTCTGCACGTTTATTTGATGTTAAATATTTTTCAGTTACAACAAGAAATGCTTGCCGAGCTTTTTCTCGCTCTTTTTCTTTATACAACAGTTGCCCTAACCAATATTGTCCATTAGGAATATAATTTGATTTAGGATAAGTTGCAATAAAATCATTAAAAGCAACAATAGCTTTTTGATAATTTTTATTAACTAAAACTAAATTAACGGCTTTCTGATAAGCCTCTTTCTCATTTTGGGGTTGGGGTGATACTAACCCTTTAGGCGCAGGTTTTGCTGTTTTATTTTCATCTAACAACTGATATAAATTACGTTGGCGATTTTCTATTTGATCCATTTTACGATCAAAGACTTCAAGAGTACCTTTTATCTGACTTACTTCGCCTGCAATTTCATCAAGTTGATTTTGAAAACGTATTTGCATTTTATTACGCGATTCGAGTAATCGAGTTAGCTCTTTAATTTGTTTTTCTATTTTCTGCTGGCCACCATAACCTGTCACATCACTCACAGGGGCGATAGCGTAAACACTTGTAGATAAACAAGTAGCCATTAAGATGGCCACTTTAATTTTCATCAATGTCATGGCATTAACTTAATAAGTTAGTTCTGCGCGACGGTTCTCTGCTCGAGCCGCTGCACTATGACCTAAATTAACCGGTTTTTCTTCACCGTAACTAACTACGTTAATTTGTTCTGATGTTACACCCATATTTTCTAAATAAGTAGAAACAGACATCGCACGACGCTCACCTAAAGCAATATTGTATTCTGGTGTGCCTCTTTCATCCGTATTTCCTTCAATAGTTAGTGATTGAGTTGGATGATCTACAAGAAATTTTGCATGTGCATCAAGGATTTTAGTATAACGAGACTCTAAAACAGAAGTATCAAAACCAAATTGAATAGTTGTTTCTAAAATTGCGTCTGAATATTCATTCGTCAATTTTTCTTCATCAGTTAAGTTTAGTGAATCAATTGCGTTTGTTTCTACGCCATTCTCAGCTACGACAACGGCACTGTTCGCTTTATTTGTTTCATTCGATGTAGTATCTGATTCACTGCTTGAACTACATGCACCGAGCGCTAACATTGGTAAAGCGATTAATAAACTCTTTGCAATCATTGATATATTCATTATTTGTTCCTTGTGGTTTTTATATTGTAAAAATTTAATTTAAAAATGGGGACCATGCAGGTGATTTTACATCACCTTTTTGTGCTGGAATATTTGCTTTAAAACGCCCATCCATTGACACCAATGCTAATCCTTTATGCCCTTTATACACCGTACTATAAATGATCATACTACCATTTGGCGCCACACTAGGAGATTCATCCAATTGTGTTTTAGTTAACGTTCTTAAATCTCCCGAAACAAGGTCTTGTACGGATATTTTGTACTGACCATTACTTCTACTAACTAAGACAAGACTATCACCATCGGGGGTAATAGTTCCACCTAAATTCATATCTCCCTCCCATGTAATGCGTTTTGTTTGCATTGACGCGATATTAACTTGATATATTTGTGGTCGCCCACCGCGTTCTGACGTAAAAACAAGTGATTTTCCATCCGGAGACCAACTAGGCTCAGTATCAATAACTCGATTATGCGTAATACGAGTCAATTTTTTACTGTGCAGATTTAACGTGTAAATTTCCGCTTGCCCATCTTTTGATAACACAAAAGCAAGTTGTTTTCCATCTGGCGACCAACTCGGAGCACCATTAATTTTAGGAAAAGAAGTTATCAACTCTCGCTTTTGCGTATAAATATCTTGCACATATATTTGTGACTTATGCATTTCAAAACTAACATAAGCTAATTTATGCCCATCAGGTGACCAAGCTGGCGACATAATTGGTTGCTTCGAACGTAAAACCAATTTCTCTGCGTAGCCATCATAATCAGAAATGCGTAATTGATACGGATAAGGACTCGAATAATCCACCGCTATATAAGCAATATGCGTTAGGAAAGCACCTCGCTCTCCCGTTAATTTTTTATAGACAACATTACTAATACGATGGGAAAAATTACGAAATTGAGACACCGTTAATGTACTTCTGCGTTTTTCTAATACAGGGCTTAATCCAACCATTCCCATATTCCCTGTTAGCACATCTAACAATTCGTAAGTAACTGTATATTTTCCCACTTCTTCTGTGGGTTTGATCTCTCCCATCACAATGGCTTCAACGCCAAGTTTATGCCAAAGCGCATAATCTACATTTTCACTTTTAGAAGGAGTTTTCGGCATTTTTTCAATTGAAATAGGAAAAAACAAACCACTACTGCGTAAATCATCGGCTATGATACGCGCAAGTTCTTTCGGTTTCTCTCCAGCCCCCAACCACTTAAAAGGGATAACCGCAATAGGTCTTGCACTATTGACGCCTTCCGTTATCAAAATATTCAGACGTGCAAAAGTCTGCGTCGAGCACAATAATAACAATAATGATGTTAATAAACGTAATGACATGATCTAACTATTCCTTATAATTTCGGTGCCAAGGTAATACTAAATTGACGGAATTGAGAAGCTATTTGAGTATTTTGAGGTATTGGTAACATTTTGGCTTTTAAAGTTGCTCGGCGCGCGGATTGACACACTCTTCTATCCCCAGAAACAACATCCACTTTAATAACTAAACCATCAGGGGCTAAGCTAATATTCAAACGACAAAGTTTACCTTTCATACTCGGCTCTATTTGCCAATTACGACTAATTTTATCTTCAATTAAATTTTTGTACTTTTCTATTTCAGAAAGTTCCTTTGCATTTTTCGCTTGCGAAAACGCATCAGAAAATTCAGCTTCCATGGCTTTATCTAATTCAGCTTGACGTAAGCGCTCTTTTTCCGCAGCTGCAACTTTTGCAATGCTAGCTAAACGTTGCTTTTCTTTTACTTTAACAAGTCGTTTTACTTCAGCTACACGTTTTTGTTCTTTTATATCTGCAACACGCTTAACTTCAGCAACACGTTTGGCCTCTTTTACTGCTTTTTGTTGCACGACTTGCGCATCATAAATACGTTTTTTCTCTATTTTAGCCTCTTCAATTTTACGTTTTTCTTGAGCTGTTTTTTGTGCCAAAAGTTGCTCTTTTTTTCTTTTTTTACGTAATTTTTCAGCGACTATTTGTTGTTTTCTTTGCCTTTCTTTACGGATAAGTTCAGACTTTCTATTTGCTAAATCTAGCAATAATTCCGGATTTACCATCGTTGCATTTATTATTATTTTTTGTGGCTTAGGCTTTTCTTTCGGTAATGTGTAATTTGCCCCAATAATAAGCACTCCTACAACAATAAGATGTAACGCTAACGCACTAACAAAAGCAATATTATTACAATCATTTTTCTTCATTATTAGGCTCGGTCATTAAACCAATGGAAGCGACTCCGGATGTTTGTAGTAACACCATCAACTCCATAACTTTTTTATACGGCACAGATCCATCACCTTTAATCACAAACTGAGTACTGGGTTCACGGCGAATTTCAGCACGCACTAATGCCTGTAATTCATCTTCATTTAAAGAACGATTTGAACTGCCTCCGGTGCTTAAATAATACAAACCTTGCTTATCAATTGATGCCACTACAGGCAGTTTACTATCTACAGGAAGAGGCGCTGAAGTCGCTTGTGGCAAATCGACTTTTACACCTAACGTCACCGACGTAGCTGTTGCCATAAAAATAATTAATAAGACTAACATCACGTCAATATAAGGCACTACATTGATCTCTGAAACAATACGGCGCCTAGTTCTACGATAAGGATAATGCATTTTAGTTACTCACTTTCAGTCATTGCTTGGCGATGTAAAATAGA
This sequence comes from Psychromonas sp. CD1, assembly GCF_002239585.1. Taxonomy (GTDB): domain Bacteria; phylum Pseudomonadota; class Gammaproteobacteria; order Enterobacterales; family Psychromonadaceae; genus Psychromonas. Next base: position 854,591 of record NZ_NDFH01000003.1, read on the forward strand.
GGTAAACTCTTCCATTAAATTTATATATGCTGTTTCTAAACTCATCATCTTTGCGGTATAACGGTTATAAGCCATTACAGCAGGTATGGCGGCAAAAAGTCCCATTGCTGTTGCGATTAACGCCTCAGCAATCCCCGGCGCAACCATCGCCAATGTAGCTTGTTGTACCTGACCTAACGCCATAAAGGCGTTCATTATTCCCCATACCGTACCAAACAAACCAATATAAGGACTAATTGAGCCAATTGTTGCTAAGGCCGAAAGCCCTTCTTCCAACTCTTCAACCTCTCGAGATAAAACAACTCGCATGCTACGATGCGCACCTTCTACCACAGAGTCAACGTTACGTCCTGGCATAAGATGTAATCGCGAAAATTCTTTAAAACCCTGAAAGAATATTTTTTCTCCACCACTAATTCGCTCACTACGCGCGACTGTTTCTTGATATAAGCGACTTAAATCATGCCCAGACCAAAAGCGTTTTTCAAAATGTTTTAACGCTTCATGTGCTAATTTAAGGACTCTTGCTCTAGAAAAAATTAGTGTCCAAGAGTACACCGACATTGCCAATAATAACAACATCACAAATTTAACGAGAAGACTTGCTTGTAAAAATAGGCCTAGAATAGATATTTCAGCTTGCACGGGATATAACCTCTATTATTTTTGTTGGGATCGCTATCGCTTTCATTTTTTGTAAATTAACACACGCAATAAGAGTCGTTGCTTGGCAAATAAGTTCCCCTTGTGGATTAAATATTTTTTGTAAAAAAATTAAACTCGCTTTACGATAACTTTTAATTTGAGTTTGTACACTTAATAACTGATTAAAACGTGCTGATTTCATAAAATCAACGTCTACTTTTTTAACCATAAATGCAATGTTTTGTACCAATAAAACATCTTGTTCGATATGCATGTCACGTAGATACTCTGTTCTTCCTCGTTCAAAGTACTTAAGGTAATTAGCATAATAGACAACACCACCAGCATCGGTATCTTCATAATAAACTCGAACCGTTATCATCGACATTAATCCATCACTTTTTTAGCATTAAAATTGATGAGCTACGTTACTATAAATCCTTGTTTTTGTCGAATAATGGCCTTTGTTAATACGAACATAATGTTTGATAAAAAAGAGCTTATATAAGCTCTTTTTTATCAAACATTATGTTCGTATTATACACTCATAAGAATGACGTAATACGCGACGCGATAAAACTAAATAATATTACCCAAGAAAAATACGGAGAAAAAAGTATTTTCCAAAGCCAAAATATCGGATTAAAACCAATACCATGAATAAAAGCAGCACTTAATGCCAGCATTAACAAACTCAAATAACCATGATCAAGCTGATCTATACTTTGCGCAATATGTCCCGGATTAACAGTTAATACCACACTCAAAAAAAGCGCTAATATCATTGAGATTATACGAGCAATAGTGAAATTAAACGGCTTGTGAACAAAATCAATAAGTACATTAACTTTATCCATTATCAGCTCTCTTCTTGTAAGAGTTCTATTGCTAGTTTTTCTTTCACTTCTTTGTCTTCTGCTTGATCAAACCATAAACCATTAATGATACCAAATGCACTCGCCAACAACACACCTAAAAACCATACAAAATACCACATAATATTCTCCTAATTAATACGATGACTGCTGAGATTTAGCCATAAATTCTTTGCCGATACGACCAAACATTTTAAAATAACCCCAAGAGGTATACAAAAGAATAATCGGTAAAAATATCGCTGCAGTAATACTCATAATATTAAGTGTTAACTCACTTGACGTTGCATCCCAAACAGTAAAACTAATATTGGGATCTATGCTAGATGATAAAATAAAAGGAAAAGTACTCACAGCAAAAGTTGAGAGCACAGCCACTTGCATTAAACTCGTGGTGAAAAATGCCCAACCACAACGATTATACTTACTGGCGAGTGCCGCAAGTAATGGGAATAATAAACCAAGTAACGGTGCCAGCATCGTAACCGGATACTTCTCATAGTTTAATAGCCAGCCACCCGCTTGTAACTCTACTGTTTTAAGGAATGGATTTGAGGGACCACTTAAATCCCCGATAGAGGTTAGTACATAGCCATTTAATCCATAGGCAACCCATAATCCCGCAATAGCAAAAAGAATTGTTGCAACAGGACCTAACACCATGGTGATTCGTCGTGCACGTGCACGTAAATCGCCTTCAGTTTTCATTTGCAACCACGTTGACCCCTGTAATACAAATAGCACTAAACTAAACACTCCCACTAATAATGAAAATGGATTAAATAAATCTAAGAATCCACCTTTATATTGTGATTGTAAAAATTCATTTAGAACATAAGGTACACCTTCTAATAAATTAGCAAAAGCGACACCAAATACAATAGGGGGAATCGTACTTCCCGCAAAAATGGCCCAATCCCATGAATATCTCCAACGAGGATCTTCTATTTTATTGCGGTATTCCAAACCAACAGGGCGGAAAAACAAAGCAAAAAGCGTAAGCATCATTGCGACATAAAAGCCCGAAAATGCCGTAGCATAAACGCTTGGCCAAGCTGCAAATATTGCAGCCGCACCGGTGACTAACCAAACTTGATTGCCCTCCCAATGTGGCGCAATAGTTCTGAGCATAATACGGCGTTCTTCATCTTTTTTGGTGATAAAAGGAAGAAGTGTACCGACTCCCATATCAAAACCATCAGTGATAACAAACCCAATCAATAAAACACTGATCAAAACCCACCAGATCATTCGTAACGTTTCATATTCAAACATAATCTTCTCCTATTCTAGTGGTTGTCGACTATTTTGTTTTCTAATTGTTCAAAATGGTATTTTCCAGTATTCAAGCTACTTGGACCCATGCGTGAAAACTTAAACATTAAAAATATTTCAATGACCAATAACACAAGATAGAACGTTGCAATCGATATAATACTAAATAACACTTGATTGCTACTTACACTTGAAACACCCATATGCGTTGGTAAAATTTCTGCAATTGCCCAAGGTTGACGACCATACTCAGCGACAAACCAACCCGATTCAATAGCGATCCAAGGTAGAGGAAGACCATATAAACAAAGACGATGGAAAAATTTACTGTGCCCGATACGATTACGCGCAGATTGATAAAAGGCAAACAAGAAAATACCTAATAATGCAATACCAGCGCCGACCATAATACGGAAAGCAAAAAACATGGGAGCAACACCAGGAATACTATCATCGGTGGCTTGTTGTATTTGAGCCTCCGTTGCATCCACGACATTAGGAGCATATTTTTTAAGTAATAATCCATAACCCAAATCGATTTTAACCTTTTCAAATGCTGCAACAGTTTGATCTGAAGTATCACCTGAACGTAATTGCTCTAATAAACCATAAGCTATCATGCCATTACGAATGCGTTCTTTATGGCTTTTCATTAGATCTTTTAAACCAATCACTTGTTTATCTAAAGACCGTGTTGCTATCAAACCTAATGCATAAGGAATTTTAATTGCATAATCGGTTCGTTGTTCTGCTTGGTTTGGAATACCTATTAACGTAAAAGACGCAGGGGCTTCTTGTGTATCCCACTCTGATTCAATCGCCGCTAATTTAGACTTTTGCACATCACCAACTTCATAACCACTTTCATCGCCTAAAACAAGCGTTGAAATAATACCGGCCAAACCAAAGGCGGCTGCAATAGCAAAAGAGCGTTTAGCAAAACTAAGATCTCGCCCTTTTAATAAATAATAAGAGCTAATCGCAAGGACAAACATAGCTCCCGCCACATAACTACCTGCAACAGTATGTACAAATTTAACTTGTGCTACTGGATTTAATATCAAATCAACAAAACTCGTCATTTCCATACGCATGGTGACATAGTTAAACTCTGCCCCTACAGGATTTTGCATCCAGCCATTAGCAATTAAGATCCATAATGCCGACATACTTGAGCCAATCGCAACTAACCAAGTAGCCATTAAATGTTGCAGTTTACTTAAACGGTCCCAACCAAAGAAGAATAGACCAACAAAAGTAGATTCTAAGAAGAATGCCATCATGCCTTCAATTGCAAGTGGCGCACCAAAAATATCTCCGACATAATGTGAATAATAAGCCCAGTTTGTACCAAACTGAAACTCCATTGTTAAGCCCGTTGTGACGCCTAATGCAAAATTAATACCAAACAATTTACCCCAAAATTGCGTCATATCTTTATACACTTCTTTCTTCGTCATTACATATAATGATTCCATTACGGCAAGCATCCAAGCAAGACCGAGTGTTAATGGCACGAATAAAAAGTGATACATAGCTGTCATCGCAAATTGAAAGCGCGATAGATCAACGATATCATCCATTGTTTTCTCCTAATATTATAAAATTAAATTAGTTTTTCTATTTATCATCTATCTGTTGCACTTCACCAAAAATATGATCTGCATTAAAAGGCACAGGATCAGAAAAATAAAAATATTGTATCGTAAAAAGAACCATCAGTTTAAAGATCAGAATAACGGCTATTTCACGAACAAGTGGAATAGAAAAAATCCCTTGCTTGGGAAATAATTTATTTAACATCTTTTGCTCCAATAAGCCTTATCATTAAAAAATGATTATTAATAGTAACAGCACCGAAGATCCCTTAAATTTCATAGCTTCGTGCTAATATTCAGCATACTTATACTCTTCAATCTGATCTAGATCAATTTTAATTTTAACTTATTTGCAAACTTAAGTCTGTGAAAGAAATACCACTTCCATCCTAAATGTTAAAATATAAAATAAAAGGTATCTTAAATGTAAAGTATAATAATGAAATGTAAAATAAAAAACAATCGATGACTCGACATTTAATGAAAATAAATATAAAAGATTTGCCTTTAAAAAGTCAAGGCAGAACAAAGCCAAAATGCTTGTACGTGCGCGGTGTTGCTATGCGCCCTCTAGGTGTGCGTTGCAAGAAACCTTTTTGGATAAGATATGGCTCAAGTACATCTTCAATTGTTTCTTTTTCTTCTCCAATTGCAGCCGCTAGATTATCTAAACCCACAGGTCCACCCTGAAATGTATCTAAAATAGCCAATAGTAGTTTTCTATCCATATAGTCAAAACCTTGTTCATCAACCTCGAGCATATCTAATGCTTGATTTGCAATTTTATAATTAATAACAGATTCTTTTTTTACTTGAGCATAATCACGCACACGACGTAATAAACGGTTTGCTATTCGTGGCGTGCCACGTGAACGCTTTGCTATTTCCGTCGCACCTGAAAGGTCTAAATTTAATTTAAAGTGTTTACTACTGCGCATCACTATTTTAGTTAAAGGAATAAGCTCGTAATACTCAAGGCGCTGCACTATACCAAAACGATCTCGCAAAGGAGAAGTTAACGATCCAGCTCGAGTTGTTGCACCAATAAGCGTAAAAGCTGGAAGATCTAACTTAATAGAGCGTGCGGCAGGTCCCTCTCCAATCATAATATCAAGCTGATAATCTTCCATTGCTGGATATAAAATTTCTTCAACAACGGGACTTAGACGATGGATTTCATCAATAAATAGAACATCGTTTTCTTCTAAATTAGTCAGTAAGGCGGCTAAATCACCCGCTTTTTCTAAAATAGGTCCGGATGTCGTCTTAATATTTACTTTTAATTCATTAGCAACAATATGAGATAATGTCGTTTTACCTAACCCTGGAGGCCCATAGATAAGTAAATGATCTAACGCTTCACCACGTTGACGCGCAGCTTCAATGAAAATTTCCATTTGTATATTAACTTGTGGCTGGCCCTCATAATCTGCTAACAATTTAGGTCGAATAGCACGATCAGCAAAACTATCATCATTTTTTTCAACAGCCGAAATAAGGCGATCTTCTTCAATCATTTTTATACCATACTTTTAAGAGCACAACGGATAAGATCCTCACACCCCATACCAACACTATAAACTTGTCGAATACATTTTTCCGCCATTGCAGGCTTATAACCTAAGGCTAATAACGCACTGACAGCTTCATTTTTCGCATTATTTTTATTTAATGTTAGAGCTAAGCCACTCGGCGAATCCGTTGTATCAGCTTGCGGGCTCAACAGATCTGCTCCCACCCATTTTTTTAATCTATCTTTCATTTCAACAACTAAACGTTCTGCGGTTTTTTTGCCCACACCAGGTAGTTTAACTAATTGACTAACAGCTTCACCTCTAATACATAAAACAAATTCATTCGCTGACATGCCAGATAAAATAGCTAACGCTAATTTAGGTCCCACACCATTGACTTTAATTAAAAGACGAAACATCGCCCGCTCATGTTTATCTGCAAAACCGTACAAAAGTTGTGCATCTTCACGCACAACGAAATGCGTATATATGATAGCTTCTTGACCGACTTCAGGTAGTGGATAAAAAGAACTCATAGGTAATTGAATTTCATAACCAACCCCAGCAACATCTAATAAAACCTCAGGGGGTTGTTTCTCTAATAATATGCCACGTAATCGTCCAATCATATTTATGTCCTTAAAAAAATAATAACAATACATTATAAAAAACAACTGAGTTTATATCCAGCGCTATTTATATAGCTATTATAAAAATGTATTGTCAATAGCAACTCTAAATACTTCTATTTTAAGAAGTAAACTTAGACTCGCTCAAGAGGTAAATGATGTCTGCAACTGCTAAATTAATTTCTGGTTACCAACGGTTTAGAAATGAATATTACCCAAAGAATAAAGAAAATCTTTTAAAACTTTCTGAGGATGGCCAATCACCCAAAGTGGTTATTATTGCTTGCTCTGATTCCAGAGTTGACCCCACCCTTATTCTCGATTGTGATCCCGGAGAATTATTTGTTATTCGTAATGTCGCGAATCTTGTTCCACCTTGTGAAGATAACGATAATGATAACTTTCACGGAACCAGTGCAGCCCTTGAATTTGCCGTAACAAAATTAAACGTTGAAAGTATTATTGTTTTAGGACATACCCAATGTGGCGGGATTAAAGCTTTAATGGATAATAGTAATGAAGATATACATAGCAGTTTTATCGCTAAATGGATGCAACAGTTAGAACATGTACGCGATGTCATCAACAACAGTCAACAATATACAGATCAGACGAGTCGCTATGACTGTTGTGAAAAAAAAGGGATCCAGCAATCACTAGAGAATTTAATGACGTTTCCTTGGGTCGCAGAACGAGTTAAATCGGGTACATTAACTTTGCATGGCTGGCGTTATAATTTAAAAACATCTGAACTTTGCGCATTAGATAATACAAGTGGTCAATTTTCTAAAGTTTCTTAGATAAAATAGTGCATCTAAATATTGTCATTGGTGCGCTAAATAACCCACAATTTCTTGCATATCCAAATTAAAATCCGATGCTCGTACGCATTTTACAATTAGCTCATTCTCTGACGTTGATAAATCAATGTTTTTTTCTGATGAAAACATTTTCTCGGTTAAATCATAAAAAACTTTCACATGAGGGCGAATAGAATCATCTTTATTTTTACTTGCCACAATGGCTAAACGATTAGAGTTGAGTTTTACAATCGCGCCGATCGGATATATTCCCATGCATAAAATAAATTTATCCACTAATACTTTATCTAAATGATTAATTTTACCCAAATCACGTAAAATATTAAAGGCTTGTACTTGAGCCATATCTTCTTTATATATGCGCGTTGATGTCAGCGCATCAAAGATGTCACAAATTGCAATCATACGTCCAAAAAAAGAAATTTGATCTTCTTTTAATGCATTAGGGTAACCATTACCGTTAAGTTTTTCATGGTGTAATGCGACAACCTCTATACTCAGCGCATCAATATTCGCAATATATTTAACAATATCAATCGATATACTGAGCATGCTTTTTCATAAAAACAAATTCTGCATCCGTAAATCCCCCTGGCTTATTCAGTATCTCATTCGCTAGTTTTATTTTCCCAATATCATGTAAAAACGCACCAACAGCGAGCTTTCTCACTGTTTTTTTCTTTATCTTTAAATAAGACGCAAATAAAATGATTAAAAATGACACCGCTACTGAATGCTCTAATAAATATTCATTTTTATTCCGTAAATTGAGTACACAAGATAATGCATCAGGATTCTTAAATATAAGATCAATCGATTCATCCGTAATACGATTAACCGCTTTTAAATCTACTGAATTACCCTTGCCGGCTTCATAATGTATTTTCTTTTGAATAACTTTAGATTCATCAAAAACACGTTGTGCCACAAAAATATCTTTTAAAAAGAGAGATTTTCTTTCTTTAAAATAAGAATTTACATAACTCGTATCAATCCGAATGCGTTCAACACCTCGTTTCGGTAAATTTACAATTGTTTTTTACTTTTTTATAAATCCACTTTCCCGTAACAAAAATTTACCTTTAGGCTCCATAATTGCGACTAAATACATACCAACATGTAAATCTGAGATGACCAGATCAACTAACATATAAAGTTCCTATCCTCCTGTTTTTTTTACAGAAAAAACTTACATTGGCATATCAGGTTTTAAAAAACGGTGCTAATAAGCACCGTTTAAAAAATAAAAATGACAGGTTAGTCTTTGTTTTATTTTAATATTGCTATATTTAACTCTTTAAGTGCACTCGGACTCGCATAACCAGGTGCATTGGTTAACGGACATGCCGCTGAAGAGGTTTTAGGAAAAGCAATAACTTCACGAATAGAGCTTGTTTTTGTCATTAACATAACAATACGATCTAATCCAAATGCAAGCCCTGCATGTGGAGGCGCACCATATTTAAGCGCTTCGAGTAAGAAACCAAATTTATCTTTAGCTTCTGCATCACTAATATTTAAAATACGGAAAATAGCAGCTTGCATCTCTTCTTTATGGATCCGCACAGAACCACCACCTAATTCACAACCATTTAAAACCATATCATATGCATTTGAGATAGCATCAATAGGATTAGCTTCTAGTTCTTGTGCAGTTAAATTAATAGGCGATGTAAATGGGTGATGTAATGGCGTTAAAGTGCCGTCGTCAAGAGCTTCAAACATCGGAAAATCAACAACCCAAAGAGGTTTCCACTCTGATCCAATTAAATCTAGATCTTCAGCAACTTTAAGACGTAACGCTCCCATCGCTTCCGTCACTATTTTTTCTTTATCTGCACCAAAGAAAATAATATCTCCATCTTTTGCTTGAGTACGTGTTAATAAAGCATGCACAATATCAGTAGAAAGAAATTTAGCGACAGGCGACTGTATACCGTCAATGCCCTTGCTCACATCATTCACTTTCATCCATGCCATACCTTTGGCGCCATAAATTTTAACAAACGTAGTATAATCATCAATTTTTTTACGTGACAATTTTGCACCGCCTGGAACACAAATCAGTGCAACGCGACTATCGGCATCATTGGCAGGTATAGAAAAAACGTTAAACTCAACATCCTTTAACAAATCAGCGACGTCAATTAATTCAAAATCGATACGTAAATCTGGCTTATCCGAGCCGAAACGACGCATCGCTTCGCTATATGTCATTTTTGGAAAGGTACCTAAATCAACATCTAACATTTTTTTGAAAAGTTTAACAATCATCTCTTCCATTGTCTGCATTACTTCTGTTGCAGACATAAAAGAGGTTTCAATATCAATCTGCGTAAATTCAGGTTGACGATCGGCACGTAAATCCTCATCGCGGAAACATTTCACGATCTGATAATATTTATCTAACCCAGACATCATTAATAATTGTTTAAAGAGTTGAGGAGATTGTGGCAACGCAAAAAATTGTCCTTTATAAGTACGACTTGGCACTAAATAATCACGGGCACCTTCAGGTGTTGCTTTGGTTAATATCGGAGTCTCAACTTCTATAAAGCCATCTTCTTCTAAAAATCGACGAACAAAACTACTGACTTTTGCACGGAAGCGCAAACGATTTGTCATTTCTGGTCGACGTAAATCAAGATAACGATAACGTAAGCGCTGCTCTTCTGAATTGTTTTGATTTCCATCTAAAGGAATTGGCTCTGAACGATTTAATATCTCAATTTCAAGACCACAAATTTCAATCGCTCCTGTACGCATATTTTTATTCACTTGCCCACTTGGGCGAGCACGTACTTGCCCCTTAATTTGAATACAATATTCATTACGTACTGATGTAGCTATTGCGGTAGCAGCTGGCGTATCACCATCAAAAAACACTTGCACTATCCCTTCTCGATCACGCAGATCTAAAAATGTCACACCGCCTAGATCGCGTTGCTTATTAATCCAACCTACTAATTTTACCTCTTGACCAATGACAGCTTCCGTCACTTCACCACAATACATAGTGCGCATTCTTGATTCCTGTTTTAAATAGATAACAAATAATTCTACTCAGTATAAAAGAAAATTAACATGACCGCTAAATAAAAACTGACCATCTCAACTATTTTAAGTAAAATATGCGCACAACTAAGGTTAGAGATGAGATTATGTATAATACAGACAATATTTATAGCAAAGCAGTGAAGAATATCAGCGGATTCACCTTTGATGAGCAAGTTGCACAAGTTTTCCCCGATATGATCAAGCGCTCTGTACCCGGATATGAAAAAATTATTCAAACGATAGCAATGATAACTAAACGTTGTGCGCTCAATAATAGTAACCTTTATGATTTAGGTTGTTCTCTTGGCGCAGCCACTCTTTCTATGCGAAGTGCATTAAAAGAAACAACAGGTTGTCAAATTATTGCAGTTGATAATTCTACCGCGATGGTCAAACGTTGTGGTGAAACCATTGAAGCTTATCGCTCAGAGATCCCAGTACAAATTATAAATGATGATATCTGTAATATTCAAATTGAAAATGCATCTGTGGTTGTCTTAAATTTCACCTTACAATTTTTATCCACTGACAAACGTTTAGAATTACTAAGTAATATTTATCAAGGTCTACTACCAGGTGGCGTTCTGGTTCTTTCAGAAAAATTCATCTTTAAGGATGATGTCACCCACCAGCTATTAATCGATTTACACTTGGATTTTAAACGTCAGCACGGTTATAGTGATCTTGAAATTAGCCAAAAACGCTCATCACTAGAAAACGTTTTAATAGCAGAAACAGTTACAGAACACTGTCAACGTTTACAAAAGGCAGGTTTTAAACATAATAACTTATGGTTTCAATGTTTTAACTTCGGATCCATTATTAGTATAAAAGAAAAAATATGATTGATTTCACACCTTTTTATAGTTGCATTGCCAAAAATCGCTTAAGCCACTGGTTGCGCACTCTGCCCTCTCAATTACATGAATGGGAAAATACACATGTCAATAAAAAACTCGCAGGTTGGATACGTGTTTTAAATAGATTACCCAAAATTCACACTGAACATATTGAGCTAAAAAAGCAGATCAAAATAGGCAAAGCCAATCTCCTTAGTCCTGGTGAATGTAAGAAAATCGAAAATCTTCTACAAAAATTTCATCCTTGGCGCAAAGGCCCTTTTGATATTCATGGTATCCATATTGATACAGAGTGGCGCAGTGATTGGAAATGGGATCGAGTATTACCCCATATAAGCTCATTAAAATATCGTTATGTATTAGATGTCGGGTGCGGAAGTGGTTATCACATGTGGCGGATGCGCGGGGCTGGCGCTAAATTTGTGGTTGGCATTGATCCCAGCGATCTTTTTTTATGTCAATTTGAAGCCATTAGACATTTTGCAAATAATGATCAACAAGTACATTTATTACCTTTAGGCATTCAACAGTTACCTAAATTAGAAGCCTTTGATAGTGTTTTTTCAATGGGCGTTTTATATCATCGAAAATCACCAATAGATCATATCATACAACTACAAGATCAACTCGTTGCAGGTGGTGAGCTTATCCTTGAAACCTTAGTGATTGTAGGCACCAAAAATGATGTGTTAGTACCTGAAGATAGATATGCCAAAATGCGTAATATCTGGTTTATACCTAGTGCACTCGCATTAAAATTATGGGTGGAAAAATGTGGATTTGAAAATGTAAGAATCGTCGATATAAATGATACTTTAACCGGAGAGCAACGTAGTACAGCATGGATGACCAATGAATCACTCGCAGATTATTTAGATCCTAATGATCCAACTAAAACAATTGAAGGACATCCAGCTCCTAAAAGAGCCCTTTTAATTGCGACAAAATCCATTAAACCTTTAAATTAAAAAAAGGCTTCTATAATACGAAGCCTATTTATCCGCCTACACAGAGCGAAACTTCTCTGCTAAGCTTAGTTTGCGGGATCTGGTAGAGGCAGTGCCAGCTTGCATGCCTGCAGGTCGACGATTCACAAAAAAATGCTCTGTTGCCGTTCTCTGCTTCTATTTCATCTAAGCATGTGAATACTATGCCGTGCCTTTCAGCATAACCCTTAGCATCTCCGCCCGTATCGGCTGGATCGAATGAAGAAATCTTTGCACCTCTTGGCTCAATACCAAGTTTAATATGTGCATCAATACACGCATCGAACCATTCCGCAATTATTACGCTTGACTCAACATCGTCTATGAAGTCACCAAGCCAGATATGGTTAAACCTAGCTTTGCTCATGCGTTTGCTTTCCATCTTTTCTTTGTCCTTTTTATACTCACCTAGCAATGATTCATCATGTTCAAACCAAGGGTTATCTTGAAAGCCCACTTTGATAATTAAATGATAATCATCTTCATAGTATCCATCCCGATCTATTTCAGCTTGAAAGGGTATTATAAACTCTTGGCTCATTGCATCAGATGACGATTCATTATTCCAAAGATACCAAAGTTCAGCGCCGGGCGTGTCTCGTAATGTAGGCCCCAAAGTATCTATTGTTGATTGTTTAGTTCGAGCGGCTTCTTCCATCAGAAAAAACTTGTAATTGCTCGCACCTTTCATATCTATAATGTTCCCCATTCCGCCAAAGGTGAACACTCCGCCAGTCTTGTGACGTATCTCCCAATGTGATGGAACCGGTAAGAACCCTTTCAAGCTCAAGTCTTTAATTGACTTGTTTATCCCTGCATATATGGACTCTTTAAGCGACTTCATTCTTTCTCGTAACACGTAAACTTTAGAGCCACAGGAATTGATCTCACCCGACATTATGTCTTGCGCAAACCTTGACTTTGTACCAGCTCTCCCACCGAACATGCACTTATATTTTTTGTGCTTTAGTATCATCGGCTCAAGTTTTTCAATCAAATAAAATAGTGGGCTCTTCATCAGTAGCAATCATGTTACCGATAGTTCCTTTCCATTTTTCTTAATAAAGTGCGGTACTTTTTCACCATCACTATGTCACCTCTATCACACGCCGTAAATGCTAGGCTCAGGCCTTTCTGAAGCTGCTTTTGCATCCGCTCACTCCTAGCTAATTCTTTAGCCATGCGCTAAGCCAATTCGAACACCGTAAACGCGAATTAGTTGCTATTATGCTACAACACGCCAACAAAATGGTAACATTGAACGATAATGAGACAAATAATGATTTACAAAAAACGATTAAATAAAATATTAATTGCCTTAAGTATTACCCTTAGTGCATCACAAGTCAGTGCTGCAGGTTTTCAACTCAATGCACAATCGGCCACGGGTTTAGGCCGTGCTTTCGCCGGAGATGCTGTTATTGCCGATAATGCTTCCGTTGCATCACGTAATGCAGCCGCCATGGCTCTCTTTGATAGCACAGCCCTATCAATGGGCGTTAATGTAATACAAACTGATATTAATGTCAGTAATGGAAAATATAGTCCTTTTGGAGAACCTGGAATCGATTCAAATTATGACAACGCCGGTGACATCTCTATTGCGCCAAATTTCCATTTGATAGTGCCCCTCAATGATAAATTTGCATTAGGTATGAGTTTATACTCTAATTTTGCCACACGAAGCGAATTTGATAGCTCTTTTAAGGGGACCGAATATGGCGGATTAACCGATGTTAAAAGCATCAATTTAGCCTTATTAGCGTCATATCGCATCAACTCTCAATGGAGTATTGGAGGCGGGCTAGATATTATTTATGGAATGGGTAAGTTACAAAGAAATTTTAGCGATTCTTATAGGCCACTTTTATCGGGTAAAAGAATATTAGATGCAGATACAGCAGGAATTGGCCTTGGCTTTAACGTTGGCACCGTATTTGAACTCGATAAAAATAATCGGTTTGGTTTGTCGTACCATTACAGCCCTCGACTACACACCAAAGGTGATGTTTTTTTCCTAGAAGATAAGAGAAATGCAAATGCAATTGATGATACCTTATATCTATCACTCCCTGACATGGCGGAATTTTCAGGTTATCATCGCCTACAAGGTTCTAAATTTGCCGTCCATTATAGCGTACAATGGATAGGCTGGTCTTCTTTTGAATCTTTAGACTCAGCAGCTCATGGCACTCTAAAAGAATACAATTGGAAAGATACTTATCATGTCGCCCTCGGCACCACTTACTATTTAAATAAAGATTGGACACTACGTGCAGGTTATATGCATGATTTAAGTGCACAAGATAAAGTAACGTCTATTTCAGTACCAGACTCAAATCGTCAATGGTTTTCAGCTGGCTTTACTTACCAACTAAATGAAAATAGTAATATTGATTTCGGCACGACTTATTTATTGGGTCAAGACGTAGAAGTAACCGAGCACTTAGGCCCATCTAAAATCAGTGCAACAACACATGCAGATGCAATTTTAATGGCAATGCAATACAGCTATGTTTTTTAAAAATAGGGCTTGCCTCTATTAAACTAAAAAAGCACCGTTTAATACGGTGCTTTTTAGTAACACGAATACTTAATATCTGATCACTTAAGTGAAACAACCTTACCCAAAGATTTTATCACTTCTCTTTTTTTCCATTGAAAATAAACACAAGGTAAAATAAGTAGCGTAAGTAGCACCGCGCTTAACATACCGCCAATCATTGGCGCTGCGATACGTTGCATAATTTCAGAGCCAGCACCTTCTGCATACATGATAGGTACAAGCCCCATCACGACAGTTGCAACCGTCATCATCACAGGTCTAACTCGTAATCCGGCACCTTGCATTACAGCATCGCGCAAATCATTGACATTGAAATTATACAGACGTTGCTTTTTCTTCGCATCTAAAGACTGATTTAAATAAAGTAACATAATGATCCCAATTTCAATCGAGACTCCCGCTAAAGCAATAAATCCAACACCTACTGCGATAGAAAAATTATAATCAAGTAAGAACATTAACCAAATCCCCCCCATTAGTGCAAAGGGCAATGTCGCTAAAATTAATAATACCTCTCCCACTCGGCGAAAGGCTAAATAAAGCAACATAATAATTATCAACACCGTCACGGGGATAACCTTCATTAAACGTGCATTGGCTTGTTGCATATACTCATATTGACCCGACCACGTTAAGGTGTAACCTGCAGGTAACGTTAATTCTTTATCTACTCTCATTTTTGCTTCTTGCACATATGAGCCGATGTCTCTATTTTCAATATCCACATAAACCCAACCATTAAGACGCGCATTTTCAGTCTTTATCATCGCAGGGCCGGCTTCAACATATACCTCTGCAATATCTTGCAAACTAATGGTTATTTTTTTCTGAGTGACTATCGGTAGGTTTTTTAAGGCCATTAACGAATCTCTATATGCATTGATATAACGTAAGTTAATAGGGTAACGCTCTAAGCCTTCCACACTTTGCGTGATATCCTGTCCGCCGATAGCAATGCTTATTAATTGCTGTATTTCTGCAATGTTAAGCCCATAGCGCGCCGCCTTTTTACGATCTATATCGATTTTAATATACCGCCCAGCACTAACTCGCTCCGCATAAACAGACGTAGTGCCCGATACATCTTTTAAGATATTCTCCAGTTTTTGACCTATTTTCTCTATTTCAGCTAAATTATCACCTGAAATTTTCACGCCTAATGGTGTTTTTATACCAGTTGCCAACATGTCTATGCGCGCTTTTATCGGCATTACCCAAGCATTTCTTAAACCAGGAAATTGAATTAAATTATTGAGTTCTTTCTTTAATTTGTCCTTGGTCATACCCGGCCTCCATGTACTCTTAGGATTAAACTGAATCACCGTTTCTATCATGGTTAATGGAGCGGGATCTGTTGCAGTATCCGCCCTTCCAATTTTTCCCCAAACGGTTTTAACTTCCGGCACGGTTTTTATTAATTTATCCGTTTGCTGTAAAAGTTGTCGCGCTTTACCTATTGATATGCCCGGATAAGTACTTGGCATATACATTAAATCACCCTCATCAAGTGGAGGAATAAACTCACTACCTATTTTAGTTACAGGATAAAACCCAATCACTAACAATAGTAATGCCAGAGACATTAATACTTTAGGATACCTTAAACTAAAACTGAGCACCGGTTTATACAAAGCAACCACCCATCTGTTTATTGGGTTTTTATGTTCAGCTAAAACTTTCCCTCTAATAAAATAGCCCATCAAAACAGGGATCAGCGTAATAGCTAAACCTGCAGAGGCTGCCATTGCATAGGTTTTTGTAAACGCTAACGGTGCAAACATTTTCCCTGACTGTCCTTGCAGAGCAAAAACGGGTAAAAAACTACAAGTAATGATAAGTAACGAGAAAAATAATGCGGGGCCAACTTCAGAGGCGGCTTTACTTATCACCTGCCAACGATTTTTATCGGTTAATGGTTTTTTTTCTAAATGTTTATGTACATTTTCAATCATAACAATTGCCCCATCTACCATTGCCCCAATCGCTATCGCAATACCTCCTAAGGACATAATATTGGCACTGATCCCTTGCCATGACATGATGATGAAAGCGCAAAAAATCCCAATGGGCAAACTAAATAAAACAACCAATGCAGATCTAAAATGGAATAAAAAAACAGCACAAACTAAAGTCACTACAATAAATTCTTCTAATAATTTGTTGTATAAATTATCGACCGCCGCATTAATTAATTCAGAACGGTCATAAGTCGGTATGATTTCCACGCCATTAGGTAGGCCTTTTTGTAATTGTTTTAATTTTTCTTTTAACGCTTTTATCACACCCTGTGCATTTTCGCCAAAACGCATCACAACAATGCCACTGACGACCTCACCCTCTCCATTTAATTCACTAATACCTCTACGCATTTGTGGACCAATACGAATATCCGCTAAATCACCCAATAATAACGGTGTTCCCTTAGTGCCAACTTTTAAAGGGATCAATTTTAAATCCTCTAAAGATGAAATATACCCTGAAATACGCAGCATATATTCGCCTTCACCCATTTCTAAAACACTGGCACCCGACTCTTGATTCGCATTTTTAATGGCTTGCTTTATTTGCAATAAAGAGATGTTATAAGCTCGTAATTTATTGGGATCTATACGCACTTGGTATTGCTTTACCATACCGCCGACACTGGCAACTTCTGAAACACCCGGAACTGTTTGCAATTCAAACTTCAAATACCAATCTTGTAGACTTCGCAATTCACTTAAATCATGTTGGCCACTTTTATCAACTAATGCATAACTAAAAACCCACCCAACTCCCGTAGCATCTGGTCCTAATGCTGAGCGAGCTTGTGCTGGTAATGTGGCGGTAACCTGTGATAGATATTCTAAAACACGAGATCTAGCCCAGTACATATCCGTGCCATCTTTAAAAATAATATAGACATAAGAATCACCTAAAAAAGAATAACCGCGTACAACTTTTGCCCCCGGCACGCTTAACATCGCTGTCGTCAATGGATAAGTAACTTGATCTTCAACGACTTGTGGCGATTGCCCAGGATATGTCGTTTTTATAATCACTTGTACATCAGAAAGATCAGGGATAGCATCTATTGGTGTTTTTTGTAAACTAAAAATACCATAAAAAACAATGAATAACGCACACAACAAAACCAAAATTCGATTTTTTATTGACCAGTTTATTATTTTACCTATCATAATTTCACCTGTTGAATTTGTGTGTTCCAAAAACTTTTCTCTAATTCAGGTAGGGATTTATTCTGCATAGGCTTAACGGCTTGCATACGCTCAAGTTCAGCGCCAATATTAGATTCACTGTCTAACAAAAATTGTGCAGAAGTAACAATTCTATCCCCTTCGCGCAGGCCAGATAGCACTTCAACTTTATTTTGACTTTGCACACCCAAGGTAACAAATACCGATTTAAATTTACCACCTCCTAGTGCTTTAACGACTCGCGCATTATTCTCTGCATAAATAATGGCTTGCTGCGTTATAAACAAACGTTTCCCTTGCATCATCGGAGTTAAACTTATCGACGCAAACATATTAGGTTTCAATTTATTATCAGAATTTTTGAATTTTAAGCGAATACGTAAACTTCGATTGCTTACACTCATTTCAGGATAAATAAAATCAACCTTTCCAAGCCACTCTTTACCTGGAAAATACGTTAACGTCATTGACGCAGGAACACCGAGTTTAATATAAGCAACTTGAGCTGAAAAAATTTCGACGTCAACCCATATAGAATCTAAATTAACCGCTTTTATCACTGTCATAGATGGTGATATAAAGGCACCTTTATTCACTTTTAATTCTAAAATCGTACCTTTTTGTGGCGCAAAAAACGTAATGCTTTTCTGCACGTTTCCTGTTTTAATAATGTCATTTATTTGTGCATCACTCACGCCTAATGCCTCTAGGCGTATTTTAGAAGCGTTGATTAACGTATCATTATTTAAATCAATAGAATTAAATAATGACTCCTGTGCTTTGACTAATTCTGGGGAATAAATAGCATATAATTTTTGTCCTTTATCAACCGAAATACCCTCTGATTTCACATACAACTTTTCAATCCATCCCGACACTCGACTATTAATTTGCCACTGTGCATCTTTGTTCGCAACAATTGTGCCAAAACCATTAATTGCGAGTTCCATTTTTTCTTTTTTTAATAAAGCAGAACGAACACCGAGACTATTTTCTACCTGAGGTGATATTTGTATTTCGCCTACTGGTAAGGCTTTATCACTTTTACGATACACAGGTACCAAATCCATGCCCATTGGTGATTTCCCAGGTTTATCTCTACGATAATTAGCATCCATCGGTGCGACCCAATACAGAGCCTCTGATTTAACATTCTCAGAAGAGCTTACTGAAGACGTGAAGATTTTAGTGTTTTCAAACACCAAGAAACCAATAATAATAGTGCTTAGTAATACAATGATATAACGCATAATATGTCCTTAGATTGCTTGAAAATAACGAATGTTGATCAGGCTTTGTAAGCCATCAAAATAAAGCTTTTGATATTCCAGAGAAAGATCCAGATCCTTGATGTATGCTTTGATAACATCTTTAAACGGACGTGTTTTTGACTGATAACTTTTTTCTAAAATCTCGATTCGTCTTTGGGATTGTTTTAGCAATGTGCTTTTATAATGAAGTTGCCGGTCTAACAATTGCTGATAACCACTAATTGCATTACTGAGGGATATATTGAGTTGACGCAATAACAAGAAATATTCTTCTTGCTTCTTTCCTTGCATTTGTTGCGCAGAAATCACTTGTTGATCTTGCTTCTGAGTACTAAATATAGGCATATCAAAAACAAGCGATGCACTCAACAAATCACTCCGCCGTTGACCATCATCCATTAAAGATAAGCGATGTCCATATCCCAACTCCACTTTAAAACTCGGCTTATAACTTTGTTGAGCCAGTGAAATATCATTCCGAGCGAGTGTTATTTGTTGGCTTAGTATTTTAGCTTGCGGATGTTTTGCTAATAACGCATAGTGCGTCGATTTGAGCCTTTGAGTACGCTTAATATAATCCTTTGTCTCTGACCAAATAGGCAAACTTTTATCGAAAGGCACAAATGCTTGAGCGCCAATCCATTCACTCAATAACGTGCGATAATTTAATAAACTTTGCCGAAGTACTGCTAATTTCTCATCCGACTTAGAGAGTTCGATCTCAGATTCAATCACATCTTCATTATCTAAAAGACCTAATGAAAATTGACTCTGTAAATCACGATATAAGCTTGCAAAATAAGTTTTTTGTTGCTCAACCATTAATGTCGACTTTTCAATAAAGAGTATTTTAAACCAGAGAGAACGAACTGTTTTTTTTACTTGTAAGCGGCGCTCTTGTGCACTAAAAAGCGCAGATTCTGATTCTAAATTAAAACTTTTTTTACGGATTTGTAGCGAGTCACCACGACTAAATTGCTGACTAATGCCTAATGTTAATTGCGACATAGGATCGTTATCTAAAGAGAGACTCTCCGTGTCTAAATTAGCAATGCCTAGTTTTATCATTGGATCGCTTAACGTTGCACTATTTTTACCCTGCGCAATTAAAGCAAGGCGTTGATGTTGATACATCTTATTGGCAGGATCTCTTTGCAATGCAATGTCAATTGCTTGTACAAGTGTGACTGATTTAGCCCAAGCACTCGCACTAAAAAGAAAAAGCACAATTATTAATATTTTTTTCATATGTTGTCCTTATTACTCATCTTTTAAAAGATGAGTAATGATTAATTCAATATATTTATGTTGCTTAATATCTCAAATTAAAACAGGGAGGACGATAAAGGCATTCAGGGTGTTGACAAAGAACAGATACTTTTACGTGTGGGTAATTGAAATAAGGAGGAAAAAACAAATCAAAAGATAAATTAGAATCAACCGGTAATAAATAGTTACAGATGAATGTACAACTGTTTCTACAATTCATTTTTTTAAACGCTATCTTTGTGCAAGGCTTTCCGGCAACTTGCATGAGCTTACAAGGCTGATATAATTCAGCTTTACTGCCAGGCACGAGCAATGCAGCCCATGTATTAGGCGTAAAGCTAAAAAGAATAATTGGCAGTAATAATAAGCAAATAAGTCGGTGCATATCTATCTATCAGTTGTTTATATAAATACAGTTTAAAATATCCCCTAAGAGTAAGGTCAAGCATTTATTAAAAAATAAGCACACAAAATAAAACATGAATACGTTATAATACGCATTACATATTTTATATTTAGATATCTCCTGATATAAAAACAAGAAAAGGTAGCACATGCAATTTAGTACTGAATTTAGACTTGATCGCCCATATTTTTCTGAATGTTTTGAGCAATCAGCATTACATTTTCCACATAAAAAACCACGTATTATTTTTATCGCAGGGCTCCTTTTATTTGGTACATACATCATAATGTTGACGACACATCCTAAATTATTTGGTTTGTTTTTTTTCGCACTGGCTGGCATAGAGTATTTTAGTGTTAAGTATCAAAAATCATGGTGGCTTTGTCGACAAATGTGGAGTAAAAACTCTGGAAATAAAATTAATGTAGAGGTCGACGAAAAAGGCATAACAACGAGCAGTTTATATATTAATAATTGCCAACATTGGTGTGATATTAAACGCATTATCCACACGCCTAAAGGTATTTTACTGTTACTTGAAAATGGCCAAAAAAACTATTTGTCTCAAGCACATTTTAATCCCGAAGTTTTCGCTTTTATTACAATAAAATGCCAGAAAAACAACGACTTTTCTGACACACAAAAAAAAAGTAAACCAACTCAGAATTAAAGCTAAAAAACACTTTTCAGATGCAAGATACATCTAATTTAAGTGTTTTTAATAAGGTCTTAAAATCATTATCTAAAGGCGCATGAACTTCAATTTTGGCACCACTGACAGGGTGTTTAAAAATTAAAGAAGAAGAATGTAGAAGCAAACGTTGTGTTGCAAAATTATCTCGAAACATCTGATTATGTTTACCATCACCATGTGTAGTATCACCAATGATAGGATGAAAAACATGCTTCATATGTCGACGTAATTGATGCCTACGCCCACTTTTAGGTGTCAGTTCCACCAGCGAATAGCGTGAGCTCGGATACGGGCGCACACCGACATCAACCTCACAATGAGCAAGATACTGATAATGTGTTACTGCAGGTTGAGCTTCGGGTTCACGGGTGACATGTTTATGCGCAATTTTATCTAATTTCTTTTTGAGTGCATAATCGATGATCCCTTTATCAATATGTCCTCTTACCACCGCTAAATAGCGTTTTTCTATTTTTTGTTGTGCAAATTGCTGCATTAAATTAGACACGTGATTTTTATCCAGCAAAAAAAGTAGCGCCCCAGATGTTGGTCGGTCTAAACGATGAGCAGGATAAACCTTTGCGCCAACTTGGTCGCGTAATTTTTGTACGGCAAACTCGGTTGCATGCGTATCTAACCAACTTCGATGCACCAATAAGCCTGCCGGTTTATTAATAACGATGACATGTTCATCTTGATATAATATTTCTAATGGTGCAGCGTTGGTTGTTTTCTCTACGTCTAAAATTTGTATGTCTAACATGTTTCGTTCTCATTTATACATTCATTGTTTCCTGATATAATCCATACTCTTAATTAAATGGGATATATCCCGATAAAAAAGACTCCTTTATGATAAATATAAATACACTTACCGATTTTTTAGAACAAGCTAATACCCAATTCTGTGTCTATGATCTGGGTCGAAAAGTAAGTGAAATTTCTAATACAGACTTTGTAACTATCTGCTCCAATAAAAAACCGTACCCCTACCCTATCCAAAAACAAGCTTATTTCGCGCTTACTTTTTGGCAAGTTCCCACAAAAAAAGAGCACTTCATTTGGTTTCTAAAAATACCACTCGATGAGAAAGGACTCTTAAAAATAAGTGCCCAAACAAGTTTCATTCAAAGTGTCATCGGTGCTATGGGTCATGATTTGACCGCAAAAATAAACAAACAACAGCAGCAACATTTAGCACAAAATCCTTTTATTTTTAAACCCAACACTGAAAAGTTAGCCATTTTTAATGCTCTAATAAACACTATATTTGTGCGCCCTCCGTCTCTATTTTATAACACCGCGCACTCTTACTTTTCAGGTGAAAACACATGGAGTGCATGGGAGAATATAGGTATACAGGGCATTGCAGATATCTGCGCGCGACTCAATACCGATAATAATCAGCAACACTTAATAAACGCCATCAAACTCTTACCACAACAACCGTTGCAATCTCTTGCTTTATGCTTAGAGTCACAAAAAGATATCAATCCACCTTTAGCCAAAGTAATCGCACAACAAGCACGTATTGAACTAGAAAACGATCATCCTAACAATGCTATTTTATTACTTCGCGCTATTTCAAATGCTTCCGATAAAAATATTTTTAATGCACTATTAGATGAACAATTTAAATCTACTTTAATACATAACCCACATTGGTATATTAGTATTGTTGGTCGCTGTTGGCACCATCTCGAGGATGACTCTCGCCTAAATCAATTTTTTGAAGCCTTAGCAACACACCAATCTTCTCTCTTTAGTGCACTATTTACAGATCTTGTCGCGATTCCTCTCTTACGTGAAAAAGTACTCAAACAATTACGTTTAAATACACGATCAAATGCTCTCTCTGAGGCTATTGGTCACCTTTTTTCAAGTATTAATAATAAGCACATTGATGTTTAATCTACTCTTCATTTTATTATGCGTCTGTGTAGCACTTCTCTTCTGGAAACTACGCCAACAATCAGAGTATGCAGATATCCTCATTAAACAAAAATGTATCGCCTTAGATCTACAATTATTAAATGTAGCGAGATCGCATTTTAATTATAAACTCGGCGAACACTTTCTTGAGGCTCATTTTGTTTTTGAATTTAGTAGTGACAATGAAAATAGCTACCAAGGAATATTACGTTTAAGAGGATTACGTCAAGCTCGCTTTGAATTTCCTGTCTATCGCTCATTTGAGCGTGACGACACTCTCCATTAAGGTTTATTTAACATGCATCGTATCATTGCTATCGCACAACAATTATCTAAAGAAGGTAAAACGCCCAATACTGCTTTAATTAAAGCGCGCTTACCTAAAAATATCGCTCTTCCCTTAATTATTGAAGGGTTACGTCTCTGGCGCGACGATCCATATCAAGAGATACATTTAGAAAAATTTAACACTGTACCGCCAGACACTTCAAAAAAGAACTTAGACGCCTTAATTAAAATGCAAATTGATGAAAAATTAGCACCTTTATATACTCAGATTAAAGCTCTCCAACAACGTATTATTTTATTAGAAGAGAGCCATTAGGCATGTTTATTAAAGATCTTGTTTTTGAATGTTACCAAAACACTCATTATACTGCCATTGAACGTGCGATTAATAACTATTTGGATATGCTACGTTACAATGGCCAAATACTTGGTAGAGAATTCCCAATTGCTATGCAAAAAAGTGTTTTTTCAACGCGTCTCGTTTGCCCAGAAAGCAATAGTTTAGCTTCGTGCTTTAATAGCCCTCAAGTTGAAAAAGCATTAAATCAACTGACCGAAGCAGGCTTACTTTCCCCAAAAATAAAAAACGTGGCAGAAGATCTTAACTCATTAGCTTGTGCACCTAATTTTAAACCCGCATGGCAACTTCTCTATACTACATTTTTAGATACCTGTTCACCTTTACGTTGTGGCGAAACGCTAAACCCTATTCCACTTTATCGCAGTACCGAAGCTATCAGTAATGGAGATCGTAAAGCCCTTATAAAATGGCAAGAAGAATGGATAAATTGTGATGAATTACAAATGAATGGCAGTGCTGTTTCAGCTCAATTACTCCTTGAAATAGGTGATATTAATAGTCGTCTGTATAATATCGGGCGACGTCTTTGCCAGCGGGTTGAGAAAATAACAAACGTTCCAACTTACTATTATTTATATCGTGTTGCGGGGATAAGCTTACAAAAAGAACAAGATCGAAAATGCCCTAATTGTGCTAAAGAATGGCGTTTAGAATCGCCCTTATTTGACATTTTCGACTTTAAATGTGATACCTGTCAGCTCGTTTCTAACTTATCTTGGGACTTTAAAAAGTAAGGTATTATTATGTTAAAAAAAATAAAACGTTATGCCATTGCCATGTTAATTTTAATACTGCTCATTATCGGCTTCGTGATTTATCAAAAAGCAAACCGTGACAATGTTGGTGATATTAGTCTAGGTATCTTCACAACTCAAAATATTAAAATAAATATTTTAATAGACCCGATCGTCACCGGAGTAACCTGTCACATTGCTAGCATTGAAGATGATTTAAGCTTTTCTGACCCCTCTGATTCGGCTATTTCGTGTCGACAAACAGGAAAGATAACCGCTGTGATGATCCAAAATATCGACAAGTCTAAATCAGGAGAAATTGTTTTTAAAAAATCCAAAAGCATTTTCTTTAAAAACATGAAAATTCGCCGTATTTATGATACTCAAAACCAAACACTAATGTATGTATCATACTCAACAAAAGAAACATCAGGTAGCTTTAAGCATAGTTTATCAACCGTTCCTTTATGGGGTTCAGAAGCATATAAAAGTAGCCAGCCATAGATAGGCACGTTAACGTTTTATGTATCTCACATAAAACGTTAACGTAGCGCAGCCATTTTACGTAATACTTCTTTCTCTTCCTCCGAAATGAACGCTAATGTCAGTCCATTAATTTGTGCTTGATGGATTTGAGTCAAGCTTAACCCTGCTTTTGGTGCTGCAACTGCATATTCATAAGGAAGTTCAATACCTTCAACAGCAGGATCATCCGTATTTAAACAAGCTAAAATATCATGTTCAAGAAAGGTTTTTAGCGGATGAGTTGCATATGTACTCACGCTACTCGTTTGAATATTAGAAGTAATACACGACTCAATACCTATATTATGCTCACTTAAATAATCCATTAATTTTAAATCATCAAGCGCTTTAACGCCATGTCCTATTCGTGTTGCACCTAATTCATTAATTGCTTGCCAAATACTTTGTGCTCCAGCTGCTTCACCTGCATGGATGGTGACATTTAGGCCTGCATCTCGTACTTTTTTAAAATGCCGAATAAATAAATCACCAGGCTGACCTAATTCGTCACCCGCTAAATCTATCGCCACTAATTTATCTTTTTGTGTCAATAAACCTTGTAACTCTTCTTGACAAGCTTTTACACCAAAAGTACGACTTAAAATTCCAATTAAATTCGCCTGCATTGAGAAATCCCGACAACCTGCCTTTACTCCATCAATAACAGCCTCAACCACACCAGCTATTGGCAACCGATGTTTCATGGCCATATAATAAGGTGAAAATCTTAATTCAGCGTAATCTATTTGCGCATTTTTAGCATCTTCAACATTCTCATAAGCCACACGCCTACAAGCATCTAAGTCGCCTAACACCGCAACACCCCAATCAAGCTTTGATAAAAACCCCAGCAAATCTGCTTCAGAATCCACAACCTGCACGTGCGGTCGTAATGACGCCATATCCCATGCTGGTAATTCAATGTTGAATTTCCGCCCTAAATCTAAGATCGTTTGACTACGAATATTGCCATCTAGGTGCCGATGTAAATCGGTTACGGGTAATTTTTTATTTAGCATATAAAAATATCCTGATAATTAAAAATACAGTATAAATAAGCATTGTGACGACTGTCTGTAGAAAAAAAAAAAAAAGAATATATAACGTATTATTCCATGCGCCTTGATATATTTTTATAGAGAGGTATTATCCTCTCTTTTTGGGCGCAATAAAAATATGCTAGCAACCTTACTTATCATCGATGCCATGAACCTTATTCGGCGTATTTATGCCATTCAAGAAAAACAACATGGTGAGACAGCACGTGCGATTGAAGAAACAACAAGAGTATCGTGTAATGCACTCAACAAATTAGCAAATCTACATAACCCTACTCACGTTATTTGTGTTTTTGATAGCCATGCTAAAAGCTGGCGTCACCAATTATATCCTCAATATAAACAAGGGCGTAAACCCATCCCGCCTTTATTGAAAAAGGCATTAGAAAATATCCAAGATAAATTTATTGAGATAGGCTTTGAATCTTTACTCAGCGAAACAGATGAAGCCGATGATTTAATCGCCACCCTTAGTGAGAAAATCACTAATAAAAAACAAAAATGTATTATTGTTTCAACAGATAAAGGGTTTTATCAATTGTTGGGTCCGCAAACTTTAATCTATGATTATTTTCAAAACAGTTATACCGACAGTGGCCGCGTTTTAAATAAGATGGCTTTAAATATTGATAAATTATGTGATTATTGGGCTATCACAGGAATTTCAAGTAGTGCCATTAAAGGTGTTGAGGGTGTTGGAGACAAAGGAGCATTATTATTGTTACATGAATACTCCAGTCTACAGGCCATGTTCGACGCCCCCATCGACACAAAAAACAAACCTTTATGTAAAGTTAAAAAGTTTAAAGAAGAAGCTTTGCTAAGTAAAAAGTTAGTTAGCTTAAAAAAAGATATCTGTTTAGGCTTTAACCTCTCTGATCTTCGCTATCAAAACCCAAGATAGACAAGATAAAATTCCAATAAATATCACCGCAGACATTAGCCACGGATAAATACTATTAATCCTTATCAAACAAGGTAATACTAAGTTAAGTGGCGCATAAAACACATAGACATTTATATTAAAAACACAGCAAATTAGTGGACTCGTTTATTATATCTCCTTATAATCCGCACGAAATACATTCATATTCAAGTTAACACTTACAGGAACTATAATGCTCGAAAAAATATTTAAATTAAGCGAACATAAAACCACTGTTAAAACCGAAGTGATTGCAGGTATGACAACCTTCTTAACGATGGCTTATATTATATTTGTTAACCCCTCGATGCTATCTGCCACCGGCATGGATTCTGGCGCGGTTTTTGTAGCAACCTGCCTAGCGGTAGCCATTGGTTGTTTCATAATGGGGTTTTATGCGAATTACCCTGTTGCACTCGCACCTGGAATGGGACTCAGTGCTTTTTTCACTTATGTTGTTGTTCTCGATATGGGTTACAGTTGGCAAATTTCTCTTGGCGCAGTTTTCTTATCTGGCGTTTGTTTTACAACATTAAGCTTATTTAAAATTCGTGAATGGATAATAAACTCCATCCCAATGTCAATGCGTCACGGCATCGCAGCAGGCATTGGTTTATTTTTGGCTTTAATTGCTCTTGAAAATTCGGGGATTGTCATTAATAACCCTGCAACATTAGTTTCTCTCGGAGATATGACGGCACTGCCCGCTGCACTCGCATCATTAGGCTTTTTCTTGATCATTGCATTAGCACACTTTCGTGTTAAAGGAGGCGTTATGATAGCTATCCTTGGCGTTACCTTTATCGGTTTTCTTTGTGGGGACGTACATTATACTGGCATAATATCCTTGCCTCCTAGTATTCTACCAACCTTTATGCAAATGGATATTGCAGGTGCATTTAATGTTAGCATGATAAGTATTGTTTTTGCCTTTCTATTTGTTGATCTGTTTGATACCTCAGGAACGTTACTTGCGGTTGCAAGCAAAGCAAATTTACTCGATGAAAATGGTAATTTACCTCGATTAAAACGGGCATTATTAGCCGACAGTGGCGCCTCAATAGCCGGCGCAATATTAGGGACATCCACAACAACAAGTTATATTGAAAGTGTCGCGGGTGTTGCTGAAGGTGGTCGTACTGGATTAACCGCCGTTGTGGTTGGCGTTTTATTCTTATTTTCGCTATTCCTTGCACCTTTAGCCGGTATGATCCCAGGCTATGCCACAGCAGGGGCATTATTATATGTAGCGGTGTTAATGGTCGGGAGCTTAAAAGAAATTAACTGGGACGATATTACAGAGGCGGCCCCCGTGGTCGTTGTGACTATCATGATGCCTTTGACTTATTCCATTGCAAACGGTATCGCTCTTGGCTTTATCTCTTTTGCGGCCATTAAAATATTTTGTGGTAGATACAAAGAGTTAAGCAGTAGCGTATGGTTTCTTGCCATTCTATTTTTAATTAAATTAATTTATTTCGCATAAATTTTTTATTTAAAAACCAAACTCTCCATGCAGGCTAAAACGCAAAATTTAACCTGCATGGAGTAAAAACATTTTCATTAACGACTATTGCTGTTTACTTGATCATGAATCATTATCTTCATATCCTTTGCTCGCAAGCATATCTAATGCAACTGCTTGTGCGATTTTAATCCCATCAATGCCCGCCGATAAAATGCCTCCCGCATAACCAGCCCCTTCACCACCTGGATATAAACCTTTAACATTTACACTTTGAAAGTTTTTACCACGCTTAATCTGCACGGGTGAAGATGTTCTCGTCTCAACTCCGGTCAGCATCGCATCGTTACAATCAAAACCTCTAATTTTCTTAGCGAAAGCTGGAATCGCTTCTCGGATAGCATCAATGGCATAATCCGGTAAAGCATGACTTAAATCTGTCATTTTTACATTTGGTTTATAAGATGGTGTAATACTTTCAAAGGGTTTACCTACACCCGCATTTAAAAAATCACCCAACATTTGCGCAGGAGCATCATAGTTACTTCCCCCCATCACATAGGCATTACGTTCTAATTCACGTTGTAAGGCGATTCCTTGTAAGGGGTCATTGTTAAAATCACTAGGGTTAATACCCACAACAATCGCACTATTCGCATTACGCTCACTACGTGAATATTGACTCATACCATTCGTCACTACAGCATGTTCTTCTGAGGTTGCGGCAACTACTACCCCGCCAGGACACATACAAAAACTATATACAGAGCGCCCGTTTTTACAATGATGTACGAGTTTATAATCAGCCGCACCTAATAATGGATGCCCCGCATTAATACCAAAACGACACTTATCAATCATATCTTGCTTATGTTCAATACGGAATCCAATCGAAAATGACTGAGCTGCAAGATAGACTCCTTTCTCATGTAACATTTTCACCGTATCACGTGCACTGTGCCCTATTGCTAAAACAACATGCTTTGAAGATATCTCTTCTCCACTTTTTAAAATAACACCAGAAATTTGCCCAGCGTCTATTTTAAGTTCATCAACTCGTGTTTCAAAACGTATTTCACCACCTAACTCAATAATTTGTCGGCGCATTTTTTCAACCATAGTCACTAATTTATAAGTTCCTATGTGTGGTTTACTCACATATAGAATCTCTTTCGGGGCGCCGGCTGCAACAAACTCTTGTTTTACTTTTAAGCCTAAAAAATCAGGATCTTTAACTTGGCTATATAATTTACCATCTGAAAAAGTACCGGCTCCACCTTCGCCAAATTGAACATTAGACTCTGTATTCAGCTTACCTGTACGCCAAAATCTAAAAGTATCTTTAGCACGCTCATGCACTGACTTACCCCGTTCTAAAAGAATGGGTTTAAACCCCATTTGCGCAAGAATCAATGCACTAAATAATCCGCAAGGCCCCATACCGATAATAATAGGACGCTCTTTTAAATTTTTAGGTGCACTCGCAACATAACGATACGTCGTATCGGGCGATTCACGCACATTGGGATCTTTTTCAAATTGACTTAATATTTTCGCTTCATCAACATTTGTTAACGTAATATCAAGTGTATAGATCAAAGTGACCACATTGCGTTTTCGCGCATCATAGCCTCGTTTAAAAATATGAATTGCCTCTATTTGCGTCTTATGCAGTGCAAGTTTATCGAGCACAAAATTTTGTATTGCTTCGTCACTGTGATCGAGCACTAATTTAACTTGGTTTAAACGGATCATCATACACCTGATAATATGGGCTGAAAAATAGGCGAACAGTTTACGTTATCTTAGACGAAAATGACATTGCTATCCGCAATCTTTACTTGATATTATAATTTTAAAACGTACAACACCATTAAAGCAGACTTTGGCATCCCCAAAAAAAACACTTTTAAGTCTCGGTTTTACTTTACGGTCAATATAACATCAACAGAAAAATGCCCTTAAACAAAAAAAACCAGCAATTTGCTGGCTTTAAATAATAAACAAATGTTCTTTTACCGATTAGAAATCACTTTCATTATTCCAATTACACACAAGAATGCCACTGAGTAGGCAAATAATGACAACCATAATGAATTACTAAAACCAATGGTAATAAAACCAATCGCGGCAATTCCGGCCACCGATAATGCATAAGGCAATTGCGTTGAAACATGATCGATATGTTTACAACGAGCACCTGTCGACGAAAGAATCGTAGTATCGGATATCGGTGAACAATGATCACCAAAGACAGAGCCCGCAAGTACCGCACTTAACATCGGCAACATAAAGGCTATATCGGTAGAGGCGGCTAAATCACCGGCTATCGGCAACATAATACCAAAGGTTCCCCATGATGAACCGGTAGAAAAAGCCATTATTCCGGATAATACAAAAAGGATAACCGGCAACCAATGAATGGATATATTACCTTGTATTAAGCTCGATAAATAAGCCCCTGTATGCATATCGCCAATAACAGAGCCAATCGTCCAAGCAAAGAATAAAATAACAATCGCACTAAACATTGATTTAGCACCAATCCAAAGAGCACTTCCAATATCTTTTAAAGGTAATTTCTGTTTGAAAACGGTAATAAATGCAAGCAGTAAACCGATTAACGATCCGTAAACAAGCGAAGCACCAACATTTGTATGTTCAAAAGCTCCTAAGAATGAAAAAGGTTGTTGATTAACAGCGAGGGTTTGCGCTCCCGTATATAGCATAAAGAAAACAGTTGCAAAAATAAGTGCGATAATCGGATAGATCAAATCTGAAACTTTACCAAGATCACTTTCAGGAATCCCATATTCATCAAATAAATCGACAGCATTTGCATCATTACAATCATCGTTCTGCATGTCAGCCATTTCTTCGTGTTTTTTCATCAAACCAATATCAAGTTTGAAATAAATCACAGCAAAAACCATCAATAAAGTAAACAATGCATAAAAATTCATTGGAATAAGTAACACATAAGCACCTAGAGCAGAATACTCAGTGATGCCATGGCTGACTAAAATACCCGCAATGATAGTCATGATATAAGCCCCCCAACTCGACAGTGGCATCAAGATACACATTGGCGCTGCGGTTGAATCAAGAATATAAGCAAGTTTAGCACGCGAAACTTTAAAGCGATCCGTAACGGGACGAGCAACAGAGCCAACAGCAAGACTATTAAAATAATCATCAATAAAAATAAACACTCCTAAAAAAGCGGCTAATAATGCAGCTCCACGTTTATCTTTAATATGCTCAAGCGCCCAATTTGCAAAAGCACGAGTACCACCAGAAAGAGTTAGCAAAGCCGTCATCATTCCAAGTAACACAAGAAATACTGCAATGCTCATATTTCCTGCATTAACGACCCCTTCATTATAAATAAGATTTTTGGTGATATTTAAAATATAACTGCACGTATTTAGCAAAGAAAAGTCAGCTAACAATAGAGCACCGAGTACAATACCAAGACCTAACGAGAGTAGAACTCGGCGAGTGATAATTGCCAAGCCAAGAGCAACAATAGCAGGCAAAATCGACAGCGGGGATGCTGCAAAATCGATCAACATTAATTTCGTCCTTTAAAATTTAAAAGTATCCACCGTATAACATAGCGGATACTGGTGTTTTACTTTGTTTATTTTAATAAATAAACAACAAAATAAATAGATAAAAAAAGGCACTAATTTACCCTGAATACCCTCTAAATGCAACGTTGATACTGAGGTTATAAAAAAGCAAAGACATTAAATGTATTTAGTTTACTTATTTATTATTAATAATCACCAGAGAAAGGTCTTTTATTTTACAAACACAAACGTTTAATTGCACCCATTAAAAGATATAGAACCACACAAAAACAAAAAAAATAAGCTTTATCTTAGAATTTCTCCTTAAATAATAAAAAAAGCACTACGCTCAATACATCATTCGCATAAACAAGGATCATTCATGTACCCTAATTTAACGAGCATTAGTATTGATAATTATAATGACATACAACATTCCCAACAGGAATATCATGCATATTGATAAAATCGCAAAAGTAGATCTTAACCTTCTGGTCACCTTGCAAGTGTTATTAGAAGAATGCAGTGTCACACGAGCATCGCATCGTTTGCACTTATCTCAATCCGCTGTCAGTAAAAATCTTAACCGTTTACGAAAAATATTAAACGACCCCCTTTTCTTTCGAAGTTCTCACGGATTAAAACCAACGGCTCATGCACTACAATTAAAAAAAAATTTACCAATGCTTTTACAAAAAATACATCAATTAATCTTACCACCTAATTTTACCCCGAGTGAAAGCCACCGGAACTTTTCTTTTGCTTTACTTGATAGCACTTATGAAACCTTATTACCCGCTTACATTAGCCCTTTATTAAAAAAAGCACCTAATCTTAAATTAGATGTTTATGCTTGGAATGAGCTCTCGATGCGAGCCATACAACAAGGTAAAATCGACTTTGGGATCAGTGCCAGAGATTTACATCAAGATTCTAATCTTAATTTAAATAATTTACCCGATGGTATAGTCTTTGAAACACTTTTTACAACAAAACAAATCTGCTTGGTACGTAAAGAGCACCCTATGCTAACGACTAAAAGTTGGACTAAAGAAAAATATTTAGATATGACACACATACAAGTTCGTTGTGAAGGAAATGATTGGTGGGCACTTGATCATCACTTGGCGACCTATAATGAGCATCGTAAAATTAATATCACATTACCCGATTTTTATAGCGCCGCCAGTATTTGTGCGCACAGTGATTTAATACTCACATTGCCACTTATTTTTGCCCCACTCGCAAACAAATTATATGCTTTAGAAACATTACCCTTACCAATTGAATTTCCTGAAATTGCTTACATATTACTTTGGCATCAACGCAATACCGATGAGCCAGGGCATAAATGGATACGTGATATCATCATTGATAATATCAAAGATACTATCTAGTTAAACATTCTCATAATCCCATGGCATATTTCATCACTGTATCTTTTAATACACCGCTATGTTGCGCCATAAAAAAGATACTTTTACGCAATAAACGTATTGATGGCAACTGACTTTTACTGCCTTTATAAAACACATCCATTGCTGTTTGCATGAGCATATTCGGCACTTTTCTCTTTTGTTCATACTGTTTCAATACATCTGATAGCTCTAATGTATTTTGCATCACAAGTAAATCCACTAAACACTGCACATCTTTAAAACCTAAATTAACACCTTGGCCTGCCAACGGATTAATACTATGCGCGGCATCACCCACTAACACACAACTATCTTGATAATAATTTTTTGCATGCCGACGAGTTAATGCAAACCCGCCTTTTTTTTGCACTTCAAAATCAAAATCTAATATCGGAAATTCGTGTAATATTACCTGTTTTAATTGCTCTACAGATAAATCCTCTAATTGATTTATTTTTTCTGGGCTATGATACCAAACAAGACTTGCGTGTTGCCCCGCTAAAGGCAAAAACGCACACGGCCCCGTTTCGCGAAACTCTTGCCAGGTTGTGCTTTGCTGAGATTTATCCGTTTTAATACTGATCAATAAACATTTCTGACGATAATCCCACGCAGTGATCGGTATATTTAATTTTTGACGAATGAGTGAATCCGCACCATCGGCTGCAATAAGTAAATATGCATGAATCGTTATCCCGCTATCTAAGCAAACGCAAACGCCATTTTTATTATTGTTAAGCGTAAGTATCTCGCACTGTACATATAAATGTACATTGCTCATCTTTTCTAAAGCCCGCCACAAGGCACTTTGAATTAAACTATTTTCAGCCATCACGCCTAAACAATCTAGGTTTAAATTCTGACTATCAAACGTTAACTTAGCACTATCTTTTTCCCATGTTTGTAAACATTGATAAGCACATAAACGCGTTTTAGGTAAAGAGTTCCATATACCCGCTTTTTGTAAAAGACGTGTACTTTGCGCACTAAAAGCAGATACACGTAAATCAAAATCACCTGCTTGTTGGTGTATTTGTACTTTGTTCTTCTCAATAAGATGGATAATAAAACCTTGTTGAGCAAGTAATAAGGCGCTTAACGCCCCTACCATGCCACCACCCACAATAATAATTTCTTTTCTTCCCATTACATATCCTTTTAATGCCTTATTTTTTATACCTTTTTAACATAATTAATGAATATTAATCGCCATTATCATGCAATGTTTGGAAGTATCTTGAAGTCACACGATGATATGCGTAAAATGCTACCTCTTTTATAGTACTACAGTAGAGCAAGTGAATTATGAGTTTAAAATTACATGTCAAAACTTGGGGCTGCCAAATGAATGAATACGATTCATCAAAAATGGCAGATCTATTAAATGTCAGCAATGGCTACATTAGCGTTGATAATGCCGAAGATGCCGACGTTATTTTATTAAACACTTGCTCTATTCGAGAGAAAGCTCAAGAAAAAGTATTTCATCAGCTAGGCCGTTGGAAAAAATTAAAAGATAAGAATCCAAACTTAATCATTGGAGTTGGTGGTTGTGTTGCCTCACAAGAGGGTAAAGCGATTCGTCGTCGAGCGCCTTATGTCGATATCATATTTGGACCACAAACATTACACCGTTTACCTAAAATGATCCAAGATGTAAAAAATAATAGTTCGGTAGTTATCGATATTAGTTTCCCTGAAATTGAAAAGTTTGACAGCCTTCCTGAAGCACGGGCGGATGGAGCAACGGCTTTTGTAACCATTATGGAAGGGTGTTCTAAATATTGTACTTATTGTATCGTTCCTTATACTCGAGGTGAAGAAGTAAGCCGTCCTATTGATGATATTCTTTTAGAAATCGCCCAACTTGCAGAGCAAGGTGTTCGAGAAATCAATCTATTAGGACAAAATGTCAATTCTTACATTGGCGCTACATTTGATGGAGATACCTGTAGCTTTGCGGAATTATTACGTAATGTAGCCTCTATAGATGGCATTGATAGATTGCGTTACACGACCAGCAACCCTATTGATTTCAATGATGAAATCATTGAGGTCTACCGTGACACACCCGAATTAGTTGATTTTTTACATCTCCCTGTACAAGCAGGATCCGATAGAATTCTCAATGCTATGAAACGCGGTCATAATGTCGAAGAATACAAAGCGAAAATAGTAGCGCTTAAAAAAGTACGCCCAAACCTAACATTAAGCTCAGATTTTATTGTTGGCTTCCCCAATGAAACGGACGAAGATTTTCAAAAAACGATGGATCTTATTGAAGAAATGGGTTTTGATACCAGCTACAGCTTTATCTACAGTCAGCGCCCAGGCACACCGGCAGCCGATATGCCTGATGATGTTTCCCTGCAGGTGAAAAAAGAACGTTTAGCACGCTTACAGCATAAAATAACGCAACAAGCACAACAAATTGGTCGCCGTATGGTCGGTACAGTACAACGTATTTTAGTCGAGGGGCCGTCTCGTAAAAACATTATGGAATTATGTGGTCGAACCGAAAACAACCGTATTGTAAATTTTGAAGGCGATCATCGTTCTATCGGTAGCTTTGTCGATGTTAAGATCACGGACGTTCACAGTAATTCAATCCGTGGGGAATTTATCCGTAATGAAAGTGAGATGAACTTGCGCTTATCAATTCGACCCATTGACATTGTCAATAAACAAGTAGAAAATTCAGGTGTAAATACCTACACTCCAGAATAAAAGGTAAGAATACATGACCAACCAGTTAACGACGGTACACCTTGATTTAACACCTCAAAATAATGACAGGTTGGCGATTTTATGCGGGGCTTTTGATGTAAACATAAAGCACATTGAACGCCGTTTAGGACTCAGTATCAATCATCAACACTCACACTTTAAAATTATTGGTGAGCACCGTTATGCACAAGCGTGTCGAGATCTGATACAGGAATTATATATTGAAACTCAAACGATCAAAGGTAAGAAAGCGGACATTTCTGATGCAGATATACATATTGCATTACAAGCTTTATTAAATGATCATCGTTTATTAGAAGTACAACAATCCAGCGCAAAAATAGGTACTCAAACACTTGAGATAAAAACTAAACGAGGCATCATAAAGCCTCGTGGTGAAAATCAAAGTAAATATATTAGTAATATCCTTAATAACGACATCAGCTTTGGTATTGGCCCTGCTGGCACCGGAAAAACATATTTAGCCGTTGCTTGCGCCGTTGAAGCACTAGAGCGTCAAGAAGTCCGTCGTATTTTACTGACTCGCCCCGCCGTTGAAGCGGGTGAAAAACTCGGTTTTTTACCCGGAGATTTATCCCAAAAAGTTGACCCTTATCTCCGCCCATTATACGACGCTTTATTTGAAATGTTAGGTTTTGAAAAAGTAGAAAAACTAATTGAAAAGAAAATAATTGAGATTGCCCCTCTTGCTTATATGCGAGGACGTACCTTAAATGATGCCTTTATTATCCTAGATGAAGGTCAAAATACGACAGTAGAACAAATGAAAATGTTTTTAACACGCATTGGCTTTAATTCTTCAGCAGTGATCACCGGAGATATTACCCAAATAGATTTACCCGGTCATCAAAAATCAGGCTTACGCCATGCGATTGAAGTATTAAGTGATGTTGATGAAATCAGTTTCAATTTTTTTGATGCAGATGATGTGGTGCGTCACCCTATTGTCAGTCGAATTGTTAAAGCTTATGAAATATATGAAAATAAAACAAAAAATGGAACCGATAATGCAACTGTTTATTGATCTACAAGTAGCGAGTGCAAATAAAAATGCACTTCCCTCACTTGAAATTATTGAAAAGTGGCTATTAGAAGCGATTCTAAAAGGGTCCAAAACAACACGTTTTGAGGCTGAATTAACCGTGCGTATCGTTGACAGTGCAGAAATACAACAGCTAAATGTACAATATAGGCATAAAGATAAACCTACAAACGTGCTATCATTTCCTTTCAATGCACCACAAGGTATTAACTTACCTTTGCTTGGTGATATTGTTATTTGTAAACAGATTGTAGAACAAGAAGCACTTGAACAGCAAAAAGATTTAAATGCACATTGGGCACATCTGTTGATTCATGGTAGCTTACACTTATTAGGTTATGATCATATTATTGAACAACAAGCCCTTGAGATGGAAGATTTAGAAACTCAAATACTTGTAAAATTAGGTTTTCCTCCTCCTTATAATGAAACAGAGTAAATAAACGCAATGTCAGATGAACATTCAACCCACGAGCAAACACGACCGAGTTTGCTCGATAAAATTGGCCATCTTTTTCAAGCTGAGCCAAAAAACAAAAGTGAATTATTAGCCTTAATCAATGATGCAAAACTGCGTCATGTTATCGACCAAAAAACCAAAGAGATGATTAAAGGCGTTATTGATGTCTCTAATCTACGCGTGCGCGATATCATGATCCCACGTTCACAAATGATAACATTAAGCTTGCACCAACAAGTTAATCAATTTTTACCTATTATCATTGACTCCGCACATTCACGTTTCCCAGTTATAACTGAAGATAAAGATCATATCGTTGGGTTATTACTGGCTAAAGATCTGATTAAATATGGTTTCAAAAATGAAACCAGTGAATTTAAAATAAAAGATATCTTGCGCGAAGCGGTCGTTGTACCCGAGAGCAAACGCTTAGATACATTACTCAAAGAATTTCGTTGTCAGCGTTATCATATGGCCATTGTTGTAGATGAATACGGTGGCGTTTCAGGATTGGTTACTATTGAAGATATTCTTGAGGTGATAGTTGGTGAAATCGAAGATGAATATGACGATGAAGAAGTAGCGGATATCCGCAAGATTGGTAAACGGACTTATGCCGTAAATGCGCTCACGAGTATTGATGATTTTAATGACTATTTTGGTACTAACTATAATATCGAAGAACAAGATACCATTGCAGGTTTACTGATCCATCAATTAGGCCACCTACCGAGTCGTGGTGAATATATTAATATTAATGGGTATAAATACAAAGTTATCAATGCCGATAACCGACGTTTGATACAGTTACAAGTACATCTCCCCAAAGAGCTAAAAAACATTGAAAAATAAGTTTTTAATGTTTGCAAAGACATTTACGAAGACGCTACGAGGGCAACTTTGTATTGCTCTCATTTTAGGTGCTGTACAGGTCTTTGCCTTTGCACCCTTTGAATTACCTTGGGTTCTTTATCCCTCTTTTATTGGCTTCTTTTTTCTCTTAGAAGAAATAAAAAAAAGCACAAAAAAACTTTTCCTGCTTTGTTTTACATTTAACTTTTCTATGTTCGTTGCCACGGTGCACTGGATTTATGTCAGCATGGATCAATTTGGTGGTATGCCAACCATCGTTAATGTAAGTTTAATTGCACTATTTTGTAGTTATTTAGCCCTTTTCCCCAGTTTTGCTTTGTGGCTAACATTTCGTTTAAATTTTATATCAAAAATAATGCGTTACCTGCTCGTGTTACCTGTATTCTGGCTGTTAATGGATATGTTTAGAGGCTGGTTTTTAACGGGATTCCCTTGGGCTTATCTTGGCTATAGCCATATCGATACGCCTTTAATTGGTTTTGCGCCTATCTTTGGTGTACAAGGAGTAACGCTTGCTATCTTGCTACTTTGTGGTGCATTAACGCTGATATTACAGCAACAATATAACAAAATAGCCTTGGCACTTATTATTAGCCTTCTACTCTTAGGTGCACTATTAAAATCCATTCGTTATACACAGCTTCAAAGCCCTATTAACATCACTTTAATACAAGGCAATATTGACCAACATAAAAAATGGGAGCCGGGAAACTTATATACTTCTCTATTTAAGTATTTAAATTTGAGTAATATAAAAGATAAAAAACAGGAATTAATAATTTGGCCAGAATCTGCAATTGCAGCATTAGAACTTGAAATACAACCTGCTTTACAGTCAATTTCAGCAGACTTACAAGAAAAAAACAAAACGCTACTAACGGGTATTATTGAGTATAACCAACAAACCAAACAATACTTTAACAGTATTATAACGTTAGGAAAACAACCATCAGGAGATAGTTATTCAGAAAAAAGCACCGCTCGTTATCGAAAATCTCATTTGCTACCCATTGGTGAATTTGTACCTTTTGAAAAGTGGTTGCGCCCACTAGCACCCTATTTTAACTTGCCTATGTCCAGCTTTTCTCCCGGACATACAGTCCAACCTAATTTACGTTACGCACAAACCAACTTGATAGCCACGCTTTGCTATGAAATCACCTTTCCTGAACTTTTACGCAAGAATATCCATGAAGATACAGGCGTCATTCTCACCTTAAGTAATGATGCTTGGTTTGATTTTTCCATTGGGCCAGCTCAACATTTACAAATTGCACGTATGCGCGCCATCGAATTCGCGCGTCCTTTACTCCGCAGTACCAATACCGGCATCACGGCTATTTACAACCGTTTTGGCCAAGAGAAAGGTCGTTTAAAAGCACATCAAGCAGGAGCTTTGCAACTAAAAATTCGCCCAGCTATCGGTGACACACCTTACCAATCTTTTGGATCCCTATTTTTAAATATATATTGCTTTATCGTACTATTGCTACTATTTATCCGCTTTAAAATTAAATTAACAGATATTTATACCCCTATCAAAAAAAACAAACAAAAGAGTAAGAAAATAAGGAATAATAATGAAAGCTAGATTTGTATTTTTTGCACTGGTCACAGGATTATTTTCTTTAGGTGTGCTTCAAACCGTACAACGACATATTAGCTTTAACATCCCTTGGGTTCCCGGTGTAACACGTACTATCTGGAACATTGATGCAAAAATCACCTTTAATGCTCTTGTTAACTCCCCTATTACCGCATCATTAACCACCCCTAAAGCCCAAAAAGGCTTTGTTCAAATAAGCCAGAGCGCGGCGTCCCCAGGTTATGGCTTGTCATACCTTGACAACAATGAACAAAACACTAAAAAAGTGCAATGGACTATCCGCTCCGCAGAGGGGAAACAAACTTTATATTATAATATTCAAATGATGGTCGATAATAAAAACCAGAAAAATCCGACCGCCGATATGCCCCCGATTATTGACATGCCATATAGCAACTCGGCTGAGTCTACAGCAGGTAATGCATTAATAAAAGAAGCCTTAAAAACCAGTGCAGATGCTTTTAGTCTGACGCGAGAAATTTTAAAAAAAATCAATGCAGAAGAGCCAAGTCAAAATGTCAAATTATTACTCAGCAATAATAATGATAAAACTAAACTTCTTATGACGCTCCTTAACCGCGCAAAAATTGCTAGCAGACACATTGGCGCATTAAATTTAGAAGATGGTCGAAGACGCCAACATTTACAAATTTTAGTTGAAGTTTTTGAAATGAAAAATGATGTTATTCACACCCAAATTTTTGAAGCTAATAGCACTAACAGCATCCGCACTGATAATTTATTATTATGGGATCAAAGTGGTGTTGCATTGCTTGAACTCAGTGGTGGCGAACATTCAAACGTTAGCTTTTCAATGATAAAACAAGAGCAACCCGCATTATCTGCCATTATACAAAAAACGGAAAATGCACAATTATTTGACTTTTCAATACACAGTTTACCCGTCGAAGACCAAGCGCTATTTAAAGGCATATTAATGATACCTCTCGGTGTTCTCGTCGTTGTATTAATGCGAGTTTTGATAGGTCTTAAAACATCTGGCACATTTATGCCCGTATTAATAGCAATGGCATTTATACAAACCAGCTTAATAACGGGAATAATAGGATTTACTTTACTGGTTGCCATCGGTCTGTTTATTCGTTCCTACCTCTCGCAACTTAATTTACTCCTGGTATCACGAATATCCACGGTGATCATTATGGTTATATTATTAATAGCAATGTTTGGAGTGTTGTCTTATAAATTAGGATTAACAGAAGGACTAAAAATCACTTTCTTCCCGATGATCATTTTGTCTTGGACAATTGAACGTATGTCCGTTTTATGGGAAGAAGAAGGTCCAAAAGAGGTCTTATTACAAGGCGGAGGGAGCTTACTTGTTGCCATATTTGCCTATTTTGTAATGAGTAATGATATTGCACGTCATTTAATGTTTAACTTTATCGGCTTACAATTTGTCATTATGAGTTTTGTTCTGTTATTAGGTAGTTACACTGGCTATCGTTTACTCGAATTACGCCGTTTTAAACCCTTAGTCGATCAGGAATAAGACATGTTTTTAAGTAACCCATTTGAATTAAAAAGAAGAGGGATTCTAG
The DNA here is from genome assembly GCF_002239585.1 of Psychromonas sp. CD1. GTDB lineage: Bacteria > Pseudomonadota > Gammaproteobacteria > Enterobacterales > Psychromonadaceae > Psychromonas. The sequence goes on from NZ_NDFH01000003.1 coordinate 896,826, forward strand.
GGATGAACCAACGTAACAGCGCTTACATTGGTCGTTATAATCCACGTAAACTTTACCCTTTGGTTGATAATAAACTAAAAACAAAAATAATTGCACGCAAAGCAAATGTAACGACCCCTGCATTACTCGGTGTTATCTCCATACAAGCCGAAGTCGCAGGCGTTGAAAAGTACATAAAAAACTGCTCTGGTTTCGTTATTAAACCCGCTAAAGGTAGTGGTGGTAAAGGTATTTTGGTGATAACTAAAGTTATCAATGGTCGATATTATCGCCCTAACGGTAATGAAGTACTTTTAGATGATGTACAACGTCATGTGACCAATATATTAGCCGGCCTTTTCAGCTTAGGGGGCAGTGCTGATGTTGCCATTGTTGAAGCATTAATTCTATTTGATAATGCTTTTGATGGATTTAGTTTTGAGGGTGTACCCGATGTACGCATTATTGTTTTTAAAGGTTTCCCTGTGATGGCTATGATGCGCCTTTCAACAGCGGCCTCAGATGGCAAAGCGAATTTACATCAAGGCGCGGTGGGTGTCGGTATTGATATTAAAACCGGAAAAGCACTACATGCGGTGCAGTTTGATAAACCTATCAAATACCATCCTGATACTAATAAAGAATTGGCTCTTTTAACTGTACCTAAATGGGATAGACTAATCTGGTTAGCATCGAGCTGTTATGAAATGTCAGGAATGGGATATTTAGGCACGGACATGGTATTAGATCGTGATTTGGGACCAATGTTATTAGAGCTTAATGCTCGCCCAGGTCTCGCCATACAAATAGCCAATGGACAAGGTATATTACCGCGCCTAAAACTAGTAGAAAGTTTAGGTGAAAATGTATCAATGAGCGTTGATGAGCGCGTGCAGTTTTGCCAAAAGAATTTTTCTCAATAAAAACGAGTGCCACAGAAAAAATGTGGCACCTCTTACTTTGTTTTTTTAATATTTGTCGTTATTTCTATACGCTTTATAATCTGACTTTTGTTCATCGGTTAATACTTGAAAACTATCATAGCGAGCTTTCATTTTAGCAAGTTTTCTATCTGTTCTGTATTGTTCTTTATTGTTAATCATTGTGCGCACTTTCGCTTCATCAAAGGACGCGTTATCAAATACATCATAATTCCCTTTATGCGCAACACGTTGCATATTTTTATCTGCTCGTAGCTTATCCCAGATTGCATTTATTTTTTGTTGCTGTACTTTCGTTAAATTTAAATTTGAAAAAATGTTATTACCATGATGGTTTTGAGATCCACCACAACCATTGTGCATAGAAGAGCCGTATCTATGTCCATGTTGCCCATCATTATTATGTTGATATCTATTTGCATTAGCAGCTGATGCGACTCCAAGCGCAATAACCAATACAACCGCACAGACTGATGATGTTAAACCGATCTTTTTCATATTATTTACCTTCTCTCATTAATGTATAGTGTTCATTATAGAAAAGAGTTTTGTCTCAATTATGTCGCCAAATAAAAGATTTTGTTGAGATCTGTGTCTACGACGTTTTTTGACACAATTTGACATAAAAAAACCGAGAATACACTCGGTTTTTTTGCATCATTAAGAGTCGGCTCACTCACAGCGTTATTTTACCAGTGTGAGCGTTGGACCTTTGGGTTTTGGTTTTTTATCCTTATCCGGAGACTTTTCTAATACATCATCATAAGAAACTTCATCCGGAAACATGGTTCCAGCCCCATTTTCACGCGCATAAATACCCAAAATAGCATACACAGGGACATAAACTTGCATCGCTTGCCCTGAAAACCGTGCATTAAATGAAATGGCATTGTCATCCATGCTAAATTGCATCACAGAGCAAGGAGATATATTTAAAACTATCTTGCCGTCTTCAATAAATTTCTGTGGCACCTCAACACCTTTTTTTGTTGCATCAACAATAATATGCGGTGTGTTTTCACTGTCAACAATCCAGTTGTAAAATGCACGTAACAAATAAGGTCTCTGCGCTAACATGCGACTCATTATATTCCTACTCGGATTTCACGCTCAGTTTCAGTTAATGAAGCTTGAAATGATTCACGTTCAAATACTTTGACCATATAACTTTTAAGCCCAGGGATTTCACCCGTCAGCTCAATTTTAAGCTCCGGGAGACGCCATAACAAAGGCGCCATATAACAATCTACTAAAGTAAATTCTTCTGACATGAAGTAAGCAAAATGATCAAAAACTGGCGCAATAAGTGAGATAGAATCACCTAATTTAATACGCGCAGCATTTGCAGCAACACTATCATTACCCATAATAATATCGACTAATGGATACCAATCTCTCTCTACACGTTGCATCATTAAACGACTTTTACCGCGTTCAACAGGATAAACAGGCATTAAAGGTGGATGCGGAAAACGTTCATCTAAATATTCCATAATGATACGTGAGTCATACAACACTAAATCTCTGTCAACTAATGTTGGCACCGTATTATACGGGTTAAGATCAATTAATTCTGCAGGCCAATTACTTTCATCCGTAAATGTTATCTCGACATTCACTCCTTTTTCAGCTAAAACAATCCGTGTTTGATGGCTATATAAATCTGAGACACCTGAAAATAGTGTCATAACAGAACGTTTATTTGCTGCTACCGTCATATAATTTTCCTAATAAATATAATAAATAATAATCTGTAAAAGTAAGCCATAAAATACTACTCCGGCAATTGTACGTGTTGCTGTTCGTGATGACTTGGGGCGTTCTTATGCAACGGGTAAGAGAAAAGATGCGGTTGCACGTGTTTGGATCCGTCCTGGTTCGGGTAAAGTAACGATTAACGGTCGTGAAATGAACAAGTATTTTGCACGTCCTGTGTTGCAAATGGTACTTGCGCAGCCGTTTTCTGTTGCAGGTGTAACTGGTGAATTTGATGTGATGGCTACGGTCAAAGGCGGCGGATTATCTGGTCAAGCTGGTGCGGTAAAACACGGTATTTCCAAAGCTTTGCAACTTTATGAACCTACCTTGCGTCCGGCCTTAAAGGCCGCTGGTTTCTTAACACGTGATGCACGTGTTGTTGAACGTAAAAAAGTTGGTCTACATAAAGCACGTAAACGTCCACAATTCTCAAAACGTTAACCCCACGTTACAAGAAAGTTTTTTTCCCAAAACTTTTTGTGTGCTGGCATAGGCTATTCGAAGGGGTAGGTTTGCCGGACTTTGTCGTGTGAACCTCAACAATTGAAGACGTTTGGGTGTTCACCAACGTGTAACTATTTATTGGGTAAGCTTTTAATGAAAACTTTTACAGCTAAACCAGAAACCGTAAAACGCGACTGGTATGTTGTTGACGCGACCGGTAAAACTCTGGGCCGTCTGGCTACTGAACTGGCTCGTCGCCTGCGCGGTAAGCACAAAGCGGAATACACTCCGCACGTAGATACCGGTGATTACATCATCGTTCTGAACGCTGACAAAGTTGCTGTAACCGGCAACAAGCGTACTGACAAAGTGTACTATCACCACACCGGCCACATCGGTGGTATCAAACAAGCGACCTTTGAAGAGATGATTGCTCGCCGTCCTGAGCGTGTGATTGAAATCGCGGTTAAAGGCATGTTGCCAAAAGGCCCGCTGGGTCGTGCTATGTTCCGTAAACTGAAAGTTTACGCTGGAACTGAGCATCAACATTCTGCACAGCAACCACAAGTTTTAGACATCTAATGATCACAAATCATTCTATCTTGTTTTTTTTCTTGTAAAATATAATCACTATAATATTAAAAACAACTTAATCACTATTGGAGAAAATACGGTGAGAAAAACTAAAATAGTATGTACGATTGGTCCGAAATCCGAATCAAAAGAAATGTTAACAAAGCTTGTTAACAATGGCATGAATGTGATGCGTTTAAACTTTTCTCATGGAAACTTCGCAGAGCATGGAGCCCGCATTACAACTATCCGTAAAATATGTCAAGAAACCGGAATAAATGTTGCGATTTTATTAGATACGAAAGGACCTGAGATCCGCACCGTAAAACTTGCAGGTGGTAATGATGTTACATTAAACGCAGGTCAAGAGTTCACTCTTTCAACCGATCAAAGCATTATTGGTGACAATACTATTGTTGCGGTTACTTATGTAAATTTCGCCAACGATCTAAGCGTTGGTAATACCATTTTGCTTGATGATGGCCTTATTGAAATGACAGTAAAAAGCATTGCAAATGGTGATGTGCTTTGTATCGTGCAAAATACCGGTGAGTTAGGCGAAAATAAAGGGGTTAATTTACCTGGTGTAAAAGTACAACTTCCGGCGCTTTCTGAAAAAGATAAAGGTGATTTAATCTTTGGCTGTGAGCAAAACGTAGACTTCATTGCGGCTTCTTTTATTCGTAAAAAAGAAGATGTTCTAGAAATTCGTGCTTTATTAAAAGAAAATGGAGGCGAAAACATCCAAATCATATCTAAAATCGAAAACCAAGAAGGGGTTGATAATTTTGATGCGATATTGGAAGTTTCGGACGCGATCATGGTTGCTCGTGGTGATTTAGGTGTTGAAATCGCCGTTGAGGAAGTTATCTTCGCACAAAAAATGATGATTGAAAAAGCTAACTTTGCCCGTAAACCTGTTATTACAGCAACTCAGATGCTTGATTCTATGATTAAAAACCCTAGACCTACAAGAGCTGAAGCGGGTGATGTTGCTAACGCTATTTTAGATGGTACTGATGCGGTAATGCTTTCAGGTGAGTCAGCGAAAGGTAAATACCCAGCTGAAGCTGTTGAAATAATGGCAACAATTTGTACTCGTACCGATGCTGTTATGCCACCACGCACTATCTCTTCTGCAGTGCAACTCAGTAGTATTACAGGTGCTATCTGTAATAGCGCAGTCAGCAACGCAGAGCAACTTAATGTCGAACTTATCATTGTTGCAACAGGTGCGGGTAAATCAGCACGCTCTTTACGTAAATACTTTCCAAGTGCTATGATTTTAGCATTAACCAACAACTCTAAAACAGCTCAACAACTTGCACTTACCAAAGGTGTTTTAGCAAAAGTTATCGATAAACAAGAGTCTGTAGAAGCCTTTTATACATTAGGCATGGATATTGCAAAAAATCTTGGCCTTGTTAAATCGGGTGATAAAGTCGTGATGGTATCTGGATCATTAGTACCTTCAGGTACGACAAATACTGCTTCGGTACATATGATTTCTTAATTTTTATCCTGAATATTAAAAGCACTGCACTATGCAGTGCTTTTTTATTTTTGATACTTAGCTCATTTTATTCCCCACTTTTTTTGAGTTCGCTTTTCCATGAGTGTTGTTTTCACACATAAAAAAATATAATCATAAAAAAAAGAAGCTTAGATATAGAAAAAAGGTAGTATAAGGTTTTATTTTATCTTGGTTGATGGTTTGAAATGCAATTTAAAACTCATTTTCTCTATTTTTTAAAACCTATTATAGGAGGGCTTGTTATTGCAACGCTTCTCTTGCAAGGCGTAAAATACGAACAAAAATTAAGTGATTTCATCAATAATGATCAAATTCTTAGCTACCATGACGCCGTCATAAAAGCATCACCAGCGGTCGTTAATATATACTCTCAACAATATACTAATTCAACCATTGATACCGCTCAGCATTTACAGCCTACTGGACTTGGATCTGGAATAATCGTCAGTAAAAATGGTTATATTGTGACCAATTATCATGTTATTGCACAAGCTGATCAAATTTTAATCGCATTACAAGACGGACGACTTTTTACCGCAAAAATTATCGGCAGTGATTCGTTAACAGACTTAGCCGTTTTACAAATAGATGGGGATAATTTACCTACTATCCCACAAAATCCAAAATATAATCCTCGTGTAGGCGATATTGTATTAGCAATCGGTAATCCTTATAATCTCGGACAAACGATAACCCAAGGAATTATTAGCGCAACAGGCCGAAGTGGAATGAGTTCCTCTGGACGCCAAGATTTTCTGCAAACAGATGCGGCGATTAATGCGGGTAACTCGGGGGGAGCATTAATCAATAGCCGTGGTGAATTAGTAGGGATTAACACCTCTGAATTTTATAGTAATAAGAATAATTTAAGTAATGGTATCAGCTTTGCTATCCCGTATAAATTAGCCAACCGAATCACACAGAGTCTGATTAAATATGGACGAGTTATTCGCGGATCTTTAGGGATTAGAGGTAAAAAAATCGATCCTATTCTTGCACGATTATGGGGACTAAAAGCACAAGATAACCTGATAGTCGAATTTTTAGCGACCGGAGGCCCCGCAGATATAGCAGGCGTAAAAGAAGGTGATATTTTACTGAAAATAAATGATGAAAAAGCCAATAATTTTATCGAAACATTAGATAAAGTTGCAGAATTTAAACCCGGTACAAAAGTTATTCTGACACTCTTGCGCAAGGGTGAAACCCTTAAACTTGAGGTTACCATTGGTGAGTTTGATTCTTTACGCTTAGATTAAAAAACGTTTAACGTTCCTTTTATTATTATATGCATTTATAAATACACACTTAAACGTTATAAAAATTAATTGTTTAACTATAAAATAAACTTTTAGGTATTATGTTAATAAGAAAATGACTTTAATTTTCCGATACCAAATAAAAAAGGGGAAGCTTACGCTCCCCTTTTTTTTATATATCTTAGCTTAAAGGTTCTTTTTACACTTAATTCTTTTAATTTTGGCACCTAATGGAATCAATTTATCTTCAATGGCTTCATAACCACGATCAATATGATAAATTTCATCAACAATTGTTTCACCTTTCGCAATTAAACCTGCAATCACCAAACTTGCCGAGGCGCGTAAATCTGTCGCCATCACTTTAGCTCCCGTTAAACGATCCTTAGATCCACAAATTGCTAAATTACCATCTAGCTCAATATTTGCACCCATACGCTGTAATTCAGGAACATGCATAAAACGATTTTCAAATATATTTTCTTTGATGCGTCCAATACCCGTCGCAACAGTATTTAAAAGTGTGAATTGAGCTTGCATATCAGTCGGGAATGCAGGATATGGTGCAGTTGTAATATTCACCGATTTAAGCTCCCTACCTCGCATATCTACTTCTACCCAGTCATCATCCATACTAACTAACGCACCAGCTTCTTCTAATTTCACTAATACTGCCGTTAATAATTTATGATCTGTTTTTACACATTTAACTCGACCACCACTTACAGCGCCCGCAACAAGAAAAGTACCGGTTTCAATACGATCAGGTTGAATTTTATAATGACAATCACCTAGTGATTCAACACCTTCAATCACAATTGTTTCGGTACCAACACCACTAATTTTACCACCCATACCATTGATAAATTTTGCAAGATCAACAATTTCAGGCTCTTTCGCCGCATTCTCAATCGTAGTCGTTCCCTCAGCAAGCACAGCCGCCATCATTAAATTAGCGGTTCCGGTGACACTGACCATATCCATATAGAGGTGACAGCCTTTTAAACGCCCATCTACACGAGCTTTAATAAAACCATCTTCGACTTTTATTGTCGCACCCATTTGCTCCAAACCATGTATATGCAAATTAATCGGACGCGCGCCAATAGCACAACCACCCGGTAATGAAATATCGGCTTTACCAAAACGTGCAACCAAAGGCCCTAATGCTAAAATAGAAGCGCGCATACTACGTACTAACTCATAAGATGCAGTATAATTTTTTACCGATGAAGAATCGATACGCACACTATGTTTATCTTGCGACACATCAGCACCAAGCTCTCTTAATAATTCCAGAGTGGTCGATATATCTTTTAAAAGTGGCACATTAGTTAAATTTAGCACCCCTTTTGACAATAATGTTGAAAAAAGAATGGGAAGCGCTGCATTTTTAGCACCTGATATTGTGACTTCACCATTTAACTGATCGCCACCTTGAATTAAAAACTGATCCATGAATTTTCCTTACCAATACTAAATAAAATGTTTTTGCTTCTGCCATTCTGCTGGCGTCAATGCTTTAATTGTTAATGCATGAATTGCATTCGTTGCAATTTCATCAACAAAAACAGCATAAATTAACTGCTGTTTTTTAACTCGTGTTAACGGCGTAAAAATATCACTGACAACAATCACTTGAAAATGACCATTTTCACCTTTTACAATACATTCGTCTAACTGTAATGCTTTTTCTAATTTTTCTTTCATTTTTTCAATATTCATTAAAACCTACTATGTAAAAAGAAAATTCACACCATAAAGATGCGATAATATCAGGATTTTATCAGAAACGCCTACAAAAATAATATTTGAACAGTGGCTTTTTATTTGCACTAAATAAGCAAGCCCGGCAGAATCTATATTCTCTAATTTTTCTAAATCAACTTTATTTATTTTTTCATAGATGCTTAATACAGGGTATTTTTTTAGTGACAAATACGTTAAGAGTAACTCCCCTTGTAGATATATTGTTGCGTCATTTACGGAATACGTCACGAAGAAAACTCTATATTTTTAGTTTTTAACAGCTCAATGACATGATCAATGCCTTTTTTCTGGATTAAGCCAGTTAACTCAGATTGCTTAGTTTGTAATAAACTGATCCCTTCGGCAATAACATCAAATACTTTCCATTGCCCTGTTTTTTTGTTTTTTCGTAATTTAAAGGATATTTTGGTCACTTTTTTAGTGCTATCAATGACTCGAACAGGGATAGTAATAATACGTTTATTAGAAAAATCAGAAACGTCTAATATTTCTAACTTTTGATTTTTAAAACCCTTTAATAGGTGCCCGTAGGCATTAACTAAATAGTCTCTAAATGCATTAACAAAATTTTGACGCTGTACTTTACTTGTGCCTCTCAGGTGCACCCCCATCACTTTATAAGCAGCATATTTATAATCAAAATAAGGTAATAATTGTTCTGCTATAATCTTATTTATCAGCGTAGGATCTTTTTTTAACTGTGCTGCATCTTGATTAATTCGAGCAAAAACTTGCTTAGATACATCGGCTATCACCGAATTAGGATTGCTCATATCAATACTTTGACTGGTGGCAATACTGGTAAATAACAATAAAAAACAACTCAGTAATATACGCATTAACCTTCCTTCTGCAATGAATAAATAAATTGACCAATTAAATCTTCCAATATTAATGCAGGTTTAGTATCTTCAATCGTATCTCCATCACTTAGCATCTCACTCTCCTCATCAATAAATCCAGGGATAATACCAATATATTGTTCTCCTAATAATCCTGATGTATAAATAGAAAGTGATGACGTATCCGAATAATATCCTTTATTTGCATACATAGATAAGCGTACACGAGGCATATAGTTGTCTACATCAAGACTTATATTTTCAACGCGTCCCACAACAACGCCACCCAATTTTACAGGTGCACGTTCCTTTAGACCGCCAATATTAGTAAAGTTTGCATATAACGTATAACTTTTACCCTTACCTTGTAAGGAAACACCAGCAATACTAAATGCGAGGAGAACGAGCGCTATTACTGAACTGATTGCAAAACAACCAACCCAAAATTCAATTCTTTTTTCTGATACTTTTTTTATTGACATCCGTTACATTCCAAACATAAATACGGTTAAAATAAAATCCATCGCCAAAATTAATAATGACGATACGACAACTGTTGTCGTGGTAGAGCGACTAATACCTTGTGCATTAGGAATCACATAATAACCGTTATATAACGCCACCCAAGTAATAATAAAAGCAAAAACAACACTTTTAATGATGCTGTTACCAACATCGGCGAACACATCAACACTGCCTTGCATTACTGACCAGAACGAACCGGAATCAATACCCATCCAGTATACGCCCACTATATATCCGCCCCAAATAGCAAATATATTAAATAATAAGGTCAGCATAGGTAAGGTTACTATTCCCGCTAATAAGCGTGGCGCGAGAACACGTTTTAAAGGAGAGACCCCCATCATTTCCATACTTGCCAGTTGCTCCGTACTTTGCATCAAACCAATTTCTGCGGTGAGCGCTGATCCCGCTCGCCCAGCAAAAAGCAAGGCACTCACCACTGGTCCCAATTCTCGTAATAACGATAATGCTACCATACTGCCTAGATTTTCTTCTGCGGCATAAGCAACAAGAACATAATAGCCTTGTAAACTTAATACCATACCGATAAAGAATCCAGCCGTTAAAATAATCGGCAAAGATAAAACACCCAACTGAAATATTTGTACAATAAATAAAGAAAATAATTTTTTATGTGGTTTTACACATAATATACGCTTTAAGAGTAAACATGCACGTCCAGTCACTTGTATTACCGCTAAAATTGTCCGTCCAACCGCACTCACAAAAGAAGATATCATAAATTAACCTTAGCTAATTCTTGCACAAAAGGTTCGGCTTTAGCATGAAAAGGTACTGGCCCATCGTTATGTCCACATAAAAACTGCTGTAATAGAGCATTATCGGTAGCATTAAATACTTCCTCTACACTGCCCTGTGCAATAATTTTACCTTCCGCTAAAACATAAACATTATCTGCAATCGACAGAACCTCATCAACATCATGAGAAACAATAATAGATGTTAAACCTAAGGTTTTATTTAATTGTTGCACCAACTTTAATAATACATTCATTGAAATTGGATCTTGTCCAGTGAAAGGTTCATCATACATGATAAGTTCTGGATCTAAAGCTATAGCACGAGCTAAAGCAACTCGTCTTGCCATGCCTCCTGACAATTCGATTGGCAATAAATGTTGTACGCCACGTAATCCTACCGCTTCAAGCTTCATTAAAACCAATGTTGTTAATAAACTTTCTTCAAGCTGATAATGTTCCCGTAATGGAAACGCTACATTTTCAAAAACATTTAATTCATTAAATAAAGCACCACTTTGAAATAACATGCCCATTTTTTTGCGCACATTAAAAAGCATTTTCTGATCGCAATCATGAATAGGAATATCGTTAAAAATTATTTCACCGCTATTCGCTTGTAATTGCCCACCAATTAATTTTAACAACGTAGTTTTCCCTATACCACTAGGGCCTAAAATAGCGGTGATTTTCCCACGTTTAAATTCAAAATCTAATTGATCAAACAAAATATGACCCGAACGGCTAAATGTCATTTTTTTTATTTGTAAATGATTGTTATTTCTCATTAAAAATATCTACATAGTGAAAAACAAATTATAGTGTAATAAAATGCGCTTTTTTATACAAATTTTAATGGGCAAATATATTCTTCTTTTACACTCAATGATGATAAAGCATTAAATTTATGCTTTATCATCAGTTAAGCCTTTATTTTTTTAGTGATAACCGTGACAATAACAGCTTAATCTTTTAGCTATCGAGAAATACAATGATCGAAACACTCTATGGAAACATCAGCGTTGACAACTATCAGCGCGCAAAAAAAATCAAACTCCTTATCTGTGATGTGGATGGTGTTTTTTCAGATGGGCGTATTTATCTCGGTAACCAAGGAGAAGAATTAAAAGCGTTTCATACTAAAGACGGATTTGGTATGCAAACGATTATGAAAATCGGCATTAATATTGCCATTATCACGGGAAGAAAATCGAATATTGTCGCAAATAGAATGCATGCTTTAGGTGTGACACTTATTTATCAAGATGAAAAAGATAAACTAAGTGTTTATCAAACCCTACTTATTCAGCTAAAATTAAACGCAGATGAAGTCGCTTATATCGGCGACGATGTAGTAGATTTACCTGTAATACAAGCCTGTGGACTCGGCATTGCAGTACAGGATGCGCACCCATTAGTCATACGAAATGCCGATTTAATAACACAAACACCTGGTGGTTTTGGAGCCGTGCGTGAAGTCTGCGATCTTTTTTTACAGTGTAATAATGTATTACAGATCACTACCGGTAAAAGTGAGTGAATAAATAAATGAATAAACGTCATATCATCCCTTTTGCATTACTCTTAATCGCTTTTCTTTTTTGGTCATATTTTAAAAATGACCCATCAAAAAAAATATCTAAAGTGCATAATCCAAATTATATTGCCTATAATATAAGTAATGTGCATTATGATAAAAAAGGAGAGATTAGCTACAAAATGTTTGCCGATAAATCTACCACCTTTAGCCTGGAAGATTACACTGTTTTTATCAACCCTCGTGTTATTGTATATATTAGAAATAAAGATACTAATCAAATAAGTACTTGGCAGATAAAAAGTAAAGAAGGTGTATTAATTGATCAAAATAAATTACAACTCAGTGATAAGGTGCGCGTTAAAAACCTTAGCCTAGATCAACTGGTACAAAATATGGCAACAGAAAAGCTTACTTTATTACTCGACAAAAAAGAAATTAGCTCAGATATTTTTATTACTTGGGATGGGCCTCAAATGCATCAACAGGGTATCGGTATGTGGGCTTCACTGTTGAGCAATGAATTAATAGTAAAAAACAATATAAAAGCGGTGTACTTCAATGAAAAGAATTAAAGCAGGAATAATCTGTAGCGCGTTACTATTTTCAATCAATACGCTAGCTCTCGAGTCAGATTATACAAAACCTATCCATGTTAGCTCCATCAGCCAACATGCAAAAATGAAAAAAAACAGTGTCGTTTTTTTAGACGATGTTTTATTAACACAAGGTAGCATTATCATTACGGCAGATACGTTAACCGTTACCCGTAGCCAACAAGCAAATCATGAAAAGATGCTTGCTCAAGGCCAAGTAGCTACGTTTTATCAAACTCAAGAAGATGGTAGACCGTTTAATGCTCATGCAAATAGCATTGAGTATGATGTTGCTAAATCAAAAATAACACTGACCGGTAATGCACAAGTAAAACAGCTCAACAGTCGTATTAATGGTGCAAAAATAGTTTATTATTTAAACACGGAAGAACTTATTGTCATGAGTGACAATGATAAATCACCACGTGTCCGAACGGTTTTTTTACCCGCTCAGTTTGAAAAAAACAAGACTAAATCTAACTCAAAAAAAGAAAAATAAAAATGTCTGAATTAATCGCAACGGGATTAGTAAAAAGTTACAAAGGACGTACCGTCGTTAACGGCGTTAACTTAACGGTGAAAACAGGAGAAATAGTCGGTCTATTAGGCCCTAATGGTGCTGGGAAAACGACATCTTTTTACATGGTTGTCGGCCTTGTTAAGCAAGATGAAGGAAAAATATGTATTGATGATGAAGATATCTCACATCATCCGATGCATATAAGGGCACAAAAAGGCATTGGTTATCTACCACAAGAAGCTTCTATCTTCCGACGTTTATCTGTGACTGATAATATTATGGGCATTTTACAAACACGTAAAGATCTCAGCGCAAAAGAACGTACTGAAAAATTAAATTCCTTACTGACTGATTTCAATATTACACATATTAAAAATAATAAAGGTATGAGCCTCTCTGGTGGTGAACGACGTCGTGTAGAAATTGCACGAGCACTCGCAACCGATCCTAAATTTATTTTATTAGATGAACCCTTTGCAGGCGTAGATCCCATTTCAGTTCTCGATATAAAAAAAATTATTGAACAATTACGCGATCGGGGTCTAGGCGTGCTGATAACAGATCATAATGTACGTGAAACGTTAGACGTTTGTCAGCACTCTTATATAGTAAGTCATGGGGAAATCATTGCGATTGGCACACAAGACGAAATTCTTGCAAATGCAAAAGTAAAAGAAGTTTATTTAGGTGAAGCTTTTAAGTTATAAGTTATCACTTACCTCTATTTATAAGGAAGAACGTATTTTGATGAAACAAGGTTTACAATTGAAAATGGGTCAACAACTTGCCATGACCCCTCAATTACAACAAGCAATCAAATTATTACAACTTTCTACTCTCGATTTACAACAAGAGATACAAAATGCTCTTGAGGAAAATCCACTTCTCGAGCAAGATGATGATAGTGGTCTTGAACAAATAAAAAAAGAACAAGATAGCAGTCAAATCGATACGGCTGAAGCCTTGACAAAGCAAGAATTCTCCGATGATCTTCCCGTCGAAAATAACTGGGATGATGCATATTCACCCCCTCCAACCACATCGATCTCTTCGGGCCGAAACATTTTTGATGGGGAAGATCGTATTTATCAAGGTGAATCTAGCACCACTTTACAAGATCATCTTATTTGGCAAATGCAATTAACCCCCTTTTCTGATACTGATTTATTAATTGCAACCAGCATCATAGATTCTATCGATGAATCAGGATATTTAACCAGTACTTGTGAGTCTATTTTAGAGAGTTTACAAAAAGAAGTTGATGATTTAGAGCTTGATGAAATTTTAGCGGTTCTTAAACGGATACAACATTTTGACCCGGTTGGTGTAGCGGCTCGAGGTGCAAAAGAATGTTTACAAATTCAACTCCGAAATTTAAGTGAAGATACACCCTGGCGTAGTGAAGCTCTTATGGTCATTGGTAACTATATGCACCTTTTAGCCAATAGAGATTACCGTACTCTCGCACGAAAAACAAAATTAAAAGAAACACAATTAGCTCAGATTATGCGCTTAATACAAAGTTTAGAACCCCGTCCTGGTAACAAAATAGAAAGTAGCCAAGCCCAATATATTGTACCGGATGTTTATGTAAAAAAAATAGCAGGCCAATGGTGCGTTTCTTTAAACCAAGAATGTAATCCTAATTTATTTATTAACCAACGTTATGCCAACCTGTGTAAAGGAAAACTAAGTAAAACCGACAATCAATTTATTAAAGGTCACTTACAAGAGGCTAAATGGTTTATTAAAAGCTTAGAAAGTCGTAATGAAACGCTCTTAAAAGTATCAAACTGTATTGTACAGCAGCAACAAGACTTTTTTGAATTTGGCAGTGAAGCAATGAAACCCATGGTGCTCAACGATGTGGCTTATGAAGTTGAAATGCATGAATCGACTATTTCTCGTGTAACCACCCAAAAATTTATGCATACCCCACATGGAATTTATGAATTAAAATTTTTCTTTTCGAGCCATGTTGCCACTGAAAGTGGCGGTGAATGTTCTTCCACAGCGATTAGAGCTCTCATAAAAAAATTAGTCGCAAACGAGCCAAACAACAAACCATTAAGTGATAATAAAATGACTAAAACACTTGAAAGTCAAGGTATTAAAGTGGCACGTCGCACAGTAGCAAAGTACCGTGAGTCATTAGGAATTCCTCCATCGAATCAAAGAAAACAACTGATTTAATACAATCTTGTCTAAAATACAATTTGATCCAAATTAAAAAATAATAATTTACACATAGCAATGCACTTACAACCTGCTAGAATCGCGCACCTTAAAGAAAAACTCTTAGCCGAAAGAATAGCTAGGAGTTTATGTTAATGTTAATGTTAATGTTATTCTGCTTACGCGTTACTTAAACGCTTAATCTTTACGCATAAACTTTTTGAAAAGATGTTTGTTTCTACCATCTAGACTAAGCAGAAAAAGAGTGATCCCTATGAAAATATCAACATTAATAACTGAAGATTCCGTTTTTAGCCAAGTAAATTGTAACAGCAAAAAATCGGCTTTAGAAAAAATAAGTATTAGCGCAGCCACAAAATTAAATCTTGACCCTCAGATACTATTTAATGAGCTGATTGCACGAGAAAAAATAGGCTCTACAGCTGTTGGCTCTGGTGTTGCTATTCCACATATTAAAATACCCAGCTCTTTACCCGCAACCGGTATTTTTTTACAATGTACAAATAGCATTGATTATAATGCTTTCGATGGCAATAATGTTGATATCTTATTTGCTATTTTTGTTCCCGAAGATCGCTGTAAAGAATATTTAAGTACCCTTGCAACTATCAGTGAAAAGTTGTTAGATAAAACACTATTACGTCAACTAAGAAGTGCTAAAAATGACAAAGTGTTGTTCCAATACTTACAATGTAATTAATTAGGCTCTTAACTATGAAATTAATCATCATCAGTGGCCGCTCTGGCTCAGGTAAAACCATAGCATTACATGTGCTTGAAGATCTGGGTTATAACTGCATTGATGGTGTTCCTTTTGCTTTACTTGAACAACTTTTAGAGCATGTTGACGCAAAAAACAATAAAGTAGCCATTAGTTTAGACATCCGAAATTTACCCTGTGACCCGTTAAAAATAGCAAATGTGTTACAAGCTTTACAAAATAAAGTTGATTGTGAAATTATTTATATTGATGCGGATAGCAACGAACTTATTCGACGCTATAGCGAAACAAGAAGATTACACCCTCTTTCTAAACAAAGAATGTCATTATCTCAGGCCATTGAGCTTGAAAATAAATTATTAAAGCCGATTAAAGAAAATGCATCGCTTATTATTGATACGACAACTCTCTCTATTCATAATCTGAATGAACGTTTAAAAATTTATTTACAAGGGAACAGTAAAAGTAAGCTACTCTTAATATTTCAATCCTTTGGTTTTAAATATATGCATCCTAAGGATGCTGATTACATGTTTGATGTGCGTTTTTTACCCAATCCACACTGGCAAGAAAACTTACGTAAATATACGGGATTAGATACTTGTATCGAAGATTACTTAAATGCTTTTCCTATTGTAAAACAAAGCATTAATCAAATTGAGAACCTATTTCAATCTTGGCTTGTACATTTAGAAAATAATAATCGTCATTATGTAACCATTGCTATTGGATGTACCGGAGGAAAGCATCGTTCTGTTTATGTTACAGAGCAACTTGCTAAGCGCTTTAAAAGTCATTATCCAGTACAAATAGAGCATAAATGTTTAAAATAACAAGAAAGCAGTGACTATTAGTTAACAAATAACTACAATACGCAATAAGTTACTCTATGTTAAACTAGGCATGGCATACAAACCAAAAAAATGATAAATATTAACGCATAATAGAGATAAAACAAATAATATAAGAGCCGAATATAAAGGTCACACACAAAGTATACTTGCCTTCATCAAACGTCGATAAGATAGCTTTCTAGAATAAGGAAAAGGGCAACTATATGTTGGAAAACAATGAGTTACAAAACGCCCAACAACGCTTAATTGATGTAAATAATGCTTTAGAAAGTGGTATGTTTGTTTCAACTCGCCGTCTACTTGAAAAAATGCCAGCTTGTGATGTCGCATTATTACTTGAATCATCGCCTCCTACGAATCGTAAAATACTCTGGAATTTGACCGATCACGATCAACAAGGTGAGATCCTTGAAGAACTCAATGAAGATGCTAAAGATGGCATAATTAGTTTAATGCAAGCCAGCGATCTTGTTGCCGCAACTGAAGGTATGGAAAGCAATGAACTTGCTTATATTTTACGTGGCATTCCAGATAGTCTGTATCAAGCTGTCTTAAAACAAATGGCAGAGCAAGATAGGCACCGTGTAGAGCAGGCACTTGCTTACCCCGAAGACACCGCGGGTTCAATTATGAACACCGAAACTATCACATTGCGACCGAATGTATCCATTGATGTTGTTTTGCGCTATTTACGTTTAAAAGGCAGATTACCAGAAACCACCGATACTCTTTATGTCGTCGATGTTAACGACCAATTAATTGGTGATGTGCCACTTTCAACTTTACTGACTGTTGATCCCTCACATTCAGTTGCCGATGTAATGAATAGCCAAACTGAAATGCTATTAGTTGAAATGGATGAAAAAGAAATAGCAAAACTTTTTCAACGCCACGATTGGATATCAGCACCGGTTGTCGACAAAAACAACCGACTTCTAGGCCGCATTACCATTGATGATGTTGTTGATATTATCCGAGAATCTGGCGAGCATTCTATGATGGGCATGGCGGGTATGGATGATGATGAAGATACCTTTGCTCCTGTTTTTTCAAGTGCTAAACGACGAAACATGTGGTTATGTATTAATTTGTTGTCAGCCTTTATTGCCGCCTCTGTCTCAAATATGTTTGAGGCCACCCTAGAGCAAATGGCAACGCTTGCCGTGCTGATGACGATTGTACCAAGTATGGGCGGAATAGCGGGAAATCAAACATTAGCTTTAGTTATCCGTGGCATTGCTGTCGGCCATATTAATAGTAGTAATGCAAGATGGCTAATTGGTAAAGAGGCCGCTATAGGTGTGCTCAATGGTATGGTTTGGGCTGTTTTAGTTGCAACCGCTGTTACTATATGGAAAGGCGATATTTCAGTTGGCTTAATCATTGCCGGCGCTATGTTTATTAATTTATCGATTGCAGGTATTGCCGGGGTTAGTATTCCGTTACTCATGCATAAATATAAAATAGATCCTGCTCTTGCAGGTGGCATGGCATTAACGACGATTACAGATGTAGTGGGATTATTCTCATTCTTAGGCATGGCAACGCTGGTGTTGCGACATTAAAATTAAAGAGTAACAAATAATTAAAATCACAGTGCACTAAAAAATAAAGGGCCGAATAGCAATTCAAGGCCCTTTCTAATACTCAGAATAAATACGATAAATCACATTAAATAATAATACCTGTGCAGATTCACTCTTCTATAAATTCACGCCAAGAGTTTAATAAATTCAAAAAATCTTCTAAACCACAACCAGCTTCAATCTCTAAATTATAAAATGAAAATTCCTCTTCAAAGGTAGGAACCTCCTCATTTTCAAGTAATCGATTATTCGTTATTAATGCTTCTTCTGGGGTCAGCTGCAAAGTGAATTCACTACCAATCAATTTAAATTCGGTGCGTTGATGTTTCTGACATTGAGCGACAACCAAGAGCAAAGACTGCACCCAAGCTAACGATTGCCCTTCCATCTCTAGCCATGTTGCAAAAGCTTCATGACCCATTGATATTTTCACATCTACTTTTTGCGTAACCAAATCTTTTCTAAAATCAAATTCCACGCTCGTGTAACCCTATATAGCAATAAAAGGTATACATGCACGCACATATACATTAAATTTTTAAACAAAATCATTACGTTAACGAGTTATCAAGTACATTCGTAGGTACAAGCTCATAAGCTGCCTGTGGTTTTAAAATCACATTAGATTTATTGGCCACCATTAGCATTTGTTTTAGACGCGTTGTTTCAAAAGGCTTCAATAATAGACCTTGTACATCTAATAAACTATTAAGGCCTAATAATTCACGTTGTACATCAAAGTGAGTACTTAAAATGCTAATATCAGCAGAGGCAGACGTTTGTCCGGTACGAATACGTTTAATAAGTTTAATTCCTGTACCTTCTGGAAGTAAGGTATCAATAATTAGCAAATCAAAATCTTGCAATGCCACTGAGCGTTCCGCTTCAATCGTTGTCGCAACACCTTCAACATAAGAAATATCAAGGCTTTCTAGTTGCTCAATAAGCTGAATTCTATCCGCAGCAACACCCTCAACCACTAGAACTTTCATCGCATTAATCGCGTTAGCGGAGCCTTCTAGCTGAGTTATCGGTGCAATATTATTTTCAGAAATACCAACGCCTTCCATACGCGCAATATAGCCACGTTTAGGGATAGTCGAAATATTTAAGCCGTGTAAACTTAAAGTGCCGATGCTTTTACGTAGCTGAGAGATATGTTGGTTAATGGTGTGGTCAGTGACTAAACGCCCCCAAACATGCTGCGCCAAATCTTCACGAGTGACGACCGTATTTACATTTTTACATAAAAAATGTAGTAAAGAAGTACGTAATGGCCCTAGATAAACCTTACGACTTCCATGAACTAAACTGTTTTGACTTGTGTCAATGTGGTACTCGCCCACAACTAAACTTTTTTCTAACATAATAGTACCCATTTCAATTTATTATTATTAACACTAGTTATTATTATTAATACTACTTAATTTTTAACACTACATGGATTGTTTAGACAACAATAGGTTTTAATAAAAATTAAGTCACATACACAAAATCAGGGGATTAGTCAATATACCTTCAGGCCTCTTTTATTGGTATGTATGCCCCCACTTTGTCAGTATAACGTTTCAGTTTGTCAAAATTTAAATAACGATAAGTATCCGCGGCGGTCGCATCTAACTGCTTCGCATATTGCATATATTTTTCAACCGTGGGCAATTTACCTTCAATCGCCGCAACCGCAGCTAATTCAGCAGAGCCTAAATATACATTGGCATTATTACCTAAACGATTGGGGAAATTACGTGTTGAAGTCGAAAATACCGTGGTATTATCCCCCACTCGGGCTTGATTACCCATACATAAAGAACATCCAGGCATTTCCGTACGAGCGCCCACTCGTCCAAAAATACTATAATAACCTTCATCAGAAAGCTGAGCCGCATCCATTTTTGTTGGAGGAGCTATCCATAATCGGGTAGGTAATTGCCCCTTAAAATTATCGAGTAATTTACCCGCCGCACGGAAATGACCAATATTTGTCATGCATGAGCCTAAGAAAACTTCATCTATTTTTTGCCCTGCTACATCCGATAACAATTTTACATCATCAGGATCATTCGGGCATGCAACGATTGGCTCTTTTATTTTATTTAAATCAATATCGATGATAGCCACATATTGTGCATCTTTATCCGCTTGCATTAATTGAGGTGAGTCCACCCATACTTGCATTTCTTCAATACGGCGCGATATTGTCCGCACATCACCATAATCTTCCGCTATCATCCATTTCAGCATAACAATATTTGAATGTAAATATTCAATAATTGGCTCTTTATCAAGTTTAATTGAGCACCCTGCTGCACTACGCTCCGCCGAAGCATCTGACAGCTCAAAAGCTTGCTCCACTTTTAACTGCCCTAACCCTTCAATTTCTAAAATACGCCCCGAAAAAACATTTATTTTACCTTCTTTTGCAACGGTTAAAAGACCCTCCTCAATTGCACGCAATGGAATTGCATTAACCAAATCACGAAGAGTTATGCCTGGTTGCAATTTCCCTTTAAATCGCACTAATACAGATTCGGGCATATCCAATGGCATCACACCCGTTGCAGCTGCAAAAGCAACAAGACCTGAACCTGCAGGAAATGATATACCAATAGGAAAGCGTGTATGCGAATCTCCACCTGTACCCACGGTATCAGGCAATAACATACGATTTAACCAAGAATGAATGATCCCATCTCCAGGACGTAACGAGACGCCTCCTCTATCCATCATAAAGTCTGGTAACGTGTGATGTGTGATCACATCAATGGGCTTAGGGTAAGCTCCCGTATGACAAAAAGATTGCATAACAAGATCCGCTGAAAATCCTAAACAAGCTAAATCTTTTAATTCATCACGGGTCATAGGGCCTGTCGTATCTTGAGAGCCAACCGTTGTCATTTTAGGTTCACAATACTGTCCAGGTCGCACACCCTGCGTTGCACAAGCTTTGCCGACTATTTTTTGTGCCAGAGTGTAACCGTGGTTAAACTCTTTCTCCGGTTTAGGTAATGCAAAAACATCTGACGTTGCAAGTCCGAGAGATTTTCTTGCGCGCTCAGTTAGTCCACGCCCTATGATTAACGGAATACGCCCACCAGCACGAACTTCATCTAAAATAATATTAGTTTTTAATGTGAAAGTAGAAAGTTCAACATCTGTATCATGTTTTTTAACAACACCCAAATAAGGATATATATCAATAACATCACCCATATTTAATGCACTTACATCCATTTCAATCGGTAAGGCACCCGAATCTTCCATTGTATTAAAGAAAATAGGTGCAATTTTATTACCTATACAAACACCTCCAGAACGTTTATTGGGCACATAAGGTATATCGTCCCCCATAAACCATAAAACAGAATTAGTTGCCGATTTCCGCGAAGATCCTGTACCAACTACGTCACCAACATAAACTAATTTGTGACCTTTCTTCTTTAATGCTTTTATTTGTTGAATTGGCCCTAAGACCCCTTCTTCATCAGGATGGATACCTGGACGTGAAATTTTTAACATTGAGAGTGCATGTAATGGTATATCTGGACGAGACCAAGCATCCGGAGCCGGTGATAAGTCATCGGTATTGGTTTCGCCAGTCACCTTAAATACAGTCATGGTTATTTTTTCTGATACGATAGGTTTCGTTGTAAACCAAAGGGCATCGGCCCAAGCTTGCATCACTTGTTGTGCGAATATATTTCCCGCTTTGGCTTTTTCTTCTACGTCATAAAAAGCATCAAACATAAGTAAGGTATGCGTTAGAGCATGTACAGAAAGTGGTGCTAGTGTCTCATCTTCTAGTTGTTTAATTAAAGCCTCAATATTATAACCACCTTGCATCGTACCGAGTAATTTAAGCGCATGCTCGGGAGAAACAATGGGAGAAACAACCTCTTTGGCTGCAAGTGCAGATAAAAAACTCGCTTTAACATACGCACCTTCATCAACACCCGGTGGAATACGATTTTCTAGCAAATCAATTAAGAAGGCTTCCTCACCTTGTGGGGGGGCTTTTAACAATTCAACAAGAATAGCAGTTTGTTCTGCATCTAAAGGTTGGGGAACAATACCTAAGTTAGCGCGCTCGGCGACGTGTTTACGATAAGCTTCTAGCACAATAAATCACCTCTTTTTTAAGTGAAAGATATCCACTTTGATTATAATATTTTTAATTCAAAGAAAGTATATATCATCATTCTGATAAATAAAATACAAGTGCTTTATTCCTAAATATTTTGTTAAGAAATTGTTAACAAGGTTCAATATTTATAAATAACATTTCCAAATATGTACTCATTGATAATAAAACAGTGGGTAAAAAGCAGATAAAAAGAGAGTCAATCTCCCTTCTTATTTCTTTTATTTATGACGATCAAAGAATAGCCGATACACTTTTATTTAAACTTTCTGGCCAAACGCCCACTTGCACCTGCCCAATATGTTCTTTTTGTAACAATAACATCGCTAAACGAGATTGACCTATCCCCCCGCCTATTGTTTGTGGAAATTTAGACTCTATCAGCATTTTATGCCAAGGCATCTCTAGACGCGCGCTATCACCAACAATCTCCAGTTGTTTTTTTAAAGCGTCAGGATTAACACGAATACCCATCGATGAGAGCTCAAAAACATCTTTTAAAATAGGATTCCAAACTAAAATATCACCGTTTAAACCCTTATATTTATTCTCTGTTGGCGTTGACCAATCATCATAATCAGGGGCGCGTACATCATGACATTCCCCATTAGATAATCGACCACCAATACCAATCAAAAAAACAGCACCATGCTCTTTTACCGCTTCACGTTCTCGATCTTTCGCATCTAGGTCTGGGTACTTTTCGAGTAAATCTTGCGAGTATATAAACGTTATGTTCTCTGGTAGAAAAGGTGTTAATGCATAAAGTTCTTGCAAGCAATATTCTGTGTTTTTTATTGCTTTATATAAATTATTTACAATTATTTTTAAAAATTTAATCGACCTATCCGCTTTCTCAGAAATAACCATCTCCCAATCCCATTGATCAACATAAACAGAATGAATCGGACTTAATGTTTCTTCATCTGGGCGCAAGGCTTTCATGTGTGTATATAAGCCTTGTCCAATTTTAAATTCATGTAAAGCAAGAGTTTTTCGCTTCCATTTAGCCAGAGAATGTACAACTTCAAAATTTTGATCTGATACAGGTAGAGAGCTCACTTTTACGCTAACTGCTTTTTCAATGCCACTTAAACTATCTTGGACACCATCGCCCACTTTTGCCAAAATAGGTGCTTGCACTTCAATAAAGCCTAATTCATTTTCCAATTGCATTGAAAATATGTGTTTTACCTTACTAATTTGTTGCTGTGTTTGAATATATTGTGTGCTCATATAATACCCTCTACTTTATACTTAAAAAAATCATCGCCAAACAATACTCATAAAAACGCGCGATATTGTCAACATGTAACACTAAAAACACTTTAAAGCACTACGATTCATTAATTATATGTTACATTTACCAAGGATTCTTTAAAACGAAAGGTGTTATATGGGAAGTCATTATGAAATCGATAATCTAGATAAACGAATTTTGCATGCACTAGCAGATAATGCGCGCATTGCTTACGCTGAATTAGCTAAAAAATTTTTAGTCAGCGCAGGAACTATCCACGTACGTATCGAAAAAATGAAACTGGCAGGGATCATAGAAAAAACAAAAGTTGTTCTTAATGAAAAAGCACTTGGTTATCATGTTTGCTGTTTTATTGGAATTAATCTTAAAAATGCAAAGGATTACCCCGCAACAATTAAAAAATTAGAAAAACTCGAAGAGGTTGTTGAAGCTTATTACACCACGGGAAATTACAGTATTTTTATAAAATTAATGACGCGTTCCATTGAACACTTACAAATGACATTAATTAATAAAGTGCAAGCCATTGATGAAATTCAATCCACCGAAACATTAATATCCTTACATAATCCAATAAAACGAGATGTCTTACCATAACATTTAGCACTTAAAGATAAAAAACAAAGTATTTTTTTTTTAGTGCCCATATTATGCACAAAACATTACCACTGTTACTGATGTTGCACTGTTTTATTGTTTACTTTCTGCTAAAATCACACACCAAATTAGTAGGAGAAAGTTTTATGACAGACAATAGCCAAATTAAAGTAATCGTCGGTATGTCCGGCGGTGTCGATTCATCTGTATCTGCGTATCTATTATTGCAACAAGGATACCAAGTTGAAGGGCTATTTATGAAGAATTGGGAAGAAGACGATAGCAGTGAGTATTGCGCTGCGGCTCAAGATCTTCATGATGCGCAAGCTGTTTGTGATAAATTAGGCATTAAATTACATACGGTTAATTTTTCGGCAGAATATTGGGATAATGTTTTTGAACATTTCCTTGCTGAATATAAAGCAGGACGAACACCCAATCCTGATATTATGTGTAATAAAGAAATAAAATTTAAAGCTTTCTTAGAGTTTGCAGCAGAAGATTTAGGTGCAGATTTTATTGCAACAGGTCATTATGTACGCCGTCGAGAAGTCAATGGACATGTGCAACTACTACGAGGCTTAGATCAAAATAAAGATCAAAGTTATTTTTTATATGCCGTGGGTGAAAAACAAATCGCACAAACACTCTTTCCAGTCGGTGAATTAGAAAAGCCAGAAGTAAGACGCATTGCTCAAGAGCAAGATCTTATCACCGCTAATAAAAAAGACAGCACGGGTATCTGTTTTATTGGCGAGCGTAAATTTACTGACTTCTTACAAGAATACCTCCCTGCCCAACCAGGCGATATTGTCACACCAACAGGAAAAACCATTGGTCAACACCAAGGTTTAATGTACCACACGTTAGGTCAACGAAAAGGACTCGGTATTGGTGGCCGTCAAGATTCGAATGAAGATCCTTGGTATGTAGTCGGTAAAGACATGAAAAACAATCGACTTTTAGTTGCACAAGGTGCAAATAATCCGGCTCTGATCTCGTACGGTTTAATCGCCACAAAATGCGATTGGGTCGATAGATGCATCAGAAAAGAAACTTTTACCTGTACAGTAAAAACTCGTTATCGCCAACAAGATATTCCTTGTACCGTTACTCCTATTGACGACGATACATTAAAAGTCATTTTTGATACACCGCAAAGCGCTGTTACGCCAGGGCAATCCGCCGTATTTTATATGCAAGAAGTTTGCTTAGGTGGCGCAATTATCAAACAACACTTACAAGAGAAAATTTAATTATGTCTTATCATGATCTCCCCTCACGTTGTATTGCTTTTGCCGCAATGTGCCAAGCTGCTTATCAAGTTGATAAATTAGCTTGTACTGGTAATGTTCCTAATTTAAAGGCTTTTGAAACATCCCTTCTGTCAATTATGCGTGTAGACAGTGACTCACCTTTAGATGTTTTTGGAGGTTATAGCGGTCTTGAAATAGGCTTTAAAAGCATGCAATCTCAACTCAATGGTAATAATCAAGGCCGTAATATGCAGGTGACTAAATATATTATCGGCATGCTTGCGCTTGAAAAAAAACTAACTCAAGATCAAACTGTTTGCGCTCAATTAGGTGAAAGGATCAATCAAGTACAACATCAATTAGCACATGCTAATATTGACGATGATCTTATTCTAAGTAACCTAAATTTAATTTATAAAGATTTGATCAGTGATCTCGGTCCTAAAATACAAGTTAATGGTAACCCAGCTTGCTTACAGCAAGAGAGAACACAACATAAAATTCGCGCTTTACTCTTAGCGGGCGTAAGAGCTGCTGTGCTATGGCGACAAATTGGTGGGCAACGTCGTCAATTACTCTTTTCACGCAAAGTGATTTTACAGCAAATAGAGCAAAATTTACGCCGAATTTAAATATACATAGACTTAAATCGTCAAAAACAAATTCATATCGATAGATAACTATTTAAACAACCTACCTTTTTAGGAGCAACAAATGGAACTTTCAGGACTAACTGCCGTATCACCCGTTGATGGCCGTTACGGTAGTAAAACTGCAATTTTACGCCAGATATTTAGTGAATTTGGTTTAATCAAATATCGGGTACAAGTTGAAGTTCGTTGGTTACAAAAACTTGCACAAACAGAGGCTATCGTAGAAGTTCCCGCTTTCTCTGCGCAAGCAAATGCCGAACTTAACGCTATCATTAGCCAGTTTTCTGAAGCAGATGCACAACGAATTAAAGATATTGAAGCCACCACAAATCATGATGTCAAAGCCGTTGAATATTTTTTAAAAGAAAAAGTCGCAGACAACAAAGAATTACATGCCATCAATGAGTTTATTCATTTTGCCTGTACTTCTGAAGATATTAATAATCTATCACATGCTTTAATGTTAAGTTGCGCAAAAAAAGAAGTTATATTACCGTATTGTACACGTATTATTAACGCGATAAGAGACAAAGCCATTGAGTATAAATCTATGCCAATGATGTCCCGAACTCATGGTCAGCCAGCATCTCCCACTACAATGGGAAAAGAAATGGCAAACGTTGTCGCTCGTTTACAACGTCAAATAAAACAAATTGAAAGCACACAGATGCTAGGAAAAATAAATGGTGCGGTTGGTAACTATAATGCACATGTTAGTGCTTATCCAGATATCGATTGGCAAACATTTGCAGAGCAATTTGTAACTAGCCTAGGTGTAACGTTTAACCCTTATACAACACAAATTGAACCTCATGATTATATCGCTGAGTTATTTGATGCAATCGCACGTTTTAATACTATATTATTAGATTTTGATCGTGATATTTGGGGATATATTTGTCTGGGTCATTTTAAACAAAAAACAATTGCGGGTGAAATTGGCTCGTCTACGATGCCCCACAAAGTCAACCCTATTGACTTTGAAAACTCAGAAGGAAATTTAGGTTTAGCCAATGCTTTATTCGCACATTTAGGCTCAAAATTACCTATCTCTCGCTGGCAACGTGACTTAACAGATTCTACTGTCTTACGTAATTTAGGCGTCGCTATCGGTTACTCTGTAATAGCATATGAATCTAGCTTAAAAGGGATCAGTAAATTACAACCTAATGAAGAAAATATGCGCAAAGATCTCGATGCCAATTGGGAAGTATTAGCTGAGCCTATCCAAACGGTTATGCGCCGTTATGGTATTGAAAAACCTTATGAAAAATTAAAAGAATTAACCCGTGGTAAACGAGTTGATGGTCCTGCAATGAGTCAATTTATTGATACACTTGCATTAAGCGATACTGTCAAGGCACAACTTAAAGCAATGACCCCAGCCAACTACATTGGTCAAGCAATTGATCTCGTTGAAAAGATGGCGTAAAAAATAATGGAGCACAGCTTTATTCTGATGCTCCATTCTCCACATCAGCGTTGATATTTTATTAATGCAGATGTGTCCATTCTACCTAGTCCGTCTGCACTCAATGCTTTATAATTTTTAATAACTTCATCGGTCATCGGCAAAGCTAAATCATGTTTTTTTGCTTCATCTAAACAAAAGCCTAAATCTTTGATCATCCAGTCAATAGCAAAACCAAAATCAAAATCACCAGCTTGCATAGAAACCGCCCTATTTTCTAGTTGCCAAGATCCAGCAGCACCATATTTTAATGTATCACTCACCAAATTAATATCCAGATCTACTTTTTTAGCAAGTGAAATAGCTTCACTCAGGCCATTTAATATACCCGCAATACATATTTGATTGACCATTTTACATCTTTGGCCTTGCCCATTTTTACCCAATAATGTCGTTTGTTTCGCATAGCAATTTAGAAAGGGTTGTAATTTTTCAAAAACATTAGCCTTACCACCACACATAATCGTCAACTTACCCAATTCTGCGCCCACCTGTCCACCCGATATTGGCGCATCAATAAAATCAATATTCAAAGGTTTACATTTTTCAGCTATCTCTTCGGCTAAACTTGCCGAGGTGGTTGTATGATCAACTAAAATTGTATTTTCTTTTAGTCCCGCTAAAACCCCATCCTCACCATACAATACACTGCGTACATCCTCATCATTACCGACGCAAACAAAAACAATCTGTGCATTTTTTGCGGCTTCTTTAGGCGTTAATGCATACGTTGCTTTATTTTTCTCTGCCCACTGCTTGGCTTTTTCAGTTGTTCGATTAAATACTGTCGTCTCATAGCCGGCCTTTTGTAAGTAACTCGCCATGGGATAGCCCATGACACCAAGCCCTATAAAACTTACTTTTACTGCTTGCATTTTTGTCCCCTAAACGATTGGAATTATTTTAGATTTTAAAGTTGTCAAATCAAAATTAAACGAGCAAAAAAAGCTTAATATATGAATTGACATATGTCAATTTTATTCGCCTATAAATGTATATACTTGCAACCTAAAGTCAGCAATAATATATATGCCTGACTTGCACCTGCCGTAGGATAGTTATGCTCTATTGAGGATTCTTAAATGAGTGTCATGAAATTCAAACAAATCGCTTCCATTATTGAAGAGCGGATCCAATCTGGATTTTATGCAGAAACGACTAGATTACCAACCCATCGAGCCTTGGCTCGTGAGTTTTCAAGCACGCCAGTTACCATCGCTAAAGCTTATAAATGCTTAGCTGAACGTCAACAAGTTGAATCCTTTGTTGGTCGGGGAACTTTTGTTTGTAGCGCCACTAAATTTGAAGTCGTAATTCAAGCAGATCAACAAAAAACTCAGTTTAACTTTTCAATCATTCAACCCTGTCTTGCTTATAATGTGCAAAAAATAAGCGAGGCAAGCCAAAAGGTTTTTGCATCTTTGACTGCTGAAGCACTCTCCTACAGTGCAGATACTGGCACAAGCTCGCATCGTCAAGCCGCTTTATTATGGGCACAAAAATATGCTTTAAAAGGAGCAAGTGCAGAGCAAATATTATTAACATCCGGCGTGCAAAATGCCCTCGACATTTTAATTAGGACATATACCCAAGCCGGTGATTGCATTGCAATTGAATCTTTAACTTACCCTGGCATTCTCTCTATTGCGTACTTACATAAATTAAATGTTATTGAAGTTAGCGGTGATGAAAAGGGAATGCTCCCTGAAGCACTACGTTCAGTACTTATCAAACATCAACCGAAATTAGTTATTATTGTACCCTCTCAACACAACCCCACCGCATTTACAATGCCTAATAAGCGACGCCTAGAAATAGCAAAAGTAATAAAAAATAGTCAAACATTTTTAATTGAAGACGATATTTATGGTTTTTTAAATACCCGCTATATAGGAGCAATTAGCAATTCAATTCCACAACAAAGCTTTTATCTTTCCGGTATATCAAAAGCTATTAGCCCCGCGCTGCGGTGTGCTTTTATTAAAGTCCCAACACAACAATTACAAAAAGTTTACGCAGCTATACGATCCTCCATCTGGCAAGCATCTCCGCTAAATTTCTCTATTTTTAGCGCTTTAA
Source organism: Psychromonas sp. CD1 (assembly GCF_002239585.1). Classification (GTDB taxonomy): domain Bacteria; phylum Pseudomonadota; class Gammaproteobacteria; order Enterobacterales; family Psychromonadaceae; genus Psychromonas. Next base: position 926,674 of record NZ_NDFH01000003.1, read on the forward strand.
TTTATTCTGGAGAAGCGTTTGAAATGGCAGAAAAACAACGTGACATTGCACATTCACGCCAACTTTTTACGCGACGTATCTTTTCTTTAAATTTGCAGGAAAACACAACCGCTTTTCACTTATGGCTTAAATTACCTCGAAAATGGAGCGCTGCAAAATTTATTTTACAAGCTAATAAAAAAAATATATTAGTCAGTAGCGGGGATCACTTTAGCGCCCATCAGCAACACTCTCAATACATTCGTCTAGCACTAATGGGTATAGATAATGAAATGCAATTTCAGCAAGGTATTTATGCTCTCAAAAAAATATTAGACAATCCACCGTTAACTTAAACGTCTACTTTATCTATTAACAATACATATAATTTCATAGTGTTTTTGCATCTTAAAGGCACATAAGGTTATACTCTTTCTCTTCTTTTATTTTTATATTTACAGAGGCTTTATGTTCGAGCTCAATTTAGATATCAATCATTTCCTAGACATTTATTGGCAAAAAAAGCCCCTTTTAATCAAACAAGGTTTCCTTGACTTTCAAGATCCCATTATGCCCGATGAGATAGCTGGTCTTGCCATGGAAGAAGAGATTGAAAGTCGTCTTGTTTATCGTGATAAGCAAGGTAAGTGGCAAGCAGAACATGGCCCCTTTAGCTCCTTTGAAAAACTCGAAGAAGATGCGACGTCATTACTAATACAAGCAGTGGATCATTGGCACTCAGACGCACAACAATTAATTCGCCCTTTTCGATTTCTCCCTAATTGGCGTCTTGATGACTTAATGATCAGCTATTCTACAAAAAATGGCGGTGTGGGACCTCATATCGATAATTATGATGTTTTTATTATTCAAGGCCTAGGTAAACGTCATTGGCGAGTGGGAGCTAAAAATAAACTGAAAGAATTTACCGCTCATAGTGCATTAAAACATTGTGAAGCCTTCTCTGCTATCCTCGATGTAGAACTTGAACCCGGCGATATTTTATATATTCCCGTTGGATTTCCTCACGAAGGTTATGCTATAGAGCCTTCTATAAATTACAGTGTTGGCTTTCGAGCTCCTGATCAAAATGATCTACTCAGTAGCTTTACCGATCATTGTCTTGACGAGCAAGAGACCTGTGTTCGCTATATTGATAAAGAGATGCAACATCGTGAAAAACCAGGCAAAATAGAAAGACAAGAGCTTACAAATTTACATGAAATTATGCTAAAAAGTTGCAAAACGCCAGAGCAACTCATGCCTTGGCTTGGTAAAATGCTCAGTGAAAGTGTTCATGATCTAGATATCGCTATCTGCTCTGTAGAACATTCAAATACTCAGATATTAGAACAATTTAATGAAGGGGCTCAATTTACACGCTTAGGTGGCTTACGAGCGATTTACTTTGAACAAGATCCTGATTTTGTTTACATAAACGGCACACAATATAATTGTGAGGAATTTAATACACTCGGTCATCAATTGTGCGATCAAGATGAAGTCGGTAGTGAATTGATTGAGCTGTTAAGTGAAAATGAAAATGCACTTATCTTTTTCACTTATCTTGTTAATAGCGGCTACTGGTACACCGTTTAATTTAAAGCCAATGTAGCCAGTAATTTAATCTGGCTACGGCTATCATTTAGGCACGCGATATAATGAAACTCTTTACCGCCGGCATCTAAAAATAATTTTTTGTTTTGTATCGCCATCTCTTCTAGTGTCTCTAGACAATCCGTTGCAAAGGCAGGACAAATGATATCAACACTATCACAACCTGTTTTTGCCAGCTCAATTAATTTCTGATCAATATATGGCATCAACCATACCTCTCTCCCCATACGAGACTGATAACCCAACAAATATTCACTCGGCTTTAAGCCTAACTTATTTACCACAAGTGCCACACTTGCTTCACACTGGTGTTGATAAGGATCACCTTTATCCACATAGCGTTGGGGGATGCCATGAAATGAAAAAATTAATTTTTTAGCTCGCCCATGAATGAGCCAATGCGCTTCGATAGATTTGCATAGCGCACTGATATACAAGGGGTTGTCGTGATAGTTGTTTTTAAATATTATTTCAGGGAAATAACTTTGCTTTTTAATAAAGAGTGCAACTTGATCAAAAATAGGAGCGGTTGTCGACACAGAGTATTGAGGAAAAAGAGGAATAATAGTTAATTGAGTGATGCCACTATCTGCCAGATTTTGTAACACACTTGCAATAGATGGTGAACCATAAGTCATCGCTAATACGCATTGCACATCTTCTTTTTTTAATGCTTTATCCAGTTTAATACTTAAAGACTCACTTAATACTCGAAGTGGAGAGCCTTCTTTTCCCCATATTTTTTGATATAGTTTACTCACACGACCCACTCTAAAAGGTAAAATAACGAGAAATAAAATAGGCAGCCAAAAAAAACGAGACATATCAACGACTCGTTTATCTAATAAAAAAGAAGTCAAAAACTTACGGACACTTTTTTTTGTTGCCAGTTCAGGAGTCCCTAAGTTCACAAGTAATACTGCACATTTTTTTTCCATATTATTCCATTTTTACATTTAAAATTTGGGAAGTCTGTCAATAATATCATCATTAACGAATGAATAGTTACACTCTATGAATGGTTAAAGTAAAAAGGAATTCGGTTTTACACAAAAAAGGATAAATATGAAAAATGATTATTTATTACTAACTCCCGGTCCTTTATCTACATCAGACACCGTACGTCATGCCATGCTAAAAGATTGGTGCACTTGGGATGAAGAATACAATAAGGGGATTGTAGAGGTTATACGCCATAAATTAGTCAAGTTAGCCACTCAACATGAGAATTATACCGGTGTGTTAATGCAGGGTTCAGGGACTGCAAGTATTGAAGCTACAATTGGTAGTGCACTTAATCAACACGACAAATTATTGGTGATTGCTAACGGTGTTTATGGTGTGCGTATGAATCAAATTGCCCAGTATTTAAAAATAAGTTGCGTCATACTACAGCAAAAAGAAACACAACCGGTCGACTTGAAACAATTTGAAAATATTTTACGTACTGATAGCACCATTACCCATGTCGCAATGGTGCACTGTGAAACCACCACTGGCATGTTAAATCCACTCATAGAGTTTTGTAAAATAGCGAAGGCTTATAACAAATCATTATCATTGATGCAATGTCGAGCTTTGGTGGTATAAAAATGGATATCGGGGCGTTAGATATAGACTTTATGGTTAGCTCTGCGAACAAATGTATTCAAGGCGTACCGGGATTTGCTTTTATTGTTGCAAAACAATCCGCAATACAACGATGCCAAGGTCAAGCGCGATCGCTGAGTTTAGATTTATATGCGCAGTGGGCGTGCATGCAGGAAAATTCTGGAAAATGGCGTTTTACCTCACCCACACATACCGTGCGCGCTTTTTATCAAGCATTACAAGAATTAGAACAAGAAGGTGGTGTCGAAGAACGTCAAAAACGATACCAGATGAATCAACAGATTTTAGTCAAAGGCATGCGAAAACTCGGTTTTAAAACCCTGTTACCTGATAATCTTCACTCCCCAATTATCACTTCCTTTTATTCGCCAAAAGCCTCCCACTATCAATTTAAACGCTTTTATCAACAATTAAAAGAAGCGGGTTTTGTTATTTATCCAGGCAAAGTAAGCCATGCAGACTGCTTTAGAATTGGCAATATTGGTGAAGTTTATCATGAGGATATCGAGCGGTTAATTAATGCCGTTAAACGTGTCATGTATTGGTAGCCATTACTTACCTCTGTACCGATAGCATAGAACATTTACCCATTTTATTGGGCTTGAAAATATGAAATGAAAAATGTCGCACCAATAATTTTTAGTCAAAAATTCAGGAGTTTAATCATGAATAATAAGATACAAAATAAAGAAACAGATAAAAAAAAATCAGTTGTTGAAGCCGTTATCTTTGACTGGGCAGGTACAGTCGTCGATTTTGGATCGTTTGCGCCAACAACTATTTTTGTTGAAGCCTTCCAAAAAGAATACGACTTTACGATTACGATTGCCGAAGCGCGTGTTCCGATGGGTCTTGGTAAATGGGACCATATTAAAGCGGTTGGAGAACTAGATAGTGTTAATCAACGTTGGTTAACTCAATTTGGAACATCCATGAATAAAGCTAATATTGATCAAATATATCAGCGTTTTATTCCATTACAAAAAAGTAAAGTGATTGATCATGCACAACCAATTTTAAATGCGCTTAATGTTATCAATGATTTAAAAGTACAAGGTATTAAGATTGGATCATGCACAGGTTACCCTCGTGAAGTCATCGATATATTAAGCCAAGCTGCTGCTGAATATGGGTATCAGCCTGACTGTATTGTCGCCACGGATGATTTAGCGCATGGAGGTCGCCCAGCGCCTTTTATGGCACTAAAAAATGTCATTGATTTAGGTGTTAGTAACGTTGCTCATTGTATCAAAGTTGATGATTCAACACCCGGTATCTACGAAAGTAATAATGCGGGAATGTGGACGGTTGCTTTATTGCTTTCAGGTAATGAAGCAGGTCTAACCTATCAGCAATATAAGGAGGCTGATGATAAAGCACTAAATAAAGCACGACAAAAAGCACGTTTAGTATTAACCAAGTCTAATCCACATTATATGATTGATACTATTGATGACTTGCCAGGTATTTTGGTTGATATTGAGAAAAGATTAATTGCGGGTGAACGCCCTTAAACATCTTATCTCTTTGATGACTTATTTATAAAAGGGTCATAGACCCTTTTATAAATACAGACTCAGGTTATTATTTCTTAGCCAAGAACTTTAACTATTTCAGCGCTAAGAAGAGAAACCGATTTAGTGCCATCAAATTTGTAATGAGCACCCTTGCCTTGATCTGCTTCTTTTTGATAATAAGCGACTAAAGGCTCGGTTAAAGAATGATAAATATCTAAGCGTTTACGTACAGTCGTTTCTTCATCATCGGGACGAATACTTAAATATTCACCTGTAACATCATCCTTACCTTCGACGACAGGTGGATTATAAACAAGATGGTAAGTGCGACCAGAGCCTGAATGCACTCGACGTCCCGCCATTCTTTTCACAATTTCTTCATCTGGCACATCAAATTCCAAAACAAAATCAATACAGACTCCTGCGTCTTTCATCGCATCTGCTTGTGGGATTGTCCGAGGAAAACCATCAAGTAAAAAACCTTTAGCACAATCTTCTTGTGCTATACGCTCCTTCACTAAAGCAATTATCAAATCATCAGAAACAAGTTGACCTGTATCCATCAACTCTTTTGCCTTTAGACCAAGTTCAGTACCGGCTTTAGCTGCTGCGCGTAACATATCTCCCGTCGAGATTTGTGGAATCGCATATTTTTCCATTATAAATTGGGCTTGTGTGCCTTTACCCGCACCGGGAGCTCCTAATAAAATAATGCGCATGCTTGTGTCCTTTTGTTTTTTTTAAATAGAAAGTGGAAATTTACACGTTTAAACGATTTTTCTCAACTTTAAGTATAAAAAAGGCCAGTATTAAACTGACCTTTTTTTATCACTTCGTTTACTTAACGATTAAGCCATTAATAATTTATTAATACGGTTAACAAATTCAGATGGGTCGTCCAAACTACCCTTCTCAGATAAAATAGCTTGTTCAAGTAACAATTCAGACCATTGCTTAAATAGCTCTTCATCTGCCATATCTGCAAGTTTTACTACCATGATATGTTCAGGATTTAATTCAAAAATAGGCTTGCTTTCTGGCACAGATTGTCCCATTTGTGCCATTAATTTTGCCATTTGAGTGCTCATATCATCGCTATCTGCAACGATACAAGAAGGTGTTGCGGTTAAACGATGCGTGATCCGCACCTCTTTAACTTTATCACCTAACACTTCTTTAACACGCTCAATGAAACTCGCAAACTCGGTTTCTTGTTTCTCTTGTTCTTTTTTATCTTCTTCACTATCTAGTTTACCCAAGTCTAAATCGCCTTGCGTAGCTGAAGTGAACTTTTTACCTTCATATTCAGGTAAGTGACTTAATAACCATTCATCAACACGATCGCTAAGCAATAAAACTTCAATGCCTTTTTTACGTAATAGCTCTAAATGAGGACTATTTTTAGCCGCATTAAAGCTATCGGCTGTAATGTAATAAATATGCTCTTGGTTTTCTTGCATACGCTCAATATATGCATCTAATGACACTGTTTGCTCAATAGCATCTGTTTCTGTTGAAGAGAAACGGAATAATTTTGCTATTTTCTCTTTATTGCCCATGTCTTCAGCTGGGCCTTCTTTCAATACTTGACCAAATTGCTCCCAAAATTTATTGTATTCTTCAACATTTTTCTTAGCAAATTTAGTCAACATAGAAAGAACACGTTTAGTACATGCACTGCGTAATTTAGCCGTAATACGATTGTCTTGCAAAATTTCACGCGAAACATTCAAAGGTAAATCATTTGAATCTAATATGCCTTTTACAAAACGTAAATATGTTGGCATAAATTGTTCTGCATCATCCATAATGAAAACACGTTGCACATAAAGTTTTAAACCATGCACTTTTTCACGGTTCCATAAATCAAATGGTGCACGTTTAGGAATATACAATAAACTCGTATACTCTTGCTCACCTTCAACCTTGTTATGACTCCATATTAATGGGTTTTCAAAATCATTGGCTATATGCTTATAAAAAGCTTGGTAATCTTCATCTTTAAGTTCAGATTTAGCACAGCTCCATAAAGCACTCGCTTTCGTTATTGATTCCCATTTTGCAGGAACAGCTGGCGTATTTTCACCATCTTTATTTTCAATTTCAGCCACGGCTTCAACATACATTTCAACCGGAATACTAATATGATCAGAATATTTAGCAACAACGGTACGCAATTTGTAATCATTTAAAAATTCAGTTTCATCATCACGCAGATGCAAAATTATTTCAGTACCACGCTCTTCTTTAACTAGGTTTGCAACATTATAATCAGACTCGCCCGTTGATGACCATGATGTGCCTGTATCGGCTGCAGCACCCGCTTTACGAGTATTAACAACTACTTTATCCGCAACAATAAATGAAGAATAAAAACCAACCCCAAATTGACCAATTAATTGCGTATCTTTTGCTTGGTCGCCAGAGAGTTGCTCAAAAAAATCGCTGGTTCCGGATTTAGCAATAGTACCTAAATGTTCAATGACTTCTTCACGAGTCATACCAATACCATTATCACTAATAGTAATTGTTTTAGCTTCTTTATCAAAACTTAAACGTACGCGTAATTCACTATCATTTTCAAAAAGAGAATCATCAGACAGCGCTTTAAAACGTAATTTATCTGCTGCATCGGCTGCATTAGAAACAAGTTCACGTAAAAATATTTCTTTATTAGAATATAAAGAATGAATCATTAGTTTAAGAAGTTTACCAGTATCAGCACTAAAGGTATGATTTTGTTGTTTTTGTTCCATAATATGTTTTTCTCTTTGAAAGAATCAATTAAGATCCTGATTAAACGATAAAAATAAAATGGGGATACTCTTTTCTTTTTTCAAGGCTCACGCAATAAAATGTCACAAAATAATTTATATTTCTCTCTCATGTAAGATAATTAAGATTTATATGCCCATTTTTTTTTGATTCGATTATACTTTCTGCGCTTAAGTAAGCATTATTCTCAGGGCGGGGTGAAAGTCCCCACCGGTGGTAAATTGTATGAAAAATGCAACAGCCCACGAGCGTTTTTTATTTTAAATAATAAAAAAGTCAGCAGATCCAGTGAAAACCTGGAGCCGACGGTTAAAGTCCGGATAAAAGAGAATGAATAGACGACGTGTACACACGCGTTTCCTATTCTGTATTGTGGATTTTATTGCACAATATTTCTTGAACATGCCTTGATTCATCACCCTACATTAGGATTATATTATGGATCAAACACAAAAAAACCATACAGAGCAATGTAACAACGTATTTAAAATTAACACATTGTCTAGCATTCAAGAAGCTATCCTGACCCTGCAACAAGGGAAAGGCGTTTTAGTTGTTGATGATGAAAGTAGAGAAAATGAAGTGGATTTTATCTTCTCTGCAGAACATTTGACAACAGAGCAAATGGCATTAATGATCCGCGAGGGTAGCGGCATTGTCTGTTTATGTTTAGAAAAATCAAGATGTGAAACTTTAGACTTACCGCAAATGGTCACCAACAATAACAGCCAAAATCATACGGCTTATACCGTGTCAATTGAAGCTCATGAAGGCGTCACGACAGGTGTCTCTGCACAAGATAGAGTCACAACGATTAAAGCGGCCATTAATAGTAAGGCAACATCTAAATCATTGTCCCGCCCTGGACATGTATTTCCATTACAAGCTGTTGATGGTGGCGTACTTAAACGTCGCGGTCATACCGAAGCATCTATTGATTTAATGAAATTAGCAAAATTAAATCCTGCAGGTGTTATCTGTGAACTGACCAACCCCGATGGCACAATGGTACGTTTAGCACAAGCATTACGCTACGCTTCAGAATATAACTTTCCCGTTATTAGCATTGAAGATTTAGTTCTTTATATTAAAAATAAAAAACAAACTCAGCCATAAAAAAGCACCTGTTTATACCATACGACCTTTAATATAATATTTTCCATAAAGTGGTAATTATACTTACAGCCTAAAATAAAATGATAATGTACTTACATTAAAATTTGACAGCGCTAATATAACTACCTCTTTATGGCTCACTATTAGACTTAGCCTATAACGTTACACTGTAACGAAAATTGCTATCTAAAGATTATGAGCACAACACTGCGCCAAGCACTTAAATATAAAATATTCAGCAGTATTTCCATACCTAAACAACTCGGCATTGACTAACAATATTCAGATAAATAAAGCCTTATCCTTATTTAAAATATAATTTAAACCTCCACAAATCGCCGCAACTTGAGCTTCATTACATTCTTGATATGTCACTCTAGAATTATCTGGGTATACCTCAGTAGTAGTCACATATGGCGCGTGGGTAATACTCGCACATAGGTTAAGTTTTTTTAATGGATAATTAATAACGCCCTCTTGCGTAACTAAACAATCAATTATTTTCCCGTATTTATCTGCTTGAGTAATAAACGTTACCTTTTTTACATTTTTTATGATTTCTGCTTGAAATTCATCTTGAGGGTTTTCAATATCGCCAACAGTATAAAACCCATCAGGGATCATTTCTTCAAAGTCTAATAAACCATCTCGCGCTGCTAATGCGGGTCTAAATTCAGATTCATCCAGATCTGTTGTTTCATGTAAATCAAAATGGGCAATAAAATCTTGTTGATATTTTTCACAAAAACGTAGCAACAGTTCTGCTTCGGCGACACTATTTCCATTAGAAAAAGAACGATTTGGATCGCATGCATTAGGATTCCAACGTTGAATCATTTCATATCCCCAAGGACTAATACACGGCACAATAATAAAATTAAATTGTTGCTCATACTTTTCAACTTGCAATTGAGCAAATTGTAATGCGCCATGGACACCACTAGATTCATATCCATGTACCCCTCCAGTGATTAAAATAATTTTTTTACTATCATGCCAATTTTTTGTTTTCAACGCGTATAAAGGGAATTCAGTGTTATATTTAAGTTTCCCATATTCAATAACATCGAATTTTTTAGATAACAAATTAATTTTAGTTACTATATCAATAAAGTAATCCCGTTTTTTTACTTGCAAGGATAACCACTCCTGTTTTTCTTTGGTGGCCCATTTTTTACCGGTCATACCTATAGTGTAACTCAGTTTTTTACGCATTATGTTATCCTCAACTTGTCTCATCAGATCACACCTTAGCCATATGCTAATATTTTGCAAACAATATTTTTTCTCTTTTACCTCACTTCGTCACTGCTCACAAAACAAACAATTTATGCAAAGAATAGTTTACATTTCATTAACATGGGTCTAATAGTTAATTGCTATACGGATAAGATTAAAAATCTTCAATTATAAGTGACAAATAAATAACAAATATCTCTGCATTATAGACATCTACAGCACATTGGCAAGCGTTTATTACCTATATTTAGAAATAAATATCAAACTGAATGTATTATGTACAATAAGTGTTTCTCTTGCATTTATATGCGTTTATTTTTTCTAAGAAAAATAAGTATGATATTTCTCTTTTATTCACTTTAGCACTAACACTTTATAGCTGGATATAGGTATTATACGCCTCCTCTATTTTTCCCGTTTTATTTTTGAGTGGTATTTTATGACATTTTCATTGGGGCAACGTTGGATAAGCGATGCTGAATCAGAACTAGGCCTTGGTACAATCGTTGCTATTGACAATCGCATGCTCACATTATTATTTTCGGCCTCTGGTGAGCAGCGACTTTACTCTCGAGAAGAAGCACCCATAACTCGTGTTCTTTATAATATTGGAGATGAAATATTAAGTCACGATGACCAAACAATATTAGTCTCCACAATAGATGAAATCGATAATCTAACGATTTATACTGGTACAAATATACTAACGAATGAAAAAGTTATACTCAAAGAAACTTTTTTAAATAACTTTATCAAATTTAATAAACCACAAGATAAACTCTTTGCTGGTAAAATTGATAAATTCGAACGTTTCGCTTTACGCTATAAATCATTTACTAACCAATATCAGCAACAAAAATCTCAGCATCGAGGTTTATTAGGTGCACGCGTTGATTTAATCCCACACCAATTTTATATTGCAGAAGAAGTCAGTAAACGCCATGCACCACGAATTTTATTAGCCGATGAAGTAGGTCTTGGCAAAACCATTGAAGCTGGACTTATCATTCATCAGCAAATTATTACAGGCCGCGCCAAGCGAGTTTTAATTATATTACCTGAAAATTTACAACATCAATGGCTTGTTGAAATGATGCGCCGTTTCAACCTTCATTTTAGTATCTTTGATGATAGCCGTTGTAATGATGCTTACGCTGATGGTGTTAATCCTTTTGAAACAGAACAACTTATTCTTTGTAGTCTTAAAATGCTATGCAAAAAAGTCCATATTGAATCGGCTTTAGAAGCGCAATGGGATTTACTTATTGTTGATGAAGCTCATCACTTAATTTGGCATAAAGACAAACCTAGCAGGGAATATCAAGTTATTGAAGCATTAGCCAATGATATTCTTGGCGTTCTATTATTAACCGCAACTCCGGAACAACTAGGCCACGAAAGCCATTTTGCACGTTTACGCTTATTAGATCCCAGTCGATTTTTTGATTATCAAACATTTGTAAAAGAAGAAAAAGCTTATAAACCGATTGCTGATGCCGTTAACTTACTGCTTGAGAATAAAGCAATGAGTAATGAGCAACAAAATGTCATCACTGAATTATTGGCAGAGCAAGATGTGCAACCTCTATTAAACAGCATTGAAAACCTACCACCTGAGAATAGTGAGCGCCAACAAGCACAACATGAATTAATACGCAGTTTACTCGACAGACACGGTACTGGTCGTTTACTCTTTAGAAATACACGCGCGTCTATTAAAGGTTTTCCTAAGCGGATTTTAAAATCCATTGCATTAACTTTACCTGAACAATATAAAACCGCCATGAAGGTATCTAAAATGTTCCGTTCAGGAACTCTTGAAGAACAAGCTTTTAATGCCCTTTACCCTGAGCAAATGTATCAAAAATTTGAAGGAACTAGCGAAAACTCTTGGTGTGAATTTGATCCGCGCATTAGTTGGTTAATTGACTTAATACTACAATTGAAAGATGAAAAGATATTAATCATTACAGCTCAAGCAACGACTACATTAGCGATTGAAGAGGCACTGCGCACAAAAGAAGCAATTAAAGCCGGTGTTTTTCACGAAGGATTATCTCTCATTGAGCGAGATAAAGCCGCAGCTTATTTTGCGCAAAGTGAAGGTGGTGCTCAGGTAATGATCTGCTCTGAAATTGGTTCAGAAGGCCGAAACTTCCAATTTGCACATCATTTAGTTCTTTTTGATCTTCCTATTAATCCAGACTTATTAGAGCAACGTATTGGTCGCTTAGATAGAATAGGTCAACATTGTGACATTCAAATTTATACCCCTTATTTAAAAGATACAGCACAAGCTTTTTTACAAAAATGGTATGAAGATGGATTATCGGCCTTTAGCCAAACAACGCCGACGGGACAAATGGTATATCAAAAAGTCAAAGATCAACTCATTACGTTACTTGCAACGAGCAACAATGATGATAATGAATTTGAAAACTTACTGAGTATTACGCGTACTGAAAATGCACACTTAAAAAAACAATTAGAGCAAGGGCGTGATCGTTTATTAGAAATAAACTCAAGCGGAATACTACAAAAAAGTAATTTGATTGATGATATTTATGAGATTGATCAACGCCCTGAGTTTACAACCTTTGCATTACAACTTTTTGATGTTGTTGGCGTACAGCAAGAAGATCAAAGTGATAACTGTATTATACTGCGTCCGACAGAGCATATGCTTACCCCTAATTTTCCAAGTCTACCCGACGATGGAGCAACCGTTACATTTAATCGTCAAACTGCATTAAGCCGTGATGATGTACACTTTTTAAGTTGGGAACATCCCATGATAACGGGAGGGATGGAAATGATATTAAGCAGTGATACGGGCACTACTTCTGTCGCAATTTTAAAAAATAATGCATTACCCGCAGCCACTATATTTTTAGAATTAATTTATATTGTAGAAGCACTCAATACGGATAATGCGCAATTAAGTCGATTTTTACCTACAACACCTATTCGCTTATTGTTGGACAAAAAAGGTAAAAATCTTGGTGAAAATGTCACTTTTGATAGCTTTAACCGACAGTTAAGCCCGATTAATCGCCATATTAGCCGAAAAATTGCCAATACCTCCCAAACGTTAATACATCAACTGATTAAAGATTCATTACCCATTGCCAAATCTTTAATGCAAAATGTATTAACTGAGGCAAAAGAAAATATGCAACAAACATTACAAAGCGAGCATGATAGATTACAGATCCTACAAGCTATTAATCCGAATATCCGTGAAGAAGAGTTAGAATTTATTCGAGACCAGCAAAGTAACTTTGAAAATATATTAAATAATACACAATTAAAATTAGATGCTATCCGTTTTATTGTTTCAACCCAATCCTAAAACCTAAAAGTGATCATCTGTCACGGTGATCACTTTACCGAGAGACAAAAGAATTAATATGCCAAATTTTGTTTATAACCCACCTAAAAAACCTTATCTCGACATTCTTTATCACGATGAAGATATAGTGGTACTCAATAAACCAGCGGGACTATTAAGTGTTCCCGGCAGAGAAATCAAACACAGAGACAGTTTAGCTCTACGAATTTTACGTGTTTGGCCAAATGCTTGTGTTGTACATCGTTTAGATCTGGCGACATCTGGACTCATTATTTTAGCTATGCGTAAATCTGCACAAAGTCACATCGGACGACAATTTCAAAAAAAAATGATTGCTAAAACATATATCGCGCGAGTAGAAGGTATCATAAAAGAAGACACGGGTTTAGTCGATTTGCCTATCCGCTGTGACTGGGAAAATAGGCCTCGCCAAATTGTTGATTTTGAACAAGGTAAAAGCTCACAAACCCAATGGAAAGTACTATCTCGTGAACAGCAAACAACCCTTGTGGAACTCACCCCCCTTACCGGCCGTACACACCAATTACGCGTACATATGCAACAAATTGGCCATCCAATCATTGGGGATGATTTTTATGCAAGCGTTTTTGGTAAACAACTGTCAATGCAACGCTTAGCCTTACACGCAGCTAAAATTAGTTTAATACATCCGAGCACCGAAGAGCGCGTTAGCTTTTATTGCCCTGCAAATTTCTAAATATTGCAGCTTTCAATATTTAGAAATAAAATGTTTTTTAAATATGACAGATTCAACGTTGGTTCACATCACACAGCTAAAACGAAATAAAAAAACAAATATACTAGTAAAGGATTTTTAACTCCTCATATATAGTATTCATTACACTAACGATCATGGACTTACTATGCAAATAGGTATACCTAAAGAGATCCAAGAAAATGAAAATCGTGTCGCAGCAACACCTAAAACGGTTGAACTGTTGATAAAACAAGGTTTCTCATTTCTTGTCGAAAACAACGCTGGCGCAAACGCAAGCTTTTCCGATACGGCTTTTAAAGAAGCCGGCGCCAACATTTCTGCTGATACGGCACAAGTATGGCAATCAGATATCATTTTTAAAGTCAATGCGCCGACTTCATCTGAAATAGACTTGATTAAAGAGGGTGCCACTCTGGTCAGCTTTATCTGGCCAGCACAAAATCCTGAACTACTTAAACAGCTTGAAGCAAAAAATATAAGTGTAATTGCGATGGACAGCGTGCCTCGTATCTCGAGAGCACAAGCATTAGATGCTTTAAGTTCAATGGCCAATATCGCAGGTTATCGTGCGGTTATTGAAGCTGCGAATGAATTTGGACGCTTCTTTACAGGACAAATTACCGCAGCGGGTAAAGTTCCACCAGCAAAAGTAATGATCATAGGCGCTGGTGTTGCAGGCCTTGCAGCCATTGGAACCGCCGGTAGTTTAGGCGCTATTGTCCGTGCATTTGACACTCGCCCCGAAGTAAAAGAGCAAGTTGAAAGTATGGGTGCTGAATTCTTAGAGGTTAATTACCAAGAAGAAGAAGAAGTCAGCACATCGGGTTATGCTAAAACAATGAGTAAAGGCTATCAAGATGCACAAGCATTAATGATGGCAGAACAAGCTAAAGACGTAGATATTATTATCACGACTGCACTTATCCCTGGAAAACCTGCACCAAAACTAATTTCTAAAGAGATGATTGCATCCATGAAATCAGGCAGTGTTATTGTCGATTTGGCGGCTCAAGCTGGCGGAAACGCTGCATTTACGGTTAAAGATGAAGTTTTTGTTACCGACAATGGCGTGCGTATTATCGGCTATACAGATTTACCGAGTCGACTTGCAACACAATCAAGTCAACTTTACTCCAACAATTTAGTTAATTTAATGAAACTACTTTGTAAAAATAAAGATGGTCTGATTGATCTTGATTTTGAAGATGAAGTTATCCGTGGTGCTACTGTCATTAAAGAAGGTAAGATATCTTGGCCAGCTCCACCTATCAATGTTAGCGCAACGCCAGCGCCTAAAGTAGCACCCAAAGTTGCCACCGTTACTCCAGAAAAAAAATCTAATAAATATATTAAACCCCTTGCCGTATTAATTTTCGCATGTTTATTTGGTTACGTAGCAAGTATTGCTCCAAGTGACTTTTTAGCTCACTTTACCGTATTTATACTTGCCTGCATCATCGGCTACGGTGTGGTTTGGAATGTTGCACATTCACTACATACTCCACTAATGAGTGTGACGAATGCCATCAGCGGTATTATTGTTATTGGTGCTCTATTACAAGTTGGTAGCGATAACGCTATTGTTACCGTGTTATCAATTATTGCAACTCTTATTGCAAGCATCAACATTGTGGGTGGTTTTACCGTCACACACCGTATGTTGAAAATGTTCCAAAAGGATAAATAATCATGTCTCAAGGATTAATCACAGCTATATATATTATTGCAGCTATCCTGTTTATATCTAGCCTTAATGGACTGAGCAGTCAAGAAACAGCAAAACGCGGTAACGTCTTCGGTATCATAGGTATGTTCATGGCGGTCGTTGCGACCGTAGCAAGCTCTCAAGTATCAGGACTCGGTTATATCACTATCGCAATGATAGTGGGCGCTTTAATTGGCGTTCGCTTAGCGTTAAAAGTCGAAATGACATCGATGCCTGAGCTTATCGCTATATTACATAGCTTTGTAGGTCTAGCTGCCACGTTTATCGGTTTCAACTCTTACCTTGACCATGGCGTTCTTATCGGTACGGCACAAAGCATACATAACGTTGAAGTTTTCTTAGGGATCTTTATCGGCGCCGTCACCTTTACAGGCTCTCTTGTTGCTTTTGGTAAATTAAGTGGGCGCGTAAAAAGCACCGCATTATCTCTACCAGGTAAAAACTGGATAAATCTAAGTGCAATGGCAATTTCAGCTTTTCTTCTTGTGAGCTTTGTCGGAGGTGATTTAGGACTAACGGCATTGATTATTATGGCAGTTATTGCATCACTCTTTGGTATTCACCTTGTTGCATCTATTGGTGGGGCAGATATGCCCGTTGTTGTCTCTATGCTTAACTCTTATTCGGGTTGGGCAGCGGCTGCAACCGGATTTATGCTCTCGAATGATCTTCTGATTATTACCGGTGCATTAGTAGGTTCAAGTGGGGCGATACTTTCTTACATTATGTGTAAAGCAATGAATCGCTCATTTGTCAGTGTTATTTTAGGTGGCTTTGGTAATGAAACGTTTGTCCAAAATACTGATGTCGACCAAGGTACACATATTGAAACAAGCGCAAGCGAAGTTGCAGAGACACTATCTATGGCTAAAAACATAGTGATTGTACCTGGTTATGGTATGGCAGTTGCACAAGCACAATATCCAGTTGCCGAATTAACTAAAATATTGCGCAGTAAAGGGAAAAATGTGCGTTTTGGCATTCATCCTGTTGCAGGACGCCTTCCTGGTCATATGAATGTATTATTAGCGGAAGCAAAAGTGCCTTATGATATCGTTTTAGAAATGGACGAAATCAATGATGACTTTGAAAAGACAGACGTAGTATTAGTTATTGGTGCAAATGATACCGTGAATCCTGCGGCGAATGAGCCTGGGACACCTATCTCTGGAATGCCAGTGCTAAGTGTTTGGAATGCCAGTAAGGTCTTCATCTTTAAACGCTCAATGGGTGTCGGTTATGCCGGTGTACAAAACCCTCTCTTCTTTAAAGAAAATTCAGAAATGTTATTAGGTGACGCGAAAGTATCCGTTACCGCTATTTTGAAAAATCTATAATATAAAGAGTACGCTAGCATAAAAAAATCCACATCGTTAACTTAACGGTGCGGATTTTTTATATCCAACTTACCGATAAAAATACGTTTATAAAGACACAGATTTATTTTACAACATCAATGATTATTATGACAAACTTCAATGTTGTAATAACATGCAATCAATGCAGATAACACAAAAAAACAGTCCTCATGACGCATTTTCACCTATCCAATTATAGCGAGTTCAACCAACCACATTGCACTTCATCCACATTTACTCTTTTGAATAGCACCAAAACTGCGCATAGATTTTCTAATTATATCGCCTATTTTTTAATTATATCGCCTATAAAAATTGTGCAAACGTCCTAGACAAATTAAATACATACAAATAATCAACAGATAAATCCTGATGAAACATTACAAATTTTGGGGGGGGCTCACATCATTCAAGATACTAAGATAAAGAAATACAGAAGATAAAAAACTAAACACGTTTATAAATTCTCACCACGAACAATCTATAAAATATTGGGATGCCAACATACGTTATTCATCACCAACAAAAAATAATATATCGAGTCTAAACACATATTATCACTCATGAAAAAGCAGTGCATCAATGAATGTTGCACTGCTTTTAGCGTTCTTTATCGCACAAATACTTAGTACTCTATGAGAGACAATAACCGATAACGTTATCTTTACTAAGCATCTCCTCAGGTAAAGATCCTTCTACGAACTACTTGATAAATCGAGTAATTCACGTAATGCCACTTGGCACATACTAAACTCAGGAATATTAACGGCAAGTAAAGCTTCCGACATACGATACCAACGCTTAACCAGATTTTCGTGTTGCTCTTCCCATATTTCAAAAGCTTTTTCAACGCCACCTTTGTGCCCATCTTTTTTCATTTCAAGCAGAACGGTTTGTGTTAGACGCTTATGTTGCCACTCTAAATCATCTCGCATCGCTTCATGTGCAAGCGCTTGCCAATGTGTTTTAATCGGTAAGCTATGTAATTGTTTTGCCACTTCAAATAACTGCAATTTATCCGCAACAAAGAAATATACTTGAGCTGATAAATACGCATCAATGCTTAACTTATCTGCGACAGAAATAACGCTTAATAGTTCATAGATTTGATCACAACTTGATAATTGATGCGCAAGATCCTTAGGCACGCCACCGTCAGTTAATGATTGCACCAATGAAGCTCGATATGTCATCACATTGCCGATTAAAACAGTATCAATTTCACTACCAACCTCTTTCACAGAATCTTGGTATTTGTTGATTAAAAGTCCCGTATCTAAATCATCACGATGATTACGAATAAGCCAGCGCGTAGCCTGACTTACCATTTCTTTAAGCTCTGAAATTAAATGACACTGTACTGTATAATCAACTTTATTATCCAATGATTCTATTTTTTCCAAAATACTATCTAAGGAAAAAATATCACGAGCAGCAACCCAAGCCTTACATAGCTCTAAGAAAGAACAACCGGAACTTGACATGATTCGATGTGCAAACGTAGCACCCATAATATTGAAGAGATCATTACTCACTTGAGTCGCCACAATTTCATCAATAAGAGGATGTTGATGGATTTCATTTTTATAATTTTTGACTAACGACGCCGGAAATATTTTTTCCGCTTCTGTTAATAAATAAGGATCATTTGAAATTTTGGCATGTGCTAACTCTTCCTTCATTTCATTTTTAGCATAAGAGAGCATGACCGCTATTCCAGGACGCGTTAATCCCTTCTGTAGCTTTTTACGCTCTTTCAACTCATCGTCACTAGGAATACATTCTAATTTACGATTGAGCTTACCTTTGCCCTCTAAATCACTAATTAAACGACAATATTCCTCAAGATGCGTATACCCACTAAGGAATGCAATACTAATACTTTGCGCTTGACGATAATTGTTTTTAAGTACAAGAGAAGAAACTTCACTTGTCATCTTACCTAACCAAACATTACGTTGCTTAACTGTCAAATCACCTTTAGAAACAATCTTATCAAGCAAGATTTTAACATTCACTTCTAGATCTGAGCAGTTTACACCACCCGCATTATCAATGGCATCAGTAAAACACAATCCACCTTTTAATGAGAACTCTATACGCGCACTTTGTGTGAAGCCTAAATTTCCACCTTCACCCACAATAAGACAGCGCAATTCATTACCATTAACCCGTAACAAATCATTCGCTTTGTCACCTACATTCGCATGGCTTTCCATTTCACCTTTAACATAAGTGCCTATACCCCCATTCCAGAGAAGATCGACTTGCGCTTTTAGTAAGAAATTAATTAATTCAGTTGGTGTTACTTGTTTTTGATAAATATCAAAACGCTTCGCCATTTCTGGCGTGACCTTAATTGATTTTGCCGTGCGATTATATATACCACCACCCGTTGAAATCAAATCTTTATTATAATCATTCCATCCTGTTCTTGGCGTTTTAAATAAACGTAAACGCTCGTTGTAACAAGCTTCTAAATCTTTAGGAGCCGGATCAATAAAGATATGTAAATGGTTAAAGGCGCCTAATAAAGTAATTGATTTCGATCTTATCATGCCATTACCAAATACATCGCCCCCCATATCACCAATACCAATAACACTAATCATTTTTTCTTGTACATTAATACCTAACTCACGGAAGTGACGTTGCACACTAATCCATGCACCTCGTGCAGTAATGCCCATTTTTTTATGATCAAAGCCATGACTACCACCTGAAGCAAACGCATCATTAAGCCAAAAGTTACGATCAGTTGCCAAAGCATTAGCAATATCAGAAAATGTTGCAGTACCCTTATCAGCAGCCACTACAAGATACGGATCATCACCGTCATAACGGATCATATCATGCGGTGCTACAATTTCGCCTTTATTCAAATTATCCGTCATATCAAGTAAAGCACTGACAAACATTTTATAACAATGGATGCCTTCACTCATAAACTCTTCTCGGTTCATCGTTGGGCGTAGTCTTTTAGCAAAAAAACCACCTTTCGCGCCGACCGGTACAATCACCGAATTTTTAACTTGTTGCGCTTTAACAAGACCCAGCACTTCTGTACGGAAATCTTCACCCCTATCAGACCAACGCATTCCTCCTCGCGCGACTTTACCGCCACGTAAATGTACACCTTCAAATCGAGTTGAATATACAAATATTTCATATTTTAAACGTGGTAGAGGTAAATCAGTTATCTTATTATGATCAAATTTAAAACTGATATAGTCATGGTTTTTCCCTTCGTTTAACTGGAAGTAATTCGTGCGTAATGTCGCCATGATAAGTTCTACATATTTACGTAAAACACGATCTTCATTTAAATTAGTAACATCATTTAATGATGCAATTATTTCATTTTGACGTTTTTCTTGCTCTTTTAAACTAATAGGATTCTTAAGATCAAAACGTTTAAGAAAGAGTTGTGAAATATCTTTGACCAGTTCTGTATGCAGTAACAGTGTTTTCGCAATACTATAATGGCTAAAACCAAAACAAATTTGTTTTAGATATTTAGCATAAGCACGTAATACACTAACTTCACGCCAACTCATTCCCGCACCTAAAATTAATTTATTAAACGGATCGTTTTCCGTTCCACCATACCAAATTGACAAAAATGCATCGGTAAAAATATCATTATAAGCATCCGCATCAAAATCTTCACCATGCTTGTAAATTAAAGTAAAATCATATAACCAAAATGATTTTTCTCCAACAGGCATAACTTTATAAGGATATTCTTCTGCGACTTTTAAGCCTAAATTTTCTAAAATCGGGATCAAATCTGATAATAATAACGCGCCATTTTGATGAAATAATTTTAATTTAAGATCGCTACTATTCGCTTCAATAGAACGATAAAAACGCAAGGTCATCGAACGATCTTTGCTATTATAAAGCGACTCCATACGCTCAATATCTGCCACCGCAATACGCGAACTAAATATATCTTGGTAACCAGTTGGAAAAGCTAATTGATATTTATGGCTTAATTTAATACCCTTTTCTTCGCCAAAACGTTCAATTAAGACCTGATGTAAATCATCATCCCAACGTTTAGTTAATTGTTTCATTCGATCTTGCATCAATTGCTCTTCGAGCACTTTATTTAAGGGCGATTTTAAACGCAACACTAGACGTAAACGCGCCAAACTAGATTCGCTTAAATACGTTTGGTAATCAAGACTATCGACATCTAACGAGCGACAAATAAGTTTTTCAAATATAATTCTTACATTTGTATTATAAATATCTCTCGGTACATATATTGTGGCAATAACAAATTGTTTATTCGCAGCACAGCGCAAAAATAATTTTATCTCCTTACGCTCTTGTGCATGTAAAACCTCAGTCACATTTTTTAATAATGTACTTTCATCACAAAGTAATAAATCTTCGACAGGATACGTGCACAATATTTGTGCTAACTCTTTGTAATAATGGCTTTATTTTTTAATGAAAAGGTTCATCACATCCTGATTCTTAACACTTAAAGTGGCACAAGAGATATTCACTGTCGGATTCTCTTGTAGAATAACACCATCACCGTTTAGAGTTAAAACACAGCCTTTAGCACAATAAAACACATAACGCTGTATGTTACCCCATAGCTCTAAAGTACCGTTACAATTAGCATAATGGGCTTTTACTAATGATTGAACGTACACCACTTGCTCATGAATGGGTAACAATTGTATATCACTATCCAGTTGCATATGTCGCACCGATTCATAAACCGCCAGCATAAAAATAGGTTGGCTCTTTCGTTTAAATTCTGTATCTATAAAAACATATGATTGATAACTATCTCGCTTTTTTTTCTCCGCCAAATGAATTGTTTATTACTGTATCTAAAATCAAACGATCCTACATATAAATTCAGTTGATGATCACTAAATACATTTTCAATACGCAGCGCAGCTTTAAATATGTGTGTTTTTGAATATCCCATCATTTGAGCTATATCTTGCAAACTACTGTATACAAGTTTTAATTTAAGTTTATATTGCAGATTCATTTTTAGCCTCCATTTTATTTTAGTCACCGGCCTTTTTATTTAACGCCATAATTCGAATAATAAATGTAATTTCTCCGATTATATGGCTAACTATTATAGCTCAGCTATTTTATCGTCGACTCCTCGATGGCAAAAGGTGATGTACTTTCATAAAGACTAAGTAATCTGCACTGCTATATTACTACCTTGGTCGAGGGTTGCCACTGATCAAATACAATGAAAAATGTATTAATAATTCATTGTTTTTCAACCATTTTTATGTGGTCTCATCTTTTCACTAATTACAGATAGGTACATGAGGCCCAATATGAGCTAAGACACAGAGAGTAAGTCTGTTTGAAGATTTAAATCAAACAAATTATCTAGATTATTGGCATCTCACCTCTAGTTAGGCGGAAAAATTCACTGTACCATTACACTTAGCCGACGCAATACATCTAGCCCAGCCTCACTGTATAATGCGATATCACTCAGAGTCAGACCTTACGATAAAGGCGATGTTTAATGCCAACTACTAGTTTAACCGAGCTCTCAGAGCCAAACAAAAATCACCAGCACTTCAAAACATTTAAACCATATGGTTATTTAAGTCAATTTTTACCAGAATCACGAAAGAAGAAACATCTACTCGGCGAACTATTTAACTTTCCCGATAAAATTATGGCGATTGGACGATTAGATCACGATTCCGAAGGCCTATTATTACTCACAACCGATGGTATGATGAGCTACAAAGTCAGAGACAAAGGCATAGAAAAAGAGTACTACGTGCAAGTTGATGGAGCAATCACACACGAAGCCATGTCACTGCTACAAAATAGTGTTGAGATTGGTATTAATGGAGCTAAATATCGAACCCTGCCTTGTAAAGCGTTCAAGTTAGATAATGAGCCACAACTCCCCTCTCGTGGTCGTAAAATTCGAGATACTAGACATGGTCCTACTAGCTGGATATCTATCACTCTCTGTGAAGGAAAAAATCGTCAGATAAGAAAAATGACGGCTGCAGTGGGCTTTGCAACCTTAAGACTGGTAAGAGTTCGGATTGGCGATATCCATATAGACAGCATGATTGCTGGTGACGTTGTTACGCTACCTAATTTTGACGCTGCGCTTAATCGCTAATGCCCAAAACATTAATTCAACCCTTTGTTTAGAAGAACACCGAATCATATCTTGGATATAAAGGAATATTTTAGAGAATAAAGTCAATAAAAAAGCCCGTAAGCATTAGGCTTACGGGCTTTAAAAGTATTTGGGTATTTACATCATACCGCCCATACCACCCATACCACCCATACCACCCATATCAGGCATACTAGAAGATGCCTCAACAGGAATATCTGTGATCATACATTCTGTAGTGATCATCATGCCTGCAACAGATGCTGCAAACTGTAGCGCACTGCGCGTTACTTTAGTTGGATCTAGAATACCCATTTCAAGCATATCGCCATATTCGCCAGTCGCAGCGTTATAACCATAGTTTCCTTCACCTTCTTGCACTCTATTTGTCACAACAGATGCTTCTTCACCACAATTACTCACGATTTGACGCAGTGGAGCTTCCATTGCACGTAAAGCGACTTTAATCCCTACATTTTGATCCGCATTATCACCAACTAGGTCTTTAAGTCTTTCAGCTACACGTACTAATGCCACACCACCACCAGCAACAACGCCTTCTTCAACCGCTGCACGTGTTGCATGTAAAGCATCATCTACACGATCTTTTTTCTCTTTCATTTCAACTTCAGTCGTAGCACCCACTTTAATAACAGCAACGCCACCAGCAAGCTTAGCACTACGCTCTTGTAATTTTTCTTTATCATAATCAGATGATGAAGCGTCAATAAGCTGTTTGATTTGACTAACACGCGCTTTAATCGTTTCTTCGTTGCCCGCACCGTCAATGATCGTTGTTTCATCTTTACTGATAACAACACGTTTTGCTTGACCTAGATCTGAAAGTTGCACTTTTTCTAGATCTAAACCAATCTCTTCCGAGATAACAATTCCTGCTGTTAATACGGCTATATCTTGTAGCATTGCTTTACGACGATCACCAAATCCAGGCGCTTTTACAGCCGCAACTTTTACAATTCCACGCATATTATTAATGACTAATGTAGCAAGTGCTTCGCCTTCAACATCTTCAGCTAAAATAAGAAGAGGTTTAGATGCTTTAGCAACAGCTTCAAGTGTAGGTAATAATTCACGAATATTTGAGATTTTTTTATCAACTAATAAGATATATGGAGCTTCAAGTTCAACCGTACCCATTTCTTGATTAGTCGTAAAATAAGGCGATAAGTAACCACGATCAAACTGCATACCTTCAACAACGTCTAATTCATTTTCCAGACCCTGTCCTTCTTCTACGGTAATAACACCTTCATTACCTACTTTTTGCATCGCTTCAGCAATGATTTCACCAATTTCTAAATCGGCGTTAGCAGAGATTGTACCGACTTGAGTGATAGCTTTGGTGTCAGAACAAGGCGTTGAAATAGCTTTTAATTCAATGACAGCAGCTTTAACTGTTTTATCTATGCCACGTTTAAGATCCATCGGATTCATTCCAGCAGCAACAGCTTTTAAACCTTCGATAATAATAGCTTGTGCAAGCACTGTTGCAGTTGTTGTTCCATCTCCAGCCGCATCATTAGTTTGTGAAGCAACTTCTTTCACCATTTGTGCACCCATATTCTCAAACTTACCTTCAAGTTCAATTTCTTTCGCAACCGTGACACCATCTTTTGTAATATACGGAGCACCAAATGCTTTATCAATAACTACATTACGACCTTTAGGACCCAGTGTTACTTTGACAGCATTAGCAATAACATCTACACCAGCCAACATTCTAACACGTGCTTCATTTCCAAATTTCACATCTTTTGCAGACATATTTTTTTTCCTTATTTGATTAAATCGATTTAATTGTTTGCTTATTTAATTATTCAACAATCGCTAGAATGTCATTTTCACTTAAAATTAACACTTCTTCGCCATCAATTTTTTCTGTTTTAACTGAATAGCCTTCACTAAAAATAACAATATCGCCGACTTTAACATCTAAGGGACGCACATCACCATTTTCTAAAACACGACCATTACCAACTGCAATAACTTCACCTCGAGTTGATTTCTCAGCTGCACTGCCCGTCAAGACAATACCACCTGCAGATGTTGTTTCTTGCTCCATACGTTTTAAAATAATTCGATCATGTAAAGGACGAATAGTCATTTTGTTTCCTTAATAAATATGATTTGAGGTAATAAACATATGGGGATAGTAATTTGAAGTTCAAGAGGATAAAGACTTTTTTTATAAAATATATTAGCAGTGATTATATTATTAGGATGAACGGAGATGATGGTTTTTCGGTTTTTTTGTCAATTAAAAGACAAACACTTACATTTTAAAATGAATACAATTATATTAATTCTGAGCACTTATTATGCTCTGATATTTAATATGCCTTTGGTTATTCTTTTTTTTGATTTAGCAAAAAACAACGCGCCTTTAGTTGCCTATAGTGGTTTTTTTTTATTATTGAGTTGCTTTATCATTCTGTTTTCTTGCCTATCATTACCCTACTTATTTAAAATTGTTCTCATCCCTTTACTATTAACTTCCGCAATGAGTTTTTATGCGACAGAGCAATATAATACTATTTTTGATAGCAGTATGATTGAGAACATTTTAGACACCAATATGGCGGAATCTCTTACCTATTTGAATGCTTACAGCTTACTGTATTTTATATTTTTAGGTGTTTCCCCCGCTGTTTTACTATTTTTTGTTAAAATAAAATATGCAAAAAACATTTTCAAAGAAATATTACATCGCTTATCACTCGTATTAGGAGCCTGCTTATTAATCTTTTTTATTGCTTTTTTTTACTATAAAGATTATGCATCTATCGGCAGAAATAACTCTTATTTAAATAAAATGATCTTACCCGCCTATGCTTTTAATCTATTTAAATACGCAGGACATCAATATTTCAACAAAAAATTACCCTTTCTAGAATTAGGTAATGATGCAACGTTATTACCCACAAAAAACAAAAAACCTAATTTAGTTGTTATTATTTTAGGTGAAACAGCTCGCTCTCAAAACTATACCTATAATGGTTATTTTAGAAATTCATCCCCGTATACCCAAAAACAAAACTTGATCCCGTTTCTAAATACTCAATCTTGTGGTACTTATACCGCGTTATCCTTACCCTGTATGTTTTCAACTATGACCAGAAATAATTACAATAAAGCACGTGCTATAACACAAGATAATCTATTAGATATTCTGCATAAAAGTGGTATTAATATTCTTTGGATAGACAATGATGGAGGAGATAAAGGTATTGCAAATAATTTTAAAACAATTTACGTATCAATGAAAAATCAAGCTCGTTATTGCACTTCTTCTAATTGTGTTGATGAAGCACTCATCGCAGAATTAAAGAAACAACTGACGTTAAAAAACAATATAATATCAGACGATAATCTTATTGTTTTGCATCTAAAAGGTAGCCATGGCCCCACTTATTGGCAAAGATATCCCAAAAACAAAAGTCGTTATAAACCCTCGTGTGATCGCAAAGATATTGAACATTGCACGGATCAGGAAATTAAAAATGTTTACGATAATAGCTTAGCTTATACTGATTATATTATATCGTTAGCAATTAATACGTTACAAAAACAAGAAAACAATTACAATGTAGCATTAACTTACATTTCTGATCATGGTGAATCTTTAGGTGAAGGTGGCTTATATTTACATGGGACACCTTATGCGTTCGCACCAAAAGAACAAACGCATGTCCCTTGGTCCCTCTGGTTACCCCAACAATATGCAACGGCAAATAATATTAATACCGCATGCTTACGTAAAAAAGGAAAATCAGGTGGATTGTCACACGATAATTTTTTCCACAGCATGCTCGGATTACTTGGTGTAAAAACAACAATAAAAGATAACAAATTAGATATATTTTCCTCTTGCGTCCGAGAATAAACATGAAATTACTTATTATTGAAGATTCAGAGCCGTTACGCCGCAGTTTAATGGTCGGGTTTAAACATTTAGGATTTAGTGTCGATACTAGTGCCGATGGCTCCGAAGGACTTAGCATGGCCTTAACCAATGACTATGATTTTATTCTGTTAGATTTAATGTTGCCTCATGTCGATGGTATAAGCCTATTAAAAACCCTCAGAAAAATGGGAAAACAAGCTAAGGTCATTGTTTTATCTGCAAAGTCCTTATCCTCAGATAAAATAGAAGCACTTTTATCGGGTGCAGATGATTATATGACTAAGCCTTTTTCTTTTGATGAATTACACGCACGGATTTTATCGATTGCACGTCGCGGACTTATCACTAATAAAAACAATAAAATATCAATTTCACTCTTTACGTTAGATCTTTTAACCAAAACACTCACCTACAAAACGCAATTAATTAACCTCACAAAAAATGAATTTTTAATCATTGAATGTTTGTTTTTATCTGCGGGCCGAGTCATCAATATCGAACAAATAAGTGAAGCTGTCGCGGGCTCCTTTGAAAGTCTCTCTAAGAATTGTATTGAAGCGCACCTTTCAACCATCCGAAAAAAAATACGCAAATTTAGCAATGAGCCTTTGATTCAAAACAAACGTGGGTTTGGTTATTTTGTGAGCAAAAAAAATGCGATCAATTAAACAAAGCTTAGTCAAGAAAATCACCGTCATGATTGCCTGTATCTTCGGTTTTACTTTTTTTATTATTGATCAAAATATAGATAACTTAGCATTAGAGACCTTCGAGAGTTCATTGATAGAAAAATCTAATTACATGAAATCATTAGCTTATATAAGCGATTCAGGACTCTCATTTAATTTAAAAAACGAATATTTAACAGAATTTTCAAGCGCACAGAACACACAATATTTCCAACTTTGGCATAAAAAAACAACGATACGCTCCGCCTCATTACAAGTCCTACCCGATGTCGATTTATTCCACTCTAAAATCCCATTAGACAACTATAAAATATATGATGTGACATTACCAGATGGACGCGCAGGAAAAAGTATTGTTTGTCATTTTTCAGCACAAAAAGCATTTTTTTTGAAAAATAAGGCTTCTTCATTAGATACTTCCGTATACATGACACTTGCAGTGCCAGCTTCGCGTATTCTTTTTATTGAACACTTAATTGATGCAATCTTACTCGCCAGCTTTTTTTTGAGCGTTTTATTTATGCGCTATGCATTGATCCATTTAATAACACAGAGTCTTTTCCCTTTATTTCAACTCATTGAGCAACTTAAAAGTATTGATATCAGCGCAGGGAGATCAAAACTACCTGATTCAACCTTAAAAATAGAAGAGATTGAACCGATTAGAGCTGATTTAAATCATTTTATTCAAAGCAATTATAATTTACTCAAAAAAGAGAAGCGACTCGGTGCAGATATAGCACATGAATTGAAAACGCCTATTGCAGAATTAATTAGCCTCAGCGAAATATTAATAAAATATCCAGATGAACCTTGCATCGCATCAACATATAAAGAGGATGTGCTCAATATTTCACTCAAAATGAAAGGCCTAGTAAATAATTTATTATTGCTACACCAGAGTGCATCCCCTAACTTTAGCCTATCCCCTAGTGAGCTTTCTCTGCCTGATTTTATCAGCACTCTACTTCGAGAATTAGCCTTTAAATATAGCAATATTAAACAGCGTATTACACTCTTAAATAAATGCGCACATACAACTATTCACATAGATACTTTTAGCTTGCATATTATCCTTATCAATTTACTTGATAACGCCTTATTTTATAGCCCTAATAACTCTAAAATATTATTTGCAATTATTAAAAACAAGAAAAACCAAATAGAAGTTAGTATCGAAAATGAGCTTGTATCTCCTTTTGTAAATGACGAATTAATACAATTAAATGAACCCTTATTTCGCGTCGATAACGCACGTAACACGAACAATCGTCATGGGCTAGGTTTATCCATTGTGCAGAACATTTGTGACCGAAATAAACTGGCATTAAAAATAACACAAAAAGATAATCTGCATATTAAATTTTCTTTTAGTCTAAATAAAAAATAGAAAGCAGAACATGTTTCCTCACCTATCCATAAATACAATGATGTGTTTCCTCACCTATCCATAAATACAATGATGTTATACTACAATGTCTAAAACCGATAAATCAATCAAAGTGGTACACTATGAAACCTAGTATGACCGGACTTAAGCGTATTTGTTTTGCAACTAAATATTCATTACAAGGCTTAAAAGCAGCATGGATAAATGAAGCTGCCTTTCGACAAGAATTACTTCTTTTCATTATATTTGCAGCGATAACATGTCTGCTTCCCGTCAGTAATCTCGAACAACTCGCATTGATTGCTTGTTTATTTTTAGTGCTCATAGTAGAGCTTATCAATTCAGCTATCGAAGCTATCGTAGACAGAATTGGTCCTGAAATACATGAGTTGAGTGGCAGGGCAAAAGATATTGGCTCCGCAAGTGTTTTCCTCGCTCTACTTTTAACCATATTTACATGGGTAATGATTCTATTGCCAAAGGTAGGGATATAAACCGTTTGAAAAATCAAAAAACAAACACATCATAAAATATGTTTGTTTTTAATCACTTAGATATGAAACAAGGACTCTATTGACAATCCTTGTTGTGAAAGAACCTCACGTAAACATTTTAAGGCTTCCACTTGAATTTGTCGTACACGTTCTCTGGTTAAACCAATTTCTCGACCTACATTTTCAAGCGTTGCAGCCTCATAGCCTAACAGACCAAAACGTCTTGCTAACACTTCTCGTTGTTTAGGATTTAAATCTTCAAGCCATTCAATGATACGTAATTTCATGTCTTCATTTTGTAATTCATTTTCAGGAATGATTTCTTTTCTATCAGGAATGATATCGAGTAATTCTTTATCTGAGTTATTACCGATGGGAATATCTACGGAACTAATCCGTTCATTAAGCTTTAATATTTTAGACACATCTTTGGCTGGCACATCTAAAGAAAGAGCGATATCTTCAGCGGTTGGCTCATGAGTTAGTGAATGAGATAACTCTCTCGCGGTTCTTAAATAAACATTTAAGCGTTTTACAATATGAATAGGTAATCGTATCGTCCGAGTTTGATTCATTATCGCGCGTTCAATCGTTTGTCTTATCCACCACGTTGCATAGGTTGAGAAACGAAAGCCTTTTTCAGGATCAAACTTTTCAACAGCCCTGATCAAGCCTAAATTACCCTCTTCAACAAGATCTAAAAGAGATAAGCCTCTATTAGTATAACGACGCGATATCTTCACTACGAGTCGTAAATTGCTTTCAATCATACGTTTACGGGCAACATCATCACCACGCAAAGAACGCCGAGCATAATAGACTTCTTCAGGCGCTGTTAATAGAGGCGTGAATCCAATTTCACTAAGATACAATTGTGTTGCATCCATCACCTTTGGCCCTAGACTCGCTTTATCCTTCGTTTTTTTTACTGTTTTTACCGCTCTCGTCATTATCGCAAGACCCCTTTATTAAATATATTTATTAACTCTCCATAGAGAGCTATAACCTTATCTAAAGACAATATTTACGAGAGAATAGCCTTGCTAAAACCTAACGTTCTGGCAAATAACGTTCTGGATCGACAGACTTACCCCTATAACGGATCTCAAAATGTAAAAATACATTGTTTGTTCCACTATCTCCCATTGTAGCAATTTTCTGGCCAACTTTAATTGATTCATTTTCATGCACTAATAGTTTTTCATTATGTGCATAAGCACTTAAATAATCATAACTATGTTTAATAATAATTAAATTACCATAACCACGTAGCCCACTACCAGCATAAACTACTATGCCAGACGCGGCCGCATATATCGCGGTGCCTCGTTTATCCTTTAAACTAATTCCTTTCATTCCTGATTGAGAAGCAGAAAATATTTTAATCAACTTTCCTTTTGTTGGCCATTGCCAAACACTTACTTTCCCCCTATTGAGAGTCACTTTTTTATCAATAGAATGTTTAGCATAAACTGTTGCTTTTTTCTGCACAAGTCCTTTATGTACTTTTTTGATAGTACTTTGGCTTTGATGCACTCTTTTCTTTGATTTTTTCAAACTTTCGTAATATAGCTCACGCTTTTTAGAAGATGATGTAACGGATACACTGCCTTTTTTAAGCTCTGGAACTAATATTAAAACCTGTCCAAGATAAATAGTATACGGAGAAGAAAGGTGATTATTTCTTATTAATACTTTTATAGACAGGTTATTAACCCAAGCAATGCCATATAGCGTATCCCATTTTTGTACGGTATACGTTGAATTATCTGATTTTTTTACGTTATGTCTTTGAAATTCACTTAACGTTAAATCACTTATTGGAGCTTGCCACTTTCCCGATGAGCATCCAACGATAAAAAAACTTAAAATAAAAACACAAAAAAAATAACGCATCGCTAATACTTCATAAATAAATATAAAGCAACTGCACTAAGCACCACAAGCCAACCTAATAAATCGATATATTTACTTAATTTCTTTTCCATTCTATGCCCCCCAAAAACCATTAAAGCAACCACCAAGAAAAAACGCATTGCACGTCCAATCAAAGCAATAAAAATAAAGGGCCAAAATGCCATGGCTACGACCCCTGCTGTGATCGTGAATATTTTAAAAGGAATAGGCGTAAAACTGGCAATAAAAATCACCATGACGCCCCATTTAGCAAACCAGTCCTGTGCATTTAACATCGGCTCTTGATAGTGCATAAACTCAATAAAAGGCACCACCACAGGAGTGTATAAAAGTTGCCCTATATAATAGCCAACAGCGCCCCCTAACACAGAGAAAAATGTGGCACCAAATGCAAATTTCCATGCGTATTGACGTTTAGAAAGAGCCATTGGCGCTAACATAATATCAACCGGAATAGGCCAAAAAATGGATTCTATAAAAGCCATAAAATACAGATAATACGGCGCATGTTTATGCTGAGAATAAAACATAACTTTTTTGTACAATGGAGAAAATATTTTCACTATCATTCTCGTTAATTTAATAAGGTATAGCTAACCAATGAGCGAGAAGTTGTAATTGCTCATTTACGGTTAAATCAATTTTTAAACGTGCCTCTAACATCTGAAACACTGTAATATATTTTCAAGTATCTGCACAGCATAAGCACTAGTTGAAAATATTATTCATCCGCCAATACATAGCGATCAAGCATAAAGTACATTGTGCTCCCTTCTTGTCGAACTCCCTAATATCGTTCTTTTTTCTTTTTTCTTAAAAGTAACAATGCAAAGCCCTAGTGAAGATAGCCCTTTATCATTACTTAACCCTAAATTTATTTAATTAGTTCACGTAAAATACTTGTTGCATAACAACCCGATGTTAAATAAAAATTTATCGTCACTGTATTTTCATTCTGCCAAAGCGCAGAGAACTGCTCTGCAAACAATAGTAATGGTCGACGCGCTTGTTTTAAACCATTTTTAGCAAGTCCAGCTTGCAATGAAGAATAAGACTTTAAGTTTTCCATTTCATAGTCTAATGCCTTAAACTCGGAGGTTAATTCTCCCGCACCCCACAATGGGCCAGTTAAACATATTTCCCTATCTTTTAGCCTTGTAAAGGCTTCGTCATTAAGCTCTGTTAATGGGAAAAAGGAACGATTACCCACAAACTGCACACAATCACCTAAAAGTGGTATATTATAAATACCATCTTTAATACGCACCGATAACAGGTGATTAAAAAGATAGCTACGCGCAGCACTTAAATACATACCACGTTTAAACCTATCTTTTATTTTCCGCCCTGCAAACATATATTCAGCAGCTTGCACATTAAACCCATCGAAACCAAAACGTTGTTCACCAAAATAGTTAGGTACGCCTTTTTGTATATTAACAAAAGCTTTCTCGAGTAGAGCTTTATCACTCACATCCCGTAATGTGATGGAAAAATAATTACCCGCTAATGCACCCGTTTTAATTTTTTTATGATGCCGGATAACTTTATGAATGATCACCCCAGGAGAGCTAAACAAACTAAAATCTGGCGTTATCTTTCCTGGGATATGCAATGAAAACCACTGCCATGTGTCTGCTTGTCTATCTTTAAGACCTGCATAACTGACATTACGCGCAGGAATACCAGCAAACTTTGCCAATTGTCGCGCCAAATATTGCGTGTTTTCTCCTACTTTTTGTACCCATAAACAAACATGCTCACCCTCACCAGTTAAAACAAAACCTAAATCTTCACGGACAACAAAATCAGCACAAGATTGCTTATAAAGAGCATGGGCTTTAATTTCTCCATACAAAAAACTAAAATCAAGACTAAATGTATTATTTGATATTTCTTCTTTCATTTTTAAATTTCAACACTCTGTTTAAGTAATAACGTTACCGCATGTGTAGCGATACCTTCTTTACGCCCAATATATCCAAGCTTTTCAGTCGTCGTTGCTTTTACATTTATTTTATCTATGTGCACATCAACTAAGCCCGCTATTTCTGCGCGCATCCTATCTATAAAGGGGGACATTTTAGGCGCTTCCGCAATAATACTAATATCTATATTCCCTATTTTATAGCCTCTATCTTGCACTAAACAGAAAACTTTTTTTAATAATTCACGGCTATCTACACCCGCATATTGCGCATCCGTATCCGGAAAATGTCGACCAATATCTCCTAGTGCAAGTGCACCTAACAATGCATCACACAATGCATGTAACGCAACATCACCATCAGAATGTGCCAGTAATCCTTGCTCGTACGGTATTTTTATGCCCGCAATAGTTATTGGTCCATCTCCACCAAACTTATGTACGTCAAAGCCATGCCCTATACGGATCATAAGATTATCCTTTTAAATAAAATTCCGCTAATTTCAAATCTGCAGGACAAGTGATTTTTAAATTGTCCATCCGTCCTTCAATAAGTTGTACTGGTACACCATAATATTCCATTGCAGAAGCTTCATCAGTGATGTCATTAGTACCTCGCACAGCTAAAATCGCTTTGATTAACAAACCATTATTAAACATTTGTGGTGTTAATGCATGCCATAAATTTTCACGTGCCACTGTTTTTAAAATCTGATTTTGTGCATTTGTACGTTTCATCGTATCGCACACTTTTGAGGCTAAAATGGCGCCCTGCCCCGTTTTTAATACATGTTGGATCAATTTATCTACATCCGATTTCTTTAAACAAGGTCGAGCAGCATCGTGCACTAAGACATACTCATCTTTTTCGATTTTCTGTAACCCAGCCAAAACAGAATCGACTCGCTCAGCTCCCCCCTCTACAATCTCGATTTTCGGATGTTGAGCGATACTTAAATATTTAAACCATATATCATCGTGTGCGAGCGACACGATAATACGGTGAATGTTTGGGTGGGCAATGAAGGGAGCTAAACTATATTCGATAATGCTTTGGTCTAATATTTTTAAATATTGTTTAGGAATTTTTGCCCCTACACGCTGACCGATTCCGGCAGCTGGGATAACAACGGTAAAATTCAAAAAACACCTCTTTTAATTTTTTTTGGGGATAATACGGAAAAAAGTTTCGCCTTCTTTGATCAAACCTAATTCATTGCGAGCACGTTCTTCAATCGCCCCTTCACCTTGACTTAAATCTTTGATTTCAGCAAACATTCGCTGATTACGCTTTATTAATTCAGCATTACTTTTAATGGCCAAAGCCACTTCGTCCACTAAAACCTTATGTTCTTGCATGCCATTTTTCCCCCACCAAAGATGGTATTGCTCAAGCGCAAAGATAAACACCAATATCATAAAAAATAAACGC
This sequence comes from Psychromonas sp. CD1, assembly GCF_002239585.1. Classification (GTDB taxonomy): domain Bacteria; phylum Pseudomonadota; class Gammaproteobacteria; order Enterobacterales; family Psychromonadaceae; genus Psychromonas. The sequence goes on from NZ_NDFH01000003.1 coordinate 961,625, forward strand.
ATACAATAGATCTCCATCTAAATAACTATTTTTGCATATTAATAATAAAAAAGATAAAAAAGATTTAAATTAACTCTGTTTCTTATAAAAAATCCCCGCCTAAGCGAGGATTTTTATTTAAACAAATATACGTTTAAATTTAGAAATTAAATGTACCTTTAACTTCAGCAAGGCCACGGTAAGGTGCTTTGTCACCTAGAGCTTCTTCAATACGTAAAAGTTGGTTGTATTTAGCAACACGATCACTACGACTTAAAGAGCCAGTTTTGATTTGTCCTGCAGCAGTACCAACAGCTAAATCAGCAATTGTTGAATCTTCAGTTTCACCTGAACGATGCGAAATAATCGCTGTAAATCCAGCATCTTTCGCCATTTTAATTGCAGCTAACGTTTCAGTTAACGTACCAATTTGGTTAAATTTAATCAAGATTGAGTTAGTAATACCTTCTCTTATCCCACGCGCAAGGATCTTAGTATTTGTAACGAACAAATCATCACCAACTAGTTGGATTCTATCACCAAGTAGTTCTGTTTGATGTTTGAAACCATCCCAATCAGACTCATCGAGACCATCTTCAATAGATACAATTGGATACTCATTAACAAGACCTTCAAGAAACACATTAAACTCTTTAGCTGTGAATGTTTTACCTTCACCTTTAAGCTCATATAAACCTGTTTCTTGATTGTAAAATTCAGATGCTGCACAATCCATCGCTAACGTGATGTCTTTACCTAGTACGTAACCCGCATTTTCAACCGCTTCTTTAATTGCGGCAAGCGCTGCTGCATTTGACTCAAGATTTGGAGCAAAACCACCTTCATCACCAACCGCTGTACTATGGCCTTGAGATTTAAGAACTTTAGCCAGACTATGAAATACTTCAGCACCCATACGTAGACCTTCACGGAAAGTCGTTGCGCCAACAGGTTGGATCATAAACTCTTGAATATCTACAGAGTTATCCGCATGCTCACCACCATTGATAATATTCATCATAGGAAGAGGCATAGAATAAACACCAGGAGTACCATTTAGATCAGCAATATGTGCATACAAAGGTACTTTTTTAGAAATAGCAGCTGCTTTTGCAGTAGCAAGAGAAACAGCAAGAATAGCATTCGCACCAAACGTCGCTTTATTTTCAGTTCCATCTAAGTCAATCATAATTTGATCGATCTCAGCTTGAGAAATTGCATTTTTACCCATCAATGCTTTAGCAATTGGACCATTAACCGCTGCAACTGCTTTAAGAACACCTTTACCTAAGTAACGAGATTTGTCACCGTCGCGCAATTCTAACGCTTCACGTGAACCAGTAGAAGCACCTGATGGCGCAGCTGCCATACCAATAGAGCCATCATCCAAATGAACTTCAGCTTCTACTGTTGGATTGCCACGTGAATCCATAATTTCACGACCTAGTACTTTTACGATATTAGACATAATGTTTCCTTTAAGTATTTAAAAATATGTAAATTTGTCACTAAAATAATATTCTATGTGTAATTTTCTAACAAAACGGAATGTTCTGTCAACTACAAACTAATTAAATCGTCCTTGTTGATGATCTATCGCAGATTTTATAAAACCTTTAAATAACGGATGTCCATCACGAGGCGTTGAAGTAAACTCGGGATGAAACTGCACGGCAACGAACCAAGGATGATCTGGAATTTCGATGATTTCAACTAATTTTTTATCTGCAGATAAGCCTGTAATCGAAAGACCCGCATTTTTCAGCTCAGGTAAATATTTGTTATTCACCTCATAACGATGACGATGGCGTTCAAATATTTCTTTCTTACCATACATTTCAAATACTTTAGATCCAGATTGCAAATGACATTTTTGTGCACCAACACGCATGGTACCGCCAAGATCAGAAGTTGCACTGCGCTTTTCAACATCACCAGAATTATCAACCCACTCAGTTATCAAACCAATAACAGGCTGTTTAGTATCCGCTTTAAATTCGGTAGAGTGTGCGTCTTTAAGTCCTGCCACATTACGTGCAAATTCAATTAATGCGACTTGCATGCCTAAACAAATACCTAAGTAAGGGATATTATTTTCACGAGCATACTGCGCGGCTAAAATTTTACCTTCAATACCACGGGTTCCAAAACCACCGGGAACTAAAATAGCATCTAGCCCTTCTAAAACACTATTACCTTTAACTTCAACATCTTGAGAGTCAATGTATTTAATGTTAACTTTTGTAGCATTTTTCAAACCACCATGTTTCAATGCTTCATTCACTGATTTATAAGCATCTGGTAATTCAATATATTTACCCACCATACCTATAACCACTTCATGTGATGTGTTGGCTTCTTCTGATACTACTTTTTCCCATTCACTCAAATCCGCTTCTGGACATTTAAAACCAAAACGTTGCACACAAAGCTCATCTAAACCTTGTGCCTTTAATAGTGCAGGAATTTTATAAATAGAATCTACATCACGTAATGAAATGACATTTTTATCTTGTACATTACAAAACAGTGCAACTTTTGCACGTTCATTCGCAGGAAAAGCAACTTCACTACGACAAATTAAAATATCAGGTTGAATACCTAAACTGCGCAATTCCTTGACCGAGTGCTGCGTAGGTTTCGTTTTAACTTCACCTGCCGTTTTTAAATACGGTAATAACGTCAAATGCACATACATTGCATTTTCATGGCCAACTTTCAAACCTAACTGACGAATCGCTTCGATAAATGGTTGTGATTCAATGTCCCCAACCGTGCCACCTAACTCAACGATAGCAACGTCATGGCCCTCACCACCAGCAACTATACGCGCTTGTATCTCATTAGTAATATGCGGAATAACTTGAATCGTCGCCCCTAAATAATCTCCGCGACGCTCTTTAGCTAGCACATCAGAGTAAATTCGTCCCGTCGTAAAGTTATTACGCTTGGTCATACGTGTACGAATAAAACGTTCGTAATGACCTAAATCAAGATCAGTCTCTGCACCATCGTCCGTTACAAAAACTTCACCATGTTGTATTGGACTCATGGTTCCTGGATCTACATTAATGTAGGGGTCTAATTTTAAAATAGTTACATCTAAGCCACGAGCTTCTAAAATAGCAGCCAGTGAACCTGCTGTAATACCTTTACCAAGCGATGAAACCACGCCACCTGTCACGAAAATATATTTTGTCGTCATAATAACCTTGAGCATTTAGGAATAATTGTAGTTTGTTGTACGGTTATTCTGATTTATTTAATCCCGTACGGATGGAGAAGTAGTATAACAAACAGAAGTTCGACAATCTACTTCACAGTTTTAATAATGAAAAATAATATTGCCAATCAAACTTTTTACCCGGATCTTGTTTCCGCCGAGGCGCGATATCGCTATGCGCAGCTATGCGTGTATTATTTATTCGTGGATAGTTTAATTTTATCTGATCCGTTAATTTTGCCAATGCATGATACTGCGCGTTTGTATAAGAAGAGTAAACCGTACCTTCTAATTCAATACCAATCGAGTAATCATTACACTTAGACACCCCCATAAACGAGGAGTCTCCAGCGTGCCAAGCACGTAAAGAAAAAGGCACATATTGTTGGATATGCCCATCTCGATAAATAACACAATGTGCCGAAACTTGTAAGTTTTGTAAAATACTAAAACTAGAATGTGTTTGGCAGTCTAATCTACCCATAAATAGATCATGTATTGCGCCTCCCGCATAGTGTCCTTCAGGCAAACTAATACAATGGATGACTAATAAACTTATGACGCTTTTTTCTGGACGCGCATCACAAAATGGGCTTTTAAATTTTTTAGCACGTTGATAGCGTCCATATTCATCTATTTTATTCACGGTAATTGCCTCCTTTTATATAATAGCGAGTTAAGGTACTCCACACGTTTAAAGCTAAAACGCATATCTATTAGTAAGACGCTCCTTTAAATACATTTTAGCATGACCTAAAATAGTGCTAATTATTGAGTCAAAGTATAGATTTAAATAGATACTAGCTTTTATTTTCGGTATATTTCACATAAAAAAGGTGCTAATTTAAGCACCTTTTTTTAAACTAAGCAGATAAAAAGCTTATTCCCACTCAATCGTTGCAGGAGGTTTACCCGACACATCATAAACCACTCGAGATATTCCATCGATTTCATTAATGATCCGATTTGATACATGCCCAATTAAATCATATGGGAGATGCGACCAACGTGCGGTCATAAAATCAATGGTTTCAACACAACGCAGTGCAACCACCCAATCATATTTCCGACAATCCCCCATGACACCTACCGAACGTACCGGTAAAAACACCACAAACGCTTGGCTCACTTTATGATAGAGGTCAGCTTTATGTAATTCTTCAATAAAAATAGCATCAGCACGACGTAACAGATCGCAATATTCTTTTTTCACTTCACCTAAAACGCGCACGCCCAACCCAGGACCTGGAAAAGGATGACGGTAAAGCATATCATGTGGCAAACCTAGCTCTAATCCTATTTTACGTACTTCATCTTTAAAAAGCTCACGCAAAGGTTCGACTAAACCTAGTGCCATATCATCCGGTAAACCACCCACATTGTGATGAGATTTAATAACATGTGCTTTCCCATTTTTAGTGGCTGCAGACTCAATTACATCAGGGTAAATAGTACCTTGTGCCAGCCATTTTGCATTATTGAGCTTTTTAGATTCTTCATCAAAAATTTCAATAAAAACACGGCCAATAATTTTACGTTTTGCTTCAGGATCAGCAACGCCCACCATCGCATCTAAGAAACGAGATTCAGCCTTAACATGTACTATTTTCAAACCAAATCGGCCAGCAAACATATCCATCACTTGCTGCCCTTCATCAAGGCGTAGTAATCCATTATCAACGAAAACACACGTTAACTTATCACCAATAGCACGTTGTAATAACATGGCTACCACCGAAGAATCCACACCTCCGGAGAGACCTAAAATAACCTCATCATCACCTATTTGGGTTTTCATTCGTTCGATAGCATCGTCTATTATCGACGCAGACGTCCACAGTGTTGAACACCCACAAATATCTACCACAAAATTACGTAACATACGTTCGCCTTGGCGTGTATGAGTTACTTCTGGATGAAATTGCACACCATAAAAGTTTTTTTCTATGTGCGCTATTGCGGCAAATTCACAAGTAGCAGTATTGGCTAATGTCACGAATCCACTTGGAATAGACGACACCTTATCACCATGGCTCATCCATACATCTAATAAACTTTTACTATCATCGGCAACATCATCTTCGAGGCCAGCAAAAAAATTAGACGCATGTTGTACTTTGACTTGTGCATAACCAAATTCACCTTCTCCGGTGCCTTGGATAACACTACCACCTAATTGTTCAGACATTGTTTGCATACCATAACAAATGCCTAAAACGGGAATGCCAGCATTAAATACATATTCTGGAGCGCGGGGTGAGTTAAGCGCAGTCACACTCTCTGGCCCACCAGCAAGAATGATACCCGTAGGAGAGAACTCTTTGATATCCGCAGCGCACACATCCCAGCTCCAAAGCTCACAATAAACACCAATTTCTCGTACTCGGCGAGCAATTAGTTGCGTATACTGAGAACCAAAATCTAAAATTAAAATACGTTGCTTATGGATATTTGTTGTCATTATTAATCCTTTAAAAAATAATAAAAGAGAGTTCCCCCTCTTTTATTGATAATACTTGTACGGGGATTAGCCCTTAAATATTTACATGCGTTAAGATTTTAACTACCTGTACGATAATTCGGTGCTTCTTTTGTGATAGCCACATCATGCACGTGGCTTTCGCCCATTCCAGCACTGGTTATTTTTACAAACATGGCTTTCGTATTCATTTCTTTAATTGTTGCACACCCAGTCAGTCCCATTGATGAACGTACGCCACCCATCTGCTGATGAATTATCTCTTTGACTTTACCTTTATACGCAACGCGACCTTCAATACCCTCGGGTACCAATTTATCCGACGCGTTATCACTTTGAAAATATCTATCGGATGAACCTTTGGACATTGCGGCGAGCGATCCCATACCGCGGTAAGATTTAAAAGAGCGTCCTTGGAATAAAATTATTTCTCCAGGGGACTCTTCAGTACCTGCGAACATCCCCCCCATCATGACGCATGAGGCTCCCGCTGCAAGCGCCTTAGCGATATCGCCTGAAAAACGGATACCACCATCAGCAATGACAGGAATACCCGTACCTTTAAGTGCGTCAACCGCATCAGAAATAGCCGTCAGTTGTGGAACGCCCACGCCTGTCACAATACGTGTAGTACAAATAGAGCCTGGGCCTATTCCTACTTTAACCGCATTACAACCCGCAGCCACTAAGGCTTTAGCCCCATCTCCGGTCGCCACATTACCCCCTACAATCTGTAAGTCAGGGTAACTCGCACGCGTTGCTTTTATTCGATCTAATACACCTTGAGAGTGCCCATGTGAAGAGTCGATTAATAATACATCTACACCAGCTTCAACTAAAGCATCAATACGCTTTTCATTGCCAGCACTCGCACCCACCGCAGCACCAACACGTAACCGACCCAACGAATCCTTACACGCATTAGGTTTACGCTCTGCTTTTCGAAAATCTTTAACGGTGATCATACCTTGTAATTTAAAGTTTTCATCAACCAACAAGACCTTTTCAATACGTTTTGAATGCATTAAAGCTTCAATTTCATCACGCTCAGTATTAGGTCGCGCAGTAACAAGATTTTCTTTAATAGTCATTACATCAGAAACACATTTATTCAAATCTGTTTCAAATAAAACGTCTCGACCTGTAATAATACCCACTAACATCCCAGAAGATTCAATCACAGGATAACCAGCAAAACCATGCTTTTCAGTTAATGCTTTTATTTCATATAAGGTTGTTGTAGGGGAAACCGTGATAGGATTTGCAACAACACCACTTTCATGAATTTTAACTAAACGTACTTGCTCAGCTTGTACTTCAATTGACATGTTTTTATGGATAAAACCGATACCACCTTCTTGTGCCAATGCAATCGCAAAACGCGCTTCGGTAACGGTATCCATCGCGGCGGAGACGACAGGAATGTTCAATGTTATAGAGGGTGTTAATAGTGTTTTTAAATCAGCAGTATTAGGTAGAACAGTTGACAGGGCGGGGACTAATAACACATCATCAAATGTTAATGCTTCTTTGGCTATTCTTAGCATGTTGCAATATCTCACTTATAGTTGGGAGGATTGATCAATACCTTTGCTCTGGGTATTATATTGCTGAAGGAGTATATTGCAGTACTAGCGCAAATGCAAGTATAATTTCCAGAATGGTGATCTGCATCACTAAATATAGAAGGTAAGTCCACTTTAGAAGTTTAATTTACACTTTCTTTTGCTTAAATTATAAAGATGTTAATATCAGATCTCTTTACTAGCACTCAACTTTAATTTTCCATATAACAAGATGAGTAATACTGCTCATTAATTCAATTGTTTGACTTAAAGAATTGGTCCATTAAACATTTGAAAATGCTTCTTATCTACGAATAATGATAATTAAAATGAACTCAGAAAATAAAAACATTTATAGTGTGACACGTCTTAATCGCGCAGCAAAATCTCTTTTAGAGAATGGCTTAGGTTTTATTTGGCTCTCTGCAGAAATATCAAACTTAACCATCGCCATTTCTGGTCATTGGTATTTCACCTTAAAGGATCATGGTGCCCAAGTGAAATGCGCTATGTTTAAAGGCAGTAATAGGCACACACACTTTACACCTAAACACGGCCAACAAGTTCTGGTCAGAGGTAAACTCAGCCTTTATGAAGCACGTGGCGACTATCAATTAATCATTGAAAGTATGCAAGCTGAAGGCGATGGAGCCTTAAAAAAACAATTTGAAGCACTAAAATGCCAACTTGCTAGCGAAGGTCTGTTTTCTACTAAACAGAAAAAGATATTACCTCATATTATCCAACGTATCGGGATTATTACCTCTACAACTGGCGCAGCTTTGTTTGATATATTAAGTGTTTTAAAGCGTAGAGATCCTCGTTTACAAGTGATAATTTATCCGAGTTTAGTACAAGGACAAAGTAGTGCCGCCTCTATTGTTACACAAATTCAATTGGCTAATGCTCGCAATGAATGCGACCTTTTAATTGTTGGTAGAGGGGGTGGCTCATTAGAGGATTTAGCTTGTTTTAATGACATCCAAGTTGCTTATGCTATTTTTAAAAGCAACCTCCCGATAATAAGTGCTGTCGGCCATGAAATAGACGTCACTATTAGCGATTTTGTCGCAGATATTAGAGCTGCAACCCCGTCTGCAGCAGCTGAACTTGTGAGTCAAAATAAAACATTTGTTATCTCACAACTTTCAACATTAGTTTCTCATTTACAACGCGCTATCTCAACTTATATACAGCATGATGTTCACCAACATAGCCTTCTACAAGAAAAGTTAAAACAACAAGATCCACAACATAAATTACAACAAAAAAAATTAATGACCGATGAGTTAAGTCTACGTTTAAGCTATGCTATACAACAGACAATCAGTAAAGCATCTCAAAAAAATGCAACGTTCAATGCAAGTTTACGCCAATGTAGCCCACAAAGAATCGTTGCGTTAAGTCAGCAAAAACAGATTCAATTACACTCACATTTACAAACTAGCTTACTTAATTATTTCAAGAAAAAGCAAATGCATTTACACTCAAAAATGGCTCAGCTAAATGCTGTAAGTCCCCTTGCAACTCTCGCTCGAGGCTACGCTATAGTTAAAAATGCACAAGGTAAAGTGGTAACTGATGTTACGACACTCGAGAATGAAAGCTATATCAACATTCACTTTTCAAAAGGGGAAGTACAAGCAAAAATCATTAAATAAACACTGATGATATAAGGGGATATCTCCTTGTTTAAACGCCATTCACGCGAATTTAAACAAGGAACGTTGTACACATACATTTCAAATGCCTATTGACGCACTAAATAATCCCCTACTCCAATCCATTTGTAAGTGGTTAATGCTTGTAAACCCATAGGCCCACGTGCATGTAATTTTTGCGTCGATACGGCTACTTCAGAGCCTAATCCAAACTGACCACCATCTGTAAAACGGGTGCTAGCATTGACATATACCACGGCCGAATTAACGGCATTAATAAATTTGTTCGTTTGCCTAAGATCATTACTTAAAATACCATCGCTATGCTGTGAGCTAAATTCACGAATATGCTCTAATGCAGCATTTAAGTCGCTCACCACTTTTATACTTAGATGTAAAGACAACCATTCTCGAGAAAAATCATTTTCTTGCGCAGCGATCGCGGCATCACCTAAAATTGCTTTTGCCTTTTCTTCTGCCACTAAGGTCACGCCTAACGGGACGAGGCGATTAGCTAATTTATTTAAAAATTGAGGTGCAATACTAGCATCGACCAATAATGTATCAAGCGCATTACATACCGCGGGCCGTTGTACTTTAGCATTTTCTATAATGGCCAACGCTTTTTCAAAATCCGCGGTTTTTTCAACATATAAATGGCAAATACCAATGCCCCCTATAATTACCGGAATATTACTGTTTTCTTTACAAAATCGTTGTAACCCTGCATTACCACGTGGAATAATCATATCCACGTATTTATCCATTTTAAGTAATTGTGCCACCAAAGCTCTGTCTGTATTATCTATGTATTGTACCGCGGCTTTCGGTAATCCAGCGGCGCCTAATGCTTCTTGGATAATTTTCACTAAAACAATATTTGAATAAATTGTTTCTTTCCCTCCACGTAAAATACAAGCATTACCCGTTTTTAAACAAAGTGTTGCAATATCAATCGTGACATTCGGACGCGCTTCATAAATAACCCCAATCACACCAATCGGCACCCGGCGTTTACATAACCTCAATGTATTTTCAAGTACTTGGCTATCAAACTCCTCTCCCACAGGGTCTTTTAATCGAATAACTTGTCGCAAGTCACTAATAATATTAGATAGTCTATCGGCATCTAGAAGGAGACGATCTAATAAAGCATCGCTTAATCCAGCTTCTATTCCTGCATCAATATCTTTCTTATTAGCGTCTAAAATCAAAGGTTGCTGCGCCTCTAGTGCACTGGCGATAAACTCAAGAGCCTCATTTTTTTTATGACTATCTAAGAGAGCCAATTCATAACTCGCCTGTTGCGCTCGTTTCCCAATTTCTAATAAATTCATATTCAATTCCTTATGCTCTCACGCATATCCTTAGGCGATTTTATTTCTTATTTACAATAATACTAAATCATCTCGATGTATGACAACACTTCCATGTTCATAACCTAAACACGACTCAATCAAGTGCGAGTGTATGCCTTTGATTTTATTGATATCTATGCTTTTATAACGTACTACACCTCGCGCCAGAGATTTCCCATTCACATCACAAATAAATACTACAGAGCCTCGTACAAATTTATCTTGTATGGAGAGTATGCCTTTGGCTAATAAGCTACTACCTGATTTAAGTAAGGCATGTGAGGCCCCCGCATCAATAATAATTTTACCCGCAATACGTGACCCCGCAAATATCCAATTTTTACGTTTTTCTAAACGATTTTTAAGTGTACTAAAACGCGTTCCTACCGATTTATTATGTAGTGCATCAATGATGACATTTTCACGAAACCCCGACGCGATAATAACCTCTATACCCGCACCATTGGCAACCGTCGCAGATTCGATTTTTGTTGCCATGCCACCAACACCTAATCCCCCAACACTGCCACCCGCTAAGGCATGTATGGCATCATTGATTTCCGTTATCTCTGGGATTAATTTTGCATTTTTATCAAAACGAGGATCGGCTGTAAACAAACCTTTTTGATCGGTTAAGAGTAACAGTTGCTCCGCATCCGCAAGTAAAGCCACCAACGCGGATAAATTATCATTATCCCCCACTTTTATTTCACTGGTTGCCACAGCATCATTCTCATTAATGAGGGGAATGATATTATATTTTAAAAGTGTTTTTAGGGTATCGCGTGCATTTAAAAATCGAACTCGATCATCTAAATCTGCTCGCGTTAATAACATTTGTCCCACATGTATTGAATAAATTCTAAATAACGCTTCCCATTCTTTGATCAGTTGTCCTTGTCCAACCGCTGCATACATCTGTTTATTTGCAATGGTCGCTTTAATATCTGGAAAGCCTAAATATTCTTTTCCCGCGGCGATAGCCCCTGAGGTTACGACTACTATATGATGCCCTTGCTTATGTAATAATGCACATTGACGCACAATCTCTAACATATGCGCTCTATCAAGTTTATTAGTACCTCGGGTCAAAACACTTGTACCCAGTTTAACAACTATTGTTTTTTTATTGATTTTCATAGACTTTTATTTTCTTATAAAAAAACAGCAACAATATGTCGCTGTTTTTTTAATGTGTTACCTGTGTTAATGACTCTTTTATTTAGAATTTATTACGCTTATCAAACTTCCGTTAATATCGCTTCGCGAGCGCATAGAGAGGTGCCAGTATCTTCTTCAATTAATGTTTTAATCTTTAATAAAAAAAGTTCAAATGCAGTGTCCACTTGTTTTTTATCTTCTTTTTTTAGTTTACAGACAACCCAATCACCTTCTTTATTATACATTCCATCAAAACGTTCATATTCAAATCCCGTATCCACTCGATAGAGCATTGCCCACCAACCATAAAACTCACGCTCTTCCGGCAAAGCCGTGGCATCAACACATACCTCTAAACAATCAAAAAAGAAACTATCTTCTGTCGATTTTAATTTACGAAAATAAGGGCCTAAATCGGTAAATAACTTAAATAATCGCCCTCTTGATGGCATTTTTTTTATGCTCGCAGTCATGTCTTAGCTCCTATAGAATTTAATATAATAAAAAACTTACCATTCACTAACGCAGATGTCTTGCTAACCATTGAGCAGAATAACTCAACGAGTTCAAATATGATGTAAAAATAGGGGGTTTATCAAGGATCTGAGTTTCCCCTTCTCGACTTGCTCTTGCAATGGCCTTTAAATCTTTATCGTCGCATAGCATATCATGCTTATGACCAATACTTAAAAAAGGTGTATTTATACGTTTACGTGCTAACAATCCCTGTTTAATCAGCGAAAAAGGAATGCACTGTGGATATAGCTGCGTAATATCTGAGCTATTAAGTTGTAAACGTGAAGCAAAACAGTCTAATAATACTGGGGGGAGCTCTTTAAATTTTTCAATATCATCAAATATAGAAGACACTGTCGCTCCCACTGAAACCACTGATTTAACTGCTTTTGGCTCTAAGAATGCAAGTCGGATTGCAATATTCCCACCAAAACGCATGCCCATTAACGCGATCTTCGTTTGATCAACCCAGGGGACTTTTTTCATGTAATTAACAATAGCTTGATGTAATTGTGAAGAATCTTGCGTCAGCTTTATTTGTGATGAAAAACCTATGCCAGGAATGTCGACGGTTAACATAGCGATACCTACAGGCGCGAGATCCTTTTCAAACAATGGATACAGGTCGCATTGCAACATATCTATTCCACCACTTACAATAACGAGTGGATGAATATGCTCAGTATGAGGTAAATGTAAATAACAAATAATTTCTTTCCCTTGAAAGGGAATTTTAATCTCTTTTAAAATCGTTTTGCTATTGTATTTAAATGACTCTCGATAATTATTAAATGCCAATACTTGCGCCTGTATGCTTAATTCATCACCTTTTAAATGTGGGTAACTTGCCACACTATAAAATTGAGATGCAATATAAAAAGCTTTTTGAGCAGCACTGTCATCACCATCTAGGGCAAACTTCTTTGCCTTTTTTTGATAAAACATGCCTTTTTGTGTCCACTCATAAGTCCAATTTCCAGAACGATATCCAATCACAGTATCAATAATCTCAGCATGACTACGTTGCTGTTTAGATGCTGAGATTTTAGCAAGAACATCATAACAGTCAATCATCTCAAGACCTTGCCAAGACCATAGTAAAAATTTAAGTAAACGATACCAACCAGAACGTCCTTCTGCATCATCCGATGAATCCGCTACTTTTTTATTTTTTTTTGTCAAAGAATTAGCGATAATGGTAGAAGTTTCTTGTACATGGCGTTTTTGTGCAAAAAGTATTTTAGATAAATTCTCAGACATAAGTTACTCAGCAAATTAAAATTTAAAAGAATATATATATTACACATAACTAACAATGCCAAATAACAAATAATTTATCACTGTTTTATCTATATTTTCGAATATTATGCTAGTTGTTTTTTGCTCATCTAAAATCTACTATTTTTTTTGATAATGACTCTCAGTTAAAAATAGCCTACAGCCTATTCAGATTAAATATAAGAAACGTATACGGTTATTTTTTTAGAATCTTAGCATGGATCCCGCTCTTTTTCTCATCTTAAATAATAGGAATTAATTGCACACATAAACAATGTAAATACTTAACTTGTTAATTGTTCAAAATGCAATAAAACATTTTCTTCGCCCAACAATTTAGACATCCCAAAGAGAAGTTCATCGTTCGGTGTCACCGACCAAGCTAAGCCAAGCGTTAATTCTGTTCGTGCCTTTTCCTGCGTATATTCTATATGTACAGGGCATAATCCCCCCTTTGCCACTTGTAAAATATTTTTAAAACGCATTTTAAAATCATCGGGTATATTTTTTTTATTTATTTTCAAACGTAGCTTTGACGCAAAACGCTCACGTGCTTGATCCATGCTCAGCACTTCACGCGCATTCATTTTAAGACCACCATTAAAAAAATCTTCACTAACTTGCCCTTGTAATACAACCAATTTATCAACAACTAATAACTCCTCGTATTGATCTAAAAGATCGGCAAATAGCGTAATATCAATACGGGCTGTTTTATCGTCTAAGGTTAATATTCCCATGCGTTTTCCAGCTTTAGTCACCATTACTCGCATGCCAATAATAAGCCCCGCAATACGGCTATTCTGACCTCGACGATCACTGCTTAAATCAACAATTGGCTTACAGTGAAAAGCGCGTATATGGTTTGCATACTGATTAATAGGATGACCGGTTAGATATAACCCTAGCGTTTCTTTTTCACCCGCTAACCACTGTTTTTCCGGCCATTTTTCAACTTGTGAAAATTTATTTTCAATATCATCACTATCGGTCGTTAACACACCAAATAAATCACACTGCCCACAAGCTTCCGCTTTTTTATGCTGCGTTGCAGAAGCTAATGCTAACGGTAAATTAACCATTAAAGCTGCCCTATGTGGGCCTAAATTATCTAATGCTCCCGCTAATATTAACTTTTCTAAAATACGTTTGCCACAATGCTTTAAGTCTATTCGATTACAAAAATCAAAGAGATCAGTAAAGGTTCCACCTTCATTACGAGCTTTTATAATGGCATTAATCGGTCCCTCTCCCACACCTTTAATTGCACCAATACCATAAATAATACGTTGGTTTTTATCAACCTTAAATTTAAATAAGCCTTCGTTAACATCAGGAGGGCAAAGGTTAAGATCCATACGCTGACACTCGGCAACCAAAATAACGACTTTTTCAGTATTATCCATATCAGCCGAGAGTACCGCCGCCATAAAATATGCTGGATAAAAAGTTTTCATCCAAAGGGTTTGATAAGATACTAATGCGTATGCCGCTGAATGTGATTTATTAAAACCATACCCAGCAAACTTTTCTACCAGATCAAAGATTTTCATGGCGAGTTCGCCATCTACACCATTATTTATTGCGCCTTGCTCAAAAGTACTACGCTGTTTAGCCATCTCTTCTGGTTTCTTTTTACCCATTGCACGGCGTAACATATCTGCGCCACCGAGCGTATATCCAGATAATATTTGAGCAATTTGCATAACTTGCTCTTGATACAAAATAATACCATAAGTCGGATCTAATATTTCTTTGAGTGATTCATGTTGCCATTTTTCATCTGGATAAGAGACCGCTTCTCTGCCATGTTTCCGCTCGATAAAGTTATCGACCATGCCAGAGCCTAATGGGCCAGGTCTAAATAGTGCAACTAAAGCTATCATATCTTCGAAAGAATCAGGCTGTAGGCGCCGAATAAGATCTTTCATGCCACGTGACTCAAGCTGAAACACGGATGTGGTTTCATAGCGCTTTAACAATTCAAAGCATTTAGGCTCAGTCAGACTAATGCGCTCTATTTCAATTTGAGCTTCACCATTTTCTCTTTTATGTGCATTGAGCATATCCAACGCCCATTGAATAATGGTCAATGTACGTAAGCCTAAAAAATCGAATTTAACTAGCCCTGCTGTTTCAACATCATTTTTGTCAAACTGAGTAACGGGGTTATTGCCTTCATCATCGCAATACAACGGTGAAAAATCGGTGATGGTTGTCGGTGAAATAACTACCCCACCAGCATGCTTACCTGCATTACGAATAGTTCCTTCTAAAATTCGGCACATATCAATAAGATCGCGAACGTCCTCACTGCCATCATACCGCTCTTGTAAACGAGGCTCTTCTACGAAAGCTTTAGTCAACGTCATGCCCGGGGTAAGAGGCACTAATTTAGAAATGCTATCCACAAATCCATAAGCATGACCTAGAACTCTGCCGACATCCCGAATAACAGCTTTAGCTGCCATCGTACCAAAAGTGATAATTTGCGAAACCGCATCACGACCATATAATTGCGCGACGTGCTCTATTACTTCATCGCGCCTATCCATGCAAAAATCAATATCGAAATCCGGCATTGAAACCCGCTCTGGATTTAGAAACCGTTCAAAAAGCAAATCGAATTTTAAGGGATCTATATCCGTAATGTTGAGTGCATAAGCAACGAGAGAGCCTGCACCACTGCCTCGACCCGGCCCAACGGGTATCCCATTATCTTTACTCCACTGAATAAATTCCATTACAATTAAGAAATAACCAGGAAAACCCATTGCATTAATAACATCGAGTTCAATTTCCAAACGCTCATCATAAGGCTTGCGTATTTGTGCAAAATTAACACTGTTCTTGTCAAAGAGAAAATCTAATCTTGCTTCTAAACCAATGCGAGAAACACCAATAAAATAATCATTAATAGGCTTCCCATTTGTTGGGAAATCAGGTAAAAAACATTGCCCTAAACGTAAGGTAACATTACATCGTTTAGCTATTTCAACACTATTTTGTAATGCTTCAGGAATATCTGAAAATAATTCACACATCTCTTGTGCGCTACGTAAATATTGCTCGTCACTATAGTCTTTAGGACGACGTTCATCACCTAATGTATAACCTTGATTAATACATACTCGAATAATATGTGCATCAAATAATTTCTTTTCTGCGAAAACTACCTGATTCGTCGCGACAACAGGTAATTGATTCTTTTCTGCCCAATTTAAGGCTAGATGTAAATAAGTTTCTTCTTCAAATCTACCTGTACGAATAAGCTCAATATAATAGCGCTGCGCAAAATAAGTTTGATAAAAACAAGTTATTTCCGATGCGACGTCAACACGTCCCTTCAATAACATTTTGCCCAAATCACCTTCTTTTGCTCCGGATAATAAAATAAGATCTTGATTATATTCTTTTAGCCAATCTTGATCCAAAATAGCGCGACCACCAACATGACCTCGACAATAAGCTTTGGATATCAACTCAGTTATGTTTTTATAACCTGTATTGCTCATCGCCAATATCGTAATACGAAATTGTTCCCCTTCTAAGAGTTTGCTTTGCACCCAAAAATCAGCCCCGATAAGTGGCTTGATGCCTGCATCATGCGCTGCGGTATAAAATTTAACTAAACCACAAAAATTAGTTTGATCAGTTAAAGCCATTGCGGGCATATTCATAGCGACTGTTTTGGCAATTAACGGTTTTACTTTAGTTAAACCATCGACCATTGAAAAGTCACTGTGTACTCTTAAATGAATAAATTTAGGATCGGAGATCACACTGGATTCGGACATAGAGCTTCCATTTGCTACGGCATTAATTATTTTAGTTCTGACAGAGAGGTTATAACAAACCTAATACTTTTTTTACTGGTTTAAAACTTTTTCGATATTCATCAATAGGCCCATATTTTTGTAAGGCTTCTATATGTGCTTTGGTTGGGTAACCTTTATGCTTCGCGAATCCATATTGTGGATACCGAGCATCAAGCTCTCGCATTTCTCTATCTCGAGTCACTTTTGCAATAATAGATGCAGCACTTATCTGTGCAACACGTGCATCACCTTGCACAATCGCTTCACTTGGCATCATTAATGATGGACAACGATTACCATCGATAAAAACAAAATTTGGTTGAATAGTCAGACCTTGTACTGCACGTTGCATCGCCAGCATTGTTGCATGTAATATATTCAAGGTATCTATTTCTTCCGGCGATGCTCGCCCAATAGAGATACATAACGCTTTTTCTTGGATCTCATCAAATAAAAATGCTAATTTTTTTTCACTTAATTTTTTAGAGTCAGCAAGGCCCTCTATCGGTTTTTTTGCATTTAAAATTACCGCGGCGGTGACAACATCTCCGACCAATGGTCCTCGACCAACTTCGTCAACACCTGCAATAAAAGCAACATCAGGATAAATAATATCTGATAAAACGTTATTTTTTTTACTCATTTTCACTCTCTAATAATTTTATCACGGCCAACGCCGCTTGCTTATCTGCATTACATTTTATTTTCTTATGTAATTGTGTAAACGTCTGTACCATGTCCACACCACCACCACCGATTAAGTACTCTAATTCTTTTTGCATATTATCAACAGTACAATCATGCTGATTTAATTCCTTAACAATTTCTCTATCGGCAATTAAATTTGGTAAAGAAGTATACTTAACACTTGAGAGTGATTTAACAATAAAATAAGTCAATGCACTGACTTTGTAAGCAACCACCATTGGAACTTTCGCCAGCATAGCTTCTAAAGCCGCAGTGCCAGATGCCAATAAAACGAGATCTGCAGATTGTAATATATCGCTAGAATGACCATCGTATAATGTGATGGGAAGATCTTTCGCTATTTCCTTTATGAGCAACTTAAACTGTTCTTTACGTCGCGCATTAACCATAGGAACAATAAAGCGATACTCCGGATGCTTTTTATAAATACGCTTCGCGCATTCTAAAAATAACGGTCCTAACATCGAGATTTCGGCTTTCCGACTACCTGGCAAAATCGCCAACAACTTATCGTTTTCATTTAGATTCAAAGCATTACGAGCTTTAGATTTGTTGCGAATTAAAGGTAATTGATCCGCCAGCGTATGTCCAATAAATTGGCATGGCACATTAAAACGATCATAAAAAGCTTTTTCAAAGGGTAAAAAAGCCAAAACCAAATCTGTAGCTTTCGCGATTTTATGAATACGCCATTGCTTCCATGCCCAGACAGAAGGACTCACATAATGAATCGTTTTAATACCTTGCTGTTTTAATTTTAATTCAACAGTTAAATTAAAGTCAGGTGCATCAATCCCAATAAATATATCTGGAGGATTAGCAATAAAGTGCTCAATGATAGACTTGCGGATGCTTAAAATACTGCGCAATTTACCTAAAACTTCAACAAATCCCATTACCGATAGCGCTTCTAAAGGGTGCAATGAAATACAGCCTTGGGCGAGCATTTTAGGTCCAGCTATTCCTTCAAAAACGGCATCTGGATAATGCACTTTTAATGCTTTTATTAACCCTTCACCTAAAATATCCCCCGAGGATTCTCCTGCGACAAGGCCAATGCGTAATACTTTTTTCATAAAATCCTCTGTAAAAAAAAGGCTCTGAGAGCCTTTTTTATTCCTTTAAAACCTATCTCACAATGCCCCTACTCTCAACACAAATAAAATCATAGAGTACTTGTAATTCTGGACATTTTTCAATCTTTTGTTTAATTATCTGCTGTGCTTGAGCAAGCTGATTACCCTCTCGGCAAAGCACTTTATAAGCACGTTTAATTTCCATAATAGCGGCGCTACTAAATCCACTACGTTTTAAACCAATGGAATTAACACCCTGCGCTTGAACATAGTTTCCTGATGCCATAAAGTAAGGAGGAATATCTTTATTTACAGCCGAGCATCCTCCTACCATTGCATATTCCCCTACACGAGTAAATTGATGCAACGCAGAGAGCCCACCTATAATAACATGATTAGAGAGTACAGTATGACCCGCTAACGTGGCATTATTTGAAAGGATAATGTTATCACCTAAAATACAATCATGGGCAACGTGTACATAGGCCATTAGTAGATTGTGATTACCTATTTTAGTCGTACCTTTATCCTGTGCCGTTCCTCGATGAATCGTACAGCTTTCACGAAAAACATTATTGTCACCGATCTCTAAAAATGTCTCTTCACCATTATATTTTAAATCTTGACAATCTTCGCCTACAGACGAAAATTGGAATATTTTATTGCTTTTACCCATTTTTGTTGGCCCTTTAAGCACAACATGCGGGCCAATCCAGCAATCATCCCCTATTTCAACACGTGCACCAACAATAGTATAAGGGCCGATTTCAACATTCTTACCGATGACGGCACTCTTATGGATAATAGCGGTTGCGTGAATTTTTGCTGTTGAATGAATCATTAAACCTCTCTTCTTGCACACATTATCATCGCCTGACAAGCGACTTCACCATCGACTTTTGCTGTACATTCAAATTTACCCATGCCACGGCGCTCTTTCAGATAAATAACTTCAAGCTCTAAAACATCACCAGGTACAACAGGCTTACGAAAGCGAACCTTATCAATAGAAGCTAAAAAATATAATTCATTCGGCGCAGGTTTCCCATACGTTGCAAATGCCAATATCCCCGTAGCTTGAGCGAGAGCTTCAATAATCATTACACCGGGAAACACAGGGGCATGAGGAAAGTGACCTTGAAACTGAGGTTCATTAAAAGAAATATTTTTAATCGCTTTTAACGTTTTTCCTGGGACATAATCCAATACTCTATCAACTAACAGAAAAGGATAGCGATGTGGTAGAAGATCCATGATCTCTTTGATATCTAATGTGTTTAACTCGTTGCTCATGGAATATTCCTTATTATTTATTTTTGTAATTTTTTTCAAGTTGTTTAACTCTTTTAAACAACTTTGCAAGTTGTAACGTACAAACGGTTGTTTTACGCCATTCTAGGTTGCTCGTTGCAGGGACCCCCGAAGAGTATATTCCAGCTTCTTTAATACTACGAACCACCATACTATTTCCTGTGATCACCACATTATCTGCGATGTTAATATGCCCATTCATTTGCACACCACCCGCAATAATACAATTTTTACCGATAATAGCGCTACCAGCAAAGTTAGAGCCACCCGCTATCACCGTATTTTTACCTATATTTACATTATGGGCAATTTGACATTGATTATCAATTTTCACGCCATCGCCAATCACGGTATTCGATAAAGCACCTCGATCAATACTCGTTGATGCACCTATTTCAACATCATCACCGATGATAACTTTACCAATTTGTGGTATTTTTATCCATTTACCTTCATAAGGGGCGTTACCAAAACCATCCGAACCAATCACTGTATTGGCATGTATAATACAACGCTTTCCAATATCACAATTATGATAAATAGTGACATTAGGATATATTTTAGTTTCTTCTTGTATACTACAATTTAAACCGATAACCACATTTGCAAATATCTGACAGTTATCAGCAATATTGACTCCCGCTTCAACCACTACATTTTCAGCAATCGCAACATTATCACCAATGTTTGCAGAATGATGAATACAAGCACTACTTGCTATTCCAGCGCGCAATTTTGGTGTTGTATCAAAAAGTTGTGCTAACAAAGCATAACCCCAATAAGGATTATCCATAAATAGTGCATTACCTTGATATATTTCTTTTAATTCATTAGGTAACACAATGGCACTGGCTTGACATTTTCCGAGTTTAATTAATATTTTTTTATCCGAGACAAAGGTAATATCCCCTTCTCGTGCATTATCAAATGTTGCTAAATTAGATAATATTAATTCACCATCACCGCAATATGTTGCGTTTAGTAACTCACTTAGTTTAGCCAAAGTATATTTCATGTTTTTTGTCCATTATCTTTAATTCTCATCCTCCTTAAAGAATCAATAATAGCATCCTCCTTAAAGAATCAATAATAGCCGTGCATAAATGCTTATTATATTTTCTTTAAGCAGATGGGTACTTTTCCTGTGCTCTGTTTTACCCTTTTATACCCTTTATTGTATCGTAAAAGGGAGATGGTATTATCTCTATTTTTTACTGATCTCTTTGATCACAAGATCTGAAATATCATAACCCGGTTTTGCAAATATAATTTGCTCTCCATTGACAATAAAATCATAATTACCTTTTTTAGCAACCGAATTGATAACATCACGTACGACTATCAAGGCTCTTTGTTGTTCTTCACCTTGACGACGACGATTATCTTCTTCAAAAGCTTTACGGTTAATTTTATATTCCGCAAGTTTAACTTCTATTTTACGTTGTATTGCAATAACCTCAGATTCTTTCATCAACTCTGAGTCACGTTTTAGTGTTGTTTCGTATTTTTTTATTGTCTTTTCTAATGCTTGTAATGCTGCATAGCGCCCTTTAAATTCAGATTCTAATTTTTTTATGATCCTGGCGCGTTGTGGTGACTCTTTCATTATTTTAGAGGGGTAAACAACCCCTATTTTTTGTGAAGTTGCCGCATATGCACCCGAGATAGAAAGCATTGCTATTGCAATTGTAATAATTTTAAATAAATCTTTCATTTTGTAACCCCATAAATAATATGATAAAAAATACAATAAATGCAAATATTATAGACTTAAAATCCATCGTTCACTTTACATGAAAACAGAAATTAAAAAGATAAAAAACGTTAATAAAAATCAAAATGAATTACCGATATTAAATGAAAATATTTCAGTTTGATCACCTTCATACTTTTTCACCGGCCAAGCTAAAGTAAATACTAATGGTCCCATCGGTGAGATCCAAGTTAGTTGTGTCCCGATAGATGCTCTTATTCTACCTGGTTTTGAGTAATCACCAAAATATTCACAGTTATATGAGCAACTTGATTGACTATATTTTGAATAATCAAACTCAGTATCCCAAACTTCACCCGCGTCTATAAATATACTGCTACGTACCTGACGTGTATATGCTTCGTCTAATAAAGGGACAGGGAAAATAAGCTCTGCACTTAACGTATACTTGGCATTTCCTCCAAGTGCCTCATCAGTAATTGTTCCACTATTATTACCATCAATTTCCGAGACGTAAATAGCACGAGGGCCAATGGTATTACTTGCAAACCCACGCAAAGTTCGATATCCACCCACATAGTAGTTTTCAAAGAAAGGTAATATTTGATCGTTACCTTCAAATTTTCCATAGCCATTAGCATAGCCGACTGAAGCCCGTAAAAGTGTGGTCCAATCACCATCATCAGTTATTCGTTGATAATTACTCAAATCAAAATTAACTTTAAAGTATTGCAAATCAGATCCAGGAATTGTCACTTTTGCCCATAATGAATGCTTCATACCTTGCGTGGGTAACTGTCCTTTATCTAAATTATTCCGTGTCCAACTCGCCGTAACATCAAAGTTTTGAAAGTTAACTGAACCATCAGAATTTAATAAAGAGCCGTAAATATCCCAAAATGTTTGTAATTGCGCGTAAGAATTAAGTTGTGAAATACCGTTATTCTCCCAACCTACACCAAAATTCAAACGATTTATTTCGTCAACAGGGAAGCCTAAATTAAAGCGAGTTCCATACGTTGTATTGGTATAATCAACAATATTTGCATCACCGGCTTCAAACTTATCATAAAAGAGACGAAAACCACCACTCACCGCATCCTTAGTTAAATACGGTGTCGTATAATTAATGCTCGCATTAGTACTATAATCATTGAATTTGACCTCAAAACCAACTTTATCACCCGAGCCTAAAAAGTTGTTTTGCTGTATACCTGCACTTAAGCTCATTCCGGATTCAGTTCCATAACCAATGCCAGCATTAAAGGAGCCTGAGGATTGCTCCTCAACCTTGACATTAATATCGACTAAATCATTACTAATACGAGTGGTTTCAATGTCTACTTTAGAAAAGAAGCCTAACCGATTTAAACGTGCTTTAGATTGTTCTATTTTTTCACTCGACAACCAGCTACCTTCCATTTGGCGCATTTCACGACGAAGTACAATATCTTTGGTAGTGGTATTTCCTGAAATGTTTATGTTTCTCACATAACCGCGTTGTCCTGGATCTATCGAGAAATTCACAACAACAGTCTTCGTGGTATCATCAATTTCGGGATAAGTTTTAATTTCTGGATATGCATAACCCAAGCGCCCAAAATATTTCCGTATGTTTTGCTCTGCAAAGGCGACATCTGACGCAGCATAAATATCACCTTTAGTCACAGATATCAGTGCACGGATGTCCTTTTCTTTTCCTAATAAGTTGCCAATAAATTTGATATCAGTAACCTTATAAATATCACCCTCATCGACATTGATTGTGACATAAACCCCTTTTTTATTAGGTGTTAGCGCAACTTGTGTATCCTCAATATTAAAACGTATATAGCCCCTATCTAAGTAATAACTTTTTAGTACTTCTAAATCGCCTGCTAATTTTTGCTTTTGATAATTATCATCGGCAAAGATATCCCACCAGCCACCGGAGTTCCTTAAGCTTAAACGTTTTAATAATTTTACATCACTGTAAACATGATTACCCACAATATTAATTTGCTCTATTTTAGCCGTCAGACCTTCTCGAAATATAAACTGTATAGAGACCCGATTCCGTGGTAATGCGGTTACCACCGTTTCAACTTTTGCGCTATATTTGCCAATACTGTTATAAAAATTTTCAAGACTTTTTTCTATACTAGCTAATGTCGTTCTATCTAAAGGCTCACCCTCTTTAATACCGGATGATTTTAATGAGTCTAAAATTTGTTCATCGGTTAATTTATCATTGCCCGTTAACGCGATATTACTGATCGAAGGGCGCTCTTTTACTTTAAATATTAAAACATTGCCAGACCTATCTAACTCTATAGATTCAAAATATTTACTCGCATAAAGTTTTTTTAATGCTTGGGATAGTTGATATTCATCGACAATGTCCCCTTCGCGAATAGGTAGACTTAATAATGCAGCCCCTAATGTAATACGTTGTAAACCTTCAAACTGCAGATCTGATATTGTCATTTTTTGCGCAACTGAAAACATAGAAAAACAGCTGGCACATGCAAATACAGATGCTAATAAATATCGCTTCGTCATTTTATTCTTTAATCCTTTACAACACTTATCTCTGTGTTTTATATTTTATAATCACGACAACAAATTAAAATCATTTAATATTACGATGGTCATTAACAGCATTAAAATAGCACCACCAATACGAAATCCAATCTCTTGTATCTTGTCTGGCACCGGGCGCCCACTTAATATCTCTACAACATAATAAAGCAAATGTCCCCCATCTAATACAGGTAAGGGTATCAAATTCATTAAGCCTAAATTTACACTGATTAAGGCAATAAACCCAAGAAAATATTGGATCCCATAGGTTGCACTCATTCCCGCACCTTTTGCGATGGCAACCGGCCCACTTAAACTATTTATTGAAATATCACCAGTGACTAATTTTATTAACGTAGAAAAGGTTAACGTGGTTAATTTTACTGTTTTTTGCACACCTTTTATAAACGCTTGAGGCGCCGAAAATTTTAAATATACACGATATTCTTCTGGATAAACATCCATCATCGGTATAAGACCAACATAACCTTGATCTTCACCCAATGCATTTTCCCGCGTAGCAGGCACTAGTTTTATGTTTTTTAATAATGAGCTTCTTTGGATCTGCAATTGTAACTCTTTACCTGCATGACTCTGAACTATTTCTACGAAATCAGACCAATCATCTAAACGTATCTGATTGACCGAGAGAAGTTTATCTTGGGCTTTCAACCCTGCATTAAATGCCACACTTTCAGGTAACACCGAAGCGATGCTTAAATGCACAGCGGGTCGATAAGCTAAAAAACCTAAACTACTTACTATCGACTCTTTTTTCGGCGAGTATTTCCAATTCTTCAATGAGACTGTAAATTTCTGTAAAGGTTCAATGCGATTGTCTTGCAAAGCATCACCTAACGAGCGAATAGTTATATTGATGTTCGGTTGGCCAATTTCATCCAACAAAGCTAAATATAGAGATTCCCACTCTGGTGTTAATTGTTCATTCACGCTTATAATTTGAAAAGGTGCTTCTGCTTTTAAAACGTACATTGGCGTATTTTCAGCAACATTGCTAATAATAGGTTTAGCGGTATTAATGCCTATCATATACATTAAAAAAAATGCAACGATAGCTAATAAAAAATTAGCAATAGGCCCAGCTGCAACGATAGCAATACGTTGCCACACATTTTTTTTGTCAAATGCATATTGTAATTGCTCATCACTCACCGACTCGATACGACTATCAAGCATTTTCACATAACCGCCGAGAGGAATAAGAGCAACAATAAACTCAGTACCCTGTTTGTCTGTCTTTTTAAAAAGTGTCTTACCAAATCCGATAGAAAAACAATGTACCTTTACGCCACAACGACGAGCCACCCAAAAGTGCCCAAATTCATGAATAGCGACTAAGATACTCAAAGCAACAATAAAAGCGCCTAAGTTCCATAATATTGCTAACATAATAATCCTTGCTCGATAATTACTTGCGCTGCTAATTTACTTTGTAAATCAATTTCGAGCAAAGCCTCAATGGAACACTCGGGTATATTACATTTCGATTGATTTAAGACTCGCTCTACGAGCTCTGCTATTTGTGTGAATTTAATTTGTCCGTTTAAAAAAGCATCCACAGCTACTTCATTACTCGCATTTAATGTCGTCGTCGCTTGTTGACCTACATAACAAGCATCTATGGCTAATTTTAAACAAGGAAAGCGTTGAAAGTCAGGAGCCATAAAAGTTAAAGATGGACTGTTAAAAAAATCAAAGCTATCTACTTGGCTCTCAATCCGCTGTGTGCCACCCATCACGTAAGCAATGGGCGTGCGCATGTCAGCGTTCCCCATTTGTGCGATGACACTGCCATCTTTATATTGCACCATAGAATGAATAACCGACTGAGGATGAATTATCACTTGTAACTGCTCTGCTCTGGTATTAAATAACCATCGAGCTTCTATGTATTCAAGGCCTTTATTCATCATAGTGGCAGAATCAACCGATATTTTTTTACCCATAGACCAATTAGGATGACGTACGGCTTGTTGCGGTGTAATAAAAGAAAATTCATTCAGAGGTTTATTAATAAAGGGCCCGCCAGATCCCGTTAGAAGAATTTTTCTGACGCCTTGCCCACTCAGATCACAATAGCCAAGTGTCTCTTGCAGTGTTGCTGATAACGCTTGATAAATAGCATTATGCTCACTGTCAACCGGCCAAAGTTTCGCCCCTGAGGACTTCACTGCATCCATAAATAATTGACCTGACATCACCAAGGCTTCTTTATTCGCTAAAAAAATTTCTTTCCCTGCATGCACGGCAGCCAATGTTGATTTTAACCCAGCCCCACCGACAATAGCGGCCATCACAGAATCTATTTCATTACTTGCAAGTAACTGTAAAAGTTCATGCTCTGAGTCTAATACAATCGTTTTACTGCTTACGTTTCTTAATTTTTCACGCAAATTTAAGCGCGCTTCAGAACAATACATAGAAGCATATTTCGGCTGATGTAGACGGCATAACGAAAACATCTTATCGACGCTTCTACAAGCCGCTAACAATGTTATCTGATATAAGTTTGGATTTGTTGCACAAACACGAAGAGTGCTACTACCTATCGAACCCGTTGCCCCTAAAATAGCCAAATTTTTCATTTTACATAATCCAAATAATATACATTAATGTAAATACAGGCACAGCAGCAGTTAAACTATCAATTCTGTCCAAGATGCCTCCATGACCAGGCAAAAGAGATCCACTATCTTTAAGGCCCGCTTCTCGCTTAAATACACTTTCACTTAAGTCGCCTAAAGTAGAGACTAAGCTGGTAACAAATGCAGCAATAAAAAAGAAAGGCATTTTATCGACACTAACATTGAAATAAAGACTCGCAAGAAAAGTAACCAGCATAGAACACACAATCCCACCGATAAAACCTTCTACGGTCTTTCCTGGACTGACTTTAACGGCTAATTTATGTTTACCAAAACGCTTACCACTGAAATAAGCCCCCGTATCTGCAGCCCAAACCAGCAAAAAGACAAACATTAATAATTGTGCCCCATAATAAAAATCATGGTACATATTAACAGAACGCAAAATAACCATAGACCAGAAGAAGGGTAATAAAGTACAAGCACCAAATAAAACTTTTAATATTTTACTATTCGCCCAAAAAGTCGCACTGCGAGGGTAAGTCAGTACTTGTAGTAAAGAAATAACCCACCAAACACAGCCAACTATTATTGTATTAAGTAATATAGGGTTAACAGCACCTTTTATCCATAAACTTTGTGCAGGTATAAAGACTAAACTAATACCTAAAATGAGGGCTAAACAATAAAGCACCCAATGACTTTTTTCCGTCACAAAATTAACCCATTCTTTACTTGCTAAAAGGTAAATAACAGTACTAAATAGCATGAAGAATTTTAGAGGAAGTAAAAATATGCCAGCAATGGCGAGAGGCGCTATGATCAGCGCAGTTATCATTCGTTGTTTCACTAAATATCCAATTTAAAATTATTATATCGAAACATATCCGTACTTATAACAAGATGATTTATTATCTTATATCACGAACTTGCTCGCTGGTTTGTCCAAATCGACGCTCTTTACCTGAAAAAACATCCAATGCGAATTGAAAACATGAGCCATCAAAATCTGGCCACAAGGTGTCTGTAAAATAAAGCTCTGCATAAGCAAGTTGCCATAATAAAAAATTACTGATTCTGTATTCTCCACCCGTACGGATCATTAAATCAACTTCAGGGATTTGTGACAAGGTTAACGCTTGTTGCATCATAGCCTCATCAATTTGATCTGATTTTAATGAACCGTTTTCAACAAGTTTTAACAGCTTTTTAGTGGCTTGCGTAATATCCCAACGCCCGCCATAGTTGGCAGCAACATTTAATTGTAAACCTTGATTGTTTTCGGTCAATCTTTCAGCTGCATGAACTTTCTTTTGCAAGCGCGCACTAAATCCTGTCAATTCTCCGATGATTTTTAACTTGATACCATGCTTATGCAGTTTTTTTACTTCTCCTCCAAGTACCGTAAAAAACAGCTCCATTAACATATTAACTTCTTGTTTTGGACGACGCCAATTTTCACTGCTAAAAGCAAAAACAGTTAACACTTGTATTTTTTTTTCTGTGGCAAAAGCAATCGCTTTACGAAGAGATCTGACACCATGTTTATGACCAAAAACTCGATGCTTGCCTCTTTGCTCCGCCCAGCGACCATTTCCATCCATAATGATGGCAACATGTTGAGGTGTTTTTATCTGTTTACTAATGCTTGGCACAGTTGTCCTATATATACAACGCAGGTACGATAATATGTACCTGCTGAGTGTAAAATTAAACTTCCATTAACTCTTTTTCTTTTACCGCTAATAGCTCATCAATTTGCTTTACATTCTCATTCGTTACTTTTTGTACGATCTCTTCACCAACACGCAAATCATCTTCACTAATATCTTTATCTTTTTCTAAACCTTTAAGATCACCATTTGCATCACGACGAATATTACGAATAGCAACACGACTATTTTCGGCTTCACCACGAACCACTTTAATTAAGTCTTTTCTACGCTCTTCGGTTAAAGGTGGTAATGGAATACGGATAACCGTCCCCGCTGACATAGGGTTCAAACCCAAATTAGATCCCATAATGGCTTTTTCTACCGCGGTTATCAATGTTGCATCAAAAACAGTCACGGTCAGTGTACGTGAATCTTCTGTCGAAATATTACTAACTTGGCGCAACGGGGTATTACTACCATAATATGGAACCATAATACCATCTAATAAACTTGGATGTGCACGCCCTGTTCTGACTTTTGCTAGTTGGCTTTTAAATGCACCAACTGTTTTATTCATTCGTGTTTGAGCGTCATTTTTCACTTCATTGATCATAATAATATCCTAATAATTTATTTTTTAAATTCTGTTTTTATCTTAAGTTGCGCATCATCTTGATCATAATAATATCCTAATAATTTATTTTTTAAATTCTGTTTTTATCTTAAGTTGCGCATCATCAGTATTTACCGCTTTAATCTTTTTTATATGCGTTATCATCGTGCCTTCTTTTTCGCCCATGACCACCCGATTTAATGCGCCTGGTTTATTCATATTAAAGACGAGGATTGGTAAACTATGATCTCGAGCTAAAGTGAACGCGGCTAAATCCATTACTTTTAACTCTTTTTCAAGTACTACCTGATAATCAATTTCTGAGTATAACTTTGCATTTGGATTTTTAACAGGATCCGCATCATAAACACCATCAACTTTTGTGCCTTTTAGCACGGCATCAGCTTCAATCTCAATACCACGTAAGCAAGCAGCAGAGTCCGTCGTAAAGAAAGGATTACCCGTACCCGCAGCAAATATCACAACGGTACCCAGTTTTAAATGCTTAATGGCTTCTGCCCAGTTATAATCATCACAAACACCTTTTAGAGGAATAGCCGACATCAATCGCGCATTGACATGAGAGCGATCTAAAGCATCGCGCATCGCCAAACCATTCATCACTGTTGCGAGCATTCCCATATGATCCCCGACTACACGATTCATCCCCGCCTCAGCTAAACCCGCACCACGAAAAATATTGCCACCTCCGATTACCAAGCCAACTTGCACACCCATTTCAACCAAGCCTTTGATCTCCAATGCCATACGATCTAAAACTTTAGGGTCAATACCAAAGCCTTCCTCTCCAACTAAGGCTTCACCACTTAGTTTAAGTAAAATACGACGATAAGCGGGTTTTGGATTAGTACTCATAAAACTTATTCCTCAGCATAGATATGCTCTTGATTTTATTATTAACAACACCTAGATAGTATTTTTAAGAATAGAATCATTTTTACCTAACATAAAAGAACCGCAGTCATCCCGCGGTTCTCATTTTACAATATTTTTTATTTATTGTCTTGAATATGACTTACTGACCAGCAGCTGCCATTGTTGCTGCAACTTCAGCAGCAAAATCTTCTTCTTTTTTAGCAAGACCTTCACCAACTTCTAAGCGCACAAATGTCACGACATCTGCTTTTGCATCTTTAAGAAGTTTTGCAACTTTAATAGATGGATCTTTAATGAATGCTTGTCCGGTTAAACTTACTTCACCCGTAAATTTAGCCATACGGCCTGTGACCATTTTTTCTGCGATTTCAGCAGGTTTTCCGCTGTCGATTGCAATTTGCAATTGAATTTCTTTTTCTTTGGCTACGACTTCAGCAGGCACATCAGTTGGCTTAACATATGTTGGTGCAGCCGCTGCAATATGCATTGCAATATCTTTAGACAAGGTTGCATCGCCACCAGTTAGCACAGAAACAACGCCTATTTTGCCACCATGTACATATGTACCAAGATTTTCACCCGTCACGATTTGAATGCGACGAACTGTAATGTTTTCGCCAATTTTAGCAACAAGATGAGCACGAGTCTCTTCAACAGTGATGCTATCAAAGGCAAGTTTATTTAATACTGCAACATCTTCAACTTTATTTTCAAGTGCAATTTCAGCAACTTTATTAGCAAAAGCTAAAAAGCTTTTGTCCATTGCAACGAAATCAGTTTCACAATTTATTTCAATAACAACAGCGGTTGTACCCTCTGTTTTTGCAATAACAACACCTTCGGCTGCGATTCTACCTGCTTTTTTGGCAGCTTTAATCGCTCCAGATTTACGCATGTTTTCTATTGCTAGCTCGATGTCGCCATCGGCTTCAACTAATGCTTTCTTACAATCCATCATGCCCGCCGCAGTGCGTTCACGAAGTTCTTTAACTTGTTTAGCCGTAATAGCCATGGTCAAATTTCCTATTTCATCTATAAAAAAGGGGCTCTAAAGCCCCAGATAACCAATCTAAGATTGTTAATAATAGCCTCTATTTAAAATAGAAGATTATTTTTCAGCGGTTTCTTCAACAAAACCATCCGTATTAGCAACAACAACTTCCGCAGCTTGACGTGCATCATTGATAGTTTGAGCAGCCGCTTCTAAATAAAGTTTAATCGCACGAATTGCATCATCATTACCAGGTACAACAAAATCAATATTGTCAGGACATGAGTTAGTATCTACGATAGCAATAATTGGAATGCCTAGATTATTCGCTTCTTTAATAGAAATATGCTCATGATCAGCATCAACAACAAAGATAACATCTGGAATGCCACCCATGTTTTTAATTCCACCAAGGGTCTTGTCTAATTTAATTAACTCACGAGAGCGCATTAACGCTTCTTTTTTAGTTAATTTTTCAAAAGTACCATCTTGACTTTGAGCTTCAAGATCTTTTAAACGTTTGATTGATTGACGTACTGTTTTCCAGTTAGTCAACATACCACCTAACCAACGATGATCAACGTAAAATTGGCCACAGCTTAACGCCGCATCTCTAACAACTTCAGAAGCAGCACGCTTAGTACCAACAAATAATACTTTTCCTTTTTTAGCGGCTTTCGCTTCTAAAAAATTAAGTGCTTTGTTGAACATTGGTACTGTTTTTTCTAAATTGATGATATGAACTTTATTACGCGAACCAAAGATGAAGGGTTTCATTTTTGGATTCCAGTAACGAGTTTGGTGACCGAAGTGTACGCCAGCTTTTAGCATATCGCGCATTGATACATTTGCCATTTTGAATTTCCTTTATAGGGGTTAAGCTTCCACGTACCCCATAAACTCGACCATTTTTAATAACTTAAAAACAGCACCCCGAGTTACGTGTCGATACGTGTGTGTGATTATTAGTGACTTTTAAAAAGTTCACTGCATTTATGAATGCTATCCAATAAAATGAACATCATTCACGATGCGTTTTATAGCACATTTCAATATCTAACTCAACATTTCTTCTTTTATGCAGCTCTATGTTTTGTCTCTTATCAAAGGTGATACAACATACTTTCACGCATAAATTTCGATTACATTATGAACACCGAGCTTATCAAAAATAATGAACTGAATATGCACTAGCATGATGCTACAGATTTCTTTATAGTATTCTTTTAATATAACGATAAAAGAGATAAAAAATGTCAGCAATCATAAAAACACAGGCAGAAATAGAAAAAATGCGTATTGCCGGACAAAAAGCCGCAGATGTATTATCTATGATAACCCCTTTTGTACAGGTTGGAGTCACCACCAATGAACTTAATCTGCGCTGTCATGATTTTATCGTTAATGAGCAAGGTGGCATTCCTGCGCCACTTAATTATCATGGTTTCCCTAAATCTATTTGCACGTCCATAAATTATGTTGTCTGTCATGGTATCCCAAATGATAAGCCTTTAAAAAACGGCGACATTTTAAACATTGATATCACGGTTATTATTGATGGCTATCACGGTGATACTTCACAAATGTTTTTACTCGGTAAACCTTCTATATTAGGTGCTCGCTTATCTCAGGTAGCACAAGAATGCTTATATATAGGCATTCAAATGATTAAACCTGGCATACAATTAGGTGATATTGGCGCTGCTATTCAAAAACATGCCGAAAAACATAATTATTCCATCGTCCGAGAATACTGTGGTCATGGCATTGGCGCTGGCTTTCACGAAGAGCCACAAGTACTACATTACGGTAAAAAAGGTACAGGTGAGCGCTTAAAAGTCGGACAGTGTTTTACAATAGAGCCTATGTTAAATGCAGGGAAACATACATGTAAAGTATTAAAAGATGAATGGACGGTCGTCACCAAAGATAAAAAACTCTCCGCACAGTGGGAGCATACTTTACTAGTTACTGAGACGGGTGTTGAAGTTTTAACCTTACGTCCCGAAGAAACACTGCCACGAATTATTGATAATTGTTAATTTTTTCAGCGCGCCACTTAAGTAAATGCTGAGTGGCTCTATATTCCCTGATTGACTGAGGTTTATATGCATTTAGGCTCTTTTTCACCGTCTAAAATAGAACAAAAAAATTTAAACCTCTCTTTTTTGAAAAATCATCATCTGCAATTTCAAGCATGGCAAGTCGAACGTTTCAAAGAAAATATTCATATCAATCACTTAGTACAACAACGTGCTCTCTATATGGACCAATTACTCTCGCGATTATGGCTCCTTATCGGCTTGAATAAATGTTACTCTTTATGTCTACTTGCAGTCGGTGGCTATGGCCGCGCAGAGTTACATCCCAAATCGGACATTGATCTTTTAATTTTGTCTCTACACGAATTTAAGATTGAAGAAGAAGAAAAAATCAGTGTTTTTATCACTTTCCTCTGGGATTTAAAGTTAGATATTGGACACAGTATTCGCAATTTAAATAATTGTTTTACTATAGGTAAAGAAGATATAACCATTGCCACTAGCATGCTTGAAGCTCGTTATATTCAAGGTAATCAAAAAGCATTAAAAAAACTACAACAATTACTGCAACACAAAGATTTTTGGCCATCTGATAAATTTTTTATTTTAAAAAGAGAAGAGCAAAGATTACGCCATAAAAATTGCCGAGGCGATGGTTATAACCTTGAGCCAGATCTAAAAAACGGATGCGGTGGATTGCGCGATATACAAACTATTAGTTGGGTTTCAAAACGTCATTTTGGTGCCAGTAGCCTGTTAATATTGACACGTTATCATTATATTACAAAAACAGAATACTATGAGCTTATCGACTGCCAAACTTTACTCTGGCGCATACGGTTTGCATTACATACGATTGCGGGTAAAGCAGATAATCGTCTCCTTTTTGATTTTCAAGGAGATGTGGCCAAATTGCTTGGCTATCAAGGTTATCAGGGCTTAGCTATCGAAAACATGATGAAAAAGTTTTACCAAACGATTCATCGAGTTAAAGAACTAAATACTATGTTATTACAATATTTAGATGAGGCTATTGTAAATAAACCCAATCCTAAAATTATCCCTATCGATATGCATTTTCAACAACGCGAAAACATGATAGAGCTTAAAACGGCGTCTTTATTTAAAAAACACCCACACACTATCTTGCAACTTTTTTTATATATTGCCCACAATAAGAATATTATTGGCATTTATTCCTCAACTCTGCGTGAATTACGTGAAGCAAGGCGACATTTAAAACAATGGTTACAAGATATCCCTGAATGCCGACGTTTATTTATGCGCATAATTAAACACCCTCGAGGAATGGGGCTCGCTTTTACACTGATGTATGAATATGGAATTCTCGACGCATATATTCCTCAATGGAGCCGAATTGTAGGACAAATGCAATTTGATCTTTTTCATGCTTATACCGTTGATGAACATACACATAAATTACTCCAATATATTTATCATTACCCACAAACAAAAACATTACACCCGCTTGCTCATGATATTTTTCGCTATTTAGAAAAACCCGAATTACTTTTTTTAAGTGCTATTTTTCACGATATTGCAAAAGGACAAAATGGCGATCACTCTGAACTGGGTGCCATTGATGCATATGATTTTTGTACTTTACATCAACTGAGCCATGCAGACAGTAAATTTGTTGCATGGCTTGTTAAGCACCATTTAATTTTATCTATTACGGCACAACGCAGAGATATTAGCGACCCCAGCATTATTCGTAAATTTGCAAAAACCATCAAGAATGAAACACATCTTAATTATTTATATTGTTTAACAGTTGCTGACATTTGTGCCACCAGTGAAGGCACTTGGAATAGCTGGAAAGGTAGTTTGTTACGCGACCTTTATTCCAGTACAAAAAAAATGCTACGCCGAGGACTTGATAGTTCATGGGATTTAAGGCGCCATATTAAAAATAGAAAAAAGAAAAGTTTAGCTTTATTGTGTAATGCTGGTGCAGATGAAAATGCAGTAATAAACATTTGGAAAAACTTTAAAATTGATTACTTTTTCCGCTATCGTTCAGCGCAAATCGTTTGGCATACACTCGCCCTTCTAAGCCCTTATAATAAAGAGTTACCTTTAATACTTATTAGTACCAGTTGTCATAAAGATGCGACCGAAATTTTTGTCTATCATCGAGATATGCCCTCTATTTTTTCGTCCGTTGTCACCGAAATTGATAATAAACGATTGAGCGTCTATGATGCTAAAATACTCTCAAGTAGAGATGCTTTCACACTCAGTACTTTTAGTGTCTTAGAGCAAGATGGTAAACATATTTCAAAAGATAAAATCCAGCGCTTAAAAAAAGCAATTGAATTAGCACTCATTGACCCGGAGAAAGTAAACTACCAACAAAAAAAGATTATTCGTATCAAACGCCAATTTAAATTTGAACCTCAAATTACTTTCTTAGCCACTCGCAATAAACGTACACAAATAGAAGTTGTCGCCTTTGATGCTCCGGGAATTTTAGCAAATATCGGAAATGTATTTCGTAAACTAAATTTGATGCTCTATACCGCAAAAATCACCACTATTGGTGCACGGGTCGAAGATCTTTTTATCCTTTCTACACGCGAAGGCGATGCACTAACAGTCGAACAAGAAAGTGATTTACAAACACTGTTGATTTTAGAACTCAGTCCAAATAAAAGCTCATGATGCTACGTCAAAGAAGACAAATTCATGATCTAGTAACTCTAATACAACGATGCTTCCTACTGAGATAGATTGCTGAGCGCTTTGTTTTAATAGATAAATCATACCTTTATAAATTACTTTAAGCTGTAAATGAGCACCTAAAAACAATACATCTATCACTTCTCCTGAGCTGTTTTCATCCAATCGTATAAGTAAGTGCTCAGGGCCTATTAACAAAAATAAAACATCACTAATAGGTAATCCCCCCATTTTTAATGGAGTTCACCAATAGACATTTTTCTCTCTGATTGTTTAAGTTTTTGAATGGGTGTAATACCACCGATTCCCATGTTAGGTCGCTCATGGTTATAAGTCCATAACCACTGTGGTGCTCTTTTTTGTAATTCTTCGATAGGGTACACCTTTTTCGGCTTGTTTTAATATCGATAAAATTTGGCTGTCGCTAAAATGTGCTTTTTTCATGAAAATTCTCCTGAGTTAAATCATACGAGAAAATTCTACTTTGACTTCGATTATTTTTCGGGGGGATTACCTCTACACGCTGTAATTTTATGCTCACTGCATATAACACCAAAATCTGAAATAAAGTTAAAGTCATCTTGCACTTACACTTTTAAGTAATTTCTTTACCCCTAAAATCAGCAAAATAACGAGAACAAGGGTAATTACAAAATTGCTTTGCACTGTCTAATTGCACTATTTTACCGCTGCATTATGGCGATTTATCTACCTTCTCTTTGCTATGGGTAACAAATAAGGCTCTGTCGAAAATTGACGGAGCCTGTGCCGTATAGTGGATCTTAAGTAACGATAATTAATCAAAAATATTAGCACTTAAATATAGACATTACATAAAAAAGGCCACTTTCAAAGTAGCCTTTAATTAAAGCGGTAAGACTCCCTCTTCTTTCATTTTTGCAATTTTATAACGTAACGTTCGCGGGCTAATACCAAGTAATTCTGCAACCTCTTTACGTTTTCCAGAGCAACTTTGCAATGCCTCTAATATTATTTTTTTCTCTTGATCTTTTAAACCTTTACCTAATGCTAATTGCGCTGATAACGGCGACTCTTGTTGGATATCATCTAAATTAATATCCATAATATTCTCCGAATCAGAGTCCCCAGCACAAAGTCTTTCTTCAAGTTGTGCGTCCTCTAATATTAATGCGTCGATCTCAATACAAGTCCCTTCGGATAAAATCAAGGCGCGCTGTAATACATTATCTAATTCACGTACATTACCTGGCCAAGAATACGACAATAACAGTTGTTTACTTGCTTCACTCAAGGTGAATATAGCTTGTTTTTGTTCAAGGGCATGTCGCGTTAATAAATGTTCTGCAAGTGGTAGAATATCACCAGGTCGTTTATTTAGCGGTAAGCACTGCAATGGAAAAACATTTAAACGATAATAAAGATCTTCTCTAAAAGAGCCATCTGCAACCGCTTCTTTAATATCTCGATTACTCGTTGCTATCACGCGCACATTTAATTTTATTGTTTTTCTCCCGCCTAAACGCTCTACTTCTCGCTCCTGTAATACACGTAATAATTTAACCTGCAATGCAAGCGGCATCTCCGTGATCTCATCCAGTAAAATGGTACCATTTTGAGCTTGTTCAAATTTACCGGGGCATGCTTGTATTGCCCCCGTAAAAGCGCCTTTTTCATAGCCAAATAACGTCGACTCAAGCATAGTGTCCGGAATAGCACCACAATTTATAGCTATAAAAGCACCATCTGCACGTGTAGATTGGTCATGTAAATAACGCGACAATATTTCTTTACCACTGCCACTTGGACCCGTTATCATCACAGTGGCATCACTCAATGCAACTTTTCTCGCCATATTAAATAATTTTTCAGTATGTATATCGCCATAAATAGGCGTACAAGATTCAACATGATTAATAGGGGCATAGCGACTGACTTGATTTAATAATACTTCAGGAGAAAAGGGCTTGGATAAATAATCAATCGCACCATCACGCATAGCATTTACAGCATCATTGATAGTTGCATAAGCGGTCATTAATAAAACAGGTAACTGTGGATATTTTCTTTTTATGTTTTTTAATAGAGTTAAACCCGACATGCCGCCCATTTGAATATCACTGATCACCAAATCGAATTTTTGCTGATTTAAAACAATTAATGCTTGCTCTGCACTATCGACCTCAACACAGAGATAACCCGCTAATAATAACGTATCAATTAATGCTTCACGTAGCCCTGCATCATCTTCTACCACTAATAGTTTACCCTGTGCCATACTAACCTCCTATAACCTGTCCAAGTAAATTTTGATGCTCTCCAACACGATATAACGGTAATACAAGCGTAAAGCAACTGCCTTTACCAAATTCAGATTTAACTTCAACACTGCCTTTATGTGATTGGGCAATAGACTGCACCACGGCAAGTCCTAAACCTGTGCCTTGCGATTTTGTTGTATAAAAGGCTTCCATTACTTTTTCTATATGCCCTTTTTCTATGCCCGGCCCATTATCCATTACTGATATCTCCACCCATTTTTCACCTCGACGCTTGGCGCTGATATATAAACGAGCGCCTTGCCCCGTTGCTTCTATTGCATTCGAAATTAAATTTGTTAACGCACTGATTAATGAGCTTTTATTGGCTAAAACCAATAGGTCTGGATCCGGAAAATGACATTCTAAATGCCCTTTAACACTCGCTAAAAGTGTTTCGCTTGCTTCTTTCACGTCTTCAATTAGATGTACAACAGATACTTCATCAATAATTTTTTGATCGCCATTACGCGCAAATAACAACATATCATTAACTTGTATTTCTAAGTCTCCTAAACGATTCATTAACTTACCTTGAAAGCGTAAACGAGAAGCTTCGGTTAATGTTTTATTCGCCAAATTAGCACCATATAACATAGCGGCTGAAAGTGGTGTTCTGATTTGATGTGCAAGTGATGCAACCATTTTACCCAATGATGATAAACGTTGTAATTTTGCAACATGTGCTTGAAGCTTACGTGTATCGGTTAAATCCGTCAGCAAGATAAGTTGTCCTGCTTGTCCGTTAAGTGGTGAAATAGACAATTGAATACGACGGTTATTACGTAATGATATTTCATGCCCATCATCACTTTTAGGTGCGAATGAGCGTGTAATAATATCGCTCCATAACTGCCCTAACAAAGGAGCGCCAAGTAAAGTGATAGCGACACGATTAGCTTGATCAATAACACCATATGTATCAAGCACAACTAAACCCGAAGGAAGTTCGTTACATAGTTGTTGCATATAACTTGCCTGTGCACGCAACTGCTTTAACTCTCCAGAAAAAGACTCTACATCCAAGTTTTTGTCATTGTGTTTTTTATTGCAAGTATTCATCACTTTCCCTGCTTATATAATTCAATATACAAACAATAAAGCAATGATCATGCCAAATAAAAACTTGATTATTTACATGACTTTATATTAAAAAGCCATAGTTTTGACACGTGTTATTTACTTAAACTATATTTTTTCATTTTTTCAACCAATGTAGTGCGACGCATCGAGAGTAACTCTGCAGCATGAGAAACAACGCCATTTTGACAATCTAAAGCTTGTCTTATCATCTCAATTTCAAATGCTATTAATTTATCTTTTAAATTCATACCCGCTTCAGGTAGGTTTTCCAAAAAACCGCCTGTTATTTTATGTGTATCAGAATCATCTACGACCGTAGACACATCAGAAAAAATATCACAAAGAGCATCTCGCTCAGCTAAGGCTTCTTGCTCTGCACTATATTCAGTGCTCTCAATATATTCCCCTTGGGCATCTATATAACGATATTTAATCGGTAAATCGTTTATATCCACGATTTTATTCGCATTGAGTATTAATAAACGCTCGAGTAAATTAGAAAGCTCACGCACATTACCCGGCCAGTTATGCAACATTAATGACTCTAATGCTCTTTGTGTAAAACGTAATTCTACTTTATTATCTATTTGTAATCGCACTAATAATTCTTGTAATAATAATGGAAGATCTTCCGAACGATCCCGTAAAGCGGGTTTTTCAATAGGAAAAACATTCAAACGATAATAGAGATCTTCTCTAAACTTACCCTCTTCAATCAACAATTCCAAATTACGATGTGTAGCAGCGATAATGCGCACATCAGCTTGTATCGTTTTAGTTCCTCCGACACGCTCAAATGTACGTTCTTGCAGTACACGTAAGAGTTTAACTTGCATTGGCATTGGCATATCACCAATTTCATCTAAGAATAATGTACCTCCATAAGCAAGCTCAAATCGACCTTTACGCATAGTAAAAGCCCCCGTAAAAGCCCCTTTTTCATGGCCAAATAGTTCACTTTCTATTAATTCAGCCGGAATAGCACCACAATTAATAGGAACAAAAGGTCCTTTTTTACGTTTTGATATATTATGAATAGCACGTGCTGCCACCTCTTTACCGGTACCCGATTCACCTAAAATAAGCACGTTAGCTTTACTGTCTGCGACTTGTTCGATTAAATAACGAACATCCCGAATACGCTCCCCCCGACCCACTAACGCATTCACTAAATACTTATTGGTTTTAAATGTTTTTTCTTTAGGAAAATTAAAGGACTGACAATAGTACAAAACTTGCATTAAAATTGCATACTTAATTGGTTTTGTTAATACGGCAATATGATTTTCATGATGAACATCAATAGCACCGGATAAAGTCAGAAAAGCACTGCGCGGAAATTGTTGAAACAATTCAGTGGATACCTCACATAAAATAATTGCCAGAGCTCGAGCTTGATCTACTTTATCTAATAATTCATTTTTTCCAATTCGCTCGCACGTTTCGCCAATAAAATTGAATACTGCAGATAATTCATTATATTGGGCTTGGTCGCTATCAACTACATAAATAGGAAATCGTTGTTGCATTTTGCCTTCTCTAAAGAATAAAATATTATTTAAGTTTAAACAAAAAAGACTAAAATGCGAATAATCTATGTCAAAAAAGTGACCTTCTCTAAAGAATAAAATATTATTTAAGTTTAAACAAAAAAGACTAAAATGCGAATAATCTATGTCAAAAAAGTGACGCCGACCAAATTATGACGGATTTATCATTAATATGTTGAATGTTATTGCTTTATTTGTTTTATCTTACATATACTTATAGTATAAGTGCGTGATATATATTTTACATGCAACAAAAAAAGAATTAAATGATTTTAAAAAACAACATTTAGCGTAAACTTAATCAGAACATATCGTAGTAAGGAAAATACACATGCGCATGTCTATAAAAAAATATCAAAACACCAACATGACACATGTTGAACAAGCTGACCCACACACGCTTATCTCTTTAATAATGCAACATATACTGGGGAACCTTGCAGCCGCCAAAGGAGCGCTAGATCGTAAAGATATTGAAAACAAAAATAAACTCTTAGGTAAAGTCATGGGTTTAATTGGAGAACTTCAAGATAGTTTAGACATGGAAAAAGGCGGTGAAATATCACGCCACTTATACGATTTATATGCTTATATGATAAGCCAAGTCACCAAAGCAAATATAAAAAACGACTCGAGTTTCCTAACTGAGGTGGGTACTTTAATAAATGAAATAAAATCTGCTTGGGACGCTATCCCTGCAAATATTCGTCAGCAATATGATCGCTAAATAAGGCTATTTATGATCAATATACAGACTCAATTAAACGCGCTATTTAAATTAGAAAAAAAACTAAATCAACTCCTTGATGATGAAGAATATGAATTATTTCAACAACAACAAATATTTTTATCTGATCAGATGAATGCGCTTTTATATAACAATCCAGAGCCCATATTAGTTGGCGTTATTGATGACCTAAAATGCTTGGAAAGTACTATTGCATTATTGCAAAGTAAAGCAAAAATCATTCATCAGCAACTAAAAGAAAAATCTTTATCTCAAAAACGTAATAAGAATAAAATACAAGCTTATAAATAATTCTAAGACAAAATTTAAGTATTTCCATCTTAGAATTATTAAAGAATAGGCGCTCATAAGCAGAATTTACCAATGCAAAAAAGAGGTCCCTCTTAAATGAAACAAATCCTTATTTTACGATTTTCCAATGATCAAAATAGATATGTTCTGCTTGCCAATCTACTTTGTTTTTATTCCGTTTAGGATCTCGTTCATCTCCGAGTAATAACTTAGCCACACTAAATGCAAACTCAAAACTTACCCCTAAACCTCGTCCAGTAACAATATTTCCATCAATCACGACTTTTTCTTGTTGATAATTTCCATCGGAAAATTTATCACTAAGTCCATCACCAGTCGTATAGTTCTTACCCTTTAATAAGCCATGTGCAGCTAATACTTTTGCACCCGACGAACAAAGCGCACAGATATATTTATTTTGTTGTATATGCTTTTTAAGAAAGCTAATAACTTCAACATTGGCCGACAAATTATCTGTGCCGACAGGACCACCAGGCATCATAACGGCATCATACGTTTCATTCATACAAGAATGTAGGGTCTTATCAGCAGTGATCCGTGTTTCAAAATAGCTGTTAAGCATAACCGTTTCCATACATGATAAAACGTCTACATCAATATCTAGTCTTCTCATAATATCAATAAATACCACTGCTTCTGCTTCTTCAAAACCATCGGCAAGCAAAACAGCCACTCTTTTTTTTAACATGATATATTTCCTTAATTCTTTATATTTTCACATAAATATTGCACAGTGATTATCATCGGCAATATATTCATTCACTGTTATCTTCTTTTTCCATGCTAAAGCATCAAAAGAAAGTTCCCATTTTAGATGAATAACAAGTGACACCTTTACGTAACAGATTGTTTTTCGGCCTATCTGCACGTCCGGTTAACATCTCTTTAAACTTTGATTGTATACTTTGCGTCAATAAGGTCCGAGAGTATGGATTTTGATCTTCTGTATAATCTTCTTTAAAAATCACGACAACCTCTTGAGTTTTTGCAATACCTATCACTTTGGCTGCTATCGCATCAATATCAAATTCAAAATCACCGAGTTCAATCGGCAATAAATCTTCTGCGCTGTCCCAAAGATTAATACGTCCCCCACAAAACAGGGCGATATTAAGCGCTCGCATAGACCAGAAACAACTGGCAGGGCCACTATAGTTATCGATAAGGCGCGCATCATCTGCAAAAAGACCTTGTGTTGGCGCACCATATTTTAATGCATCATTGCGAATAAAATACTCAAGACTCATTCTAAACGCCCGCTTAGCTTCACCCACGGTGATAGCCGAGCTATTTTGATCTAATGCTGCAATAAGGGGAGCTGCGGCTGCCAAACGATAACATGCACTGCGTCCAAAAAAAGGAATACCCTTGGGAGTGAAAAAATAACGATAGGTAGCCACATGAGCAGACAAAGCTTTATGAATAAAGGGGGCGTCAAAGTCTGGATCAATTTGATCTAACCAATACAAGGAGTAATGAAATCCCCAAGCATTATAATAATCATAATTACCTTTAGCACCATCTCTAAACCAACCTTCACCGACATAAAACTCTTTTATTCGTGCATATTTATCATGCGCGATAAAATCTTCACCAGTCAGATTTTTAATAACAAATTGAACCTTTAATATAAAAAGATGCCAATTATTATCCACCGTTTTACAATGATTAATTTGCTTAAACCAAGTGATTATCTGCTCTT
Organism: Psychromonas sp. CD1; assembly: GCF_002239585.1. GTDB lineage: Bacteria > Pseudomonadota > Gammaproteobacteria > Enterobacterales > Psychromonadaceae > Psychromonas. The sequence continues at coordinate 1,005,233 of NZ_NDFH01000003.1, forward strand.
GTTGCGTTTCACTATATTTAGACCAAATAAAATCTTTTGCTAACCAGAGTGCCAAAGCAAGATCTGCACTTTCGCAAATTTTTTGATCGTAACTAGAAAGTTCGCCCCAGTAGCCCCTATGTTTAGGATCTGTACCCGCTAAAAAGGCCGTGAAGAGCATATTTTCAATATCTATAGGTTGACCATCCATTTTTTTCGGGCCGTCTGCATTGCCTTTACTCGCATGTAACCAAGCGGCTAATGTAGGTAAAACACGACTCACGCCTTCAAGTGCATCTGTTTTTGCCGTTTGTTGGCTAGGACGCCCAGGATAGTATGCATAGCTATTATCCCAGACGGAATAATGTTCAAAAGCTTCTGCTATATACGCAGTTAATAAGTTACACTTTTCCTTAAGATTTATATTTTCTTGTGTAAAAACATACTTTATTTTTACGTCATTTTTATGATATTTAGATTTTTTATAAATTTGACGACGTACGTTTTCTTTAAATAAGGTGTAATACATTCGGGCATCGGGATGCTCACAAGGAATATGTGGACGATCAGTTTCTTTTATTTTTACACTCACGATCTAAAATCTCCAATAAAGTAAAAATCAAAATATCTGCGATTCAACATACTTGCATTAATCTTCTTGTTTTCATTATGGGATAATATAAACATTTTATATTCCCCCTTTTTTCGCAGATAAATATTTTATTTATTCGCCAAGTAACATTATTTCAGTGCCGGCTAATATAAATACCCCGCCACCATAGTCACTATTATGTTTAAACTCTACATCTCGAGGATTAAATGCAGGTAGTTGCACCCAACCCATCATGCCATTATCATGAATACAAGTGATTAAAGAAGCCCATGATTTTTCAACCCTAGGTAAATATGTATCCTTATCTAAAATACCATTATTCACTCCCCAAGCCAGCCCATAACAAAATAACGCAGTAGCACTACTTTCTGGAGCAGGAAAAGCATCTGGATTTAATAAACTGGTACGCCAAAAACCATCTTCTTGTTGATATTTAACAATCTCTTGAGCCAGATTTTTAAATAATTTAATGTATTTCGGACGATCTACATAATTTTCAGGTATATGTGCTAATAAGCGAGGCAACGCTGCGAGAACCCAAGCGATTCCTCGACTCCAAAATACTTTTTTACCATTCTCTTCTCGTAACTCGGTCTGCTCAGTATTGGGAATATAACGCTGGTCACGATAAAAAAGCCCTGTTTCAGGATCATATAAATGCTCAACAGCATCCCAAAAAGCAGTATTCATATATTCTAAGTAACGATCATCTTGAATTAATTTTGATAATGCGGCAAAACCAGGAGGTCCCATAAATAAAGAATCAGACCACCACCAGTCCTCACGGCCTAATTTAGGCTCATTTAGCATCAAATCAAACGCTTTAATTGTCGGCTCAAGAGCTTCTTTTTGATTTACTACGGGATAAACATCTAAATAAGCTTGTACACAAATATGATCATCTGCAAAACGTGCATTGGGGCCCGTTCTAAAACCGGTGTGTAATGTGTAATTCATAACACCATCAAAATATTCACTATCTTCAGTTGCTTTCCAAGCGGCAGCAACAGAAGTCCAAAAAACCCCACGTTCCCAATCTGTGTCTTTAATAAAGCGTGTTTTACCACTGCGTCTTAATACACTACGTGTTTGATTTTGTACCTGATAACGATAAACTCGCTTCATTGCATCTAATATTTTTTTTTTACTACCAACCGACATTTTAATATCCTTCAGAAACTATTTAAGCACTGTAAACAAGACTTATATCTCACCAAAGAGCGCTTTAAAATAAAAGCACTCTCACGGTCATTGTTTTATTTAATATCACTCAATGCAACATGATCCATATCGTGGAAGGTTTGGTTTTCACCTACCATTCCCCAGATAAAGGTATAACGAGCAGTACCGACACCCGAATGAATTGACCAGCTTGGACTTATCACCGCTTGCTCATTACGAATAACTAAATGACGTGTTTCTTGAGGCTCGCCCATATAATGGAAAACTATATTATCCGCGCTCATATCAAAATATAAATAAACTTCCATACGTCTTTCATGAGTATGGCAAGGCATTGTATTCCATAAGCTACCTGGTGCGAGTTCCGTCATCCCCATGACTAATTGACACGTTGGTAATACAGCTGGATGGAAATATTTATAAATTGTTCGTACATTACAGTTTTCAGCAGAGCCTAATGTTTCTGGAGATGCATCTTTACGCGTTATCTTACGCGTTGGATAAGCGTGGTGTGCTGGTGCACAATTAAGGTAAAATCTTGCTGGATTTTTTGCATCCAAACTTTTAAAGGAAACTTTTTTGGCTCCCATCCCAACATAAATCGCTTCGCGTGCACCTATTTCAAACGTTTCACCATCAACAATAACGGTTCCCGGCGCTCCAATATTTATAATTCCTAACTCACGGCGTTGCAAAAAGAAATCCACACCCAGCTCTTTAGCACCTTCTAACTCAAGTTCTTCTGATGTAGGTAGTATTCCACCAACAATAATACGGTCAATATGGCTATATGTCAGATTGATCTGTCCGCTTTGAAATAAATTCTCAATCAAAAAGTGCTCACGTAATTGCTCTGTATCTAGCTGCTTTGCATGTGCACTATGAATCGGTTGACGTATTTCCATCTTAAACTCCTAAATAACTATTATTCATTTATTAAATTGATTTTAACTTTAAAAGTGAAAATCAAACTTCTAATATTTTATAATCATGTACTGCTCCTTTGTATAAGAAGGAAAAGAGAATATCTTTTCCTTACATATAATTTATATAATTCCTAGCATATGCCCAATAACACCAGCTGCTAATGTTGCAAAAATAAGTACGGGAGGTTTTGACCAAAACCCCGTCTTTTTAACCCTTGAAAGCATAAAGAACACTAAAATCAGAGGTAGCATATTCGGCATTATTTTATCAAATAATTCACTTTGTAACTCAACGATTTTCCCGCCCATTTCCAGCGATAATGTTGTTTGTAAATGAATAAAGGATGCTGATAACGCACCGATAACAAAAATACCCATTATATTGGCAGCTTTCGCTAATCGCTCGCTGGCATCACCCATATTAACCATCGCGGCAGTACCCGCTTTATAACCCATAAACATCAAACCAAAATAGACAAAAAAGTGAATACTTTGATATAAAAAGAAGAATACGAAAGGCCCTGCTATTGATCCATCTAATGCAATAGACGCACCTAATGCTAATGTCAACGGCATCAAGGTCATGTGATCAATTGCATCACCAATCCCCCCCGTCGGTCCCATACCCGCCACTTTCATTACATTTATCATGGAAGGTTTTTCTTTGTTTTCTTCCATCGCAATGGAAGTTCCTAATAAAAAAGTAAATAATTTAGGGTGTGCATTAAAAAACTGTAAGTGATTTTTTAATGCGACGGATAAATCACGTTTATTATTACCATGAATTTTTTTCAATGCCGGGATAATTGAAAAAGCAAATCCCCCCGCTTGCATACGTTCAAAGTTAAAGTTACCTTCCATAAATAAGCCACGAAAAGCACAGATCCATAGATCTTTTTTAGTAATAACTTGCCGTACCGTTGAATCTTCATAAGCATCAACATCTTTACTCAGCGAGCCCTGAACTTGAACATCTACTTCATTTTCTATATTAGATTCCATCTTCAAAGTCCTCATTACTAGTATTTGAATTGTTATTATTACTATTATTTCCACTAAAGAAATAATATAAAGCTGCCATTGACGCCCCTAATACAGCAACCGCCATCACCGGAAGATGTAAATACGTTGTCATTACAAAACCAATAAAGAATACTCCGGAGACCTCTTTTGACCACATAACCTTAAGTAACATTGCGAACCCAATAGCGGGTACCATTTTTGCACCAATTCCGAGTCCTTCTAGTAACACTCTAGGGGCATTTTCATCAATCCACGCAGCACCATGCTCACCAAAATAAATGGTAATAAATGCGACAACCGCATATAACATCGCTCGGGAAAGTAATGTGGCGATAAGAAGACGATCAATCCCTCCAGGGTTTGCATCTTTCGCATATTTGTCAGCTCGACTCATCGTAAATGACGTTACCGCAAAGAAACCTATGATTAACATTTGCATTAATACTGCAATCGGCATACCTACGCCCATTGCAACATCTGCAGATTCTCCAGTCATCACGGCAAAAGCCACCGCGGCGATGGTACCTAATGTCACATCTGGTGGCTGTGCACCCGCATTAGGCACTAAACCAAGCCAAGCTAGTTCAAGCGTTGCTCCCGCAATTAAGCCGATTTGCATATCTCCCATGATAAAACCAACAACGGGTCCTGTAATAAGAGGGCGATGAATGTTCAGATTAATATCGTATTTATCGATGCCACAGAAGAAGGCCCATATTGCAACCATCGAAGCTTCAAAGATCATGATTTAGTCCTTATTATTTCTCTAATTTTAAATTAATATTTCGTGTTTTTTTTCTACTAAGCTAATAATATCAACCGCGTTTTGATCTGGGGTGTTTTGCACAGTACAAGGCACACCTTTAGCAATTATTCGCTTAAATGCATTCATATCATTTTCATTCACAGAAACGGTTTTTGTTATTTGAGATTTACCTTCGTGATAATGCATATTGCCAATATTACATTGCGTAAGAGGAACTCCGCCTTCCACTAATCGTGCAACATCCGTTGGATTATTACATAAAATAAATATTTTCTGTTTTGCTGATGCTTTACTTATGACCTCAATTGTTTTTTGTATACTAAAGAAACGAACCGCATATTCCCCTCCCGCGGATGCCTTCATAGCCGCTTGCATAAAAGGCGCATTAGGGCCTTCAGCAGCATCATCATTGCAGACTAAAATCAAATTAGCGCCAGTATGCTTACCCCATGTGATTCTTATTTGACCATGTAAAAGACGCTCATCTATACGCGTCCAGACTATATTTGTTTCGCTCATATTCACATTCCTTTTTTCATCGCTAAATTTACTCATTGGAGTATCTATCATCTTTGATTTTATTTCTTTGACGAACCGCACAAAAAAACAAAAAAAGGGATTTTATTGGAGAGGATAAATATTAATGACAAGATATAATACGATTTATCTCCTGTTTTTTCTCGATAAGTGCATAGATACATTCTATTTTCATAACCCTTTTAACTCTATATCTTGGGTTATATCGCATTATTGAAATACTATTTAACAAATAGTATCTAATATACTTTAGGGTATTATAACATCGAATTACCCACTCATTCTTTAATACAATCTTATATACAGAGCATAAATAAAAATTAACATTCAATCTATTGTTAAAAGTAGCCTCATGGCTACTTTCAATTACAAATATAAATCAAAAAATCACAATGAATGTATCGTGACACCTTGTACAACACGATTCACTTCACCACTCGGACACGGTTTATCTGGGGAGTTTTTAAGCGCTAATGCGCGATGAAAAGAATATGATTGTGCAAACAACATATAAGGGAATAATAACTCTACATCGTTTGCCTCTTGCATATTCGGGACGTAAATATATTCCCCGTCCATGACTCTTTCATCTTTTTGCGCCGTAATAGCAAGTACTTTACTCGCATGTGCATCTCGACGTAATTCGGCAAGTAAATCTAAATCATATAAACGCGTGTATGGGTCATTAGAAATAAAGACAACAATGAAAGTTGAAGTATCGACTATCGATTTAGGACCATGGCGAAATCCTAGAGGAGAATCATAACAAGCAACGACCCGACCAGCAGTTAACTCTAATAATTTTAAAGCAGATTCTCTTGCTAAACCTTTAAACCCTCCACTGCCTAAATAAATAACACGTTTGTATTCATGACTGGCCATCTCTTTAATATCAAAGTTCATATCCTCAAGTAATACTTTAGAAACAGCTGAAATGTTTTTTAATTCTCTTAAAAAAGGAGTTTTATAAGATAAAACTAAAACGGCAGCTAATAACATACAAGAAAAACTAGATGTCATCGCAAAAGATTGATCGTTTGTTTCTTTCGGCATTAATAATGCCAATGCATTCTTGTTATTTTGGCATCGTTGGTATAACTCACCTTCAGCATTACAGGTAAGGATCAAATGAAAGCAAGTAGAAAGACATTTATCCGCTAATTCTACCGTGGCCAAACTCTCAGGACTATTACCGGAACGAGCAAATGAAACCAATAAAGTAGGAATATTTTCTGCAAAATATTCCTGTGGATTAGCCACTAAATCTGTTGTAGAAATAGCATCAATACGACATTTTAATTTTCCAACTAATGCGGGTGCAATTGATTCTCCGGCAAAAGCAGATGTTCCTGCACCCGTTAAGATAATACGGAGATTGGAAAAAACATCCATTTTAGTTAAAAATGTTTGTATCTCATCACTTGCATTTTCAATGATTTTAACTGTTTTTAACCAGCAACTCGGTTGTTGTGAAATCTCTTTAGCTGTCCAAAATGCAGATAATTGTTTTAACTCTTTTTCTACATAACCCAGATATTTTTCCATTATAAATTACCTTTTGGCGCATGGCCTTGTTTACTTGCCTGTGCGTAACTTCTTAATACTTTACGAATTTTATCTAAAACCAATGCTTTTGGCTCTGCATCAAGTTGACCTTTTCTTAGCGCATTAAACTGCTCTGGCATATACTGGCTTAATAGAGGAAAAGAAATCGTTGATTTTTCAAGATTAGAAAATAATACACATTGTGCCTTATGTATTTTTTCATCTGGCCAATAATAACGAATACGATCACTAAAACTAAACGTACGAGAAAAACGTTGATCCGTTGCATTACCTTGATAATATTTTTCCCAATACTCCGGTGAGGCACACATTTTTTCTTCTATTATTTCTCGTAAATTACTGCAATATGCTTTAGGTATAATTACCTCTTCTATCGCACAAAGATTAAATAATGCTTCTCGCATTGCAAAAGTAAGAGCTGGGCCTACTTTTAAAATAGCAAAATGTCCTTCAACTAACGCATGATAAGCTTTATCTGTTTGATAATCCGTTGAATGAGCTTCAAATATCATATGCGGATAAGCATCAACAACCGTACTTAATTGTTGTGCTTTTTCTGGGCAATAATCTATAACTCCGGTATGATCAAACTCAACACCAGGTTGAACTACAAGGCCTATTACTCTATCCCAGCAACTTTCAACTCCCACTTTTGCAAAGGCTGCCCGATGAGTTTCAATTGTCATTTTAGCGGCTTTTGCGGATGTCACTTCGAGCTCAAGTAATTCTTCTAACGCGCCACCAGGCACAGGTACTTCCGTACCAATAACATAAACAATATCACTGCACCCAAATTCTTTAACTGCGGTATCCTCTGCAATTTTAGCTAATCTAGCAGCTCTTTGCGCAACAATTGCATCAGAAAGAGGTTGTGGATCATCCGCACAAGACATACTGCAATCAAGATGAATTTTTTTAAACCCTGCACTCACATAAGCAACAATCAAATCATCCGCATTGTGCATCGCTTCTTTGGCATTAAGATTTTGCCAACGGTTAGGGCCTAAGTGATCACCACCAAAAATAATACGTTCAGAAGGAAATTTAAGTGTGCAAGCTTTTTCTTGCACAAAATTTATAAAGTCTATCGGGGTCATCCCCGTATATCCCCCAAACTGATCAACTTGATTAGACGTAGCTTCGATAAGTACGACTGATTCATCTTCTAATGCTTGTAATAATGCAGCTTCAATCACGAGAGGGTGTGCAGAACAAACAGAATAAATTCCACAAGATTCTCCCGATTTATGTCGTTGTACAATCTGTTGAAGGGTATTCATTGGCGAACTCCAAAAATATGGCAATGTTATCTAATAGAGGTACGTTTTCTTTTTTATTTAAGTACATTTAACTTGTTATTATTTTTATCGGCATAAACAGAAAAATATTTCTATCTTTTAATTTCAAAAATAAGATCTAGCTTTATTTCTATGAAACACGAAAAAACCAATAAAAAAGTAAAACCTTTTCTTTATTAGTACATTTAAAATTATTCTTTCTTTACTAGCTGTGTATAACAACACTAGCACTCTGATCCATTCGCTATCACATTCATCATTTAACATTTAACATTTAACATTTAACATTTAACATTTAACACAAAACAAAGTGACAACGAAAGGTAGACCTTTCGATCTCTTTCGCCAATCGTAACTCAATCGATGGAATAGAACAATAGAAAACAATAAAAAGCACGAGCTCTTTCACAATCTTTCTTCGATGTCATTTAGACAAAATCATTTTTAATACAGCACCAATTTGATAAACTTTCGACAGAAAGAACATAATACAACTTAAAATCAAAGCCTTATACAAACAAGTAAATTGTAAATTAGCACTCTCAACATTAATTTCGTGTTATTTATATAAAACAAGAGGTGAATATGCATTGAGACAAAAGAAAGGATAATGAAAGAGTGAAGGTAAATCTTCTGTTTTATGGTAAGTTTTAATCGTGTCATAAAATTTACGCGATTATTCATCCGTGTGTTTGTAAAATTAATTTTAGTTCGATACAAAGTTTATCGATAACCTCCCCCCCCAACTAGGCGCCAAGTTTTTATAAAAATGACTCGCATTTTGCATTGCTAAAGACTCAGTGTGATCCCCTCCTTCGAAAAACACTTCTTTACCAGGTAGAAATACCCATGACTTAATACCTAAACGGGTTGCAAACATTAATGCTGCATTACTCGCAGAAATAACCAAATCTAAATTTACAATTAAAGCACCATAGTTTTCAAAATCAGCAGAAGCTACGCAATCACTAAAGTGTAATATTTATGCCATGCTTATACTTTAACTCGTCACGTTCTCGTTGATGCTCTCCGTATTTTAAATTAACCCACTCAATACCCGGTATTTTCAACAAAGGCAATAATTTTTCTAATTGCATTGAATATGCGTTTTTATTTTTTTTCCCTATGAAACTAAGACAAGCCCACTCTGAGTTTATTTTTATTTAACATTCTTGTTTTTTTATTAATCAAATGTTCGGCTATTTTCAAAGGTATTTGTTGTAAAAAAATACGTTGATGGGTGATATAAATAAGATAAGGAACCTGCTAAAATTTGTAATTCGACATATTCCTAAGTATTTTAAGAGTAAAATGACGCTGGAATGAAGGATATTTATAAATTTAAAAGAGTAAGATATATACAATTTAAGAAGTTAAACTAAAGTGCATCATTTATTACTAAATTTTTACCTTTTTTGAAATTCCTTTTCTACAAATATCAGCTTAACTCCTCGTCAGCGGTTCCACCCTTAATATAAGCATGATAACTAATCTCGAGTATAGCCCGGTAAAGACTTTAAAGAATTTTTTAAATTAGTCATAGTATTACCCATTGTCGAAACGGCCATATCCATAGAATTAAAGCTTTTATATAAACGCGCTTCTAGTTTATCCATTCGATATATTAAGGTTTCTTTTCTGGTATCAAGTGACGCTATTTTTTTATATAAGGAGTCTATTTTTCCATCAATGATACCTTGGCTTGAATTCATATCACCACTTGATCCCGATATATTACTATCGATAATTCCCGACAGTAAATTATTCATCAATTTCGTCATACCTTCCGCATAAGTAACATCACCTCTTGAACCTAAAAGACCACCTTCAATTAATAATTTAATACCTGTAGAGTCACCCTTTTCTGAGAGTAAATATTGTCCATCACCATAACCGGATTTACCATCAATTTTACCTTGTACATTTGTTCCTGAGACTCCAGCAGACACGACACCCACACCAAAATCAGCATAAAATCCAGCACCAACTTCATTAAAAGCAAGGCTTGATCCCGAGCCAAATTTATTAGAAGTAAAAGTTAATTTTCCCGCATCATTCCTCACACTAATACTAATGCCATTTTTAATGAAGCGGGGATCCGAATTTATTTTCAACTGAATTTCTATTGCTAAATCATCAATAGATGCATATGTTTTTTGACTGAGCACAATATCATTAGAGAGATAACCATCTATACGAATTTTAAAAGTATTATTATCATCATTCACCGTAGGCGTTTGACTTGATACTACGCCATCACTCAATGTCGCTTGTGTGGCTAATTTAGAAACTTCAACGCTATAAGTACCAGGTTTAGTTAAACTACTATGCTTATCAAAGGTAATAAACGTATCACTTGCAACCCCAGTGGCGGTAAAAAAATCTGCGATCCCTTGCATATCTTTATTTAATGCACTGTCCAAAGTTGAAGCATTTAATTCCAACGTACCGTCTCGCTTGGTTAAGATTCCTAAATCAGCAAAACTATGTATTGAACCCTGAATATGCTTAACTTGAGTATTCAAAACACTGCGCATCATATTTTTTATATTGCGGATTGTTGAATCGCCATTTAACACACCATTATTGTCTGCTTTAACACCATTAAAAGCTGTTAACTCGTTCATTTTTTCAAAGGTTGCATTATAGTTCTTCACAAAGGCTTCTATTTGCTCTTTCACTTTACTATTATCAGAGCTAATTTTCAGCGTAACTTTCTTATTAAGTGCGGTTTCACCGTTAATATTAAGTGTCACACCTTGAATTACATTAGTTATTTTATTGCTATCTCGAACAATTTCAATACCATTCATCACAATTTTTGCATCTTGTGCCACCGATGTTTGATCTAAATTTTTATGCGTTGCTGTATAAATAAAATTATTTAAAGCATTACCCTTGTCAAGAGTTCCCCCTTTAGTATCTGCAACTGTTATTTCAAGGGCATTTTCTTTGCCGGTTGCTTTACTTGTTAATACCAGTCGATAACTATTACCATCATTAACAATCGATGCAGAAACACTATAATCACCCTTATTAATGGTGTTACGTAATCCTTCTAATGAATTATTCGAGCTATCAATCGTAATTTTTTCTATCGGTTTATCCGCATTAACTGAAAAAGCACTTGCATCACTATTATAGTGACCAAAACGCAATAAAATAACACCTTCTCCAATAGTATCTTTAATACCTGAAAAGCTACTATTAGAAGAAGAAACAAGCACTTGGGCTTGTGCTTTTTGTTTTACTTCAAATTGCCATGACCCGATTTGTGCTCCAACACCTAGTTTAGTATCGAGAATGGAGGAATCGCTACTATTTGCACTTGCAGCAGAAAAAGTTGAACGATATGCGAGATCTTTATAAGAAGATTTGAAATCATCAAGATCACTATTAAGTAATCCATAAGCAGAAATGATAGCCGTAGCTTTAGCATCTTCTTTGGTTATTTTAGATAATGCTGGTTCTTTTTCAGCCCCCACAATAGCGCCAACAATCGAATTGATATCAAGTCCAGAGCCAAGCCCGGTTGAAGTTACTGAAGACATACGAACCTCCTTATTTGAGATGACTCTTTATTTTACGTAGATAAATACAAAAAACGAACCAATATCAAATAGATAATGAATATTAGGCTAAACGTTTCTATCAAATAACATTCCCTTAACGCCATCCATTTTTTTTAATAATACCACTAAATCCTCAGATGGGATTTGACGAATAACTTCATCTGTTTCATCATCAATAACAGAAACAATGACTTTTTCCAATTGTTTATCAATATGGAAGGAAAGATGACTTTGCATACTATTCATAAAATCATTGATATTCGCAACCGTTTTTTCAATATTTTCTATACCTACATCCAAATTTTCAGATGCGTGTTTTACTTTAACACTATCCGAGTTTTCTTGCGTATTTAACTTCCCAGTATAGGTTTTTTCAACTTCTGATTCCTTCGATATTTCATTCCTCGGCATATTAATCGATGATGCCGAAACAGTAAAATTTGACATATCTCCCCCTCAACAATCCATTATTATAAATAGCGAAAAGCCCCCTATGGCTAGGGAGCAATATTAACACCGTATAAAGGTAGCACCCTCACTTCTAACCCAGTAAAGATAATACACTTTTCGCAGATGCATTGGCTTGTGCCAACATTGATGTTCCCGCTTGTTGTAATATTTGTGATTTACTTAATTTAGATGTTTCCGCAGCAAAATCCGCATCTTGAATTCGAGAGTTAGATGCTGATAAGTTTTGTGATACATTTTCTAAATTCGAAATAGTAGAGCCCAAACGGTTTTGTAATGCACCTAAGCCGGCACGCGAGGAGCTGACTTGTCCAAGCGCTTTATCTATCGATGTGATAGCACTTGATGCCCCAGCCATTGTTGATACATTCGTGCCTAACGAACGGATAACCTTACCACCCATTTCATTACCCATACCAATTTTCTCGAGCGCTGCTGATTGTGCGGATTGTCCGTCGGCTTTAGATGTTACTTCAATTGCACTTCCATCTTTAGAGCTTAATACAAATCCCCCACCTGTCACTTCTGTTGCAGTAACACCTGTAAGCTCAGTCAGGGCATTAACCGCGCCAAGTAAACTACCCGCAGTTCCACTAGTAGAGATTAAACTAACACCGTTTATTTGAATTTTATCAGTCTTCAAAACAGTGGCGGTATCAAGTGCGACACTAGATGATGTGGTTAATGTACCTGCACCATTAGAGACTAAGAAACCCGTTTTAATTATGTTAGCTCCTGCGCCTGGTTCACCTTTGTCATTAATACTAATCGCAGAGCCATCAATACTTTTCAGAGCAATAAAACCCTTACTCTTTCCAGCAGTCAAACCAGAATTAGCCACCTCACCAGTAATTTCAATCTGTTTACCTGTATCATTGGTTAAGAGTAAGCCGCCATTATCATCTAAAGATGCGGTTACACCAGAAACATCTCGATTAATCGTTTCCACTAAATTTGACATTGATGATGTAGCACCTAAAGTAACTGCCGCATTAGCGCCGATGATAAGTTGAAGTCCATTCGTAATCCCTGATACTGCTTTACCTGCATCTGTCGATGCTCCTTGCACCACATTATAAGTAGATGCCATAACCCCCGTTTCTGATGTTTTATCATTAATAACATTTGCATTCGCTAATGCAACATTACCAGGGATATCAGTAGCGCTACCTATTGTAACGCCGTTAATATCAATGCTAGATTCAACAATTACGTCCTGCACTCTTCCACTATTTAAATCAGACTTATTTAAATCACCATTAAGACCCAGTGCATTAGTCGTTACCGAATCAATAGAGAAAGTTAATGTTTGACCTTCATTAGCACCAATTTGTAACGTCGTATTACCCGCAGTTCCGTTTAGCAACTTCAATCCATTGAATTCTGTTGTTTCCGAAATACGATCTAATTCTGAGTGTAATTGATCGACTTCTTTTTGAATGGATGCTCTGTTTGATGCAGAGTTGGTATCATTTGCAGATTGCACTGACAGTTCACGCATACGTTGTAAAATATTGGTCATTTCATCCATTGACCCTTCTGCCGTTTGCGACATAGAGACACCATCATTGGCATTACGAACGGCCATATTGATACCTTTAATTTGTGATTGCATCCCTGTAGAAATAGCAAGGCCTGCCGCATCATCTTTTGCGCTATTAATTCGCAAGCCAGAAGATAAACGTTCCATTGCTTGATTGCCTGCAGCTTGTGACTTATTCAATTGACGTTGTGCATTCAATGACATCACATTGGTGTTTACTACTTGAGCCATAATCTACTCCTAGGTTATTTCTGACTTTATTTACAAAACATAAAGCAGTGTAATTGTGTATGTATCTTGTATCGACCGCTTTAAAAATAACTTTAAACTTTTTTAAAGTTATTTTATGTGTCGTATCGGTTCATTTTCAAAACAGTCGATATTCAGACTTAATAACTATATCGACAACTCACAAAATAACTTTAGGTAATTAATAAAAATGCTTTTTCCTATTAGTATTAATTTTTAGGTTTAGATTTAAATACCTATTGGGCATTACTTCTCACTTTACTACTTGGAACTCCTATATTGAGTCTCCTTGGTGCTATTGGTGTTGCGCTGACAGTGGGTTTACGCAAAGGAGGAATATTATTAAGTTTGATAATGTTACCTCTGAGTATTCCCATTTTGATTTTTGCAACAATGGCGATAGATGCGGCTGTCGTTGGGCAACCTTATATTGGTCTACTTGCATTATTAGGTGCGATGTTAGTGATGTCAATAACGCTTGCACCTTTTGCTATTGCCGCATCCTTGCGCGTTAGCCTTAGTTAAATTTATTAATAGAGAACAATTATGTGGAAATGGCTACACCCTTATGCAAAGCCTGAAAAAAGCTATCAACTAGCAGGAAAATTATTACCTTGGTTTGCTTGTCTATGTTTGATAACGTTTATGGTTGGTTTAACATGGGGATTATTATTTGCCCCTGCAGATTATCAGCAAGGCGATAGTTTTCGTATTATATATATTCATGTGCCGGCTGCAATGTTAGCAATGCTTGCTTATTCAAGTATGGCGATAGCTGCCTTTATTGGTTTGGTTTGGCAAATTAGATTATCTGAGATGATGGTGGCAACAACAGCGCCTATTGGTGCTGTTTTTACATTTATTGCTTTAGTCACAGGAGCTGCTTGGGGAAAACCGATGTGGGGGGCTTGGTGGGTGTGGGATGCGCGTTTAACCTCAGAATTAATTTTATTATTTGTATATCTGGGTATCATTGCATTGTATAACGCATTTTCTGATAAAGATCTTGCCGGGCGTGCAGCCTCTATTTTAACGTTGGTTGGGGTTATTAATTTACCGATCATTCATTATTCAGTGGTCTGGTGGAATACTTTACACCAAGGTGCCACCATCAGTAAATTTGATACACCTTCGATGGCACCTGAAATGTTATGGCCATTACTGATGATGATATTTGCTTTTAGTCTGTTTTTTATTGTGCTGCTTTTAATGCGTTTTCGCAATGAGATATTAGCAAGAGAAAATCATCGTTACTGGGTTACTCAGCTAGTGATACATAAATTTAAGGATAAAATATAGATGGCTTTTGATTCTATCAGTGATTTTTTTGCGATGGGAGGCTATGCCTTTTATGTTTGGTTGTCTTATGGCCTTTTTTTCTTTAGTTTGCTGTGTATTACATTACATTGTATATATAAAAAACGAAATATTTTCAAAAAAGTCCGCTTACGTTTAGAGAGAGAAAAACGTATTAAACAAGCATCAAAATTGGAAGAAACATTATGAATTTAAGACGTAAAAAACGACTTTTGATTATTTCAGGATTAGTGTTTGCTTTCTCTGTTTCAGTTGGATTAGTGCTCTTTGCTTTACAACAAAATATCGATCTTTTTTATACGCCAAAGGAAATTATCCATGGTAAAAAAGAGACGGGTAAAAAACCTGATATAGGACAACGCTTACGCATTGGTGGAATGGTTATGGTGGGTAGTGTAAAGCGCGATCAGAATAGTTTAAAAGTGAGTTTTGATTTGATAGATAATGGCGGTGAAAAAGTGACTGTCTTTTTTGATGGCATTTTACCCGATTTATTTAGAGAGGGACAAGCAATTGTAGCACAAGGTATCTTATTGAATAAAACTCAAATTAATGCTTTTGAAGTATTAGCCAAGCATGATGAAACATATACGCCTCCAGAGGTGAGTGATGCTCTAAAGGGCATGAAAAATTTTAAAACAAATAAAAAACAGGAATATTAGATGCTGGCTGAAATTGGACAACTTGCACTTGCAATCGCTTGTATGCTTGCTCTACTACAGGCTATATATCCGCTGTATGGGATTTATAGTGGTCATCAAGGTGCGATTCGGTCGGCGAAAACATTTACTCTTTTACAATGTGTTTTTGTGACGTTAGCATTTGTTATTTTAAGTTATCTCTTTTTAATTAATGATTTCACAGTGACTTATATTGCCTTAAATTCGAATAGTGCTTTGCCTTGGTATTATCGATTATCTGCGGTATGGGGAGCACATGAAGGTTCATTGTTATTGTGGGTATTTTTGTTGTCGCTTTGGAGCTCTGCAGTTGCATTACTAAGTAAACGATTACCTATTGAATCGATTGCACGTGTGCTTGCAATATTGGGTTTACTCTCCCTAGGTTTTTACCTTTTTGTTTTATTTACTTCTAATCCATTTTTAAGAACCTTGCCTTATTTTCCAGTGGATGGACGTGATTTAAATCCTTTATTACAAGATGTTGGACTTATTATACATCCGCCAATGTTATATATGGGTTATGTTGGTTTTTCGGTTGCTTTTGCTTTTGCAATAGCAGCTCTTATGGAAGGGCGCTTAGACAGTGCTTGGGCTAAATGGTCTCGACCTTGGACAATGGCCGCTTGGATATTTTTAACGTTAGGTATTGCACTGGGTAGTTGGTGGGCGTATTACGAATTAGGTTGGGGTGGTTGGTGGTTTTGGGATCCTGTTGAAAATGCATCACTTATGCCGTGGCTAGTTGGAACTGCACTTATTCATTCTTTGGCGGTTAGTGAAAAGCGTGGGGTCTTTAAATCTTGGACAGTTTTACTGGCAATTAGTACTTTTTCATTAAGTTTATTAGGTACTTTTTTAGTTCGATCTGGTGTTTTGGTTTCGGTACATGCTTTTGCGAGTGATCCTACTCGAGGATTATTTATTTTAGTTTTTTTGATTTTAGTTGTTGGTGGTTCTTTATTGCTTTTTGCTTTAAAAGGCTCAACGGTAAAAAGTCGAGGACATTATGCGCTGCTCTCTCGTGAAACTTTTTTATTGATTAATAATATTTTATTAATCGCCGCTGTTATCGTTGTTTTATTAGGTACATTATTGCCGTTAGTGCACAAACAGATGGGTTTAGGGAGCATTTCTATTGGAGAGCCTTTCTTTAACCGCATGTTTAGTTTATTAATTGTCCCGTTTGCTTTGTTTTTAGGGGCGGCTCCACTATTGCGTTGGAAACGTCAAAATATTAACGAACTTTTTAAACCTTTTGTTCATTCTTTATTGCTGAGTATCGTTGCGACGTTATTATTTTTATATGTGTTTACTTCGCACTTTACATGGCTTGCGTTAATGGGGGTATTTCTAGGTTTTTGGATAGTGATGACCGTTGGCTATGAATTATATTTACGAGCCACACATCGTTTTAATCTTTTTAAAGGTTTAACAAAATTAGGTTATAGCCACTGGGCTATGAGTTTGGGTCATTTAGGTTTTGCAGTACTAATCATAGGCATTACGATGACTCAAAATTTCTCTATTGAGCGTGATATAAAATTGGCCGTCGGAGAAAGTGTTTTTTTTGGGAACTATACATTTGATTTCGATGCACTAGAGCCTTTGGTCGGTGAAAACTATACGGGTAGTATGGGTATTTTTAATGTTAAACAAAATGGTAAATATATTACGACAATGCAAGCTGAAAAACGTATTTATAGCGTGCAAGGTATGCCGATGACAGAAGTTGCGATTGATGCAGGAATAACGCGAGATCTCTATATTGCGATGGGAGAAATGTTGGAGGATGGTTCATGGGCGGTGCGTATTTATTATAAACCCTTTATTCGTTGGATCTGGTTTGGCCCTCTTCTGATGGCTTTTTCTGGATTATTAATGATGTTAGATAGTCGCTATCGAAATAAAAAAACAAACGTAAAAGGACTCATCTAATGAACAAAAAGTACCGTTTGTTTATTCTATTTATTCCTTTGATGATTTTTGTTGTTGGCTGTGTTTTTTTGTTTAAAGGCTTGTATACAGATCCGCAAAAACTAGAGTCTGTATTGGTGGGTAAGCGAGTACCTGACTTCACCTTGCAAAGCCTTTATGATCCGGCAAAGCAATATGATGCGAGCATTTTTAAAGGGAAAAAAATGCTTTTGAATGTTTGGGCTACTTGGTGTCCAACTTGTTATGCAGAGCATGGTTTTTTAAATAATTTAGCCAATAATGGCATTTATATTGTAGGCATGAATTATAAAGATTCCCGTATTAAAGCAATACGTTGGTTAAACGAATTACACGATCCTTATAAAATAAGTTTATTTGATGAAGATGGTATGTTGGGGCTCGACTTGGGTGTTTATGGTGCGCCGGAAACCTTTTTTATTGATAGTAAAGGGGTGATTAGATATCGTCACATTGGTAATTTAGATGAAGTTATATGGCGTTCTAAATTAGAAAAAATATTTAATGAGATGGAGTAAATAGTGAAAAAATTAATGCTCATTATTGTTGTTTTAAGTTCTTTTTATAGTATCTGTTCTTCTGCCGCAATTGATTCATTTCGCTTTGATAATATTGCTCAAGAGGATGCTTTTCACCATTTAACGCATGTCTTACGCTGTCCTAAATGTCAGAATCAAAATATTGCAGATTCTAACGCACCTCTTGCTAAAGATTTACGTACTAAAACGTATGATTTGATACTGCAAGGTAAAAGTGAAGATCAAATATTAAAATATATGACAGATCGTTTTGGTAATTTTATTTTATACGATCCACCTATGACTATTGCGACTATTTTTCTCTGGTTAGGGCCTTTGTTTTTTATCATCTTAGGTTTTTCATTTTTGTTTGTACAGGCGAAAAAACATAATAAAAAAGAGCCTCCTTTAGAAGCGCAAGATGCATTAAGATTGCAGCGGATTTTAAGCGAAGACACAGTAGAAACAAAACAGAAAGAGGGTAGAAAATGATTCTGCAATTTTGGTTAGCCACTACCATATTATTGATTATCGTTAGTGTGTTTGCAGCGATTCCTTTTTTAAAAATAAAAAAAGAGGGGAAGCAAGAATACAATACGCGTAATCAATTAAACCGTTCACTATATGAGATTCGCTTATTAGAATTAGAGCGCGATGCTGAGCAAGGGATGCTCAGTGATAAAAGCAAGATGTTGACAGAGCTGCAGTACAACTTATTGGACGATATTGATGATAATCAAGAAATAAAAAAACCAGCGCGCTCTAAATTGATTTTCTTACCGGGTCTTTTTCTCTTAATTGTAGGATCTCTTGCTTTATATTCGCGGGTAGGTGCTTATGAAGAGGTGCAGCATTGGCAAAATACGTTACAACGTTATCCTGCATTACAGCGTCAGTTATTTAAAGATTCTGATACTGAGGCGACAGAGCAAAATCTACGCGACATTATGCTGGGCTTGCGTACAAACTTACAGGACAATAGTGAAGATCCACAGGGTTGGTTATTGTATGCTCGTTTAGGAATGATATTTGAAAATACAGATCTTGCCTTAGATGCCATCAGCAAAGCTTATTCTCTTGATCCAAAATCTGTGGATATCCGTCTTCTTTATATTCAGTTAAGCATGCAAACCGGTGATGATTTTTTACAACAACAAGCTCAGCTTATGTTGACTCAACTATTGAAAGAAATACCTAACAATGTGGATGCATGGTCTATGTCCGCGTTTATGGCACTTGGAGATAAAGATTATTCTCGAGCTATTTTCAGTTGGAAACGGTTATTACAGATAGTATCTCCGAATACAAAACAAGCTCGCATATTAAAAGATAGTATTAATTATGCACAAAAAAAATTATCTATACTGAAAACTAATCGTTTGAGTGTCCCGAATAAAATGAATAAATCTACTTTAGAAAAAGGACATTATCGAGTAAAAATCAGTTTAACAAAAGAGGTTGTTGTACCTAAAAATGGTACATTATTTGTTTATGCACAAGCTATCAATGGCGCATCAATGCCAATTGCTGCTATTAAAATATTAAAACCAATATTTCCTCTAAATATTGAGATATCTGATGAAAATTCGATGCTAAACGATTTAAAGTTAAGTTCTCATGATCAATTTACGATCACTGCGCGCTTGTCCATTGATGCGAATGTGAATAATAAAAAAGGTCAATGGCAAGGTCGCAGTGCGGTTGTTGAAAAAGACCAACGAACACCCGTTATTATCATTATTAATAATGCATTGTAAGTAAATAGAAGGAGGAACGTAATATTGAAAAAAATGGCGTTAGTACTTTTTGTTTTTATGCCTTTTTTGTTACATGCTCAAGAGCTAAACAAGGTTCGGCAGGATATGAGCGACCCTTTAGAGCCTTTGAATCGTGTTATTTGGGATTTTAACTATGATATTTTAGATCATTATATATATTTGCCGGTTACCAAGTCATATGTTGAGGTGGTACCGAGTAAGGGACGTCAATTTATTAATAATTTTGTGTTAAACTTTGAAGAGCCTGCCAATATCATTAATAGTTTCATCCTTTTTAATTATGAAGCTTCATTTAATGCACTTTTACGTTTAACGATTAATAGTACTTTTGGGCTATTGGGTTTTCTTGATGTCGCATCTGATTTAGGTATCGAGCGTAAAACGGAAACTTTTAGTAATGTTTTAGGGCATTGGTCTGTATCGAATGGACCTTATTTAATGATCCCTGTAATCGGTCCCCGTAGCACGCGTATATTATTAGGGGGATTTGTTGATAGTTTTTATTTTCCAAGTCGTTATTTGAAATGGTGGCAAGTATTAGGTTTGTGGGCCTTAGATGGCTTAGATACACGCGAAACGTTATTAGGGCAAGAACAAATGTTGGATCAATCTTTGGATTCTTATGCTTTTGTAAAAGAAACATATATTCAATATGAAGCGTTTAAATTTGAACAAAACAGTGACAGTATTGAATTATTTAGGCTACACAAAGAAGATGTTTCAGAATATGAATTTGATGATGATTTATTAGATTTTATGGATGAAATTGATTAAGAGATAAATATGAATTTAATTACAATAGATGGGCCAAGTGGTTCAGGGAAAGGCACAGTTTGTTATATACTTGCTAAGAAATTGGGTTGGCATTTACTTGATAGTGGTGCGTTATATCGTATTTTAGCATATGCAGCATTACAAAATGCAACATCATTAGACGATGAAGAGGCTCTTGCTAAACTTGCTCTCAATTTAAAAATAGAATTTATTTCAAATGGTGTTGCCGTTGATAGTTTTTTAAACGGGGAAAATATAGGCGATAAATTGCGTACAGAAACTATCGCACAAGCAGCTTCGAAAGTTGCTTCGCTTATTTTAGTCCGCGAGGCATTATTAGCTAGGCAAAAAGCATTTTATAAAAATCCTGGGCTAATTGCTGATGGACGTGATATGGGTACTGTTGTTTTTCCTGAGGCACCCGTAAAAATATTTTTGGATGCTAGTGCTGCGGAGCGTGCTAAACGGCGCTTTGAGCAGTTGCAAAATAAAGGATTTAATGTTAGCATCGCTGAAATTTTAAGCGAAATAAAAGATAGAGATCTACGTGATAGAACACGCCTTATCGCCCCATTAAAGGCAGCAAAGGATGCATTAGAAATTGACTCAACGATGCTAACGATTGATGAAGTTGTTTTAAAAGTGCTAGATCAAGTAAAGCTTAAACTAAATATAGTGGTATAATACATATGCTACTTTTAATATTACTTTATGGATGAAGTGATAATTTTTCTTGCCTCCCTCGCAAATGGATGGTGATGGGTTGTATAAAATAAGTGTGAATAAATAGATGATGGAATCTTTTGCAGAACTATTTGAAGAATCTCTTCAACAGGTAGAAACTCGCCCAGGTACGATTGTTAAAGGTACAATTGTAGGAATTCGTAACAACTTAGTATTCGTTGATGCGGGTCTTAAATCTGAAGCGGCAATTGATATTGCTGAATTTAAGAACGCAGCTGGTGAATTAGAAGTTGCTGTTGGTGATGTTGTTGATGTTGCGCTGGATGCAGTAGAAGACGGTTTCGGTGAAACTAAACTTTCTCGTGAGAAAGCAAAACGTCATGAAGCTTGGATTCAACTTGAGAAAGCATACGAAGATCAAGAAACTGTTATTGGTGTTATCAACGGTAAAGTTAAAGGCGGTTTCACTGTTGAATTAAACGGTATTCGTGCATTCTTACCGGGATCATTAGTTGACGTACGTCCTGTACGTGACACAGCTCACCTTGAAAACAAAGATATTGAATTCAAAGTGATCAAATTAGATCAAAAACGTAATAACGTTGTTGTATCTCGCCGTGCTGTTATTGAAACAGAAAATAGTGCTGAGCGTGAAGAGCTACTTGAAAATCTTCAAGAAGGTCAAGATATTAAAGGTATCGTTAAGAACTTAACTGATTACGGTGCATTCGTAGATTTAGGTGGTGTTGACGGTCTATTACATATTACTGATATGGCTTGGAAACGTGTTAAACATCCAAGTGAAATCGTAAACGTAGGTGATGAGATAACGGTTAAAGTACTTAAGTACGATCGTGAACGTACTCGTGTTTCTCTAGGTCTTAAACAACTTGGTGAAGATCCATGGGTTGCAATCGCTAAACGTTACCCTGAATCAACTCGTTTAATCGGTAAAGTTACTAACTTAACGGATTACGGTTGTTTCGTTGAAATCGAAGAGGGTGTTGAAGGTCTAGTACACGTTTCTGAAATGGATTGGACTAATAAGAATATCCACCCATCTAAGGTTGTTAGCTTAGGTGATATGGCTGAAGTTATGGTTCTTGATATTGATGAAGAACGTCGTCGTATCTCTCTTGGTCTTAAACAGTGTAAAGCTAATCCATGGGAAGAATTCTCTTCAACTCATGATAAAGGTCAGAAAGTAACGGGTAAAATCAAATCAATTACTGATTTCGGTATCTTTATCGGACTTGAAGGTAATATTGATGGCTTGGTACATCTTTCTGATATTAGTTGGGATATGGATGGTGATAAAGCTGTTCAAGAATACAAAAAAGGTGATGAAATTGAAGCAGTAGTACTTCAAGTTGATCCTGAGCGTGAACGTATTTCTTTAGGCATTAAACAAATTGTTGCTGATCCGTTTAATAATTACCTAGCAGAAAACAAGAAAGGGTCTATTGTTACAGGTACTATTTTAGAATCTGATGCAAAAGGTGCGATTGTTACACTTTCCGACAGTGTCGAAGGTTATATTCGTGTTGCAGACATTTCACGTGATCGTGTTGAAGATGCATCTTCTGTTCTTAAAGTTGGTGATTCTGTTGAAGCTAAATTCGTTGGTGTTGATCGTAAAAACCGCGTAATTAGTCTTTCTATTAAAGCGAAAAATGAAGCTGAAGAGAAAGAAGCAATTGATAGCTTAAAAGAGCAAGATGAAGCAAGCATGGGTAATGCAATGCTTGATGCGTTTAAAGCTGCTAAAGGCAAATAATTTAAAAGCAGTCGGAGAACCGACTGCTTTTAATACACATTAGATGTGTTGGTTTTTTATATAGATTATTGAATACGAGGTGAATAATGACTAAGTCAGATTTAATTGAAAAATTAACCAACAAACATTTTCAATTGTCGGTTAGAGAAGTAGAAGACAGTGTAAAAGAAACGTTACAACTGATGACGAATTCACTTGCTAATGGTGAGCGTATAGAAGTCCGTGGTTTTGGTAGTTTTTCTTTACATTATCGGGCTCCACGTATCGGACGTAATCCTAAAACAGGAGATAAAGTCGAATTGGGTGGTAAATATGTCCCTCACTTTAAACCCGGCAAAGAATTGCGAGAGCGTGTTAACATTCATAATGCGTAATGTCTAATAAAAAAGGTGCTTTTAAAGCACCTTTTTTATCTTAAAAATAAAATAGCAGATTTATTCCCTCGTTGTTTTATAATATAATGTTAAATATTGTTACTTCGTTTAGGATCCGTTATGAAACGTCTTATTACGCTTGTTTTTAGCATTTTATTATTTATTATTGCACTTCTATTTAGTCTTAAAAATCAGCAAATAGTAAATGTGAATTATGTATTGGCGCAAAGTGAATTACGTTTGTCCACATTGCTTGCGATTATCTTTTTCTGTGGTTTTTTTGTCGCGACATTATGTTCAATGTATTTTTATTTGAAATTAAAAATAAAAAATAGTCAGCTGACTAAAAATAATAAAAAGCAACGCAAAGAGTTAAATATTTTACGTTCAGCAGAATCTAAAGAGTGAGCCGTTAGTGCAAGAAATATTTTTTCTCCTGTTACCGGTTGCAGCACTTTATGGCTGGTATATGGGCGTGCGTAGCGTACATCAAAATAAACAGAAAAAAGGTAATAAACTCAGTCGAGATTATGTCCAAGGTTTAAATTTCTTATTAAGTGACCAACCCGATAAAGCCGTAGATCATTTTATTGCATTACTTGAAGTGGATAGTGAAACCATTGAAACCCATCTTGCCTTAGGCAATCTTTTTCGCCAACGCGGTGAAGTTGATCGCGCCATTCGTATACATCAAAATTTAATAGCTCGGCCTAGTCTAACTCGTGAGCAGCGAGATTTAGCTTTAGTACAGTTAGGTAAGGATTTTTATCAATCTGGATTATTCGACCGTAGTGAGAAAATTTTTATAAAGTTAAAAGAGTCCCCTGAATATCAGCAAGTTGCGTTAGAAAACTTGTTAAATATTTATCAGCAATTGAAAGAATGGCAAGAAGCAATATTCGTCACACAGCGGCTAAACAAATTAATGACTGGAAAAAACAATAATCGCACATTATCTTATTTATATTGTTGTTTGGCGGATGATATAGGAACACCATTAGATATTAAGAAAAAAGTGCTGTTATATAAAAAAGCGTTATCAACGTACCCCGCGTGCATACATGCCATATTAGCCTTGTCAGATTATTATTTAGGCCAACAAAAAAATACAAAAGCATTACAAATATTAGAGTCTGTGATCGAACATGATATCGATTTTATTGAAGTTATATTGCCTCGTTTATTGTATTTACACCAACTTTTGGATAGTGAGGAACATTTCATTCATGATCTTTATCATATTGTTAGTTTAGGTGGGGGCACAAGTTCAGTTATTATGCTTGCAGGTTTAGTAGCAAAATATCAGAGTGATAAAACAGCACAAAAATTTATGTTGCAAGAGCTACGCCGTAATCCGACCATGAAAGGGTTTAATCAATTAATGCATTATCATTTGCACTTGGCGGAATCTAATAGTGAAAAAGAAAGACTGATGTTTTTACAAAACTTAGTTGCAGAGCAGATAAAGCGAAGGCCTAAATACAATTGCAATAAATGTGGTTATTCGAGTAAAAAAATATATTGGCAGTGTCCGTCATGTAAAGAATGGGGCCGTATAAAACCAATAAAAGGCCTTGATGGCGAATAAAAAAACACGTAAAAATTAAAGAGGAAAGTATGATGCAATTAGATGCAAAAGTATTGATAGCATTAGATTATGAGAATAAACAAGAGGCTCTCGATTTTATTAAGTGCTTAGATCCTACACAGTGCCGTTTAAAAATCGGTAAAGAAATGTTTACTTATTTTGGGCCTGAGTTTGTTAAAGAAGTAATACAGCAAGGTTTTGATGTTTTTCTCGATTTAAAATTTCATGATATTCCGAATACAGTGGCCAAAGCGGTTACCGCTGCCGCTGAATTAGGTGTGTGGATGGTTAATGTACATGCAAGTGGTGGACGTCGGATGATGCAAGCCGCAAAAGATGCGCTTGTCCCCTATGCGGATTCTGCGCCTCTTTTAATCGCTGTTACTGTACTGACAAGTATGGATGAAAGTGATTTATTAGAGTTAGGAATATCTCGTTCATTGCCAGAGCAAGTTGAACATCTTGCTAAATTAACTCAATTATCAGGCCTCGATGGTGTTGTTTGTTCTGCTCATGAGGTATCACGGTTGAAATCTTTATGTGGTTCTCAGTTTAAATTGATCACCCCGGGTATCCGTCCTGAAGGTTGTGATGTTGGCGATCAGCGACGCGTTAAAACACCTCGAGAAGCGATAGATGCTGGTGCCGATTACTTGGTAATTGGACGACCAATAACGCAAGCTAAGAATCCAATGCAAGTGTTAACTGAAATCAATGCTTCTTTATTGTAGAATACGTTCAAAAAAGTGAGTTTAATTGGAATGTGTAATGAAAAAGTTTGATATCAATAAATATAAAATAGAATTCATGGAGAAATTTCCTTTTGATTTTGGTACTTGGATGTCTCCTGCTATTCGTGATTATTATTCTCTTTTTATTAAAAGAGCACACTCCAATCACGAACAGTTTCGTTCTTGGGTTAAAGAATATACCATTTTAAAAGATGGTAAAACGATTAATATTGCACAAAAGCCGGTAAATCTTTCGCCTGAAGCTCGTGAATTATTTTTATCTTTACGCGCGAAAATAGGTGAAGAAGTGCATGTCGGAGAATGGTTGTCGATAGATCAAGCTCGTATTGATCAATTTGCGCATGTCACTGGAGATAAACAGTGGTTACATACCGATGTACAAAGGGCAAAGGTAGAGTCTCCTTTTAAAATAACTATTGCACATGGTTTTCTAACTCTTTCACTATTACCCTATCTAACCGATAGCGTAGATTCGGATAAACCTATGTATCCGGGCGCTAAAATGACCATTAATTATGGTTTAAATAAAGTGCGATTCCCTTATCCTGTCAAAACAGGTAGTGTGTTACGCGCACATAGCCGTTTAATTAAAGTCACTCCAATTAAGCGTGGTTTAGAAATTGAAAAAGAAATTTCTGTTGAAATAAAAAATACTCGTAGACCTGCTTGCGTTGCCGTTTCAGTCGTTAGGGTATACTTCTAAATATAATTAATACTAATAGGAAAAAGCATTTTTATTAATTACCTAAAGTTATTTTGTGAGTTGTCGATACCCCCAACCACTATTACCTAATATAATATAATGACTATAATTAAGTGTTTTGCCACTCTTTTCCATATTCATCCATTGAGCACTATCAACAAGATTATATAATTTATCCTGATGTGTCATAACGCCATAAAACCAATTAGGTTTACCAAGCAATTGATTCAGTGGATTATCCAATGCATGGATCCCCGCTATATCGATTAAGGGTACGGCAAAGTGTAAGCCTGAAAATTTAAAAAACAAAACTTGAAACTCACATTCAACCTGTAAATTCTGCCAATTGTCATCTTTATTGATAGACGGCTCTGTTCGAACATCTGTAATAATTTTGGGCGCAAAAGATAAATCCCGATTAAAAATACTATTATTAACCGATAAATTTTCTTCGACAATATCCTCTTGTGTCGGTTTCACCTCTGACTCAGATAACAGGGCATTAAAATAAGCGTGCATCGCTTCATCATTATGATTTTTCATTTAATAAAACTCTGCTTGTAACAAATAATTAAGTAACGTTTCATACGCAAAAACACCTCGACAACGTTTAGCATAAATAGAAATTGGAACATGTTGTAAACTCGCGTCTCTAAACTTAGTATCTACAGGTATCACGCCATTCCAGACTTTTTCTTGATAACGTTCTTTGATTAATAATAATGTATTAATGGAAGCGCGTGTACGCTTATCGTATAAAGTGGGAATAATACAATATTTAAAACTAACCCCCGCTGATTTTTTCATCACGGACAATGTACTTATCATCCTATCTAAGCCCTTCGATGCTAAAAACTCCGTTTGCACAGGGATTAATATCTTTTCACACGCAGCGATTGCATTAACCATCATCACACCCAACACCGGAGGACAATCGATTAAGACAAAATCATAATCATCTTCTAATAACGTTAATTGTTTTTTTAAGAACAAGCCCATCCCTTCTTTTTCTCCCAGCACACGATCTAAAGTCGCTAAGGCCATTGACGCAGGGATCAAAGATATATTCGGAATCTCCGTAGGTAATATTACTTGCTCTATTTCACTTTTAACCTTCGCAGGCTCTGCAAAAAGATCATATAAACTGACGGGTAATTGATCTGAATCATATTGAAAATAACTCGTTAAAGACGCATGCGGATCTGTATCAATTAATAACACACGAAAATTTCGTTCAGCTAAAAGTCCCGCTAACGATATCACAGTGGTTGTTTTACCAACACCTCCTTTTTGATTCGCAATTGTCCAAATTACCAATTTATTCCATCCTTGTAGTTATAATTAAACGATCATTAGACAGATAGATCTCTTTTATCTTTTTATTATCTTGTACTTTCTTTTTAATTACTTGTTTCTTTTTTACCCGAACTTTTATCGCAACCTTAGGCTCAACTAATGCATATTTTGAAATGGCAATAATCACCCTACGACTCCTTAATAAGTCAACCTTACCTTGAGCATCCTTGGCTAAGTTATAGCGACCATAAGCTTCAACCACCATACGCCGACCATCAATTCCGAAAGTATTTAAAGCGTGTAATACACTAAATGCTCGTGCCCCTGATAACTCCCAATTTGATTGATATATTTCATTGGATATCACATCTTGATCGGTATAACCACGAATACGCAATAAATTATTAATAGGCTTTAATATATTTGCGATTTTTTCCAAACGTTTTTTTGCGGCAATTAATAATGTATGGCTTCCACCAGCGAAAAGTAAACCGCCTCCCATTTCAATAGTGAGCCAATCCCCATTAAGATCCAACGTTAGTATTTCATCCTTCACTTCAGCTGATAATAACGTATCTAATTGTATCTTTAATTGCTTTAACTCCCAACC
This sequence comes from Psychromonas sp. CD1, assembly GCF_002239585.1. Lineage (GTDB taxonomy): Bacteria > Pseudomonadota > Gammaproteobacteria > Enterobacterales > Psychromonadaceae > Psychromonas. The sequence goes on from NZ_NDFH01000003.1 coordinate 1,033,762, forward strand.
GGCCTTTAATGTATCAACCTCGGACAATTCATCATTTGCTTGATTTATCATCCCATCAGAAAGCATTTCAGGTCCACTGTCTTCTATTATGCTATTACTATTTTTAGTTAATATACCTTCTCTGTCGGAGCTGAAAACTGATTGATTTAATAACTGACTGGCTTTTTGAATATTAACAATTACCTCTTTATAATGTTCTTCATGGCTAATTGCCATCGCGTATAATAAAACAAAAAGAGCAAACATTAATGTCATAAAATCAGCAAAGGAAACAGTCCAACGATGCAGATCATTACCCGACTGCGTTTGCAACCGCGTGCGAGAGCGCATACGCATTAATAAGAACCTCTATCTAAATAACCATGTAAGCGCCGTTTTAATAATAAATTGTTTTCACCATACGCAATGGCAAGTAGACCAATTAACGTCATTTCATTATATAATGAAATGTACTGGTAATATAATCGAATTTTATTGGCAATCGGTAGATATATGAAATTTGCAAAACCAACCCCGTAAATGGTCGCAATAAAAGCAACGGCAATACCCGCCCCTAATTTATCGGGCTCATTTAAGTAACCCATCGCTTGAATCAGTCCCATTACCGCTCCAATAATGCCTATCGTTGGACTGTAACCTCCCATTGAGTCATAAATTCTTGCACTACGCTCGGAATGTTCACTTTCTAAATCTATATCTTGTTGTAATATTTCTTGTAATACTAAAGGTTCGCAACCATCGACAAGCATTGCGAGACCTTTTTCAGTAAAGGGATCTAAATCTCCATTATCATCTGACTCCAAGCTTAAGAGACCTGATTTACGTGATTTATTCGACCACTTTTGAATAAGTAAAGATTGTTTATGTAGAGAATTAGGAGTAGTAAAAAATATTTTAGGTAATAAACGTAGAGCATGAATCAGCTGTTTTGCTGACGATTGCACTAAAACAGCCCCTAAAGTACCACCAAAAACAATCAAAAAAGCAGGCAGATCCAGCAAGCCACTCAATGATACACCATGGTAAAGTTGAGAAAAAAGTAAGCAGGAAATAATAACAAAAAAACCAAATAGTCCAAGTTTATTCATGTTGTAATTCTACTTTTATATACCTAGCAACTTGATCAAGTGCAATTGATTCTGTTGCAATCCCTGCTTTATATACTGCTTGAGGCATTCCATATACCACACAACTAGCTTCATCTTGCGCCCATATGACAGATCCTTTCTCTTTTAACATGCGAGCACCATCACGCCCGTCAGCCCCCATTCCCGTTAAGATAACGGCTAATACTTTATTTGTATATATTTTTGATAATGAGGCAAATGTAATATCAACACTCGGTTTGTAATTTAACTGTTCATTGCCATCATGTATACGGATCCTTACATTTCCACAACGTCCTTCCACCAATAATTGTTTACCTCCTGGGGCCAAATAAGCACAACCTGCTTGTAAAAGATCCCCATTACTTGCTTCTTTTACTTTTATCTTACAAATTCCATTAAGCCTTTCTGCAAAAGCTTTGGTAAAAGTCCCTGGCATATGTTGAATGAGTAATATAGGTAATTTGAAATTAGCGGGTAGTGCAGAAAGTACTTTTTGTAAGGCAACAGGCCCTCCTGTTGATGTGCCAATCGCCAAAATACTATAATGTTTTCCTGAGGCTTTAAAAAATCTAGAAGGCGCTGACGTTACCACCTTAGCCGCAACCAAGGGATGACGACTAGTAGTTAGTGGAAGTCGTGTTGAGGTGGTTTTTACTTGTAAACGTGTTTGATTTTGCGTAATAATGCGGGGCAAACTCAGTCTTGAAATCGCGAGAATACGTTGTTGTAATAAACAAATAGCATCATTTTTATCGCGGGCAATATCCTCGAACTTTTTCGGTAAAAAATCCGCAGCTCCTGCCTCTAAAGCATCTAATGTTGCACTAGCACCTTGGTGCGTCAATGAAGAAAACATCAATATAGGTAATGGATTGGTTGCCATTATTTTTTTAACCGCAGTAATGCCATCCATAACAGGCATTTCAATATCCATAGTCACCACATCAGGTTTATATTTAGCAACCATATCAACCGCTTCTTGCCCATTATTTGCCGTTGCAATAACTTCTAACGAAGGTGAATTATTAATCATTTCGCTAACACGACGACGAAAAAAGTTAGAGTCATCAACAACTAATACTTTTACTACCATTCTATATCCTATTAATGAAAAATAATGAAAAATACCATCTAAAGTAACGTTTAGTCATCGCAATTCGTTATACCATCACAATAAACATAAAAATTATTTTTTACTTGAATCGATACAACATCTATACTTTATGTATAATGTTTTAATAAACTTTGCAGGTCTAAAATCAGTGCAATGCCACCATCACTGGTTATCGTCGCACCTGCCATTCCAGGCGTACCAGAAAGTAACTTATCTAATGCTTTAATAACCACTTCTTCTTGGCCTAATAAAGCATCAACAACCAAAGCTACTTGTTGCACTCCTAACTGAACAATGACAACATGTCCTACACCTTTTCCTTTTTCAACCGGTGGTTGCTGTGGTGCTAACCAATCACTTAAATAGAAGAGAGGAATAGCTTTCCCTCTAATAACAATGCTTCGTTTCCCATTAATTAAATTAGTTTTTTCTAAATCCAGATGAAATATTTCATTCACATTTGTAAGTGGTAAAGCAAATGTTTGCTTCGCAACTACAATCATTAATGTGGGTAATATCGCGAGTGTCAAAGGTACTTTTATTTCTAAACGTGTGCCTTTTCCCATTGTTGAATCGATTGAAATCGTACCATTTAACTTCGTTATCCCTGTTTTAACTACATCCATACCAACACCACGACCCGATATATCTGATATTTCAACTTTTGTAGAAAACCCTGGTGCAAATATTAATGAAAATGCATCTTTATCTGACATCCTATCTGCACTATCTTGATCCAAAATACCCTTTTTGATAGCGATACTTTTGAGAAGATTAGCATCCATTCCCGCACCATCATCCTCGATAACAAGTAATATATGATCCCCCTCTTGTGATGCAGAAAGTAAAACATGGCCTTGTTTATCTTTACCTGACTGTACGCGAACATCGGGCATCTCGATACCGTGATCTACTGCGTTGCGCACTAAATGCACGAGAGGATCAGCAAGTGCTTCCACTAATTTTTTATCTAAGTCTGTTTCTTCACCAATTAATTCTAAGCGAATATCCTTGCCTAACGTTCGCGCAAGATCGCGTACGACGCGCGGAAATTTACCAAAGACTTTTTTAATCGGTTGCATACGGGTTTTCATCACAGAACCTTGTAAGTCTCCTGTCACAATATCTAAATTGGCAACAGCTCGTGAGATCTCTTCATTATCCGCTGTTGTCTCAAGACTTACTAAGCGGTTGCGTACTAATACCAATTCACCGACCATATTCATGATCTCATCAAGAATTGCAGTATCAACACGTACAGTTGGCTCAACTTTTATCTTAGCTACCTTTTTAGGCTGAGCGATTCTTTTTTCTTCATTAATAATGGGTTGTAACGTCTCTTTTATCGATGATTTTTTCCCAACAACAGGCTCGTTTACCTGCACTGTGTTTTGTTCTCTTTTACCGATACCGTGTAATTCATCTAGCAACGATTCAAATTCATCATCTGAAATTTCATCACTGCTTGCACTAACCTCATTGGATGTGGATTTTGAAACAGCATGTGATCCACTGCCATGAAGTTCATCTAAAAGCGACTCAAATTCATCATCCGAAATTTCATCGCTATCAATAACAGGTTTTGTTATTGCATTTTGTAATGATTTACCTACGCCATGTAACTCATCTAACAGTGCTTCAAAATCATCTTCAGAAATTTCTACATTTTCAGACTTTACTTCCGAAGCCTTTATGTTAGATCCAGACTCTACATGTAATTCATCTAATAACGCATTGTATTCATTTTCAGTAATATCATTAATACTTGTAGCTTTTGCAACAACAGTAACCTCTGGTGTAACACTTTGATCTTCCGATGCAGGCTTACTTAATTGGCTTAACTGTTGCACTAATTCAGGAGGGGCGGGGTTAGCAATACTGCCAGTTTGTAACGCGTTAAATTGCTCATTAATGACATCTAATGCTGCCAATATAATATCCATTAAAGGTGCATCAACATTTCTCTGTTTTTGTCGTAAACAATCAAATACATTTTCTGCTCCGTGACATGTTTCGACTAATTCATTAAGAGATAAAAAACCCGCGCCACCCTTTACCGTATGAAAACCACGGAAAATCGCATTTAATAATTCAGTATCATCAGGATTATTTTCTAGTTCCACCAACTGCTCAGATAACAGTTCTAAAATTTCTCCAGCTTCTACTAAAAAGTCCTGAAGGATTTCTTCATCTACTTCAAATGTCATTTTTTGTTTCCTTAAAAGCCTAAACTAGAAAGTAAATCATCAACCTCATCTTGCCCATTAACAACATCGTCTCTAGAGGTGGTGTCCATAATCGGACCTTCGGCTATTATATTTATTTTAGCCGTTTGTTCTTTTATAACTGGTTTACCCGACATAGAGCAAACTTTTAATATTTTTACTAATTTCAACTCTATCTCTTGTACTAGAGAAATAACTCGACCTATAATTTGTCCTGTTAAATCTTGAAAACCCTGTGCCATTAATATGTCAGTCAATGATACTTTTAAACTTAAGCCACCTTTTTCTGCTTCTTTGAAAAAATCATCGATTTGTGCGCATAATTGTTTAAATTCACCGAGTGCTAATTGTCGACTCATTAATGCTTGCCAATGGGGGGATATACTCTCTATGTTAGAGATTAATTTATCAGCAATAGGAATGCATAGATCAACAGCATCCATCGTTTTATTCGCGGCATCTCCCGTCATCTCTATGACATAATTTAAACGATCTTTTGCATCTGGAAGCTCTTTTCCTGCAAGGTCAATTAAACGAGTATCATTTTGGAAGGTCAACAATGCATCATGTAACTCTCGCGTTAATTCACCCACTTTTTCAAAAACAACATCGGTATCAAAACTTACATTTAGGGCTGATTTAAAGATGTCGTTTGCACTTGCAATCTCCCCATCTTCGAGATGAGCCACTAATGTTTTAGCTTGATCTAATGATATAAGTGCTATTAATTCTTTTCCCATGTGTTTACTTTCTGTTCTTTTATATTTTCTATTTTTTCTTCTTTAAGCGCTTTTTTATGCAATAACATCGCAATGGCTTTGCTATTTATTTGGCATTCTAACCATGATTTTTTATATGCATGCACATCATATTCCAATTTTACTAGCATTTGCTGTTGTTTTGATAAACCCAAATCTATTTGCACGATAAATTGTTGGTATTTTCTTAATTCGGATACAGATAATCCCAAAGCCCCTTTTACACTTAACTGCTCAGTATATTGTCTACGATATTGTTGTAGATTTTGTAATTGCTGGCGCTGTTCAAACAAAATGTTCTGTGCCTTTTTATAAGCTTGTAATGCACTCGTCACTTGTTTTTGTTTTTGCTCATAAACAAGTTTTAATACGTTTTTAGCCATATTCATCTCTTATTTTACTAACTATTAACAAATTCTTGCGTTAATGTCGCAAGTTGCGTTAAACAATCATTATAATTAATGCACTCTTTCATTCCTTGTTGCAAGAAATGATCCAATTTAGGCCGTATAATAATCGCTTTATCAATACGAGGATCACTCCCTCTTACATATGCACCAATGGTGATAAGCTCTTTATTTTCTTGATATAAATTATATGCTTGCTTTAAAACACGAGCGAGAGTTTGATGCTCATCTGACGTTACCATTGGCATAACACGGCTAATTGATTTACTCACATCAATCGCAGGAAAGTGTCCTGCATCCGCAAGTTCTCGAGATAATACAATATGTCCATCTAAAATTGCCCGAGAAGCATCTGCGATGGGATCTTGTAAATCATCGCCTTCAGTTAATACCGTAAAAAAAGCACTGATTGAGCCTTGATTTTCATTTCCATTACCAGCACGTTCAACTAATGCAGGTAATTTTGCAAAAACAGAGGGTGGGTAACCTTTTGTCGCAGGAGGCTCTCCGATAGCTAATGCAATTTCACGTTGTGCTTGTGCAAAACGTGTTAATGAATCTATCAACAATAAAACATTTAAACCTTGATCTCGAAAATATTCAGCAATGGTTAATGATGTTTCACAAGCTTTGAGACGCATTAATGGCGAAACATCCGCAGGTGCTGCTATCACTACTGCACGTTTACGTCCCTCTTCCCCTAAAATATCCTCAATAAATTCTTTAACTTCTCGTCCACGTTCACCGATTAACCCCACCACTACAACATCGGCATTTGTTCCCCTAGTCATCATTCCCAACAAAACACTTTTACCAACTCCGGAGCCTGCAAATAACCCCATACGTTGGCCTTGCCCTACCGTGAGTAAAGCATTAATTGCTTTAATTCCGACATCAAGGGGCTCTTTTATTTTTTTTCTACTCAAGGGGTTAATACACTGCGGGCTATAATAACTAGTTTCAGCTGTAAGAACGTCCCCTTTTCCATCCAGCGGACGACCCATTCCATCGAGAACTCTGCCTAATAACTCCATACCAACAGGGATACCCTGCTGATGCATTTGAGGAATAACTTTGGCACCAGGAAGTACCCCAGTCAAACGCTCACTAGGCATTAAAAATAAACGTTCTCCAGAAAAACCCACAACCTCAGCATCTATAAAACCATCTTGGCTTTCAACTTTACATAGACTCCCCACCGCGGCAATACAGCCAATTGCCTCAAGTGTCAAACCCACCACACGGACAAGTTTCCCTGAAACGATTGGTTTAATCACTGAATCACTTGTTTTATATTGTGCAAAGCGTAGGCCTAATTTATTCATGATCTAGATTTCCTAATAACTCCTTAGTCCCATCACTCTCTGTCGATGATATATCCGTATCGAGATCAGAATTTTCGTTATCACTTAACTCTGTTTCTATCTCTTCTTGTGTAGGCATTGGTGTATTATTTAAAAGGCTTGAATCGTCATTTTTTTTAGGCATATGCTGATAATTTTTCTGTAAGAACTGTTTTAAAACCTGATCCACTCGCGTATTGAAGGCATAATCGATGCTCGAAGTTTCACTCTGTATTTGGCAGTCTCCCCTTAATAATGCAGGATCCGCATAAAGGTCCCAACCACGATCTGAACAGACCTCCGCAGAATATACTTGTTGTACAAACAGTAAATCTTCGGGATGTAATAATATTTTTAATGTTTGCCCACTAATTGGTAACGCTTCAATTGCTTGCTTTAACGCTTGTAGTATAATTTTAGGATCCGTTTTTAATTCGACACGACACATCTGCTCTGCGAGATGTTGAGCTAATGTCACTAATTGATACTCTACATTTTCATCGAGTAATTGTAACGGGTTATGTAACCGAGTTAGCAATGTATCCCATTGTTTTACTTTAATTTTAACTTGTTCTTCACCCTGCGTTAAACCTTGCTCTAGCCCTTGTTCTAAACCTTCCTTTTGACCCTCTTCTAAACCTTGCTTTTTGCCCTCTTCTAAGCCTTTCTCCATGCCAGCTTCTCGGCCCTCTTTGAAACCATCTTCATAAGCAGATTGACGAATTTCTTCAATATCATCGAGTGTTAAAGGTTGAGGTTGTATCTCCAAATCTTCCTGATCAACTTCAGTAGTGTTTTGTCTACCTTGATACCAAGCCGCAGGTTTCCCAAATAAAGTGTTTTTTGATTTTTCTATATTTTTATCATCGTTATCTAGATCCGGTAAGGACCATTGTAAATACTCATCGTTATTCTCCGACATGTCTGTCTACCTTTTGTCGATTATAAAAATTCATCTCCACCCGAACCACCAAGCATTATCTCGCCCGCATCGGATAATCGCCGTGCAATAGCGAGTATCTCTTTCTGAGCGCTTTCTACTTCACTAATACGTACAGGCCCCATCGCTTCTAAATCATCTTCAAGCATTTCAGCTGCGCGTTTAGACATGTTTTTCAATATTTTCTCTTTTAGCTGATCATCCGCACCTTTTAATGCCATTTGCAATTGATCACTAGGTATTTCACGTAACAACGTTTGTGTTCCACGATCATCCAAGTCGACCAAATTATCAAATACAAACATAAGATCTTGAATTTGTTGACTCATATCCTCGTTTGTTTCACGTAACAAGTCCATAAGAGGACCTTCTACTGCCGTATCTAAATAGTTCATAATATCCGCGGCCGCTTTCATTCCGCCCATTTTAGCCGATTGCGCGCCCGCTTGACCTGCGAACTGTTTCTCCATAATTTCATTTAGCTCATCTAACGCTGCTGGTTGAACTTCTTCCAAATCAGCAATACGCATCATAAGATCTAAACGATTTTTTTCAGGAAATTGAGCAATTATCTTAGCGGATTGATCCGGGTCTAAATAGGATAATACAATGGTTTGAATCTGCGGATGCTCATTCTGAATAATAGAGGCAACTTGACGTGCATCCATCCATTTCAATGAGTCTAACCCTTTAGAGCCACTGCCTAAAATAATTTGATCCACCAAATTACCCGCTTTATCCTCACCTAATGCTGCAATTAAAGATGCGCGAACAAAGTCTTCACTGTCTAAACCGATATTACTGTGTTTTTGAATATCTTTAATAAAGGCTCGATGCACACTTGCAACACGTACTTGCAACGAATTATCTAAAGCTGCCATTTCCATGCCTAATTTTTGTACTTGTTTTGGCTCTAAATTTCTAAAAATTTGCGCGGCGTCTTCTGGTGTCAAGCTCAGCATTAATAATGCAGATTTAATAACACCGGTTAATGTAGAAACATCAAAGTCATCATTCACGTCTTCGCTTTTATCATCATTATTACTCATCAGAAGCTAACCACTCTTTAATTACTTGTGCCGATAGGCCAGGTTCATTCGCCACGAGGGCGCGCACCGCTTTTAATAAATCTTCATCTTTGTGTAAATTTGGTAATTTAATGTGTCCACCACCAATATCAAATTCAATGCTCACATCATCATCTTCGGTTAATAATTGTAAATTATCATTTCCAAGATCGCCAATTGCTCCACCTAAATCATACTCTTCTTCATTTTCTAAAGACTCTGGATAAAGTAATTTTTTCATAATAGGTCTTACAATTAGTAGCAATGTTAATAATATAACTAATATGCTACCACCAAAACGTATATAGCCTTGGAACACTTCTGTTTTCCAAAACTCAATTTCTGGTTCAAAATCTAAATCAACTTTATTAAAACGTAACGAAGCTATTTCAAGAAGATCTCCACGAGTTTTGTTCAGACCTAAGCCACCCGCTAATAAGCGCCTAATATTATCAACTTCTTCCACAGGCCGCGGAACATAAGTTACTTCACCCGCTTCATTAGTTTTAGCTATATAATCAAGTGCAACAGAAACGGTGAGCCGATCAATCGTACCCACTTTATGTTTAATGTGTACGACCGTTGTATCTACTTCATAATTACGTGTTTCTTCATTATGTGAATTGCCCGTGATAGCTTTATTTGCGCCATTATCTTTACGGAACTCTTCTGGAATAGATGATGCAACTGGAGGTTGATTTGTTAATGCTCCTGGGATATTGCCAATAGTAGAATTGGTTGACTTTGTTTCTATCAGCATTTCACTTCGAATAGATTTTTTACTAGGATTATATATTTTTTGAGTTTCTTCTTTTATGGTGAAATCCATCGCTAAATCAACTTCAGCGGTGTAATTTGCCAACCCTAAAATAGGGATTAATATCGCATCTATTTTAGATTTATATTCATCTTCCCGAGTTTGCTCTAACGCAAATTCGGCACTACTTCGCGCAGACAAACTATTTTTACTGCCAGAATGTAGCAAACGTCCTCGTTGATCACTAACCGTCACATTATTCGGTGATAAACCTTGTACTGATGAGGCAACAATATCCACAATAGAGTCTATTTCTTGTGCAGATAATACATAATATTTTGAAGTGGTAATAACGACTGTTGCACTCGCTTTACGTTCCCTACGGGCAAACACACTTTGTTTAGGGATAGCTAATAAAACTTGTGCCTTTGTAATGTTCTTCATCGACATAATAGCAACGGCTATCTGACGCTCACGACTAAGTTTAAGACGCTCTCTTTCCACGCGTTGACTGACGCCAAAGCCCATATCCTGTAATAATATATCATCACCATTATCATTATTATTATCTTGTGCTAGACCTGCACGTGTCATTAATAATTTTATTTTTTGATACTGATCCGCTTCAACCAGTACTGAGTTACCTTCCAACTGATAGGTGATTTTTTCTTTATCTAAAAAATCTAGCGTGCTGATTAATTCCTCAGTTTGATAATTACCAAGAGGTCGATAATCTGCCTGTTTACCCCAAGACCAGAGAATAACAACAATGGCAAGCACGATTAAAAGGCCAATGATCATACTAATTTGACGTAATACATCCACATTTGAAAAAAAAGTAGCAAGAGGTCAAATGCCCCCATAGAAAAGGAAATAGAATGCAAAACAATCAGCCTATTAATAATAATGAAAAGCATTTTAAACCCGGTAGCACGTTAGTCTCCATTACGGATATAAATGGTGTTATCGAGTACATTAATACTGATTTTATAGAAATGTCAGGCTTTAGTCGAAGTGAATTGATTGGCCAGAACCATAATATTGTTCGCCATCCAGATATGCCTGAAGCTGCTTTTTCCGATTTGTGGGGAACTATAAAAAAGAATGAAGAATGGCGAGGTCTCGTAAAAAACCGATGTAAAGATGGTAGCTTTTATTGGGTTGATGCATATGTTATCCCTGTCTATAAGAATGGACTAAAAGCAGGTTATCAATCGATACGTAGCATCCCAACTAAAGAACAAGTTCAAGAAGCTGAAAAATTCTATCGGCATTTAAACAGTAATAAAAATTTAACCATCAAACATAAAATAAAATGGGGAGATATTAATATATCGTATAAGATTAACACTCTAATTGGACTAATTTTGATTGGTATAGTACTTTTAGCTACCTTATATAGTGTGGCCATACATCAAAGTGGTAGTGTGTTATACGAACAATTATCCACATTAAATGCGATTCCAAGTTTAAGTGCGGAACAACAAAGCTTGCAACAATATATCGATACACTCCAAAACCAATATTTTATTGGCTACGTGATTATTGGTGTATTATGCGCCCTTATCCTTCTTTTATGGTTAATCACCTTCCGCTCGGTGCTCAAGCCTATCACCTTAATCCGTCAACAACTGCGTTTAATTGCAGGGGGCGATTTAACCAACATTATCAATACAAATTGTAACGATGAAATAGGCAAAGTGACCATGGCCGTAAAATTATTACAAGCACGTTTACGTACCATTTTTGGTCAGTTTATCGAAACAACCGAAGAGCTCATTACATCGGCTGATAATGTATCCAATAGCAGCCAGAATATGAAAACAGGTCTGGAAAAACAAACTAATGAAACGCATTTAGTCGCAACCGCAATGTTGGAGATGCTAACATCTGTTGAAGAAGTATCCATCAATGCGAGAACGGCATCTCAAGAAACAAAAAAAGCAACGGAAGACTCACAAAATGGTGCCAACATTGTGAATGTGGCATATAACGCAATCAACAAACTTTCAGATGAAGTAAAACAAACATCCAATGTAATCAACCGATTGGCAGAAGAAAGCAATAAAATAAGCACAATAACAGACACGATTAGTAGTATTGCAGAACAAACTAATTTACTCGCACTCAATGCGGCAATTGAAGCAGCAAGAGCGGGTGAACAGGGTCGAGGGTTTGCAGTTGTCGCCGATGAAGTCCGCTCTTTAGCATCTAGAACACAAGATGCTACAAGTGAAATTCGCAATATGATAGAAAATCTACACTCAGGTATTAATAGTGCGGTCGATGCAATGGAACAAAATATTCAGCAAGTTGCAACCGTATTAAATGATGTTGAAAGCTCAAAGGAAAGCTTCCATCGAATTAGCCTCGCCATCAATGAAATTAATACGATGAATTCACAAATTGCTACGGCTGCAGAAGCACAGAAACAAGTATCAGAAGAGATAAATAAAAATGTTTTATCTATGAATGACCAGTCCAGTAATGCAGCATCTGAAGTAGTTAAAGTGCTACAAGATAACGCGCTAGGTCTAACGTCCATGGCCGTTAGTTTACAAGCTCAACTAAACACCATAGAGCTTAAACACTAAGATACAACATCTATAACTAGATAAGATAAAAACTTTATTTGTTAACCAGATCCTAAAATTTATGTTATTACCTCTCCAAGATATTATTAATGAGAGGTAATAACGATAATCAACATGTTTAGCAAAAGATGTTTTTAGCGCAGCTTATATTATTGGCCCCACTCAATAATACCTTCAATGTCATTTCCGTTATCACTCACTATCAACCATTTAATATGTTTTTCACGCATCAACTCTTCTGCTTCCGAAAGACGTGCATTAGGCGAAATAAAACAAGGATTTTTATTCATCAAATCACGAGCAATTGTCTCATTAACTTTTTTCCCAGAAATCATAAAACGACGCAAATCACCATCAGTGATAACGCCCTGAAGTATATTCCCCTGCATAACTAGAGCCAATCCAGTCCGTGTTTGTGTCATGACCAATAATATATCGGTCAATAATGTATCTGTTTTTACAAAAGGTAAATTGTCATGACGCATCTCATTACGCACGAAAGTAAGTAAACGCTTTCCTAAACTACCACCAGGATGAAAACGCGCAAAATCCATTGGTGTAAAATTCTTTTCTAACGTTAAAACAGAAGATAGCGCATCTCCAATCACTAAGGTTAAAGTAGTAGATGTCGTTGGTGCTAGATTTATTGGGCAAGTCTCTTTTTTTACATAAGCATCTAATACTACATCTGAATTTTTTGCCAGTGTGGAATCCTTTGCTCCGGTAATAGAAATTATCTTATTCCCAAAATATTGTAATGACGGAATTATTTTTAGCACCTCATCCGTTTCACCACTGTATGATATAAGTAATAATAAATCCTCTTTAGTGATCATTCCTAAATCACCATGAAACGCTTCACCAGGGTGCATAAAAAAAGAAGGTGTACCGACTGAAGCAAACGTAGCAGAGATCTTTTTTCCTATGTGCCCTGACTTACCCATACCACAAACAATAATGCGCCCTGTGCATCTTTTTATTAAATCAAGCGCGTATAAATACTCTTTCCCTAAAGATTTCCTATGCGACTCTAATGCCTCACTTTGTATTTTAAAAACATTACGTACTTCTTCTAATCGTTGCTCTTGTGATAATAAAACGGGCATATAAAGTATTCCTTAAAATCAATAAATACAATCTTACTATTTTTTCTCTATTTGAAAAGTAGTTATTATATAAAAGTATCGATAGACCAAATAATTTTATTTTACCTTCATCAGTCGCATATATTTATACTTAAAACAGCATATGTTTTCTTTCTTTTTAAAAAACAAAAATCAAAAATTAAAAACCAACTCTTTTTAAAACGCAGAAAACATCCATCTCCTTCTCATTTATCACATGAGTTTATTGTGTTCAGTACATAATAACCCTTTATATTTATATAATATTACCCAATGAGGAGGTGGGCATGCCAAATAAGAAACTATTAGCAAATAGTTATGATTTTTTAATGTTTGATCTACAACCGATAAAAGAAACACAATGCATGAATTATAATAGTGATTATATTTTAATTCGCCCCAAAAAATCCGGATGCATATTACATTTATCCAACACGCAACACGCGTTAAATAAAAATCAATTAATACTACTTTCACCCTTTACTCCTTTTCAATTTAGCTCGACAAAAAAACAAAGCAGTACAACTCAATATGGAGATATTTTATTTTTTAGATTAAAAGCACTAGGTCAAACTTTTATTGATAGCATTCAATTTCAACACGTCAAAAACATGCTTAAAAAATCACGTAATTCCTCATTATTTATCGGTGACTCTATTAATAACATTCAATCTGACATAGATACTATTGATAACTCGTTTGAATTTAAACACGTTATCACAGTGTTAAATGTTTTTGAAAAATTATCCAAAATATCTCCTAGCTGTTATTTATCGAACAATCAAACGCACCTTCAAGACACAAAAAAAGTAGAAGATAGAGTAGATTTTGTTAAAGAGTTTATTAATAATAATTTAACAGAATCTTTATCTGTGAGCACGGTGGCCAAGAAGTTATATATGGCAAATAGTACCTTTTCACGTTTCTTCCATGCAAATGTTGGCATTACCTTTCGCCAATACCTAATTACTAAGCGCGTGAAAAAAGCAACAAAATATCTAATCTGTACAGATTGGTCAATCTCTTATATTGGTGCAGAAGTTGGATTTTTATCTCTTTCCAATTTTAATTCTAAATTTAAAAGTCTATTGCATGTTACGCCTCGCGAGTACCGTCACACACACATTGATATGCGTATTGGCATCGAATGTCGAAAATCGATTAAAGGGCAATTACAAAAACAATTAAACGTTCCCAATTTATAGATTACTCATTTAACGCCTCCGACATTACATGAGTATTTTCACACTCGAACGTTATTTATTCCTGTTGACTACAACGATCTGTGCCAATTATAAATAATATTGATAACATTGATTTTATTAAATGATTCAACCTTTTTTGAACAAAGTCTCGGCATCTACCGATAGCATCGAAATATTAATATAACGATATAAAATGATTAACCTGAACTCGGTTAATCATTTCGATTAATCTAAGTACTATAGAGTTCAAAATAAACATCTGATTATGCGTATCGTAGCGCCATACGTTTTTTGCTAATAGTAATGACAATTTTACCCATGCCACCAACAATTACTAAAACACCACCTATACATTGTAACGTAGATAATGTTTCTGAATACATCAAAATACCAATACCAGCACCAACAACCGTTTCAAGATAAGAGATACAAGCAAGCTCCGCGGCTTTTAAGTGTTTTGCAGCAATCGTAAGTAAACTCAGCGCACAAAAACCAATAAAGAAGCCCATTGAAAGTAGCCAAACCCAAGAACTTACGTCCATTTTGGAAAAAGAGGGAGGGTTTACTATCAAACAAACGCCTATAGCTATAGCACCAAATAAAAAATTAAAGAAAGAGCGAGAGTCAGAACGAATATCCGTACGATAGCGACTAAAGAATAAATAGAGACCATAACCAACACCCGATAAGAGCCCTAACATATCACCTTTAAATGTTTCTTTAGAAAAAGAGAGAGATGCACTTAAACCATTAATTGCATCATATTTTATAATGCCGATAATCAGTAGACAGCCAATAAAAACCGCACCTAATAAGGCAGCAGTAACGGGCGATATTTTTTCTTTAAGAAAAATAGTTGCTAAAATAGTAGAAAAGACAGGTCCGGTATAAACTAAAAAAACAGCATTAGCAAGCGATGTATATTGTGTTGCAGATACATAAGCGGCGAGGCAGAGCCCTAAACAAACACCACTGGCTATCACTGATGGCGTTAATTTTGTTTTTTTTATTAACTTCATATTACCTTGATAACAAACCATACCTAATACACAGATTCCACCTACAAACATTCGCGTAAAAGCAATTACATCTCCACTGATATTTATATTTCTAGAAAAAATACCGACACATCCCATTAATATAGCGGAGGCAATCATAGTTAAATAACCTAATGTTTTCGTGCTCATGATTATTTCCTTTTTTGTCTTTGTTTACTGATCCACTCATTTTCCTCTACTACGTGTTACTAGTACCCTTATAGCTAAACGATAAAAAACACGATAATAAATTAACAATAAGACCAACATCTACTGTCTAATATTTTGTAAGTATTTTTATTTTCTTGTCTGCAATAAAATTTGGGTGATATATTTTTTGTTTTAATTAAAGAATGAATAATTATTTAATTAACATCAGCCTGAATGACTCATAATCTTAATTAAATAAGGCGATAAAAAACATTTTGATATACACAGATCACAGAGGTTGAAAATAAAATAGAAAAAGGCTTCTTCAGAAGCCTTTTCTATTTAAATATTTATTAATATTCCCAATGATCTACGTTGTGTGTACCTGAGAACTGATTAGGGAAATAGTCTTCACAAGTTCCTTCTCTCCATACATCAGCAGTAGCACAATGCAATCCTCCGCCAAAGGCATAAGCATCACGCATTGCAACAGGGATAACATCAAAACCTAGCTTATCAAATTGTTCCATTTGCGCTGTTTCTGTGGCTTCAACACAAACCGTTTTATGATCTAAGATTAAAGTATTCATCGATAACCAAGTACTGGAATAACATAATGCAGGTGGATTCTCCCAAGATGGTTTAACTGCTTCTACTATTTCCCAATCATTTTTTTCGAAAATTTCACGTTGTCCTTTAAATAATGGACGATTTGGATTAAGTAACATTAAACCTGGACGTAATGGGCAGAAGGTCGCATCAATATGAATTGGATGATTATCTTCAAAACTTAATGTATGAATACGGTAACCTTGAGCTTCATACTTACGTTTTAACCAATGAATCCCAGCAAGATTAGTCGTTAAACCGTGCTGAACAAACACATCTTTACCTAAACGCATTACATCGGCAGCATCAAATAAAATATCCGTTTCTTTCGTACTATATTCTTTACGTAATGAGCGCTCCATCGTTTCTTCATCAGATAAAAACTCATAAGCGGCCACATAATCCATTCTGAAACTTTCATCAGATAAACGAGGTCGTGGAGCTTGCTCTATTAAGCAGTTAGGATCTGACTCAAAGTATTCACGAAGTAAATCAACATATGCCAAATATTCAAAATAACGACTACGAAAACTCATCGGTGCCATTAACATGGTTTTTCCCATAGTTAATAAACAATCTCGAGGAGGCATCACGCCAAAACCAGAACTAATAGTAAAGTCAGGCGTTATAATACGTTCATGCCAATCGACCGCACCTGGTCTATCTACAATAATATTGCGGGCTTCTAATAATTTTGCAAAATCATTAAGGCATTCGTTCGCAATATCTATCGATTCTTGCGTTCTTCGACCCGCTTTACCACCTCGCATAGGTGAACCCGCCGGGATTTTTTCATTACTTGCAGGACAGGCTTCTGGAATATGTTGATTATCCGCAATACCCACAATAACATGACGTAAGGGATCAAAGTCGTTATAAGATTCTACGTGTAAACCCTTGCGTACAATTGGCACACCAGATTCTTTTCTTTGTAAACTTGTAGATGCATTTGGATATAGATCTATTGTTGTAATATTGCTAATAATTGACTTTTTCACCCTGGCTCCTTTCTGGTAACCCTTATAGCGGTAGGGAACAGATGGTGTCATCTGTAATTGATGTTAATCATATAAATGGATGAAATGTACTTTGGGATTAAGGAGGAAAAATAAAAAAAATAGGTTCTTTGGGGGTTATTTTTTTGTCTTTTCTCTAAATGATTTTCCAATATATCACTCAATATACACATGAGTACAGGATGTAGTAATATCACAAAATACCTAACAACACCGTAACTACTAGCATAACGCATACTTTAAAGTGAATTTCGGACGTAAAAAAACCACCCAGAAGGTGGTTGTGGTCGGTATGATAGGATTTGAACCTACGACCCCTGCTCCCCCAGAGCAGTGCGCTACCAAGCTGCGCTACATACCGATTTAGGTGTCTATTTTAATAATTTACACACAAGATGCAACTAAAACTTCTTAGTTTTATCATTTATATTTCAAATGCTTAAAAATAAATAAAAAACCACTCTAGGTGGTTTTTTTCTTATTAAGTAACATTTGAAAGAGTTAAATGCTTAAACAATCGAAATCAACAATAGTATCCACATCAACACTATAATCGATACCTTCAATCGCAAATCCAAACAAACGTAAAAATTCTTCTTTGTACTCTTTATAATCAGTCAAGTCGAACAGATTTTCAGTTGTAATTAATGGCCATAATTTTTTGCACTGTTGCTGTACATCTTCACGTAGCTCCCAATCATCAAGACGTAAACGGCGTGTTTCATCAGTTGTTACTGATGCACTATCATCGCGATACAATTGCGTTGTAAATAAGCGGTAGATTTGTTCCATACAACCTTCATGTAAACCTTTTTCTTTCATTATTTTAAATACCATTGAAATGTATAAAGGCATAACAGGAATCGCTGAACTTGCTTGTGTTACTACACTTTTTTGTACAGAAACATACGCTTCGCCCGCTAAAGGTGTAAGCTGAGCTTGAATCGCAGTTGACGCACGATCTAAATCAACTTTAGCTTTGCCTAATGCTCCATTCCAATATATTGGCCAAGTTAATTCAGTACCAATATAAGAGTAAGCAATCGTTTTAACGCCGGTAGCTAGCACGCCAGCATCTCCTAAAGCACTCAGCCACAATTCCCAATCTTGTCCACCCATCACGGTAACTGTATTCGCAATTTCTTCTTCTGAAGCAGGCTCTACTTGTGCTTCGATAATAATATCTTTATTAGTATCAATCGCCGTTGAGATATAGGTTTCACCAATGGGTTTTAAACTTGAACGAATAACTTCACCCGTATCAGGCATTTTACGTACCGGTGCTGCAACCGAATAAATAATTGCATCAATTTGACCTAAGTCCTCTTTGATTAAAGCAATCACTTTATCTTTCATTGCATGAGAAAATGCATCGCCATTAATACTCTTTGCATAGAGACCGTCTTGATGCGCTTGTTTTTCAAAAGCGGCACTGTTATACCATCCCGCAGATCCCGTTTTACGCTCTGTGGCAGGTTTTTCAAAAAAAACACCGATTGTTGACGCATCAGAACCATAAGCGGCTGCAATGCGAGAAGACATACCATATCCTGCAGATGAGCCTATGATCAATACACGTTTAGGACCCTTTTTTATTTTGCCCTGTTTTTTTGTATATTCAATTTGTGCTTGCACATTTTTAGCACAACCAAGTGGATGTGTTGTGGTACAAATAAAGCCTCTAATTTTTGGTTTTATGATCATAATTAAATCTCTTCTTTAATATCGAAAGACAACTTCAATGTTGTCTGACAGGAGTACTGATATATACCCATGTTGTATCTAATACCGCAAGGAAATACACGAAAAATAAAAAATCGAGTACCATGCAACAACAAGAGCACGTGAATTTATCTATAAAAAGTATCACTTAAAATACTTAATATATCAAAGCCCATGAATATAATAAGGTGCATAATATACACGCTTTTATGATGGGTTCAAAATAGCAGGTAATTCTCCGCTTAAACCCATCGCTTGACGAATAAATTGTTTTTTCACCGGCAGGATATTATCTGCAAATAATAACGCTAAATTACGCAGTATTTTTTTACCCGGATCATTTCCTTGAAAAAGACGTTTAAGTAACTCCATTGCAGCAATCATTTGTACAGCTTCGGTTTTTCTCCAACGTTCAAATTGACGTAACTGCGGATATAAACCAATATCTTTTCCTGCATCATGATTGGCCTGTATACATTCAGACAAACTCAATGCATCAAGTATACCTAAATTAACACCTTGCCCAGCTAACGGGTGAATAGTGTGCGCAGCATCACCTATTAACGCAATGCGATGTTTAGCGAAATCACGTGCATAACGCATGCGCAATGGAAAATGCAGCCGCTCACCTTGTAACTCACACGCGCCCAATCTATTATCAAACATACAGCTTAATTGCTTGTTAAATTCAAAACGACTTAATGCTTTTAATTTATCGATTTCATGCGCAGGAGCAGACCAAACAATAGAGCAGAGATTATCTTCAAATAAGGGTAAAAAAGCTAAAGGCCCCGATGAGGTGAATATTTGCCGAGCGCAATTTTCGTGTGCCAATTCGGTTTTTATGGTTGCCACTAACGCATCTTGTTCATAATCCCAATAGGTCAATGGTATATTAGCTTGATTGCGTAACCAAGAATTAGCTCCATCAGCACCAACTAATAACTTACTGGTTAACTGTTTATCACTGCCTAACGTTAACCAAGCCTCTCCATCCCCCATACTCACCTTACAGATTTTATCTGGGGCATAAAAAGTAACATTTGTTTGTTGTTCAAGCAGAGTCATCAGTGCTTTTTTTATTTGTTCATTTTCAATGATATAGCCTAATTGAGGTGCATTCACATCCGAAGCAGAGAACTCGATTTTAGCAGCGGTATCTTTTTCCCAAACAGACATGCATGCATAAGGCGTGATACGCGATGCATTTATATATTCCCAAACACCTAACTTTTCAAAAATAGTACGACTGGCTATATTGATAGCACTCACTCTTGAAACACACAAGTCATCTCGACTTAGCTTTTCTTTACTTTCAATAATTGCGATACGTAAGTCGCTTTTTGCTAATGAAATTGCCAGTGTAAGCCCCACTATTCCACCACCTACGATGGTTAAATCATAAGATAACATCATCATATATTTTCTTTTGCAAATAAATTAAATTGACCTCTTGCTTGCCTGACTATCGGCTCAGCAAGTACCGGAAAACAAGACATGGCCTGTAGAGCGATATTTCGCCCCAATACTAATGGCCAAGCATCGCTACTAAATAAAGTCACCACTGAATGAGTCATTAAAACCGTTCTGTTTTGATCTTTTTTACGTAAACACCAATATTTATTCAACATAGTAAAGGAACCAATGGTGCCGTTTTTGTAAGCACTCGTCATGTCCGTTATTAATTGGTAAACATCACGTAAACCAAGATTAAACCCTTGCCCCATCACAGGATGTAAACTCTGTGCGGCATTACCTATACAAAGAACACGATGCGCAAAAGGTGATGGGCTGTGTATTAATTTCAACGCATAACTATGACGTGATTCTACTTCAATAAAACGCCCAGCACGATAACCAAAGGCTTTTTGTAGCATATTTAAAAAATCATCGTCGCTTAATATTTCCATCGCCTCTAATGCATCTTTTTTTAATGACCAGACAAGCGCATAACGTTCATCCGAAATCGGCAATAAAGCAATAGGGCCGGATCTTGTAAAGCATTCAAAAGCACGGTTTTTATGCTCTTCAGAACAACGTACATTAGCGATAAGTGCAGAGCTTGCATAGTCGATACTTTGTGTATCTATCCCTGCGTATTGTCGCGTAACACTTGATTCTCCATCGGCGCCGATACATAACTTTGCACGAATTTTTTGTCCATTTTGCAAATGGCAATATATATGTTCTCGGTGTGGCTCAAGGCTCGTTAGGCTAACACTGTAAAGCCGTGTTAATTGTGCATAGCCCTTTAATTTATCCGCCAGGACTTTCCCCATCACCTGTAATTCAACAACCGCACCAAAAACATCCTTTTGACGAGGCAAATCTAACATCCCCCAGCCACCACGCTCAAAGATATGTATATCCTCGATATGAGTCACTTTATTTTTTAACGTATGCCATAATCCTAGTGCATCTAAAATATCACAACTGCCGGCACTCAGCGCAATACTACGGGCATCAAATCCAGGGTGCATTGTAGTACCGATTAATTGAGGGTTATTATCGATTAATAGAACATTAAGTTTAGGTATATTCATTAAAAGTGCATGAGCAAGTAAGCAACCCGACATACCAGCCCCAACGATGACAATATCGACATCAAAATCAAAAGAATGTTTTTTTTGCATTGATTTAACTCGCCATAATCGCTTCAATTTCATCAATACTCTTTGGTACACCCGCAGTTAATACTTGCGCGCCCGTTTCTGTTACAACAACATCATCTTCAATACGGATACCAATACCTTGCCAATATTTATCAACATTTGCATCAACACTCACATATAAACCTGGTTCTATCGTTATTACCATACCCGCTTCTAACAATCGCGAATCTTCAAAACTTCCATAGTCACCCACATCATGCACATCCAAACCAATATAATGACCAATACCATGCATATAAAAGGCTTTAATGGCATCATTTTCAATTAACGTTTGCACATCACCACGTAAGAGGCCCAACGCAACGAGACCTTCTACAAATTGTTGCACAACCTGTTTATTAATATCTCTTAACGCAACACCTGGCTTAACGGAACTTATCGCACGCGTTTGCACATCCAACACTAATTGATATAACTTTGCTTGTGCTTCACTAAAAACGCCATTAACAGGGAACGTTCGGGTAATATCACCTGCATAACCTTGATACTCTGCGCCCGCATCAATCAGCACTAGATCACCATCCTTAAGTTGCTGATTATTTTCTGAATAATGTAAACAACAGGCATTATTACCACCCGCGACAATGCTATTATATGCAATTTCTCGCGTGCCTTGTCGTGCAAATTCACACTTAACTTCAGCTTCTAATTGATATTCCCACATACCCGGCTTACATACTTTCATTGCATGTACATGTCCTGCAGCAGAAATATCGCCCACCTCAGTCAACAACGTTAACTCAAACTCTGATTTTAATAAGCGCATTTCATTAACAATATTCAAACTATCAAAAAAATGAATCGGTGCTAATTTACCTTTACGCGCACCAGCACGTAATTGATTAACCGCTTTTGCTAAATATTTCTCTAATTTTGGCGCCTGAAATATAGGATAATAAAGTGATTCTACACCTTCCATTAATGCCATCAGTTGATGTTCAAAATCATCATTGATATAAGCTTCATCAAAATTAAAATCACTGATCGCCGCAATTTGTCCAACACGATAACCATGCCAGATTTCTGCGCTTTTATCTTTTTTCCTATTAAATAAAATAGATTTGTTACCTTGTTTTGATTTAAGCAATACAATATAAGAATCAGGTTCATTAAAGCCACTTAAATATAAAAAACTACTTTCTTGTCGAAAAGGATATTCACAATCATTATTGCGTGTTTTTTCTGTCGCACTCGGAAAAACAGCCATGCTATTCATTAACATTTTGTCAAAAAACTGTTCTCGGCGCTGATTAAACTGTTGCATAAGTATATATCCCTTTAATGTAAAGTTTTTGATAATGGATGGCCATGATCACGAGAAAATGTATTAAAGCAAAGCATGGCTCCCATACATAAATATTCAACTATTTCGGCAAAAGAAATTTCTGATGCTTCATCTTCTGTTTCAAAATCAAAAGAAAGTTGTGATATATCACGAATATCACGAATTATCTCTTGTGTCTCTTTTGATGCTTGATGTAACGATTGTTGCACCAACCCAAATCCTAACAGGAACCCTTGCGCCCATTGTGCCATTGCGTCACATCGTTCATCTAAAGGTACATTCTCTTCTGGTAATAATAAAGTGAAGCCATCATTCGTAAACTGCTCTAATATTTGGCCATGAATACGGATAACGCTTTTTTTCAGTTCCAAAGGTAAACCCATACCTTCATTGACCACGTCATTAAATAAAGGTAGCCAACTTTTATTATCAAGTGTAACCTCACCAGCTATAAGCCCTGCGAGTATTCCATGTATTTCCGATGCCGTTGTATAAAGATCCATTGTGCTTAATATTTTTGCGATTTCATCAAAATTTAATTTAGATTTTTTACACATTGCCCATTCTCTTCTAAACTGTAAACATTTAATACTAACACTGAGCCTGTCATGCAGCTAGTAAGCACTTGAAAGTTAGCGCTGAGATAGTTAATATTAGATTTATTTTTAACATTATATTAGATAGGTTAATTATGGCCAATATTGAAATTTCTATCCTAGGACAACAATATAAAATAGCCTGCCCTGAAGGTGAAGAAAAAGCATTACAAAAAACCGTTGAGCAATTTAACCTAAAACTTAACAAGATAAAAAGTAATACGCGAACTTTACGCAATGAACAATTAATTGTGATGGTTGCACTTAACTTATGCCATGAGTTAAATACCGAAAAAGCAAAAAACCAGCAACAAACACAAGAATTAAATAACAGAATTCAAGCTCTACACCAATCCATTGAGAATGCTTTATTACCTATTGGAAGATAGATATAAAGTAATAGTCTGATTTTTTTTATAAAAAATACATTTCAAAGAGAAAATGTACATTTTTAGATCTAAAACACTATGCAAATTATAAAATTTAGCGTAATCTTTACTTAACCCTCGGGTATTCGCTAATCTTAACAAAGACTCTGAGCCGATAAGTAATACTTGGCAACCTAAGTTGAATGCTATTGTGCAAGCTCGGCTAGTATCGAGAAGCCTGCGGCAAACACTGGGATACCACTCTTGACCTTCGGGTTCAAGGTCTGCGTTAATAACGATACCCTTGGGTTACTCTCTATTTTTTACTACCTTTAGAATTAAAAGATAATGAGTTTATTTTCATAACAATATATTGATCTAATTCACTTTTATTCTTATACCTATCTGCTACTGTAAAGCACCTTATTAATAATTAAACTACCTAAAAAAAATTATGGGCATATGCTCAATGACTTTTTTATTTTATGCGATCGCAAAAATAATTAAAAATTAGCATACTCCAACAAGTAAATATACAAACATGGTGAGTGAAAATGCTAAAGAAAAGTCCCCAAAGCGCCTATATAAGCGCGCTTAAAATGAATCAGTTTTCTCTCAATAAAAATAAAATAAAAATTCTTCTCTTAGAGGGCCTGCATCAGAGTTCCTTAGATACTTTTAAAAAAGCGGGATACACTAACATTGAAACAATTAGCTCCTCATTGAGTGAAGACGATCTAATTAAAAAAATTCATGATGTACATTTGATAGGCATTCGTTCCCATACTCAACTCAATAAAAAAGTGCTTAACGTTGCTAATAAACTTATTGCTATTGGTTGTTTTTGTATTGGCACGAACCAAGTTGATTTAAACTATGCGCAACAAAAAGGCATTGCAGTCTTTAATGCCCCTTTCTCAAATACACGCAGTGTTGCAGAACTCGTACTTGCTCAAGCAATTTTATTATTACGCGGAATACCTGAACGAAGTGCCAAAGCACACAGAGGTGTATGGGATAAATCGTCAAAAGGCTCTAGTGAGGCACGAGGTAAAAACCTTGGTATTATTGGCTATGGACACATTGGAACACAATTTGGTATCTTAGCAGAAAGCCTCGGTTTTCAAGTTTCATTTTATGATATTGAAAATAAGCTAAGTTTGGGTAATGCGCAACAAATAAATAGTCTTAAAGAGTTGCTAAAAACATCAGATGTCATCAGTTTACATGTCCCAGAAAGCGCATCGACCAAAAATATGATCGGAGCCAATGAGTTTTCTATGATGAAAGATGGAGCTGTATTTATGAATGCGGCGCGGGGGACGGTCGTAGATATCATGGCACTTTGTAATGCATTACGTAGTAAAAAAATATCGGGAGCGGCTATCGATGTATTTCCTATTGAACCAAAATCAAACGATGAAGTGTTTTTATCGCCATTACGCGATTTTGATAATGTAATATTGACGCCACATGTCGGTGGTAGTACGCAAGAAGCACAAGAGAATATTGGCTATGAAGTTGCGGGGAAATTAGTTAAATACTCAGATAATGGATCTACGTTATCGTCTAAAAACTTTCCCGAAGTTTCTCTTCCTGAGCATGCTCACGCTTGTCGGCTATTACATATTCATCATAATCATCCCGGAATTTTGACCAAGATAAATTTAATTTTTGCAGAAAGCAATATCAATATTGCAGCACAATACTTACAAACAAATATTAATATTGGTTATGTTGTCATTGACGTTAACAGTGAAGATGCGCAATTAGCATTATCGAAACTAAAAAACATTGAAGGTACTATCCGAGCGCGTTTACTCAACTAATTAAGTGCCTCTGTACACTTAGGGGGATGCAAATGCATCCCCCTATCAAACTAGCGAAATGACCACGCTATCAATCGACTGGTTTTTTGCCCTTGTTGCATTTTTATTACCTTCACTTTCGGAACATTTAACTGTTTTAATAATTTTTTCAACGGTCCAAGATTTTCAGACTTAGACACTAAACTTGTGAACCATAAAATCTGATCCGCATACTGAACACTTTCTTTAATCATCTGTTTTAGAAAAGAAATTTCACCACCCAAACAACAGAGCTCATGTTCTTGACCCGCAAAATTTAACGTCACGGCTTGCTTCACTTTACCTTTATTTAAATTATTAACTTTTCGAGTACTCCCCTGTAATGCTTGTTGCATCGAAGCATGAAAAGGAGGATTACACATCGACAATGTAAATTTATCATGAGGTTGAATAATACCTTCAAAAATAGCCTTTTTATTTTTTTGTAAGCGGGTTTTAATTTTAGAGCTTATACATTTGTTTGACTTAATGAGTAAGTTAGCTGTTTTTATCGATAAAACATCTATATCCACCCCCACAAATGACCAATTATATATTTGGCTTCCCAAAATAGGATAAATGCAATTGGCACCACAACCTATATCAAGTACTTTAATCTGAGCACTATGCACCTCTAACGGCGTTTCTTTCATTAGCAAATCTGCAAGATAATGCAGATAATCCGCACGTCCAGGAACTGGCGGACATAAGTAACCTTTCGGTATTTCCCAAAAATCAATGTGATAAAAAAACTTTAATAAAGCCTGATTAAGGGTCAGTAGTGCATCCGAGTTACTAAAATCAATAGTGATATTACCGTATTCATTACACATAACAAAACGCGATAAAGCAGGTAAACAACTGCATAACGCATCCAAATCATAACGCCCGAGGTGCAAACTACGCGGATGTAATGTACTTTTATTCGTCATTTTCATCAATTCCTAATTGGGTGATACGTTTCACAATTGCAAATAATCCATTGGCACGAGACGGACTTAAATGATTAAGCAAACCTAACTCTGTAAAAATATCATTGATATTCACCGCTAAAATCTGCCGCGCATTTTTATTTTGATATATAACAAGTAATATCATCATCAAACCTCGTACAATCCGCGTATCACTATGCATAGTGATTTGATACCTATCACCCTCTAGGTGAACTTTTAACCAAGCAGCACTCGCACAACCTTGCACTTCATTACGCAGATTTTTATCACTCTCATCCATACAAGGTAACTTTTTACCTAATTGAATAAGTAATCTATATTGGGCATCCCAGCTTTTGTTTTGTGCAAACCCCCCCTGCAATTGATGCATACTCATTATACTTTTTTGCACTTTATTTACCTTTATTTTTCTGTTTCATATAATAGGAGAAAAGAACTAAAGCACCACTACTCCCTGTTAATTTCGTACTTTTATTACTGTCTTTCCCTACCCACGTTGTGACTAACTCATTCGCATCAAACCCAACAAACCAGCTATCTTTTAGATTATTTGTTGTTCCTGTTTTACCGTAAAAGTACCCTCCGGGATTTCGCCAACGTAAGCTCCGCGCAGTGCCCGATTGCGTTACCTCATGCAAACTCGAATTTAACATTTTTACCGCTTTCTCCGAAAAACGCGCTTCAATAGGATCATGCCTCTCATATAGACGTTCTCCGTCTTTAGACACGATAGAGCGGATCAGAGCAAGAGTCTGATAACGACCTTGCATTGTTATCGGTTGATACATTTGCGCCACCTGCAAAGGCGTCATTGCAAGACTACCGAGAACTAATGATGGATACGCTTTTATCTTTTTTTTCACCCCCATTTTATGTAAGGTTTCGATGACACTGCCCAAACCAACTTGCATGCCTAAGTTAACCGTTGGTACATTAAGCGAATGTACTAATGCATACTCTAATGAAACTTCACCTCGATATTTCCTATCATAATTTTTAGGCTTCCAACGTTGCCCTGTTGAGTTTTTTAATATAATTGGGCTATCTTTTAAAACGCTATTTAAAGAATACCCAGACTCTAGCGCCGTTAAATATACAGCAGGTTTAACCAGTGATCCTATTGGACGCTTTGCATCTAATGCGCGATTAAAACCACTAAATTTAACCTCTTTTCCCGATACTATTGCACGGATCTCCGCCGAGTCACGATCGCTCACCAGCATCGCTCCTTGCAAATCATTATCTCCCGCCACAGACACTCTTTGTATCCCATATTGCACCGCATATTCAGCATGTTTTTGTGCTAACGGTGATATAGATGTATATATATGTAAGCCATTTTGTTGCGCAATAGATTTAGGCATTCGGTAAGCCAACTCACGATATATACGACTGATAAAAGCCGGATTAGAGATGTTATTTAAAGCCTTACGCGCACTTAAATTAAGTGAGTCCGCTACCGCATAGCGATAATCTTGCGCACCAATCAAATTATTTTCAACCATCATACGCAACACCAAATCACGCCTTTCCAATGCGCGCTTAGGATGACGACGCGGATTATAATAAGAAGGCCCTTTGACAATAGCCACTAGCAATGCAATCTGTTCGATACGCAATTCATTCACAGGTCGTGAAAAATAAAAATGACTAGCTAAAGCAATGCCATAAATACCCGTTTTACCATTTTGGGCTAAATAAACTTCATTTAAATATGCTTCTAACAGACGATCTTTACTATATTTATGATCCATTAATAAAGCGATGTATGCTTCTTGAAACTTGCGCCATAAACTACGCTCTTGCGTTAAAAATAAATTTTTAGCTAATTGTTGCGTAAGCGTGCTACCCCCTTGTACTGTTCTACCTGCTTGGAAATTAGTAATAAATGCTCGTACAATGGCAAAAGGCGAAACCCCTTGATGGTGGTAATAAGTCCGATCTTCCATTAGCAATAACGTGTTAATAAAAAGATCTGGGATCTTTTCAAATGGTAGAAAAAGACGATCTTCAATATTATCTGAATAGAGACGAGTTAAAAGTAAAGCATCTAAACGCGTACTTTTGATCCAGTTCCCTTGAACATAAATTGATTGAATTTTTTTATCTTTAAAATAAACTTTTACTTGAATTGCACTTTCAGGACGATCCGAAAAATCAAACGCTCGCCGGTAAAAACTAACACTATTATTAGCTACCGAAAATTGTCCGGGAGCTTGTACCGATCGAACCGGTCTATAATTAAGTAATTTTAACTCTTCAATTAATAACGTTGATGATAAAGAGTTGCCAATTTTTAATTGTAATGCCCGCGCATAGACTTGCGCGGGAAGTTGCCATGTTCCCGATGAAAATTTCCGATTTATTTTAGAATCAAAATATATACCTAAAATCAACATGGTAGCAAACATCACTAAACTTAACTTCCAAGAAACAGACCAAATAAAAGAGAAGATCTTAACTTTAATTGAGCGTTTTCTGTTTTTGTTCTTTTTATTTTTTTTAGAAAAAAGAGTTCTTATCTTCAACATTTATTTCCCATTCATATGCTTTTTAATACGTTTTGTTGGTAATGCCTGCAGTGGGTCATCGGGCCAATAATGCTTTGGGTAACGTCCACGCATTTCCTTTTTAACTTCAATATAAGCCCCTGACCAAAATGAAGCGAGATCTTGGGTTAACTGCAACGCTCGCCTTCCTGGTGAAAGCAATGCTAATTGTAACGTGATCCGGCCGGAAAATATGCAAGGCGAATCTTTTTGTCCAAATAATTCTTGCATGCGCACACTCAGTAATGGATTTTGTAAAGAGTGATATTTAATCGCAATTTTTGACCCTGTTACAACACGAATATGTGTAGGAAAATCATTTTTAAACTTTGTTAATCCCGTCCAACTTAAACGCGCCAATAATGCACTTTGTAAATCTAAACGAGCTAATTGATCCGGCTTAGTCAATGCATTTAAATATGGTCCAAGCCAATCACCTAAGCGCAAAAGAAGCTGCTCGTGAGAAAAGTCTAAAAAATCATTCTGTACATTAAATTTCAAATATTGTGCTTGTGCATATTGTAAGCGACACAATAATTGCTCATCTTGTGCGGACCAGTTTAAGACGCTCAATCCCGATTTTTTTATACCTGCTAATAACGCGTCACTTTTTTGTTGCCGACTGACACCTTGTAAGGGTTTGCTACTAATTAATAACTTACCTATGTATAAACGCTCTTCTGCAATTAATTTTTTATGGTTCAATTGCCAATAAATTTCATTTTTTTGTATAAAATAGGAGCTTAAATATTTATCCAAATCCGCACGCTCTATCGCACAGGCACTAAAAATATGACTATTTCGAGCAGATCCAAGCAAACCAAGATCAGCAACCACTAACATTTTTTCGCTGAGTAATGCTGAATGTGACGCCAACTGAGCTCCGATACCATTACTCAACAAATAGCACCCCGTCGCCCCTCTAGCACCCGCGATACGATCGGGAAAAGCAAATGCAAGCAACAGACCACACGCATGTATCGCTAATGGCGCACTACTCAAGCTTCGATGCAAACGTTTTAATAAGACTCTCTGACGTTGCTTAGTAAGGTAAGATGGCTGTAGAATTGCGACGCTTATATCATCAACTTTTGATTCGGTGCTCTCTAGATGTGCCACTAATAAGCATCCAAGTTCAACCAGTCCTTCCCACTGCTCTTCATCCTCTAAACGCTGTGCTTGCAACAATAAATGCGCATATCGAGGCTCAGTACCCAGTTCGCGCATAACACGTCCATAACGACTTAATCGACCGCTAGCATCTAACGCACCAAAAGTCGTTAATAAGACACGTGCTTGTGCAAGATTACTACTATTTGGCTGATCAATAAAAGGTAAATTTATTGCGTCATTAACTCCCCAATATAATATTTCTAATAATAAGGATGTTAAATCACTACACTGTATCGATAATGTTTTTTGAGCAGGTAAGCGACTTTCTAATGCCCATAATCGATAACAATATCCCGCTTGTAAACGCCCCGCTCGTCCGGCTCGTTGCGTAGCACTCGCTTGACTTATCATCTGTGTTTGTAACTTGGTCACCCCAGATTTAGCTTGATAAAGAGCAACGCGTTCTTGACCACTATCCACCACCACCGTAATACCCGCAATGGTTAAACTAGTTTCAGCAATATTGGTGGCTATAACTATTTTTCGTTGCCCTCCAGCAGCAATTTGCATCGCAAATTGCTGCGCCTCTAAACTTAAGGCCCCGTATAAAGGCGTAATAAATGGCGGTTTCATCACATTTTCAAAAAAAACTTTTAATTGGGTTGTACACTGTTTTATTTCTTTTATTCCCGCAACGAAGACTAGAATATCACCTTTTTGCTCTCGATAAGCGCGCGTAATTAATGCCACTAAAGCACTCATTAAATTTAGCGTTTTATTTAATGCTTGGTGGTATATTTCAATAGGGTAACCTCTTCCCTGAGAAAGAATACAATGTGCATTTGGTAATTTCTTCTGTAAGTGACTATTATCCAAAGTTGCAGACATTATTAGCACTTTAAGATCTTCTCGCAATCCCGCTTGGGCATCCAAGGCCAAAGCAAGTGCAAGATCCGCTTGTAAATTACGTTCATGAAATTCATCAAAAATAAGCAAACTAACTCCAGTTAATTCGGCATCTTGTTGTAACATTTGAGTAAGAACACCTTCAGTCACTATTTCTAATTGTGTATTACGACTGATGCGTTGCTCACCGCGCATTCGATAACCAACTCGACCTCCCACTTCTTCGGAAAATAAAGACGCAATATAATGAGCAATATTTTTTGTTGCCAACCGCCTGGGTTCAAGCATAATTATTTTTCCTGAAAACCACTTATCTTTAAGCATGACAAATGGCAAGAACGTTGATTTCCCTGCGCCGGGGGGGGCTTGTAATATCACTTGAGATGCAACAGACAAACTTAACTGTATCTCACTTAAAACTGACTTTATTGGTAATTGAGACAAAATAACTCCAAACAAAAAATATTAAAGCTTCTACAATTAAAAAAAATAAAACTTAAAACTGAATTTATTGGTAATTGAGACAAAATAACTCCAAACAAAAAATATTAAAGCTTCTACAATTAAAAAAAATAAAGCTTAACTATCATAAATTAACAAACACTAATTGACTACACTATGATTACTTGATATAGATACCGCCCAAAATAAGTAGGGCTCTTTTAACAGTTATATAAAAACTGTTATTACCATTTTAAATTCACCCTATTGAAGCTGTAATCATGCATCAATAAAAGGAACAAAATATGCCAGCCAGTAAGACTAAAAAAACATTAGGCATTTTAGCCATTGCAGGAGTAGAGCCGTATCAAATTAAAAAAAATGAAGAATACATGGAGCAAGCTCAACTCGACCATTTTAACACGATCTTAGACTCGTGGCGCACACAGTTACGCATTGAAGTCGACCGCACTGTAGATCATATGAAAGATGAAGCCGCTAATTTCCCAGATCCTATAGATCGCGCGACCCAAGAAGAAGAATTTAGCTTAGAACTACGCGCACGTGATCGTGAACGTCGTTTAATTAAAAAAATAACGAATACGCTAAAGAAAATTGATCAGGATGATTTTGGTTATTGTGAATCTTGTGGTGTCGAAATTGGCCTCCGCCGTCTTGAAGCGAGACCTACAGCCGATTTATGTATCGATTGTAAAACACTTGCAGAAATAAAAGAAAAACAAGATATTGGCTAATTTAAGCCATATTTAAGAGTAAAGGTTGGTCAAAAACTAACCTTTACTATTGCTATGGAGTATCATTTTGCCAGCTTCACACTATGTGGGACGCTTTGCCCCCTCACCATCGGGCTTATTACACTTTGGTTCATTGATCACTGCAGTAGGTAGTTATTTACAAGCAAAATCAAAAAAGGGTATATGGCTATTACGTATAGAAGATATTGACCCTGTCCGTGAAATGCCAGGTGCTGCAACTGAAATACAAAACACACTACAAGCCTATGGTTTACAATGGGATAATACGGTTATTTATCAAAGTCAACAATCCTGTTGTTATGAAAAAATATTGACCCAATTGAAAAATCTAGATTTAACTTATTATTGCCAATGTACGCGTAAAAACATCAAAAGAAATGGCCGACCTTATTTAGGCTTATGCCGCACTAAGCAATACGGTTCTAAAAATAATGCACTACGCATTGACCTTAGTACACTGACGCCGCTCATTAGTGGCTTCACCGACAAACTGCAAGGGCATATTCCAATAACTTGTACACCTGATTTTATCCTTCAACGTAAAGATAAATTATATGCTTATAATTTAGCGGTGGTCGCAGATGATATTGCACAAGGTATCACTGAAGTTGTACGGGGAGCCGATATAATCAACACGACAGGCTTACAATTAGCGCTATACCAATTACTGCATATAAAAGCACCTACATATTTACACTTGCCTTTAGCAGTAAGCGCTCCGGGCATTAAATTGTCCAAACAAAATCATGCTAAAGCTATTAAAATAAAAAATGCGCGCGCTACATTGCTCGATGCTTTAGCTTTTTTAGGCTTAGATCTAAACAAAAATAGCGCACCTAAAACATGCGATGAAATATTGAACTGGGCAGTAAAACATTGGTCAATAGACAAACTTCCTAAACAAATTGAAGTACAAATTTAAAATTAATTTGTGTTTGAGGTAACACGCGCATAATATAAGCATTGCAAAAAAATCAAGCATTAATTATATCGAACATATTCCGAGGACAAGCTCATTAAACGATTAAAACAATTCGTTAAAAAAGTATTTGCGAAAAGAAATAAAACAACAACGGTGCCTTCATTAGAGCAATATAAAATTCCAAGAGATAAACATACTATCTCTCGAAAAGATATTGATGATAATGCATTAAAAGTATTATATCGCTTACACAATGCAGGCTATAGAGCCTTACTGGTGGGAGGCGGTGTGCGCGATCTACTTTTAGGTTTAAAACCGAAAGATTTCGACATTACAACAAATGCTACACCTGAAGAAATTAAAGCTCTTTTTCGTAATTGTCGTTTAATTGGCCGACGTTTTCGTTTAGCGCATATCCTCTTTGGTCGAGATGTAATTGAAGTTGCAACTTTTCGTGGTCACCATGATCAAAAAAGTGCACAAGACATTCAAAAAGTAAAACAATCTCAAGGTGGAATGTTATTACGAGATAACGTCTATGGCTCCTTAGAAGAAGACGCTGAGCGCCGTGATTTTACCGTAAATGCAATCTATTATGATATTGCTGATTTTTCTTTGTATGACTGTTGCAATGGGATGCAAGACTTAAAAGAACGTAGATTAACCTTAATCGGCGATCCGGATGTTCGCTATAGAGAAGATCCAGTACGTATGCTACGTGCTATTCGTTTTACAGCAAAACTGGATCTTAAAATAAGCCCGGAATGCGCAGAGCCTATTCGACGCTTATCAAACCTTTTACAAGATATACCCGCCGCACGACTTTTTGATGAAGTGATAAAGCTATTGCTTTCAGGGCAAGGCTTAACAACATACCGTTTGCTTAAAGAGTATAAATTATTACAAGTCCTTTTCCCTATTCTATTCAAAGAAGGTGAAGACGACACGGCCACGGCAATGATAGAGCAAGCTTTAATCGACACAGATAAACGCATTGCTCAAGGAAAACGTGTTACGCCGGCCTATATTTATGCAGTGTTACTTTGGTACCCCGTAGAGCAACGCGCCCATGCTATAAGCTGTGAAAGTGGCATGGAATACCATGATGCCTTTTTACTCGCGATGAATGAAGTATTAAGTATTCAAGTAAAAAGTATTGCTATTCCAAAACGCTTTACAGCCACTATTCGCGATATTTGGATGCTACAATTACGTTTACCTCGTTTTGGAGGAAAACGCGCACAACGCGTTTATCAACATATTAAATTTAGAGCCGCCTTTGACTTTTTAGCATTACGCGCACAAATAGAAAATGCAACGGAATTAAAAGACCTTGTTGTGTGGTGGCAAGAGTATCAACAAAATAATCCTCTACCTGTGCACCAATATGGACGTCAACATATTAATAAAGCAAATGAAAAAAAACCAGATACGACAAAGACGGCACCTAAAAAACGTAAATATAGAAACAAAAAACGCTCATCTAATACGGATGTTCTAGATGCTTAGTTATATTGCAATTGGCAGTAATCAAAAACATCCAATACAACAAGCAAAGAAGGCGATAGAGGCCTTGAAAGGTTTACCTAACACACAATTACTTAAATGTTCTTCTTTGTATTGTAGTCGACCTATGGGCCCTCAAAATCAACCGGATTATATTAATGCGGTCGTTGAATTAGACACACAATTAAGCGCATTACATTTATTAGATGAGTTACAGAAAATAGAGCAAAACCAAGGGCGAGAAAGAAAGGCGCTACGTTGGGGGCCACGTACTTTAGATTTAGATATTATCTTATATGCAGATCACAGTATTAATACATCGCGCTTAACCATTCCACATTATGGAATGAAAACCCGAGAATTTGTACTATATCCTTTGTTTGAAATTGCCCCAGAAATAAAATTACCCGATACAACGCTTTTGTCGCAATTAATCACATTATGTGATAAAAAAGAGCTCACAAAAATAAGTGACGCAGATCACACTTACAACACAGATTAACTCAATTGAAATTAGGAAATGTTATGCCTAGAATTAGTGTTTCTCATTTAATGAAAATGAAAGTAGAGCATCAAAAAATAACTTGTATCACGGCTTATGATGCGAGTTTTGCCACGATTTTTGATCAAGCAGGTATTCAAGTTTTACTTGTCGGAGATTCTCTTGGTATGGTATTACAAGGCCATGACTCAACTCTACCGGTCACCATTGATGATATAAAATATCACACAGGCTGTGTTGCGAATAGCGCAAAAAATGTATTAATCATGGCTGATTTACCGTTTATGAGTTACGCCAATACTGATCAAGCTTATGCCAATGCTGCAATCTTAATGCAAGCTGGTGCGCATATGGTTAAGCTCGAGGGAGGAGATTGGCTCGCTAGCACTATACAAGGCTTAGTCACACGTGGTGTTCCTGTTTGTGGTCATTTAGGTTTAACCCCACAATCGGTTAATGTATTAGGCGGTTATAAGGTGCAAGGTCGCCAAGAAGAGCAAGCAGATAAATTACTTAACGACGCATTGCTTTTAGAAAAATCTGGAATACAACTCTTAGTTTTAGAATGTGTCCCTGTTGTTCTTGCTAAACGCATTACTCATGCATTAACAATCCCAGTTATTGGGATTGGCGCTGGTGCGGAAACCGACGGACAAATTTTAGTGATGCACGATGCTTTTGGGATTTCTGCTGGTTTTTGCCCCAAGTTCTCTAAAAACTTCTTACTCGAAACAGGTGATATTCGAGGAGCAGTAGCACTTTATAAAAAACAGGTAGAAAGTGGTGAGTTCCCTGCAACTGAGCATTGTTTTTATTAAAAAGAGAATAAAATGAAAATTATTCATGATCCGATATTATTACGCGAGAGCGTTAAACAGATCAAGCAAAAGGCTCAAGAAATTGCATTCATCCCAACTATGGGTAATTTACATAATGGCCATCTTGCGCTCATTAAAGAAGGTCAAAAAGTTGCAGACATCACAATCGTTAGTATTTTTGTCAATCCGATGCAATTTAATAATAAAGCAGATTTAATCAATTACCCCATAACTTTAAAAGCCGATTATGAAAAGTTAATGCTAGCGGGTGTTGATATTATATTTGTGCCGAGTGTTGATGTGATTTACCCACATGGTTTAGAAACGCAGACTTACATTGAAGTACCCATGCTATCTAACTGCTTGGAAGGTAAGCTACGTCCGGGCCATTTCCGTGGAATGAGCACTATCGTGGCCAAGTTATTTAATCTTATACAACCCGATTATGCTTGTTTTGGAGAAAAAGATTTTCAACAACTTGCCATAATTAAGCAAATGGTAAAAGATCTGGCCATGCCTATCAATATTATTTCAGTTCCGATTGTACGTGCAGATAATGGACTGGCATTAAGCTCTCGTAACAGTAAACTTAACGAGTCAGAACAAAACATAGCCCCATTACTGGCACGTGTGATGCACGATTTAGGAGAACAACTTCCATCGAAACGTTTAAACTATCAGGCACTTATAGTCGAAGCATCAAAGGCATTAGAAGAAGGTGGATTTAAGCCAGATTCTATTGATATTGTTGATGCAAAAACGTTGCAAACATTACACAACAAAAGTAATAAAGCCGTTATACTAATGGCGGCTTTTTTAGGTAATACACGCTTAATCGACAATAAAGTAGTTAATTTATAAATGTTTACTTTATTATCTCATCAGCTGAATTAATCAGCATAATATTAACGAAAGGTTTTTGTATGCAAAAAACAATGCTAACAGGCAAACTACACCAAGCTCGCATCACGCATGCTGAATTAAATTATGAAGGCTCTTGTGCGATTGATCAAGATTTATTAGATCAATCTGGTATCTTAGAATATGAAAAAATAGAGATCTATAACATCGAAACAGGTGGACGCTTTGCAACTTACGCGATATCTGGAGAACGTGGCTCTAAAATAATTTCAGTCAATGGAGCAGCCGCTAGAATGGCTGCCGTGGGTGATCGTGTCATTATCTGTGCTTATGCAAGCTTAAGTGCAGAAGAAATTAGCCAACATAAGCCCAGTTTAGTTTATTTAGATGCAAGCAACAATATTGTACGCACCAGTAAAGCGGTGCCTATACAAGTCGCTTAATTCTCGATGACACAATAAAACCTCTACGTAAATATAGGTAGAGGTTTTATTGTTTAACCCCTTAGATTTAAATAATAAGTGCATAACTTAAAATAGGTAAAAAAAGTGGTCAGCTGAATATATGCGAATTACTTTTTCATAAAACTGATCCCATGGAGTCATTCCTTCTGAATCGAGCATCTGTCCGTGTTTAATCATGGCGCAGACTTCAACACCGGCTAACGTTGATTCCGCACCAACCCAAGACTTCCATCCTAAA
This sequence comes from Psychromonas sp. CD1, assembly GCF_002239585.1. GTDB lineage: Bacteria > Pseudomonadota > Gammaproteobacteria > Enterobacterales > Psychromonadaceae > Psychromonas. The sequence continues at coordinate 1,071,756 of NZ_NDFH01000003.1, forward strand.
CATTGATGCATTTTACCTTTCACTTTTCGATGGCTTTGTTCAACAATATTGTTGAGGTATTTAATCGCTAACACTTCAACCATATAGAGCATATATCCAGACAACAAAAGGTGAATATTGATAGTATCTAACGTGACTGCATTCGCACCACTTTTATCAATAACTACTTTACGTGACAACTCATTACTCGTAATGGCTTTATCAAAGAAAGCCCGTATGTCTTGTTCATTACGGGTTTCACTCAAGTAAAATCAATAATAGCGCCATACTTATCGACTGCTCGATAGTAGTAGACCCACTTACCTTTCACCTTTATGTAGGTTTCAGCAATGGAGAATATTTGATCACCCAACGATTCAAAGTTAAGTGATCAAAATGAATATTACGCTCAGCAAATATCTCATCTATTTCACGGTAGCTGAATTTGTAAGCAAGATAATAACGCAGTGCCATTAGGATAATATGTGATGGATAATGTCGCCCTGAGAAATTGATCGCCATGTATTAATGTTCCAAAAAATATAAGCCTGCTTAGGATCAAATATTTGAATAAAGTTAGTCAAAGTTTGACTGTGAAATTTAACTTTTTTGATTGTTTAAAATTTTAGGAGGTAATGAAAAAAGAGACCCCTTTATATAAAAAAGGGGCTGAAATATAAGAATAAAGAGCTATCTTTCTATTTAGTGAATCAATGCTACTTACATATCATCAATAATGACGTAGGTTGCATAAATAGGTCCATGTGCACCTACGACTTTAATAAGCTCTATATCTGCAGTCGAACTAGGCCCTGAGATAAAATTAATACACGAAGGTATACGCTCTCCTGTTTTGATTTTTTCATTAAGTATGCGAGTGGCTTGTGTCATACGTGGTAATAATGAACTCTTTAATACGATAAAAATAGATGCCTCGGGTAATAAGCTGATAGCACGTCCTTGTAGTGCCGAATTATAAAGCACAACCGTGCCCGATTCTGCTAAAGCATATTCAGCAAATACAACGCCAACATTTGCTTGTTCGGCAAATTTTATATTAGCTTTATATCCCGCAGAAGCATCCCAAATATGTACACTATGCTTTGCATTGACTAAATCTTGAGGATTCAACATCGCAAGTAAACGTTTATCGGCTGAAAATAGAGTATTTCCATGGACGTCTGCCTTTGCGCAATAATGCGCACAAAGTGTACGTAATGTTTCTGCTAATTGTGCTTTTTTTATACACAGGGTTTGCATACCTAATGTTTCTTTAGTGAATTTAATTAATTCATCTTTAAGTTGATCTTGAGTAAAATCAGCCATTACTTCCCAATGACATGAATATTTTAATGTAGGACGAATAACATTTTTATATTTACGGTTTCGTCCTAGTTTTTCTGCAATATTATTTAAGAATTTGTCACGATTATAAATACTACCCGATACTTTAGTTGTTTTATTTTCTAGCATAGTAATATACTCTTTTATATTTATTTTCTGTTTTTAAACCAAGTCCGAAATGATTCACCATCAGGGTTAGGTAGATCTCGAGTGTTAGTCCATTCTTTAATCGGACCTATATTAATAGGCAGTTTCCCTTTTTTAATAAGACCGGTGGCGATACGCGCGCCTATTTTCACACTTGTATTCCATAATATCGGGCGTGCATTAACATAATTAAAAACAGTAACAGCAGCACGCTCAGCAAGTGGTGTGATTTTTTGATCTGCCATTTTTTCTCGGTGTTTCAGTAATAGATCGGACAAGGGGATTTTAACGGGGCAAACATCATGACACGCTTTACATAAAGTGCATGCGTAAGGTAATTCTTTAAAATCATCATAGCCACCAAGTAGGGGTGATAACACTGCACCGATAGGGCCTGGGTAGATAGAACCATATGCTTGCCCACCAATATGTCGATAAGCGGGGCAGGTATTAATGCAGGCAGCACAGCGGATACAGCGTAAAATATCTTGAAACTTAGTCCCTAAAATGTCAGAGCGCCCATTATCAACAATGACTAAATGAAATTCTTCCGGTCCATCACAATTATCATCTTCACGAGGTCCAGTTAGCGCGGTGATATAGCCTGTTAGAGCTTGCCCTACAGCGCTACGACAGAGTAAACTTATTACGATATCAAGTTCTTCAAAAGTGGGGACAATGCGCTCCATTCCCATGACTGCTATATGTACTTTGGGTAACGTAGTTGATAAACGCGCATTACCTTCATTCGTGACTAAGGAAATAGAGCCGGACTCTGCTACTGCAAAATTACAACCGGTGATGCCGATATCGGCTTCTAAAAAATCGTGACGAAGATGTTCTCGAACAAAACGGGTCATCTCTTCAGGGTTATCTGTACCTGTGTAGCCTGCTTTATCTTTAAATATCTCGCGAATTTGAGCGCGACTTTTATGCAGAGCGGGTACGACAATATGTGAAGGGGCATTATAATCATCACATTGTAAAATATATTCGCCTAAATCAGTTTCAACTACTTGCCATCCATTACGTAATATCATTTGGTTAAGGCCAATTTCTTCTGTAACCATAGATTTAGCTTTTACGATCTTTTTTGCTTTTTTTTCTTTTATAATTTTTTCAATATAATCGGTTGCTTCTATTGCAGTTTGTGCAAAAAATACATGTCCACCATTTTTTTTAACATTATCGCTTAATTGTTGTAAATAATAATCTAAGTTTTCAAGTACATGATCGCGGATATCTTTTCCCATCTCACGCCATTGTTCCCAGTTACCTAATTTGTCGGCTGCAATTTGACGATTTTCAAACATAAGTCCTTGAGCATGAGCCACGGTATGGAGCATTACATCATTTTGCATTTGTACATCAATGCGCTCCTGAAAGTTTTTTGAACTGGTTTTCATCGACATAATAATATCCTTTTATCGACTTAGTAGCACATCAACAATATGCATCACTTTAACGGGTTTATTTTCACGGCTAATACGCCCACCTATATTCATAAGGCAACTAACATCGGCACAAATCAAAAAATCCGGCTCTACCTTACTGATATGCTGAACTTTTTCTTTAACCATGGCGGAGGATATTTCTCCCATTTTAATCGAGAATGTTCCTCCAAAACCGCAGCATGTTTCTTGATTTTCAATCGCTAACATTTCTAAGCCTTGTACGTTTGCAAGTAAACATAATGGCTCTTCGCGTACGCCAAGTTTTCTAATTAAACTACAAGATGGATGATAAACAGCGCGACCAGCAAGGCGAGCGCCGACATTATCAATACCTAATTCATTCACAATAAATTGAGTGAGTTCAAATAAACGATTTGCAATTTGTTGAGCTCGAGCTGCCCATTTGGGTTCACTAGCAAAATATTTTGGATAATTTTTTATGGAAGCAGCACAAGAGCCTGCAGGCGTTACAATGGGATAATTATTGATTTCAAACGCTTTAATAAGTGTTTTCATCGCGGGTTTAGAGCTTTCGATATAACCACTATTGATAGCGGGCTGACCACAACATCCTTGTTTTTCAGGAAAAATGATCTCACAGTTTAATTGTTCGAGTAATTGAACTGTTTTTTTAGCCACATCAGCTTTCACTGTGTCGCATAGACAAGTAACAAATAAATTAACTTTCTGCATTAAGGTGCTCCAATAAAGAAGAAGCCCGTTGGTAAAATAGGCTGTATTATCCGCCGATGTGTATATGCGGTGTACTTTATTAAGGGTGAAAAAAGATTTGTATACATAGATAAACTTGCAAAACAAACCAATTGAATATTGCGTGAGTCTGCTCTCCTTTTCAATGCGTTGCAACGGGTTCTGTCGCAAAATTGACGAAGTAAACCAATGTGTTGTAATGTTTCTCTCTTTTTAAGAGCATGAGTGCCGTGCAATTAATTTTTCAGGACGACATTATCCATCATCATGATGACACTTCGATATTATCTAGCTTACAAACTCAGTTATCGTGAAATAGAAAAGATATTTACTGAATGGAATATTCATATTGATCACACAACCTTAAATCGTTGGGTGATCAATATTCTCCATTGCTTGAAACCCAGTTTCAGAAAAAGAAAACGTAAAGTATCTGACTCATGACGAGTGGATGAAACTTACATAAAGATAAAAGGTAAGTGACTTAAATATGAGCAATCTCACATGGAAATCGGTGGTATTACCCACCCATTCAAAAACTTAAATAAGCACCGAAAAAATATCTATGCTTGAACTCTATTAAAAATGGGGGGTTACGCATAAAAAATCAAATTATATCTAACAATAAAAAATGAAAATGCTCTCTTCGATCTAAATAGAACACTGTAAATATTCAAACCTTAATTTGTTCATCTAAATTTAAAATAGTTAATGCATTACTGACACTTGTTGCAAGCACATCTACCGCCCCACTACGTAAAGCGCCTAATAATGCCAACGGTTTATTATTTTCAGATGCAATCGCGATTACATTTGATATAGGCCTAAATTCATCAATACTTAGTCCTATGACACGATCATTCATTACCGTATTAGCAACATTTCCTTGTACATTAAAAAAATCATATCCGCCGAAATCACCTACAACACCATTATTTAATCTTGATTGAAGCACCTCATCTGCGGTAAACCAACCTAAACTTACCATGTAATTATTTTCACTCATATTGCCAATACCCACTAAAGAAACATCTGCTTTTCTTGCCAAGTCTAGCGTTTGCTTAACAGTTTCATTCTGCATAAAGGCCATTTTTTGCGCCTTATTTTCAGCGTAAGCGGGGGCGTATAAAGTTTCTGAACTACCACCATATTTTTTGGCTAATTGCCGACTGATATGATCTGCGTTAAACATCCCGCCCCTAGGATGTATCCCACCAATAGCACATACAAACTTACAATCTCTAGGGGCAATAACGCCAACATGATGGGCAACCGCAGAAACATTACGTCCCTGACCAACAGTAACGACCATGCCATCTTTAAGAATACTTGCCAGATAATTAGAAACTAAACCCGCCACCTGTAAGCGTTGCTCCTCTTCATTATTTTGATCTAAAGCTATCAATGCTCGCTTTATCGAAAACCGTTTTATTAAGCGTTGCTCAATTTGCGCACTGAATACAGGATGATATTTTACTGTTATCTCAACAATTCCTTCTTTTCTGGCTTGCTTAAGCATGCGCCCTACTTTTGCTCTAGATATCGAGAATTTCTTTGATATCTCTTCCTGTGTAGAGCCCTCTTGATAATACGCAACAGATATTTCTGTTAATAAATCTGTTTGTTGCGCTGATATATCAAGTTTTTTTATAATCATTTTATCTCTCTCTACGACACCAACTAAGTATTACATTTGATCGGCATTGTTACATATGCGCGCCAAAAAGTCTTTGTCTGTTTTATAAGGAATAATTTAAAACCGCATTTTTCTCTCTCTTTTACACTTTCACAATTGAAAATAGAGATTAGTACGTATTTAAACACATACTTGATTGACTTATAAAGTGAATCAGCTATTTTGAATCTATCAATTACTCAAGCGTTAAACATATGAGCAACCCTAATGTTCAACGTTGAACATTCGTAAGCTTTATTTATTTAAAGGTACGAAGAAAAAATAGCTATGCATAATTAAGCAAATATAAGGATGATATATATGAGCAACAAATTACAACAACTTAGAAAAATAACCACTGTCGTTGCCGATACAGGTGATATTGAAGAGATCCGTAAATATCAACCCGAAGATGCGACCACCAATCCATCACTTATCCTTAAAGCAGCTCAAATTTCTGATTATGCGCCTCTTATTACCCAAGCCATTGCTTATGCAAAACAGCAAAGCAATGATAAAGCGCAACAAGTACAAGATACCTGCGACATGCTCGCCGTTAATATCGGCAAAGAGATCTTAACAACTATTCCAGGACGTATATCTACAGAAGTCGATGCGCGCCTTTCTTACGATACAAATGCCAGTGTCACTAAAGCACGCCAACTGATAAAAATGTATAACGATGCAGGCATCAAAAATGAACGCATCTTAATTAAATTAGCCTCAACATGGGAAGGTATTCGCGCAGCAGAAATTCTTGAAAAAGAAGGTATTAACTGCAACTTAACTTTATTATTCTCTTTCGCACAAGCACGTGCATGTGCAGAAGCAGGCGCATTTTTAATATCTCCTTTTGTAGGACGTATCATGGATTGGCATAAAGCAAAAGAAGGTCGTGATTTTTCACCACAAGAAGATCCTGGCGTGATCTCTGTCACAACTATTTATAATTACTACAAAGAACATGAATATAGCACCGTAGTTATGGGTGCAAGTTTCCGTAGTATCGGTGAAATCTTAGAAATTGCAGGTTGCGATCGCTTAACTATCGCCCCTGCATTATTACAAGAATTAGAAGAGGCTGAAGGTGAAGTTGTCATTAAATTAGTCGCTGCAACGGATATTAAAACTCGTCCTGATGCCATGACGCATGCACAGTTCCTTTGGGAACATAATCAAGATGCCATGGCAGTTGAAAAACTAGCTGAAGGGATCCGTAATTTTGCTATCGATCAAGGCAAACTTGAAATAATGATCGCGGCAAAGCTTTAATTATTTAAAATAAAAGCAATTCAGACTCATCTGCATTTGCTTTTATTTCTCTGAAAAACGATTTAATCACTTATAAATGGTAATATTTATGCAAAGTAATCAACTCGCTAACGCTATCCGAGCTTTAAGTATGGACGCTGTACAACAAGCTAATTCGGGTCACCCTGGGGCGCCTATGGGCATGGCAGATATCGCAGAAGTTCTTTGGCGCGGTCACTTAAAGCACAACCCTCAAAACCCTCAATGGTCGGATAGAGATCGCTTTATTTTATCTAATGGTCATGGCTCAATGCTTTTATATTCTCTACTTCATCTTAGTGGATATGATCTTTCTATTGACGATTTAAAAAACTTCCGTCAATTGCATTCCAAAACACCTGGTCACCCTGAATATGGCTACGCACCTGGTATTGAAACAACGACAGGACCTCTAGGTCAAGGCATTACGAATGCCATCGGGATGGCATTAGCTGAAAAAACATTAGCAGCCCAATTTAATAAAAAAGATCACTGTATTGTCGATCATCATACTTATGTATTTATGGGTGATGGCTGTCTTATGGAAGGGATCTCACATGAAGCTTGTTCTCTTGCAGGGACCTTAGGTCTTGGCAAACTGATTGCATTTTGGGATGACAACGGCATTTCCATTGATGGTGACGTCGATGGCTGGTTTACAGATGATACTCCAAAACGCTTCGAAGCTTACGGTTGGCATGTTATTGCTAATGTCGATGGACATGATGCAAAAGCTATCAACGACGCGATTCAAGCAGCCCAAGCTGAAACAGAAAAACCTACCCTTATTTGTGCAAAAACAATTATTGGCTTTGGTTCACCTACGAAACAAGGTACACATAATTGTCATGGGGCCCCACTTGGTGCTGATGAAATTATTGCAACACGCAAAGCTCTCGGATGGGAATACGGGCCATTTGAAATCCCGACTGATATTTATGCACAGTGGGATGCAAAACAAGCGGGCCAAGCCAAAGAAAATAATTGGAATGAAAAATTTACAGCTTATAGTCGTGCTTATCCTGAACTAGCGGCTGAATTTACACGCAGAGTCAAAGGTGAACTACCAGAACATTGGGAACAAAAAACATCAGCTATTATTGCAGATTTACAAGCGAACCCTGCTAATATTGCATCAAGAAAAGCATCTCAAAATGCACTTGAAGCCTTTGGATGTATGTTACCTGAATTTCTTGGTGGCTCAGCAGATCTTGCTCCATCGAACTTAACCATTTGGTCAGGTTCAAAACCAATTACTCGTAATAATGCATCAGGTAACTATCTTCATTACGGCGTACGTGAATTTGCAATGACAGCCATGATGAATGGGATAACTTTACACGGTGGTTTTATCCCCTACGGCGCAACTTTCTTAATGTTTATGGAGTATGCACGTAATGCATTAAGAATGGCCGCGTTGATGAAGATACAAAACATTCAAGTCTACACTCATGATTCTATCGGCTTAGGTGAAGATGGTCCAACACATCAACCTGTTGAACAAATATCTTCATTACGCTTAACGCCAAATATGAGTACATGGCGTCCTTGTGATCAGGTCGAATCTGCCGTTGCTTGGAAACTAGCAATAGAACGGAAAAATGCCCCCACAGCACTCATTTTTTCACGCCAAAACTTGGTACAACAATTACGTAGTACGGAGCAAGTTACGAATATTTCCAAGGGTGGTTATATTTTAAAAGAATGTTCAGGCACTCCCGATTTACTTCTCATTGCAACGGGGTCTGAAGTGAACCTTGCTATGCAAGCGGCTGCTCAATTAAGTCAAGAAGGTAAAGAAGTACGAGTAGTATCTATGCCCTCTACTGACATTTTTGATAAACAAGATAGTGCTTATCGCGAGGCTGTACTGCCACATGCAGTGACAGCGCGTGTTGCTATTGAAGCGGGTATTAGTGATTACTGGTATAAATATGTTGGTTTAAACGGACGTGTGATTGGTATGACAACCTTTGGTGAGTCTGCACCTGCCGATGAGTTATTTAAAATGTTTGGTTTTACAGTAGAAAATATTATTGAAAAAGCAAAAGAAATCATGCCTTAGATTCAAATAATAAGTGCATAACTTGAATAGGTAGAAAAAGTGGTCAGCTGAATATATGCTAATCACTTTTTCTCCGGCAAGAGATGCAACAATGAAAACATATAAACAACTGAGCTATGAGCTAAGATGCCAGGTTTAAGCCTTAAAGAAAATAGGATTGAGTCAAAATAAAATAGCACGGCAGTTAAACGTCAGCCAATCAACTATTAGTAGAGAACTTTCCCGCAATACAGGCAAACGAGGTTATCGTATCAAGCAAGCCTGCAGATAAACGTAGATTACTTTCCAGTAAGGTCACTGAAGATGACTGCCAGTCTCGTTATATTAATTGATTCAAAGAGATATTCCGGCATGGTTCCCCCTACCGAGTCACGTATCTCATTATCAAATACATGTTTTATAAAAAGCCTCGACCATTATTTTAAACTCGCTTTAAGTTGTAATGAGGCTTGCCCACTTGCCCAATACTTACGCTCAAAAGGTGTAATCGCTTTAGCTGCTTGATATTCTTGTATTTGGCTCGATTGCCCCGCAAGCTCTAATGCACGCGCAAATTCTTTGATATACGTAAACCAATTACTACGTAACTCTAACTCACCACCCAAAGCTATAATAGCAGGGAAAACAGCGCTACCATGCCAACGTCGTTGTAAGTGTTTAGCTTTAGGCCAAGGGTTGGGATACAGTAAATAATGATGCGACAAATGCCAACCTGCATCAAGCGCAAGCCTCCAAAAATCATTTAAATTAACTTGTAATAAACGATAGTTATCCGCAGCCTCTATGCCATGTTTAGAGAGCCTATCTGCTGACTTATCAAGACCTAAAACAATCGCTTCAGGGTGCCTTAAAGCAAGATGATATGTACTTTCCCCTACGCCACAACAAGAATCAAAAATAATCGGTTTATTTTGCTGCTCAACCCACTTTTCACAGGCTTTAAATGCATCTAATGTATGCTTTTGATAAGGCTTTTGAAAACGATGCTTTAAATGTTTCAACACCACTTCGTCTAATTGCTCATGTAAACCATTTTGATTCGATGTAATAATTCTTGAATTACCGAGTACCATCATGTACGTATACCTACACCTTTTTTCAATAAAATACTGACTAATATATAAAGGATGCCAATAAAAGCGAAAATAACACTAAAGGCAACCGATAGATTGACATCCGCAATACCTAAAAAACCATAACGAAAGGCATTGATCATATAAAAGACAGGATTAAAATGGGAAATAACTTGCCAAACAGGTGGTAATAAACTGATGGAATAAAAAACACCACCTAAGTATGTTAATGGTGTTAATACAAAAGAAGGTATAATACTAATATCGTCAAATGTTTTAGCAAATAACGCATTTAATAGTCCAGCCAGTGAAAATAAAATTGAAGTACAAAGCACACTTAAAATTAAGATCCCTAAATTAAAAATATGTAAGTCAATAAATAGTAACGAAACACAAGTGACAAGAAATCCAACCATCAGCCCGCGTGTCATGCCTCCACCCACATATCCGAAAATAATAATATAATTGGGTACGGGAGCCACTAATAACTCTTCAATATTATTTTGAAATTTAGCACTAAAAAAAGACGAGGCCACATTTGAATATGAGTTGGTGATCACCGACATCATAATTAAACCGGGTACGATGAAAGACATATAATCCACCCCGCCCATGCTACCAATACGCGAACCAATTAAATTGCCAAAAATAACAAAATAGAGGCTTACAGTTATAACTGGTGGGACTAAAGTCTGTAACCAAATACGTAAAAAACGATTAATTTCTTTACGCAATATACTTTGTAGTGCAATACGATAGGAACATTTAAACATTAACTTTCTCATTTTTAAGTAAGCCTACAAATAACTCTTCTAAACGATTAGATTTATTCCTTAAACTATTTACTCGAATTCCCTGAGCTGTAAGTTCCTCGAATACTTTATTTAAAGAAAGCTCTTTAGACAATTCCAATTCTAATGTGACTTCATCTAATTGGGTAATTTTAAAACGTTCACTACTCGGCAGATACAATGGTGGATCAACATCTAATATAAAAGTCTCGGAGTCTAATCTCGACAACAATTCTTTCATACTAGTATTTTCAACTAAATTCCCTTTATCTATAATGCCTATATTGCGGCATAACCTTTCCGCTTCTTCTAAGTAATGAGTCGTTAGAATAATGGTGACACCTTTACTATTTAACTCTTGTAAAAATCCCCACATAGTTCGACGAACTTCAATATCCACACCCGCTGTCGGCTCATCTAAAATCAACAAACGAGGCTCATGCATCAACGCACGAGCAATCATTAAGCGCCGCTTCATACCACCGGATAATTCACGGGAAGCTTGATCTCGTTTATCCCAAAGATCTAATTTTTTTAAATATTTTTCAGCACGTAATAATGCCTCTTTACGGTTAATTCCATAATACCCAGCTTGGTTAACTAATATCTGAATAGGTGGTTCAAATTGATTAAAATTAAATTCTTGAGGCACTAAACCAATTTGACTCTTAGCAGATTCAAGCTGACTATCTAAATCATAGCCAAAAACCTTTATTTTTCCCGAGCTTTTATTCACCAAAGAAGCAATGATACCAATTATCGTTGACTTCCCTGCACCATTAGGTCCGAGTAAAGCATAAAAATCACCTTCTTCCACTTGCAAAGAAAGTCCTTTTAATGCTTCAACGCCTCCTTTGTATACTTTTTTTACATTATCGAGATCAATCGCATACATACGGTTTACCTATATTAATCATTAAACGTAACCATGCCAATATAAGGTAGATTACGATATAGTTGATTAAAGTCCATCCCATAACCAACCACAAATTTATCTTCGATTGAAAATCCTTGCCAATCAATTTTTACATCAACTTCTCGACGAGAAGGCTTATTAAGTAACGCACAAATAGCAACAGAATTAGGATTACGTAATAACAACATTTCTTTTATTTTTGCTAATGTATTACCTGTATCAACGATATCTTCCACAATAAGCACATCTTTATTACGAATTTCTTCGTCTAATTCTTTTAAAATTTTAACTTCACCTGCAACAGTACTACTACCATAACTTGAGGTTGCCATAAAATCTAGTTTAACCGGAATAGTTAAACGTCTGGCGAGATCGGATAAGAAAATAACCGATCCTCTTAATAACCCAACGAGTATAAGTGACTCACTATCTTTATAATGCGCATCAATTTGTAATGCCATTTCTTTGACTCGTTTCTCTATCTCATCTTCAGAGATCATTGTTGCAATCGAATGATTCATATTATACCTATTTACTTAATTAACGGGCGATTGTACCACTATTCAACATCGCTTAAATGAAAAAAATGTCAATAGTACGCATAAAAAATAAACGCCTTACATCAAAAAACAAGATTAATTATTCCGGATATCCAATGTGATGAATATTCCAATCTCCCTAAAAGCAGCGTAATCTAATAACATAGTTGATGACAAAACATAATAATTTTAATGGTGTTTTATAGTCATGCGTTACAAGATCTTCTTTACCATATATAAATTCGTCAAAAAATCCTTTATTGACACCACCTTTTGCTTTTTGTATGTTTTATTTTTAAGTGATCCAACAAACGTGCCACCATAAAGTCATGTAACTCCACAATAGATTGCGGGCGATGATAAAAACCAGGTGCTAATGGCATGATGGTAACGCCTAATTCAGAAAGCGTTAATAAATTACGCAAATGCAAGGTAGAAAATGGAGTTTCTCTTGGCATGATAATAAGTTGCCCGCGCTCTTTAAGCACAACATCTGCGGCACGCTCAATTAAGGTCTTTGATAAACCCTGTGCAATCGAGGCGAATGTCCCACAACTACACGGACAAATGATCATCTTCTTTGGTGCGGATGAACCAGACGCTACAACTGAAAACCAATCCATACGGCCCAAAACAATAATTTGCTGTGCTTGCGTATTAAAACGTTTTTCTAAAAAAGCATTTAAGGCTTCTATTTCATCAGGCCACTGCTCATCAACTTCTGTTTTTAATACTATTTTTGCAGCGTCAGATAAAAGCAAATAAATTTGGCAATTACTTTTTACTAATGTATCTAATAGACGTAAAAAATAACCACTACCTGATGCTCCCGTAACCGCTAATGTTACTTTATCTAAAAACATAATGAACCCTACAGATTATCTAATAACTTCTGATGTAAATTTCCAAACCCACCATTACTCATTATCAAGATATGATCTCCTGGAACAGCAATATCAACTAATTTATCGACTAAGTCTTCGATATCTGTTGATATATCAACTTTTTTACCTTGCTCAAGAAACAAATCAGCAATAGACCACTGCATATCAACACTTTCATAAAAATAAATAGCATCTGCAACAGAAAGCGCATTTACAACCGCTTCTTTTTGTATACCTAAACGCATCGTGTTAGATCTCGGCTCTAATACCGCAATAATTCGTGCCTCTCCAACTTTCGCTCGTAAACCTAATAACGTAGTATTAATTGCTGTCGGGTGATGCGCAAAATCATCATAAACGGTAATATTATTTACCACGCCTTTAACTTCCATCCGCCGCTTAATACTTTTAAAAAGACCTAAAGCTTGCGTTGATATTTCTGGCGTAACACCCACATGCCGGGCGGCGGCGATGGCACCTAAAGCATTATTAATATTATGCTCACCAATTAAAGGCCAATTAACAACCCCCCCAGCTTTACCATTAAATAAAACTTCAAATTTCGAGCCGTCTTCTTGAATCTTATTAATAGACCAATTCTCACCTAAATATTCAACTTCACTCCAGCAACCCATATGTTTGACGGACATTAATGCATCATCTTGATTAGGGAAAAAAATACGCCCACTTTCAGGAACTGTTCGTATCAAATGATGAAATTGTTTTTTTATCGCATCTAAATCATCAAAAATATCCGCGTGATCGAACTCAAGATTATTTAAAACTAACGTCCGTGGATGATAATGCACAAATTTAGAGCGCTTATCAAAAAAGGCGCAATCATATTCATCGGCTTCAATTACAAAAAAAGGCGTTTCACCGAGACGTGCCGATAAACCAAAATTGTATGGCACGCCACCAATTAAAAAACCAGGTTTCATTCCTGCATATTCTAATATCCAAGCCAGCATGCTTGCAGTTGATGTTTTACCATGAGTTCCCGCCACCGCTAAAACCCACCTATCTTTTAAAACATTTTCTAATAACCATTGTGGACCAGAGATATAAGGCATTTGTTTGTCTAAAATAGCTTCAACACAAGGATTACCTCTACTCATTGCATTACCAATGATTATCATATCCGGCTCGCAATCGAGCTGACTCGGGTCAAACCCATGAATAAGTTCAATGCCCTGTTCTTGCAATTGTGTACTCATTGGCGGATAAACATTTTTATCCGACCCCGTCACTTTATGACCTAACGATTTGGCAATAATAGCAATGCCACCCATAAAAGTTCCACAAATACCGAGAATATGAATATGCATAAAAACCTCAAAAAATGATAAGACTCAGAATAACTGAAAGTGACACTATAAAAAAGGATGAACATTTTTTATGTTCATCCTTTCACGATTCAAAAGTTAAAACCTATAATTTTCTTTATTAAGTACATTAAATATCGTTTATACGTTAGAAAAACTAACTTTCGAATGCACTCTGCAAGAATGGAATAATTTGTTTTTTACGGCTCACTACACCTGGTAGTTCAAATACATTTCCCTCAACGCTACTGTTTAATGCGTTAGCCACTTTATCTGCATCCTTCGATATTATCAAAGCAGTCGTATCTAATGTTGTAATATCAGTTAAAAGTACAAGGGTAGAATGGTAGCCTTTATCTGCCTGTAGTTGTCTCATCTCAACTAACATTTCATCTTTTTTCTGTAAAGCCACTGTTAATGATGTTAATTCTAATTGCCCTATCGCTATTTTTTCACCCGCCATTTCAAATACTTTTTGATCGCGTAAAATAAGCTCTGCTGCTGAAACATTTTTAATATCTGATTTTGCTTCAAATTGAGCTTTTGCAAAGACCTTAATATCATCCACACCCGCTATTTTTGCAAGTGCAAAAGCGGCGCGTTTATCTAGTTCAGTAGTGGTAGGTCCCTGAAAGTTTACCGTATCCGAAATAATAGCGCCCATCATCAGCTTAGCAATAGCAGGCTCGGGACTTTTTTCATGAAATTTATACATGTTGTAAACAATTGTAGCGCTACACCCCACCGGCCAGATCCAACATTCTAATGGTTCAGAGGTAGTAATGTCCCCTAATTTATGATGATCAACAATACCACGCACTCTAGCTTTTTTCATATCGCTAGTGCCTTGCCCCCAATCCGAATAGTCAACAATGAAAATATCTTCACCCGCAACCGATGTGCGGATCTCAGGCTGTTCAAATCCAGCGCAATCTAATAAAAATAAAGCTTCAGGATTCGGTTTACCTTGTAGAATCGGTGTTGCAGGACGGCCAATTTTATTAAAAAGTGCAGCAAGAGCGATCGCACTACATAAACTATCACAGTCAGGATTTTGATGACCAAGTACTAACATATTAATATATCCAATTAAGTAAAAGTAAAACAATGTTGATGGATTAAATTATGATGTATTACGTCAATAAGCACCCAAAGGTCATTGAACACTATCGATAATTAATGCCTATAATTCATCTATATTCTATTATACGCCTATGATACCTAAAATATATTCTCTGTCACTATTTCAAAATAGGATAACAAACCACCCCGTGATCATTTAATAAACAAAACAAAGCAATATCAGACATAGCACCCTATTTTTAAACTCTCGATCCTTATTGTAATTGCTGTTGCCTCTCTAAAATAGAAAGTACCCGATAGTGCTTTTCATTATCTTCAATGAATTGTTGGTAATAGCGCCGGTTTCTAACACAAAAATAAATATCTCTCCCTGTTTTTAATAATAAACAAGTAGCAGATATATCTATGGCGGGTAACTCATTGTCTAATTGGCGTAATGCTTCAGCATCTCTATACGCTTCTATACGATCCCGTTTTGCATCAAAAACATCGTTACGGATTAAACTTCCCTTTGTTTCTATATGAACTTCACCCGCGTAGACAACCAATGAAATAAAAGACAATATAAGTAAATATTTAATTTTCATGTACATACTTTTTAGACTCCATAAAGATGATAAGCAATTTTTTAATCCATTAGAATACAAATAAACCCATTCTTTTTTATGCACTCTTATATTAAGACTAGCTACTACCTCTGAAAACTTCTATTTTATATCATACTAAAAACGCTACCTCTGAAAACTTCTATTTTATATCATACTAAAAACGCTTCAAAATATGGAATATACTATGCAACTCAATAAAGAAATGGCTGAAAAAATATCCATCAGATCGATGCGGATCATTCAACATTCAGTGAATGTTATGGATGAATTCGGCTTCATTATTGCATCTGGCGATCCAAGCCGAATTAATTGTCGCCATGAAGGCGCTTCACTTGCTATTAACGAAAATCGAATTATAGAAATAAACCACGCGATGACACAACAACTTCGAGGCGTCAAAATCGGCATCAATTTCCCTATTTTATTTCAAAATAAAATCATTGGTGTTGTCGGCATTTCTGGCGAACCCTCTCATGTGCGCAAATATGGAGAGTTGGTTAAAATGACAGCTGAATTGATCATAGAGCAAGCTGCATTAATCACTGATATTCAGTGGAATAAACGCCATTTAGAAGAGCTTGTTTTGCAACTGGTCACATCCTCAGATTTAAGTGAGGTACAATTACATAGCATTACACAACGTCTAAAAATAGATCCATTACAAGAACGTATTGCCATTGTTGTCAAAGTGAATCCCGATAACGGACAATGCTTATCGCTCGAACATTTACAAAAAGTCGTACAATTACTGAATGCACAAGAACGAGATCTTATGGTGGCCATTGTTTCTATATCTAGAAATGAAATCTTAGTATTAAAACCGACTCAATTTAAAAATAAAAA
Organism: Psychromonas sp. CD1; assembly: GCF_002239585.1. Classification (GTDB taxonomy): domain Bacteria; phylum Pseudomonadota; class Gammaproteobacteria; order Enterobacterales; family Psychromonadaceae; genus Psychromonas. The sequence goes on from NZ_NDFH01000003.1 coordinate 1,088,483, forward strand.
ATGGTGTTATAGTGCAGAGCATAACTGCATCTCTAATTTAATAGCCGTACTTCACTAAATAAAAAAGCCAGTCACTTGACTGGCTTTTTGTCTGATAACTTTATTTTATTAAAGTGGCGTCACAATGTATAACAAGTCACCACTAGAAACTTGTTGACCATTATTGTTAATAATACGCTCGATACGGAACTTAGTATCGTGAGCATAAAGCTCTGCATCAGGTTGATTAAAGCTTGATAATGTAATGGTTGAGAACATTTTCATTGCCTCCATCAAGCCTAATGTCTGCTCAATATTAACAATGTCCCCTTCTAATACAAAGTCAGGCTCTGCAGGTGAGGAAGCGCGATAGAAAATCCCCGCACTTTGCGCAATGACTTTCAATTCATTACTACCTTCAACTCGAATCGAAACTGCACTGCCACCCGTAGATGCTGACGCTTCTATTTCTTTTATCATGACATCTTGATCTAATCTAGCCATAAATTTAGGCAAGTACGTTGTATCATAAATACCTTTTAAGAATACCTCATCTTTTAAAATACGCAGTAACAAAGGTATGTTCGTTGCGATACCCGTAATTTCCACTTTTTCTAAGAATTTAATCAGTTTAGTTATCGTATCATTTCGATTTTTACCCGAGCAGATAAATTGCGCCACTAAACTATCATAATAAGGAGAAACCTCTTTAGAACTTGCTATCATTGAAATAACTTCAACATCATCTTGCTCTGGAATAATACATTTTTCTACTTTCCCAGGATACGGTAATAATTGCATGACTCCCTTCGCATCAAGTGTTGCTTTTTCAGCCGTCACCCGAACTTCAATCGCATAACCTTTTTTAACGGGTTTCATATCCGCAATGCTTTCACCTGACGAAATGGCATATTGTGCACTTACGATATCAACACCTGATGTGGCTTCCGTTACCGGATGCTCTACTTGAAGACGCGTGTTCATTTCCATAAAATAAATAGCATCTTCATCAAGATCATAAATAAATTCAACCGTACCTGCACCCATATAATCAACCGCATTGGCAAGGCTTTCGGTGTATGCCATCGCCTGCTCTTCTAATTTTTTAGGTAGCATTGTCGATGCAGATTCTTCAATTATTTTTTGATTATTACGTTGTACTGAACAATCACGAATACCTAAGACACGTGTGTTGCCATATTTATCACGAAGTAATTGCACTTCAATATGTCGTAATGATGTAATGTATTTCTCAAGATAAAGATCACCATTACCAAAGGCACTACGCGCCTCAGCAGATACTTGCGCAAAGCCACTGAACATATCTTCCGCTTTTTCAATAGCAAGAATACCTTTACCCCCTCCACCATTAACAGCTTTAAGCAATACAGGATAGCCAATGCCATTGGCTATATCGAGAGCTTGCTCTGCTCCCGTTAATATTCCGTGCGATCCAGGTACAACTGGAACACCGTGATCTTGCGCTGTTTTTATGGCGTTTGATTTATTACCCATCGTTAACATACTGTCCATGCTTGGACCAATAAAGTTAATACCATGACCAACACAAAGATCTGCAAATTGGGGGCTTTCAGACAAGAAGCCAATACCGGGATGTAAGGCATCTACTTCTTCATATTCTGCAATTTTCAAAACTGAATTTGCATTTAAATAACTTTCATCTGAAGTATTACCACCAAGACAAACTAAACGATCTCCAGCTCCTAACATATTTGCAGGTACCGAGGTCATATCAGGATCCGAGGCAACCAATACAACTTTAATATTGTTTTGTTGTGCGATACGAATTAATTTAACCGCAGTACAACCACGTGCATGCACTAATACTTTTTTCACTGGCTTCATTAATTGACGAGGATCGACTTGAGAATATTCATCATCAACAAGGCTACACACAGGTACAAATCCCGTTAATGCTCGTTGAATCGTTTCTTCAATCGATATCGTTGGCATTGGCATATTTGCATCAATATCGGTTAATTTAGCATTAAGATCATCAGAAAAAGGATTGATAACTAAACCATCCATTGCGCCAGGTACACGAGATAAATAGTTAGATAACGTTGATGTGGATGGTAAGTATGCTGGCACAACCATTTGTCCCGCAAAGGGCATATTCGTTCCAGATAGATAATAGGTTTGTACCATTGGATGCGTTACAAAACTTGCTTGTGCACCACCCGTACAGTCTCCATAACCAAATACTAGCACCGGTAAATCATTATCACGAATAAAACGAGTGATTCGATCGTTGACAACTGCCATAGAAAATAGCGCACCCGCACCTTCTTTGGTTTGCATTCCACCCGAACTAATAAAAGCGACAACCGGTAAATGTTGTTTTGCACATTTAACTAATAATGCACAGAATTTTTCAGCGCTGGCCATATCAAAAGCACCCGCCTGAAAGGCAAGGTTAGAAAGCGCGATACCCACTTTTTGCTTTTCACCGCTTTCGAGTTTAAATTCACCGATTCCAGTCACTAAACCACAAGGTTTAATGTTTTTATCTAAGGCATCTTCAACCGATAAACGAAAACCTGGAAACTCTAATAAATTGGCAGTCATTAAATCTTTATTGGACTCTTTAAAGTTAGTAAAAAACTTATCCAAAATAACTTCATAGTAATTATTCTTTTTTCTTTTTTCAGTTTTTAATACCGCTTGAATTAATAGATCTTGATAGCCCATTGTTAAACGGTTCCAGAAATCTTTACGTCGTCCAATGCGAACAGGATTAATGACGCCATTATAATCTGCAATATTTTCTCTACTTGCATAATACGACGGAATGATTTTTTCAAATAAATAGGTCAATATAACAAACAAACTTGCATTCATTTGTGGGGCGCCAATACTTTTCCACTCTTCGACTTTAGCTAGAATATCTGCTCGCTCACTTTGATCTGTAAAGTAACGTAACCAAAGATGGAAACTCGCTTTTAATTGCTCATAATTATCATCACTAACTTTATTTAAGGCCGCTTTTAATGAACTGCGCACTAAAGATGAAATCGACTCACGAGATAACTTTTTGGTTGCCATTGCTTCTTTTGCAATAGACGCCAAATTACCCATTGTATTATCATATAACGCATTAAAAACCAAAATATGACGGCAATGTAAAATAAAACACTCACGTGTTTCTACGTGGCTAACCACATCAATACTTGTCAGGGTTTTCAATTCAGGCCAAGCATTGGTCAGAGGTAACGATTTTTCATCTTCTAGATGTGCAATTAATGCGCGAAAATTATCTTCAGCGCTACTTTTCCAGCGGTTATATAACGACCAAGTTAAATTAATTAATAATTTACTCCGTGCATTATCATAGTTTTCTTGAGGCTCACCTAAAATAAGTTTGGTAAAAATATTACGTTCAATGCCTTTATCTTCACGTTTGGATAGAAAAGATTTCCAATTTTTATTAAGCACATCATCATAAATTAACTTATCTGGGCTTTCTAACCAACTTCTAAATATTTGTTTTCTATTTGCTTCAATGCGTGCATTTAAATCGCCTTCGGGAATCGTTAACTTAGATAGACGCCCATATTCATTTTTATGGATAGCTTTAATACGCGTTCGTAATGTCAAATAACGCATATAACGATAAGTAGTACCAAATGCATTATTATGTGAGGTGGGATTTTTTGCTATTAAATGTGCATGTTCAGAAGCGTTCTCAACTTCCATCAATTTACTCGACGGATCTAAATAGCGCGATAAACTGCGATTATAATGCTCTAATATATCAGGATATTTACGTATGAATTTAACAGATGTAGATTCTATTGATAGAATACTTGATATGATCGCTTTTTGTAAATTATGTTGGCGTTCGTCTTTGTCTACTGGAGAAAAATCAACAATTCCATCAATGCACCCTTTTTCATAAAGCTCTTCAGGTGAAACACCTACAGACTGTGCGCATTCTTGCCACGACAAGTTATATTTACGCGCAATACTTTGTAAACCTTTAGGCTGAATCGTATTAAAAATACCATCACGCACTGACAATAAGATATTTGCAGTAGCAAGAGGGATCGCGCCACCCGAATAGCCGACGCCCACAACAATACCAACCGTTGGTACATCAACATTGGCACTCTCGGTTATCATTTGTGAAATACTATGCGCTTGGTTTTGACTGTTTGCACATTCTCCGGCATCCGCCCCTGGAGTATCAATCAAATACACAATAGGCAAGGATAAATCAGCAAATTTACGAATCGCTTTACTGGCCTCTAAATGATGCTCAGGCATCCAAGCTCCGTTATTAGAGCTACGCTCTTGAGCAATAATACCAATACGACGCCAATAACCACCAAAATCTAATTCCATTTCTACACTATAGAAAGCGCCATTGGCATGCTCTGTAATTATTTTACCGTTAAGACCCGCTATAATATGTTTCGAACCTGGACGTTTATTATCTTCTGCGGGTTGCACGGTACGTTCTATATATGCATCAACATCCATTTTTTTTATGAGCGACAAATTAGATTTAATACGTTCGATCGCAATTAAACCTTCTAAGTTTTTAGTATTAGATGGTAAAGAATTATCTGGAAATAGAGAAAAGTCTTTGGCGATATGCTCAGCATGAATAAAAAGCGGATCCGCAATCTTATTACTTTCAAACTGAGAAGAGGAAGGTTTTCCTGACATACAATACCCTTACAAATAGTGATGAAAAATATATTTATACCCAGCCTCTTGAATCTGCCTTTTAAGTGGTTTGGGTAATTGAACACGCTAATTTACAACTAATTAACTAGCTAAGCCAGTATTGATTTAAAATCTGCCCATAATTACAAATTTCAACGTTACAAATAACAATAAACCCTGTTAATGTCAATTAACAGGGTTTATTGTTATTAACTATTATTACGCCATATAATCGTCAGCGAGCTCCACCTGCGCAACGCCTGTTGCAACCGCCGCACGAGCAACCGCCCCTGCTACTTTTTTCAATAAACGCGGATCCATCGGTTTCGGAATAATATAATCTTTACCAAACTCTAATGCACTCTCACCACTCGCTTTAAGCACTGCCTTCGAGACTGGCAATTTGGCAATTTCACGAATGGCATGAACCGCTGCCACTTTCATTGCCGCATTTATTTCTGTTGCGCGCGCATCTAAAGCGCCACGGAAAATAAAAGGAAAACACAATACGTTATTTACTTGGTTTGGATAATCACTACGCCCTGTGGCCATGATTAAATCATCACGCACTGCATGTGCGACATCTGGTCGGATCTCTGGGTCTGGGTTTGAACATGCAAATATAATTGGATTTTTAGCCATCTGCTTTACATTTTCTGCAGACAATAAGTTTGGTCCCGAGACGCCAACAAAAACATCCGCTCCCTCCATCACATCCGTCAAAGTACGTTTATCCGTTTGTCTTGCGTAACGTTGTTTATATTCATTGATATCATCGCGCTGAGTATGGATAACCCCTTTCCGATCTAGCATATATATATGCTCTCGTGATGCGCCACATTCGACTAATAAATCCATACAAGCAATCGCAGCAGCACCTGCGCCAAGACAAACAATTTTAGCCTGAGCAAGATGCTTACCTTGCACCTCTAATGCATTAAGCATAGCAGCAGACGTTACAATTGCAGTGCCGTGTTGATCATCATGAAATACAGGAATAGAACAACGCGCTTGTAATTGTTTTTCAATCTCAAAACATTCAGGTGCTTTAATGTCTTCTAAATTTATTCCACCAAAGGTGTCGGCAATACTCGCCACTGTATTAACAAATTCATCCAACGTTTTATGTTTCACTTCAATATCGATACTATCAATATTTGCAAAGCGTTTAAACAATAACGCCTTACCTTCCATAACCGGTTTTGACGCAAGTGGGCCTAAATTTCCCAACCCTAAAATAGCAGTGCCATTCGTTATCACCGCAATAAGATTACCTTTAATCGTATATTTATATACATCATCAGCATTCTTAGCAATTTCACGCACAGGCTCTGCAACACCGGGACTATATGCTAGGGAAAGATCATCGGCCGTTTCAGCTGATGTCGTAATTTCTATACTTATTTTACCTGGACGAGGATACGCATGGTAATCAAGCGCTTGTTGACGTAAATCTGACATTTATAAGTTCCATTATAGAGAAATAAAGAATGCAAGAGATGGTAGTCAACTTTTATATAAAGTAACCGTGTTTAACTCACAGTCTTAACCGTGTTTAACTCACAGTCTAACGAATATGTCTTACTTGTTAGTGTTTAGGCTCACAAGTCAACATTATTTACAGTACTGAAATAGCATTTCAAGCTTCTCAAATGATACCGTTTGCAATCAATTTTGTCTGTATTAAAAGATTTTCACATACAAAGTCTGAACATAAAAAAAGGCGCTTCTTATAGCACCTTTTCCAAATCATGTTCGTTACTTAATTCTTATTTAGAAGCAAGTGAACCGAAACGTTTTTTGAATTTATCAATACGGCCACCAGTATCAACAACACGTTGAGTACCTGTGTAGAATGGATGACATTCACCACAAATATCTAATGTAATATCTTTACAAACAGTTGAACCGATTTTTACTACATTGCCACAAGAACAAGTAGCACTAATTTCTTTGTATTCTGGATGAATAGCATTTTTCATAAGGAAAACCTCGTTTGGCCGTGTCGCCATCTTGTTTGAAAGAAGCATTTCAATCAACAAAATACCACACGTATTTATCATAAAATTTCAGGTTGCAAATTATATAGAAGTTATCGTAAAAAAGTAACTTATATCTGTTTTTTTGTTTGTATCACATTATTCGCTCATCACAACTTGTAGCGCTTCATCTAATAATTCCTCAACGCTATAATTCTTAGTTGCTAAACCAAAATTAAACGCGGCACTTCTAGCATCACGTAACTCACAATAATTATATATTACTCGGTGTATTTCAAATACATTATCAATAACGGACATGCTATTTACTTTCTTATTCATTTGAGCATCTAAATAGGCATAATAACGTGTAATACCTTGAGTATTTTGAAGTTCAAAATGAGAGGCTTTGTTAAGTACAGGCGTGATTGCGCAATGTGCTCCTAAAGTATTAGTATACCAAGAATCTTTCCACCAACCTATCGGTTTGCCCGTTAGATTGTAAGGTGTTGCCGTCTTTATAGTTTGACCGACAAAAAAGTAAACTTCGGCCTTACCCTGAATAATGTCTACATCGCATGCCATTAACACACCCGCACGAAGGGTGCTTTCATGTTCGATAATATGCGTATAGGATTCGACATTTTGGGTAAATCCAGAGAGTAATTGAAAATGAATATAAGCCACTTTATCTGGGTAAATTAATCGACATTTCGTGATGGGACGCAAATCCCCCACTATTAGCTGTTCAAAATGATGCCGATGTAAATTTTGTTGATAGCGATCTATTAATACATTTTCTATATTATCTGAATCGATACTTTTAATTGTAGTGTTTTTTGTTTCTTTATATAAAAAACATGCTTCAAAATTATTTTGTGTCATATTATTAGTTTGTAATAAAATATAACCACTTTCCTCCTCGGCGCTAAACAATGTATATACGCCCCGCTGGTGCGCAAATTTAAGGAGACGCCCCTCACTATGTACGACTAACGACTTATTATTTATTTTTGACTGTTCTTGTATACGGCTAAAATTACCGAGAATGATGGCTAATTTATCTAAATAAAAATAATATAAACGTGCTGATAATTGTGTTTCATGCATCACGCTTGTGGTGTTTTTATAATTTAAGACAGATGATAATACACGCTTTAATACGTCTATTTTTTTATAGCTTTTCATAGAAAATACAGTATGACATTGGCTACATTTTTTACGTTGAGTACCCGACGAGGTAAAACCATGTAGTTTTGATGTGACAGGTTTATTTAAAAAATAATAAGGATGACATTTGGGGCACCCTATTAATTTACGACCAAAGTGTAATTGAATTTTTTCTTTTAAAACTTGACTAACCAGATCATTGTTTATCCATGGGGAATAGCTACCGCAAAGTGCACAACCCGTTGAAACATAACCCAACCTCTCACTTTTGTAACTGTATTCAACATTTCCCGTTTTGCCTAAATTTGCACATCCCACTGTTTTACAACAATTGAAATCTTTTCTAAAGTTTATCAAAGTGATTACCTATCGATTGGTTTCAATAACAAGATACTTAGCCTCTATTTAGACAAAGATTATCATCAATTTCACAAGATTCAATAACCCCGCAAAGAACTTAACCCCCTCCCGAAAAAACACCAACATATTATGTAAACAACCCTAAAATATTATTAATATATCACAAACAAATGTGCTAAATCACACTTTCTTATTTATTTCCTTAATAAAATCGATGCGATAAAATGTGTAATATAAATAACCTTGCCTTTTTATAGAATAAAAAAATAATAAAACTCATTAAATCCCCCCCTTAACTAAGGGTATTAAAGAAGCTTAATATATGAAAAACAATTTAAAAGAAATAATTTCCAGCACCACTAATGCGCGGCATAGGATCCGTTTACTGGCAATTTATCATTTTAATAGTGGTAAAAATCGCACGCAAATCGCACAATATTTACAAGTAAGTAGACATAGTGTTAATGGCTGGGTTAAAAAATATTTAGAACAGGGCCTAACGGCATTAGAAGAAAAAAAGCATCCAGGAAGACCCAATAAATTAAATGAAAAACAAAAAGAAGATATGCTTAATTTTATTGCGGCACTGCAACAAAATCACATCAAAAAGAGCATACAAGCCGATGAAATAAGACTCTTTCTGTTAGAAAAATATTCTGTTCTTTATCAAAAAAGTAATATTTATAAATTACTTCAATAAACAATTTATATAAACAAGTGCGATACCCTTTATAAGGTAACTGATTACACTTTTTACTCAAAAAAAACCTAAATTTAACGCTACCGATTGCACTCAGCACCGAATCTCTTTATGATTGCGCTCAAAAGTTAGATCACTTATTTAACGGATTAAACAAAATATAAACAGAGCAACATATTTTGTTAACGCAAGTTTGAATATGTAACTAAATAGTGTTCTATAGCGTTTGATCACACTTTAGAGTTTACTTAATAATTAGAATTCCATGCGCTAAATAGGCAGTAATGATGATTGTTTTTAATATTGATAATCAATTAAAATGTAACTTGTTATTAACATTGAAAAACTTATGCATATCATTTATCGACAGGTTTTGTTAATGACCTTTAATCTTTAAAATGTCATTAACGAAACTACGTTTAAATGTCATCATGCCTATTAAAGAAATATTATAGCGCCAAGAATCTATTTTTATAAATATAAAATTTTACTAACAACTAAGAATAATGATAAAAATTTTTCTTTAATCAAAAACCAAAATGGAGAGTTAAATATGCAAATTGTTATGGGTTTCGTCGGGATCCTATCCTTAATTTTAATTGCAGTGATATTTTCAAGTAACCGAAAAGCAATCAAGTTAAGAACAGTCTTTGGTGCTTTTTCTATCCAAGCAGCCATTGCGGCTTTTGTAATGCTAACAGATTCAGGCGCTAGTGTTTTAAATAACTTTTCGGGTGGTGTTCAAGCGGTTATTGACAGTGCCAATACAGGAATTGGCTTTCTTTTTGGTGGCCTAGTTTCACCAAAAATGTTTGAACTCTTTGGTGGTGGCGGATTTATCTTTGCCTTTAATGTACTGCCTATCATTATCTTTTTCGCCTCGTTAATGTCTGTTCTTTATTATATAGGCGTGATGCAAATTGTCATCAAAGTTTTCGGCGGAGCATTACAAAAAGCATTAGGTACTAGCCGTACTGAGTCTATGTCAGCAGCTGCCAATATATTCGTAGGTCAAACCGAAGCACCTCTTGTTGTCAAACCGTTCTTACGTTCAATGACACGTTCTGAATTATTTGCAGTAATGGCCGGCGGACTATCATCGGTTGCAGGAGCCGTACTTGTAGGTTATGCATCTTTAGGTATTAGTTTAGATTATCTTATTGCAGCATCCTTTATGGCGGCACCTGGTGGTCTATTAATGGCTAAATTACTAGAGCCTGAAACTGAGACTCCTAAAGATAGTATGAGTCAATTAGATGACGAAGATCTTGTTAATGATTCAGAAGAAAAACCTGTTAATGTTATTGATGCAGCCGCGTCAGGTGCAGCAGCTGGTCTACAATTATCTCTAAATGTTGGTGCGATGTTAATTGCTTTTATCGCGTTGATTGCCCTTATTAACACTTTATTAGGCAGTGTTGGTGGTATCTTTGGTGCAGACGAACTAACGTTACAACTTTTACTTGGTTACATATTTGCCCCCGTTGCCTTCTTAATTGGTGTGCCTTGGTCTGAAGCACTACAAGCAGGTAGCTTACTAGGTCAAAAATTAGTCGTTAATGAATTTGTTGCCTATGTCGATTTTGTAACCTTTAAAGAAACACTATCTGCAAGCACACAAGTAATTATTACTGTTGCACTGTGTGGTTTTGCTAACTTATCTTCCATGGCAATTCTTCTTGGTGGCCTTGGTGTTATGGCGCCTTCACGTCGTAAAGAAATAGCTCAAATGGGTCTTAAAGCTGTATTGGCTGGGACTTTATCTAACTTTATGAGTGCAGCTTTAGTTGGTCTGTTCTTCGCAATGAACTTAGCTTAAATTATATTTCTGCACCTATAGCTTCTATAGGTGCTTTTAACCCCCACAACTATTCAGCAGATACCTGTGCATAATCTCCCCCTTAAACACACAGAAATTGCTTAAAATTATAACGACCTGAGTAGCTTAATAACAAAGGATCAACATAATGACAGATTTAAAAATCGCTTCTAAGCAAGGTATCCAATTTATGGATTTAACCACATTAAATGATGATGACACGGATCAAAAAGTGATCAAGCTTTGCCATAAAGCTAAAACGGTGGCAGGTAATACTGCTGCGGTTTGTATCTACCCTCGTTTTATTCCTATTGCTCGTAAAGCATTAAAAGAGCAAGGCACCCCTGACATTAAAATTGCAACTGTTACAAACTTCCCTCACGGTAATGATGATTTAGAGATTGCACTCGCAGAAACGCGCGCTGCAGTGGCTTATGGCGCTGACGAAATAGATGTTGTTTTCCCATACCGCGCATTAATTGCTGGTAATAGCGAAATTGGTAAAACAATGATCCAAGCGTGCAGAAAAATTTGTGGTACAGACGTCACTTTAAAAGTGATCATTGAATCTGGCGAATTAAAAACAGATGCATTAATCCAACAAGCCAGCGAAATTTGTATTAACGCAGGTGCAGATTTTATCAAAACATCAACGGGTAAAGTACCTGTTAATGCAACACTTGAAGCCACTAAAGTGATGATAGAGGCGATTAAAGCTTCTAATAAAAATGTAGGTTTTAAAGCGGCTGGAGGCGTAAAAGACGCTCAAGCCGCGAATGATTATATGCAACTTGCGCGCTCTATCATGGGTGAGGACTGGGTTGATGTTGCACACTTTCGCTTTGGAGCATCAAGCTTGTTAGTGGGTTTATTAAAAGAGCTAAATTTAACTGAACAAAAAATCGAACAAGGATCTTACTAATGAAACGCACCGTTATCTTATTACTCGATTCTTTTGGTATCGGAGCAACCGATGATGCAGATAAATTTGTCGGCTCGCTTGCAGATGGCAGTACATTTAATGATGTAGGTGCAAATACACTTGCACATATCGCAGAACGTTGTGCGAATGGCGATGCGAATAAAGGGCGCAATGGCCCACTGTCTTTACCAAACATGAATAAACTAGGTCTTGGCCAAGCGTGTTTTGAAAGCTCTGGTATTTTCCCCCTCGGACTTGATGCGGATATTATACCAAGCGCCGCTTTTGGACATGCGAAAGAATTATCTACCGCCAAAGATACATCTAGTGGACACTGGGAAATTACAGGTGTACCCGTTTTATTTGATTGGGGCTATTTCACTAAAAAAGAAAATAGCTTTCCGCAATCTTTACTCGATGAATTAGTTAAACGAGCAGATTTACCAGGTTACTTAGGTAATTGTCACTCTTCTGGTACCGTCATTTTAGAAGAACTCGGCGAAGAGCACATGAAAACAGGCAAGCCTATTTTCTATACCTCTGCAGATAGTGTTTTCCAAATTGCCTGCCATGAAGAAAGCTTCGGTTTAGAACGACTTTATAAACTGTGTGCACTCGCCCGTGAATTAGTTGATGAATACAATATTGGTCGAGTTATTGCTCGCCCTTTTAGTGGCACACATAAACACAATTTTGCACGTACGCCTAATCGCCATGATTACTCTGTACTACCACCGAGCCCAACATTACTTGATAAAATGAAAGCAAGTGGTGGCAACGTTATCAGCATTGGAAAAATCTCTGATATTTTTGCGACACAAGGTATTACTAAAGCGGTTAAAGCAAACGGAATTGAAGCTCTGTTTAATGCCAGTTTGGAAGAGCTTAAAAATGCAAAAGATCAAACCATTATATTTACTAACTTTGTCAACTTTGATGCAGACTTTGGCCATCGCCGTGATATTTCAGGCTATGCCGCAGCTTTAGAGTACTTTGACAAACGTTTACCTGAAATCATCGCGATTTTAGGCAAAGATGATTTACTTATTCTAACCGCAGATCATGGTTGCGACCCTACATGGAAAGGCACAGATCATACGCGTGAACATATCCCACTTATATTTGTTGGTGATAGTGTAAAAGCGGGATCGGTGGGGTTACGAAATACTTTTGCCGATATTGGCCAAACTATTGCAGAGCATCATCAACTGCCCGATTTAGAATACGGAAAATCTATTTTCAAATAATAAACGCCGTTATGGCTTTAACACTTAGTTTAGAGCCATACATAAAATCATTAAATATACTTACAATCTTCAAGTGTATTTATAAAGGAGTATGACATTATGGCAACACCACATATTAACGCAGTCGATGGTGCATTCGCTGAAACAGTCTTAATGCCTGGCGACCCACTACGTGCAAAATATATCGCAGAAAATTTTTTAGATGATGCAGTTGAAATAACCAATGTCCGTAATATGCTAGGTTTCACAGGAACTTATAAAGGTATTCGCGTCTCTGTAATGGGAAGTGGCATGGGTATTCCATCTTGCTCTATTTATGCGACAGAATTATTTCGTGAATATGGTGTAAAAAATATTATTCGTGTCGGAAGTTGTGGTGCAATTAGCAATGACGTCAAAGTTCGTGATGTTATTATTGGGATGGGCGCTTCAACTGATTCAAAAGCTAACCGTATTCGCTTTGCAGGCCATGACTTTGCAGCTATCGCAAGCTATGAGTTACTTGAAAAATCAGTGACGGCAGCAAAAGCCCTCAATATAAAAATACGTATTGGTAATATTTTCTCTGCTGATACTTTTTACACTCCAGAGCCTGCTGTTTTTGACACTCTCGAAAAATACAATATTCTAGGCGTCGAAATGGAAGCTGCGGGCTTATACGGCGTAGCGGCAGAAGAAGGTGCCAATGCACTTTGTATTTTAACGGTATCTGATCATATACGCACAGGTGAAAAATTAAGCTCAGATGAACGTCAAACGAGCTTTAATGAAATGTTAATTATTGCACTAGATGTAGCGATAGCGACTTAAGTTTGGAAAACGACCTAAATGTAATTTAGGTCGTTTTTATAACGACTACCAAGGAAGATACAATGAAAAAGTCTCTTGTAGCACTTAGCGTGCTAGCATTAACATCCGCATCAACTTTTGCTGCGGATTACAGCGACGGTGATATTCATAAGAACGATTACAATTGGATGCAATTTAATTACATGTATTCACTGAATGAATTACCACACGCTAAAAATGCAGACAATAAAGCGCATGATTATTTAGAAATGGAATTTGGTGGTCGTTCAGGGATTTTTGATCTGTATGGATATGTTGATATTTTCAACTTAGCCACCAAAGATGATACCGATAAAGATAATGATTCATCAAAAATGTTTATGAAATTTGCGCCTCGCATATCTCTTGATGCCTTAACGGGTAAAGATTTATCTTTTGGTCCTATCCAAGAAGTGTACATTGCAACCCTTTTTAATTGGGGTGGTGGCTCGCGTGGTGATGTCAACAATAGTTTCTGGGGGCTAGGCTCTGATATTATGGTGCCTTGGCTTGGAAAAGTTGGTTTGAATGTTTATGGACTATACGATCTCAATAAAAAAGATTGGAATGGCTATCAAGTATCAACGAACTGGTTTAAACCTTTTTACTTTTTTGAAAATGGCTCTTTTATCTCATACCAAGGTTACATTGATTACCAATTTGGCATGAATGAATACTCAACCAAAAGTGCCGGTGGTGTTATGTTTAATGGTATTTATTGGCATTCTGATCGTTTTGCAGTGGGTTATGGCTTAAAAGCATACAGCAATGTATATGGCATAAGCGACGGTGAAGATTGGGGTGGAAGTGCCGATTCTTCTGGGCTTAGCCACTACGTATCAGTGAGTTACAAGTTCTAAAGTCGATAATATTAAGTAGTCTCGTTTCTCTGGGCTACTTTCATCCAAGTGATACAGTTCACAATTACCAACCTATAAGTCGTCTACTACTTCCCTATGATTTTTAGCAATTCTTATCCCACAAAATTGCACGCTAGACAATATATTTGTCAGTATAAATAAAATACGGAGTTAAATAATGATATTACTACCGCAAGAAATCATTCGCAGTAAACGTGATGGAAAAACCTTAACTAAACAAGAAATAGATTATTTTATTCAAGGTGTGACTAACAACAGCATAACCGAAAGTCAAATTGCAGCCTTTGCAATGGCAGTGTATTTTCAAGATATGAGCATGGACGAACGCGTTCTATTAGTATCTGCCATGCGCGATTCAGGAATGACTATTGATTGGTCCCATTTACATTTAGATGGACCTATTGTCGATAAACATTCCACTGGTGGCGTCGGCGATGTAACCTCATTAATGCTTGGACCTATGATTGCCGCATGTGGGGGTTACGTTCCCATGATATCAGGCCGAGGCTTAGGTCATACCGGTGGCACGCTAGACAAATTAGATGCTATTCCCGGTTACCAAACAACCCCTGAAAGCACCGATCAATTTCTTAAAATTGTACAAGATGTTGGGGTCGCTATTATTGCACCAACAGGTGATTTAGCCCCTGCAGATAAACGTATTTATGCTACACGCGACATAACCGCAACCGTTGAATCAATTCCTTTGATCACAGCATCTATTTTATCTAAAAAACTAGCATCAGGCCTTGAATCACTTGTTATGGATGTCAAAGCGGGTAGTGGTGCTTTTATGCCTACTTTTGAGAAATCAGAAGAATTAGCTAAGAGTATTGTGGCAACTGCTAATGGTGCGGGTTGTAAAACAACCGCATTAATAACAAACATGAACCAAGTACTCGCAAGCTCTGCAGGCAACGCCCTTGAAGTGCGTGAAGCGGTACAATTTTTAACGGGTGAATATGTCAACCCTCGCTTGCATGAAGTTACCATGGCACTTTGTTCTGAAATGCTACAATTAAGTGGGCTGGCACAAGATGCTCAAGATGCAGAGCAAAAACTACAAGCGGTACTCGATAACGGTAAAGCCGCAGAGGTTTTTGGTAAAATGGTCAGCGCTTTAGGTGGACCCACTGATTTCGTTGAAAATTATGACACTTATCTCCAAAAGTCAGCCATTATCCGCCCTGTTTATGCCTTACAAACAGGCTTTGTACAAAGTATGGATACTCGCGCACTAGGTATGGCCATAGTAAATATGGGTGGTGGACGCTTAAAATCATCAGACAGTATCGATTATGCCGTTGGCTTTAATCAATTTGTATCTTTAGGCGATACAATAACAAAAGACAAACCTCTGGCGATGATACACGTTCAAAATGAAGCTCAATTTAGCCATGCAGAGCGTGCGATACAGCAAGCTATCCATTGCGGTGATAAAAAATATGCAGCTGAACCACAAGTCTATTCGCACATTCGCTTAGACGATATATAATATTAGAAGGTTAGCTTCTTCTATACGAGATTTATTATGGGCTTTGATTGGGTTGAATGGTTTGGGTATCTTGCATCACTCGTTGTATTAGTATCACTTACGATGAAATCCATTGTGAAATTAAGGGTGATCAACTTTATTGGTTGTTTACTCTTTGCATGCTTTGCCTATTTTATAAATTCATGGCCGACCATCGTGATGAACTTAAGCATTGCCTCAGTTAACGTTTATTATTTATATAATATCTACCACAGCAAAGAGAATATTAAAATTTTAAATGCCTCCATGGATTCTGAATATTTTCAACATTTCTTAAGTGTGCATAAAAGCGATATTGCATTACAAATAACACAAAAAGCACTTCTCGAAGCAAATACCGCAATGTATCTGCTTCGCGACAATAATATTGCTGGCATTTTAGTCGGCAACATCGATGCAAAAGGTACCTTTACCATTCTTATTGATTACATCACTCATTCACATCGTAGTTTTCAATTACATTTAAATGATGTTAATGAGCTCTCAAAAGTCCTACAAGAAAAAGGATTTAAAGAACTAAAAATCGAAGCTAGAAATCGTAAACATGCATCTCATCTTCAAAAAGTTGGCTTTACAAAACACACAAAAAATCAGTCTACTTTTTATATAAAAACATTATAAGGTAAAAAAAATGAACTACTTTAATGAATTAAAAACACTGCTCGATTGCTCTTCAGCACCCTATTCCGGATTTAACGTAGCCTCTATCGTTGTCACCAAAAATGGGGCTGTTTTCAAAGGGGTAAATGTAGAATCTGCCGCTTATCCAACCACTAACTGCGCAGAGCGTAACGCATTACAAACCGCTATAACTGAAGGTACTAAATCAGGCGAAATACAAGAAGTGCATGTTCTGGCTCGTAATGCAGAAAAAACATTAGTAAAAGCTTACCCTTGTGGATCATGCCGACAAGTTATTGCAGAGTTATCCGCCAATGAGGCCATGGTCTTTTGCTATGTTTCTGCAACAGAATTTACAACGCACAGCATTGCAGAGCTACTTCCAAATGCATTTTTAGGCGCTGAACTATAATTTATTAATTAACGGTAGAAAGACTTAAGCATGATGATTTAAGCCTTTCTACTATTTATTGCCTCATTCTAATCGCTATACCTATAACGACTAGAATTGCTTTTTTGAACTTTGCCTTACGCCAAAATAAAAAAGGACAATCTATGCTAGAAATTTTTAATATCATCAACGGTTTTTTATGGGGAAAGTTACTTGTCTATTTATTGATTGGTACTGGCGTTTACTTCACCATTCGTCTTGGATTTATTCAAATTAGACATTTTTTACACACATTTACCGTTATGCGTAATAGTCGAAAATCAGATAAAGAAGGCATTTCTTCTTTTCAGGCCCTATCAACCAGTCTTGCTGCACGTGTTGGCACCGGTAATTTAGCGGGTGTCGCAATTGCTATTAGCGTTGGGGGCCCTGGTGCTATTTTTTGGATGTGGGTGATTGCACTTCTTGGAATGGCAACAAGCTTTGCTGAAAGTACTTTAGCCCAAGCCTACAAAGTACATGATGATGATGGCAATTTCCGCGGTGGTCCTGCTTATTATATGGAGAGAGGCTTAAATGCTCGCTGGATGGGCAGTTTATTCGCTGTATTATTAATTATTGCTTTTGGCTTGGTTTTTAATGCCGTTCAAGCAAACTCTATTGCAGCCGCGCTGCATGAATCATTCGGCCTCAATAAAATCAATATCGGCATTACACTTTTTGTCGTCTCTGGTGTCATTATCTTCACCGGTATTCGTGGTATTGCCAGAATATCAGAGAAAATAGTTCCCATTATGGCATTAAGCTATTTGTTAATTGCCCTGTGTGTTGTATTGATGAATTTAAATCAAATTCCTGCAATCTTAAGTTTAATTTTTGATTCTGCATTTGGTTGGAAAGAAGCAACGGGAGGAGCATTTGGTGCCATGGTTATGACAGGTGTACAACGAGGTTTATTCTCTAATGAAGCAGGTATGGGCAGTGCAGCAAATGCAGCCGCTACAGCATCTCCTTATCCACCTCATCCGGCATCACAAGGCTATGTACAAATGTTAGGTGTTTTTATTGACACTATCGTTATCTGCACGGCAACAGCGTCGATAATTTTATTATCGGGGGGAGTTGAATCCTTCACTAATATGGGCGGCGTTGAAATAACGCAGCGAGCATTAGCATCTCAAGTTGGTGATTGGGGGGGGCAATTTGTTGCTATCGCATTAATGTTCTTTGCCTTTACATCCATTATTGCAAACTATTCTTATGCAGAAACAAATTTAATGTTCTTACAACATAAACATTCTCATGGCGTCAATACGTTACGAGTCACTGTTTTAGGGATGATAATGTTTGGTGCGACACAAAGTAATGAGGTTATTTGGGCATTAGCCGATGTTTCTATGGGGTTGATGGCGATAGTCAATTTAATTGCTATTTTATTACTTTCAAATGAAGTCGTTAAACTTGCTAAAGATTATAATCAACAATTAAACGCAGGTAAATTACCGACATTTGATAGAACCAAGATCCCTGAACTCGATAGGAAAATTGCACCCGGCATCTGGGAAAAAAATAAGATTAACGTTTAATAAAAAACAATAAAATGCATAGGGGAAATGTGCGATGCATTTTATTGTTTTTGTATTTGTAACTTAGCGCATTAACAAAGAAATTCTGTAAAAAAATACAAAAATATTCATTAATATCAATAGACCAAATGCAAATCAAAACAGCACAGAAACCTTTAAATGTTTTTTAACGGCTCTCAATACATTCTAATCAATACGTTTAAATAACAAGTCCCAAACACCATGACCTAAACGATGGCCTCTGCTTTCAAATTTTGTTAACGGACGCCAATCAGGTCGTTCTATATAATTGCTTTCACTACAATTTTCAAAACCAGAGCTGGCTGACATAACTTCTAGCATATGCTCCGCATACTCTTCCCAATCCGTCGCCATGTGAATTTTACCACCAAGAATCAATTTCGGACGCATATCGTCAATAAAACTAGTTTGCACTAGTCGACGTTTATTATGGCGCGCTTTATGCCAAGGATCAGGAAAATAAAGTTGGAAAGTAGCCATGCTATTTTCAGGGATCATAAATTCGAGCACTTCAACCGCATCATGATTCATCAAACGCAAATTAGTTAGCCCAGCATCAGCTGCATCTGCAAGGCACGCACCTACACCAGGACCATGCACTTCAATACCAATAAAGTCTTTCTCCGGAGCATTAAGAGCCATCTCAATTAAAGATTTACCCATACCAAAACCAATTTCTAAAACAACCGAAGATTTACGACCAAAAACATCATTAAAATCTAATAGTTCCTTTTTGAAATCAAGACCCATTGTTGCCCATAGTGTCTCTATCGCATTTTTTTGACGATGCGTCATTCGCCCTTCTCGTTTCACAAAAGAACGGATTTTACGCATATTTTTTTGCTCATCAACGGGCGTATCATTGACATTTTCCATTTTTTTTTGTTGTTCTTTCATATTTTTCCTACTTAACATTCTGGCTATATTAACGCTATTATATCGTTAACACTTAGTATTTGTAATTCTAATTTTTTATGTTCTTCTGTTATGCTCTTAACTTAAATTTGTAATAACGAGTAGCACTTGCAAGAAAATACTTTTAATCAACGCATCCTTGATTGGCATACACAATATGGACGTAAGCATTTACCTTGGCAAATAGATAAAAACTTATATAAAACATGGGTAAGTGAAATAATGCTACAGCAAACACAAGTTGTAACCGTTATCCCTTATTTTAAAAAGTTTATGCGAATTTTCCCAAATATTAGCTATCTAGCGAATGCCCCTCTCGATGAAGTGTTACATCTTTGGACTGGACTTGGCTACTATGCGCGCGCACGCAATTTACATAAAGCAGCAATTTTCATTAGAGATCATCATCACGGTAATTTTCCACACGAATTTAACGAGGTTATTGCATTATCTGGCATAGGCCGCTCTACCGCAGGAGCGATACTCTCACTCACTTTAGGTCAAAAACATGCCATATTAGATGGTAATGTTAAACGCGTTCTCACGCGCCATCAGAGTATTCAAGGTTGGACAGGAGAGCGAAAAGTAGAAAATCGTTTATGGACTTTAGCTGAAAAATTATTACCACCACAGAAATCGGATGTTTTTAATCAAGCAATGATGGATATGGGTGCAATGGTTTGCACGCGCAGTAAGCCCAAGTGTGATATTTGCCCCATCGCAAGCGATTGTTCCGGTCTACATAGTGGCTCGCCCACTGATTTCCCTACATCAAAAACAAAAAAGAAAATTCCCATACGACAAGCGATTATGCTAATTGTTTGCACATCCGACAATAAAAAAGTACAACTTATACAACGTCCTGACACGGGGATTTGGGGTGGGTTATGGTGTTTCCCTGAGTTTGAAAACATTGATAAATGCTTGGAATTTATTCACAACAAAGGCATAAAGCACTATACAAAACATGAATTTACTATGTTTCGCCATACCTTTAGTCACTTCCATTTTGATATTACTCCTATTTTGATCCGCGTAACACCCGATACTAACTTACAAGTGATGGAAGATCCCGATGGACTTTGGTATAACTTACATCTATCGCAAAAAATCGGGTTGGCATCCGCCACAAAAAAAATATTAACAACGGTTAATATTACTCTCGAAAAGGATAAATAATGACACACACTGTATATTGTAGTTACTTAAAAAAAGAAGCTCCTGGTCTTACTTTTCAATTAATTCCAGGTAAACTTGGTAAGCGTATTTTTGATAATATCAGCCAAGAGGCTTGGACAGAATGGCAGAAAAAACAAACTATGCTGATCAATGAAAAAAAATTAAATTTAATGCAAGCCGAAGATAGAAAAATAATTGAAGAAGCAATGATAGGCTACTTATTTGAAAATAAAAGTGTCGACATTGAAGGTTTTAAAGAAATACCTTAAGTTCATGTTCACAAATAAGCCAGATACTGCTCAATGTATAAGCGAACACATTAAAAAGTAAAGAAAAGTATAAAAACAGGTTGACGATGGACACTAAAATCGATTTAATACGCCTCGTTCCCAGAACAAAGTAACAACGCTTCGTTAGCTCAGTCGGTAGAGCAGAGGATTGAAAATCCTCGTGTCCTTGGTTCAATTCCGAGACGAAGCATGCGAAAAACAAAAAAAGCCTGCTAGTTAGCAGGCTTTCGTTAATTTAAAAAAATATTAAATTATAGTACGTTGATTGCATTAAGATCAGAGAACGCTTTCTCTAAACGAACAACCACCGATTCTTGGCCTGCACGCAACCAAGCTCGTGGATCATAATGTTTTTTGTTTGGAGCATCTTCACCCGTTGGATTGCCGATTTGGCCTTGTAAGAAATCATGGTTTTTAGCTTCGTAACCACGAACACCATCCCAACATGCCCACTGCGTATCAGTATCGATATTCATTTTCACAACACCATAGCCAATAGATTCTTTGATTTCAGATTCTGTTGAGCCTGAGCCACCATGGAAAACGAAGTTTAATGAATTATCCGCAAGATCATGTTTCTTACAAACAAACTCTTGTGAATCACGTAAAATAGTAGGTGTTAATTTAACATTACCAGGCTTGTATACACCGTGTACATTACCGAAAGATGCAGCAATAGTGAAACGTGGGCTGATTTTAGAAAGTTCTATATATGCATAATCTACATCTGAAGGTTGAGTATAAAGTAATGAGTCATCCATATCAGAATTATCAACGCCGTCTTCTTCACCACCAGTACAACCAAGTTCAATTTCAAGCGTCATATCTATTTTAGCCATACGAGCAAGATATTTTGCACAGGTTGCAATGTTTTCTTCTAGCGTTTCTTCACTTAAATCGATCATGTGTGAAGAGAAAAGAGGTTTTCCGGTTGCTTCAAAATGCGCTTCAGAAGCCAATAATAACCCATCAATCCAAGGTAGTAGTTTTTTAGCAGCATGGTCAGTATGTAGAATAACAGGAACGCCATAAGCTTCAGCCATTGCATGTACATGCTTCGCACCCGTCACCGCACCTAGAATTGCAGCTTCGTGACCTTCAAGTTTTAGACCTTTACCCGCATTAAATACAGCTCCACCATTGGAGAACTGAATAATTACAGGAGCTTTCACTTTCGCTGCAGCTTCAAGTACTGCATTAATTGAATCAGAACCAATTACATTGACAGCTGGCAAAGCAAATTTGTGTTCTTTTGCTACTGCAAATACTTTTTGCACATCATCGCCAGTAATAACACCAGGTTTTACAACATCTAAGATCTTAGTCATGAGATATATCCTATCTATTTTAGTTAAATTAAATTTGGTTTAATTTCGCGCGTAGTTTACACAATTACACAACAAAAAAAAAGGTAAAAAAACGAGGCTTAAGCCTCGTCTGAAATAATTTATTAGTCGTTTGCACGTAGTTCTAACATTGCCACTGCAGGTAATTTTTTACCTTCGACAAATTCAAGGAAGGCGCCACCTCCCGTAGAAATGTATGAAACATCCGCTGTAATGCCGAATTTATCAATCGCAGCTAAGGTATCTCCACCTCCTGCAATAGAAAATCCATCTGAATCTGCGATAGCTTGAGCAATACCTCGTGTTCCTTCCTCAAAGTTTTTAAATTCAAATACACCAACGGGACCATTCCAAAGAATCGTTTTTGCACCTTTAATTATATCCGCTAAGACCTTTATAGAATCAGGTCCTAAATCAAAAATCATGTCATCGTCTTCAACGTCTGCAACATTTTTTATTACTGCTTCTGCATTTTCATCGAAGGCTTTAGCACAAGCAACATCTGTTGCTACTGGAATAGAGCATTTTTCCATTAACTCTTTCGCTTTGCTCACTAAATCTGCTTCATATAATGATTTACCGACATTGTGCCCTTGTGCCGCAATGAACGTATTTGCAATACCACCACCAACAACAAGTTGATCTGCAATTTTAGATAATGATTCAAGTACCGTTAATTTAGTCGACACCTTAGAGCCACCTACAATAGCAACAAGAGGACGAGCAGGTTTATCCATCGCTTTGCCTAACGCTTCTAATTCCCTTGCAAGTAGAGGGCCTGCACACGCAACAGGGGCAAATAAACCAATACCGTTTGTTGACGACTGAGCGCGATGCGCTGTGCCAAAAGCATCCATAACATAAACATCACATAATGCAGCAAGTTGCTTTGATAAAGTTTCATCATTTTTCTTTTCGCCTTTATTAAAGCGAACATTCTCAAGGACAGCAACCTCACCTGTTTTTAATTCAACACCATTTAAATAGTCAGTCACTAAACGTACCGGTACATCTAATGCATCATTTAAATAATCAACAACAGGTTGTAAAGAAAAAGCTGCATTTTCTTCAGCCGAGCCACCTTCGGTTGGTCGACCAAGATGTGAAGTGATCATCAGTTTAGCACCTTTCTCTAGAGCTAACTTGATGGTGGGAATAGAAGCCCTAATACGCGCATCTGAAGTGACTTTACCATCTTTTATTGGCACATTTAAATCTTGACGAATAAATACTCGTTTACCCGTTAAATCTAAATCTAGCATTTTTTTTACTAACATGATGTGTCCTCATTTAATTTTAAAATATAGAATTCTGAACTGACTATCTGTTTATAATGTCGTTGAGCAATGTAACATTTCCCATTACATCTGCTCGCGACTCTCATTATAAACGAAAGTTTTTGCTACATCGATCACAATAAGCATAATTTACCTTTTTAATAGGGGTGAGGTATTTGATTTATATCATTTGTATCAGCATTTTCGGAAAAAACATGTCACTTTTATCAATGATTAAAACAAAAACAGACACCATCCCTTTAAATATATATAAAAATAATTATCTACTGAACTGTTTATTTTTAAATAACATCAGTATGAACATCTAAAGATTTTGACTTACTAAAACAATAATAAAAGACAAAAAAAACCATGGAACCCTGCTTATCCAAGATCTTTAAACAAAAAAGCACATCCTACTCGTTAAAGTACCACCAATACGGGGTAATGTCTTATCAAAGAAATCATCAATGCTCTGTCGAAATTCTTTGTCCGTTGCGAAATACTTATTATTTCTGGCGTACTCATTCATCACTTTCCACAACCGTTCAATCGGGTTTAAATTGGGACTGTAAGGTGGTAAATAATGTAGCTGAATAGCGAGCTTTTTTGCTTTTTTATGACGACTTCACTGCGATGATATTCTGCACCATCAAGTATTAAATGGATGGTTTATTTGTTACGTACTGTTCTTTTATTAACTTGGAAAAATCAATAATGGATTCACCGTTTACTGTATCATATTGTTTAGTGATCGTATCTTGTATATGACCTAATATTATTGGTCCTACAATATTCAATCTGGTTCGAATGCCTGTTGTTTTTATTGGTTTATCTACGGCAGTTTGTATCCAATCACAACTCACTTTAGTTGCCTGTATTGGATGCATTGCATCCATAAATAAGATAGGCTCATCGCTTGCTACCGTATTCTTTAGTTCATGATATTCCTTAAAAAAGCATCCTGTTTTTTTGATCATATTTGTGCGGAACACCTTTAAATTCTGCCCTCTAGACTATTCCACCGCTTCAAATCCGCGACTTTAACATCATATTTCTGTGCGATAATACCTAATGAATCACCTAAACGAACATCATAACTCACCGTGTTTTTGCGTGAACGATTCGCTTCATTGATATAAATTTTTAGTGTTTCACCTATTTTAATATATTCATTTCTAGGTAAAGTATTCCAACGTTTTAAATCGGCCACACTCACCTTATGTTTTTGTGCAATAACGCTTAATGAATCACCACGACGAATATTATAACTAAATAAGCGAACAGGGGTGTATTTAGAGTCGCTAATATATACTTTTAATATGTCCCCATGTTTTATATATTTTTTTTCTGACAGACTATTCCAACGTTTTAAATCAGCCACACTCACCTTATATTTTTGTGCGATAACGCCTAATGAATCACCACTACGAATATTATAGTTTACCAATCGAATATCTTTATTTTGCATTACTTTATGCAGTTCTTTCCAAATCGTTAATTTTTGTCCTACACGCAATGTTTTATTAGATCGAATATGATTCCATCTTTTAATATCGTTACTCGTTACTTTGTAATATCGACTAATATCCCAAAGTGTATCGCCTTCAACCACTGTATATGCAATAGCACGTTTTCTCTTACTCTTTTGCCGTAACGCACGTGCAAATTGTTGAGATTTACGGTACATATCCGATTTATCTAATTCACTTACGATCGGAACCAATAAGGTTTGTCCTATTTTAATCAATGAGCCATTAAGATCGTTAATAGTACGCAATACATAAGACGTCGTGCTATAACGCATCGCAATTACGCTCAAACTGTCCCCATTCTCTACTTTATAACGGTTCCAATGAATACGTTTACTTTTATCACTCTGCGCTAATTTAGTCGTAAATGATTTAACGACATGGGTAGGGATAAGTAATTTATGTGGACCATCTGGCGATGTTGCCCAATGATTAAATGCAGGATTAATCAATAGAATTTCAGCGACTGATAATTCTGCGATTTCTGCAGCATAGGTGAGATCAAGCTGCGATTTCGTATCAACATAAGTTAATACTTTTTTATTCGGGATCACCGGAAGCTCTATCCCATACTTTTTATGATTACGCAAAATATCAACGAGCGCTAATAATTTTGGCACATATTCTTGTGTTTCTTTAGGGAGGTTTAAATTCCAAAAATCAATCGGCTTATTATTTCTCTTATTTTTCCTAACTGAGCGTTGAACTCGACCTTCGCCTGAGTTGTAAGCAGCGATAGCATACAACCAATTATTATCGAGATATTTATATAAATACGTCATATAAGTCAAGGCGGCAGCTGTTGAGGCATAAACATCGCGTCGTCCGTCGTACCACCAATCTTGTTTTAAAGAAAAACGTTTTCCCGTTTCAGGCATAAATTGCCATAAACCTGAAGCATTGGCGGGTGAGTAGGCAAAGGGATCAAACGTACTCTCTATAATAGGCATCAAAACAAGCTCAAGGGGAAGATTTGCCTCTTCTATTTGCTCGACTATTAGATATAAAAAGGGCTCTGCACGTTTTGAAATAGATCTCAGATAATTAGGGTTTCTTAAAAAATAATCACGCTCTTTTTTTATTCGAGCATTGTCTGGAATATCGAAAGTAAAACCTTGCGCTATTTTTAACCATAAATTATCTTTTGATGTCCATACCTTTTGTGGGTTTAAATCTTCAACAGATTCATCGGCGAGGTTTGCAAGCCCTTCTTCTAAGTCTATTTCCTCTGTAAATTCAATATTGTTTTTTGTTTTAAATGTTTCATTTCCTGATATCGCACTAAGATCCGTTGTTTGACAAGCTGTTAGAAAAAAGGTAAAAAAGCAAAGAATAAAAAACTTCATAAATACAACCACTTGTAAGATATTAAAAAAAGCACAGAGTTTAACAAATAAAAACATCTTTGTATCTGCGCAATTTTGTAAAACAATGCAAAGCATCATGGATCTCTTCACCCAATTGAGCCTGCAAGGCATTTTGTAAGGAACGTTGTTCACAACGTAAAAAAGGATTTATTATTTTCTCAATACCCAAAGTACTCGGCACGCTAGCTAACCCCTGTTGACGAAGTTTCGCTACTTTTTGCATGTATAAACGCAACGCATTGTTGTTAGGTTCTAAATGCAATGCAAAAATTAAGTTTTGTTGGGTGTATTCATGCGCACAATAAACTTTTATGCCATCGTCTAATTGAGTTATGCGCTGTAAAGATGTGAACATTTGCGCATAGGTTCCCTCCATCACTCGGCCACACCCAGCAGAAAAGAGAGTATCACCACAAAAAAGACTTTCTTGGTTATAATATGCAACGTGATCTAATGTATGCCCAGCAACAAACATCACGTTAAAAATTAATCTATTCTCAAAAAAAGAAAGTATTTGAGCATCAACAACTCGATTTGAGCCTGAAAATAGTTTATCTTTACTATAAATTGGGATCTCTTTTTTAAAATGCGTTAATAATTCTTTTATCCCTGCAACATGATCCTCATGATGATGCGTCACCAGAATGGCATCCACCGTTAGCTTTTCTTTTTCAAGTATACGTAATACTGGTTTTGCATCTCCAGGATCGACTAAAATACAATGCTGGCTTTGACTATCTTTAATAAGCCAAATATAGTTATCTTTAAATGCCTTGATAGTAATAACATTATGCATAATATTCTCTCTTCTTAGAGGTTAAAAATGAAGTTAGCCAAAACATCTCGAAAACTAAAACAACTGGTAGATTGGCAGCAACTTCCTCATGGTGAGGCATTGTTAAAACAAACTCAACAACGTATTGATGCCTATCTACCTCTTTCTTTCGGTTACAATCTGTTAAAACTAGGTAATTTGAGTTGTCAAATCGATACAACTCGTTCCGCTATACCTACTCAAATCAACTGCACGACACAAGGAAAAGGCATCGGTCTTTATGCTGAATTAGATCAGCTCCCATTACAAGACTCTTGTATTGATCTCTGCATTCTTTCTCATGAACTTGATTTTTCAAACGACCCTCATCAATTATTACGTGAAATAGAGCGCGTCTTAACACTAAATGGTGTCCTTATTGTGAGTGGTTATAATCCACTAAGTGTCTTCGGTTTAAAATTGTTATGTACGCCAAAAAAAGCTCAAAGTGCACGTTTATTTGCACCTAGCCGAGTTATTGATTGGTTACATCTTCTTGGTTATGAAATAAAAGAGCAACAACATTTTAATTTTCTTTCATATACAGGAAAACATCCGTTTCCGATGCATATCGAAAAATTTGCTCAACGTTATCTGCCTTTATTTTGTAGTACTTATTTTATTGTAGCCAAAAAAAGTAGCACGCCGATGACCACAATTAAATCCCACTTTAAATTTCGCCGTAAAATAACATTGCGCCAACCTGTTTCTACTCGTAATGTACACTTGAAGTAATAACGTTTATTTTATCCTTTGTAGCCGACATCCTCTTGTTGCGCGTCATTTTCAGCTGCCATTCTCGCTAAGTTATCGCAACACTCATTTTCTGGATGTCCTGAATGACCTTTAACCCAGTGCCAATGCACAATATGTTTTTCTTGCGCTTTATCAAGCTCTTTCCAAAGATCTACGTTTTTAACCGGCGCTTTAGATGCTGTTTTCCAACCTCTCTTCTTCCAATTATGAATCCACAACGTGATGCCTTGACGTACATATTGACTATCGGTTGTCAGGTCAACTTCACATTTTTCAGTTAAAGATTGTAACCCCTTAATACATGCAAGCATCTCCATTCGATTATTCGTGGTACGTAAATACCCTTCTGCAAGCTCTTTACGGTATTGATTAAAGATAAGTACGACACCATACCCACCAGGACCAGGATTACCTAGACAAGATCCATCAGTATAAAGTTCTATTTTTTTCATAATTCACCCATAACTTTGCTAAACTCAATTTTTAGGCACTATAGATAGAGATGATGATGAACACAAGTAAAGTGAATCGACAAGTCGTTTTAGATACAGAAACAACAGGAATGAATAAAGATGGTGCCATTTATCTTGGTCATCGGATCATCGAAATCGGTTGTGTAGAGATCATTAATCGACGCTTAACAGGTCGTCATTATCATGTGTATCTACAGCCAGATAGAGAAGTTGATCCTGAAGCTGTCACCGTGCATGGGATCACCGATGAGTTTTTACAAGACAAGCCTCACTTCTCCGATATTGCAGATGATTTTATAAACTTTATCAAAGGTGCTGACTTAGTTATCCATAACGCCCCCTTCGATGTTGGTTTTATGGATCAAGAATTCCGCTTTTTAAACAAAAAAACACAACCCACAGAACAAATAGCCAGCGTAACTGATACGCTAGTAATGGCAAAAAAAATGTTTCCGGGAAAACGCAATAACTTAGATATACTTTGCGATCGCTACGGCATTAATACCAAACACAGAACATTACATGGTGCATTGTTAGATGCTGAAATATTAGCCGATGTTTATCTTTTAATGTCAGGAGGACAAAGCAAGCTAAATCTCAGCAATGATCTTGATAATATGAATAGTCATACACGCCGACCAAGAGAATCTTCTCAGCCACTGTGCATTATTCATGCAACTGAAGATGAAAATAAAGCACATATCCAACGTTTGCAATTAATAAAGGACAGTTTATGGCTCTCATAAAAAAAACATTTTTATTAATATTAATTTTCTGTGTAACAAACGTGGCGGTTGCCCATCTTGTTTATGCCCCCAATGATATTCCTTTACTCGATAACCGCTTCCGAATTGATCCCTATACCGATAGCATAACGTTTATTTTAAACCACAGCCAAGGCAAACAACGAGTAATTTTGGTTCGCCCAGACGGGAGTAAATTATCTCAAGAAAAACATCCTGAATCTGTTGCTTGGGTCAGTAGTAAAAAACAAGATATAATTACCATTGAAAATCCTATGGCAGGACCTTGGCAAGCGATAGCCAACCTAGATGGACCTGATCGCATTAAACTTATCAGTAAAGTACAACTTAAAATAAAAGACTTTCCTCTAAAGCTATACGCTCAAGAGTACATCCGTACCCGAGCATCATTGTATTATGATAACAAAGTAATGACGGATCCTAGTTATCTCAAAAATGCATCCTTATCGGTCAGTTTAATAGCTCCTAGCATTAAACTGCTTACGCTTTATAAAGATGATGGACAAAGTTATGATGCCCTACCCTTTGACGGAGATTTAACCGCACATATTTTTATCGATCTGCTGCCTGGTCGCTACCTGATCAACTTTGAAACTAAAAACAATGTTTTTCTACGTGTGGTCAATAAAGATGCGATAGTCTTTCCATCACCAATCACCTATAAAATAAAACCACTGAAAAAGAACAGTAATATTGCAGTATTTAACTTTAAAATTAATACTAAAGAAATAGATCCAAATTCGGTAATTATCAATGGAGTGATTACCGATAAATACCATAATAGAGTTGAAAACGTCATTTTACACAGTGTCGATAATACCCTCATTAATTCTGTTTTATCAACACAACAAAATCTAGATTATCAAAAATATAGCTTTTCAGGGAAGGTGTTTGCAACCACTCTAACTGGACGCGAAATTGAATTGCAATTAAAAAACAAACGCTTTGAATTGATCAGAAAAACTGTAAAGGTTGCCACTATAAAACCTAAAATAAGTGAGCCTATAGTCCCTGAAGCAGACAAGCTCAAGAAACAAAAAAGCCTTTAAAATACGTCAAAGGCTTTTTATTTAAATATTGAATAGATTAAAAAGCAGCACGTAAGGCAACCGTACGATTAAATACCAAATGCTCCGCAGTGGAATCTTTGCTATCCGCACAGAAATAACCTTCACGTTCAAATTGATATGCTTTTTCAGCTTCAACATGAAGTAGACCCGCCTCCACAAAACCATGCACGGTAACTAATGAATCAGGATTTAATGCATCCTTAATATTTTCGCTACTTGCAGGATTATCGATGAGAAATAAACGGTCATAGACACGAAATTCAGCTTTGTTATTATTCTTAGCATCAATCCAATGAATAACGCCTTTCACTTTCCGTCCATCTAATGGGTTTTTCCCCAATGTTTGCGCATCATACGTACACATCACTTGTGTAATATTACCTTCTGCATCCGTTGTAAAATCATGCGCTCGAATAACATAAGCATTACGTAAACGCACTTCTTTATCTAGCACTAAGCGTTTATATTTTTTATTTGCTGATTCTTTAAAATCAGCGCGATCAATATATAATTCTCGAGAGAAAGGTAAAGAACGAGTGCCCATACTTTCATCTTTAGGATGATTAGGTGCCATCAATGTTTCATTTTTATCGACATCATAATTAGTAATAATTACTTTAATGGGGTCTAATACCGCCATTGCACGAGGACTTTTCTCTTCTAAAATTTCACGCACACACGACTCTAAAGATGCCAGTTCTACCGTGTTTTCTTGTTTTGTTATTCCTATACGTTTCGAAAATTCGCGTAAGGACGCAGCAGGATAACCTCGACGACGCATACCTGAAATAGTCGGCATACGCGGATCATTCCAACCAGTGACAATATTTTCATCAATTAATGCACTTAACTTCCGTTTTGACGTTAATGTATATTGTAAATTTAAACGTGAAAATTCAATCTGACGAGGTTTACATTCAATACTAATATTCGCTAATACCCAATCATATAAAGGACGATGATCTTCAAACTCTAACGTACATAAACTATGTGTTATTCCTTCAATCGCATCAGAGATACAATGCGTAAAATCATACATAGGATAAATACACCATTTATCACCCGTTTGGTGATGATGTGCAAAACGAATTCGATAAATAACTGGATCTCGCATTTTCATATTTGGTGACGTCATATCTATTTTTGCACGAAGCATCATACTGCCTTCTGCAAACTCACCCGCTCTCATTCGCGCAAAAAGATCTAAGCTTTGTGCAACAGAACGCTCTCTAAATGGACTGTTTTTACCCGGCTTAGTTAACGTTCCTCGATATTCGCGCGTTTGCTCTGCATCTAGCTCACAAACATAAGCTTTACCATTTTCAATTAACTCAACGGCATAAGCATATAGACGCTCAAAATAATCAGAAGAATAACGAACGTTACCATTCCATTTGAAACCGAGCCACAAAACATCTTCTTTTATAGCGCGCACATAATCTACGTCTTCTTTTAATGGATTAGTATCGTCAAAACGTAAATTACATAGAGCATTCGGATAATCTTCTGCTATGCCAAAATTTAAACAAATAGATTTAGCATGGCCAATATGTAAATAACCATTTGGCTCAGGAGGAAAACGCGTTTGGATCATTTGATGTTTGCCCGTTTTAAGATCGTTATCAATAATATTACGAATAAAATTACTTGGGCTAGTGTCCACCTGAGTCATTGTTCACCTCTAAAATAAAAAAGAATATAAAAAGAGATCAATCATCTTATATTCTGCGGCTAAGCTCAATAGGCAGACAAAAAAAAGACGCTCAAAAGAGCGTCTTTTTTCTTAAAATAGCATTAAACTTATTTAACGCCTTTCATACGGATTGCAATTCCTTCGGCTTGAGGACCGATAATAACTTGTAAATTATTTTCACCCAGTTTTACAACACCCATTGCACCTAAGCTTTTAAGATCAGATTCATTAATAAGACTACGATCTTTTAAAGTTAAACGTAAACGAGTAATACAAGCGTCAATGACTTCTAAGTTATCAATACCACCAAGGGCGGCTACATATTCAACAGCCAAATCATCAGTGCTCTCGATATTTTTTACTTTTGACGGGGCTTCATCATCATCTTCACGTCCCGGCGTTTTTAAATTCAAACCTTTTATTACAGCAAGGAATATCACATAGTACAAGCCAAAGAAAACAAGGCCTTGTACGATTAACATATACCAATCTTTAGCAAGTGGATTACGCGAGGAAAGCATCAAATCCACAAGACCTGCAGAAAATCCGAAACCTGCCATCCATTGCATGGAAGCCGCAAAATACACTGACAAACCCGTTAATAAAGCATGAATAAAGTATAAAATAGGAGCCGTGAACATAAATGAGAATTCAAGAGGCTCTGTAACACCGGTGAAGAAAGACGCCAATCCAGCAGCTAACATGATAGAAGCTACTTTTTCTTTGTTTTCAGGTTTAGCTGCCGAATAGATAGCAAAAGCGGCACCCGGTAAACCAAACATCATGATGGGGAAAAATCCAGCTTGATACATACCAGTTTTACCTAGAATAGCGGTTCCCGCATCAATACCCGACTGCCCACTAAGGAAATTAGGAATATCATTAATACCTGCAACATCAAACCAAAAGACAGAGTTTAATGCATGATGCAAGCCAACAGGAATCAATAAACGATTCATGAAACCATAAATACCAGCACCAATTGGGCCCATGTCCGCAATTGATTCTCCAAATGACTGTAAACCACTAAAGATAATTGGCCAAATAGCCATTAAGATAAATGATACTACGATCATCACCGCTGAGACAAGAATAGGAATTAAGCGACGGCCTGAGAAAAAGGCTAACGTTTTATGTAATTCAACACTTGAGAACTTATTATACAAAGCGGAAGAAATAACCCCGACTAAGATCCCAACAAACTGATTATTAATCTTAGTAAAAGCAAACGGCACATCAGAAATTGGTATACCTTGAATTTGCGCAACGGCGGCTGGCGAAAGTAACGTTGTCACCACTAAAAAACCGACTAAACCAGATAAAGCAGCTGCGCCATCTTTGTCTTTAGACATGCCATAAGCCACACCAACGGCAAATAACACTGACATATTATCTATCACCGCTGAACCAGCTTTAATTAAAAAGGCGGCGAGAGGGGACCCTCCACCCCAGCCATTAGGATCAATCCAATAACCAATCCCCATTAATATGGCAGCCGCCGGTAACACTGCTACCGGAACCATTAAGGCTCGCCCTATTTTTTGCATATAACCAAGAATATTCACTATTAGCTCTCCTATAATATTTACTTATTCATGATAATGGTTTCTTTTCATCGTACCGCCCAATAAAGCGTTTAAACGCGCCACGAAAAAAGAATAAAATCGATAAATTGCAAGTGCATTTCATCAACTGTAGCTATATACTTTAGCGTCTTTATCACCTCAATCAAATAGATACTCCATTTTTTGTGATTAAAATCACTGATATCTTAAATTTCCATAGAAAATACTGGCAAGAGAACATAACTTAATTTACGCTGTGCATTAACAATTAATTAAACTTCTTCTGTGGAGAACCCTATGCGTTTAATTCCTTTAAATAATGCATCTGATGTAGGCCTATGGTCTGCTCGCTATATCGTTAATGCCATCAATAAGTATGCCCCTACAACAGATAACCCTTTTATTCTCGGCTTACCTACAGGAGGCACCCCTCTCGCAACTTATAAGCGCTTAATTGAGCTCCATAATTTAGGCGAAGTTAGTTTTGAATATGTGGTGACCTTTAATATGGATGAATATGTAGTAAATTTCCATAGAAAATACTGGCAAGAGACCACAACTTAATTTACGCTGTGCATTAACAATTAATTAAACTTCTTTTGTGGAGAACCGTATGCGTTTAATCCCTTTAAATAATGCATCTGATGTAGGCCTATGGTCTGCTCGCTATATCGTTAATGCCATCAATAAGTTTGCCCCTACAACAGATAACCCTTTTATTCTCGGCTTACCTACTGGAGGCACCCCTCTCGCAACTTATAAGCGTTTAATTGAGCTCCATAATTTAGGCGAAGTTAGTTTTGAATATGTGGTGACCTTTAATATGGATGAATATGTAGGCATTTCGCCCTCTCATCCTGAAAGTTATCATAGTTTTATGTTTGAAAATTTTTTTGATAAGATTAATATTCGCCCTGAAAACATTAACCTACTTGATGGTTTAGCAAGCGATTTAGAAGTGGAATGTCAGCGTTATGAAGATAAAATAAAAAGCTACGGAAAAATTCATTTATTTATGGGGGGTGTTGGTATTGATGGGCATATTGCCTTTAATGAACCAGCATCATCACTCGCATCACGTACCCGCGTTAAAACATTAACGCCTGAAACACGCCAAGCAAACTCTCGTTTCTTTAACAATGATATCGAGCAAGTTCCAAAGTTGGCACTTACTATTGGCGTAGGGACTCTTCTTGATGCACAAGAAGTACTGATTTTAGTTAGTGGTCAAAATAAAGCATACGCTTTACACGCGGCCGTTGAAGGCTCGGTAAACCATCTATGGACAATATCTGCTTTACAGTTACATCCACGATCAATTATTGTTTGTGACGCACCATCGACTCTAGAGCTCAAAGTAAAAACATTAAAATATTTTAATGACTTAGAAATTGACAATATTCACAATATTTAATGATCACATCGGCTTAGATTAAATTACGCAGAGCACCCTTTAATCTATTCTTTCATGCTCTCGAGGAAAAGAGCTAGCCCCTCCTAATAGAGCAGACTCTAACTAAGGACATTTTATCCATGT
The DNA here is from genome assembly GCF_002239585.1 of Psychromonas sp. CD1. Lineage (GTDB taxonomy): Bacteria > Pseudomonadota > Gammaproteobacteria > Enterobacterales > Psychromonadaceae > Psychromonas. Next base: position 1,123,791 of record NZ_NDFH01000003.1, read on the forward strand.
ACGCACTTACTAACTGCACGATTTATACATCACAAAAGATCTTAAATGAACATGCCATCATTATTGAAAATGATCTCATTAAAGAAATTATCTGTAATGAAAATCTTAAAAAACATATTAAATGTATTGATCTACAAGGTGCGAATATCAGCGCTGGTTTTATTGATTTACAACTTAATGGTTGTGGTGGGGTAATGCTTAATGGAGCAGAAACTGAAAAAACCCTAGAAATAATGCAAGCGACCAATCTAAAGTCAGGAACAACGAGTTATCTTCCCACTTTTATTACGGATGCAGATGAAGGTATCAAACGCATGCTCAAAGTTACCCGTAATTATATGCAAAAACATAAAAATGAAGTATTAGGCCTACATCTAGAAGGACCTTATTTAAGCATTGAAAAAAAAGGCATCCATTGTCCTGAATATATTCGCGAAGCCGATCCTGACATGATCCACCATATCTGCCAAAACAGTGATGTCGTTAGTATTTTAACATTAGCCCCCGAAAATAATTCTAAAGAAACTATTCAGGCACTTTGTAATAGTAATATCATCGTGGCACTCGGCCACACTAATGCCACTTACGCACAAGCCAAAGAAGGTATTGATAATGGAATTAGTTGCGCAACACACCTATTTAATGCAATGACATCAATGGAGGGTAGAGCCCCTGGCGTCATCGGAGCTATTTATGATAATAACATTTATGCTGGCGTTATTGTCGATGGTTTCCATGTGGCTTATGAAAGTATTCGTATCTCTAAAAAAATAATGGGTGAAAAACTTTATTTAGTAACCGATGCCACCGCAGCAGCAGGAAGCAATATTGATTCATTTGACTTTGTTGGCACTACGATTAACTATAAAAGTGGGAAATGCACCGGACCTGATGGGTCATTGGGTGGATCTGCGGTTACTATGATTGAGTCCATTCAACAAATGGTCAAATTTGTCGGAGTTGAATTAGACGAAGCACTGCGTATGGCAACCCTTTACCCGGCTAAAGCTATTTCCGTCGATCATAGACTAGGAAGTATCATGCCGGGTAAGATTGCAAACCTCGCTGTTTTTACCTCTGATTACAAAGTATTGGCTACTATCGTAAACGGTAACTATAACGCCACAATATAAATAGGCTAAAATATTTTATTTTCCTCCGTGAAAACGAAGGAAAATATCAACTAACTGATATCGAGATAGTGAACAATATGCAAAATAATGGCTCACCGAAAAATACTCTTATTGCAAATATTGAGCATATAAAAAATTTAAATTCCGCCACTATCTATAAGATCATTGAGAAAAATGCTCCTATTTCCCGTGTAACAATATCAAAAATAAGCCAACTAGCCCCCGCCAGCGTGACCAAAATCACACGACAATTACTTGAGAAAAAATTGATCACAGAAACCGCACGGCAAGCCTCTACAGGAGGAAGATGCGCGATTTCATTGGCACCAAATTCATCCGCTTTTAACATGCTTTGCATTAAAATTGGACAAAAAAAATTATTGCTGACTTGTTATGACCTAGCAGGACACAAAAACCAACAAACACAAATAGATATATCCCAAAAAAGCGGTGACAAATTATTGCAAATATTACTTAATAGCATAAACGTTTGTATAGAGCATCAACAACAACATCATAAAAAAATAAGCGCAATATCCATTACTCTTTCAGGCCTTATCGACCCAAAAAATGGCCATATTATTTATACCCCTAACAATAAACTCGATGATCTCCCCTTAGTAAAAATACTCGAAGAAAAGTTTCAAATTCCAAGTTTTATCGGTAATCACACCCGTAGCTTGGCACTGGCAGAATATTATTTTGGCGCATCAAAAAATAGTGAAGACTCAATACTTATCAGTATTAATAATGGGGTTGGCTCAGGTATCATCATTCAAGGTAAGTTATTACTCGGAAAAAATTATAATATTGGTGAGATTGGTCACATTCAAGTAAATCCTGCGGGTAATAAATGCCATTGTGGTCATTTTGGATGCTTAGAAACAGAAGTCAGCGACCCTATTATCCTTAATAAAGTAAAACAAGCTATCCTACAAGGAGGTTTAAGCTCTCTTAATTTAAAAGATCTTAATATTGAACGTGTTTATCAGGCGGCTGCCAATAACGACCCTCTTTGTCAAAAAATAGTCGCTGATGCGACTATTTATTTAGGAAAAATCATATCTATCTTAATTAATATGCTAAACCCTGAAAAAGTGATTATTTCAGGGAAAATAATTCGGGCAGATAAAACATTATTTAGAATTTTAAAACAATGCATTGAACATCAGACTCTACCAAACTTTCAACGTGCAGTGCTCATCGAACCAACACAACTACAAGATAACCCTACACTACCCGCATTTTCCTTAATTAAACAAGCGATTTATGAGGGTGATCTACTACAAAAAATAAAGGCATCTTAAATATTCTGAAAGTGAAGATACAATTAACCAATAACACTGCCCAATTGAAAAATTGGCAAGTACATGGCCACAATTAATCCCCCTACTATCACTCCTAACACCACCATAATAAAAGGCTCTAGTAAACTGGTTAATGCATCTACAGCATCATCCACTTGTTGCTCATAAATTTCAGCAACTTTACTTAACATGGTATCTAAATTTCCAGATTCTTCACCAATCATAACCATTTGTACTAACATCTCAGGAAAAACATCCGTCATTTTCATAGCAACATTCATTTGCATACCTCCCATCACGTCAATTCTAATTTTAAGAATTGCATTACGATAGATATAATTCCCCGAGGATCCCGATGCAGAAAGTAATGCATCTATCAAAGGGATCCCAGCTGCAAACGTAGTGGATAAAGTACGAGAAAAACGAGCAACAGACGCTTTTTCTAAAATAGGGCCAACAACCGGAATTTTAAGCAATAATAGATCACATTGATTGCGTAACCTTTCAAATGCAGCATAGGATTTTTTAAAAATCCAAACACTCAAAAATAAAACAATACCCATAATATACCAATACTCTCGAACCAGATTTGAAATTTGTAAGACAAAAAGAGTAAAGGCGGGTAATTCTGCTCCAAATCCAGCAAATATATCTTTAAATTGTGGAATAACAAACAATAATAATAATAGCGTCACCACCGCAGCAACTGCTAATACCGCAGCAGGATAAAACATCGCTTTTTTAATTTTAGATTTTAAGGCTTCTGATTTTTCTTTATAAATGGCAATACGATCATAAATAGTATCTAGCGCTCCAGATTGTTCACCCGCCGCAACGAGATCACAATATAGAGCATCAAAATATTTAGGATGATCACGCAATGTTTTAGCCATGCCTGTCCCCGTAGATATTTCAGTACTCACAACGTTCATTAATTCACGTAATGATGCTTTATTCGTACTTTTAGCAATTAAAGTTAACGTTTGTACTAAAGGTACTCCAGCATCTAACATTGTGGCAATTTGACGAGAAATAAGCGTAATATCCATTGGGTTTATTTTGTCACCAAAAACAAATAAAGGCTTCGGCAGTTTTTTTATGTGCGTAACATTAATCGCCTGTTTGCGTAATTCAGTTTTGATTTCAAGAGCAGAGGTACCGTACAATTCACCACTAACTTTTTTACCCTTCCGGTTTATTCCCTTCCATTTAAAAGTATGAATAGGGCTCATTTTTGTTTTTTTAGGGGCCAGCATCATAAATCCTTTTTAAACGTCTATTTCGTGACTTACACAGATAATGTAAGGTTATGTATATTAAATCCTTTTTAAACGTCTATTTCGTGACTTACACAGATAATGTAAGGTTATGTATATTTTTTAGGTAACACGAGATATTTCTTGTAAACCAATTAAACCCATTAAGGCTTTTTCTAATGCCGATTCACGCAATGTATGCATTCCTTCGGCTCTGGCGATCTTTTCAATTTGTATGGCATTTCCTTTGTTCAAAATAACATTTCCTATTTCTTCAGAAAAAAGCATCACTTCATAAATCCCGACTCGCCCTTTGTAACCATCATTACATTTAGAACATCCCACTGGTTTATAAATTGGTTTTTCCTGTGCTATTTGCTCGGAATTAAAACCAAATTGTTGTAATTGATCCTTACTATACGTCTCTTTTATTTTACATTCTGGACAGAGGAGACGTGCTAAACGCTGCGCAATGATCAAAGAAACCGAAGAGGCTATATTAAAACCCTCGACACCCATATTTAATAGACGAGTTAAGGTTTCTGATGCAGAGTTAGTATGTAGTGTTGATAACACTAGATGCCCCGTTTGGGCAGCCTTTATGGCAATTTCAGCCGTTTCTAAATCGCGAATTTCACCAACCATGACCACATCTGGATCTTGACGTAAAAAAGAACGTAAAGCAGAGGCAAAGGTTAATCCAGCTTTGACGTTAATTTGTACTTGATTTATCCCCGTTAAATTAATTTCTACGGGATCTTCTGCCGTTGATATATTTCGCTCGACGGTATTTAATATATTTAGCCCTGTGTATAACGATACGGTTTTACCACTGCCTGTCGGGCCAGTTATCAATATCATGCCCTGTGGTTTAGCTAATGCTTTAATATATTTATCTTTTTGTTCATCACTGTAACCGAGTTTATTAATATCCAAATTACTTGCGGACGAATCTAAAATACGCATCACCACTTTTTCGCCCCACATAGTGGGCAACGTACTAACTCGAAGATCTACACTACGATTTTTTGAAATTCGCAGCTTAATACGTCCATCTTGGGGCAAACGACGCTCTGCTATATCAAGTTTAGACATTACTTTTAAACGCGCAGAAAATCGATTAGCTAACTTAACGGGGGGAGTTGCGATTTCAGTTAATATTCCATCGATACGAAAACGAATTCGATATTTTTTTTCATAAGGTTCAAAATGCAAATCAGAAGCGCCTTTACGCACCGCGTCGAGTAAAATACTATTAATATATTTTACAATCGGGGCATCTTCATCACCATTTTGAGTTTCATCTAAACGTGAATCTGAATTATCTACCTCAACTTGATCAATATCACTCATAGCCGCATGATCAAATACAAATTCACTGCCACCAATTTTGGTTTCAATTGCTTTTTTTAAAAAATTTTCTTCGACTAATAAAGCTTCGGTATGTATGGAAAAACTAAATCCAAAATCTTCTAATGCATCTAGATTTGTTGGATCAGACAGTGCGATGTATAGTGTATTTTGTTGCAAATAAATGGGCAACGCATGATGTTTTTCTATTAAATTATCATTTATGTATTTTTCTGGAATATTATCCAAATTTAAATCAGTAGAGTCCAGCAATGGAATACCATATTCCATCTCACAAAACTGTGCCAACGCTAAACTCGTAATAAAAGAGTTTTCAACAAGATAAGAAACCAATGATTTATGCTCATTTGCCGCATTATCGGTGATTTCTTGTAGTTGATTTTTAGCGAGCAAGTCATGTGTGGCCAAACATAATGCTAGGCCACTAATTTTATTATGCACTGGCATTTATGACGTAGTAGTAACCTTACACGCTTTCGGACCATATTCATCACTCTTTAGCTCCGCAACACATGTAAACTGACCAGTTGCATCGTCATAGTTAAGCTTAATGGACGTTCCTACACTTGAGTTACTAAATGTACATTTGATGCCTGTTTGATCAACATCATAAGAAGCACAAATTGCAGATTCAGATGACAGCCCAACAGAGGCAACATCGGGTGTTTTTCCTTCACTGACTAATATAATAAAGGAAGATTTAACTCCTGAGACTTCAGCTAACCCTCCTGTTACTTCGGCTTTACGTACATAATTTTGATAAGCAGGTAATGCGATTGCCGCTAAAACACCAATAATTGCAATGACAATTAAGAGCTCGATTAATGTAAAACCTTGTTGATTTTTTTTCATTTTTTTCTCCATGTGCTCTACTTAGTTAAACTTTTCATTTGTGTTTTGTAAAACGAAAAATAAAAAGCTGATGTTTCGTTAAATAAACACGATTATTTACAGTGCATTACCGACACAAACATCAATCAGGATCCCATTTTCATAGTTAAAGAATCATAATAAGAATAGGACACTTATTATTTAAAAGTAAGATAACCAATAAAACTATTTAATCCTTGTTTAGACAAAAACCAACCTTTTTTCATTCCCACAATAAAAACCAAATATTCAATATATATAGGAGTTATTTTTTACTCCTATTTTTGCTAAATTTAAAATGTAGCGTATTGCATCAAATAGATTTTATACTTACACTCTACTATCTTGCATTGAATATTTATCTTACTCATTTTATAATACTAAAAGCACACTCTAACGATGAGTTTCTCTTATGTCTGATTTATTAATGCAACGCGCACATAAAATTTGTGCACAAAAAAAACTACGCTTTACACCTAATCGTCAATTTGTTTTCCAATTAATGGCGAAACAAAAAGGTGCAATCAGTGCGTATGATTTATTAAAAAAACTAAAAAAACATGATAGTAATGCACACCCCCCGACTATTTATCGGGCATTAGATTTTTTATTAGAAAATCACTTTATTCACCGCATTGAATCACTCAATGCTTATCTTATGTGTGATAATTTTGGTTGCGAGCATCCGATGCAATTACTTATTTGTGATCAATGTAAAAGTGTTATAGCATTAAGTGACTCTGTGATTGATGACGCATTTTTAGAGCAAGCCAAACAATCTGGCTTCAAGATAGCTAATAAAGTGTTAGAAGCACACGGGATTTGTTATAACTGTCTTACACCTTGATTTTTTGTTCCGCATTAAAATCATTCCAATTTACTATTACGAGTATAGCTATTATGAATGCAGAATTTGTAAATCCATTTTTATCCTCTTTTATTAATGTATTACAAACAATGGCACAAATAGAAATTAAACCTGGCAGACCAAGTTTAAAGAAAAATGTAACCGCACACGGTGACGTATCTGGCCTAATCGGAATGGTTGGCTCCACCGTAAATGGTTCTTTTGCTATTAGTCTTGAAGAAAAATTAGCACTAAATATCTTTCGTTTAATGGTCGGCGATACACTGAGTAAAATTGATGATGATATTATTGATATGGTCGGTGAAATTGTTAATATGGTTGCAGGTGGTGCAAAACGCCAACTAGGCGAAAAAGGATTCAATTTTGATATGGCAACGCCTATCGTAGTTTCTGGTCCTGCGCACAGCATTAAACATCAAGTTAATGGTGTTAAAGTGTTAATGCCTTTTAGCTCAAAATATGGAAATGCCTTTCTTGAAATATGCTTTAATGAATAACGTTTCATTGAGGTAACCGTACTGCTCTGGCAATAAAATATATATATCCTCCGAGCCTTTAAATATAAATTACCTTTATATGTACACATCTTGAAAAATCTTCTTTCCAGGGAAAATTGCAGGTGATGCTAGGCCGAGAGGATCATATCTCATTATTTTACGATGTGAAGGCTGTAAATATAAAATTCTAGGTGGGCTCACAACCTTTAAAGGTTGTGCGTAAGACAAAGTAAATTTACCCGATGCCTTACGCAGACATTAAGCTACTTTACTCATTTCTTTTTGACTGGCAAGATATTCATCTAACGTACCTTGAAAATCGATTATTTTTTTATCTTTAATATCGATAATTCGAGTTGCTAGAGAAGAAATAAATTCACGATCATGACTCACTATAATCAAAGTACCTTCAAATAATTTAAGAGCATTATTTAACGCTTCAATCGCCTCCATATCCATATGATTAGTTGGCTCATCCATAATTAACACATTCAAGTCTGACATCATTAACTTGCCAAATAATAAGCGATTTTTTTCTCCGCCTGAGCAATTACACGCTTTTTTATTCGCATCATCGTCACTAAACAGTAATCGACCTAACATTCCTCGTACGATTAAATCACTATGACATGCACGACGCCATTGTGACATCCAGTCCATAATAGTGAGATTATTATCAAACAGCTGACTGCTGTCTTGAGGACAATAACCAATGGTAGCATTCTCCGACCATTTTAAGACACCTTCATTGTTCTCTAGCTCATTCACTAAACAACGCAACAGAGTTGTTTTACCTGCTCCATTTTCACCGATAATGGCCAACTTAGCACCTGCTTCCAATATCAAGTTACCTTTTTCAAATAACATTTTACCATCAAAACCATGCCCTATATCTTCTAATACCAGTGCTTGGCGATGCATCTTTTTACCTGCAGAAAAACTGATACTTGGGCTAATTCGACTTGATGATTTGACTTCATCTAGTTTGATTTTATCCATTTTTTTCGCGCGAGAACTTGCTTGTTTTGCTTTGGAAGCATTTGCACCAAAACGGTTTACAAAATCTTGTAACTCTTCAATTTCAGCACTTTTCTTCGCATTACCCGCTAATAATTGCTCACGCAATAAACTTGACTGAGCTAAAAAGTATTCATAGTTTCCAGGATAAATACGCAATTCGCCATAATCTATATCCGCCATATGTGTACAAACAGCATTTAGAAAGTGACGATCGTGAGAGATAATAATCATGGTACATTTACGTTTGTTTAACTCACCTTCTAGCCAATTTATAGTATGAATATCAAGGTTATTGGTAGGCTCATCCAGTAATAATATTTCAGGGTTTGCAAACAAGGCTTGAGCAAGTAAAACTCGAAGCTTCCAGCCTGGTGCAACCTGTTGCATTAAACCGTAATGAAATGATTCTTCGATGCCGGCTTCAAGTAAAATTTCACCCGCACGACTCTCAGCACTGTATCCATCCATTTCTGCAAATTGACTTTCGAGATCTCCAACACGCATACCATCTGCATCAGTCATCTCAGGTTTAGCATAAATACTGTCACGCTCTTGCTTTATTTTCCATAGCGCAGTATCTCCCATAATAACCGTATCAATCACGCTATATTTTTCAAAGGCAAATTGATCTTGACTCAGGGTGCCTACTTTAAACCCTGGAGTTATAGACACATTACCTGAAGAAGGGATTAATTCTCCGCTAAGAATCTTCATGAAAGTAGATTTTCCACAACCATTGGCACCGATTAATCCGTAACGATTACCGTGACCAAATTTAGCAGAAATGTTTTCAAATAAAGGCTCTGGGCCAAATTGCATAGTGATATTAGACGTTGCGATCAAAGTAAGATTCCTAGCGTTATAAATAATATTATATTAATGAGTAACAAAATTGAGATGCGAAAAGCATTTATTTACACCAAAAATAATAAATGTTAAATTTAAGGGAACAATATGACAAACCATAATTATGATTTCGATTATATTTGTATTGGGGGAGGCAGCGGTGGCATTGCATCCGCAAATAGGGCCGCTATGTATGGAAAAAAAGTAGCAATTATTGAAGCGCATGCACTCGGTGGAACTTGTGTAAATGTTGGCTGTGTCCCTAAAAAAGCGATGTGGTATGCGGGACAAATTGCAGATGCCTTACGCTATGCACCCGATTATGGTTTTGATGCTCCACTACAAAAATTTAGCTGGGAAAAATTAATTGAGAGTCGTGAAGCTTATATTGCGCGTATTCACCAGTCTTATGATCGCAATCTCGCTAACAACAATGTGACTGTGATCCATGGCTTTGCGACCTTTATTGACGATCATTGTATTGAAGTTAATGGTCAACAACTACGTGCTCCACACATTAGCATCGCAACAGGCGGCCGCCCGATTGTTCCCTCTATTCTCGGCGCCGAGTTGGGTATTACCTCAGATGGTTTTTTTGCCCTCAACACTCAGCCGAAGCGCGTTGCGGTTGTTGGAGCTGGTTACATTGCGGTTGAAATTGCAGGAGTATTTAATGCGTTACAAAGTGAAACGCATTTACTTTGCCGTAAACATACAATTTTACGTAGCTTTGATAGCATGCTGTCTTCAACTTTAGTTGAAATAATGCAAACTGAGGGACCAAAACTACACACGCATAGTGTCCCAAAATCAGTCACTAAAAATGCAGATGCAAGTTTAACCTTACATCTTGAAAATGCACAATCCATCACAGTAGATTGTATTGTTTGGGCGATAGGACGCTATCCAGCCACCGAGAATATGGGCTTGGAAAACACTCAAATCAAACTAAATAAAAACAAATTTATCCATGTAGATAAATATCAAAATACAAATGTTTCTGGTGTTTATGCACTCGGTGATAATACCGATGAACTACAATTAACCCCTGTTGCCATCAAAGCGGGCAGAGAGCTCGCAGAGCGACTCTTTAATGGCAAGGTTGATGCTCATTTAGATACAACTTTAGTCCCTACTGTAGTGTTTAGTCATCCTCCTATTGGAACAATAGGCCTAACAGAGCAAGAAGCGCTTACCCAATACGGAGAAGATAATCTCACGATTTATACGTCACAATTTACCAGTATGTACACCGCATTAACTACGCACCGCCAACCGACGAGAATGAAATTAATTTGTGCGGGAGTTGATCAACGTGTTATTGGTTTACATTGTATTGGCTTTGCATCCGATGAGATTTTACAGGGTTTTGCAGTAGCAATGAAAATGGGCGCCACCAAAGCAGACTTTGATAGCTGTATTGCCATTCATCCTACTAGCGCCGAAGAGCTTGTCACACTTAAATAAGTTAAATGTAAAGTTTGTTTCTCATGCAAAGATGGAAACAAACTTTATATCTATTTATACCGAAAAGGGATATTTTATTGGTTCATGGCATTGGTAACCAACCACGCTAAAATCATCCATTGTAACCCATGTTTCCAAATCTTCTAAACTCTGGATTTTAGGGTTGATGACAAGTTGTGGCGAAGCAAAGGGTTGACGTGTGAGCTGTACATCACGCATTAATGCTAATTGATCTTCATAAATATGTGCATTAACAATTTTATGATAAGCCATACCCGCCTTTTTACCTGTTATCTGAGCCATTAACGCTAAAAAAGTAAACACTTGAACTTGATTAAAATTAAGACCTAGAGGTACATCACAAGAACGTTGATAACTGGTTAAATGTAACGTGTCTCCTATTAAAGAGAAAGTATGCGTATGCATACAAGGACGTAAACAACCAAGATCAAATTCACCTGGATTATAAAAAGTAATAATTTCAGCGCGATCGTCAATACCTTGTTTAAGATTATCAACCACTTTCTTTAGTTGATCTAAATGACCACCATCATGAGTTCTCCATGAGCGGGCTTGTACACCATAAACTCGCCCCATATCATCTTCACCTTTGCGCACAGGATTGCTAAGCCACGCTTTATTTAAGTTAGCATTAGCATCCCACGTTTTTGAGCCTAAAGCCCTAAAATCAGCAGCATTATCGTAACCACGAATGTAACCTAAAAACTCAGCAATGGCTGATTTATAAAAACTTTTACGCGTCGTTATCATCGGGAATTTATTGTTAGCAACATCATATTCGAGATCTGCATTGATCACGGTTAAACATCGCTTACCTGTACGTTCATTTTTAATCCAACAACCTTGCTCAACAATACGTTTACAGAGATTTAGATATTGTTTCATTTTAATTTAGCCTTTTTTAGATTGATGCTTATTTTTACCTGCTTTTTTATAGACATAACAGATCAAAATAACACCTGAAATTAGCATAGGAATAGATAACATTTGCCCCATCGTTAATCCAAAACTTAAAAATCCCAGTTGCGCATCAGGCTCTCTGGCAAATTCCACAATGATCCTAAATGAACCATAACAGGCTAAGAATAATCCAGTTACCGCTCCAACAGGGCGAGGGCGACGAATAAAAAGAGTTAAAATAATAAACAGTAGAACACCTTCTAAAGCAAACTCATATAACTGAGAGGCATGTCGAGGCAGTGGCCCTGCATTCGGGAATATCACCCCTAAAGGAAAGTCTGTAACACGCCCCCATAATTCGGCATTAATAAAATTGCCAATGCGCCCCGCACCTAGTCCAACCGGTAACAAAGGCATAATAAAATCACCTACAGACAGAATAGAGCGTTTGTTTTTAAATGCATAATAAATAACCGCACAAAAAACCCCTAACAAGCCACCGTGAAAAGACATACCACCTTGCCAGATTTTAAAAATATAGACAGGATCTTCAATAAATCTAGGAAATTGATAAAACAACACATAACCTATCCGCCCCCCAAAAATCACCCCCATAAAACCATAAAAAAGCAAATCACTTGCTTGTTCCTCATTCCATAATCCATGCGATCTTTGACATTGTTTATTAGCCATCCAAAAAGCGAATAGAAAACCAACTAAATACATTAATCCATACCAACGAATATCAAGAGGACCAATACTGATAGCGATGGGATCTATCGTAGGTAATACAAAAGTAGAAGCAGACATTTATTAATTCATCCGATAATGTAAATAAAACGATATAGTAACTGAATCACGCCAAAAGAGTCGAAAACGAGTCACCTATGGATAAGTGAATATACCAATGATGGTTTAATAAAATACATAAATAAATGGAATTATTAATATTGTATTACAAAAGGAAGATAAAATATGAGCGCACCACCAAAATCCTTATTACGACGTTTAAAAACTAGTTTAGTGCTACAAATTATTATTGGTATTATCGCCGGCATTTTAGTTGCCACCTTTTCTCCAGCAAGCGCCCAATCTATTTCTTTTCTCGGTGAGTTATTTATTAAGGCATTGAAAGCCGTTGCCCCTATTTTAGTTTTTGTCTTAGTTACCTCTTCCATTGCCAATCAAAAAAGAGGGACAAGCACCCATTTAAAACCGGTGATCCATCTTTACCTTATCGGTACATTACTGGCTGCGACGACCGCAGTTATAATCAGCGTCCTCTTTCCAACAACTCTCATATTACATGCTACCGATATTCAAGCAACGCCACCTGAAGGAATTATTGAAGTTTTAAATACACTTTTATTTAAGCTAGTTGATAACCCTATACATGCTTTAAGTAGCGGTAATTTTATTGGTATTTTAGCTTGGGCTGCAGGTTTAGGTTTGGCTTTACAGCATGCATCACAAACGACTAAAACCATGATCGGTGATATTTCTAACAGTGTGACTAAGATTGTACATCTGGTGATCCGTTTTGCACCTTTAGGTCTCTTTGGCTTAGTCGCAAGTACCTTTGCTAAAACCGGTTTTTCTTCTCTAATAGGTTACTCGCATTTATTATTAGTATTAATTGGGTGCATGTTTTTTATTGCCTTGATAGTTAATCCCGCGATGGTCTATTTTAAAATCCGTAGAAATCCTTATCCATTGGTTTTTCAATGCTTACGCGAGTCTGGCGTCACCGCATTTTTCACACGTAGCTCAGCGGCTAACATACCGATCAATATGGAATTATGTCGTAAATTACAATTACATGAAGACACATATTCTGTCTCTATTCCATTAGGAGCGACCATCAATATGGCCGGTGCGTCCATCACTATTACTGTTTTAACTCTTGCGGCCGTACAAACTCTAGGCATTGAATTTGATATTGCAACAGCTATTTTATTAAGTATTGTCGCTTCAGTTTCTGCCTGTGGTGCATCTGGCGTTGCAGGAGGTTCATTACTATTAATTCCTTTAGCTTGTAGCTTATTCGGGGTGCCCAACGACATCGCGATGCAAGTCGTTGCGATTGGCTTTATTATCGGGGTGGTACAAGATTCTGCCGAAACGGCATTAAATAGTTCAACTGATGTGCTCTTTACCGCAGCGGCTTGTATCAGTCAAAGTGCTGCGACACAAAAAAAGAATACTTAACAAAATACTTACAAAACAAAAAAGTCACTCGCTTACGAGTGACTTTTTTACAATGACTAACCCTTTACATAAATAAAAATAATAAGATGAATAATAAAAATCATTCACTAAAAAAATATTTATCACTAGGGAATCGCTAATAAGTATTTTTATTATACGTCGAAGAACGTCGATGACGTTTTTCTCTTTTCTTTTCCGAATTACTTTTCATCAGTGAAAATGTAGGGATAGAAAACTCTTTTAATGCTTTACGGTATACATCACATTTAAACTGCACAACTTGACGTACAGGGTACCAATAAGTAACCCAGCGCCAATCATCAAACTCTGGATGCCCACAGGCATCAAATGTAATGTTCTTATCATCTTTTATTAATTGTAATAAAAACCAACGCTGTTTTTGACCAATGCAAATAGGCTCTGGAGCATCCCACCGAATTAAACGTTTAGGAAGTTTATAGCGTAACCAATAACGAGTATTTGCTAAAATTTTTACGTCTTCCGCTTTCAGACCCACTTCTTCATAAAGTTCTCGATACATTGCTTGCTCTGCTGTTTCACCCGTTTTAATCCCTCCTTGAGGAAATTGCCAAGAGTGTTGCCCATAGCGTTTAGCCCATAAAACCTGCCCCATTTTATTACAAATGATAATACCGACATTTGGACGGTAGCCGTCTGTATCAATCACATTTATACCTTTTTTATTATTAGCATCCTATTTGAATACCTTGTTGATATCTTTTTCTCTCTAAAAATAAAGAGCTTCAGTCAGAAGATCGTTTTATCTTTAACTATAGCAAATTGCTATCTTAATTACTTCTTCTATGCATAGTTGTCAGCAACTTATCACTCATTCTAAAAATAAAGAGAACCCTCTATCTAAAGGGTTCTCGATTAAAACAGCTCGTTTTTTATAAGAAAGACGAGTGATAAATAACATTGCATCAATATTTATCTCTCACCTAAAATAATAAATATAAACTAATGAATAAACAAGAATTAATCCACGAAAACTGTGCATAACTTTGTGTATAATTAAATAGACAATTAATCCACAGTATTTAATACTACACAAAATATCGACTTACAAGTTAAATAAAATTAAATACTTAATATATAACAGTAGCTTATGTGGAATAAATTAACAGCAGAAACATTGACTGTGCAAAAAAACAGCATTACTTGTACACATTGCTATGTGCATAAATAAGTCGGTTAAAAAAACAACAGTGCCTGTGATTCATCCTTTTTTTGATGGTAAATTAGACATCAACATCAAAATTCACTAATCTATTCATGATCTTTTAACTTTTGTCAGAGAATTTCTTAGCGTAAAAGAGTTATCCACTAATAACGTGGATAACTCTGTGCAACTTCATTGCAAAAGAGATGCATAACCCTAAATATTCGTTACTATAACACTTGATAACTTTTAAAAAGAGAGCTCTAAATGATAACCCCCCCTCAAACCACAGCGGATTTACTCCACTTATGTGAAAATATCGCAGGCTGTTCGTTATCAGAATTAGCTCAACTTGCCAATATTCCCATGCCTAACGATCTACGTCACAATAAAGGTTGGGTTGGACAACTTATGGAGTGGCATTTAGGTACAACCGCAGGAAGTAAACCCGAGCAAGATTTTAAACATTTAGGCATTGAATTAAAAACAATTCCCATTGATTCTCAGGGTAAAGTATTAGAAACGACTTTTGTGTGTAGCGCACCTATCATTAATATCACCGGTTTAATCTGGGAAAAAAGCAATATTTATCATAAATTAAAATGTGTATTATGGTTACCCGTGCAAGGTGAAAGGTGTATCCCTCTTGCGGATCGTATTGTAGGTAATGCTTTTTTATGGGTTGCATCCGAACAACAAAATAACGCTCTTAAAAACGATTGGAATGAATTAATGGACAAAATTGCACTCGGTGAAATTGAAAATGTCAGCGCTCGAGATGGACAAATCTTGCAATTACGCCCTAAAGCGGCCAATGGGCGCTGCCTTACCGATGCCTATGGCGCCTCTGGCCAGCTTATAAAAGTGAGACCTCGTGGCTTTTATCTAAAAAAGATTTTTACACAAGCAATCATTGATCAAGAATTTAAAATTCATCGATAATAACCTTGCTCTTTACTCATTTAAAACCCCAAATACAATTTCAGCGCCTGCTTTTATAAATATCACTCCCAGAATGAGAGTCATGCAGCGCTTATTAAAAATAAATAAGATCAACTATTTTATGATCCTCTTGCTTTAGTTATACTGTTTTAATTTACAGTGTTTTATTAGGTGATAAACATGAAAAATATAGTCATTCGCGGTGCAAAAACGCATAACTTAAAAAATATACATTTGAGTATTCCTCGCGATAAATTAGTCGTGATAACCGGTGTTTCAGGCTCAGGTAAATCTTCACTCGCATTTGATACCTTATATGCAGAAGGACAGCGCCGCTACGTTGAGTCATTATCCGCTTATGCTCGCCAGTTTTTATCTTTAATGGAAAAGCCTGATGTTGAACATATCGATGGTTTATCTCCGGCTATTTCAATTGAACAAAAATCTACGTCTCATAATCCTCGTTCAACGGTCGGGACAATCACTGAAATTTATGATCATTTACGCTTATTATTTGCTCGAATTGGCGACCCTCGCTGCCCGACTCATCATACAAGTCTCAAAGCACAAACCGTCAGTGAAATGGTTGATGCAATTATAACGCATCCTGGGGGCAGTAAAATGATGTTATTATCCCCAATAGTCAAAGATCGTAAAGGTGAACATGTTAAATTATTAGCAAGCTTAGCGGCTCAAGGTTTTTTACGTGTTCGTATTGACGGGGAAATTTGGGACCTTAGCGATCCTCCCACATTAGCATTACATAAAAAACACACTATTGAGGTCATTATTGATCGCTTCAAAGTTCGTAAGGATATTAAGCAACGCTTAGCTGAGTCTATTGAAACAACATTAAAATTAAGTGATGGCACGGCTATTCTTGCCTTTATGGACTCAAAAGGTAAAGAAGTACTCTTCTCAGCTAATTTTTCTTGCCCTCAATGTGGCTATAGCATTAATGAACTTGAACCTCGTATATTTTCTTTTAATAACCCAGCAGGAGCATGTACAACTTGTGATGGTCTAGGAATTGAACAATATTTTGATCCTAAACTTGCGGTCAGCGATATTAATTTAAGCCTTGCAGATGGCGCAATAACTGGCTGGGGTAAAAAATCAAAATATTACTTTCAATTACTTTGCTCTCTTGCTCAGCAAGATGATTTTTCCATAGAAACGCCCTTTCTAAAGCTCTCCGATAAAAATAAAAAACGCATATTGTATGGCACAAATAATGAAAAAATATCTTTTGAATATTATAATGAGCAGGGTGATAGTGTCATTCGATCACACCCTTTTGAAGGTGTTATCCCAAATCGTATTCGTCGTTATAAAGAAACTGATTCAAATACCATTAGAGAATACCTTGAAAAATTTATGGATCGTCAAACATGCTCAAGCTGTCAAGGATCTCGTTTAAAAATATCTTCACGCAATATCTTTATTGAAAATGTGAATCTTCCCTATATTTGTGCATTGTCTATTGCAGATGCACATGATTTTTTCAAAAAGTTAAAGTTACAGGGACAAAAACAAAAAATTGCAGATAAAATATTAAAAGAAATATTAGAACGTCTCTATTTCTTAATAAATGTTGGCCTTAATTACCTAAGTTTAGAGCGTAGTGCCACAACACTCTCCGGTGGCGAAGCACAAAGAATTCGTTTGGCAAGTCAGATTGGCGCAGGATTAATGGGCGTGATGTACGTTCTAGATGAGCCCTCCATCGGTTTACACCAACGCGATAATGAACGCTTACTAAAAACATTAACCCACTTACGAGATTTAGGTAATACGGTCATAGTCGTTGAACATGATGAAGACGCTATCCGTCAAGCAGATCATATTATAGATATTGGCCCAGGAGCTGGAATACATGGCGGTGAAATAGTCGCACAAGGTACCTACAAGCAAATTTTAAAAGCTAAAAATTCACTAACAGCCGACTACTTAAGTGGTCGTAAACAAATTGCAATCCCAACGCAACGCACCCCTTTAAAAAATGAATGGATAATACTTGATGGGGTTAAGGGTAATAATTTAAAAAATATACAGGTTAAAATCCCAGTGGGTGTGTTTACCTGCATTACTGGTGTATCAGGCTCTGGTAAGTCGACGCTTATCAACGATACTTTATTTCCCCTCGCTCAAAGTAAACTTAATAAAGCACACCTTGAAAAAGTCGCACCTTATAAAACAATCCGTGGTCTGTCTTATTTAGATAAAGTCGTCGATATTAACCAAAGCCCTATTGGTCGAACACCTCGCTCTAATCCTGCGACTTACACCGGTATATTTACACCGATTAGAGAGCTTTTTGCTGCCACACCCGAATCACGAGCACGCGGCTATAAACCTGGCCGTTTTAGCTTTAATGTTAAAGGTGGCCGTTGTGAAGCATGCCAAGGTGATGGTGTCATTAAGGTTGAAATGCATTTCTTACCTGACATTTATGTTCCTTGTGATACCTGTCATGGCGCACGCTACAATCGAGAAACATTATCAGTACACTATAAAGGTAAAAATATTCAACAGATATTAAATATGACTGTCGACGATGCTTTTCATTTTTTTAATATGATCCCAATGATTGCACGTAAATTAAAAACATTAATCGATGTAGGACTCTCGTATATTAATCTAGGTCAAGCGGCAACAACCCTTTCAGGTGGTGAAGCGCAACGCGTAAAATTAGCAAAAGAACTATCCAAACGAGATACAGGGAAAACTTTGTACATTCTTGATGAACCAACTACGGGTCTACATTTCCATGATATCGCTCAACTTTTAAAAATTATCCATACCTTACGCGATAACGGTAATACCATTATTATTATTGAACATAATTTAGATGTTATCAAAACGGCAGACTGGATCATTGATTTAGGCCCTGAGGGCGGAGATGCGGGGGGCGAAGTGATCGCTGCGGGCAGACCAGAGGATATTATCAACGTTAGAGAAAGTTACACGGGCCATTTTTTGAAAAAAAAATTGAACGCTCAATAATGCTTAAATTCGCCCTCATGAATATATTCATTGACACAATTTGACACACCCTTTCGTATAAAAAAGCGTATTATTACGTAATGACCCTACCGAGAAAATTATGCATGAATAACATACATCTACTAATTGTCGATGATCATCGCGAGATCCGTGAATTATTACAACGTTTTTTAAAACAGCACCAATATCGTGTTTCGCTTGCGATTAATGGTAAAGAAATGAAAAAAACACTTAAAACAGCCAATATTGATTTAATTATTTTAGACTTGATGCTGCCTGGTGAAGATGGCTTAACTCTATGCCGTAATTTACGGGCTCAATCGAATATACCGGTGATAATGCTCAGTGCAATGGGTGAAGAAATGGATAAAATCATTGGCTTAGAAATGGGCGCCGATGATTATATAAGTAAACCTTTTAATCCACATGAATTATTAGCACGTATTAAAGCGGTATTACGTCGGGTTAATCAAGTGGGAGAACGAAGCACTGCTGCACAAATCCTTGTTTTTGATCGTTGGACCATTGATATCACCCGTCGAGAAATAATCAATGAAGATGGTATTAATATTATTCTAAGCAGTGCAGAGTTTGATCTTTTAAAAGTGTTTATCGCTCACCCACAACAAGTTCTCAGTCGAGATCAATTACTCGATTTAGCCAAAGGCCGTGATGGTGATGTTTACGATCGTGCGATTGACACGCTAGTGAGTCGTTTACGTAAGAAATTAGAGAAAGATCCAAAGCAACCAAGTTTAATTAAAACAATTTGGGGTGGAGGTTATCAATTAACTTGTGAGGTTAAAAATGTTAAAACTGCGCTCCTTAAATAGTTTAATAGTGCAGATAACAATTGTAATGTTACTCGGTTTAAGTGCGCTCATGTTTCTTTCTTTACAACTCTATTCCTCCGATCGTCAGCAAGCTGTACGCTCTGTTTCAACAGAGAGCACGCTACAACGAATAGGTGCTTTAATTGAAATTTTATATAAAACACCGGATGCCTTGCATCAAGAGATAGTCCTCGTCAGCCAAGGACTACAATTTAAAATTAGCCTTGATACCTCACCACTAATATTTAACAATCAACGTCCTGATCTTAGCGAACAGTTACAATATATGCTACGTGATCAACAGATTAATGATATCCGTATTGTTTCTTACTACAAGAAAAAAGGCTGTTCACATCAACGACATAATAGAAATAGCGGAAGACGTAATCGTCAATTAAGCGGTTCTATTTTATTATCGCCTTCACTTTGGTTAAACTTTGACTCTTCAATTAACGCACAAGTTGAAAAGATTTCATTAAAAACCATTTTTATACTTATTGCACTGACTTTAATCATATTACTGAGTATGGCATGGCTGGTTAAACGCGCTTTAAAACCTATCGCTAAGCTTGCTATCGCGGCAGAAAGAATAGGATCAGAACGAGATTTCTGTGCGCTTGCTGAACAAGGCCCTTCTGAAATTTTACCTACGATCCGTGCTTTTAATAATATGCAGCAACATTTATCCACTTTTATTGAAGATCGTGGAAAAATGTTAGCGGCGATTTCTCATGATTTACGTACCCCAATTACCAGTTTACGTTTACGTTTAGAATTTATTGAACCTAGTCCGGATCAACACCAAATGCTAAATACTTTAAAACAAATGGAAGATATGATCCAAGCAACACTGCGCTTTGCACGCGATGATGCCCAAAAAGAGAAAAAACAACGTTGTGATATTAATACGCTACTCTCAACGATTTGTCAGGAACGACAAGAACAAGGGATCTCAATAAAACTACAATGCCCTGATAATTTAATTTTTAGAGTATGGCCTCTCGCGATACGTCGTGTGATTGAAAATTTAATCAATAATAGTTTAAGTTATGCAAAAGATGAAAATGGTATTGTTAATATTTCAATTTATTGCATTTTAAAAGATGAAAAATTACAGATAAAAGTCTGCGATCAAGGTAAAGGTATTGCTGAAAAAGATTTTGAAGAAGTTTTTAAACCCTTTGTTCGTTTAGATAAAGCACGTGACGTCAGTGATGCTAGTGTAGGCCTTGGTCTCGCTATCAGCCGCAGTATTGTGCAAGCACATGCCGGAACATTGTGTTTAAGCAACAACCCTAAAGGGGGCTTATGCGCCACAATCTGCTTGCCAATACTCGATAAAAATTAAAAATGTATAGCACGTCGAGGGGTGTTTATTAACAACTCGTTATTTTCCTCCTCTTTAGCCTCGGTTTCATACTCGGCAAGTTCGCCTTGTAATACAACTTTTAAATATTGTTCATTAAAATAAACCATATCACCCGCGTACACTTTCTTGCGTTTACGCGTTTCCACATCTCCGTTAAGAAATACATAACCATCTGCAATAATTTGTTTTGCTTCACCCCCACCTGAAACTATATTACCTAATTTTAATATTTTATAGAGTGCAACTGGCTCTTCACGGATTTCTACCAATGTTGCATAAATATCTTTTCCATCTGACATATTACCACTCTCTTTTTCTTTAATGACGATATTAACGTTCAATTTTAGCGTGTAATGGTCCAGATAAACACTGTTCCCAATCTTTCCAAACCACTTCATAACCAAGTTTTTTTACACATTTGGCCATTTCAGCAGGGCTACGTTCATCTGAAATTTCAAATTGTTGTAAAGCTTTGGTACTACTTTTCGCATAACCCCCTGGCTGTGTGCTCGATCCTGCACTTAAGGATGTTATACCCAAAGGAATAACATTATCTCGAAACGTCGCCGATTCTCGCGTAGATAGTGACAGTTCAACTTCTCCATTAAATAAACGATAAGCACAAATTAATTGGAGTAATTGCTTATCATCCATTACTGACTTTATCGTCGCACTCCCCGCACAAGGACGTAATCGAGGAAATGAGATACTATAACGGCTTTTCCAATATTTCTTTTCTAAATATTGTAAATGCGCGGCAACATAAAAACAATCAGTACGCCACTCCTCAAGCCCAATCAAACAAGCCAACCCCATCTTTTGTATTCCAGCGCGACCCAATCTATCATGTGTATCTAAGCGGTATTTAAAGTCTGTTTTTTTACCCTTTAAATGATGCAGAGCATAAGTAGGCTCATGGTATGTTTCTTGGTAAACCAATACTGCATCGACACCGTGCCCGATAAGATCAGCATATTCATCTTGATCTAAGGGCTGAACTTCTAAACTAATATGTGAAATATATTTGCGCACAACTTTTAATGCTTCTTTAAAATAAGGCAAGCCTACTTTTCTCTCTGATTCCCCTGTCACTAACAATATATGCTCGAAATTCATTTTTTTTATGGCAATACACTCTGCCTCTATTTGATCTAAATCCAACGTAGTACGACGAATTTTATTGTGCATTGAAAAACCACAATAAGAACAAATATTACTGCACATATTTGATAAATAAAGAGGAATATAAAATTGCTGTGTTTTACCAAAACGTTGCATTGTCAATTGTTGTGATTTAAATGCCATCTGCTCCAAAAAAGGTGCACCCGCTGGAGAAATTAAGGCTTTAAAGTCCTCTAAATCTAACTTCGATTTTGCTAATGCTCGTTGAACATCCGAAGCTTGTTTCGCGTAAATAGATAAACGAACATCATCCCATTGGTAATTTTTTATTTGTTTGCTAAACGTCATCTTATTCCACCTCTAAAAAAGCAGTTAAAGGACTCGATGCACAAGCAACTTGGCTTTGTCCGCCTAAGCCAGCCAAATAAGCCTCACGACCAGCTTGCACCGCTTTAGCAAAAGCACGACTCATTGCAATAGGGTCGCGAGCAACCGCTATGGCAGTATTAACGAGCACCGCATCCGCTCCCATTTCCATGGCAAGCGCTGCGTGTGATGGGGCACCGAGTCCCGCATCGATAATAACGGGAACGGTAGCCTGTTCAATAATTATTTCTAAAAAATCAGCGGTTTTAATGCCTTTATTTGACCCTATTGGCGCACCTAAAGGCATCACAGCAGCACAACCGACTTCCGCTAAATGTTTACACAATACGGGATCAGCATGTACATAAGGTAAGACAATAAAACCTTCTCTTACGAGGATTTCAGCAGCTTTTAATGTTTCTATAGGATCCGGTAATAAATATTTAGGATCGGGATGGATCTCTAGTTTTATCCAATTAGTTTGTAATGCCTGACGAGCAATTTGGGCTGCAAAAACAGCTTCTTTAGCATTACGTGCTCCCGAGGTGTTCGGCAAAAGTTGCATACCATGTTCGATTAAAGGCGCTAAAATATCATCATTTTTATTTTGCATATCGATGCGCTTTAATGCCATTGTCACCAGTTCAGATTGCGATGCTTGCAATGCACTAAGCATCGTTTTTTGATCATTAAATTTACCCGTACCGGTCAATAATCGAGAAGAGAATACTCTATCTGCTATCACTAAATTATCTTTATACATACTTACTACCCACCTGCAATTGCTTGAAAAACAGAAACAACATCATTTTCTTGAAGCTGATAAGACGCCCATTTCTGACGTTCAATTACTTGCTGCTTAACAGCCACAGCATGCCCGTCAAGATCACATTTTAATAACGAAAATAATTGCTTAATATTTAAATCTATTTCAACATCCATCCGCTGATAATTAACATTTATTATCATGAAATTGCTCCACATACTGCACATTGTAAATTTTTGTTAATAGAAAATGTTTGCCATTCCAATGTCTTTGCATCAAAAAGTTTCAACTTGTTTTTAAGCTCAGAGGGTATACCAACGATAAATTTAATCGCTTCCAATGCTTGCATCGTACCGATAATTCCCACAACCGGCCCTAATACTCCAGAATTACTACAGTTCAAGCTTTCATCGCTGTTTTGCGGAAAAATACAATGGTAACAAGCAGAGTCCGAAAGCTTATTGTCAAAAAACATTAACTGACCTTCCATTCGAATAGCGGCCCCAACTAATAAAGGTGTTTTAGTTTGCACACAGGCAGTATTTATTTTCTGCCTAGAATGCATGTTATCTGTACAATCTAGCACCAAATCGATCATCGACAACTCCATTGAAAGTTGCTCTTGAGACATTTCTTTATTAATACTACGTATGCGTATTTGTGGATTTAACGCCTCTAAACGTTGCTTCATGGCAAGTACTTTATATTTACCTACATCTGCGGTGCTATAAGCAATTTGCCGTTGTAAATTACTCACGTCGAGCACATCAAAATCAGAAATAATCAACGTTCCAATACCTGCAGCCGCTAAATATAATGCGGCTGGCGAGCCTAACCCTCCCATACCAATAATAAGTACCTTGCTGTTTTTTAATTTTTCTTGACCTGTCACGTCGACATCTTGCAATAAAAGATGCCGGCTATAACGTAAAACTTCAGGATCAGTTAACATACTTAGCTTATTTCCATTTGTTTAAATTTTTGAATAACGCTATCAAAGTTGATGGCACGAGTGATGGCGCTAACAACAGCAACACTGCCCACACCTGTTTTATAAACTTGTGATGCTCTCGCAAGACTAATCCCACCAATCGCAACTGTTGGGGTATCCGCTAATAACTCAACATATTTTTTTAAGCGAATTAAGCCTTGCGGAGCGCTCGGCATCTCTTTGGTTTGCGTTGCAAAAACATGACCCAAAGCAATATAACTTGGGTTAAATTGCTTTGCGCGTAAAATTTCATAGTAGCCATGTGTACTGAGCCCTAAATGTAGCCCTGCTCGATGGATAAGCTGAAGATCTGCACTGTCGATATCTTTCTGCCCTAAATGCACGCCATAAGCCTGATGTTTAATCGCCAATTCCCAATAATCATTAATAAACAAACGAGCATTGTATTTTCTACCTAATTGGATTGCTTGTATTATCTCTCCTTCAACTTGCGTCGATGTTTTATCTTTTATACGTAGTTGCACCGTCTTAACGCCACATTTTAAAACTTTTTCAAGCCATGATAAAGAGTCAAGAACTGGGTATAATCCCAAATTAAATATATTACAACGAGGAAAATCAAAAGAAAGAAAAGATGAGATATCTAACGTAAGTTCCTCATCTGTATTTCGACTTAATGTCACAACCTTAGGAAAATAAGACTTGTTTTCAGGCCAACCTGAAACTTGCCCTTCGGCATATCCTTTACTGGTTTCTTTTAAGTAACCATTTAAATACGCTTTCGCAATAACAAAAGCATCTTCTAAAACATATTTAAGCGATAATGCAGACGCCAACGCACAGCTTAAAATATCTTTCTTAGACTGCGTATTAGAAAATGTCAAACGCGGACTGCTTAATGCAATCTCCCGTTGCCCATCTGACCAATAATCAACACAACACCCATCAATAAAATCTGTTTTCCCTCCACATATCAGTACACTTTTACAGCCTTTGTTCAATAAATACTGTGCACTCTGATACAAGGCATTTGGCGTAATAAGCATATGCCCAGAAAAACTAAAAATATCTTTTGCATTCATAATTAATAAATCAATCAGAGGCAAAAGATCTGTTTTAATAAGCGCATTAATCGACTCCTCCTGCGGAATTTCCTCCACCTCGTTCAATTTGCTTGGCGTATATATAATAAAAGCAGGCACGCCCTTCTGTTCTTTATAAGATCGTATCTTTTTGCATAATATATTCACTTGCTCGCGATTAGCGATGAATCCGATTTTTATAACCGATGGCTTCATCTTCTCTAAAACGTTATCGAGTTGCGCACTAAACATCTTATCCGAGACGCTCTCAACAAATACATCTTGTACACTCAGCGCACTGTTAATACGACTAGGGATTGCCCCTAATGCTATAAACGTTTGTATATCACTTTGCACACCCTCGTTCATATTACAATCTGAGTTAGTAATACTACATACCGTATTATTCATATTATCTTTACCCTTAAACTTTACTGGCTATTTTTTTGATATATTTGCGCGCCACTTGCATTAAATTGTAGCGCTTTATCCCGCATTCCCTGTTGCGCAACCTGATTGATACTGGGCTCTAATATTTTGCACGAAATTTCTCCCGATTTTAATTTTTCTGTAAATTCACGTACATCTTGTGTTATTTTCATCGAACAAAACTTAGGTCCACACATTGAACAAAAATGGGCTATTTTACTCGATTCTTGTGGTAACGTTTCATCATGATATTGGCGCGCAGTTAATGGGTCTAAACTCAAATTAAATTGATCTTGCCAACGAAATTCAAAACGCGCTTTCGATAATGCATTATCTCGTATTTGCGCACCAGGATAACCCTTTGCCAAATCCGCTGCATGGGCTGCAATTTTATAAGTGATCAAACCTATTTTAACATCCTCTTTATTCGGTAAGCCTAAATGCTCTTTTGGTGTGACATAACAAAGCATTGCACACCCATACCAAGCAATTTGAGCTGCACCAATTGCTGATGTAATATGATCATAAGCGGGCGCGATATCGGTTGTCAAAGGCCCCAATGTATAAAAAGGCGCTTCAAAGCAATCGGTCAATTGCTTATCCATATTTTCTTTTATCATTTGCATCGGCACATGACCCGGCCCTTCAATTATCACCTGCACATCATATTCCCAAGCGACCTTCGTTAATTCACCTAAAATTTGTAACTCGGCAAATTGCGCCTCATCATTAGCATCGGCAATAGAGCCTGGGCGTAGACCATCGCCTAATGACAAAGCAACATCATATTGCTGACATATTGCACATATGTCACGAAAATGTGTATAGATAAAGTTTTCTTGATGATAGGTCAAACACCATTTGGCCATGATTGATCCCCCTCTTGACACAATTCCCGTTAAACGAGTGGCCGTCATCGGCACAAAGCGCAATAAGACTCCGGCATGAAGGGTAAAATAATCAACACCTTGCTCTGCTTGCTCAATCAAAGTATCCCGAAAAACATGCCAGTTTAAATCCTCGACCACCCCTTTTACTTTTTCGAGAGCTTGATAGATAGGAACGGTTCCTATTGGTACGGGGGAGTTACGTAATATCCATTCACGCGTTTCATGAATATTGCGCCCAGTAGAAAGGTCCATAACGGTGTCTGCGCCCCAAAGTGTCGACCAAACTAATTTTTCAACTTCTTCTTCAATCGAAGACGATAACGATGAATTACCAATATTAGCATTCACTTTTACTAAAAAATTACGCCCAATAATCATCGGCTCGGTTTCAGGATGATTAATATTAGAAGGGATAATTGCGCGCCCAGAAGCCACCTCTTGACGCACAAATTCAGCGCTAATATTGTTAGGTAAGTTAGCCTCAAAATTATGTCCTGCATGCTGACGATGCAAGGCTTCATTTTTAACTCGCTCACGCCCCTGATTTTCACGTATCGCAATATATTCCATTTCAGGGGTGATTATCCCTTGTCGTGCGTAATACATTTGAGTCACACATTTACCTTTCTGGGCGCATAATGCGGCAGGCAGATGTGCAAAGCGCAAGCTATCTAAACTATCATCATCTAAACGTTGCCGAGCAAACTGCGAGCTAGGAACAGGCAGAGTTTGCACGTCTTTACGCCCAGTTATCCATGCTGCACGCAAACGCGGTAATCCCTTATAAATATCGATAACAATATTTTCATCCGTATAGGCACCCGATGTATCATAAACAGGAATGCTTTCATTTTTTTCATATATGGGTGCATCTTTAGAGCCTCCCACTAAAGTATCCTCTTGAATTATTTGGCGCATTGCCACTTTAATAGGGTTAATCTTTGCATCTATAAATATTTTTTCGGAACGGGGGTAGCCTTGTTGATTCAAACTTTTTAAATAATCATCCGCAGCTTGACGTAATTCTCGACGTGATAAATTAGAACGAGAGGTCAGTTCGAGTGTACTTTTGTTTTTTTGAGACATGCAATCTTTACCTTACTTAAGAGAGAGAAGAATGCTTGTCGAATATTTGTGGTAAGTATAAGGTGCACCGAGGCAGTGTGCCTTTGACTTGTTCCCTTCGCAGGTATTATCCTAATCAGGTTCCACGGATCCCACCAATAATAGTGATCTCAGCCCTAAGGCACTCCGACAAGAAGTAATAAGTATATCCTTAAGGGGTAAGCTCAGCAAGATAAATACAGATAGGATGCGTATTGTACATAAGTCGTCGTATGCTGATAACTACCACATGAATGCTAAATAGATCATAAAATGTTTGTAAAAAAAATAAACGCGAATCAAATTTTCATTTTTGTTTTTCCCTTACCGATTAAATCGAATAAATATTATTTTATACAGCAGATTTAGTCGCACAGAGACAAATATTTTTAATAACCTAAAAGACAAAACCGTTTAACTTTAAGCTCATGCCTCATGCCTCAAAATAACACCTAAAATAATTAAAATACGCCAACCAAAAACAGAGTAAAAATAACATACTTATCGGCTAATGATGACAAGCACATTTTGTTTTTTTAGGAACACCTTGTTTTTCATCCATTAATAAATGAGTTTCTAACCTCGCATTTTCAAGTAATACTTCAATGTGATGACGCGTATTTCCTTGCTGTACTTTTATGCCTGCATGCAATAATTTAGCTAAAGTTTTCTCTCCGACTTTTCGTACAATAAGAGTATTACATTGCCTCTCTATCAATAAATTTATCAATGATTTTTTAGCGGCACAGCCTGATATATTTAAGATAGGATTTTTATACACGGCAACTTTACGGTGTTGCGTATTATAAAATTCAAATATTTGTGCTTTGGAAAAACAGGGGGCAAGTTTTCCTTTTGTTATGGCTATAGCGTAATTCATTGTTGTTCTCCATCTGTTGATGGCTAAAACAAGAGCATCACCATTTATCAATGCTGATGTTACTTTTTTACGAGCGACTTTGAGTATATTGGCAAAGGTTTGTCTTGAAACTTGCATATGTAACGCCGCGTTTTGCTGTGCTAAATTTTGTATATCGACTAAGCGTAACGCTTCTAATTCATCGTTTTGTAACACTATTTTTTTTAATTTTGACAATGGAATACCATTAGGTTTAAAAGCGTTAAATGTAGCACCTTGTTTTGGGCAAATATGCCGTTTTATTTTCGGACGCACTTGTATAACCTTTTTATAGCAGAAGACTTACACTACAATAGTTTCTGGCATATGCCAACAATTATTGTAGTGTAAGTAAGAGAGATACCCGTATATTAAATTCAAGTAGCAGAGCCGTAATTTGATTCTTAGTTGCTGTTTTTTATTTTACTCCAAGCTCTCGAAAACGCATTAATGTTTATAATTGTTGTTGATGTATATTTTTACCTTCAATAAATTTTATATCAGGAAGTAATGAGGCTTGAACAATTGCTAATGCATCATTTTTCTGGTTTTGCCTAACGGTATTAACAAGCTTGGCGGAGATAAGCAGAGCTTTATGTCCTAACGCTATTGCTTTTTGTTTCCAGTGATTTGACGTGCCACACGCTTCAAATACAATCCTGAAAGGTTTTGCTTTGACGAGCCACAAAGTAAATTCATTAGCACTCATTTCAGTGTTGGACGTTATTTTATTTTGATAAAACACGCATACTTGTATGATATCCGTTGCTAAATAAACACCTACCGTTGTATTCTTCATTATATTTACTCCTAGGAATAACTTTAGGTTAGACGACTAGGTCTAATTATCTGTTAGCTATTCAAAAATAGTTCAGTATTAATTTTAAATAGCAAGGAAAGAATTATGTCAGTAGTATGCTTTATACAATACAAACTTGATCCATATCAGCAGGATAAATTTAAAATATATTCAGAAGCTTGGGGAAAAATAATTCCATCATGTGGAGGTAACCTTATCGGTTATTTTACCCCTAGTGAAGGCACTAATTATGAAGCCTTTGGTATTATTTCATTCTTAGATTCAATTCCGAAGTGCATAACTTAGATTAGTTTGAAAAGTAGTCAGTTGAATATATTATCACTACTTTTCCTCCGACAAGAGATGCAAATAATGAGTTTGATTTCCATCCGGTATTTAAATAAATAAAAAAATTCAATAGCGAAATATCAACAATGAAAATTTACAATCTATGTTTATATCCTTAGTAATAAACAGTTAGAATCTTAAAAATAAGACATAAAAAAACCCCAGAGACTAGCGCCTCTGGGGTTCAAGCTTAGCTAAAAAAAATTATTTCTTAGCAGCTGCTTTTTCTTCTTTTACTTTTTCAATAACGCCTTCAGCAATACTACTTGGACAAGGCATGTAGTGTTTGAACTCCATAGAGAACTGACCACGACCTGATGTCATTGTACGTAGTGAACCGATGTAACCAAACATTTCTGAAAGAGGTACATCCGCTTTAATACGCACACCCGTTACGCCAGCTTCTTGACCTGCGATCATACCACGACGACGACTAAGATCACCGATAACATCACCTACATGAGCATCTGGAGTAAATACATCTACTGCCATGATAGGCTCAAGAAGTTGTGCGCCTGCTTTAGGAATAGACTGACGGAATGCACCACGAGCAGCAAGTTCAAATGCTACTGCAGATGAATCTACAGCATGGTAACCACCATCTGTAAGTGTGATTTCAACATCTAATACTGGGAAACCAGCTAGAACACCTGTATCCATCATGCTCTTAAAGCCTTTCTCAATCGCTGGGAAGAACTCTTTAGGAACGTTACCACCAGTAACCTTTGAAGTAAATACGAAACCAGTACCTGGCTCACCTGGAGTGATTGTGTAATCAATTTTACCAAATTGACCTGAACCACCAGATTGTTTCTTATGTGTGTAGCTATCTTCAATTGTTTGCGTGATAGTTTCACGGTAAGCAACTTGAGGCTCACCAACGATCAAATCAACACCGTAAGTACGACGTAAGATATCTACTTTAATATCTAAGTGAAGCTCACCCATACCAGACAAAATTGTTTCGCCTGAATCGATATCTGTTTCAACTTTAAACGTTGGATCTTCTGCAACCATTTTACCGATAGCAATACCCATTTTTTCAGTTGAACCTTTATCTCTTGGTGTTACAGAAATAGAGATCACTGGATTAGGGAAAACCATTGCTTCTAGAATAATAGGATGTTTTGGATCACATAACGTATGACCTGTTTGTACATTAGTTTTCATACCAACGATAGCGATGATGTCACCCGCTTTTGCAGAAGTAAGCTCATTACGTTGATCTGCTTGCATTTCAACCATACGGCCAACACGCTCAGTTTTACCTGTTGCAGCATTCATAATAGTATCACCTTTCTTAAGTGTACCTGAATAGATACGTACAAAAGTAAGTGCACCGAAACGGTCATCTGTAATTTTAAATGCTAACGCTTTAAAGGTTTCCTTTTCAGAAACGATTGCGTATTCACCCGTAGCTTCACCTTCTTCATCTGTAAGCGGTTGAGGCTCAACTTCATTTGGAGCAGGCAGGTAATCAACAACAGCATCAAGGATGTTTTGTACACCTTTGTTTTTAAATGCAGAACCACAGTACGTAGGGAAGAATTCCAATGTACGTGTACCCTTACGAATACAACGTTTGATATCTTCAATAGAAGGCTCATCACCATCCATGTACGCTTCTAATAAATCATCATCTTGCTCAAGAGCAGTATCTAATAATTTTTCACGGTACTCTTCAACAAGATCAACCATGTCAGCAGGAACATCTTCAATGACATAGTTTTCTGGAAGACCACTATCATCCCATATCCATGCTTTACGAGTAAGCAAATCAACAACACCAACAAACTTATCTTCAATACCGATTGGTAATACCATAATTAATGGATTAGCCGCTAGTACTGTTTCTGTTTGTTTAACAACTCGTAAGAAATCAGCGCCGATACGGTCTAATTTATTAACAAAAATAATACGTGCAACACCAGATTCATTTGCATAGCGCCAGTTAGTTTCTGATTGAGGCTCTACACCACCAGATCCACAGAACACACCAATACCACCATCAAGTACTTTTAATGAACGATATACTTCAACAGTGAAATCCACATGTCCAGGAGTATCGATAACATTTAAACGATGCTCTTTCCAAAAACAACTTACAGCTGCAGACTGAATAGTAATACCGCGCTCAGCTTCCTGTTCCATGAAATCAGTAGTTGATTCGCCATCATGTACTTCACCCGTTTTGTGAATTTGGCCCGTCAATTTAAGGATACGTTCTGTTGTCGTAGTTTTACCCGCATCCACATGCGCGAAAATACCAATATTTCTGTATTTAGTTATGTCTGTCATTTTTTATACTCTGTTAGTAAAAATCGTAGTCAATATTCCGCGCGCATTATACCCAAGCTTAGAGTTAAACAGAACACAGAATTTATAAAAAAGTAAAATATGTTGATTTTTTCAACAGGATTTGTATAAATATGTACAAATAAGTTGAAAAACAAGCAATAAAACTATTTTAGTAGCATACAACCTTTATTGTGGGATCACAGCTAATGCAAATAAAAGTGAAAATACAAATGTTGTTAATGCAGTGTTTTTTAACTGCTCATTAAAAATGAGGCCGTTTTTAGGAATATCTTGCAACGTTCTATGCAATGCGATTGCTGTTTTGATTAAGGGGCTTATCACCAATAAAAAGATATATTGCCAAATATGCGCCGTTTCTAAACTGTAAATATAACCGATTGACAATAATGGCGCCATACAAATTAAAAATAAATGGTATTTAAAAGCAAAATCTCGACCAAACAGCACCACAAGTGTGATTTTATTCGCCATTTTATCTGTTTCAAAGTCGCGCATATTATTAATATTTAATACCGCCGCAGAAAATAAACCAATACTACAAGCCGGGTACAGCGCCATCCAATTAAAACTTAAATCATAAAGGTATAACCCGCCTAATACGCCAAGTAAACCAAAAAAAAGAAACACTGAGATATCGCCCATTGCGCGATATCCATAAGGATAACGTCCCATTGTGTATGTAATAGCGCCAACGATAGCAAGAATGCCGAGTGTTAAAAACAACATCCAGCTAAAAAGGTCATTGCCCAAAGCCAACCATAACAAACTAAAACCTGAAATTAGGGTAATAGATATCGTAATAATAATTGCCTTTTTCATGCTTTTTAATGAGATCTCTCCCTTTTGCATTCCACGCTTAGGACCTAAACGTTGTACAGTATCGGTTCCCGCTTTAACATCGCCATAATCATTCGCTAAATTAGACAAAATTTGCAATAACAAAGCCGTACTAAGCGACAAGATAAAAATAAAAAAATTAAAAATATGCGCCTGCAACGCAAGTGCACCTGAAATTATAATTGAAGAGCTTGCCAGTGGTAATGTTCGTAAGCGCAGTACACTGATCCAAACAGAAAATTTATTCATCTAAATATCCAAAATTAATACGCTAAATTAGCTATAGGGGTATAATCGCGTTACATTAACAAACATCAATCTATAAATATATAAATCCTCTATGCAAAACATTCAACTACATTTTAAATTGTGCATGCAAAACATCCGCAAAGCATTAGAAAACATTGCAATGACGAGAGGAAACATCCCGACAGAAAATATATCAATAGATCTTCAACCCTTACACTTGTTGACCATATTAAAAGCTCAGCATAGTATCTACCCAGCTATTTATTGGCACGATAAAGAACAGCAACAAAGTTTCCTTTGCTTTGGTAGCATCGAGCGCCTCCAACATATTCCAAGTGCTACAGGAGACGCTTTCTATATTGGAGGGTTGGCTTTCCAAAGCGAAGCAACACAGTGGCCCAACTTCCCAAATACCCTTTTTATTCGGCCCGCATTAGTTTTTAAAAAGGAACATAATAAATACACATTAACTTGTCATTTTAATGGCACATTTAGTGTCCAAGAATGTTTACATTTATTAAATAAATTAAAGCAACCATGTGCACTAAAAAAAATAAATAACCACATATTAATGCGCCAAGATATACCCTCAAAAAAACAATGGGGGACACTCGTTAAACATGCAATGCTTTGCCGAGAAGAAATGCCTAAGGTTGTATTATCCAGACAAAGTACCCTACATTGTAAGAATTCAATCAATAGCACTGATTTATTACACCAATATCAACAAGCGAACCCTAATAATTTCCTTTTTAGTTTTCAATTCGCAGAGAAACAGGTGTTTATAGGCTGTTCTCCTGAGCGCCTATTTAGTAAAGAAAAACAACAATTAAAAACAGAAGCCCTCGCGGGAACAGTGCTTAGAGGTGCAACCCCAAGTGACGATTTGCAATTATTACAGCAACTATTAAATGATAAAAAAATAAAACGCGAAAATGAGCTGGTACAACATTATATTGTCTCTGGATTACAACATCTTAATGCTCATATTAAATGTGGCTCACCTTATGTTTTACAATTACACAAAGTGCAGCATCTTTGCGTTCCTATTCAAGCAACTTTATGTAAAAAAACCAGCACAAAAACCTTATTAGAAACTTTACACCCGACCCCCGCCGTTGCAGGATTTCCCAAACAAACGGCCTTACAATTTATTAAAGAGAACGAACCTTACGTTAGAGGCTGGTATGCAGGCACGGTCGGTTATATAAACGCCCAAAAAAGTGATTTTAGTGTCGCGATTCGTAGCGCATTAATTTCGGATAAAAGTATCCAATTATTTGCGGGTGCAGGACTTGTTAAGGGGTCTAAAGCAAGACAAGAATGGCAAGAATTAGATAATAAAATTCAGACTGTTTTAGCCCTTTTATCACATTTAGAAGAGAATTAATGACGCAATTTACACATAACACTTCGAATATAAATTTATTGTGGGCGAAGCTGTGCATCGAAGAGCTGGTTCGCCATGGTGTAACTGAATTTTGTATTGCGCCAGGCTCTCGCTCAACCCCTTTAACCTTAATGGCGGCGTCTCACCCAAAGATAAAAGTACACCTACATTTTGATGAACGTGGTTTGGGTTTTTTTGCCTTAGGCTTAAGCAATGCAAGTAAAAAAAATGTGGCGATTATTAGCACATCAGGCACTGCTGTTGCTAATTTATACCCAGCAATCATTGAAGCAAAGCAAAGCAACATTAACCTTATCGTTTTGTCTGCGGATAGACCTCCTGAATTACTTGATTGTGGTGCGAATCAAGCCATTGACCAACATCGTATATTTTCTCATTACCCGCTTTTCTTTGCTCAAATACCCACGCCGACACTGAGTATAAGTCCGCGTTTCCTATTAACCACAATACATCAAGGCTTACAAGCTCAGCGACAACAACAAGGTCCTATTCATTTTAATTTCCCCTTTGCAGAGCCTCTTTATCCTCAAGATAATAACCTTAATTACGATGCTTATTTAGCTTCTCTACAAGATTGGCTAACACAGACTAAACCGTTAACGCAAACACTCTCGGTGCACAGTAAACTACTTGAACATGTTGAAATAACAAATAAAAAGGTTTTAATCGTTCTAGCGCGTATGCATAACCCAGAAGAAAGCATGCAAATCGCTCAGTTTGCATCCAACATGAACTATCCTTTACTTGCTGACATACAATCATCACACGCTGGAAATATAGAGAATTTACATGCTTATGACCTATTATTAGCCCATAAAAAATGGTCGTTACTTTTAAATGAAGCAGATATAATCATTCAATTTGGAGGACAATTACTCAGTAAAAGTTTGAATGATTTTATTGCATCTTTTCATGGTAAATATTGGCTTGTTTCTTCCGCAATGGGCCGTATTGATGCAATGCATCGAGTAGATCTTCGTTTTCACTGTGATACTATGCAATGGTTAAAAAAGTATATACCTGCAACGAAACAACTTAACCAACATTGGTTAATCAACATAAAGCATAAACATAAACAACTTAATAAACATATTTTACAACCTTTTTTAAAGGATCTGCCCTTTAGTGAAATAAGTATCGTCGCACACTTAGATAAATTGTTAATTAAAAATTCACTCTTATTTATCGGCAATAGTATGTCGATTCGACTTGCAGATATGTTTATGAATCAGCAAAATTGCCAAATTTATAGCAACCGTGGCGCCAGTGGTATTGATGGGCTGATAGCGAGCGCCATCGGTGTTGCTAAACAAAAAAACAAAAGTACGACCTTATTACTCGGAGATACTTCTTTTTTGTACGATTTAAATTCTTTAGCGTTATTAAAAAAACTTGAGCAACCTTTTATCATTATTGTACTCAATAATGATGGTGGTGCTATCTTTAACCTTTTACCAGTACCCAAAGCGCAAAGAAAAGAGTTTTATCAGTTACCTCATGGGCTAGATTTTGCGGCGAGTTGCCAACAATTTTCGATTGATTATTACTGCCCGGATAGTATAAATATATTTATAAAAAATTATCAACGCGCTTTAAAAGGGTCGCTATCACTTATAGAGATCCGAGTTGAAAACGAACAATGCGCCCAACAACTTAAGCAACTTAAGGAGTTAATTTACAATGCCTCTTTTTAGCCAACAATACGGTGACAGTAAAGCACCGACCCTGATTTTTTTACATGGTTTTCTTGGCAATAGCCACGACTGGGAGCCCATTATTGCGCACCTTAAACATCATTTTCATTGTGTTTGCATTGATCTTCCTGGACATGGAAAATCCATCGTACAAGAAAGTGCAGACGGTAATGGTTTTACGCATTCACATCGATTAATTAACGATGTTATAAGCCAACTAAAAATACAAAATTATAGTTTCATTGGTTATTCTATGGGGGGACGTATAGCCCTCGATTATGCCCGAACACAAAAGGATAAACGCCTAAAAAGGCTATTCTTGGAATCAACCCACAACGGGCTAAGCTCTAGTAGTGACAAAGAACAACGTTTCATTCATGATGTTCAATGGGCTAAGCGTTTTGCAACTGACCCACTTAGTCGCACTATAAATAGTTGGTATGAACAAGATATATTTAAAGATCTTAGTCATCAAGAAAAAAAAGTAATGGTACAAAAGCGTATCAATAATTATGGCGTTCCGCTCGCAGCAATGTTATTAGCCACCAGTTTAGGTAAGCAGCAAGATACCTTCGATTTTTTACAAAAAACGCATCTTCCTATTTATTATTTATTTGGTGAAAAAGATACGAAATTCAAAGAAATAAGTTTAAATTTTGCATCGACAAAATATATTAAACGCAAAGAATTTATTGGATCAGGACACAATATTCATTTATATAATCCTCTACAATATGCGAATTTCATCATTCAATGTTTTAACAAAAATAATTAAGCATGGTTTTATAACAGCAAAACGACATACACTTTACGAGTGAACAAATATATACAACTTAAATTAAGACAACAAAGCAGAGACCTCATGACAGATTTAGATTTTTATGCGCCAATTAGTTGGCAAAAAAGTGAATTAAATTTTAGCGATATTCTTTATCATAAAGCCGATGGAATTGCTAAAATAACCATCAATCGCCCACAAGTACGTAATGCTTTTCGCCCTCATACGGTGAATGAAATGATGCAAGCATTACAAGATGCTCGTTACGATGCTTCCATTGGCGTCGTCATTTTAACAGGCCAAGGTCCTCTCGCGTTTTGCTCCGGTGGAGATCAAAGTATTCGAGGCGACAGTGGCTATAAAGATGAACTTGGTGGAGGAATGCACCTTAATGTTTTAGACTTACAACGTCAGATTCGAACTTGTCCTAAACCCATTATTGCGATGGTAGCTGGTTACGCGGTAGGAGGGGGCCATGTTTTACATATGATGTGCGATCTTACTCTCGCTGCAGATAATGCACAATTTGGTCAAACAGGCCCTAAAGTCGGCTCTTTTGATGGTGGATGGGGCGCAAGTTATATGGCACGTATCGTAGGTCAGAAAAAAGCCCGTGAAATTTGGTTCTTATGTCGCATGTACAATGCCCAAGAGGCATTAGACATGGGTTTAGTAAATACTGTCGTACCTTTAGCTGATTTAGAAAAAGAAACTGTAAAATGGTGTCGAGAAATACTACAAAATAGCCCAATGGCACTACGCTGTTTAAAAGCTGCTCTCAATGCAGATTGTGATGGGCAAGCCGGTTTACAAGAATTAGCAGGTAATGCCACGATGCTCTTTTATATGACAGAAGAAGGCCAAGAAGGGCGTAACGCTTTTAATGAAAAACGTAAACCTGATTTTAGCCCTTTTGCTAGAAATCCATAGGAAGTAATTAATTAAAAATCTATTAATAGATAAAAACTATCAAATTAATTGGTTTAAACAATTCGATTCTGCCTATATTTTCCTGCATCATCTTTGTATCAAAATGATGCAACCCTTTTACTAAATAGGAAATTCACATGGTATTAGTAACAAAACAAGCTCCCGACTTCACAGCTGCAGCTGTACTTGGTAATGGCGATATCGTAGATGATTTTAATTTTGCAAAATTTACAAAAGGTAAAGAGGCCGTTATTTTCTTTTACCCTCTCGATTTTACTTTTGTATGTCCTTCTGAATTAATCGCTTTTGACAAACGTTTTGGTGAATTCCAAGCTCGAGGTGTTGAAGTTATTGGTATTTCCATTGATTCTCAATTTACACATAATGCATGGCGCAATACAGCTATCAATGATGGTGGTATTGGTGCGGTTCAGTATCCTCTTATCGCAGATGTAAAACATGAGATTTGTCAAGCATACGGTGTTGAGTTTTCTGATGCTGGTGTTGCATTACGCGGATCGTTCTTAATTGATAAAAAGGGTGTTGTTCGCCATCAAGTTGTTAACGATCTTCCTCTTGGACGTAATATTGATGAAATGTTACGTATGGTTGACGCTCTACAATTCCATGAAGAGCACGGTGAAGTTTGCCCTGCACAATGGACTAAAGATAAAGCAGGTATGGACGCAACCCCACAAGGTGTAGCTAAATATCTAAGTGAAAATGCTGACGCACTATAATTAATTTCTAATTAATCATAGAAACTAAAAATAGCCTAACTAAGGTTATTTTTAGTTTACATATATCTATAATTATCCTGTTTTTCTCTCATATCTTTTCTATCAAAAAAAATCATATTGTAACTTACCTTTTCTCAAATTTCTTTATATACTGCTTTAGCAATAGAGTACTTTATATGTAAGGAAATAACGCTTTATGCAGATAAATTACCATGATCTACAAACAGAAACACTCCACAATCTAATTGAACACTTTATTCTTCGAGAAGGAACTGATTATGGTGAACAAGAGATAAGCTTAGACAAAAAAAAGCAACAAATTTTACATCTACTAGAAAAAGGAGATATTGTTATTCTCTATTCAGAATTACATGAAAGTATTACTCTAATCACGAAAGATGAGCTTAATAAAAAATAACATTACAAAAAAACAGCCTTACTATTTAAATATACAAGGCACCAAAACTTAAAGTAATGTGTACTTTTTATTAAACGATGCAATTAATTCTTACTTTTTTTGTGGTTTTTGACAAAGCTCTAATTTATGCAATAAGAACAAACTATAAATGTTATTTGTAGGGGTGAAAAGAGATATAATCAAGCTTCAGTTAAAATCGCGTTAATCTCTTTCCATAATAATGAGAAATAGCCGTTTAGCTATTCATACCACTAAGGGAATTTTATGATAATTACAAAACCTCAAACCGATCCAACGTTAGAATGGTTTTTATCACACTGTCACACCCATAAATACCCAGCCAAAAGTATGCTTATCCATGCTGGTGAAAAAGCAGATACACTTTACTTTATCGTTAAAGGCTCAGTTGCCGTTGTCATTAAAGATGAAGATGGCAAAGAAATGATTTTATCTTACCTTAATCAAGGTGATTTTTTAGGTGAATTGGGCCTCTTTGATAAAAATCAAGAACCCACCCGTAGTGCATCGGTGAAAGCCAAATCTGCATGTGAAGTCGCCGAGATTTCCTATAAAAAATTCAATCAATTAATAACGGTTAATCCTGAAATCTTAATGCGTCTATCGCAACAAATGGCAAACCGGTTACAAATTACTAGCCAAAAAGTAGGTAATCTTGCTTTCTTAGACGTAACTGGGCGTATTGCCAATACACTTCTTGATCTTGCAAAACAACCTGACGCAATGACTCACCCTGATGGTATGCAAATCAAAATTACACGCCAAGAGATTGGCCAAATTGTGGGCTGTTCACGCGAAACAGTTGGCCGAATATTGAAAATGCTAGAAGAACAAGGGCTTATCTCTGCTCATGGTAAAACTATAGTGGTTTTTGGTACACGCTAGAAATAAAAAGCAGTTATGAGCGATATTTTTCAAACTTTTAACTGCTTTAAACCCTCTCTTGAGATTTTATCTATTCCTACCTAAAGAAAATGACTATCAAATTGGTCAGTGATGAGGATGTAAGGGTGAATTTAATACAGCTAAATAATAGACCGAGAAAGAAACTTTTTTTTAAAACGCCACTTCAAATTATGGCAGAACACATAACCGCACTTGCGGCTTAGCGGTTATGCACTTCAAGGTTGAATCTGCCGCATTAAAGTCTTTAATTTGATTGTGTAATCTTGTTCGCTCCAATTGAGTTGAATACTTAAATTGAGGTGCCTGGCTGGCATCTGGTAAGGTAATTAATAATATATTTTTCGCTCCGGCACCCATTAAACGAATAAGTGCACTACTAAAATCTGCCTGAACATCTTATGGGTTTCGATGATAATTCATAAAATCATTTAAACCAAATTCCAAGGTAAATAATGTGTTTTCTGGATGATAGTTTTTAGCCATTTTCATATAGGTTAAGTAGGATGTTACTGTCCATAGACTCCAGTGAGAGCGATGTATTCATTTTGTCC
This sequence comes from Psychromonas sp. CD1, assembly GCF_002239585.1. Lineage (GTDB taxonomy): Bacteria > Pseudomonadota > Gammaproteobacteria > Enterobacterales > Psychromonadaceae > Psychromonas. The sequence continues at coordinate 1,164,495 of NZ_NDFH01000003.1, forward strand.
AGCCGCGCCACCTACAGCCCAATTATATAATGGGATGTTTTTTGCTTTTGCTAAATATTCAGTCCACACAAAACCATTCGTAAAATGTCCCAAAAACCATGCATTACGGTTAGGAAATGTCCATTGAGAGCCATTATAAACGTTTCCCGTATCCGATAAACTATCACCGAATGCAACTATTCTATTTATTTTACGTACATTAGCGACTTCATCATTAGTCCAAATAGAATCATTATATGACACACCATGATCAGCAGCAAAATAAGTGATATCCGCCGCATCATAATCAACATTTAGTGTTTCTTCACAACGTTTTTTAATTTTTTGTTGCGCTTCATTGCTATAGAACATATTTTTTAATGAAAGAGAAGACCACCAATAACCAGAAATCGTATAATAACTACCATCCTTATTAAGCGCCCACTCCCAATCAGTAGCAGGATCATCGTGATCAGTATATGGACGATACCAACAACGAATATATGTATACGTTTCAGAATGCTGAATCTTATACACTTGTGCGTCTGTAATATTTTTAGGTGTTATAACGACTTCCGTTGCAAAAGCACTTGCTGAAAAAATAAATAGCAAGGTAAGTAATATTGTTATCTCTACAAACACCGCGGTAACTCGCGTTACATCCTGTGTCTGTGGGGTCGCATTATAGGGATCTAAATCACATTGGCAAGTGTTTATTTTGGTTACCTATAAATAAAACACTGCTTGATTACTTATCGTACAGAACCATCAAAATATAGTACGTTTTCTATACATTCACCCTAATTAATGCAAGAAAAATTTAATTTGAATCACTTTCTCTTACCTATTAGTGATTTAAATTAAAAATAATACGATAACCAAAGACAAATGGCTCAATTCATATCTTTATTTGCACTAAATTCTGCTTGCATTCTCTCTATTTTTTCTTGAACGTCCATCCACAAAATTTCAACACATTCAAGTTTGTCTTTTATCTCACCCTGCTCTTTTAAAAGAGCCGTTAATTCATTTTTTTTCTGCATTTCATAAAGTGAGCTTTCTACCAACGCATTTTCTATTTCAGTTAAACGTTGCGTATATCTCTCCATATCTTTTTCCGCTACGTTCAATTGTTTCTTACACGGAGTCAATTTTTGACGAAAAGCGGCGTCTAAACGTTTTTGATCTTTTCTACTTATATTATCCACAAGCACTTTCTTGTTATTATTTTCTGCTTGTTTTTGTATGCGTTGCTGATCTGACAACCACTTATGATAATCATCTAAATCGCCCAAAAAAGGCTCTACTTTTTTATTATCAACTAAATAAAGCTCATCAGTTGTGGTGCGTAATAAATGTCTATCATGGGACACAACAACCATGGCTCCCGAAAACTCTTGTAATGCGAGCGTTAAAGCATGGCGCATATCTAAGTCCAAATGGTTAGTTGGCTCATCAAGCAAAAGTAGATTAGGTTTTTGCCACACTAATAAGGCCAAAACTAAGCGCGCTTTTTCACCACCAGAGAAGGGGGCGACTTTATCCAATGCTTTATCACCTTGAAATCCAAAACTACCCAAAAAATTACGTAACGTCAGCTCTTTCTCCCCAGGAGCTAGACGCGCTATATGTTGCAACGGTGTTTCATCTAAGCGTAAGAACTCTAATTGATGTTGTGCGAAATAACCTATTTTAGCGTTAGGATTAATTTCTAACTTTCCTGATACGGGTTGTAATTCATTGGCAAGAAGTTTGATTAAAGTCGATTTTCCCGCACCGTTACGCCCAAGCAAACCTATTCGACTACCCGGTACCAAATTTAATTTAATTTGATCTAAAATTAAAAGATCATCATAGCCAGCACTGACCTTTTCCAAAGTAAGCAGTGGCATAGGTAATGAGTCTGGCTCTCTAAAGGAAAAACTAAATTGATTATCAACATGAGCAGGCAGTAATTGCTCCATCTTTTCTAATGCTTTAATTCGACTTTGTGCTTGTTTTGCCTTGCTTGCTTTATATCTAAAACGGTCAATATAACTCTGCATATGTTGCTTTTGTAGAGCTTGCTTTTCATATGAGGCCTGTTGTTGCGCTAATTTCTCAGCGCGTTGCCGTTCAAAACTTGTATAGTTACCAGTATATTCATGAAATTTATTTTGCTCAATATGAATGATTTTATCTACGATGCAATCGATAAAATCGCGATCGTGAGAGATAAGAATCAGCGTTCCAGAATATTGGCGTAACCATTTTTCCAGCCAAATAACGGCGTCTAAATCCAAATGGTTGGTTGGCTCATCCAATAATAATAAATCAGAAGGGCACAGCAAAGCCTGCGCCAAATTTAAACGCATGCGCCAACCACCTGAAAAGTCGCTCACATTACGTTGTTGGGCCTGCTCTAAAAAACCTAATCCAGCCAGCAACTCGGCTGCGCGTGACTCAATCGTATAACCACCCGCGTTATCGAGCAAACCATGTAATTCTGCGATCTTAGTGCCTGCATTTTCGGCTTCTGCTTTACTTAGCTCTTCTTGTAAACGCCGGAACTCATGATCACCATCAATAACATACTGCAATGCATTTTTATCTAACGCCGGTGTTTCCTGTGCAACACTCGCTAAACGCCATTGTGCTGGAATAGTTAAATCACCACCATCAACTTGTGTTTCTTGTTTTAATAAAGAGAAAAAACTCGATTTTCCACAACCATTAGCGCCCACAAGGCCAACTTTCTGCCGTGGATTAATTGTTGCACTCGCACCTGTAAGTAAAGGTTTACCACCACGCATAAATTCAATGTTATTTGCAACAATCATAAATTAAGTTTCTCGACTAATAAGGATAAAAAAATACAGGGATAATAACGCAAAATAACACGATAACCACTGAAAATAGTTAATGATTTCGTTACCATCAAAATGTTCATCATCAATTCAGAGAATAATATGGCATTATCTAAAAACAAAAAACGTTTTATAGCTGGAGCTCACTGTCCAAAGTGTAATGCACTTGACACGATTGCATTGACATTAGAAAATGCAGTTGAAACGTTGACCTGTGTGTCATGCGCTTTTACACAAACGCAAACTCCAAAACAAGCAACCGCCGCAACACGCCAATTTGAACAGCTAATAGGTGTATTTGATGCAACAGAAGAAAGTGAGAAAAACGAATGAAAATTAAAAAAGATTTAGTGGTATCAATCCATTTTGGCGTCACTGAAGTCGATGGAAATACACTCGACAGTACAGAAAATGGAGCGCCACTTGATTTTATTCAAGGTGCAGGCTACCTTGTTTCTGGTTTAGAAAAAGAACTTGAAGGAAAAATGGTCGGCGATAAATTCGATGTAAAACTAGAGGCAAAAGATGCGTATGGTGAATTCAGAGAAGACTTAGTGCAACAAGTACCTCTTGATCTATTTGAAGGAGACGAAAAAGTTGAAGTCGGCATGTCCTTTCAAGCCGAGACAGATCAAGGCCAACGCACGGTTGAAGTTACAGCTGTCTCTGATGATATGGTAAGTATTGATGCAAATCATCCTCTTGCGGGTATGTCTTTACAATTTGTTGGTGAAGTTGTTGCTATCCGCGAAGCGACTGAAGAAGAGCTTGCACACGGACATATTCATGAAGCAGACTCAAGCTGTTCTAACCACGAGACACAAAATGAACATCAATGTTGCGGTGGAGATCATAGTAAACACACAACAGGTGAACATTGTTGCTCCGATGAGTCGACTAAAGAAGAAAAAAAGAAACACATTCTTGCTGTGGAAACTGCCACTAATTTACGTTTGATGTAAACGTTGCATTTTAAACTGCAACGTTTACACATTGTGCGTAACAGTAGCCTCAGAATAAGGGTTAACGGCATTATGATAGCAAGCTAAAATAACCGTTCTAACCCGTTTAAAGTCATATTTCTTATCTAAGTTTTTATCGCCTTTATCAAATTCAGTTAAACGTTCTCGACGAGAAAAAAAAAGTACACGTCTTTTCTCTGCTTTAATTTGTTCAGAGGAAAGTTGTTTATCTTCTTTTTCAGCCTCTTCTGATTGTACAATCGTTTGCTTTGAGGGGGTTGAGTGCGCACTTTCCTGTTCGTCACGTAATTTTGTATATGCAGATATAAGCTGTGTTTTAGGAATAATCGGCCGCATGACATTATCATGTTGCATCGCTTCGGTCGCCGGATGAAAAGGGATCGCAATTGCAGAAGGCAAGTACGCATTTATATTCGCCATTACGAATTAAACGCTAGTATCTATCAATGTTCCCAACATCTCATCAGCCGTTCGGATAACATTAACAGAGGACTTAGCTTGAAATTCTGCTGTTTTTAAATTTAGCAACTCGTTATTTAAAGAAGAAGATTGTGACCTAGCTATGTCTATTTGTGCAGAAGGTAATGCCCCGCTATTACTTTTTTTTTCTGTAGACTCTCTACTTATTTTAGAACTTGCTTCATTTAATTGCATAGAGGCATTTCGAAGACCTGAAAGACCCGAATAAAAAGCAGACTGAACATGCATAATAAACCCCTTACTTAATAAAAACCAACACGCTTAAAATTGTGTTTTTTACAAAAAACAAAAAGGCATCGTACAAACTTTAACCGATCAGAATGCTTTTATCAAGCGACAAAAATACTCTCTTTCACTAATAAAGGGGGCATGCGCTGATTTTTCAAAAATCACTTGCTGACTATGCGCTAATAAAATTTTAATTTGGGTTATACCTTGCTTAGGGATAAGTGCATCATAGGCACCAAATATAGATAAGCAAGGTTGTTTTATTTGAGTAAAACACTCTCTTAAATCAGTTTCTTGCAGCAAACATAAGCCCCCTAACAAAGCAGCTTCATTAGCAACAAATGAAACGCCTAATGAACCTTTCATAGATCTAATATCTTCTCTTGCCGTACTTGGTCCCTGAGTTTGAAAACTCATAAAGCGCTTTAACGTTTTATCTTTATTTTTTTTTAAATTCATTTTGAAGTTTTCAAAGATAGCGCTATCTACTCCTTCAAACGCGTTTTCACTCACAAACTTTAACGCACTGCACACCTGAATTAATTTTTTAACTTTATGAGGATACGCATAACTAGCATAAGTCGCCAACAAACCACCTAATGACCAACCACACCAAATAGCTTGATCCGGCACGACTTTCACTATCGCCTCTAACATAGACGATAATGTATATGTTGATAATGCGCTACTACTCCCAAAACCCGGCAAATCAATTAAATGCACACGAAAATGCTGCCCGAGTGATAATTCAACTTCTTGCCAAATAAAACTATTTGTACCCCAACCATGCAATAAAACAAGATCTTCGCCTTTACCCAAAATACGACACGCCACAACTTGATCTATACTCACTTTTACTCACTTTTCTGATTAATCTCATTACTCTAATACATAGCATTAAAATAGTAGCCATGACTATTAATCGGTACATTATATAGAGAGAATATGTATATATCTGTACTATATAAAATATTAAATCACCTAAGCGCATACTTTTTACCTGCACAATGCCTCTTATGTCGACTGCCTAGCCAGCACGAATTGTTGTGCCAATATTGCCGAAACTTCTTACTTAAACAGAGATCATATTGCTTACACTGCGCATTACCATTAACACAGACAGAAGCTTATTGTGCTCAATGCATGCACCAAAAAGATACTTTTACACAAATTTATGCCATTAATGACTATAAAAAACCTTATCCCGTATTAATTAAGAATTTTAAATATAAAAAAAATTTATTAAATGGGCAACTATTGGGTCAATTACTGTGTTCATCTATACAACAAAACATAAGTAAAAAGCAAATTTCCCAGATTAACTTTTTAATTCCTATTCCATTACACCATCAACGCCTTCAGCAACGAGGCTTCAACCAAGCCCAGCTATTGGCCGACGTGATTGGAAAGGAATTATGCATTCCTATGCTTACTGAGGCCGTACAACGCATTAAAAATACCACTGCACAAGAAGGCCTTAATGAACGTGAAAGACAAACAAACGTAAAGAATGCCTTTAAATTAAACACTAAATACCAATACGCATTAAAAGATGCTTATGTTGTCATTATCGATGATGTTGTCAGCACCGGATCAACTGTCAAAAGCTTATGCTCTATTCTTTTACAAGGAGGCGTTAAACGCGTCGACATTTGGGCTATTTGTAGAACAGCACGTCAACCTCAAAAATCGAAATAATCTCCACAAATAACATTTATTTTTCTGGTACAGACAAAATAAAGTGCAAATCAAAAAAGTCCTTTTTTACATCTTAAATTTGCATAGGTATAATGCTTGAGTAAATGACTCAAGATTAAGGGTAAAATAATGATAAAGATCACTACTGTTGCACAAATACATTTTAAAAAATTACTCGAAACTCAGAATGAAGGCACTTGTATTCGAGTTTTTGTAATTAACCCAGGCACAGCAAAAGCAGAATGTGGTGTCTCATACTGCCCTGTCGAAGCGATAGAAAGCAGTGACACACGTTTAAATTATGATGGCTTTGATGCTTTAGTCGATAAAATAAGTGTTCCTTTTTTAGAAGATGCTTTTATTGATTTAGTCGAAGAAGATACGGGGACGCAACTTACTTTAAAAGCGCCCAATGCAAAAATGCGTAAAGTTAAAGATGATGCACCTTTACAAGAACGTGTCGAATACGTCATTGAAGTACAAATCAACCCCAAGCTCGCTAGTCATGGTGGTTTTATAAAACTCGTTGAATTGACTGAGGATAACGTCGCAGTCATAGAATTTGGGGGCGGGTGTAATGGTTGCTCTCAAGTAGACCTTACGTTAAAAGATGGGATAGAAAAAGAATTACTCGAAGAGTTTTCTGGTGAACTGCATGCTGTAAGAGATATTACCGAGCATCAAAGCGGAGATCACTCTTTTTATAAATAAGAAAACAAATGAATAATATGCTTTTTTATACATACCCCTAGGGCGCTGACAAGTAAATTAGTACAAAAACAAGGTAATTACCCATTATTTTCTTGTTTTTGTGCTATACCTCAAAATAATACGAGCATTTTATAATCAAATCGAGTAGACTGCGCGTCCCTCGTAACAAGATCCGTATGGATCCTTACGAGACATTCAGATTAAACCTACTACGCAGTAATGGATCATAATTCAAATTTGCGAAATATTAAATAGTTCAACTCCAGTTGCAACTATTGAGGTGACGTAGGTATAGGCTGAATTTAGTGCGTTTATGCACCGCTAAAACGCAGAATTTACACGAAATCATGAGGCCTCAATGTCAGAGTCAAATATCACACAAGAAGAAATCAGTTTTAATCAGTTAAACTTACCTGAAGCACTACTACAAGTTGTGTCCGAAATGGGTTACGAAACGCCTTCTCCTATCCAAGCTAAGTGTATTCCACACTTATTAAAAGGTGAAGATGTTTTAGGTTTAGCACAAACAGGTACCGGTAAAACAGCAGCCTTTGCTTTACCATTACTTGCTAATATCGATCTTTCATTAAATTATCCACAAGTATTAGTATTGACACCAACACGTGAACTTGCAATCCAAGTTGCAGAAGCATTCCAAAGCTACGCACGTCACCTACCAGGTTTCCACGTGATGCCTATCTACGGTGGTCAAAGCTATAACATTCAATTTAAACAATTACGTCGCGGACCGCAAGTTGTTGTGGGTACACCGGGTCGTATTATGGATCATCTTAAACGTAAAACATTAGATTTATCTAAATTAAGTACTCTCGTTTTAGATGAAGCAGATGAAATGCTACGCATGGGATTCATTGATGATGTTGAAACCATCATGAAAGAGATGCCTGAAAAACATCAAACTGCACTTTTCTCTGCAACCATGCCTGATCAAATTAAACGTATTACTAAACGTTACATGAATGCACCGATTGAAGTAAAAATTAAAGCTAAAACATCAACAGTTGAAAATATCGAACAAAAATGTTGGATTGTGCGTGGTGTCAACAAATTAGACGCACTAACTCGTATGCTTGAAACTGAAGAGTATGATGGCGTAATAATTTTTGCACGTACTAAAACAGCAACGGTCGAACTTGCAGAACGCTTAGAAGCTCGTGGTTACCGAAGCTCGCCATTAAATGGTGATATGAATCAACAAACACGTGAACGTACTATTGCACGCATAAAATCAGGTGGCTTAGATATTTTAGTCGCAACAGATGTTGCTGCACGCGGTCTAGATGTTGAACGTATTAGTTTAGTTGTTAACTACGATATTCCAACAGATACAGAATCTTATGTACATCGTATTGGTCGTACAGGCCGAGCTGGGCGTAAAGGTAAAGCGATTTTATTTGTCGCACCACGTGAACGTCGTTTACTAAAAGCAATTGAACGCGCAACGCGCCAAGAAATCGCTATCATGGAATTACCAACACGTGATGAAGTAACACAAACACGTATCGAGAATTTCCAAAAACAATTAATGAATATTTGTGAAAGTGAAGATTTATCTTTCTTCCGTAACTTATTTTCACAAATTGAAAAAAATAGTGAGCTTAGTGAGCTCGATCTTGTTTCTGCATTGTTGTTCATGGCACAAAAAGAAAAACCTTTACAGCCAGTTGAAGAAAAATTTGTAGAGCCCCGCACACATGAACGCAGTTTTGATCGTGATAGTCGTGGACGTGGCAGAGATCGTGGTGATCGCAGCGATCGCAACAGTCGTGGTGATCGCGGTTCTCGCGGTTCTCGCGAACGTAGTACAGATGCTGAACCATCGGCTTATCAGCAATTTTATGCAGTACTTTAGGTAAACGAGAACACATGCGCGTACCTTTACCCGCAGCAAGAATAACAACACTCAGAGACATATTAACAACCTCAAAAAATAAAAGAGAAGATAAAAAACTATTTTAACGGACTTTTAAAGCAGAGCGAATAATAATGTTTAATTTAACTGTCGAAAAGCACGCTTTTTCTGCATAATCTTAACCCTTAGCGGGTAAAAAAGGCATCTTTCATGAAACAAAAAATATTACAAGCAATGCACGTGTTACCAACAATTGATATTAATATGGAAATTAAGCAACGTGTTAACTTTATAAAAATAAAATTACAACAAGCGAAGAGTCATGCTCTCATATTAGGCATCAGTGGTGGTGTTGATTCAAGTTGTGCGGGTCGACTTTGCCAATTAGCTATCAGCGAACTTAACCTAGAATATAAAACAAATGCATATCAATTTATTGCTGTACGTTTGCCCTACGCGCAACAAATTGATGAAAAAGAAGCACAAATTGCTATACAATTTATCCGCCCTACACATTGTGTAACCGTCAACGTTCAAACGGGAACCGATGCTATTCATCAAGAAACGCTCAACAGTTTACGCCACAACAATATTGATATTCAAAGGGTGAACTTAGATTTTGTTAAAGGTAATGTAAAAGCACGCATGCGCATGATAGCCCAATATGAAATTGCAGGCATAATGGGAGGTCTCGTCGTCGGCACCGATCACAGTGCGGAGAACATTACGGGTTTCTATACTAAGCATGGTGATGGTGCTTGCGATCTTGCACCTTTATTTGGCTTAAATAAACGTCAAGTTCGTGCACTTACAAAGCAACTTGGCGCCCCACAAATACTGGTTGAAAAAGTGCCAACCGCAGACTTAGAAGAACAACGACCACTTCTTGAAGATGAAGTCGCATTAGGTATGACCTATCAACAAATAGATGATTTTTTAGAAGGTTTAAGCATTCCTCTCGATATTGAAAATAAACTCATAAAATTATACCTTACAACCGAGCATAAACGCCAAAGCATCCCTACTCTGTACAATTTAATAATACAGCTAAATAATAGACCGAGAAAGAAACTTTTTTTTAAAACGCCACTTCAGATTATGGCAGAACACATAACCGCACTTGCGGCTTAGCGGTTATGCACTTCAAGGTTGAATCTGCCTAGGATAACGAATTTAAAGCAAAGGTTAGACGCTCGTATCAATAGTAGACTTAAACCAATGTAATATATTTAAAATGAAGCAAACAATGTATACGTTCGTATCTGCTTTATATCACGTCTTCATTTAATGAATCGACTTACTTTTATGTTTTTAAAGTCATTTTACTGCAAAATATTTTGTTCTAGACAAAATAATGAGAGTCATTATCAATAAAATTCAGGTTGTATCATTAATTAAAGTAAAAGACTAGCCAGAGTAAACAAGTTAATGCTAGATTGGAAAACATTAAACCTTTTCCACACATTTTATGAGTCTATTTTCTTATACTAACGACATAATAAGAACAACAATAAGAGTGATAAAAGGTAATAACTCAACAATTAAGGATTTAAAAATGATGAAAAAAGTAGGATTAATTGGTTGGCGTGGCATGGTTGGCTCTGTATTGATACAACGAATGTCAGCTGAAAATGACTTCTCAACCATGGAGCCTGTTTTTTTTAGTACATCCCAAGCTGGACTAAAGGCACCCTTGCATGGACAACCAGAAAATATTCTACAAGATGCATATGCACTGAAGAGCCTCAGTGAAATGGATATTATTCTGACCTGCCAAGGTGGAAAATACAGCGATGACATATACCCTAAATTACGTGCTCAAGGATGGAATGGATATTGGATTGATGCGGCATCAACATTACGCATGAACGATGACGCATTGATTGTCCTAGATCCTATCAACAATAAAGCAATACAAGAAGGCCTACAAAACGGCATTAAAACTTATGTAGGTGGTAATTGTACTGTTTCTCTACTGCTGATGGCATTAGGTGGCTTATTTGCTAAAGATCTTATCGAATGGGTTGCACCACAAACGTATCAAGCGGCATCTGGCGCTGGCGCGCGTAATATGCGTGAATTAATCGCTCAAATGGGCTCTATTAATCAATGTGTTGCCGAGCAGCTGGCCGATCCTGCTTCTGCTATTTTAGAGATAGATAGAAAAGTAGCACAGCACCTACGTAGTGACCTTTTACCTACAGAACAATTTGGTAGCCCTCTTGCAGGTAGTTTGATCCCTTGGATAGATGTTGAAATGCCATCTGGTCAAAGTAAAGAAGAATGGAAAGCACAAGTAGAAGCGAATAAAATTTTAGGTAAAAATAAAGACATCATTCCTATTGATGGTTTATGCGTACGTATTGGGGCGATGCGATGCCATAGCCAAGCTATCACAATGAAGTTGAGAAAAGATATCTCAATATCTACCATTGAAAAAATACTCGCCGAACACAATGAATGGGTAAAAGTAATTCCTAACACTCGAGAAGCATCGATTAAAGAATTATCTCCAGCGGCGGTTACCGGAACATTAAATGTACCTGTCGGGCGTATAAGAAAATTAAGTATGGGCGCACAATATGTGAGTGCTTTTACCGTCGGAGACCAATTATTATGGGGAGCGGCAGAGCCTCTACGACGCATGCTCAATATATTATTAAATCAATAACATAAAATATAAAAAAGCTCCTGATCATTAAGGAGCCTTTAAATAGGTGTTTTTAACTTTCACCTGTTTTAGCGCGAGCTAATAAATCTACCGCAGCGGCTTTAACTGCTTTTCCTTGATACAGTACATAATAAATTTGTTCACAAATTGGCATTTCAATCTGTAAATTCTTCGCTAAATTATATACTTCTTCAGTATTACGATATCCTTCAACCACTTGCCCGATTTCTTGCTGTGCTTCAATAATACCTTTACCTTTCCCAAGTGCTAAACCAAAGCGACGATTTCGAGATTGATTATCCGTACAAGTTAACACCAAATCACCTAAACCAGCCATCCCCATAAAAGAAGCCTCTTTAGCTCCAAGTGCTACACCTAATCGCGTTAATTCAACTAAACCTCGCGTTATCAACGCAGTGCGAGCATTCGCACCAAAACCAAGTCCATCGGCTAATCCCGCACCGATAGCAATAACATTCTTAACCGCGCCACCTAGTTGCACAGCAATAAAGTCATCGGAAACATAAGCTCTAAAATTACTTTTATTATGTAATAAATCTGCGATTTCTTGAGTGAATTTAGTTTGAGATCCCGCAACAGCTACCGCTGTCGGTAATCCTTTTGCTACCTCAAGAGCAAAAGTCGGCCCTGAAATAACGGCTAAAGGGTAATCGTGACCTAATACATCATTAGCCACTTTTTGTAATAATCGACCCGTTTTAGCCTCTAACCCCTTCGTTGCCCAAGCAATACGATGCTGAGCAGTTAAAAAGGGTTTGATCTGCTCTAAAACCAAACCAAATACATGGCTAGGAACAACCAATAAAACGGTCTTCGTCGACATCAAACACTTTTCTAAACTCTCTTCAACCGTTAATAATTCAGGAAAAGAAATTCCAGCAAGAAAAGCCTTATTTTCTCTATCTTTTTGTAAACGATGAACATGAGTGGCCTCATGCCCCCAGAGTGATACTAAATGTCCGTTTCTAGCCAAACATACAGCAAGAGCAGTACCGTACGATCCTGCCCCTAAGACTGTAATGGCTTTCTGATTTGCCATGAATACCTACTTATTAAATTAAGAGTCTAATTTAGTACTTTCTGCCGTTTCTGCTTGTTTTTGAGCAATCGCATTTTGAAATAACGCATCAAAATTAACGGGCGCTAAATTCAATTGAGGGAACGTGCCACGAGTCACTAAATTTGCAATAGCTTCACGAGCATAAGGGAATAAAATATTAGGACAAAATGCATTTAAACAATGTGCCATTTGAGCGCCTTCTAGATGTCCTACTGTGAAAATACCCGCCTGTTGGACTTCACACAAGAAAGCGACATCATCACCAATTTTCGCTGTTGTCGTCAGAGTTAATACAACTTCATAGACATTGTCTTCTAGTTTTACATTTTTTGTATCAATATCCATTGAAACTTCAGGCGCCCATTCTTTTTTAAACATCACAGGAGAGTTTGGACACTCAAAAGAAATATCTTTGATATATACACGCTGGATAGTAAATTCAATTTGTCCTGCTTTTTCTTCTTTTTGATCTGACATGTTCATCCCTTATTTATTTTAATTATTAAATTTTAATATTATTAAACACAATAATAGACTTCACTTTTACGTTGAGATGTACAGTGACAAGCCTCGCAAATGTAGTAAAATCAACATCATTAATATTTTATTTTTATCTAAAGAGGATTTATATGTTAATTGCTAAAAAACCACTTTTATTATTAATCATGGATGGTTGGGGATATCGCCCAGACATGCCCGATAACGCAGTAGCAAATGCTCGAACCCCTGTCCTTGATAAGCTTTGCAAAGACTATGCAAACACCCAAATATCAGCTTCGGGAATGGATGTTGGCTTACCTGATGGACAAATGGGAAATTCAGAAGTAGGTCACACAAATATTGGTGCAGGTCGCACGGTTTACCAAAATTTAACCAAAGTGACGAAATCAATTAAAGATGGTGATTTTTTTACAAATGACGTATTAGTTTCTGCTATTGATAAAGCCGTACAGTCCAACAAAGCAGTACATATTATGGCTCTTGCCTCTCCAGGTGGTGTACATAGCTTTGACGAACATATTTTAGCGGCGATTGAACTAAGTGCAAAACAAGGTGCTAAAAAAATATTTGTACATGCCTTTTTAGATGGCCGCGATACGCCACCGCGCAGTGCAGCCTCTACTTTACAAAAATTTGAAGATAAATATAAAGCACTTGGTGTAGGTCGCACCGCAACATTAATTGGCCGTTACTACGCATTAGATCGAGATACACGCTGGGATAGAGTGCAAGAAGCTTATGATCTATTAACGTTATCAAAAGCCGATTTCCATGCTGAAAATGCATTGCTGGGTCTAGAAAATGCATACACTCGCGATGAAAATGATGAATTTGTTAAAGCGACTGTTATTGGTGAAAAAGCCGCCATTGAAGATGGCGATACATTATTATTTTTAAATTTCAGAGCGGATCGTGCGCGTGAAATATCGTATGCATTTTGTGATGCCAATTTCAATGGATTTAAACGCGAAGCTACGCCTAATATCACCTTTGCCACACTCACAGAATACGCAAAAAATATTCTAGCGCCTGCGGCATACCCAAGTGAGTCGTTACAAAATACTTTAGGTGAATGGTTAGCCGATCATAATAAAACGCAACTGCGTATTTCAGAAACAGAAAAATATGCACACGTTACCTTTTTCTTCAATGGTGGCATTGAAGATGAGTTTAAAGGCGAAGATCGCATACTCATAAAATCACCAGCCGTGGCAACTTATGATCTGCAACCTGAAATGAGTTCAGAAGAGCTAACTGAAAAATTAACAAAAGCTATACGTAGCCAAAAATATGATGTTATTATTTGTAACTATCCAAATGGTGACATGGTTGGTCACACCGGTGTCTATGAAGCTGCAGTGAAAGCTTGTGAAGCCGTTGACCATTGTATCGGTCAAGTGATTGAAGCATTAAAAGAGGTCGATGGTGAATGTTTAATCACTGCGGATCATGGCAATGCTGAACAAATGATAGATCCTAATACGGGCGGAATACACACAGCGCACACTAACTTACCGGTTCCATTTATTTATGTGGGTCGTAAAGCCAGTATGACTGAAAATGGTCGCTTATGTGATATTGCACCGACCATGCTCAAATTATTGGACTTAGAGATCCCAACTGAAATGACTGGTAAAGCACTTATTTCATTAATATAAACCTGACAACACAGTATTTAGTTATTTTACTCAACTTATTAAAAAAACTTGTTAAAATTTCTAGATACTGACTTTTTATTGGATAAGTGTATAACATTAATGATTGATCTACGCTCTCAAAATTCTTTGCAAACAAAAACAATATCTTATATTCATTTGTTTTTATTTTTGTTTTTATTTTTATCCACACCCCAAACCTGTGCGAATCCCATCCCCACCCGTGCTCTTCGCGCAGCAGATTCGATTCGAGCTCGGTACCCGGGGATCCTCTAGAGATTTAATATTAAATATATTGAGCCTGCGTTCCTGCTGGCACTCGACAGACAGCCCGAACTGATCACCGAAGCGCTGAAAAATAACATTATGCTGGTCAGCCCCACCACGCTACTGGTGGCGTTACGTACCATTGCCAACCTGTGGCGCTATGAGCACCAAAGCCGTAACGCGCAGCAGATTGCCGATCGCGCCAGCAAGCTGTACGACAAAATGCGGCTGTTTGTGGACGATATGTCCTCGGTGGGGCAAAGCCTGGATCGCGCGCAGGATAACTACCGCCAGGCGATGAAAAAACTCTCCTCCGGGCGTGGCAATTTGCTGGCGCAGGCGGAGGCGTTTCGCAGCCTGGGGGTGGAAGTTAAACGCGAGATTAATCCGGAACTGGTGGAGCAGGCTACCGCTCAGGACGAAGAGTTTCGTCTGCGTGAAGGCGACGGTAAGCAAAATAGCCGCAATGAAGACAACGATTTAGCGGCGAGTTTATCCCCCGAAGCGCAGCCGGCGCGTTTCTTTCACGGTGGTTGAAACGTAGGGCAAATGCGCCCAATCTGTTACACTTCACGAACATTTGACTGATTAGCAGGCTCAATATATTTAATATTAAATCGTCGACCTGCAGGCATGCAAGCTTGGCACTGGCCGTCGTTTTACAACGTCGTGACTGGGAAAACCCTGGCGTTACCCAACTTAATCGCCTTGCAGCACATCCCCCTTTCGCCAGCTGGCGTAATAGCGAAGAGGCCCGCACCGATCGCCCTTCCCAACAGTTGCGCAGCCTGAATGGCGAATGGCGCCTGATGCGGTATTTTCTCCTTACGCATCTGTGCGGTATTTCACACCGCATATGGGTGCACTCTCAGTACAATCTGCTCTGATGCCGCATAGTTTAAGCCAGCCCCCGACACCCGCCAACACCCGCTGACGCCGCCCTGGACGGACTTGTCTGCCTCCCGGCATCCGCTTTACAGAACAGCTTTTAATAAAAGATTTCGCCAAAAATAAGACAACAATAGCGCGTGTCCTTTTTACTCTGCAACCAATGTCTCTATACGATAAAAACCTTTCTCTTCTTTCGCTAATAATTTTGCTAGATAAGGGAGAGATTGGCGCATATCTGCCATTAATGTCCATGGTGGATTAATAACAATCATGCCACTTGATGTCATCCCAGTTTCGCCTTTATCAGCTTCGATACCTAATTCAAAAAGCTGTATATTTTTAATTCCAGACCCTTTTAATTCTCTTTCCATTGCTTTTATCGCAATACGGTTTACAACGGGATACCAAAGAGCATAAGTTCCTGTAGAAAAGCGTTTGGTTGCTTTTATTAATGTTTCTACAACGTCCTGATAATCTGTTTTTATTTCATAGGAAGGATCAATCAAAATAAAAGCACGACGTTCTTTAGGTGGGATATTCGCAATTAAACCTTGTAAACCATCTTGTTTCGCCATTTTGATGCGTCGATCTGAGACAAAATTTTCACTCATATTTGTAAATTCGTTGGGATGTAACTCAAATAAGAACAATCGGTCCTCATCACGTAACATTTGTTGTGCAATACTCGGCGAGCCAGGATAGTGTTTCAGATCTTTTTGGGCATTAAATTCAATAACTTGCTCCATATAGTTACTAACTGCTGGAGGCAAATCTTGACGTTCCCATAAACGCTTAATGCCGTTATTTGCTTCTTTAGTTTTAAGAGCTTGTTCTGAATACAGGGAATATGCACCACAGCCAGCATGCGTATCCAGATATAAGAAAGGTTTATCCTTTTTCAATAAATGATTAAAAATAGCAACAGAAACAGTATGTTTTAAAACATCTGCAAAGTTTCCTGCATGAAAAGAGTGACGATAGCTGAGCATAGATCATTTCCAAAATTGATAAGTATAATGCTTTTTCCTTGTTTACACTAAAATAAAAGCGTCTTAATGTAAGCGACATGTTATTCTTCTTCCTCTATTTATTTTCCATTCGGTGGACTCCAATGCGACCTGAAACTTTGAACCCCATAGAAAAACGCACCGCAATATCACTATCTCTCGTCTTTGCCTTACGTATGCTTGGGCTTTTTATGATCATGCCAGTTTTTGCTATTTATGGACAACACCTGACGGGGTACTCCCCAATATGGGTTGGCTTTGCCATTGGAGCCTATGGTTTAACACAAGCTCTATTACAAATTCCGGCTGGTATGTTATCCGATAAATTTGGACGCCGTCCGATTATTTATGGTGGACTATGCCTATTTGCATTAGGCAGTTTAGTCGCGGGGTTTTCAGATAGTGTTTATGGTGTTACAGCTGGTCGAGCACTACAAGGCGCAGGGGCTATCGCAAGCGCGATTTTAGCACTCGCTGCTGACGTTACTCGCGCAGAACAACGCCCAAAAGTAATGGCTATGATTGGCGTCAGCATTGGCATATCTTTTGCAGTTTCTATGGTCGCTGGCCCTATACTCGCACCTATCATTGGCTTGCAAGGTTTATTTTTCATTACCGCAGCAGGTGCATTATGTGGTATTGCTATTGTACACTTCATGGTACCAAATATTATTAATAAGGCACCACGAGGCGAGACAGTTGCTATCCCTCAACAATTAAAAGCCTTAATTAAAGACCCTCAATTACTACGTCTTAATTTAGGTATTTTAATTCTACATATGACATTAACGGCTATGTTTATTACATTACCGTTACAATTACAAACGATGCTATTAGCACCGGCAGATCACTGGCATCTTTATTTGCCCGCTTTATTGTTCTCTTTCTTATTAATTATTCCGATGTTAATCATATCCGCTCGAAAAGATATGAATCGTCAATTTTTTCTGTTTTCTATTCTATTAATGGCGGGTAGTTTAATGGCAATGGGTAGCACAACTAATTCATTATTTGCTATGTTTTTATGCGTGATGTGTTATTTTACCGCCTTCAATTTTTTAGAAGCATCACTTCCTTCATTTATATCAATGCTTGCTCCTGCAGGAGCAAAAGGTAGTGCCATGGGAATTTATAGTACTTTTCAATTTTCAGGAGCATTTTTAGGGGGGATTTTAGGAGGTATTTCCTATAAACTATTAGGTAGTAGCGGTTTGTTTTATTGCTTGTCAATATTAATACTACTCTGGTTTTTTATTGCTTGGGGTATGCTTAATCCAAGCAAAATTCGTACCCATAGCTATACTACTGATATTAAAGATAATGATCATGCTAACGCCCTCAGTGAAAAACTTGTAACACTACCAGGGGTATTAGAAGTCGTATTTTTTATCGAAGAACAAACAGTTTATATTAAAGTGAATAATACAAAATTCAATAGTGATAAAGCCAAAGAAATTTTAGTTAACTAGCATAAGAGCGGAGAAAGAAAATGTTTAACCGTAGCATCAACAAAGTAATTTTAGTGGGTAATCTTGGTAAAGATCCTGAAATGCGTTACATGCCCAACGGTAATGCAGTCGCAAACTTAACGTTAGCAACAACAGAAAGCTGGAAAGACAAGCAAAGTGGTGAACGTAAAGAACACACAGAGTGGCATAATCTTACTGTATTTGGACGTTTAGGTGAAATGTGTGGTGAGTATCTTAAAAAAGGTGCCAAAATTTATGTTGAAGGCCGTTTAAAAACAGATAAATGGCAGGATCAAAATGGCCAAGCGCGTTATACAACAAAAATTACGGTATCTGAAATTCAAATGATGGATTCACGAAACCAACAAGGCACACAAGCCTTCCAAAGTAATACTATGCAACAAGATCAAGATCAACCGGCGCAAAAAAGTTGGGGCAATGCACCACAACAACCGCCAGCACAACAAGTGGCTCCAAAAATGGCTCCTACATATCAGCCACAACAAGCACCACAACAATATTCAACTGACTACTTTTCAAACTAATCTAAGTTATGCACTTCGGAATTGAATCTAAGTATTTAAAAAAACAATTGCACGATAATTAGTATTATTAGTGTAGGGCAAATGTATTTTACGTAGAAGGGCCATATTTTCCAAAATAAAGAGTTATTATCAACGCCATCTTGTGCATAGATATCATCTAAAAGGTCTTTACGATTCCACACCCAGCCTAAATAAATCGCAATACCTAAAGCTATTAAAGGCTGTGCTCTTTCTGTGGTTAAAGTGATCATAAAATTAAAAAGAGCGTCAAAGTAAAAAACAACAATCAATGACAATACTAAAATTAAAGTGCCAACCATTAAACTCGCATTATTACGATTAATCTTTGTTTTTTCAACAAGGTAGCTCGTAGGGACTTCGACAATCGAAATCGTTGAAGTTAAACCAGCAATTGCCATTAAACTAAAGAAAATAAAACCAAGAATATATTGTAATTGCCCCCCAATACTATCAAATAAATGTGGAAGTACAGTGAAAACAAGCGTCGATGAATTAAGTAATTGTCCATTATCATCAAAAATAACCACACCATTATGTTGAGCAACATACATAGCAGGAATAATCATCATCGCAGCTAGAAATGCCACAACAGTATCCATCAGAGTTACATATGCAGTTAACTTAGCTATATTCTCTTTTTTATTAATATATGATCCATAGACCATCATAGCTCCAGTACCAATCGTCAAAGAGAAAAATGTTTGCCCTAATGCTCCCATTAATACCTTTGTCTCGAAAACCCGTGAAAAATCAGGTGTAAATAAGATAGATAATCCCTGCATCGCACCAGGTAAGGTTAAAATATAAATGGCACCACCCAGTAAAATCACCAATAATAATGGCATAAGTCTTTTAGACCATTTTTCGATACCGTCTTGTACCCCTTGGCGAATAATAAAAATAGACATCACAATTAATAAACTCGTGAAAACAACATTTCGAGAAACTGAAAAATCAGTAAGCCACAATGATAATTGTTCCAAGCCCATACCGCGCACAATAGAAGCGACAGCAAAACTAACAAACCAGCCCGATAGGATCGTATAAAAACTACAAATCAATATAGCCGTAATTATAGAAGAAAAGCCAATCGCCTTACCCACTGAGCGGCTCCACTTATTGCGCCCTAATTTAGCCATTGCATCGGCAGGATTTGTTTGTCCGTGTCTACCAATCATTAATTCAGCCATTAACATGGGATAACCGAGTATAAAAATTAAAATCACGTAAACCAGTAAAAATGCACCTCCACCATTGGATGCGGCTTGTGTTGGAAAGCCCCAAATATTACCAACACCTACCGCAGATCCAGCGGCTGCCATGATAAAACCTAAGCGAGAACTAAATTGATTTGATTTTGTATTCTTCATTATTGCAACTCATTAACTGATATTAGCTTACATCATAAGTATTTAACCAGAAAGTATCAACGACACAAACAACCAACCATAATGCATATAAAAGTAAAAACCTCCAACATATATTAATTTTTAGCAACAAATCATCTAAAAAGCGATAGATTTAGCAATAACAAGAACTTAGTCGTCATCTTTTTTTATACTGAGCAATAATATGTTTTTTCATATTTGTTAATTTTTATTTTACACCCGACAATAACGTACAATTTTTAAGCTCCTTTGCAATGTACTGGTTATATTTTGATTATACCGTAAAATAAAGGTTCTTTATTGAGAGCCGTATTTCGCTTAATTTAATTAGTAAAAATAATACATATATTTATAATTTAAAAAATATCAAAGACTCCCAATTCAACATAAGTAAAAGCACTTGTTAGCACGTTAATCTGTATTATCTATTTACATCATTTACTTAAATACTTTAATATCGCACAGTATAGAGCAATATTTTTTTAATGAAGTTCCCTCAAAAAGGCAATTAACCCTATGTTTCGCTTGTATTACTTTCAAAACTTACGTATTGCACAGGCTTTCTCTGACCACTTAAATACGCTTGATATTGATAATAATATTGAAAACGATGAATTTAATTATGTGCTTATTCTTTTAAAAAATAGCCAGCAAGCACAGGCTCAAACTGAGCTAGATGCTTTTCTACAAAACCCCAATGCACCAAAATATTTATCTGCAAGCTGGAGCACCGGTAGCATACAGCAAGGCCATAACAGTGCTTATGAGACTAATGAGAGCTTGCTTGATAACTTTGTGCACCATGCAGGCCCCTTCACGCATGGTATTCTCGGTTTTTGCGTGCTGGTTTATCTCTTAATGAATATCGGTTTTGCCGAATCTACATTTACTGCCTTATCTTTTTTTACAAATCAGCCCTTTAATCTTTCTCAAAGTTGGCGCTTTATTAGTCCAGCTTTCTTGCATTTTAGCGTGTTACACATTGTATTTAATTTATTATGGTGGTGGCAACTTGCGGGTGTCATTGAGAAAAACCAAGGTACCGCTCGATTAGTTATACTCTTTGTGTTTGCCGCCATTGCATCTAATTTAGCGCAATATTTTTTAGTTAGCCCTTACTTTGGGGGGCTGAGTGGGGTCGTTTATGCTTTGGTGGGATACTGCTGGTTAAATGGGAAATTAGATAAAACAAGCTCAGTGACTTTACCTCAATCTTACTTTTTCTTTTTGCTGTTTTGGCTTATTTTAGGCTTTGTTAATATCTTGCCTGTTAATGTGGCTAATTACGCACATTTAATTGGCTTATTCGCAGGTATGATAATGGCAATACTCTGCCATTACTTATTTCAGAAGCCAAAACAAGGCAAGTAAGTGGGCGCTCACTTGCCTTTTAAGCTACTGCTTATTTTTTTCTAAAGTTACTCAGCCCAGGGGGCGTACCCATGCCTCCCATACCGCCCATGCCCGGTGGTAACATACCTTGCATGCTCGACATCATTTTGCGCATGCCGCCTTTTCCTGACATTTTCTTCATCATTTTTTGCATCTGCGTAAACTGTTTTAATAACTTATTCACATCTTGAATTTGAGTGCCTGAGCCTGTTGCAATACGACGTTTACGTCCACCTTTAATGATTTCAGGCTTCGCACGCTCTTTTTTAGTCATGGAGTTAATGATCACTTCCATTTGATCCGTCGCTTTATCGTTTACTTGGCCTTTCATCGCAGCTGACATTTGCCCCATTCCAGGCAATTTCTCCATCATGCTCGTCATGCCACCCATGCTTTTCATTTGTACTAATTGGTCACGAAAATCCTCGAGATCAAAACCTTTACCTTTTTTTAATTTTTTAGCGAGTTTTTCCGCTTTTTTCTTGTCTATTTTTTGCTCAAGATCTTCTATTAAGCTAAGTACATCACCCATACCTAATATACGTGATGCGATCCGATCCGGATGGAAGGCCTCAAGCGCATCTACTTTCTCGCCCATACCAATAAACTTGATAGGTTTACCGGTAATATGGCGAATAGATAGTGCAGCACCCCCTCGTGCATCCCCGTCCGCTTTGGTTAAGATGATACCGGTTAACGGTAACATTTCATTAAATGCCTTAGCGGTATTGGCGGCATCTTGTCCTGTCATAGCATCTACAACAAACAAGGTTTCAATCGGTGAAATCGCAGCATGTAAATCTTGGATCTCTTTCATCATGTCAGTATCAACATGTAAACGACCTGCCGTATCGACTATCACCACATCAATAAATTTCTTTTTTGCATGCTGTATGGCGGCATTAGCTATATCAATCGGTTTTTGACTAATATCACTCGGGAAAAACTCAACCTCAACCTCTGTGGCTAATGTTTCCAACTGTTTAATGGCGGCAGGTCGATAAATATCCACACTGACCACTAATACTGATTTTTTTTCTTTATTCTTTAATAGTCGCGCTAATTTAGCAACAGAGGTCGTTTTACCTGCACCTTGTAAGCCTGCCATTAATAATACGGCGGGGGGTTGTGTTGCCAAATTGAGCGATTCATTCACCTCGCCCATCGCCAGTTCAAGTTCAGATTGGACTATTTTTAAAAAAGCTTGTCCTGGATTTAATGTTTTTTGAACTTCACGACCCACTGCACGCTTCTTAACCGCTTTAATAAACTCTTTAACAACCGGTAAAGCCACATCCGCTTCTAATAAAGCCATTCGCACTTCACGTAAGGTAGACTTAATATTGTCTTCCGTTAAACGCCCTTTTCCACTGATATTTTTCAGGGTTTTCGATAGTCGCTCAGTTAAATTTTCAAACATCAGAGATCTCACTGCTAAATTAAAAGAATAATTAATGATTATACCTGTTAGCCTTGTATATGTAAAAATCAGCAGTCATCCTTTTAATGCGTCACATCATAAAAAAATTTAAGGATTGCATTATTATGGCGGCCTATCTTTATTCATACGTATTGAGTCTTCACAGCCATTCGTCTGAGTTTTTGAATAGAATCAAAAATAAAACGACATATAACTGGAACCGTCTATGGATTATTATGCATTAAGCAGTAGTTTTTTTTACTTAGTGGCAAGTGTCATTGTAAGTAAACGCCTGTTTTCAAATACGATAACTTACCGCATACATTTTTCAGTGTGCATAAGTCTCGCATTTTGCACGCATATTATTTGGTTATATCAAAATATATTGTTAGTGAACGGTCAAAATTTACCCATGTTAAATGTGCTTTCGATGGTTACGTTTATTATTGCGTTACTCTCGACACTTGCCAATAAACGTTTTAATACTGGGGTGTTGTTACCGGTTGTTTATGCTTTCTCAATATTAACCTTTATCTCTATCGCATATCTTCCGAGCCATTATATTACGCATTTAGATACTCATCCGTTAATCGGTACACACATTCTTTTTGCTTTATTAGCCTATTCGATATTAACCATTGCCAGTCTTTTTGCCTTACAACTTGCTTATTTAAATCATTATTTAAAACGCCCTCAACTGATTAAAACCAAATTAAACCTTCCCCCTTTAATGACGCTGGAGAAAAGTTTATTTCAATTTGTTTTGATAGGTTTTATTTTATTAACCTGTACCTTAATTACCGGTTTTTTCTTTCTCGATCATATTTTTTATAAAGAGAACGCTCATAAAGTTATCCTCACGCTACTTGCGTGGATAATTTACGCCGTATTATTATGGGGACACTTTAAACGAGGCTGGCGTGGCAGAATGACCATTTACATTACCATCGCCGCATCGTCATTACTCACTCTTGCCTATTTTGGAAGCCGTTTTGTGCGTGAAATAATATTATCTTGATAAATAGCTAATAATGGTTTTCCTGCGCGCATAAATGGTAGTAGATCACATAAATAAATATTTCTTGAACTTGAAAAAGTCACCGTGGATGAAATAATGATACCTCGTAATGAAATCGATGGTATTGATATTAATCTCGATTGGGAAAGCATATTAAAACAGCTACAACATCGAACACATACTATGACACTGCTCTATCGAGATAGTATTGATGACGCGATTGGCTTTATACATGCTCGAGATTGTTTAAATATTTTATTAAAAGAAGATTTCTCTAAAACCACGTTGCTACGCAGCGTCAGAGAACTTTATTTTATCCCTGAAGGCACGCCTCTCAATACACAATTAAGTAAATTTCAATATAATAAAGAGCGCATTGGTTTAGTTGTTGATGAATATGGTGATATTCAAGGCTTGGTTACTTTGGCTGATATATTAGAAGAAATTGTCGGTGATTTTACCACCACACGTGAGCCGAGTAGCTCAGAAGAGATTCGAAAACAGCAAGATGACTCCTATATTATGGAAGGCAGTCTTGGTATTCGAGATATTAATAAAGAGATGGGCTGGAAACTGCCAACCAATGGGCCACGCACCTTAAACGGCTTGATTTTAGAGCACCTTGAAGAGATCCCCAATAATAATATCAGTGCGCGTATTTGTGGTTACCCGATGGAGATTTTAGAAGTTGAGAATAATACGGTTAAACTCGTTAAAGTAATGCCCGCCTTATACCAAGAAGAGAAGCGTTAAACATAGACTGATACGCGACGATGCATCTTACATCGTCGCGTATCTTTTTTTAATCAAAAAACAAACGCCATAGCCAACTTGAATCTAAGTTTTCACGGCAACCGCGCAACTGCGTTGCATATTTCTTAGCTCGGTTATTGACTCGCCAAGCCACTTTCGTTAACCATGGCTTTTTCTTATAAGATTTATTTTTATAACCACCCCAACCTTCGTGGTAGTTTAAATATTGCGCATAAGCATTCCATTTAGAAACGCCATTAATTTTATACGTTTTAGCCGTAAACCAACCCATAAAATCAACCGCATCATCAAAGTCATCTCTGTCTGCCCAGCTATTGCCAGTTTCACGCTTATAATCACCCCAAGTCATCGTTTTAGCTTGAGCATAACCATAAGCATCACTGGCGCGCCCAATTGGAATGAACCAGAAATACTGCATAGGTGGCCGTGCATCATGCTTAAAGCTACTTTCTTGGTACATCATAGCAAGAGGCACCTGAATCGGCGTACCCCATGTTTCTTGCATGTCTTTCGATGCATCATACCACTCCCGGTGTTCAAAAAAGATAGAGCAAATGTTATCTGGATTTTTGGGTGGGGGGGTCGCACAAGCCGTTAAATATAAACAGCTCATTAAAACAATAAAACACTTTTTAACCTGCATACACACAGAGCCTTCTTTTAATTAAACGCACGGATGGAATACTTTTTTAGACTTAGCAATACGCCCCACAAGACATCCTATTTGATGAATGCCTTTGGGTTCGCTTTCTCCTATTATTTTTTAGCATCAGTAAAATATTTATGTAAATAATCATCAAAACTAAGCGTGTCTGATTTCTCTTTTAAAGCTTGTTTCTTTAAAGATAATTCCTGTTGTTGCTCAAAATAAGCATCTGAATAACAGCGATAATCTTGCTCTATCAACTGCTTTTTATACTCTTTAGACAACTCTAAAGCAAGCGAACACTTACTGCGACTTTGCCCAGTCAAACCCGATAACACACGTGCGGAGCTGGTAAGCTCTGTCTGGCTAAAACGCCCTGAAATATGTTTTATCGCTTCACTATAATGATTGCCCGTTGTATTTTTATCAAGGACAAACGCTAATTGTTGCAATTCAGCACTTAACATTGCGCCCCATTCTGCAATACTTTTACGGCTGCCTTCAATCTCTAATTGTAAGTCAGGTTTGCGCCCTTCGAGTACGACGCTATTAAAATTAGCATTGTAATGTAGCGCTTGCTCGGTATTTAAAGAAGCGGATGGACGCATGACACACCAAATTAAAAACAGATCCAGAAAGTGAATTTGCTCTTCGCTTATGCCTATCGTCTCGAAAGGGTTAACATCTAATGAGCGAATTTCAACATACTCAATACCTCGAGAATCTAAGGCTTGAGATGGCGTTTCTCCCTCTTGTAAAACACGTTTAGGCCGAATAGATGCATAGAGTTCATTCTCTATTTGTAAAATATGGTCGTTAAGCTGTACATATTTACCTGCCTTTTTAACACCTAAACTTTTAAAAGCTGGAGATTTTTTTTGCAACGCAGCGCGCACTGAAGTGATGTATTCGGGCAAACTATTGTAAACAATGTTTAAGGATGCTTGCTCACTACTGGTATAGCCTAAATCACTTAACCGTAAGGAGGTTGCGTAAGGCAGATAAATGCTTTCATCACCCAAGGTTTTGAAATTTAGAAGTGTTTTTTTACCCTGAACAAAAGATTTGCAAATAGCAGGCGAGGCACCAAACAGAAAAGGAATAACCCAGCCATAGCGTAAATAATTACGAATTAAGCCTAAATACCCCTCTGATTGGAGATCTTTACCTTCTAATTCTGACTCATGTATTTCAGCCCAAACAGCCCAAAAATCGTCAGGCAATGAAAAGTTATAATGCACGCCGGAGATTATTTGCATCATGCTACCATAACGCTGACTCAAACCATGTCGATACGTTGTTTTCATTAAACCTACATTCGACGTACCATATTGCGCCAGTTCAACCTTACTTTCATCATCCACATAACAAGGCATGCTTATTGGCCAAAGGGTTTCATTAGCATCTAAATTCTTAGCAACGTAATGATGTATGTCATTTAAATAGTCTAATAATTGAGGAACCGTTCGCGCGACAGGTGTTATAAACTCTAATAAACTTTCTGCATAATCGGTCGTAATTGATGTATGGCAAAGTGCACTACCAAAAGCATAAGGATGTGATTTTTGTGAAAGATGACCATTTTCATCGACACGTAACGCTTCACGTTCAATGCCTCGGCCAAGGCCTGTTAATGATTGTGGTTTTTTTTCTATAGCAGCTAAACGTTGTTTAAAAGTACGAGACACGAGATACCTCAATAAAATCTATTCTAAACAAGTAGATTACCTAATTTGTGAACTTATAACTTTTTAAAATTTACGCCGAATTGATATTACAAATGGGAGATACATATCCTGAATTGTTAAAACAGCGTGATTTTGTTGAAAAAACATTACGTCTTGAAGAAGAGCAGTTTGCCAAAACATTAGAGCGTGGCTTACAGATCCTTGATAATGCCTTAGATAAATTACAAGGAAAAGTCATATCAGGAGCAACCGTTTTTAAACTTTATGATACTTATGGTTTTCCTGCAGATTTAACGGCAGATATTGCCCGTGAACGAGGCTTAACTATCGACATCGAGGGTTTTGATAAATCAATGGCAGAGCAAAGAACGCGTGCGCAACAAGCGAATAACTTTGGTGTTGATTATAATAAAGGTCTTAAGTTTGATGAAAAAACCCAATTTTTGGGTTATGGGTATTTACAACACGGCGCCATTGTTAGCATATTAGTACAAGACGGTAAGTTAGTACCTTGTTTAAAAGAAGGTGATAAAGGTCAAGTTGTTTTAAATCAAACACCTTTTTATGCTGAGTCTGGTGGGCAGGTTGGTGATGGTGGTATTCTTGTTTTAAAAGAGGGCATATTTACCGTTACGGATACTAAAAAATCAGGTGACACATATTTACATATTGGCTATGTCAGCAGAGGCTCTATTAACGTACTGGATAATGTCCATGCAGAAGTTGATAGTGAACAACGTAAAGAGATAGCATTACATCACTCGGCAACACATTTATTGCACGCAGCATTACGTCTGGTCTTGGGTGAGCATGTTGTTCAAAAAGGCAGTTTATGTGATGCGAATAAATTACGTTTTGATTTTTCACATACTGAAGCTTTATCTAATGAAACATTAGAGAAAGTCAATTATTTAGTGAATAATGCAATTCGTGAGAATTCGAGTGTATTAACTAATTTAACTTCTATCGATGATGCAAAGGCCGCGGGTGCAATGGCATTATTCGGTGAAAAATATGATGAGATTGTACGAGTTGTAAGCATGGGTGAATTTTCAACCGAACTGTGTGGAGGTACTCATACGACGCGAACGGGTAATATGGGTTAACACCGCGGTAACTCGCGTTACATCCTGTGTCTGTGGGGTCGCATTATAGGGATCTAAATCACATTGGCAAGCGTTTATTTACAAAAAAACAATATAACAAGCACAACGCTCAATTAGCCATCATTTTGTGTGTTTTGTCACCTTTTAAAGTATAAACCCACCGAATGCCTAGCTTAACTCACCACGTAGATTTGTTGTCAATAACTCAGCAACAACACTAATAGGTAAATCTTGGCTTAATAAGTAATATAGTTTTGTTATCACCGTTTCTATCGTCATATCCAAACCACTGATAACTCCCGCCTCCAACAAAGAATTTCCCGTTGCATAGCCACCCATATTAACTTTACCTTTTAAACATTGACTACAGTTAACAATTAACACTCCGCGCTCAGTGGCGCTTTTTAAGATATTCAATAATTTATCATCTTGCTGGGCATTACCTACACCATACGTGAGCAACACTAATGCTTGTAGTGGACTCTCTAATAGCATCTCAAGAATATTCCAATCAATACCCGGAAAAAGAGGCAAGATAACCACTGATTGCTCTCTTATTTCACTCACATTTAAACGTGTATTGAGCAATGCTTGTTTACTACCTGCAATATTCTTTATTTGAATACCCGCTTCTAATAGTGCCGGATAATTTGGAGAAACGAATGCATCAAAACCATCAGCATCTTGTTTACTGCTACGATTACCCCGAAAAAGTTGATTGTTAAAAAACAAACTGACTTCATTAATTGGATGATAAGCTGCAATATATAAAGCATTTAATAAATTAATTCGCGCATCAGTGCGTAATTGAGACAACGGTATTTGCGAACCTGTGATGATGACAGGTTTAGATAAGTTTTCAAAAACAAAAGAAAGCGCAGAAGCCGTATAAGACATTGTATCGGTGCCATGTAATATAATAAAACCATCAAAGTCATGATAGCGAGCTTGGATATCTAATGCTAACGTTTGCCAAATTTTCGGAGATACATTGGCAGAATCAATTAAGGGATCATATTCAAAAATTTCAAAATCAGGCATATCATCATGGAAAAATTCAGGCATGTCCGCAATGGTCTGCGATAAATATCCAGCAACAGGAACAAAACCTTCTTTTGAAGGCTTCATTCCGATAGTGCCGCCTGTATAAGCTATATAAATACGTTTTTTCTTGGTCATTTTACTCTCATCACTTAGATTGATTTTTTTGTACTTTATACGGATTCTATTTGCAGATGCAACTTTCAACACGCATTCTTCAAATAAGGATACATTATACCTTTTTGTTTATGCCTTCATGTGTGCTTCTACCCATTTTTTTACTTGTGCAAAACGATATTGACTGAACTGTGCAAAGGCAGAAAATTTACGAACTTTTAAACGCTTAAAAATAGGCGTGTTTAAACCACAAAAAAATCGAGCTATTAAAGTCGCACTGTTCTGCAATCCTAATTCTTTTTGAATATCTTGGCTCAAAGTGTAAAAATCAAATTCATTAAGCAGGCATAACTTATCTTGTTCGGGCATGAGCGCAATATTCCCTGCACAAACACTACAATGCAAGCATGCACCTTTTAATTTAGGATCGGAGAAATATTCAGCCAGCTGTAAATTTAAACAACGCTCACTTGAAAAGAAATCAATTAAAAAATGTATACGCTGTATCTCGCTTTGCTCTTTTTCAAGAAAACGCTGTAACAATCGCCGTTTTAAATCATTATCAATTGTTTTTTCCGTAACATGATAAACCAATGTCATCTGCTTATTTTGTAACTCTATAAATCCTTGCTGGGCTAAATAATCGATAGCAGTGATCACTCTGCTACGTGGACTATGATATAAAACACTTAATTTTTCAAAATTAAGGCTTGCCCACGTTCGTGCTTTATCTGAGCTGTGTAAAATTGCTTGGATAAAACTTAATCGTTCACCTTTAAAACGTGCTAACAATTGATTTTCTGAGACTAATAATTTATAACGATACTCGGCATAATAGCTATATGCAGGACGTAACACCCCTTCTAATTCTAAGTAAACTAATAATGTTTTTAGTGCCAATAAACGTATGTTAGAACGATCTGAAAGACTATTCATTAACACCTCCCATTGCGATCCCGATTTCGTCATTTCACTCAAAATAAAATCGATGCCAAATGCTTCAGGCGTATCACTATAAACAAAATTTTCTAACACATTAATATTACTTATATTCGCCAGCAACAAACAGTGACTTCGGTGCCCGTCACGTCCTGCTCGACCAATTTCTTGTGCATAATTTTCAATTGATTTAGGCAGGTCATAATGCACTACAAAACGAATGTTACTTTTATCAATACCCATGCCAAAAGCGATTGTTGCCACAATTAATGATAACTCCCCTGACATGAAACGTTGCTGAATAGCGATGCGCTTATCACTATTCATCCCAGCATGATAAGCTTCTGCGGGGATGCCCGCTCGGGTTAATGACTGTGCGACATATTGCGCAGTGTGTTGTAAAGTCACATAAACTATCCCGGATTCAGCGGCGTGGCAGGCTAACCACGGAAATAATATCTTTAATTTGTTAGCTTCGCTTACGCCGAGGACTTCTAAGTTTAAATTACTCCGATACGACCCCGTTTGGGTAATGTTTTCAGGTAGAATCGAAAACTTATTTGCCATATCTGCAATCACTTTTGATGTGGCAGTTGCGGTTAACAATAAAACTTGAGGAATATTAAATTCCGCACGATATTGCGCCAGCTTTAAATAATCAGGGCGAAAGTTATGCCCCCATTCAGAAATGCAATGGGCTTCATCAACCACTAACAATGAAATGGGAATCGTTTTTAAAAACAATCTAAAACGCTCACTATTCAAACGCTCAACAGAAATAAATAAAATTTTGATTTTACCTTCAGTCACTTGCCGATACACATCTGCCGATTCTTTTGCACTCTGCATCGACTGAATGCTATCAGCGGCGATCCCTTTTTGATGTAGAAAATCAAGTTGGTCTTGAATTAAGGCAAGTAAGGGTGACACCACTAAAGTTAAATGAGGTAGGCATAATGCAGGTAATTGATAACATAAAGACTTACCTGAACCCGTAGGAAAGATAGCGGCCGCACTTTGCGCATTTAACAGCGTGCGGATAACCGATTCTTGGCCTTCTCGAAAAGATTCAAAACCAAAATATTGTTGTAATTTTTGATACATTTATTAACCGCCTTTCAATTCTCAATACACAGCACAACATAAAATATGTCTAATATAGTACCAAGCAGGTTATTCAATACACAGCACAACATAAAATATGTCTAATATAGTACCAAGCAGGTTATAATAGTGTTTTATTTTTTTAGTAAATATTTTTTATGCGAATTCATGCCCTACATAAACTTTACCAACAACGCTTAGCACGCTCTACTCGACCTTTTTTAGCACGAGGAGGTCGTATTAAACGCTGTATAAATTGTATGTTGCTACCAAATTTATGTATTTGCTCTATAAAAAAAACCGTACATTCACGATGTGCCTTTTTAATCTTAATGTACGATGATAAGATATTAAAACCAAGTAATACAGGTCGACTTATTGCAGATCTTATCCCGGATACCTTTGCTTATATTTGGTCAAGAACAGAACCGGAAATTAAAATGCTTACCTTACTAAAAGACCCTCAATGGCAGCCTATTGTGATCTTCCCTGAAGAATACTGCTCGCCAGAAAATCTTTTACAATACAATGGCATAAGTGCAAACAAACGGCCGTTATTCATTTTGCTCGATGGCAGCTGGGCACAAGCCAAAAAAATGTTCCGTAAAAGCCCTTACCTTAATGACTTTCCGGTACTGTCTTTTACGCCAAAAAACACTTCACAATATTTAGTGCGCAAGGCAAGTAAAAGTAATCAATTAGCAACGGCTGAAGTCGCAGCCTGCGCACTAGAATTTATCAATGAAACAAACAATGCAAACCTGCTAAATCTATTTTTTGAAACCTTCAAAGAAAACTACCTTTTAGGTAAAGAACGCAAAAATTTACCTAAAAATGCAACTCAATTTGAATTAATACAAAAAATGTTTGAGCTTTAAATCATCCCCCTAATATGAAATAAGATATTTATTCACAATCCGTATTACGTTCCGATGAGTTATCAATAATAATTTGTGAACTTTTATGTGCATAAAATTTAACTTGAAATTGAGTGTTTTCAGTTAGAAACTCAACTTTATGCCAATATTCTGGCGCAGATACCGCAATTTCTCCACGGTGAATAATAAGCTCTTTCTCTATTATTCCTCTGCGCTCACTAAAGCCATAAAATTTTAAAGATCCAGCTAGAACACATATTTCACCATAAACGCCAGCTTTGGTATTATGTTCAAATAAAAACAATTTAGGAACGTTATTTTTATTCATGATCAAGCTACTTTTATAATGAACAAAATCTTTTGGTATAAGCATTCAATGATTTCCTTATTCAGATTTATTTCAATGTTATTCTATTTTTTATAGATCCTATCCAGTCAATGATAAATATTTTTATTTGCTCAACATCATTAATATTTAATACGGGCACAGTATGCTTTTGCGTCGAGGTATCCAACGCTAACGCAATTATCCATGGATCATTAAGATAAAGAAAAGGTTTATTAAGAAGACAGCGATGTAACTCGATTTTAACAAATTTCTCATCCCTATAACCTTCAACTAGCACCAGATCTAATTCATCTGTCTGTAATAAATTTAATTGATCTATTAACTTTTTCTCTGTCTTTTGTACATACTCTTTAAATAAGATAGATCGCCGAGGACCCGCTAACACCAATTGAGAGAGGCCCGCTTTACGTAATCTAAAACTATCTTTTCCTGGTTCATCTAGTTCTATATCATGATGACTATGTTTAATTAATGCAATTCGAAGGCCACGATCGTTTAACATAGGGATCAATTTTTCCAACAACGTGGTTTTTCCGGTGCCACTAAACGCTGCAAAACCTAATACCGGAAGAGGAAAGTTAATGAATCCAGACATAATTTAACCTTGTATAATTGTGATCGAATACGCTATTGTAGCCTAACCTTTTGTAACAAAAGTTTTTATCCATGCCATATTTACATGAATTTTTAATGATCACTATTATACATCTCTTAGCGGTGATGAGCCCTGGCCCTGATTTTGCAATCGTAGTTAACCAAAGCCTCCGTTTTGGACGTAAAACTGCCATTATCACCAGCCTAGGAATTGGCGCAGGAATATCTGTTCATGTCGCTTATACCTTACTCGGAATTGGCTTCATTATCACTCAATCACGGCCTATTTTTATAGGGATCCAAATTATTGGCGCTCTTTATCTCACTTACCTAGGTCTTAGTTTATTGTTTAATAAAAAAAATATAGGCGTCAATGAAGAACAATTAGAAAATGTTAGCGTAGGGGAAAGTCATCATAAAAAAGCCTTTTTATTAGGCTTTCTTACCAATCTTTTAAATCCAAAAGCGGCTTTCTTTTTTTTAGCTATTTTCACAACTATTGTCAGCGTTAACACCCCCTTTATGGTGCAATCTATATATGGGGTATGGATAATTTCAAGCACTATATTATGGTTTACTCTGGTGTCCTTTTTATTCACACAAGAACGTATTCGATCTAAATTTATTAGGTATAGTGTTGTATTTGAACGAATAATGGGTGTTGTTTTACTTCTTTTTGCAGTGCGTCTTGCCCTTGAGTTTATATAGTTTAAGCTTTAAATTATTACGATTTATATGCTTTCATCGTTTGACGTAATAGCCCAAGACATTTTAATCTTGGGCTATTATTTACCACAAAATATCTAAGCTCCTGCAAACTTATAGGTTACATCCGTATTATGGGTTAGCTTAGTAAAGAGTTCATTGGTTAATTTATCAGTTAAAACGAAAACTTTATCCGTTATTTTTTCTTCGAACTGATTAATCATCATCTGCGCTTTCTTTGGGTTTTTCTTGTACGTCGCTAAATACACTTTCTCAAGTTGGCGTTGCTGCGCTGTCGTTTCAACTTCAAATTGATGATATGCCTTTATCACAATCGGTGAAAATTCATTCCAGTTAGTCATAGTTAAAGTCTGTAACTTTCTGAACTTCCAGCTGGCAGATTGGTTATCGGCATCATATGAGCCAAGATTATAACTATCAGGTATTTTTGTCATGCCTTGATAAAAGGGAATATAAACACCAATTGAGGTCATACCCCAAGAAATATATTGCACTTCACCAATGGCTTGCGGTAATTTTGGCTGAACTTGCATAATATGCGACTGCTGTGTACGGAAAACAGCAATCGGACGATATTTCTCTTTAGGGTTTGCGCTTGTATAAGGATCATGTTTAGTGCTTTCAAAACGATTACGTAAACCTTCTTTAACATCCTCTATCGATAATTTATGCGTTGGTGTTAAAAATACAGGATAATTGCCACCGGCATCAATTTTAGTCGTCAATCCTTCAGTATATAAGTTCTGTAGCGTCCAAACTCGAGGGTAATTATAATAATTATCATTGTCTACATTTCGTGAATATGATTTATGAAAATCTAAGCTACCGTCTTTATTAAATTTAGCCAACCCATTGTCTTTTGCAAAGGAGATTAAAGTCGGAGAGGCTAAGTAATCTGAATTACCTGAAATATATGTTTGTAAGCGACCTTGGTTCGCCGATACTAAATATTTATCTTTCGGTATTTTTCGAGCCATCCATTGGTGACCACTGCCAGTTTCAAGATACCAGATTTCATTTTTATCGACAAAAGCAACACCAAAACCTTCCGCCACACCTTGCTCTTCTATGATTTCACCTAAAACTTCCGCACCCTCTTTAGCACTGTGTATCCGGGGTAGAACCACGTTAAGCATCGCATCTTCATTAATCCCATCTTGCAATAAATAAGGGTCAATTTTAAGCACTGCATCATTATTGAAAACGGTTTCAGTAGATGTCATGCCTACACCGGCTGAATTAAATCCATTTGAACCATGCCCTTGATTATTAGTATCTGAATCTGCAATAAACGTAAATTGTAAACCCTGCTCTGGATTAGGATAACTGAAATTATTTTTTACCGAACGATAAATACTGGTATCTCCCTGCGTTGCAGGGTGACTAATAAAACGTTTCGCCATATTCGCAGAGTGATCTTCATTTCTCGCAATAATATATGAGCCATCCGTTGTCGCTTGTGAACCCACTAAAATAGTTGTACATGCTATTGCATTTCCACTAAGAATACTGGCTATCATCGTTGCGAGTAAAGATATCTTTTTCATACTAACCTCTTGAGTTTGAATAACTTGCAACACAATATACCTACAACGTAGTATCTTCTGCGTGGCGAGTCACAAAGAGTTTTTTATTTATTATATTGTGACTTATTTTACTTTTAGATGATTATTTTTTTATGACCGAGCAAAATAATAATGGGACTTATTATTTTAAATAATCGCCTAAAATCCTTTTATTTTGAACGATTATTTACAAAGAGCTTATGCTCCTGCAAATTTATAGGTTACATCCATATTATGGGTCAGCTTAGTAAATAGCTCATTGGTTAATTTATCCGTTAATACGAGGACTTTATCCGTTATTTTTTGCTCGAATTGATTAATGAGCATCCGAGCTTTATTTGGGTTTTTCTTATACATCACTAAATATGCTTTTTCAAGTTGGCGTTGCTGCACTGTTGTTTCAACTTCAAATTGATGGTATGCCTTTATCACAATTAGAGAAAATATTTTCCAGTTAGTCCTCGTTAAACTCTGTAATTTTCTGAATTTCCTATTGGCAGACTGATTATCTGCGGTAGAAGCACCTATTTTATAGTTCTCTGGAATTTTTGTCATGCCTTGATAAAAAGGAATATACACCCCGATGGAAGCCATTCCCCAAGCGACATATTGCACTTCACCAATTGCTTGTGGTAATTTTGGCTGAACTTGTAAAGTATGTGATTGCATCGACCGGAAAACTGAAATTAGACGATATTTTTCTTTAGGGTTTTCGCTTGTATAAGGATCATGCTTAGTGCCTTCAAAGCGATTACGTAAACCTGCTACTCTATCGATAATTTATGCGTTGGTGTTAAAAATAGAGGATAATTGCCACTGGCATCAATTTTAGTTGTTAAACCCTCAGCCTAGAGATTTTGTAGCGTCCAAACTCGAGGGTAATTATCATTGTCTACATTTCGTGAATAAGATTGATGAAATCTAAGCAACCGTCTTTATTGAATTTAGCAAGCCCAATGCCTTTCTAAAATAAAATTAAAGTCGGTAAGGCTAAGTAATCTGAATCACCTGAAATATTTATCTTTCGGTATTTTTCGATCATCTATTGGTGACCACTGCCTGTTTCAAGGTACCATATTTCATTTTTATCAACAAAAGCAACACCAAATCCTTCCGCAGCACCTTGTTCTTCTACTATTTCACCTAGTAATTCAACACCTTCTTTAGGGTTGTGTATTCGACGTAAAACGACCATTTCAAGCAAATCTTCATTAATTCCATCTTTTAGCACATAAGGATCTATTTTAAGCACAGCCTCATTATTATAAACGGTTTCAGTAGATGTCATGCCCACCCCGCCGAATTAAAGCCTGATGAACCATTACCATTATCGTTACTATCGGAGTCGACAATAGATGTAAATTGTAAGCCCTGCTCTGGATTAGGATAACTGAATTCATTTAGAATAGAGTGATAAACGCTTTTATCTCCTTGCGTTGCAGGATTGCTAATAAAATGCTTCGCCACAAACGTTTTTTGAATTGTGAACTTAATCGACTTTTAGAGTAAATAAATTAACATCTCAAATGTTTAATCATAGTGACTGACTGTTACATCAAGTTCTCTGCTGCTCATTGATGAAGGATAAAAAGCAACAATGTATCGTTTTTATCCTTCACTAACACTAATAGAATAAATATTTAAGCAATCGCATGCCCTTTAGATGCTTGTAAAATTCGATACCACTGCTCGGTGGTCATTTGTAAGTCTAACGCCCTTAATGTGAGTTTAACTCGTGATATATTACCCGAGCCAACTAACGCAACCGGATTTGAAGGGTGTTTTAATATCCACGCAAAAATAACTTGCGTGATAGAGTCCGCCTCTAATTCTTGTGCAATCTGCAGAAAAGCAGCCTGTAAGCGCGACCCTTTCTCTGTATGTTCATTAAAAATTTCTCCACCTGCTAGGCATGACCATGCCATCGGACGGATGTGTAGTTGTTGTAATAAATCCGTTGTTCCATCTTCAAAAGCAGAAAACCTCAAAGGATTTATCTCTACCTGATTCGTTATCAAGGGCTTGTCTAAACAGGATTGTAATAATGAAAATTGAGAATTGCTAAAATTAGAAACACCAAAGTGCTGTACTTTTCCACTTTTCTTTAATTCACAAAATGCATCTGCAACTTGCTCTGCATCCATTAAAAAATCAGGCCTATGTACTAATAAAGCATCTAGTTGCTCGATACCCAAACGTTGCAAAGAGTTCTCTACCGACTTTAAAATATTTTTTTTACCGCTCGCGTAATGCGCGACATACTTAACATCTGCATCAGCTTTCACGCCGTTAATACCAAATTTAGATACTATTTGAATCTGCTCTCGCATGCCGGGTGCAAGTTTTAAAGCTTCACCAAATAAACGTTCGCTATCACCATAAATAGCGGCATTATCAACCGTAGTGATCCCCATTTCCACATGCTGTTTAAGAAATGTCAAACGCGCTTGAGGTGTCATTCCCCATGATCCTAAACGCCAATATCCTTGCACTATTTGAGAAAAATTAGGTCCTTGGGGGGCCATTAATACTTTTTTAACGCAACTCATAAGTAACTCCAAATAAACAACTTATGGCTACACTAACATTTTGCCTACTAAAAAATAAGAATTACATGACGAAGGGCATTGAGCAATAAATTTAGACGCCATAAGGCGATTTAGATAGATAAGAACGATAAAACGAAAAAAACCGCTTAGTTAATAATAACTAAGCGGTTTTTTCTAAATGTGGTCGGTGATAGAGGATTCGAACCTCTGACCCTCTGGTCCCAAACCAGATGCGCTACCAAGCTGCGCTAATCACCGAGTATTTTATTTAGTGTTTATTATAAAATTCAACTTTACATAAACCCATGGAGATGTACTAATCAACTGTACTTACCAC
This sequence comes from Psychromonas sp. CD1, assembly GCF_002239585.1. Taxonomy (GTDB): domain Bacteria; phylum Pseudomonadota; class Gammaproteobacteria; order Enterobacterales; family Psychromonadaceae; genus Psychromonas. Next base: position 1,203,032 of record NZ_NDFH01000003.1, read on the forward strand.
CAAGTAAATTTTACATCTTAAAAGATGGGGCGAATGACGAGGCTTGAACTCGCGACAACCGGAATCACAATCCGGGGCTCTACCAACTGAGCTACATCCGTACAATTTTAGCTAAAATTGAATAAATAAGATGATTTTTTTGTTTTCAGATATACTTTAATATACTTACTTATTAAGGCCTTCATTATGATCCAAGATCCACATCAGCAACGAGAAGCAGAAACATACGAACATCCCGTGCCGAGTCGTGAATTTATTTTAGAATTTATGCAAACTCAAGCAAAACCCATTAGTCGAGATGCACTATTTAATGCATTCTCACTTAACAGCGAAGAAGAGGCGGAGGGTTTACGTCGGCGTTTAAAAGCAATGGAGCGCGACGGACAATTAATTTGGTGCCGTAATGCGACTTATGCTTTGCCTGATAAACTGAATTTGATGCAAGGAACAGTGATTGGTCATAAAGATGGTTTCGGCTTTTTAAAGTGCGCTCAAGGAAAAGATCTTTTTTTACCCGCGCATCAAATGCGCTTTCTTTTCCATGGTGATGAAATATTAGCACAACCAGTTAAAGTCGATCATAGAGGTCGAACAGAAGCGCGTTTTGTGCGCTTATTAAAAGCACGCGGCGCATGTATTGTCGGACGCTACTTTGTCGAAGATGGCATTGCAATGGTTATCCCTGACGACCCGCGCATTAACCAACAAATCCTTATCAAAAAAGAATCTAATGGCGGTGCTCGCCATGGGCAAATCGTCGTAGTTGAAATTAGTGATCGTCCTAAAGCTCGTATTAATGCGATGGGTAAAATAACCGAAGTGCTGGGCCAAGAGATGCAACCTGGAATGGAAGTTGAAATCGCATTACGCACACATGACATACCCCATACTTGGCCTGAAGGCTTAGACAAAGAATTAAAACAGTTTAGCGAAAACGTCCCTGAAAGTGCCTTTGCTGGTAGAGTTGATCTTCGCGACTTACCTCTGGTCACCATTGATGGTGAAGATGCACGTGATTTTGATGATGCAATATTCTGCCAAGCAGAAAGTCATGGAGGTTGGCGTTTATGGGTCGCTATTGCTGATGTCAGTTACTATGTTCGCAATGAGACTATCTTAGATAAAGAAGCGATTAAACGCGGTAATTCAGTTTATTTCCCAGACCAAGTTATACCTATGCTCCCTGAAATACTTTCTAATGGTTTATGCTCACTCAACCCGCAAGTAAATCGCTTATGTATGGTCAGTGAAATGCTGATTGACCAAAATGGTCATCTTAAAGAGCATAAATTTTATGAAGCTGTAATGAAATCACACGCTCGCTTTACTTATAGCAAAGTAGCTAAAATCCTTGTGGATAAGGATCCAGAGCTTCGCGAGCAGTATAAAATATTAGTACCTCATTTAGAAACGCTCAACGATTTATACAAAGCATTGAAAAAAGCACGCCATCATCGTGGTGGAATGGAGTTTGAAACATTAGAAACTCGCTTTATTTTTGATGAAAATCGTAAAATAGCGTCTATCGAACCATTAGTACGTAATGATGCACATAAAATCATCGAAGAATGTATGATCCAAGCCAATGTGGCTGCCGCGCGCTTTATTGCACAAGCCGATGCGGCTGCATTATACCGTGTGCATGAAACACCTAGCGAAGAAAAGCTGACTAACTTCCGCTCATTCTTATCAGAGTTAGGCTTAAGCTTGACAGGTGGAGATAAACCAGCGCCAAGAGATTACGCAGATTTAGCAGAAAAGTTTTTAAGACGAGATGATCAAGAACTTTTACAAACTATGCTCTTACGCTCAATGAAGCAAGCGGTTTATCAAGATGAGAATTTAGGTCATTTTGGTCTTGCATTAGAAGAATACGCCCATTTCACTTCACCTATTCGACGTTACCCAGATTTAATATTGCACCGCGCAATAAAATCACTTTTAGGTAAACAAAAATCAAAATGGACGAAAACAGGTGGCTACCATTATCAGCATAGTGAAATGACGAAACTTGGAGAGCATTGCTCAATGACTGAACGTCGTGCGGATGATGCAACACGTGATGTAAGCGACGCTTTAAAATGTGAATATATGCAAGATCATGTCGGTGATATCATGTCAGGCACCATCGTTGCAGTCACTAATTTTGGTTTCTTTGTGCGCTTAAAAGAACTGCAAATTGATGGTCTTGTCCACGTCACAGGCCTACTTAGTGACTATTATATTTTTGATGCAGGTAAACAAACGCTAAAAGGTGAGCGCACAGGGCGCACTTATCGAATTGGTGACGCACTTGAAGTGAAAGTGTTATCTGTGAATTTAGAAGACAAAAAAATCGATTTTGAGTTAAATGACGAAGCGACGGCAGGCGATCGTAAACGCGCGCCAAAAAACAATGACAGAAAAAAGAACCGTCCTATTGATAAACGAGCTAAAAACAAAAAATCTCGTAATAAGCACGACGAACAACCACTGATCAAAGCCATTAATCAAGATACTGAAAAACAACTATCTAAAAAAGAAAAAAAGAAACCTAAATACAAAGTAAAACAAGGTGAGAAAAATACCGCCTCATCAAAGAAAAAGAAAAAAACAAAGAAAAATACACGCTTAGGTCGCACTGCTCGCGCAAAAGCAAAAGTTTCCAATAATAATGCGTGATCTGAAAGTTCATATAAGTAAAAAATAACAAACGTTTAACCTATCTAAGCAGAGAGAATAGAATGAGTAAAAGTGAAATAATTTACGGTATACATGCCGTTGATGCACTACTAGAAAGAGAGCCTGAAAGAGTCATTGAAATATACACATTAAAAGGCAGAGATGATCAACGCTTAACGAACATCACTGAAAAAGCACAACAATGGGGTATCTCTGTACAAGAAATGCAGCGTAAGTGTTTAGATGAAAAAGCACAAGGCGAGCAACACCAAGGTATGCTCGCTCGTATAAAAATAGCGAAAGTATTGCATGACAATGATTTATATAGCCTTTTAGATAATTTAAACGAAAAGCCTTTTTTACTTATCTTAGATGGTGTTACTGATCCACATAATTTAGGTGCGTGCTTGCGTAGTGCTGATGCTGCGGGCGTGCATGCGGTGATAATCCCTAAAGATAATTCAGCTAGCTTAACGCCTGTAGCGCGTAAAGTTGCCTGTGGAGCTGCCGAGTCCGTTCCTCTTATTCAAATAACTAACTTAGCGCGATGCATGCGCAGCCTACAAGAAAAGGGTATCTGGATATACGGAGCCGCTGGTGAAGCAACTAACAGTATCTACGACTGTCAATTCTCTGGAGGCGTTGCGATTGCCATGGGCGCTGAAGGTAAGGGTTTACGACGCCTAACACGTGAGCATTGCGATGAATTAATTAAACTGCCAATGGCAGGCAGCGTAACTAGCTTAAATGTTTCTGTTGCGACTGGTATCTGTCTTTTTGAAGTCGTTCGCCAACGCACCTAAAATGCATACATAAGTTTAATACCGGTTGAAACTTCTTTATTGCTCGTCTCAATCGGTACATTTTCTGTGTATTTATAATTTATATCAAAATTAAGATACAACTCTCTATAAACTTTATTTTGCGCTCTAAATGTTAATGCATAAGTACTATTCTCTGAACCTAACTCTAATACGGTGTCCACTATAACTTGTAATGATTCAGATATTACACGCTCATAATTAAGCCTCGTACGCACAATAAATTCATCGATAGAAACCGAATCTTCTCCGAAATTTGGCACCGCCATCCGATAACCCGGCCCTAGCTCAATTTTAAATAGATTTTTTGTTGTCTCAATAAGAGTACGACCATACCCTATTGTGTAAACATCTTCTTGATCATAACTAGAGAATTTACTACGCTGTAAATCAGTTCGTAAAAACAAGAGGTTCTGTTTATCTAAAAAGTAATCACCTTGCAATTGCCACCGATATTGTTCAGTACTTACTTCGTCATCTTCTGATTCTACTTCTATTTTTAAATCGTTATGAACGCTATATATTTCATTATAGTTATAATCTAAAATCAAACTCGCATAGATGTTCTTGGTAATGTTATTGGTATGCTCATAATTGAAACCAAATTCAACCGCACCTGATATAGCATTTGTTTTCAACAATATCACACTAGAATCTGCTACCGCGCTTTCAAACAAATCAGGCTGCACTTCTATCTCATCTTGTAAATCTTCACTGCTTGATGCTAATAGACTCGTGGTGTGCTGATTTTTTATTGGTACTTGCAAAGACAAATAGCGTGACTGTTGCACGACTTTAAGTTGTAATTGCCCAATCATTTTTTGATGTTTTTTATTTGATTGTTCCGCTAAATTTAGTCGTTTGCGCAACCATTTATTTTCTTGTGAAAGCTTTAGCAATTTCGCTTGCTGAGACTGAGATTTATCTTCTTTTTTAAGAGAATTCTCGCCGAATGTTGATGCCGTTTTTAATACATATACATAAGAAGTAGGTTTTATATAAAGAAAACGGTTAAATGCAATAGAGGTATTATCTTTTTTAGCGGGGTCGGTGCGAACATATGCTTCACCCTCGCTTAGACCAAGCCAACCGTTACATGCCAATAGGATAAAATTTAAAAAAACCACAAATGATACGATAGCGCTATCCAAAATATACTCAATAACAAACAATATAAGTATGATTCTAAACCACAATACCAATATAAAAAAATAAAAAAGATAATAAATAAATTCTCTTTCTGTGCCTAGCGTCATCGGTAAACAAAGCTCACTGCCAATAATCACTCAAGCCACTTTTCATAACCAGCACAATTTAATATATCAATTTATTAACAAAGCTTGCACCTTTCTGCACTAAACTGTATAATTTGCCACCTTAATTCAGCCACTCTTTTTGTTCCTTGCTTCTATTTGGTCCGGCTGATCCAATTTAAGAAGCTACTAACCCGTAAGGAGCGATTTTTATATGCGTCATTATGAAATCGTATTTATGGTTCACCCAGATCAGAGTGAACAAGTTAATGGTATGATCGAACGTTATACTAATTCTATTACAGAAGCTGGCGGCACGATCCACCGTTTAGAAGACTGGGGCCGTCGTCAATTAGCGTACCCAATCAATAAACTACACAAAGCACACTATGTTCTTATGAACATTGAAGCAGAGCAAAAAGTAATCGATGATTTGGAAAATGCTTTCCGTTTCAACGATGCTGTGATCCGTAATATGATCATGCGTACTAAAAATGCTGTGACTGAAGCATCTGTAGTGGCAAAAGCAAGAGAAGAGCGTTCTGAACGTACTCCTCGTGCTCCTCGCCCAGAAGCTAGAACAGAAACAACTGCATAAGAACCCTAGTGACTGAAAACTTTTTGCGCTTATCAGGCTGTATTACTGAAAAACCTACGTTTAAAGTAAGCCCGAGTGGTGTTGGACATTGCTATTTTACACTTGAGCATCGTTCTGTGCAAAAAGAAGCCGAGCTACCACGCAACGTATATTGTTATATGCATATCGTTATTAGTGGAACACTCGCTACTCAGTTAAAAAATAAATTATCGAAAGGGATGCAACTAAGGATAAGTGGCTTTATCGCTTATCAGAAAAGTGCCAATAATATTGGTAAACTAGTGTTGCATGCTCAGTACATAGAACAAATTTGAGGAACTACCATGGCTCGTTACTTCCGCCGTCGTAAATTCTGTCGCTTCACTGCTGAAGGTGTTAGCGAAATTGATTACAAAGACGTACCTACGTTAAAAAATTACATTACTGAAAGTGGTAAAATCGTACCAAGCCGTATTACTGGCACATGTGCGAAATACCAACGTCAACTAGCGCGCGCTATCAAACGTGCACGTTACTTGTCACTTATCCCATACACAGATTTACACAAGTAAATAGGAGCTATATATTATGGAAATTATCCTACAAGATACAGTTGCTAACCTTGGTAAACTTGGCGATAAAGTAAATGTTAAATCAGGTTACGCTCGTAACTTCCTTTTTCCACAGCAAAAAGCGGTTCCTGCAAACAAAGCTAACTTAGAAGCTTTTGAAGCACGCCGTGCTGATCTAGAAGCGAAGCAAGCGGCAAACTTAACTGCAGCGACAGAACGTGGCGCAAGCATTGATGCATTAGAAGTGATAACTATCACATCTAAAGCTGGTGATGAAGGCAAACTGTTCGGTTCAATCGGTACACGTGATATTGCTAATGCAATCACAGCTGCTGGCATTGCTGTTGTTAAGAGTGAAGTTCGTCTTCCTGAAGGCGCTTTACGTCACACTGGTACTTATGATGTTACAATTTTTGTACATTCAGAGGTTACTAGCATTGTGAATATTGAAGTGGTTGCAGCAGCTAAATAGCTCGCAGTTATATACTTTAATCAAAGTACCTGCCTTTGTGCAGGTATTTTTTTATCGAAAAAACGAGAATATAAACTGAATATAATGTTTCGTTGAAGATATAAACTTATTAGCAGAGCACACCCAGTGCCATCTACCCCACTCATCAAGTTATTTTAAGATAAGCACGCATAAATTCAAAAAAACACCATCTCTGCGCACAACGATAATTCTAATTTTAACCTCGACCTTATGCACTCAAATAAATAAGTCACACTGCCCGATTTGTGGTGCGATACACGAGCAGCAGTGCCTTAATATAATTTCAATTATATTTCTAATTGCACACCTATTTCAACTAAGCGACTCGTTGGTATTTTAAGATATTCCGATAAACTTAACGTGTTTTTTCTTAGAAACACAAATGCTTTTGCTTTGACATCATGAAATAGGTTTATTTTTGATATTTTAATTCTTTCCAAAGAAACAAAGAAAACCGTTTCATGCACGTGGATATATAACTTACTCAAGCTACATGCATGCAAGGCACTTTCAATATCTGGCTCTTCCTGATATCCATAATATGCCGTTACAAGCCAAAAAGAATCGGATAATTTTTTTACTTTAACTCGCTTCATAGGGTGCACGGTTGGCTTTTCATCACCGACACAAGTAAGAAATATCACTCGATCATGAAGCACTTTATTGTGATGTATATTGTTAAGAAAAGATTGAGGCACACAGCCTTCCGCTCTCGAAAGATAGACAGCCGTCCCTTTTACCCTTGAAGTGAACTTCCTTTCTACCGACAGAGCAACCGCTTCAGCAGAAGGACTCATTTTAGCTTTATTTGATAGTTAACTTCTTTAACGCGTCGAATATTTTCAGCAAAGGAGTAATGCGAAGCATCAATCATTACAGAGCGAATACCTGCATTTGCTTTATTTTTTATATCAGAAAATTCTTCGTGATGATCTAAGTGTAATGCAATAGGTAACTGATAACGTTTTGCAGCAGCCTTACAAATTGCCACCAAATAATCAACGCCAGCATGTTTATAAGTGCCTGGTGTACCAGCTAAAATGATAGGGGTGCGTAATTCAGCCGCCGCTTCAACAACAACTTGCACAGTTTCTAGATTATGAATATTGAAAGCAGGAACCGCATAACCATTTTTTTGTGCATCTTTTAACATTTCGTGTGTTGGGATTAAATACATAATATCTCCGTGCAATCAAGCTCTCTTGATCACCTATAATTTCAAATAGACATAACCTTGTCTATATAGGACGTTTGCATGTAGATATATCTTGCTATATCTTCAGTAAAAAACTTAAATTCCATCTTCATCTGTTTTTTGGGGTTCTTTTGATTTTTTTAATTCATCCTTTAGACAAGTCATACCGCGATGGCCTGATGCCAGTGAAAAATCTTGAAAATTAGTTATAGTCAACTCGTCTCGTTCTAATAAGCTTTCTAAAATCATTTGTAAATTACAACCGGTTATGACTTCAACTTTCTGTTTTGCTAGAGCAATCATAGATGCGGTTCTAAAAGGTGTTCCGCCTAATAAATCAGTTAAAAAAATGACGCCATCGCCACTATCTACCTCTGTAAATGCCTTTTTAAATTGGCACTCTAATAATTCACTTGTTGATTCTTCAGGAAAATCAATAGCTTTAACTTGCTCTTGCTGACCAACGATTTGTAACATGGCTTTTTCCATCCCACTGGCAAATCCCCCATGTCCACTAATGATGACACCTAACATAACCTCTCCTTTTTTTGCAGTAGCAGAATTTTCATTCTGCTACTTATCTGCTTTCTTATAAGAAACCTGCATATTTTCCAGCAACACCTAACACCATAGTAAACATAATGAGTTTTACTGGACTCCAACCTCGTTTTACTAAAGCGTACATAATTAGCGTGTAGACTAAAGGTAGAAATGCTGGCATTAATTTATCAAGAACATCCGTTTGTAATTTCACCACCGCATCGCCCGCATTAATTTCTAATGTGGTTGATAAGCGGACATAAGTTGCCACTAAAGCGCCAATAACGGTGATCCCGACAATGGCGGCCGCATGAGCTACTTTTTTAGTATTGGCTTTAATTAATGGGATAGCCTTTACCCCCATTCGATAGGCATAATGCGCTAAACCAAAACGTAAAGTGAAATGCACGACGTTGAACATAATAAAGAATAAAATAGCCCCCATGATTGAGCCACGTAAGGCTAAATCTGCACCAATACCACCACAAATCGGTAATAAGGTTAGCCAGAACATCGCATCGCCAATCCCACCTAATGGAGAGGCAACCGCAATTTTCGTATTTTGAATACTTGAGACATCCTGCTTAGAGCGCTCCATCGCCAAAATAATACCCATTACAAACGTCACTAAAAAAGGATGTGTGTTCAAAAATCCCATGTGACCTTTCATCGACTTTGCTAAATCATTTTTATTAGTATGAATTTTTTTCAACGCTGGCAATATGCCGTATAACCAACCGCCAGCTTGCATACGTTCATAGTTAAAAGATGCCTGCAAGAGTAAAGAGCGCCAAGCCATTTTATTAATATCCGCAGTAGTAAGCTCTGCACCTATAGATTGATCTTCATATTCATTTGCATCGATCAATGCATTTTTTTCTGTATTAGATCCCATCATCAAGCTCCTCGTTTTTTACCGTTGCGGCCGTTTCATCTTTCTTCATAAAATCGATTAAAGCCATCGCCAGCGCTGCACATGCAATCGCTAAAATAGGAAGCTGTAACCAAGCTGCCGCAACAAAACCTAAGATAAAATAAGGTATATAAATATTCTTCATCATGATTTTCATTAAAATAGCGAAACCTACAGCGGGCATTATCCCCCCCGCAACGCCGAGTCCATCAATCAGATTTTTAGGTAACGCTTCAACGAACGCACCGGCATGCTCTGCACCAAAATAAATCGGTAAAAAAGCACAGAAAAAGTAAAAAACACCCAAAACAAGCAAGCCAAAATAATTAACTAGCTCAATACCTCGAGTATTTGCATCGTCAGCAAAATCATCACATTTAGACATCATGGGTGACATGGCAGAGAACAATAAAGTAATACCCATCTGAACGGCTACAGCAAAAGGTACCGCAATACCGACTGCAACTTCAGCAGAAACCCCCGTTGTAATAGCAAACGTAGCGCCAACAATGGTACCAATGATCACATTCGGAGGCTGTGCGCCTGCAAGAGGAGCAAGACCCATCCAAACAAGCTCTAAGGTTCCCCCAACTAAAATTCCCGTTTGTAGATCGCCTAACACCAAACCAACAAGTGGACCTAATACTACCGGCCGATGCATATGTGTTAAGCCATTAAATAAATCTAAGCCTGCTATAAAAGCAAGTAGGCCAAGTATAAAGGCCTGTATGATGCTAATTTCCATACTTCATTTCCCCTATTAGAGTAAGTTATAAAGATCTATTTCTTTTTCTGTCGGCACACCCTGTATAAAGCTTTCAATGCCCTTTTCTTGTAAGGCCTTAAAGGCACTAATATCGTCTTTATCCACAGAAACTGTCTTGTGTATTTGCTCTTTACCTTGACAGAAATGCATATTTCCCACATTTATTCTGGAAATTTCGACGCCACCATTGACTAGAGTTAAAAAATCACTAGGTGTTTTACATACCAATAATATTTTTTGTCTATCGGCAGCCTTATGAATAGTGTCAATGGTTTTTTGTAAACTCCAAAAACGTATCCCAATACCATCTGCAACGACCATTTCCATTAAATTTTTCTGGATTTCATCTTTAGCGACTGCATCGTTAGCAACGATAACCAAATTGGCATTCACAAAGCCAACCCATTGCACTCCAACTTGCCCATGTACCAAGCGTTCATCAATACGACTTAACACTATATTTGCCATTGATCAGTCCTTTTTATATATGCTATGAAATAAAAAGTACCTCTTAAAAGGTGGCGCTATTTGCCAATTTTAGCCTTTAAAATAAAAGCGCTTTTTATTGCTGAGCCTACACAATACAACGAAAGAAACAAAACTAAAATGAAAGCAATGCAGTAGTTGGCCTCACGTCACAATAAAGGCAACAAAACAAAGGGAAGTGAAAGAAAGGCCTTCTTTTTTGAAGTTTTATTGTTTTTGTAATTCGAGTTTATCGATTATTTTACTTCGCTTCCCTTTTGAAAAGATCAACGTATACTGTAAAAAAAGGCGTAATGGGTAACTTTATTAATATGAAAACAACAAGTGAAAGGCGTGAATTGATTCTTTTTCATCTGCACCAAAAAGGCAGTGTTCAAGTAGCAGATTTAGCCGAAATGTTTAATGTCTCAACAGTAACAATTCGCAATGATCTAGGCGCGCTTGAGAATAAAGGCATCGTTACACGTGCTTATGGAGGGGCTTATTTAAATAAAGAAAATATTAGCCTAACCGAATACAGCATGGATCAAAAAACAAAATTTAATGATGTCATTAAACAACGCATTGGTAAATTGGCTGCGAGCCTTATCAATGAAGGTGACTCGATTATTCTTGATTCGGGCACTACGACGTCACAAATAGCAGAACATTTACAGAATATAAAAAATGTCATCGCTATGACTAATGCTATCAACGTCGCCAATGCCCTCATTAAGGCACCCGGCATAGAAATACTTATAACAGGCGGGCATTTACGCCGTAAATCACTCTCTTTTTTTGGCGCTCAAGCAGAACAATCCTTGCGACTCTATCACTTCAATAAATTATTTCTTGGGGTTGATGGCTTTCATTTAGAAAAAGGTATTAGTACCCATAATGAGCAAGAAGCACAATTAAATAGAGCGATGTGTGATGTAGCAGATGAAATTATTGTCGTGACCGACTCATCTAAATTTTCAAATATTAGCCTACATAAAATACTTGATTCTATACAGGTCAACACAGTGATCACCGATAACGGCATAGCAGAAAAAGATTTACTTGGCTTACAAAAACTCGGTATTAAAGTACTTTTAGTCGATAAATAATGGTATTGATTTGTTATTGAAATAAATGCAGACAAAAAAACATTTAATATTCAACATATAAAAAGGGTGCTAATACAGCACCCTTTTTATACTATTTATTTAGATTGTGGACGCATATGAGGGAAAAGTAATACATCACGAATAGTATGACTATCGGTAAATAACATCACTAAACGATCGATTCCAATACCCTCTCCTGCCGTTGGTGGTAAACCATGCTCTAACGCGATAATGTAATCCGCATCGTAAAACATAGCTTCATCATCACCAGCATCTTTTTGTGCCACTTGATCTCTAAAGCGTTGAGCTTGATCTTGTGCGTCATTAAGCTCAGAGAAACCATTAGCCAATTCGCGGCCACCCACAAAGAATTCAAAACGGTCGGTGACTTCTGGATCATTATCACTACGACGCGCTAACGGCGAAACTTCTGCAGGATACGCTGTAATGAAAGTCGGTTGCATTAATTTATGCTCTGCTTTTTCTTCAAATATCTCAGTCAGTACTTTTCCGGCACCCCAATTATCTTTTAAATGGATATTTAAACGCTTGGCTAATGCTTGTAAGGCTTGCATGCCCTCTAAATCTTCGGCTTTAATGTCATCATTATAGACAAGAATAGATTCCTTCATTGTCATACGAATAAACGGTTTACCAAAATCAAATTCGTGCTCACCATATTTAACCAAACTTGAGCCTAAAACAGTTTCTGTAATATGACGCAACATATCTTCGGTCAAGTTCATCAAGTCAATGTAATCTGCATATGCTTGATAAAATTCAATCATGGTGAATTCAGGATTATGCCGTGTAGACGTCCCTTCATTACGGAAGCTACGGTTTATCTCAAACACACGTTCAAAACCACCTACAACTAATCGCTTCAGGTTAAGTTCTGGCGCAATACGTAAATACATAGGTAAATTAAGTGCATTATGGAATGTTTCAAAAGGTTTAGCCGTCGCGCCTCCAGGGATAGCTTGCAACATTGGAGTTTCAACTTCCATAAAATCACGATCATTTAAATATTGACGTATCGCAGTTATTATTTTATTGCGTAAGATAAAAGTTCGACGAGAATCAGCATTAACAATTAAATCTAAATAACGTTGACGATAACGCGACTCAATATCTGTTAAACCATGAAATTTATCAGGTAAAGGACGCAATGCTTTCGTCAATATACGAATTTCAGAAACTTTAATGCTCAATTCATTCGTTTTTGTTTTAAATAAACGGCCTTTAGCGCCAATAATGTCGCCTAAATCCCATTTTTTGAATTCCGTATTATAAAAATCGGGGGCTAAGTTATCACGTACAACATAGACTTGGATGCGTCCGCCCATGTCTTGAATGGTAGCAAAACTTGCTTTTCCCATAATACGACGAGTCATCATGCGACCCGCTATGCTAACCTCAACGGCAAGATCATCAAGTTCATCTTTTGTCTTTGCATCATATTTAGCATGAAGTTCATCAGAAATATTTTTCCGACGAAAATCATTTGGAAATGCATTGCCTTTTTCACGCATCGCATCGAGCTTAGCTAAACGTTGCGCTAAAATTTCATTTATTTGTTCTGTCGGTAACTCACTTTTCTGTTGCTCTGCCATTATTATTCCTTATTCCGTTGTTATTCAATGTACTGCTACTCGAGCAGTCTATCTAAAGCCCCAATTTTAAACTGGCTTCTATAAATTTATTCAATCCACCATCAAGAACGCGTTGTGGATTACGACTTTCGATGCCGGTTCTTAAATCTTTTATGCGCGCATCATCTAAAATATAAGAGCGAATTTGACTACCCCAGCCAATATCTGATTTATTATCTTCGCTTATCTGCTTTTCTGCATTTTGTATCTGTAGCTCATGATCATACAGTTTCGCTTTTAATTGCTTCATTGCTTGATCTTTATTTTTATGCTGCGATCGATCATTTTGACATTGCACCACTATATTAGTGGGTAAATGGGTGATACGTACCGCAGATTCAGTGGTATTAACATGCTGCCCACCGGCTCCCGATGCTCGATAAACATCAATACGCAACTCCGCAGGATTAATCACAATATCAATATTATCTTCCACTTCAGGATAAACAAAAGCAGACGCAAAAGATGTATGCCGTTTTCCCGAAGAATCAAAGGGCGATTTACGCACTAAACGATGTACACCAGTTTCAGTTCGTAACCAACCATAAGCGTATTCACCTGAGAAGTGGATTGTCGCACCTTTTATACCCGCAACATCTCCGGCAGAAACCTCGATTAACTCGGTTTTATAACCATTGGCTTCACCCCAACGTAGATACATACGCAATAGTATATTTGCCCAATCTTGCGCTTCGGTGCCACCAGATCCAGATTGAATATCTAAATAACAAGAGCAACTATCATTTTTTCCCGAAAACATACGACGAAATTCGAGCACTTCTAGTTTTTTCTCCAACGCCTGTATTTCATTACGCGCTTCATCAAAGGTCTCTTGATCCTCTTCTTCAACAGCAAGTTCAATTAACATCTGAACTTCATCGCACCCTGTTTCTAGTGCTTTAATCGTATCAACGATAAGTTCTAATGCACTGCGCTCTTTGCCCAACGCTTGCGCTCTGTCAGGTTTATCCCAGACTTCCGGTGACTCAAGCTCACGTATGACTTCTTCTAAACGTTCCCCTTTGGCATCGTAGTCAAAGATACCCCCTAAGTAATTCTGCGCGCTCAGAAAGCTCTTTTACTTTATGTAAAACAGGATTAATTTCAAACATCAAAGCCTCTATTTGTTCGATGGTAAAAAGAAGACGAATTTTAACCAATATCTGTATAAATATATAGTCACTTAGAACGTTTTTAATTAACTTAACAGCATAAAAAGGTTTTTTTATACGATTCCATATAAAAAATAATAGACTCAAACTCATATCTCAAATATAACACTTGTAATATTTACTTTGTAATGAAATTTAGATGATTAAAACTCTGCACATTCTTCAAAAAACCGTTATCCTCTTTATATACACATGCAGTGTTTACCCTTTAGAATTCCAGTGAAGAACTGAAAAAATCTTTAGAGGTAAAATCCCCATCCCATTTTTAAGGATCTAATATGTTTGAACTAGGTGCATTCCTACTTTCGGTCTTTGTTATCTTTATGTTTGGAATTTCAGTGCTTAGTTTAAGTGCGATAGCCGTTATCATGTTTGTGGGATTTATTCTATTAAGCACTATTAGCTTCATTTTTAAATTTGGATTTTGGATCATACTCGCGCTCTGTCTCTATTACTTCTTTTTCACTGACGATTCAAAAAAGCCTTAAAAATACAATGTAAAATGAGACTCACACACTTGGCATCGGTTTTGCTTGTTTATACTACAACGTTCAACACAGGAAAAAACCGTCTATTAAACATCAAGACCTGATGCATCGAAATATAAATAAAAAAAAGCCGTGTGATACTCATGTTAATATTTTACAAATACTTATTGCAACTTATTTACACTTCGTGCTATTAAATGAAACATATAAATATCTGAGTAATATGCATTTATTCTTGAACCCTTTATAAAACGTATTATTAATAACATTACACTCTTTAAATTATCTAGGAATTATAATGAAAAAACAACTATGTGCCATCGCCATTGCTAGCCTTCTTAGCACTTCTGCTTTCGCCGATAATATTGGTGTTTTCGCAGGACTTGATTACAATACAACAAACAATAGTTACCCTAACAGTAGCGTTGGCGATAGTAATAATTATTCTGGCTATATTGCTTTTGAGCATTTTATCCCTCTTATTCCCAACGTTAAATTAAAATATTCCACGTTAGATGCTGATCTAGAGAATATTCCAGGCATCTATATTTTGTTATATTACAGTTAAAAAAAACCTAAGCGTAGAGCTTAGGTTTTAACCGGTTAAAAAACTAATAATTAGAATGCGTAAGTTGCGCCCATAACTAATACGTTGTTATTATGCCCATAAGTGTCTTTAACACTATCTTGCTGATTACGGTACTCAACATAAGGTTGCACACCATTACGAGTCCATGTTGCGCGTAATTCATGCTCCATAGAGTTTCGCTTCGTATCTCCCTCATTAATATAAAACACATTGTTGTATTTTATATTAAGCGCTAAATCAGTGAATGAATAAGCTATGTTGTTATCAAAACGGATTTTATCATTGGTGATGTCTTTTCCATTTTCAGCGATATTATCATAGGCTTGAATTTGGTAACGAGTCCGGTTAGAGATAGATATTCCGTTAGAAAAGTTGTAACCGATTTTGACTAAAGGGCGATATTCAGTTGCTTTTCCATCGTGTAAGAGTTGGTGATAACCCGCAGCAACCCATAGTTTATTGCTTAAGTTAAACATTTGTTCAACACCAATAGTGATATATGCAGGGGATGCGTTAGATATTGTTATTCCTTTATCGTTAAGGGATGTTGTTGTCTGACCTAATTGAATTGCATCAAATTCAACGAGTAATGTTGTTCCAGAATCAAATGTATGACCAGTCTCTAAGGTAGAGGTGGTATCTGCACCATTAAAATCGGCACGATCATGAATTTGAATATTACCGGTAATGTAAGAGGAGCCTGCAGCAAAAACCATTGGGGTGATTAATATTGAGGTGCAAGCAAGTGCCAATGTTATTTTTTTCATTATTTAATACCTTTTTATGTTTAAGATTAGAATTCTCGGATAGAAATATACTGATAGCATGTTGGCAAGGCGGTTTGATATATGCTTATGTCTGAATCTATCTTATCTCGTCTGTGTTGTTATTTGGATGTAAAATAATAATTAGACATTTGTTATAAGATGAGTTTATATCTTTAATCTACAATTTTTTCTTTGATCATGCAATACTGCTGGTTATGTACCGATTACCTGTCGCTGTCTGATATTTTGTAGAAAGGGAGAAATCACCAATAGATATTGTGATCTTTTCGTTAACTGTTCTTTGATTTTTATGTAAAAATTGAATATATTTCAGGGCTCTGCACCGTATATTGAAAGTCCAATTAATATATAAACAAGATGGGTATAAAAAACACATAAAAAAAGAGAGCCTAAGCTCTCTTTTTTTAGTGTGTAACAATAATGAATATTATTTATTCAATAATTGTAGAAACAACACCAGCACCTACAGTACGGCCACCTTCACGGATAGCAAAACGTAGACCTTCATCCATTGCGATTGGAGCAATAAGCTCAACAACGAATTTAAGGTTATCACCAGGCATTACCATTTCAACGCCTTCTGGAAGTTGTACAGAACCAGTGATATCTGTTGTACGGAAGTAGAACTGTGGACGGTAACCCTTGAAGAAAGGAGTATGACGACCACCTTCATCTTTGCTTAGTACGTAAACTTCAGACTCAAATTTAGTATGAGGAGTAATTGAACCAGGCGCAGCAAGAACTTGACCACGTTCGATTTCTTCACGTTTAATACCACGTAAAAGAACACCAACGTTTTCACCAGCACGACCTTCGTCAAGTAGTTTACGGAACATTTCAACACCAGTACAAGTACTTTTAGCTGTTTCTTTAAGACCAATGATTTCTACTTCATCACCAATTTTAACGATACCACGTTCAATACGACCAGTTACTACAGTACCACGGCCTGAAATTGAGAATACATCTTCAATTGGTAAGATGAATGGTTTTTCGATGTCACGTTTTGGAATTGGAATGTAATTATCAAGCGCATCAGCTAGCTCAAGAATTTTTTCTTCCCATTTAGGATCGCCTTCAAGAGCTTTAAGTGCAGAACCTTGAATTACTGGTAAATCATCACCTGGGTAATCATATTCAGAAAGAAGTTCACGAACTTCCATTTCAACTAGCTCAAGAAGCTCTTCATCATCAACCATGTCACATTTGTTCATGAACACAACTAAATGTGGAACACCAACTTGACGTGCAAGTAGGATATGTTCACGAGTTTGTGGCATAGGGCCATCTGTTGCAGCAACAACTAGAATACCACCATCCATTTGTGCAGCACCAGTGATCATGTTTTTAACATAATCAGCATGTCCAGGACAATCTACGTGTGCGTAATGACGGTTTGCAGTATCGTATTCAACATGTGAAGTTGAGATAGTAATACCACGTTCACGTTCTTCAGGTGCATTATCAATTGAAGCGAAGTCTTTTACTTCACCACCATATTTTTTAGCAAGAACTGAAGTAATTGCAGCAGTTAATGTTGTTTTACCATGATCTACGTGGCCAATAGTACCAACGTTTACATGTGGTTTATTACGTTCAAATTTTTCTTTAGACACAGTGTGTACCTTCTTTTTCAGTTAATACCTTCCACATGCCATCACATGGAAAGATCGTAGTTTAATTTATTTTCTATTTCGCTTCAATAATAGCGTTAGCTATTTTTTTAGGTGCATCACCATATTCAAGAAATTCCATCGAATATGAAGCACGACCCTGCGTTGCAGAGCGTAATGCTGTCGCATAACCGAACATTTCAGCTAAGGGTACTTTGGCATGAACAATTTTCACGTTACCGAGACCATCATCCATTCCATCAATCATACCACGACGACGATTTAAGTCGCCTATCACGTCACCCAACCAATCTTCTGGGGTCGTAATTTCAACTTTCATGACAGGTTCAAGGATAATTGCATTAGCTTTTAATGCTCCTTCACGAAAACCAAACATAGCCGCCACTTTGAATGCCATTTCATTAGAATCTGTTTCATGAAATGAGCCATCGAAAAGTGTTGCACGTACATCCAGCATAGGATAACCCGCTAACACCCCTTGATTCATTTGTTCTTCGCAACCTTTGCTAATAGCTGGAATATATTCTTTGGGAATACGTCCATCAGTAATTGCATTAACAAATTCAAACCCACTACCCGCATCAAGCGGCTCGAGTCTAAGATGAACATGACCATATTGGTGAGGTCCATCGCCTTGACGAATAAATTTACCTTCCACTTCCACTGTTTTGCGGATAGCTTCACGATATGACACTTGTGGATTACCGACGTTACAATTAACATTAAATTCTCGACGCATACGTTCGACAATAATATCAAGGTGTAACTCCCCCATACCCGAAATAAGAATTTGCCCAGACTCTTCATTCTTTTCTACTTGGAATGAAGGATCTTCTGCTGCTAACTTAGTTAGTGCAATAGACAATTTATCTTGATCTGCTTTAGTACGAGGCTCGACCGCTATCTGGATAACAGGCTCCGGAAAGTCCATGCGTTCCAAAATGATTTTATGCTCAGTTGTACACAATGTATCGCCCGTAGTGACATTTTTAAAACCGATAACCGCAGCGATATCGCCCGCTCTCACTTCTTTGATCTCATTACGTTCGTTTGCATGCATCTGTACAAGACGCCCTAAACGTTCTTTACATTCTTTAACTGAATTATAAACATTATCGCCACTTTGGACAACACCAGAATAAACGCGAATAAACGTTAACGCACCCACAAAAGGGTCCGTTGCAATTTTAAACGCTAGTGCGGCAAAGGGCGCATTATCATCAGCAAGACACTCAACCTCTTCATCCTTTGAATTAATGCCTTTTATTGCATTAACATCAATGGGAGATGGTAAAAAATCAATGACCGCATCAAGCACTGCTTGTACGCCTTTATTTTTAAAAGCGCTACCACAGGTTGCCAGTACAATTTCATTGTTTAATGTACGCTCACGTAAACCTTTCTTGATATCTTCAATTGAAAGATCACCTTCTTCAAGGTATTTCTCCATTAAATCATCATTGGCCTCCGCTGCGTTATCAAGCAACTCTTCGTGCATCATTGTCGCTTTGTCGAGTAAATCCGCTGGAATATCAAGATATTCAAACGTCATACCTTTATCGGCTTCATTCCATTTAATTAACTTCATTTTAATCAAATCAATGATACCGCTAAAGTTTTCTTCGACTCCAACATTCAAATGAATGGGAACACAAATTGCCCCTAAGCGCTTCCGAATTTGCTCAAGTACCATCTCAAAATCAGCACCCGTTCTATCCATCTTATTTACAAATACAATACGTGGAACGTTATATTTATTTGCTTGACGCCAAACAGTTTCTGATTGAGGCTCAACCCCAGACGCAGCACAAAAAACAACCACAGCACCATCTAACACACGTAACGAGCGTTCCACTTCAACAGTGAAATCAACATGTCCGGGTGTATCGATAATATTAATGCGATGTTTTGAAAACTGTCCTTGCATACCTGACCAGAAGGTTGTCGTCGCAGCAGCTGTGATAGTAATACCACGCTCTTGCTCTTGCTCCATCCAATCCATTGTTGCTGCACCATCATGCACCTCACCCATTCGATGAGATAGACCAGTGTAGAACAAAATACGTTCGGTTGTTGTTGTTTTTCCCGCATCTACATGAGCAACAATACCGATATTACGATATTGGCTAATGGGTGTTGTACGCGCCAAAGTGATGTCCTTTGCTATAACTAATTATTTTTTGAAACGAAAAAACGCAAGCTATTGCTTGCGTTAAGATCTTACCAGCGGTAATGAGCAAACGCTTTATTCGCGTCAGCCATACGATGAACATCTTCACGTTTCTTAACCGCAGAGCCTTTATTATCTGCTGCATCAACTAGCTCACCAGCTAGACGTAATGCCATTGATTTTTCACCACGCTTACGAGAAGCTTCAACTAACCAACGCATTGCTAAAGCATTACGACGAGAAGGACGAACTTCTACAGGTACTTGGTATGTTGAACCACCAACACGACGAGATTTAACTTCGACGCTTGGGCGGATGTTTTCTAGAGCGCTTTCAAAAAGCTCTAATTCATCTTTTTCAGTTTTTTTAGAAGCTACATCTAATGCAACATATACAATTTTTTCTGAAATAGATTTTTTACCGTCAACCATTACAACGTTAACGAATTTTGCTAAAACTTCTGATCCAAACTTAGGATCTGGAAGGATTTTACGAGTAGTTATGACGCGTCTTCTTGGCATCTTATTATCTCCGTGTGCTTCAGGATTTTCCCCAAAACATATTAAATTAAAATAGTTTTTGTTTGGCCTTACTTACGGGATAACTTAAGACTTAGGTCTTTTAGTACCGTATTTAGAACGACCTTGACGACGATCTGCAACGCCTGAAGTATCCAATGCACCACGAACAGTATGGTAACGAACACCCGGTAAATCTTTAACACGACCACCACGGATCAAGATCACGCTATGCTCTTGCAGATTATGGCCTTCACCACCGATGTATGAAGTTACTTCATAACCATTGGTTAGACGAACACGAGCAACTTTACGCATTGCTGAGTTAGGTTTTTTTGGAGTAGTAGTATATACACGAGTACATACGCCACGTCTTTGTGGACACGCTTCTAACGCAGGAACCTTAGTTTTTACAACTTTGTCCTTACGTGGTTTGCGTACCAATTGTGAAATTGTTGCCATTATTAAATAGCTCCTAATTGTGTGTGAAAAATCAAGCCCTAAAATTTAGGGTTGGAAGAGTTTACGCTGCTTACAAATCCGAGTCAATATTTAAGCAATTGAGATTTTACTTAAAGGATCTTATAACAAGTAAAAAAATAATATATAAGCTTACCAAGGCATTAAACTAGTATGTTTTGCCACCAAAATGACAAAATCACTATACGAACATTTTTCGCCTATTTTATTCTCAATACCTCGAGCCTTTAAATCCGAGCTTAACACCCTTAGACGCCCCTGCTTAGAAAGCGTCTCTAAGGCAACAAGCCAAGGATGACGTGCTTGACTTGCAAACACACCATCTTCTATCAATAGTAAGGTGTCATTAGCCGAGAGCAACGCTAAGCACTGCTGTAAAGCAAAACTATCTAATGGGGACGAATGTATTGTATGTAATATCATATTAAAAACTCAATAGTTGATTTTGCTCTGCCAGTTTCTGTATTAATTGCGCTTTATCTAAAATGCACACATCAATCAGCAGATCGCTAACGTGTAAATTGCGCTGACGCAACGCCTCAGCACAGACATAAATATTATTAACTTCGTACAAGCTCAACATTTTAAATAAGGGCGAGAAATTTTTTTGTAGAATATGCTCAGGATGTTGATTTATTAATAATTGATAAACGCCATCGTTAATAAAAAAAACCGACAGTGACTCATTAAAAGCCGATAATGCTAGGGTTAAATCAAGCGCTTCTCGACCCTGTGTATTACCATATGTTGCCGCGCGATTAATAATACCTATCTTTTTTTGTTTCATAGAAATTGCACCAAACGATCGGCTTTTGCACTTAATTCGGCAAGTTGACCAAGCCCACTCAACACAAAAGGCTTTTCTAAATTAAAATGTGGTAATGCTAACAATCGTGCTTCTATGCTATCAACAATACCGCGACGCAATGCAGCAGATACGCAGACCTCTAAAGGAAATTTGTATTGTAGCGCTAATGTTTGCCATAATTTAAATAAATTAACTTCATCGCTAGCAGGGCTCAGCAAATAACTGCTATTAAGCACCCCATTTTGATAAAAGAAAACGCCAACAATTTCATGCCCCGTTTGTAACGCTGCAAGGCAGAACTGATAAGCACTACTTGCACCTTGTTTGCCATACGGAGGCCCCGAAACTAATATTGCAATTTTTATTTTATGCATAATAACTCTCTAAAAGATAAGACTCGCGCGCAATCCAAGCATAACCTATTTATTCACATCGTACGCGAAGAGATGCTATGCGACAGCATTGTGCATATTCTATTCTCTCTTTGTAAGCAATGCATGCAGCCTATCTTTAATAAATAGAGAAAAAAACATAAAAAAAAGGTGCCTAAGCACCTTTTTATAAACATGATAGCTACAAACTAGTCACCAAAATCAACGGCATTAAGTAAATCAGCTAAGTTTTTCTCTGCTGCATCTACATCAATAACAGGTTGCTCTGGTTTCGGCTCAAGTGCTTTAGCTTTCGCGGCTGCACGTGCTTTATGATAAGCAAAACCGGTACCGGCTGGAATCAAACGACCAACAATAACGTTCTCTTTAAGACCGTAAAGTTTATCACATTTTCCAGCAACAGCAGCTTCCGTAAGAACTCGTGTTGTTTCTTGGAAAGACGCGGCCGAAATAAATGACTCCGTTGCTAATGACGCTTTAGTAATACCAAGCAATACATAATGATATGTTGCTTCTGTTTTACCTTCCGCTTTTAAGCGACGGTTATCTAAGATTACACGTACGGCTTCAGCTTGTTCACCCACAAGGAATTTCGAATCTCCCGCATGCGTGATCATACATTTACGTAGCATTTGATTAACGATAACTTCAATGTGCTTATCATTAATTTTTACACCTTGTAAACGGTAAACTTCTTGCACTTCATTAGTAATGTAATTCGCAACATGACTAATACCGCGTAAACGTAAGATATCATGTGGAGATTCAGGTCCATCTGAAATGATTTCACCTTTTTCAATCTTCTCACCTTCGAAGATGTTTAAGTGACGCCATTTAGGGATCATCTCTTCGTATGTTTCGCCATCCGCTTTAGTGATAACTAAACGAACTTTACCTTTGGTCTCTTTACCAAATGAAAGCGTACCAGAAACTTCAGCAAGAATCGCCGCATCCTTTGGTATACGTGCTTCAAATAGATCCGCTACACGTGGTAGACCACCCGTAATATCTCGTGTTTTCGAACTTTCACGAGGAATACGAGCAACCGCATCACCCACTTGTACTTGAGCGCCATCTTCTAAATTCACGATTGCATTAGCAGGAAGTGAATATTGCGCCGTAACTTTAGTACCCGGAATGAAGAGATCGTTACCCTCAGCATCAACCAATTTTGCAGTTGGACGCATTTCTTTACCTGCACTTGGACGCTGTGCGGGATCAATGATAACAATACTAGATAAACCGGTTAGCTCATCTGTTTGCTTGGTAATAGTGATACCTTCAACAAAATCTAGGAACTCAATTTTACCCGCTACTTCAGTGATAATTGGATGTGTATGAGGGTCCCAGTTAGCAATGATTTCACCAGCTACAATAGCGGCTCCATCAAGTTTTTCTAATACTGAACCGTAAGGTAATTTATGGTTTTCTTTCGCACGGCCTAATGCATCGATAATTGTTAACTCTGTTGAACGTGAAGTTACAACAACTTTACCTTCAGAGTTAATAACGAATTTAGCATTACGTAGTTTAATTTTACCCGTGTTTTTCACTTGTACATTATTTTCAGAAGCAGCTCGAGATGCAGCACCACCGATATGGAACGTACGCATGGTTAGCTGTGTTCCGGGCTCACCGATTGATTGAGCAGCCATAACACCGATAGCTTCACCTTGACCAACAATATGTCCACGAGCCAGATCACGACCATAACACGCAGCACAAGCACCGAAGTCAGTTTTACAAGTAATAACAGAGCGAACCCAAATTTCATCAACAGAAGCAACTTCAATAAGATCAC
Organism: Psychromonas sp. CD1; assembly: GCF_002239585.1. GTDB lineage: Bacteria > Pseudomonadota > Gammaproteobacteria > Enterobacterales > Psychromonadaceae > Psychromonas. The sequence continues at coordinate 1,226,889 of NZ_NDFH01000003.1, forward strand.
AAAGTTTTTCATCAAGTAATGTATTACGTTTAAAGATCACTTCATTTTTAGTGCCAGGCTTGATCACATCACGAGCAACCACTCGGCCCAATACACGCTCACGAAGTGGCTCAACGATATCACCACCTTGAATAAGCGGTTCGATCAATAGACCATCTTCACTGCCACAATCTTCTTCAGTAATAACAAGATCTTGTGCGATATCAACAAGACGACGCGTTAAGTAACCAGAGTTTGCTGTTTTAAGTGCGGTATCTGCTAGACCTTTACGTGCCCCATGCGTAGAAATAAAGTACTGTAGTACGTTTAGTCCTTCACGGAAGTTTGCAATGATCGGCGTTTCAATGATCGAGCCATCCGGCTTAGCCATTAGACCACGCATACCTGCTAACTGACGTATCTGAGCTGGACTACCACGAGCACCAGAATCAGCCATCATGTAAACACTGTTGAATGATTTTTGTTCAACATATTCGCCATCGCGATTTTTAACCATTTCCGTAGATAAGTTATCCATCATCGCTTTTGCAACTTGATCATTGGTTGTTGCCCAAATATCAATCACTTTATTGTAGCGTTCACCTGCAGTTACAAGACCCGCTTGGAACTGTTCGTAAATTTCAGCAACTTGCTCTTCGGCTTCTTTAACTAATTCGCCTTTAGCATCAGGAATAACCATGTCATCAATACAAACTGATGCGCCTGATAATGTTGCATATTCAAATCCGGTATACATCAACTGATCAGCAAAGATAACCGTATCTTTAATGCCAAGTAGACGATAACAAGCATTAAGCACATTCGAAATTGCTTTTTTACCCATGTCTAAATTAACATTATCAAAAGCAAGCCCTGTTGGCATAATCAACGACAGAATCGCACGACCAACCGTTGTATCTATGATGCTTGTTGTTTCTGTGCGTGATTTATCTTCAGCGATGTGCACTTGAGTCATACGCACTTTAACAAGTGCTTGTAGATCTACAACGCGAGCACGGTAAGCTTTTTCAGCTTCCTTGGCATTTTTAAACCACATGCCTTCACCTTTCGCGTTGATTCTTTCACGCGTCATGTAGTAAAGACCTAATACAACATCTTGTGACGGTACAATAATCGGCTCACCATTTGCAGGTGAAAGAATATTGTTGGTAGACATCATTAAAGTACGCGCTTCAAGTTGTGCTTCAATAGTTAACGGTACGTGTACCGCCATTTGATCGCCATCAAAATCGGCGTTGTATGCAGCACAAACTAAAGGATGCAATTGCATCGCTTTACCTTCAATTAAAACAGGTTCAAAAGCTTGGATACCTAATCTATGCAATGTGGGTGCACGGTTAAGTAGTACTGGATGTTCGCGAATAACCCCTTCGAGGATATCCCAAACTTCCGCACCTTCACGATCCACTAATTTTTTAGCCGCTTTAATTGTAGTAGCAAGACCTAGCGCTTCTAGTCTTCCGTAAACAAATGGTTTGAATAACTCAAGTGCCATTTTCTTAGGTAAACCACACTGGTGTAATCGCAGTGATGGACCTACCGTAATAACAGAACGACCAGAGTAATCAACACGTTTACCAAGTAAATTCTGACGGAAACGACCTTGTTTACCCTTGATCATATCAGCAAGTGATTTTAACGGACGCTTGTTAGAGCCCGTAATAGCACGACCACGACGACCATTATCTAGTAATGCATCAACAGATTCTTGTAACATACGTTTTTCATTACGTACGATAATATCTGGCGCAGCTAAATCTAATAAGCGTTTAAGACGATTATTACGGTTTATTACTCGGCGATATAAGTCATTAAGATCTGATGTTGCAAAGCGACCACCATCAAGTGGTACTAACGGGCGTAAATCAGGTGGTAGTACAGGTAATACTGTTAATATCATCCACTCTGGTTTATTTGAAGATTGATGAAAAGATTCAACCAATTTCAAACGTTTCGTTAGTTTTTTACGTTTAGTTTCAGAATTAGTTGTACCTAATTCTTCACGCATTTCAGCAATTTCATGATCAAGATCAAGTTGTTTCAATAAAGAATATATTGCTTCTGCACCCATTGAGGCTTCAAATTCATCGCCCCATTGCTCGACCATATCAAGGTATTCTTCTTCAAGAAGAATTTGACGACGCTCAAGATCCGTCATACCCGGTTCAACGACAACAAATGATTCAAAATAAAGAATTCGTTCGATATCACGTAAAGTCATATCTAACATTAAACCAATACGTGATGGTAATGATTTAAGGAACCAAATATGCGCAACAGGAGAAGCTAATTCAATATGCCCCATGCGATCACGACGAACTTTCGACTGTGTAACTTCTACGCCACATTTTTCACAGATCACGCCACGATGTTTTAAGCGTTTATACTTACCACATAAACATTCGTAATCTTTAATTGGTCCAAAGATACGTGCACAGAAAAGACCTTCACGCTCGGGCTTAAATGTACGATAGTTGATGGTTTCTGGTTTCTTTACTTCACCAAAGGACCACGAACGGATCACTTCTGGGGACGCTAAACCAATTTTTATTCCATCAAAATCTTTGCTTTTATTTTGTTGCTTTAAAAACTTAAGTAAATCTTTCACGCTATTCTCCCATAGGAGTTAAAACGAGGCACCTTAGCAAGTAAGGCGCCACTTATTGTTAACTAAAGATATATTTTAGTTTTCTTCGTCTAACTCTATATTAATGCTTAATGAACGGATCTCTTTCAACAATACGTTGAAGGACTCAGGAATACCTGGCTCCATTCTATGATCACCATTAACGATGCTTTTATACATTTTAGTACGACCATTAACATCATCTGACTTAACGGTAAGCATTTCTTGCAACGTATATGCAGCACCAAATGCTTGTAATGCCCAGACTTCCATCTCACCAAAACGCTGTCCACCGAACTGCGCTTTACCACCAAGAGGTTGTTGCGTAACAAGACTGTATGATCCCGTTGAACGTGCATGCATTTTATCATCAACTAAGTGATTTAATTTAAGCATGTACATATAGCCAACAGTAACAGGACGTTCAAAAGGAATACCTGTACGACCATCTGTTAACACGATTTGACCTGATTCAGGAAGATCTGCTAAACGTAGTAATTCACGGATTTCCGATTCGTAAGCACCATCAAATGCAGGTGTTGCAACTGGTAAACCACGGTATAAATTCTTCGCTAAACGCATCACGGCTTCATCATCAAACTCACTAATGTCAACATGACAAGGTGCATCGCCAAAAGAATAAAGTTTTTGTATGAACTCACGAACTTTCGTCATTTCAACTTCACGTTGATCTTTGATCATTCGCTCAAGTTTTTCACCTACGCCTTTACAAGCAAAACCTAGATGTGTTTCTAAAATCTGACCGATGTTCATTCGTGATGGTACGCCCAAAGGATTCAGCACGATATCAACAGGTACGCCGAATTCATCATGAGGCATGTCTTCAACCGGGACGATATTTGAAACAACACCTTTATTACCATGACGACCCGCCATTTTATCACCGGGTTGTAAACGACGGCGAAGCGCTAAATAAACTTTAACAATCTTTTGTACGCCTGGCGCCAAATCATCACCTTGAGTGATTTTACGACGTTTAACATCAAATTCTTTTTCATAATCAGCTTTGATTTCATCATATTGTGCAATGATTTGCTCTAAGTATGATTGTTGAGTTTCATCATCAATCATAACTTCTAACCACTGAGCCCGAGGCATCTGTTTAAGACGTTGCTCATCTTGACCTGAATCAACAAGAATTTTTAAGGCTTTTTCAAAGATAGCATTTTCTAATATCTTGAATTTTTCATTAAGATCTTTTTTAGCGGCTTTCAATTGCATTTCTTCAATTTCAAGCGCACGTTTATCTTTTTCTACACCATCACGAGTAAAGACTTGTACATCGATAACCGTCGCATAAGTTGAATTTGCAACGCGTAAAGAGCTATCTTTAACATCTGATGCTTTCTCACCGAAGATAGCACGTAATAATTTTTCTTCTGGTGTAAGCTGAGTCTCACCTTTTGGTGTCACTTTACCAACTAAAATATCCCCAGGCTTAACTTCAGCACCAACATAAACAATACCAGACTCATCTAATTTGCTTAATGCGGCTTCGCCAACATTTGGAATATCGGCCGAAATTTCTTCCGTACCTAATTTAGTTTCACGTGCCACACAAGAGAACTCTTGAATATGGATAGTAGTAAAACGATCTTCTTGCGCAACACGCTCAGAGATAAGGATTGAATCTTCGAAGTTAAAACCATTCCAAGGCATGAATGCAATCTTCATGTTTTGACCCAGTGCTAACTCACCCATATCTGTTGATGGACCATCAGCTAGCACATCGCCTTTAACGATTGGCTCACCAGGTTTACATGTTGGACGTTGGTTAATACAAGTGTTCTGATTTGAACGCGTGTATTTAGTTAAGTTATAAATATCGATACCCGCTTCACCAGGAAGTAGCTCAGAATCATCAACTTTAATAACGATACGAGAAGCATCAACATAATCAACAACACCACTACGTTTAGCGATTACCGTAACACCCGAATCAATTGCGATACGACGTTCGATACCGGTTCCTACAAGAGGTTTGTCCGCACGTAGTGTTGGTACTGCTTGACGTTGCATATTCGCGCCCATTAAGGCACGGTTAGCATCATCATGTTCTAAGAACGGAATCAACGACGCCGCAATAGAAATAATTTGTTGTGGAGAGACATCCATATAATCAATTTGATTAGGTGCCATAAAGGTTGTTTCACCTTGATGACGACATGGGATAGAATCTTCATTTAAGAATCCATTTTCATCAATACGTGCAGATGCCTGCGCGATAACAAATGAACCTTCTTCAATTGCCGATAAGTATTCCACATGCTCACTAGGTTTACCATCAACCACTTTGCGGTAAGGCGTTTCCAAGAAACCGTAACTATTGGTACGTGCAAACGTTGCCAATGAGTTAATCAGACCAATATTTGGTCCTTCTGGTGTTTCAATTGGACACAAACGACCATAGTGAGTTGGATGTACATCACGGACTTCAAAACCTGCACGCTCACGTGTTAAACCACCAGGTCCTAATGCTGAAATTCGACGTTTGTGCGTCACTTCAGAAAGAGGATTATTCTGATCCATAAACTGAGACAGTTGTGAAGAACCAAAGAATTCTTTAACGGCAGCTGAAATAGGTTTAGCATTGATCAAATCTTGAGGCATTGTTGCATCAAGATCGCCTAATGATAAACGCTCTTTCACAGCACGCTCAACGCGCACTAAACCAACACGGAATTGGTTTTCTGCCATTTCACCTACACAACGAATACGACGGTTACCTAGATGATCGATATCATCAACAACACCATTACCATTACGGATATCAATCAGTGTTTTCATTACACTTAAGATATCTTCTTTAGATAAAATGCCAGAACCTTCATCGCCTTCATTACCCACACGGCGGTTGAACTTCATACGACCTACTTTCGATAAATCGTAACGTTCTTCAGCAAAGAATAGGTTTTGGAACAGGCCTTCCGCTGCATCTTTTGTTGGTGGCTCACCAGGACGCATCATGCGGTAAATTTCAACGAGTGCTTCTAAGCGATTCGTTGAGGAATCAACACGCAGAGTATCGGAAATAAACGACCCACAATCTAATTCATTGCTATAAATAACTTCAAACGCTTTAATGCCTGATTGTGCTAGTTCAGCAATAGATTCTAAGGTTAGATAATCATTCGCATTGATAATGATTTCACCAGTTTCTTTACTGATGTAATCTTTTGCTGATACTTTATCTTCAAGATATTCAACAGGAACATTAATACTTTTGATTTTGTCTTTTTTTAATTGGCGGATATGACGCGCTGTAACACGTTTGCCCGTTTCAATGTAAACTTTACCTGCACTTACGACGTCAAAGTTTAATTGTTCACCACGTAGACGATCTGCAATTAAAGCCATTGAAATAACACCATCTTTGATCTCAAACTTCGTTGTATCAAAGAACATGTTTAGAATTTCTTCTGTCGAATATTCTAATGCGCGTAACATAATAGTCGCAGGTAATTTACGACGACGGTCAATACGAACAAATAGATTATCTTTTGGATCGAACTCAAAGTCTAACCAAGAACCACGGTAAGGGATAACACGAGCGTTATACAAAACTTTACCTGAACTATGCGTTTTACCTTTATCGTGATCGAAAAATACCCCTGGACTACGATGTAGTTGAGATACGATAACACGCTCAGTACCATTAATTACAAAAGTACCATTCGTAGTCATGAGTGGCATTTCACCCATGTAAACTTCTTGCTCACGAATATCTTTAACGGTACCAGCAGGCGCATCACGATCGTAAATAACAAGACGTAATTTCACGCGTACTGACGCGGAGTATGTAACGCCACGGACTTGGCATTCTTTGACATCAAAGACTGGCTCACCCAGACGGTAGCTTACATATTGCAGTTCTGATGTGCCCGAATAACTAGCGATTGGGAAGATGCTTCTAAATGCGGCTTCCAAACCAACCTCTCCAGTTAAATCAACTTCGATGAAGCGTTTAAATGAATCTAATTGAATCGACAACAAGTATGGTTTTTCCATAACTTGTGGACGTTTCCCAAAATCCTTACGAATAAGTTTTTTCTCAGTATAAGAGTAACCCATGTGGTTCCTTTGCTCGCTGATTAAGTGATCATAGCTACCGGACCTATTATTAGGTCTTCATTATTAGGCAGCGGCGAACATCATTTTAGTCTAGCTCAATGCATTTTTTAACATTAAGTACTTATTGATTCCGTAATTAAAATAATGAAAACTTACAGAATCCTATAGCGCAAAAAGGCCGGTGATTATTAAATCACCAGCCAGTGCCATTTACATGGCTAATATGTTATAAAATATAACCTATTTAAGTTCAATCGTTGCGCCGATTTCTTCTAGTGTAGCTTTAAGTGCTTCAGCTTCTTCTTTAGAAAGAGCTTCTTTGATCACTGTTGGACATGCTTCAACGGCAGCTTTAGCTTCTTTCAGGCCAAGACCTGTTGCAGCACGAACGGCTTTGATTGCTTTAACTTTGTTCTCACCGTACACAGTCATAACAACGTCAAATTCAGTTTGTTCTTCAACAACTTCAGCAGCAGCTGGACCAGCAGCAACAGCAGCAGCTGATACGCCGAATTTTTCTTCCATTGCTTCGATTAATTCAACAACTTCCATAACTGTTAACTCTGCAACAGCATCAATGATTTGGTCTTTAGTAATAGACATTAGTCAATTCCTACTTTAAAAAAATTAAATAAAATGACAGCAATTAAGCTGCAGATTCTTCTTTCTGATCGCGTAATGCAGCCAGAGTACGTACAAGTTTGCCGGCAGCAGCTTCTTTGATGGTAGCCATCAATCTCGCAATTGCTTCGTCGTACGTTGGTAGTGTCGCTAAACGGTCGATTTGATCGGCTTCAATAAATTCACCTTCAAATGCCAACCCTTTTACTTCAAACGTTTCGTTTGCTTTAGCGAAATCTTTTAAAAGACGCGCAGCAGCACCCGGATGGTCGTTTGAGAATGCAAGGATTGTAGGACCAGTAAACGTGTCTACAAGACATGCAAATTCTGTACCTTCAACAGCACGACGTGCTAATGTATTACGCACAACACGTAGATATACATTGTTAGCACGTGCTTGTGCACGAAGTTCAGTCATTGCACCAACTGTTACGCCACGTGCATTGGCAACAACAGCAGACAGCGCAGCTTTTGCAGCCACATTAACTTCTGCGACAATAGCTTGCTTGTCTTCGAGTCTTAATGTCATTTGGTTTTACTCCTGGATTCCACTGGATTTAACTCCAGCTTAAACACCCTCATTGTTTAAATAGAAAATAATGAGGCACTATTTTGGTCATCGGATCCAGGTAGAATAATTCTTTCTGGGGTCCGGCACCATCTACGTAGGATATTAAGTAAAATAAATTTTACTCCTACGGTCTAAGAAGGGACCTAAGGCCCTCCAAAGTAAGGCCGCAAATTATACAGATAATTTACGGACCTGTATAGTGTGAATATAACTAAAAATAAATAAACACACTATTCTAAATAATTACGCTACCGTTGTATCAATCGTTGCTTGGTCAATTTTAATACCAGCACCCATTGTTGTAGATAATGCAATTTTTTTCAAGAATTGACCTTTAGCACCTGATGGTTTTGCTTTTTTAAGCGCAATCAAAAGAGCTTCTAAGTTTTCTTTAATTTGCAGAGCAGTAAAGTCAACTTTACCAATAGTAGAATGGATAATACCATTCTTATCATTGCGGTAACGTACTTGACCAGACTTAGCATTTTTAACTGCCGTTGCAACGTCTGGAGTAACCGTTCCAACTTTAGGGTTAGGCATTAAACCACGAGGCCCTAAAATTTGACCAAGTTGACCAACAACACGCATTGCATCAGGAGAAGCAATAACAACGTCGAAGTTCATTTCGCCTGCTTTAATTTTTGCAGCAAGATCTTCCATACCAACGATATCTGCGCCAGCAGCTTTTGCTTTTTCAACATTAGCGCCCTGCGTAAATACAGCAACACGTACTTCACGACCTGTACCATGTGGCAACACTGTTGCACCACGAACATTTTGATCACTACGACGAGAATCAACACCAAGATTCACAGAAACATCGATGCTTTCGTTGAATTTAACCGTTGCTAATTTTTGTAAAAGAGCAATTGCTTCATTGATTTCGTACTCTTTACTTGCGTCTACGCTAGTACGGATGTTTTTCATGCGTTTAGATAATTTAGCCATTGTATTAACCCTCTACTTCCAAGCCCATTGAACGAGCAGAGCCCGCAATACAACGTACCATTGCATCAAGATCGGCACCTGTTAGATCAACTTCTTTCGTTTTAACGATTTCTTCAAGTTGTGCACGTGTTACCGTACCCACTTTATCTTTGTTCGGAACACCAGAGCCAGATTTAATGCCAGCAGCTTTCTTAAGTAAATAAGATGCAGGTGGTGTTTTTGTCACGAAGGTGAAAGAACGATCATTATATACTGTAATTACTACAGGTACTGGAGCGCCTTTTTCCATTGAATCTGTTTTTGCATTGAATGCTTTACAGAATTCCATGATATTAACACCATGTTGACCAAGAGCTGGACCAACTGGTGGTGACGGATTAGCCATACCAGCTGAAACTTGCAGCTTAATATATGCTTGTACTTTTTTAGCCATAATAATATTACCTATGTTTGGGTATAACGCTCACTCGAAAAGAATAAGCTCCCCTATTAAAATAAATACCCATTTATTTACCTAAAAATAAAAAAGGTGGCAAATTATACCTATAATTCACCACCTTCTTCAAGATATTTCTGTTTATTTTTTAAGCTTTAGTCTTTCTCTACTTGAGAAAACTCTAAATCCACCGGTGTAGCACGACCAAAAATCGAAACAGATACTTTTAAACGACTCTTATCGTAATCGACTTCTTCTACAGTACCACTGAAATCAGAGAATGGTCCGTCCACAACACGAACGATTTGACCTGCTTCAAATAGTGTACGTGGGCGCGGAGAATCAACCGACTCTTGTAAACGGTTTAGAATGTTCTCGACTTCTTTTGGTGAAATTGGCGCTGGGCGCTCTTTTGTTCCACCAATAAAGCCCATTACACGACTCGTGTTTTTAACTAAATGCCAGCTAGCATCGTTCATTATCATTTCGACTAAAACGTATCCAGGAAAGAACTTACGTTCACTTTTACGTTTTTGGCCGGCACGCATCTCTACAACTTCTTCCGTAGGGACTAAAATTTCACCGAAATATTCTTCCATTTCGTTTAATTTAATATGCTCAATTAATGTTTTTTGTACACGCCCTTCATAACCTGAAAACGCTTGTACAACATACCATCTCATTTTTTGTACTTCATCTGACATATCAAATCCTTATATTGTTGTCGTGACGTATGCAATTACACGAACAAAAATACCGTCTAATCCCCATAATATCAAGCCAACAACGGCTGATACCGCAAGGATTATTAAGGTTGTTTGCACTGTTTCTTGGCGTGTTGGCCAAACCACTTTACGTACTTCTAAACGCGCATCTTTCGCAAATTCTATAAATGTTTTTCCTTTTTCTGTCATCGAGGCAGATAACATAGCTAAGGCAGCCATTACTAAAAAAATCAATATGCGAGCAATAATTTGCACGCTTTCACCATAAATATAATTACCAGCAATAATTGCGACCATTAATAAAATTGCTATCGCCCACTTTAGTCCATCTAGTGAGTTTTTACTGCTTTCAGTATGTATTGCATTCATAACTTATTTTTACCTAATGTTAAATATTAATAATATTTTGCATATAGTATATCTACAAAATCAACGTTAACACGTAAAAGCGCCAACTTAAATGCGGTAGAGACAAATAGAGTAACTGCTACTATCAATACCTAGGAAATAAAGCACGTCAGTATAAGGATTTTTCAGCACTTTGTAACGTGATAATCTATGCTTTTTATAAAAAAACATAGATTACTCGCTTAAATACCTATATTTCACCGAAACAGAAACAATATCACTCTATTTTGGCTTTGATTAACTTTTTTTGTCAAACAATATAAAAAGTATATTTCCTACACTTTCACCTATATTTGTTTTTTATATTCTTTTTTGCTCAAACAATTTAGTTTTTCCAGAAGCACACATTTTCTTAAATGTAGTCTGCTCAATTCGACATGAACGCTCTATTTGGCGTTATCCTGCGCAAATGCCGCAGATAATCTGAAATATATTATTAGTATTGAGCAAAATCATTGAACTTTATTTAAAATAGGTCTTGCATCCCAAATAATAAAGATAAACGCGCCGGAAAAAGTGAAATTCCCGTTTAAAATATACATCATTGAAGGCCGTCAAAGGTAGAGAAAAAATCAACTAACAAGGCTTGTTATGCTATATTATTCATTGTTTGTGCATAATATAAGCGATATTAAGAGCTTTAAAATAAAATAAATACTCTTTAATAATTGCATATTAGCAAAATAAGTCATCAAATTATGAATAGACAATCAGTACGACAACACAGAAAAGTTGCACATATATAGATAGCAATTTTTTATCACAAAAAAATGCTCTGTTGATATAAAAAAACAATTTAAAATAATATTTGCCAAGTAAAGCCTCTTCCGCCAAATAAAATAGCTAAATTATATATAAATGCTTGCTGAATTTACGCAATAAGCATTATGAAGTAATCCCAACTCTTACATACCGCTGACTTTCTCTGGGCTATCGCATCTATTGCCGGTCCGGCGCTATAAACGGATAATTATACACAGGTGAATCTCATGGCATCTCCCGCCTCTTCAATAAATTATCGCTTGCCCCAAATTGAAAAATTATTACAATTAAATGAATTTCAGGCTCATATCGATAGTTTAAGCCGACCTGTCGTTACCCGTTTAATGCAAGAAGAGTTACGCGCTATCCGAGAATCTGATGATTTTAAAAGTAAAGGTTGTACAGATATAGATGCAATACAGCGTATTATGTCTCGCTGTGCTAAAACTGAACATAAAAAATTGCAGCGCGTCATCAATGCAACAGGCACGATTATTCACACAAATTTAGGTAGATCTCCTATTGATGTCGAAATTTGGGACAGTGTACGTGACATAAATACCGGTTATAACAACTTAGAGCTACAAATTGCATCTGGTAAACGCGGTGGACGTAAAGGATTAATGTGTGAATTATTGCAAGCATTAACGGGTGCCGAAGATGGTTTGATCGTCAATAATAACGCCTCTTCGCTTTACTTGCTATTGGCCGAACTTGCAAAGGGTAAAGAAGTTATCATTTCCCGCGGTGAGCAAATTCAAATTGGTGGTGGATTTCGTATTCCGGACATTTTAGCGCTGACAGGCGCAAAAATGGTTGAAGTTGGCTGCACAAATATTACCACTGCTGACGATTATATTAACGCTATCACCGCAGAAACCGCGTTAGTACTCATGGTACATCAATCTAACTTTACAATTCAAGGGTTCACTGAAAAGCCGGATATTGCAGAGGTTGTCAAACGCTTGCCTGCACATATTATTTTAGCCGTTGATCAAGGCTCAGGGCTCACTAATGAAACGCTTTCTCAAAGTGAAACCTCCATTGCACAGTATATAAAATGGGGCGTAGATCTGGTGTGTTTTTCTGGTGATAAAATATTGGGAGGCCCGCAATCGGGTATTATTTGTGGCCGTCAGACTTTAATCGCTTCACTAGAAAAAAATCCGATGATGCGTACGTTCCGACCGAGTCGCATTATCTACTCATTGCTCGAAGCGTTACTTATCAAAAAACTCAACCACGCCCCATCAGGTAATGGTATTGCACAAAAAACCATTGATGAACAGAAAAAAACGCTTGATAAAGCGAAGCGCTTAGTTGATTTTTTTCCTCGTAATTTAACCTTACGATCACTCCCGTTAATTATTGGCGGTGGCGCATTACCCAATACACAATACGTCTCATTTGGCGTATCGATCACATGCCAAGGCCACTCAGCAGAAGCAATAAGTAAAGCATTACGGCGAGGTAAAAACCCCATCATAACCACCATAAAAAATGATGAAGTACTGTGTCACTTAGCGACTGTAAATGATAATGACTACCTGGTTTTACAACAAAAACTTCAAGATTACTTTCAAGAGTTGTGCACACTATGAGCCTAAAAACGCTTTCACCATATCATGCTTCTATTGGTATTATTGGCCATGTTGATCATGGAAAAACAACGCTTATTCTTGCTTTAACTGGCATTTTAACCGCCCGAGAGCATGAGCAAAAAAGAGGAATGACCCAAGATCTCGGTTTTGCTTATTTTTGTGATGAGCAAGGTAATCATATTGGTATTGTCGATGTACCTGGCCACGAGCGTTATATCCGAAACATGGTGTCTGGAATTGCCAATTTAAACGCGGTAGTATTAGTAATTTCTGCTACGGAAGGTTGGATGCCGATGACCACCGATCATGTGCAAATTGCACAAGCATTAGGTCAAAAAAATATTATTATTTGCATCAATAAATCAGATTTAGTATCCGAGGAAGAGATAATAGCATTAGAAGAGGTAGTTTTAGAACGTGTTATGGACATGACAAACCTCGTTCCAGAGATTGTTTGTGTGTCGGCATTAACAAAAAACGGAATAGATTTGCTAAAAAAAACCATTATTAAAACTGTTTCAGTTTGTTCTGCACAACAACATCTACTACTAAAAAGCCAAGAAAAAAGAGAAGAAATCACACCTGCTCGACTCTATATTGATCGCAGTTTTACGCTAAAAGGCCTTGGCACGGTGGTAACGGGTACGCTCTCACAAGGCGTTATTCATGTTAATGACAAAGTATATATCGCATCGTCTTCAAAAAAAAATCAACAAGCACAAGCTTTTAAAGTGCGGAGTTTACAGTCGTATCATCAAAAATGTGACATGGTACAAAATATCAGTCGCGTTGCAATTTGCTTAAAAGGTATAAAACGTAAAGATATTAAGCGTGGCGATTGTTTGATGTCAGAGCCAAATGCGTGCGAGATGACCGAACAATTAATTGTACGCCTGTCAGATGACATCAAATATGTGCCTGAATTAAAAAGTTATAAGAACGTTGAAATTGCATTGGGTAGCTGGCATGGCTTCGGCCAGCTTATTTACCTTAAAGACACACGTTTAGTACGTATTAAACTCACGCAACCCGCACCCGTTTACTTTGGCCAATCTATCGCATTAATACGTCACGGTGGCAGTACGTTGATCCACGGAGGCTTTATAGTATGGACATCAAAAGTAACCGGCTTTTTGCGACGTAAATTATATCATGTATTAAATTCACTTAGTCTACCCATTAAACCACAACACCACGCTCAAATAGAGTTCTCACTTTGCGGTTATATAGAACTAAAACATATTGATATAAAAGCGATTAATGAAAGAACAATCGTCCATGAACAGTGGCTATTTAATGAGAAATGGCTACTTGAGACAACGGAATCAATTAAAAACCATTTAACAAAACCTGAAATCGCAATAGGCAATAGTAATACTGAACTTAGTCATCATCTACGTATCGATATGCCCGCGGTTGAGATGCTCACTCACTATCTAAAAACAAAAAAAATGATCCATTTAAGCTATGGCAAATGGATATTCGGTGATGGCGACTCCGAAGATGATCTTAGCCTAGAGGCGCAGACGTTATTATCTGAGATCCGCAGCAAAGGAAAATCTGGTTTTGAACTAAACAAAGAAGATATATCAACAACAGAAAAAGCACAGCTCAGAAACCTTGCTCGTCTTAAATATGTGGTCCAAATCGAAGGTGATATTTATTATGATCAACAGCTCTACCGGACCCTAATAAAGGCGGTTCTTGCCTCCCATATAAAGGGAGATATCATCAGCATGAGTGATATTAAAGAGCGCAGTGGTTTAAGTCGTAAATATTCAATCCCTCTGGCCAATCGCATGCAAAAGGATGGCTGGGTTCGGCGCCAAGAAAATGATCGTATTATTTTAAAAGAGTACATCGAGTAACTGCCCTTATTACATAATGCACATAATACAAAAAGGGTTAATATTTTCAAATATTAACCCTTTTTGTATTATTATCGCAATATTTACATTGTTCAGTCAACATACACCACGATTGAGCTGCACTCGTGTTTCTGATGCATCTCACCAATAGAAACAAGCATAATGCCATGTTGTACCGCTACGCGTTGTAGTGCATCACGATTGCCTTTTTCAACTGCCAGCAACAAACCACCAGAGGTTTGAGGGTCGCACAAAACGGACTTTTGCAATTCGCTAATATCGCCAATAAGATGCTCATAACTTGCATAATTTCGTGCAGTGCCACCAGGAACACAACCTTCGGCGATGTAATCAAATACTCCCGGTAACGTTGGTACGTTATCAAAGACTATATGAGCAACTAATCCAGAACCAATACACACTTCACTCAAATGTCCTAACAAGCCAAAGCCTGTCACATCTGTCATAGCTTTCACACAATCGAGTTGTGCAAAATCAACGCCAGATTTATTAAGTTTACACATCCAATCAATTGCTAAACCTTGATGCTCGGGTTTTAATTTAGAAAACTTTTCAGCAGTCGTTAGAATTCCGATCCCCAAAGGTTTGGTGATAAATAACTCACAACTCGATGTTGCTTGGCTATTTCGCTTGATCATATCCGTATTCACCGTCCCAGTAACCGCCAAACCAAAGATAGGCTCAGGCGCATCAATGGAGTGACCGCCGGCTAAAACAATCCCCGCATCCTGACAAACTTTACGTCCACCCTCAATCACTTTTTGTGCCACATTAGGTGATAATTTATCTAACGGCCAACCTAGAATGGCAATCGCCATAATAGGCTTTCCTCCCATTGCATAGACATCGCTAATAGCATTGGTTGCAGCGATACGCCCAAAGTCATAGGGATCATCCACAATAGGCATAAAAAAATCAGTTGTGCTGACAATCGACGTACCATTTTGCAAATCATACACGGCCGCATCATCTCGATCTTCATTGCCCACTAATAAATTGGGGTCACTAAACTGTGGTAAATTTGTTTTTAAAATTTCACCCAATACTTTTGGAGAAATTTTACAGCCACAACCGGCGCCATGGCTATATTGGGTAAGGCGAATTTTATTCATTCTCGGTCCTTAAATCAAGCGTGTTTAACACGACTTTTACTGGGGTTAATGCATCTATTTAATTGCAGAATGTTCTGGATCTCCGGTTTCGACAGGCTTTGTACTATCCATACTCCACTCATACCAGCCTCCATCAAACACGCTAATATTCTTCCATCCCATCAAATATGCATACATAAAAACTTCTGAGGCGCGCCAGCCAGTACCACAATAAAAACTGACATTCTGATCCGCGCGAATGTTCCATTGTTTCCATTTGGCTTCAATTTCAGTCGCACTGCGCACCGTACCATCCGGATTTTTAAACGAGTCCAAACTATTCGCGTTATTACCACCTTGTCCCCATTTTGCTCCGGCAATACGTCCTTTAAATTTAACGTAACTGTAACCACTAACGTCACCCGTATATTCCCCCCAACTACGCACACTGACAACTGAATTTTTCTCGGTGTCTTTTAGCATCGTTTGTACTTCTTTTACACTAATAATATATTCAGGATGAACGGGGAGCGTCGCACCAAAATCAACCGATGTAACGCGCCGAGCGGCTCCTGATTCGGTGGGTAATTTTTCAGCAATCCAGGCATCCCAACCGCCATCAAGTAAACGTACATCTCTCACACCCGCGTACATGAGTATTTGCGCAATACGAGCGGCGCTTAAATTAAGTCGGCCGTAAAGTATCACCGTACTATTGATCGTTATACCCAATGCTTCTATTTTTTCTTTAAGCTGCTTGGGAGAAACAACATTCCAAACGGGCTCTGATTCAAAATCATTGGTATTTGCGTAAATTGCACCTTTTACATGTGATAACAAAAAGTTTGTCATATCATCACGTCCAACTTCAACAACAATGAAATTGTGTATTGGTGTGGCTGTAATCTGTCGAGGATCCGGCAAAGAAGTCAATTGATATAACCAGTTAGCACTAACTAACGTCTTAAAGTTAGGTAAGGCAATAAGCTGCAGACTATCGTCACTCAGTGCTTTTTCCCGGATATTAACATTCTTAAAATCAACACTTAATAACTGCTGTTGCAGTTTTTTAGCATCGATACTATTACAATATATTTGGGTTGGTTTATCTTTATCAAGTTGTTTTTGCTCAATAAGAAAATGTGTTCTTTGTGCAAGCGACATATCTGTTAACCATTGAGGACGCACATTTATCGCATTAGGTAAGTGTCCACCAACGCTCATTCCTTGCTCTGGCCACCCATTAAAAAATTCACTCGCACGGCAATCAATTATCTGAGAAGAGGTGAAGATAGATGCAAACACTGCAGGTGTCATTAAAAATAAAGAGGTAAATAAAAGAGTGCTAAATATCTTCTGATATTTGTTTTTCGATAGTAAAGACATAGTGTTTTCTCGATTAGTCACTGAATTGAATGCGATAAGCGTGTGTATATAAATTCATTCTGCCTGTACGACAATAAGCGGCTAAAGTAAGATTTAACGTATCAGATAAATCGACAGCCATACTGGTTGCCCCCGATATGGCTAATAGTATTCCGACATTAGCGGCAGCGGCTTTTTGAACCATTTCAAAACTTGCGCGACTTGATACTAAAATAGCCCCATTTTGCAAATCTGATTTCAAGTAATGCCCAATCAATTTGTCTAACGCATTATGGCGACCGACATCTTCACGAATCGCCAAAATTTCACCTTCGGCTGAAATATAGGCAGCAGCATGTGTCGAGCCCGTAAGTTGATTAAGTACTTGATATTTCTTGAAAGACAATAAAGCACGTTCCACTGCAGCATAAGATAAAAATGTGCTCGTTGAAACAGGCTCCACTTTCCGAATGACATGTTGCAAACTTTCCGTGCCACAAATACCGCAACCGGTTCGGCCACTCATATTACGACGCGCACGTTTTAAACGTTCAAAGTGTCTATTTGCCAATGTCATACGCACTTCAATACCGTTAGATACACTCACCACTTCAATATCTTGAATATCTTTTGCTTTATCAACGATCCCTTCCGTGACAGAAAAACCAACCGCTAAATCTTCAAGATCAATAGCGCTACACATTTGTACGGTATGTGCGACTCCGTTATAGACCATTGCCACCGCTGTTTCAACAGCCAACTCATCTTTTTCCATCTCAAAAAGTTGCCCATCATGAAAACGCAAACACGGATAATTACTACAAGTCAGTGGAGTAACAGATCCCGTATCGATAACAGGAGGTCGTACTGATGATGTGATCACATCATTCATTTATATGTCCTTAATCTCAAAATTTACACATTAAATACGCTTAATAACAGATTACCCACGAGAGTTATTACATATAATCATGCGATGTAATAGCTAATCTCTGCATGCGAGATACCAACGTAGTTCGTTTTAAGCCTAATCGATGCGCCGCACCTTTAGGGCCTGCCACGATGCCATTTGTTTCTTTTAGTACCTGAATAATTTGTTCTCGTTCAATACTTTTACCGGGTTTAACTATGCCGGTATTTACGGAAGTTACCTTTTTTACACATTCATTGCTCCCCGCATAATCGCAAAAAGAGACTTTACTCTCTGGCGGTTCTTCGGTGCCAAATATAGTGCGCCCAATCTCAGGGAAATACTCTTGTAATTCTGACATCGGCAGATGCAATACTTGCCCAGAAGTCATAATAACCGCCCGTTCAATCACATTTTTTAGTTCCCGAATATTACCTGGCCACGGTAAAGAAGAAAGAACACGAAGAGTTTCCGAAGAGATTGATTGAATATCTCGATTCATTTTTTTAGCAAAAAAACGCGTAAAGTGTTTAGCAAGCAACGGTATATCTTCGCGTCGCTCACGTAAGGGTGGAATACGGATTGGAAATACGTTTAAACGGTAATACAAATCTCGACGGAAAGTATTGTCTTTCACCATGCCAAGTAAGTCACAGTGCGTTGCGGCAATCAGGCGCACATCCACGGGTATAATTGTATGATTGCCAACCCTTTCAATTTCACCTTCTTGTAAAACGCGTAAAACTTTTGGTTGCAATTCCAGTGGCATATCACCAATTTCATCGAGAAAAAAACTACTTTGATGCGCTTCTTCAAAGCGACCAATTTGTTGGCTAACCGCCCCCGTAAAGGCCCCTTTTTCATGGCCAAACAAATCACTTTCAAACAAACCTGATGGCACCGCAGAGCAATTCATTTTAATCATTTTTTTGCCACTTCGATTACTGGCTCGATGGATCATGTTGGCAATCATCTCTTTTCCAGTACCGGTTTCTCCGAGAATTAATACTGTGCTATCGCAATCTGCTACCCTTAAGACCCGTTCAAATACTTCCTGCATCGCTTTACTTTGGCTAATGATCCCACCATAACTTTCATTGCTTTGATCACTTTTACAAAGTAGTACTTCATCTTTTTTATCTGAGCGCATCATTAGTTTACTATTGTGCTGAAAGTTATTGATCGCAACAGAAACACGTGCAGTTATTTGCACCAATAAATCTAAACGAGTTTGAGAAAAGTACTTTTCTGTACGGTGTCCATATTTAATAACACCTAACACTTTCTGGCGAAATAACAACGGTAAAACACATTCAGAGCTTAATTGATTCGACGTGTAATGATCATCAACATGCGCAAATTTATGCTTGAGAAGCGGGTAATCACTACGACTTAATTGCAAAATTTCTTTTGACTCAATCACCGACTCTGCTATCGTTTTTGCTTTATTTTTTTTGTGGATTACATACTGTGGTTTTCCATCTTCACCCTGACTCACTTCATGACAATTTAAGATATCACTACCCGATGAACACGACATAATACTGATAAATTCAATCGCAAAATGTTCTTGCAAATGCCTAAATAACAAAGTCGCTAAACCTTCAAAGTTTACTTGCCCTATCACCGCTTCAGTGACATCCACAAGCACATGATTATGCAACGTATTACCTTCTTGAGAAGCATTTACAAACGCCATTTTTTTCATGGCCTGTTCTGATTTGGCATAGCCAACCAATTCATTCTTAAAACGATAATGATGATTTAAATTAGCATCAAATATTTTCGCTAAAACAAGAGAAACGACAGTCGACAAATGCTTTAAATCGCTAATACCTGAGCTGGTTAATTGCGTAACATTAACAACTTCTATTTTACCAATGTAACGATTAAAGGCGCTGAGTGGAAAGTGATAAATACTGTGTGCATGAGCATAATTAGGGAGATGCGAATAATAGTGAAACTTGTCGCTAAATGTCTTTTTATCATAAAGATGATATTTTTCTGCAAGATGAACACCCTGTGATGCTTGGTGCATTTTAAGCGGGTTTAGTGACAGCGTTTTGACTTTATCTGCTTCAGGATAAAACAAGAGATGGTTATTTTTATCCGCATTATGCAGAAGAATATTAACCGATTGTAAAGACGCTGTAATAAACGGAAGCGTATTAAGTTTTTTAACTAAGTCTTGGAGGTTAATCGCACTGCATAGATGCGAGAAAAATTGGCTAATTTTATCGTTAGAGACAAACTCATCATTTAGTTGCATAAATTCCGCTATCAAATACTGAATTAAGAAGAGCATTATGATGATGTTTTTTATACGAAATTTGATCTTACTCAATAAAATTAAATTATTGACATAATTTTTATTAAAGGCACTCGAAAAGTCACTGCCTTATTATTATTAAAGGCAGTGACTTCATTTCGATAGTGAGTATCCCTTAAACGGGGAAACTACCCTTTCGCGACGTCTCGAAGCTTATTACGTAATGCACTGTACTCAACTTGAACATGATTTTCTGCCCAACTTTGATCGTCAATTTTCTCAACTTTTACGGCACAATATTTATATTCAGGCGTACCCGTGATCGGATCAAGATTCTCAATAGTGAGTTCATTACAAGCCCCTATCCACCATTGATAAGTCATGTATACAGCACCTATATTGATACGCTCATTATAGTTTGCACGCGTGATTACTTTCCCTCGACGTGATGATATCCAAAGTAATTGCTGATCTTTAATACCGTGTGATTTCGCATCAAGGGGATGCATTTGAACATACCCAGGCTCATCCGCTAGAGTCTGTAATGCCGAGCAGTTTCCGGTCATTGAACGACAAGAATAGTGCCCCACTTCGCGTACTGTTGAGAGAACCAAAGGATAATCACGATCTGGTATTTCTTGCGGTGGGCGCCACTCAGAAGCAAACAACTGTCCTCGTCCGTTTTCAGTGGTAAATTTGTTGCCTTCAAATAAGAACGAAGTCCCCAAATCGTGATCACCTTCATCGGTACATGGCCATTGCACACTCTTTAAGCCTTCCATTTTTTCGTAAGTTGCACCCGCATATTCAGGACATAAACTACGTATCTCATCCCAAATCTCTTTGGTGTTCTCATACGACATTGGATAACCCATTGCCGTCGCCATTAATGAGAAAATTTTCCAATCAACTTTTGTACCCTCAGGTGGATTTATCGCTTTATTAAAACGTTGAAAACCACGATCTGCACAACTAAAGACGCCTTCATGTTCACCCCAACTTGTCGCAGGGAAGATTACGTCGGCCATTGCCGCCGTTTGCGTCATAAAAATATCTTGAACAATAACGAGATCAAGTTTACCCATCATTTCACGAAATGCCGCTAAATCCGCTTCTGTTTGAGCAGGATCTTCACCAAATATATAATAGGCTTTCATTTTGCCGTCATGAACTAGATGGTTCATTTGTGTCAATTTATAGCCTTCATTTGGTGATAATGAAACACCCCATTTATTCTCAAATTTTTCCCGCACAGCGTCGTTGGTTACTTTTTGGTAGCCCGGATAAATATTCGGTAACATACCGATATCACAGGTTCCTTGTACGTTGTTTTGTCCACGAACCGGACCACAACCCACACCTCGGCGACCAAAGTTACCAGTGATAAGAGCAAGACTTGCTAATCCTTTGACCACATCGACAGCTTGCCCATATTGGGTGACGCCCATCCCCCAAAGGATCATAGATTCAGAAGCGGTTGCATATAAACGTGCAACGCTACGAATATCTTCTGGTGCGAGTCCAGTAATAGTTGCCACACTTTCCGGCGTGTATGTACTAATAATTTTTTTATATTCTTCCAAGCCATCTGTATATTTATCGATGTATGCTTGGTCTTGTAAATTTTCTGCAAAAATGGTGTTTGCCAATGCATTCACAAGGGCCATATTAGAGCCATTTTTCATTTGAAGCCATTTATCCGCCACACGTGCACTTTCAATTTTACGTGGGTCACAAACAATGATTTTTGCACCATTTGCTTTGGCTTGAAGAATATGTTTTGCCACAATAGGATGTGAATCACCCGCATTATAACCAAAAATGAGTAAGCATTTTGCATCTTTTATTTCAGTAATAGCGTTGCTCATTGCGCCGTTACCTACAGTTGTCTCCAGACCGGAGACTGATGGTGCGTGTCACACCCTTGCGCAGTGATCCACGTTATTGGTACCAATAACCGCTCGAGCAAACTTTTGCATAACAAAGTTTGCTTCATTACCAGCTCCACGCGCACAACCTGTCGTCATAATCGCATCTGAACCAAAATTAGCTTTGATTGATGATAGGCGAGAACTCGCAAATTCAATCGCTTCATCCCAAGAAACTTTTTCCAATTTCCCGCTTTTTTCTCGTCGGATCATTGGACTTTTTAACCGTGGAACTAAAAGATTAGTATCATTGAGAAAATCCCAACCATAATACCCTTTCAAACACAGTTCGCCTTCATTAGTACGGCCATTCGCCGCCTCAGCACCTACCACTTTACCGTTTTCAGTCAGTAAGTTTAACTTACATCCTGTACCGCAATATGGGCATACTGTTAGTGTTTTTTCCATTTAAAACTCTCACTTTTATGGTTTTATTTTTTACTTTAATAACGCTTTTATGAGCATTCACAGTTACGAACTAGAAGTACTCAAAAGAAATAACATCACCAGCAGCTGACGCAGCTGCCAATTGTTTTTTCTTATTCATTTGATCTAAATCCTCAGAAGTGACTAAACGTAACGCATTAGTTGGGCAAACTCGAACACAAGCCGGACCGTCATCACTGTGTGCACATAAGTCACATTTTAGCGCTTGAGAGGTTTGTTTTTCCGCTTTGAACAACGATGACTCCGCCCCTTTAGCAACCGTAGTTGTAACAACTGTCATCGCACCATAAGGGCAAGCTACCACACAGGTCTTGCAACCGATACAACGCTCTTGGATAACTTTTATATGATTGTCTTCAGAAATAATGGCGTTATTGGGACATACTTGCGCACAAGGTGCATCATCACATTGGCGGCATAATACAGGTGTCGAAACATCTAAATTTTTAATCACCGTTAAACGTGGTACGAAGCTTTTCTCCGTTAGCTCATAATCTGAACCCTGTTGGTGTGAAATGACACAGGCAATAGTACAAGTTGTACAACCAATACACAGATTAGGATCTGCAAAAACAAATTGATTCATGATTCAACCTTTTCTTAAGTCAGAGACTCTTATGTAACAAAAAACATACTGGCAAACCAGAACGCTTTTGTTGATCCGCTATCATTAATAGCAAATGGTTATTTGCATAAATCATGCCAATAACAAGCCCTTGTGCATATAGCTGTAAATCATTGATTTAAAGGCAAAAGAACAAGATTGCTTTGAATGTTAAATCAGGAAACATTATATATCGACAGCTTATTATTTAAATTCGTCATTAGTGTCGATAGCATAAATGAAGAAGAGAGGCGTCATACACTTGTCAGTGTTACTATAATTAAATGATTGTTATACCAAAGCTAAAACCGTGATAATCAACAATCTAAGCTTACACATTATCCTCTCTTACTATAACAAACACTGCGCAGTACCTTTTTCATTTTAATATACATAGAATTCAGAGTAAGAGCACGCCTTAGTCAGCCCATGATATCGGTAATTTCGCATCGACTTCATTGAATTTTTGCAATGCTTGATAGATCTCTTCAACTGCATATTTTACCATGTCCGTCATAGGAAAAGAGAACGCGACAATAGCAGGTTGAATACCAATAAACTCCACCCTTGGTATAAATTGTTTAAGCTCATCAAGTAAGAAATTTAAGGGCAGAGAGTGCGTAGACATAATAAACATATCCGCAATCGTTTCAGGATCAATAATACGCACAGTACCCGCTTTTTCGGCCATTTCGGCTGCATCCACGAGTACCAATGTTTTAGGCTGCAAACGACGCAAAATATGAATGCTATCTTCAGGTATAGTGCCCCCATCAATGACGAGCCAACCCTTTATTGGGAAATCTATCATCTTTTGAGCTAAATAAGGGCCCACACCATCATCACCCATCATACTATTACCAACGGTCAGTATTACTTTTTCACAGGGATGATTAAACACGTCAGGATCCAGCATGAAAGCACTAGCAGCCGAAGGTTTTATCCCACTGGTAATGCCTGCCATTGCCATATCAGCAACGGATAAATCGACGATAGATAAA
>NZ_NDFH01000003.1:1251282-1383088 GCF_002239585.1 Psychromonas sp. CD1
GAGCCATTTTTCATTTGAAGCCATTTATCCGCCACACGTGCACTTTCAATTTTACGTGGGTCACAAACAATGATTTTTGCACCATTTGCTTTGGCTTGAAGAATATGTTTTGCCACAATAGGATGTGAATCACCCGCATTATAACCAAAAATGAGTAAGCATTTTGCATCTTTTATTTCAGTAATAGCGTTGCTCATTGCGCCGTTACCTACAGTTGTCTCCAGACCGGAGACTGATGGTGCGTGTCACACCCTTGCGCAGTGATCCACGTTATTGGTACCAATAACCGCTCGAGCAAACTTTTGCATAACAAAGTTTGCTTCATTACCAGCTCCACGCGCACAACCTGTCGTCATTATCGCATCTGAACCAAAATTAGCTTTGATTGATGATAGGCGAGAACTCGCAAATTCAATCGCTTCATCCCAAGAAACTTTTTCCAATTTCCCGCTTTTTTCTCGTCGGATCATTGGGCTTTTTAACCGTGGTACTAAAAGATTAGTATCATTGAGAAAATCCCAACCATAATACCCTTTTAAACACAGTTCGCCTTCATTAGTACGGCCATTCGCAGCCTCAGCACCTACCACTTTACCGTTTTCAGTCAGTAAGTTTAACTTACATCCTGTACCACAATATGGGCATACTGTTAGTGTCTTTTCCATTTAAAACTCTCACTTTTATAGTTTTATTTTTTACTACAATAACGCTTTTATGAACATTAACCGTCACGAACTAGAAATATTCAAAAGAAATAACATCACCTGCAGCTGACGCTGCTGCCAATTGTTTTTTCTTATTCATTTGATCTAAATCATCAGAAGTGACTAAACGTAACGCATTAGTTGGGCAAACGCGAACACAAGCCGGACCGTCATCACTGTGTGCGCATAAGTCACATTTTAGTGCTTGAGAGGTTTGTTTTTCCGCTTTGAACAACGATGACTCCGCCCCTTTAGCAACCGTAGTTGTAACAACTGTCATCGCACCATAAGGGCAAGCGACCACACAGGTCTTGCAACCGATACAACGCTCTTGGATAACTTTGATATGATTGTCTTCAGAAATAATGGCGTTATTGGGACAGACTTGCGCACAAGGTGCATCATCGCATTGGCGACATAATACAGGTGTCGAAACATCTAAATTTTTAATCACCGTTAAACGTGGTACGAAGCTTTTCTCCGTTAGCTCATAATCTGAACCCTGTTGGTGTGAAATGACACAGGCAATAGTACAAGTTGTACAACCAATACACAGATTAGGATCTGCAAAAACAAATTGATTCATGATTCAACCTTTTCTTAAGTCAGAGACTCTTATGTAACAAAAAACATACTGGCAAACCAGAACGCTTTTGTTGATCCGCTATCATTAATAGCAAATGGTTATTTGCATAAATCATGCCAATAACAAGCCCTTGTGCATATAGCTGTAAATCATTGATTTAAAGGCAAAAGAACAAGATTGCTTTGAATGTTAAATCAGGAAACATTATATATCGACAGCTTATTATTTAAATTCGTCATTAGTGTCGATAGCATAAATGAAGAAGAGAGGCGTCATACACTTGTCAGTGTTACTATAATTAAATGATTGTTATACCAAAGCTAAAACCGTGATAATCAACAATCTAAGCTTACACATTATCCTCTCTTACTATAACAAACACTGCGCAGTACCTTTTTCATTTTAATATACATAGAATTCAGAGTAAGAGCACGCCTTAGTCAGCCCATGATATCGGTAATTTCGCATCGACTTCATTG
This sequence comes from Psychromonas sp. CD1, assembly GCF_002239585.1. GTDB lineage: Bacteria > Pseudomonadota > Gammaproteobacteria > Enterobacterales > Psychromonadaceae > Psychromonas. The sequence continues at coordinate 1,253,052 of NZ_NDFH01000003.1, forward strand.
AATTTTTGCAATGCTTGATAGATCTCTTCAACTGCATATTTTACCATGTCCGTCATAGGAAAAGAGAACGCGACAATAGCAGGTTGAATACCAATAAACTCCACCCTTGGTATAAATTGTTTAAGCTCATCAAGTAAGAAATTTAAGGGCAGAGAGTGCGTAGACATAATAAACATATCCGCAATCGTTTCAGGATCAATAATACGCACAGTACCCGCTTTTTCGGCCATTTCGGCTGCATCCACGAGTACCAATGTTTTAGGCTGCAAACGACGCAAAATATGAATGCTATCTTCAGGTATAGTGCCCCCATCAATGACGAGCCAACCCTTTATTGGGAAATCTATCATCTTTTGAGCTAAATAAGGGCCCACACCATCATCACCCATCATACTATTACCAACGGTCAGTATTACTTTTTCACAGGGATGATTAAACACGTCAGGATCCAGCATGAAAGCACTAGCAGCCGAAGGTTTTATCCCACTGGTAATGCCTGCCATTGCCATATCAGCAACGGATAAATCGACGATAGATAAATTAGCAAGCGCAGGCGCTTGTGTCGACATATCTTCAGCCTCTCGGTTGTGCTGCTCAAACGCTAGAAAATCTGCATCATGAGAAAAACCAGCATCAAAGGATAATATGGTCGGTCTGCTAGCGGTTACTTCTTCTGTATCCTGTTTTTTTACACTTTTATCTCGCATGCTACCTATCTCTTATCATCATATACATCGTTTGCTCATGATAAATTGCGGTCAGTACATTAATAAAAGAATCGGTCATCGCACGTTCTTTCTCACTCATTTTTACTTTATCAACAGCTGAAAAAGCACACGCTAACATGTGTATATGGTCAGGATAAATGGTGATCTCTCCAAATGTAAAATAACGCATCATTTTCTGATGCGCTTCTGTACTTGAATCGAGTAAATTCACCCATTGCTTATATTCTGTAGTGCTAGCTTCAAGGGCCACTTCTAAGCAATCTACGACTCCAATGTGATGTCCAATTGCTAAGGTATAATACAACACTTGCTTAGCCTCTTCAGGTACATTGAATTGTTCATCTACAAATTTACGCTTTAAAGCGTAAAAAAGAACTTTACCTGTGTCGTGTTTTTGAGTCGCCTCTTTATACACATCACTGTTCATGACTTGCTTATCATTTATCGGAAACTGTTCATTTTCCGGAGTAAGGGCCGACTTTGTTATAATATCTGTTGTTAAATTGATCATATTAACCTCGCATAAACGCGAGCGCTTTATGATGTAATATTTCAATTATTTCACTGATACGGGGATCATTTTTTTCAGATAAAAAACGTTTTAAATTAGCATCAACTGTTTCTTGTGTGCTCTTAGCAAGCACAGCCATAAATTCATCAGCCAAAATCCCCCCTTGGCGATATCCAGAAAGAAGACGCGCCTCACGTTCAATAATTGTTTTCAACGCAAGAGGTATGCCCGTATGTTTAAGTGTTGCTTTTTCATTTTCAGCTTCGTTATGACTACGTGCTTTTAATTTTTGGTCGAGTAAACCTAATGCCATTGCAAACCCATAAATGGTCGCTGCAGGTGTCGGGGGACAACCCGGAATATAAACATCGACAGGAACTATTTTGTCAGTGCCTCCCCATACACAATAAAGGTCGTGAAAAATACCACCATCACAACCACAGGCGCCATAAGAGACAACAATTTTAGGGTCGGGTGCGGCTTCATAAGCACGTAAAGCCGGCATACGCATCGCACGTGTCACGGCTCCAGTAAATAATAAAATATCAGCATGACGTGGCGATGCAACTATTTTGATTCCAAACCGTTCGGTATCAAATACTGGTGTTGTAGCTGCAAAAATTTCAATTTCACAACCGTTACAACCACCACAATCAACACGATAAACGTAGGCTGAACGTTTAATTTCTTTGAGTAATGTTTGTTTTAATTTTTTAAAATTAGCATCCTGTATAACAGGGATTGTTTTGGTATGATCATTGCCAACTAATGACTTAATTCCTTTCATATTTTTTCCCTACTCACCTTGATTACTACGCTCTTGTTGAAAGACCTTATCCGCTGATACATCACACGCCAAACTATCATTGGCTAATGCATCATGAAAATATTGCCCATGAACAAGTGTACGACTATCAAGCATATTCGCTCTCCGACAACAACTTGGACAAGTATTTAATAACTGACTTAAGTATGGATCATCACGATCTAAGCCCGACTGTACGAGTAAATCATGCACGTAAGAAACAGCTTTAGTCGGTGCATACGCTTCCGCACATTCAACACAGTGTGCGAGCGTGAAATTAGCTTCTTCGTATAAATCAGCTTTATTGGTGACCGCCAATTCAAATTCTTGTGATAATGTTATGGCGTTTGTCGGGCAAACTTCTTCACAGCGACCACAATAAATACAGCGCGCAAACGAGATCTCCCAGCGGCGTAGATTATTTTCTATATCAGTTTCCATAATTAAAGCATTCGCAGGACATGCTTGCGTACACGCACCACAAGCAATACATTGCTCCGGATCATGCTCAGGCTTGCCACGAAAATCGTCGCATACATCAAGCGGTTCAAAGGGATACTTAATGGTGGTCTTAGTACCTACTTTAATTATGGTTTTAAATAACTTAAACATGGATTTGCCTTAATTATTAGTGACAGCTTACTTCAATGGCGAATTTTTACGCTCAATGCTGTAACGTTCAATTTCTTTGTACGGTATTGTTTTACTTGTCCCTTTCTTCGTATCTATAATTGTCACACGATCGGTACAGGAATAACATGGATCTAAGCTACCAATAATAAGTGGAGCATCCGATACCGTATTACCACGCAACATATAACGCAGTGTCGGCCAATTTGCATAAGTGGCCGCACGACAACGCCAGCGGAATAATTTCTGGTTATCCCCAGTCATACTCCAATGCACATTTTCACCACGTGGCGCTTCAGTAAAGCCAAGTGCAAATTGGAACGGCTTATAGGTAAAGTCTTCCGTCAATAAAGGCCCCTCCGGTAAGTTGCCGAGACCAAACTCGATAATATTTAAGCCATCTAATAGCTCTTTTATACGGACTAAAAGACGCGCTTCAACATCACAGGTATTGAGGCACTGAATTTCCATCGGTACATCAGCATAAGCTTCGAAACTATCGCCATGTGTGCGACGTACATCTCGTGCAAAGCCACTACCACGCACCATAGGACCAACGACACTAAAGTTACGCGCGATTTCAGGCTCAAGACGACCTATTCCTTTCAAACGTTGGTCGATATTAGGCGTGCTTAATAGCATCTCAACAAGATCTGTGAACTCTTTACGAATTTCACGCACTAATTGAATACCTTTAACCCTGTGTTCTTTTTGAATATCACGACGCACACCACCAATCAGGTTTAATCCATAGGTTTTACGTGCACCCGTTAGGAGCTCAGCCAATACCATAGTTTTTTCACGTATGCGGAAAAATTGCATGAATCCCGTATCAAAACCGATAAAATGGCTCGATAAACCAACATTGAGCATATTACTATGCAAACGTTCCACTTCGAGCAAAACAGTACGGATCATTTTTGCACGTGCAGGCACTTCAATACCTAATGCATTTTCAACAGAATTAGTGTAACCAACACTATGGGTAAACCCACAAATACCACACACACGGTCGGTCAAAAAAGCAACTTCTGTATAACCCATGCGTGTTTCAGCTAATTTTTCCATACCACGGTGCACATAGAACATGCGGTAATCAGCATCGATAATATCTTCACCATCAACGAATAAACGAAAATGCCCTGGCTCATCAGATGTAATATGTAACGGTCCTAACGGAATAATACGGTTACTTTTATCACCGAACTCATTATCAAACGCATACGTTTCCGTATCCGTGGTGGGCATCGGGCGTTGACGATAATCCATAGAATCTTTACAAAGCGGATGTAAATCTTCAGGCCAATCATCAGGTAGAACCAAACGCCGCTGATCGGGCAGACCAATCGGTTTCAAGCCGAACATGTCACGTATTTCACGTTCACCCCATACGGCAGCGGGGATCACTGGCGTAATTGAAGGAAACTCTTTTGTTTCTGCATCAACGAGAATTTTAACCATGATCCAACATTTTTCATCACCCTCCATCGACAAAGTATGATAAACCGCAAAATAGCCACTTAGTGTGCGTTCATCATTACCAAACGAGACACTGAGCCACCCATCTTTCTCGAAGTACAACCACTTCATGACCTCAATTAACGATGTATCTTTTATCAAAATCATGATTTGGTTATGCGTACGCCACTCTTCCTCTAAAATTGCGTTCGGAAAGAAGTGATGTATTCCGGCAATATAACTACTGCCTATTTTGCCATTTTTAGGTGTATCTGGAGTATTTTCTTCTAACATAATCAGTTATATCTCTATTCTTAATTTTTTAAATTAATAGGTGCAGTCACCACTAAAGTGGGGACGGTCACTTTTATATTTTTAACACTCAATACCTGTTCATTCTCATCTTGAGCCGTTATTTGTTGCCACGGTAAGTTCACGACATCTAATACAGTTGCACGATCGCTATCAAGCACAATCAATGCGGCTTGATCAACACCACGTAAAACCACATTTGGTATATGAGTACCCATCAATAGCATTAAACCTAATAACACGACTAATGGCACAACCATCATTTTGCTCACTTCGCCTTTAGGCATGTTTTCTGGTTTTTTACCTAATATACACATGGCAACAAAACGTGCTAAACCAGCTAAAACCACAGTAAGCAATAACGCTAAGGCAATCATCAACCCGAGGTGATCGCTCGCAACCCCTCCAGCAATGATCATAAATTCACTTAAAAATAAATTGAACGGTGGCACGCCCCCGAGTGCAAAAGCACCCACAGCAACCACAACACCCGTAACGGGTGTGACACGAAGCACACCTTTTATAACCCCCATGTCGCGCGAACCATATTTAAGTAAAAGATTACCCGAACCACAAAACATAAGTGTTTTACCTAAGCTATGGTTAATAACATGAAGTAAAGCGGCAAAAACCCCAATAGGGCCCAGAGCAATACCCAGCGTAATCAGTCCCATATTTTCTACACTAGAATATGCCAACATCCGTTTAATATCGCGTTGAGCAAGAATAAAGAAAGCAGCAAAAAAGACCGAAAGAAAACCGAAAACCAACAACAACATTTGCGGATAATTAATACCAATCGCTTTATAAGTAATAATGTAATAACGCAGGATCACTAAAAAAGCACAGTTAAGTAATCCTGCAGATAGTAACGCACTGACAGGGCTTGGTGCTTCTGAATGTGCATCGGGTAGCCATGCATGCATAGGAAATAAACCCGTTTTAGTACCAAAGCCAATAATCACAAAGATAAATGCTAAATGCACTAAAGTCGGATCGAGCAATGAAGCATTGTCTCGTATATAAGTCCAGAAAATCGCATTCTCAGGGTGTGCCAAGGTAGCGGCCGCATTGGAATACGTTAAAATAGAGCCAAAGAGGCCAAACGAGACACCAACACTGCAAATAATGATGTATTTCCAGGCTGCTTCTAATGATGAGCGCTGACCATAAATACCGACTAAGAACACTGAGGTGACGGTGGTCGCTTCAATCATCACCCACATCATTATCACATTGTTAGACATCAACGCCACTATCATAGTGGTTAAAAATAAATTAAATAGGCCGTAGTATAATGATACTTTTCGAGCCGACATTTCACCTTTTTGATATTCATGCTCAATGTAACCTAATGAATGCCAACCTGTAAAGAAAGCTACTACGCCTAATACAGCTAGAAATAACGCGGATAAACTGTCAATATATATCCATTTATCAGCCATTAAAAACGCGCCGTTATCAAACACGGTTAGCGCGATGCTGAGCGTTAAAATCAACACACTAAGCATGCTAATGACGTGAACCGCTATCGCAATTTTATAGCCCGACTTTTTAATAAAACAACTTAATAACCCAACGATTGCAGCCACTAATGGTAGCGCAACAACCAAAGGCAGTAACATAGATAAAGACATAACGACTACCCCTTAAGGCTTATAAGTTCTTGCACATCAAGTGTTTGCAATTTAGTGTAAATTTGTCGAACTAAAATAATCATAAATATCACCGCAAATAAAGCATCCATACTAATACCGATCTCCACCAAGCCAGGAGCTTTATTAGCAAGCAAGGCTAAGGTCAGAGACGAACCATTTTCCATTAAGCAGTAACCAAAGAGTTGCTTTAAGATGTTACGTTGACTAACAATACACAAAATACCTAAAAAGAAATGTGCCAGCGAGACAGCCAGTACCGGCCTCAGACCTTCTATTAATGGCAAGTTAACGTTTTTAACAGCGTAACAACAGACACCGACCACAACACCTGCGATCATCAAAATCCAAACTAAATGTATGGCGGGTTTTTCTGATGCTTTATCTCGCATTTGTCTAAACGAGTAATACATCAGCGCGGGTAAAATAATGACCTTAGTAACAAATGATGTCACCGACCATTCATACAATTCTGTTGCATCAAATTTATATGCAATCGCCAAAAAGGTAGACACCAGAACCAATGACTGAATCGCGTACCAAAAAGTCACGGCTTTGGAATTATTCACTGCAATAACCAGCAACGAAGTAATAATCAGTAACGCTGCTAAATTATTAATTAACATATCGCTATTCATAATAAATCCTTAATTTAACTAAACCAACTCGATGCAATAAAGCTTGAGAACAAAGACATAATGATCAAAATTACAATCACAATTTTCATTGATATCGGCAATGGAGATGCATCTTTGACAGCTTCTGATGGTTCGCCTAGCGCTGTTTTCCCGAACCAGTAAAGGATCCAGCCGAAACTTGCTACTGATTCAATCAGCGCAATGATCATGACTGGCATTAACCAAGGGTGCTGTTGAGATAATTGGAAACCTGCTTCAAATAACGGAAATTTACTAAAGAAACCATTAAATGGGGGTACGCCGGTAATCGCCAGTGCAGCAACACCAAACCCTACCGCTAAAATAGGCGAGGTTTTAATAATACCTTTTAGTGAAGGTAACATGCGTGTACCACAAGTGTAACTAAGTGAACCTGCCACTAAGAAAAATAGACTTTTAGCAAAAGCATGGTTAAAGATGTAAGTGATACCACTTTCTAACGCTAGCTTTGAGCCAAAGACGGACAACGACAACGCTAAGAAGATATAGGCAAGCTGAGTAATGGTTGAATAAGCCAACAATCGTTTCATATCTTTTTGTGGTAGATACAAAATAAAGCCGTAGATCATAGTCACAATCGCGCCGATTACACCTATCACACCTATAATGTGCGGAATTTCGCCCCCAGACAAAATAGCCCTCGCAAAAATATATACGCCCACTTTTACCATTGATGCAGCATGTAAATAAGCACTAACCGGAGTAGGAGCATTCATCGCATCGGGCAACCAAACATGAAAGGGAAGTTGTGCTGATTTCCCCCAAGCTGCGAGCATAATACCTAAGAAGACGATAAGTTTAGTTTGATCACTCAGTTGAGCTAGTGCAGAAAGCGAAAAAGTCCCCGTCTCTTTGAACAACAAAGCCGCCGCGATAAACAAACCAATCGATGCAAAATGTGTCACCAATAACGCTTTTAATGCAGCTTTAAGTGACGTGGCTTTTTGATAATAACCAATTAATGCCCAAGAGCATACACCGGTGATCTCAAAAAACAATAATTGACCAATGATAGTTGATGACAACACTAAACCTGCCATTGCACCAATAAAAATCAACAAAAAGGCGTAATAACGTGGCTCACCTTCATGTGGATGTTCACGGTTACCTTCCGTCATGTAACCGAGTGAATAAATGCTAACTAAAAAGCCAAGTACCACCACCGCAATCACAATTAAAGTACTGACAGCATCAAAAGTAAAGCCAAAAAGCTCGGTATTACCGACGTGAAATAACGTATAATGTAGCGAGTTTTGCCCGCTAGTTCGATAAAGAAAGGCTAAGACAAGCACGCCAAGCGAAGCAATACCTGCAAAAATCTGACATATCCATTTCGCCATTGGTTTCGCAACCAGGATGGTGATAAATGCACCCAAAAAAGGCAATAATATGGTCAGAAGCGCCACATTTTTCATTAGAGCAAGGTTTTCCATAATATTCATGTACCTCTATAAACCTGTCAAGTAGAACAAGAAGCCAAGCACCGCAATCCCAAATCCCACCCAAGTCAATTCGTGAGTTTGTACATAGCGGACACGTGCCATGCTGTTTTCCAATACACTTGCAATGCTGAAGCACACAAATAATTTAACTAAAAGCCAAATTGTAGCAATGAGTAATGCTGAAATTGTTAATGTTTCGGCTTTGCCAAAAGGAATAAAAATCGCCAAAAACAGCTGCACCACGACCATTTGCTTTAAACCTAGGCCAATTTTCATTAATGCTAAACCCGATCCAGAATATTCCGTCATCGGTCCTTCTTGCAATTCTTGTTCAGCTTCTGCAACATCAAAAGGTAATTTTCCCATTTCAATGAAGATAACAAAAGCACAGGCGGCTCCAGCTACCACCGTTGCAACTGGCGCGATCCAAGGGAGTGTTGCCAATGTGGTACTGATATGACCTAAATCTGACGATCCGGTGATCAGCGCAACAGTAAAAACAGATAAAATTAAGGTAGGCTCAACCAACACACCTAACGTTAATTCTCTACTCGAGCCTAAACCAGCAAATACGCTACCTGAATCTAACCCTGACAACGCAAAAAAGAAGCGGAAAATGGCGAATAAATAAATGTCAGTGATCACATCTCCCGCAATGGGAAAGGGAGACTGATTTGTCACCGCAGGCATCGCCATTGCAACTAGCGCCATGGTGATGATTAACACCCAAGGTGTGATAGAAAAAATCATGCCTGATGGTGAGGGCGCAACATCTTGACGGCGTAGTAATTTATACAAATCACGGTAATCTTGCAGTACACCAGGCCCTTGTCTTGAATGCATTTTTGCACGGATAACACGGGATAAACCGGTAAACAACGGTGCCAGCGCGAGCATTATTAAAGCTTGAATGATAGCGAGTGTTATCATCCCAATGCTTGGAATCTCAAGTCCTTGCATTATTTCACTCCTAGATCAAATGGAATTAACAACAAGATAACCAATGCAATAACCATATATAGGCAATACCAACGGAAATCACCAAATTGCATGCGTTGCACAATACGCGATAAGCTTTGTGTTGTACGCGCAATGGGCATAAAAATATAATCATCGAAACAAGGCTCTATACGCGCTGCAAACGAGGTGGTTTTAATTAAGATCCAAGTAAAGGGAATCGCTAGATTTAATTTGTCACGCAAGGTATATAACGGCGCATACATAGAGCGAAGAGTATGTGTAAAACTACCCGCATCCACAGTCATACGCTCTTCGTAAGCGTAACCACATGCCCAAGGATCGTTACTATGACGACGCTTCATTTTCTGACCTTTAAATAAAGTGACAAGTGCAAAAGGGATCAACAACAGTAATAGTAATGAAATCGCAATAATAGGCTCTGACAAAATAGCCTGATGCGCAATACCTGGCACTAACGCTAAACCATGTGCCACGGTAACAGCTTGACCTCCGTGCACTAAACTTGCCGCTACGCCTTTAATAACAGGCGCTATCCAAGGTGAACCAATGCCAAGTACGATACACATAAGCGCCAGTAAGCTTGTACCTATGACCATTGCAATCGGAGCTTCTGTCGCATTACTGCTCGCTTTACTTTTCGGTGCACCTGAAAAACACACACCATACACTTTAACAAAACACATACACGCAAGTGCACCCGTTAAAGCTAGCATCACGACCGCAACGATGCTGCCTAGCGACATCATCAAATCGCCTTGGCGACCCATGGTCAATAATGATTGATAAATAAACCATTCACTAACAAACCCGTTTAAAGGAGGCAAAGCAGAGATTGCCATCGTCCCAATTAAAAAAGCAATCGCGGTGTAAGGCATTAATTTTCCAAGTCCGCCCATTTTATCCATGTCTTTAGTGTGAATTCTGAATATGACCGAGCCTGCACCTAGAAATAACAACCCCTTAAAAACTGCATGATTTAACATGTGGTACAATCCACCTAATAAACCAATCGTAGCAAGCACCGGATGATGCGTTGCAATACCCACCATGCCAACACCTACACCCATTAAGATAATTCCGATATTCTCAACAGTGTGATAGGCCAATAGTCGTTTAATGTCATGTTCAGCAAGGGCATAAAGCACCCCCAAAACAGAAGACACTGCGCCAAAAGCTAAGACTAAGTAACCCCACCACGCAGTATCTGCACCTAAAAAATCGATACCGACTTTAATTATCCCAAAAACACCAATTTTCACCATCACTCCCGACATTAATGCTGAGGCATTAGAGGGGGCTGCTGGATGCGCAAGGGGTAACCAACTATGCAGAGAAATAATTCCTGCTTTGGCACCAAAGCCAAAAAAAGCCAGTAAGAACACCACCGACTCCATTGCTGGCGAAAGATGTGCTGCACGAAAATCTTGGAAATTTAAACTACCGGTTGCACGATATAAAATAAAGAAGGCAATCATTATCAGCACTGAGCCTGCGTGCGCAATCAAAAAATACTGCAATCCTGCACGAATCGACGCTTCTTTTTGTTCAAAGACAACCAAAAAGTAGGACGCTAGTGACATCATTTCAAAGAAGATAATGAAATAAAAGGCATTATCAGAGATAACTAAAGCGACCATCGATGCGATAAAGGTATTCATGAAGAACCCCATCGCCCAAGCACCTTTGCCTTTATACTCTTGCATATAAGCAAGGGAATAAATGCTACAGGCAATCACTATCAATGAAATAATAAACACCATTAATGAAGACAATGGGTCTAAGCGTAATATGCAATCTGCAAAATAAAACGGTGATGAGATTTGATAATTCATTGCATCAGCGCCAAACAGAACAGGTAAGGAAGCGCAAACGCCAAGTATACCGCCAATTGTCGCTAATACACCGGAGATGGCTATCCCTATCGATTCCTTTTTTGCCGAAAGAAGAAGCGACATGATCGCAGCTACGACATACAGCGATATTGATGAAAATAATAGCGTAAAAGAAAACATATTATTTATCCTCCGAAGACATGCAGGTAATCAATGACAATAAAGACCCTGCATTAGCCGCGTCATTTTGTTTTTGTTTTTGCATGGCCAGAGTATTATTAGGATCTACGATGAACAAAGCTTTCGTTGGGCACGCCTCAACACATGCAGGCCCACCTTCCAGATGAGCACAAAGATCGCATTTAATAGCGATATTTTTTACACCGGGTTCCCACGATAATATATCTTTACCGAAACAAATTGGTGAAGAGGTTGTAGGATTACTGCTTCGGACATTCGAGGGAATATATGCATCATAAGCATGAGCAAGTCCTACTCCACGGCTACCACTAAAGGCTACCGCGCCAAAAGGACAAGCAATAGCGCATAATCTGCAACCAATACAGAGGCTTTCATTAATATGGATGCTACCGTTTTTATGAGTGATAGCATTCACCGGACAAACAGTCGCACAGGGTGCATCTTCACAGTGACGACACAATACAGGTGCAGTTGCATCTTTATTGCGTATCACTGTTAACCTAGGGTGGGCTTGCAAACCTTCAGCTTTATGGGTGGTTGAACACGCTGCCATGCAGGTATCACAACCAATACATAACTTCGGATCAGCAATTACAAAGCGATTCATAATTAACCTTAGTTAATGAGTTAAATTGGAAATTCTACCCCCTAAAAGCAAAAACCGATCCAACTTTGTAAGTTGCGCCAAAATAGCTATAACACACTGTTTTTTATCGAAAATAATCTAAAACCTTAACCAAAAAACACCTTCCCATCTCTTTTTTCGACACATGTGACGATGTATTTCATTGAGTGACGAGCGTCACACACACAAAAAAGCCGTCACTGCAAAAGGACGGCTTGATCGTTAGCTTGGGTTATACACAGACATTAATTTTCTTTTAGCCAATCTAACCACGATTGCATACCCTCACCAGTCGTTGCGGATAATACGATCACTTGAATGTAAGGGTTCACCTTTTTAGCGTTAGCAATACAAATATCTACATCAAATTCCACATAAGGCAACAAATCTATTTTATTGATGATCATCAATTGAGAAGCTGCAAACATATTTGGATATTTAAGAGGCTTATCATCCCCTTCTGTCACAGATAAAATCGCGACTTTGTATTTTTCGCCTAAATCAAAACTAGCAGGACACACTAAGTTCCCAACGTTTTCGATAAACAGTAGACCGCCTTTACTTAGTTGTAATTGATGACAAGCATCATGCACCATTTTGGCATCTAAGTGGCACCCCTTACCAGTGTTTACTTGCACGGCAGGCACGCCTGTAGCACGTATACGATCGGCATCATTTGAGGTCTGTTGATCCCCCTCAATCACCGCGCAAGCACGCTCAGCTTGGATAAGATTCAACGTTTTCGTTAGTAACGTGGTTTTACCTGAGCCAGGGCTTGAAACAAGATTTAATACGAACTGTTCATCTTGCTTAAAATGCTCACGATTGTGTTTGGCTATCTGGTTATTCTTATCTAAAATGTCGGTTTCAATTTTCAGCAAACGATGCTGAGTAAGTCCAGAAATATGCACACCTGCTTCACCACTACCATAATGTAAATCATTATTTTCATCTACGGTCGCTTTGAAGTCTTCATGAGCGTCTAATTCATGAGCAACATGTCCGTGATGCGGATGAACATGGCTATGCTCTGCATGATTGTGTGCAACACCATGAGAATGCCCATGATCGTGACAAGCATGCGGTGCATGATGCTCAGTTGCACTAACTTCATGATGGTAGTGATGGTGAATAGTCACCTGCGTCGCAGCTGGGTAATGGTGATGATGAACGTCACCAGAAACTCTAAGAGACGATTCATATTCATTCACTCGGCGCGACGAACCTTCTTGTGCATGGTGATATTCACCCAATGAAACATGAGAATGATGCTCATGTTCTTCGATTTTAGTGTCGCCACATCCACATACTCCACACATACGCTACTCTACCTCTATTTCTTTCACGCGTAATTCATCTCCCTTAATAACTTTCAATTGAAAGCCATCACAAGTTGGACAAGCATTACCACGCTGTTTTAAAACGACGTCTTTGCCACAGGTAAAGCAATATGCTTGCCCTGCAACAGACTCAATATGTAATGTTGAATGTTCAGCAATCGTCTCACGCGCTGCCATTTCATAACAAAACTCAATGGTCTCTGGTTCAATACACGACAGAGCACCTATCTCTAACCACACGGCAGTCACTTTTTTAAAACCTTGCTTTTGAGCAGACTCGACCACCAAATTAACGGTATCTATACTAATAGACATTTCGTGCATACGTATCCTGATGATAGTGTGGTAATTCAATGCCCATTATTAAAACACTCAATTTCCGTTGCCAAGTTGATACCAATCAAAAGAGCATAAATGTCGATATCTTTCATCTTTATCTATTATATATTATAAAACCAACAAAAAACCCTTTAAAAACAACAATAAAAATAACTTATATCTTTACTAAATATCTGGCACGAATTATGCTATACATTGTAGTTAACTTTTTACAGTGTTTAAACCTTTTTTCGATACCATTATCGTAATCACCTATCTAACATTGATTCACCGTTCATAAGGATTCAAAATGAAAAAAACAACCCTCGGCATTATCACGATTAGTACTCTTTTATTATCACCCATAGCATCTGCCCATGTAGGATCTTTTCATATTCACAATTCTTTATTAGATGGCCTTATTCACCCATTTACAGGCCTAGATCACCTAACAATGCTAATGGCTATCGGGGTTATGGCGCAGCATTTAAAAGAGACTAAAAAATCAATACTAATGATGGCAACGACCATTGCCCTAATGCTCTCTGGTTTAGCATTAGGATCTATATTTTCTGGTGCACCTAGCGTTGAAGGTCTCATTACGGGGTCATTATTTATTGCGGCATTTAGCTTATGGAGCCAAGCACGCACGGGAAATGACATCAAGAAATTACTGCTTAATATCGCATCAGTTTCTTTCATTTTAATGCATGGTTGGGCACACGGCGCTGAATTCACCAGTTCAAGTTTAACTTATTTTGGTATGGGTATGACTTGTTCTGCAATTATCATTATGTCTATGGGCTTTTACTTATCACGTTTTGTTCCAACAAAACTCTTAGCAAAAGTAACCGCAGTTTGTGGTCTTATCGTTACCTTTGCTTAATCGCTCGTAAGTAACCAGATCCAGAAAACGACAGCAATGATAAAAAGAGATGCGTTATGCGACTAACACGAAGATTAATTGAAGTATGCGGTATTGTGCAAGGTGTGGGATTTCGTCCCTTTATATTTCGCCTTGCCACTAAGCATAACTTGATTGGCTGGGTACTTAATCACGCACAGGGTGTCAGTATTGATGCGCAAGGCACAAAGGCAGAGCTTGATACTTTCATTGAAAACATTCGGCATCAAGCTCCACCATTAAGTCATATTGACACGCTCACTTGGCAACAATGTGAGTTACACTCAAGTACTGACATGCCCGATAAACATCAATTTTCGATACGCCAAAGTAACGTCTCTTTAATAAAAAACAATGTTGCTGATAGTCAGTTCAGCACGCATATATCCCCTGATTTTGGAATATGTAACGCTTGTTTATACGACATTCGCGATCCCAGTAGTCGTTATTATCACTATCCACTCACTAACTGCACACATTGCGGACCGCGCTTTAGCATTATCCGCGCCTTGCCCTACGACAGAAAAAACACATCGATGGCAGATTTTACGATGTGTGCAGAATGTTTGCATGCCTACGAAGATCCAAACAATCGACGCTATCACGCACAGCCCATTAGCTGCCCCCATTGCGGACCTCAAATTCAATGGCGCATACCTCACAATGCAAGTTCGCCAGCCTTAGAATCGATGGCGGTATTACAACAAGCAGCGAGTGCTATTACAGCCGGTAATATAGTGGCAATTAAAGGCATAGGCGGTTTTCATTTGGTTTGTGATGCCACCAATAAAAGTGCCATTAACAAACTGCGGAAAAGTAAACATCGCCCAAGTAAACCATTCGCTATCATGGTTAAAGATCGTGCGCAAGCGCGACATTATGTACAAGGCTGTGAAACCCAATGGAAACTACTTGAATCACAACAACGCCCAATAACATTGCTACGTAAGCATAGTGTTTTATCACTAAAAACAAAGGCAAGTAACACCGACATAACAACAGAGCTTGCCAATAACATCGCTGAAAACGTCCCTTATTTAGGCATAATGATGCCCTACACTCCGTTGCACTATTTATTATTTGATTATCTTGATGTGCCACTAGTGTTCACCAGCGCCAACCGTACAGGCCACCCAATATTAACTGAAGGTGACGACGTCGTCGCCAGTTTTAAACAGACCATTGTAGGGCTTATCGATCACCCAAGAAAAATCATCAATACTTGTGACGACAGCCTGGTACATTTTGCCGGTGGTCAGCGTCAAATGCTACGCTTAGGCAGAGGATTCGCACCCTATTATTTCGCATTGCCAAATATTTTAACGCAACCGACATTAGCCGTGGGCGCACAACAAAAAGTCAGTTTTGCCATTGGTGCACGCCAAAGTAAGCAACAAAGCCAAGCTATTATTAGCCCTTATATTGGCGATTTAAATAACTTAGACATGCAACAACATTATCAAGATCGTGTAGCGAGCCTTACACAGTTACATCAAATTAAGGTAGCTCGTTATTGTTGTGACAAGCACCCAAGATATACCACGCATCAATGGGCGCACCAGCAAGCAAATATCACATCAGCGGAAATTAGCATGGTGCCACATCATTATGCACACGTTTTATCTGTCATGGCCGAGCACCAATTACAACGTGATGTATTAGGCTTTAGCTTTGATGGCACAGGTCTTGGTGATCTCGATGCAGAGCAACGAGAAAAACATCACTCCGGCTCAAAGATGCAGTGCAACTTATGGGGAGGCGAAGTCTTTATTGCCGACACTAAAAACTGCCAACGACGCTATTCATTAAAACCCTTTAGACTGATTGGTGGAGAGAAAGCGATCACTTCGCCACCACGTTTATTATTTTCTCTCTTACTTGAATATTATTCATTTGAACAAATAATATTCATGCAGCTTAGTCCTTTCCAAAACTTACTCACACATCAACTAGAAAATTGGCATCGACTCTGGGAACAAGGCATTAATAGTCCCTATACCAGCTCAATCGGTCGTTTTATTGATGCTTATTGTGCCTTACTGACGGGGATAGAAACGATTACCTTTGATGGTGAATGTGGTTTATTACTTGAACAGTTGGCATTATCAGAGGAAAATAATGGCGATGTTAATCAGATAAATAATCACCCTTCTTTATTTACTATCCATGAAGGTGAATTTGATTTTCTACCACTGCTTAAACATATTATCGAGATCTTATCATCCGATAAAAGCGCCTCTTTTTATAAAAAATGCGCGCAATTATTATTTACGCAAATAAGTGATTTAATTGTTAAAATTAGTGACCAACACCCCACACTGCCAATAGTACTTTGCGGTGGAGTATTCCAAAATAGAGTATTGATGGATACCGTGTTAACTCAGTTGAAAAATCTAGATAAAACGTATTACGTTAGTCAAACCATACCCTTAAACGATGGGGGTATTGCAGCAGGCCAGCTTTGGTTTATCGCCCATCAAAATCAGGTAGAAAACGAAAAAATGATAACGACTAATAGTGTCAACTAATTCAACGTAACCTTTACCCTATCAACCCTCAACATTAAGAGAAACACTATGTGCTTATGTATACCGTCTAAAATTTGTGCGTTTCACGACGAAGAGGGCCTGGTGACAGTGGATACCTTAGGTGTTCAGCGCCAAATATGTACTCAATTAATAAGCGAACCACTCGCTATTGGAGACTATCTTCTGATCCACGTTGGCTTTGCCATTAGCAAGCTCAATCACGAAGAAGCACAAGAAAGCCTAACTGAATATCGCTCAATGCTGGACAATATGTCCGCAGAAGATGCACAAGCCCTATTTAATTAACAGCATGACATTAACGCGTGGAAAAATAGCATGGATTTAAAAGAACTATATCAGGGTTTCCGTGATCCTTTGATCATGAAGGCACTCACCAAGAAAATTAACATAAACGCGAAACAGTTACCTCATCCACTTAAGGTGATGGAAGTGTGTGGCGGACATACTCATACCATTATGAAATATGGATTAATGCAACTACTACCTGAAAATATTGAATTTATTCATGGTCCAGGTTGCCCTGTGTGCATCATGCCGAAAGAAAGAATCGATCAGGCAATTGAACTTGCTATGCTACCTGACACTATTTTAGTCACATTAGGCGATATGATCCGCGTGCCTGGATCAAAAGGCACGCTCGCACAATGTCGAGCCCGTGGCGGTGATATCCGCCCCATTTACGACCCGATGGATACGCTTGTCATAGCAAAAGAAAACCCTACAAAATCAGTCATTTACTTTGCGATTGGTTTTGAAACTACGACTCCAATGACGGCTGTTTTAATGCAAGTTGCAGATCAACAAAAACTAAGCAACTTTTATGTTCACTGTAATCATGTTTTAGTTCCTCCAGCTATTAATGCTGTAATGTCAGATGGTCGCGCCAAAATAAACGCATTTATTGGGCCGTCACATGTCAGTGTGATAACGGGTGCAAAAATATATCAATGTGTGGCAGACAAATATAATCTTCCTGTCGTAGTGGCTGGCTTTGAACCCGTTGATGTCATGCAATCGATACTGATGTTAGTCGATCTTACCATTGCAGCAGCTCAACACGACTCCCCTCCAGGAATGTCAATTCAATACAGCCGTGCGGTAAGCATGGAAGGTAACTTGATTGCGCAAACAAAAATCAATGAGGTTTTTGAAATTCGAGATGTATTTCGCTGGCGCGGTTTAGGCGACATTGCTAATTCTGCCTTAAAAATACGCGATAAATATGCACACTTTGATGCTGAGATTGTCTTCAAAGCCCATTTTTTTACGTGGTTTAGCAAAACCAAATCAGTGTAAAGTTTTCGGAAAAAACTGTACTCCTAGCCAGCCAATGGGCAGTTGCATGGTGAGCTCTGAGGGCGCATGTAATGCGTATTTTCGTTATTCTGGTTTAAATAAAAAAATGCAAACAAAAAAAGAGTTTAGGTAGCAATATGCAACAAATACAATTAAGTCACGGTGGTGGCGGTCAAGAAATGAATCGCTTGATCAAAGATCTGTTCTTCCATCACTTCACAAATAAAATATTATTAAAAATGGAAGATGCTGCCATTTTACCCACTAACGGAAAAATCGCATTTACCACCGACAGCTTTACGGTTTCACCTCTTTTCTTTGCAGGTGGCGACATCGGAAAATTAGCCATTGCAGGAACAGTCAACGACCTTGCAATGATGGGAGCTAAACCGGAATATTTAAGCTGTAGCTTTATGATTGAAGAAGGTTTTAGTTACGCAGATTTAAAAACAATAGTACAAAGTATGCAAAAAGAATTAGCCGTATCTGGGGCGAAAATTGTCTGTGGCGACACGAAAGTTGTGCCTAGGGGAACGTTAGATGGTGTATTTATTAACACCACCGGTGTAGGCAGTTTTTATCATTCTCAAACGTTATCCGCCAGTGCTATTCAAGCAGGCGATGCTATTCTATTATCTCGCGATATTGGTTGTCATGGAAGTTGTATTTTGATGGCGCGTGATGCGTTAAAACTGAGCTCTAACCTCATTAGTGATTGTGCAACTTTATGGCCAGTTGTAGAGATGCTACTCGATAAAAATATCACACTACATGCCTTACGTGATGCAACGCGTGGGGGGATATCTGCGGTATTAAATGAATGGTGCGTTGCCTCAGAGGTTCAACTTGACATCAATGAAGAGAATATTCCAGTGAGCGATGAAGTCAATGGCTTATGTGAACTATATGGTTTTGAATCTTACGATCTGGCAAATGAAGGCACGATGGTATTAGCCGTGCCTCAATCAGAAGTGGCTGCTACATTAGCCGTTTTGCGCCTGTTTTCTGTCTCTGCAAGTCATATAGGTAATGCCTGTCACAATGAAGAAGGCAATCATAAAGTGATTTTACATAGCCCTTGGGGCAGTCGTCGTTACCTTGATCTTCCACAGGGCGAATTATTACCTAGGATTTGTTAACAAACGCAACTATCTAGTTGTTACATAAGATAAAAGTGTGTTTTAATACGCATTAAAATTTCGAAGTGGAAATAATAATCACGTAATTGAGACTATTATCCCTACTAACATAAAGAACAACATTATTTCACACTAGAAATAATGTAAACTGTGTGGATATTATGCTGGTCTTAGAAACCCATTATCCCTTTATTTAAAAGGCATGAAACATGGAAACTCATAAAGCTTTATTCCAGCAAGGTCAACATCGCCTTGATAAACTGAAGCAATTAGCACCACGAGCGGGCGATAGTCTACTTGAAAAAATGTCGGCGAAAGGCATTAATCGTCGCGACTTTATGAAATGGAGTGCTGTGGTGACTTCCATGTTAGCACTACCCAACCCTTTTACGAGTCTAGTAGCGCAAGCTGCTGAAATCGCGGATCGTGTCCCTTTGATTTGGCTCCATTTAGCAGAGTGTACGGGTTGTACTGAATCGCTTCTACGCGCAGATACACCATCCATTGATACGCTTATTTTTGATCATGTGTCATTGGAATACCATGAAACATTAATGGTAGCGTCAGGTTTCCAAGCAGAAGAAAACTTACAAAACGCACTTGAAAAATACAAAGGTAAGTATTTACTAGCCGTTGAAGGTGGGGTTCCTACCGCAGATAATGGGTCATTCTTAACCTTAGGCCCACATGGTGAAACTGGTCTTAGTCGCGTACAAAAAGCAGCTAAAGATGCCGTCGCTATTATTGCCGTTGGCACCTGTGCTTCTTTTGGCGGAATTCAAGCCGCCGCGCCAAATCCAACGGGCACAAAAGGCGTACAAGAAGTAGTGAAACAACCCGTAATAAATTTAGGTGGTTGCCCCCCTAACGAACGTAATATTGTCGGCACATTAATGTATTATATCATGTTCGGAAAACTACCCCCCTTAGATATGTTCAACCGTCCCAAATGGGCTTACGGCTCCCGAGTGCACGATGACTGTGAACGTCGAGGCCACTTTGATTCTGGAGAATTTGTAGAAGAATTTGGTAGCCAAGAAGCAAAAGATGGCCATTGCTTGTACAAAATGGGATGTAAAGGCCCCTACACTTACAATAACTGCCCAACCGAACGCTTTAATGGACACACTAGCTGGCCTGTACTTGCAGGGCATGGCTGTATTGGCTGTTCTGAACCCGATTTTTGGGACGCTATGTCTGATTTTGAAAAACCGCTAAGTCGCCGCTTATTAACCGGATTAGACAGTACTGCGGATACCATTGGTGCAGTCATACTCGGCGCCGCAGTTGTCGGTATAGGGGCACATGCCATTGCTACTTTTTTTGTTAAACCTGTGGATTATTGATTTATGAATAAACGTATTGTCATCGACCCTATTACGCGTATTGAGGGTCACCTTCGTGTTGAAGTTGAAGTAGATGCTTCCAATGTCATTCAAAAAGCGTGGGTATCATCAACGCTATGGCGAGGCATTGAAGTGATTGTAAAAAACCGTTCTCCACTTGACGTTGGATTAATGGTACAACGTATCTGTGGGGTCTGTACCTATTCTCATTATCGTTGTAGTACCGAAGCAATTGAAAATGCATTAGGACTTAACATTCCTATTAATGCACAATATATTCGAAGCCTGATGATGACAGCTCTGCATTTACACGATCACATTATTCACTTTTATCATCTTCATGGTTTAGATTGGATAGATATTATATCCGCATTAAGTGCAGATCCAGCTAAAGCGGCACAAGTCGCGATGAAATATTCAGATACCCCTATTTTATGTGGTGAAGGTGATTTGCGTCAAGTACAGAAACGTATAAAAGGCTTAACTGACACCGGTAAATTAGGTCCATTTGCCAATGGTTACTGGGGTAATAAGACCTATAAGTTTAGTCCAGAGCAAAACTTGATAGCGTTATCACATTACCTAAAAGCCCTAGAAGTACAACGTGTTGCGGCCCAAATGTTAGCTATTTTTGGTGGGAAATCGCCACATCCTCAATCTATTGTGGTGGGTGGTATTACCTCTGTACGCGATATATTAAGCCCAGCTCGCCTGCAAGAATGGAAACAAAAGCTTGATGAGGTAGGCCACTTTATAGAAAATGCTTATTACCCAGACCTTCTAATGGTCGCCGATGCCTTTAAAAATGAACCAAGTGTACTTGGTGGCTTAAATATTAAAAACTTTCTCTGTACCGATGAGTTTTTACTGAGTAAAGGTAAATATTTATTTACCCAAGGTGTTGTAAAAAATGGCGATCTTTCTAAAGTATTTGATTTAAACCCTGATGATATTCGAGAAGATGTTACCCACTCATGGTACTCAGCCGATGCACCTCAGCATCCGTATGAAGGGACAACAATCCCTGAATATACCGGATTTATTGAACGTGAGACGCTTAATGGTAAACTGCCAACATTAAATGAAGATGGAAAATACTCTTGGATTAAATCACCACGCTATCAAGGTGAAGCCTTTGAAGTAGGCCCACTAGCGACATTAGTCGTTAACTACGCACGTGGTAATGAGTTAATTGTGCAAGAAGTCGACACTTTCTTAAGTAAAGCGGGCTTACCAATGAGCGCATTACTCACGACCCTTGGTCGCACCGTAGCTCGCATGTTAGAAACCGTTATCAATCTACGTGAAAGTGAAAAAACATTTAATGCTTTGGTAAGTAATATAGAAGTGGATGAATCAACTTACATCGAACCTTTCATTGATCCAACTAAAATCTACGAGGGTTATAAAATGATTGAAGCACCACGTGGAATGCTTAGTCATTGGATCCGCATTAAAGATGGTAAAGTCGAAAATTATCAAGCAGTTGTACCAACAACATGGAATGCTGGACCGACAGATGAGAATGGCCGAATTGGGCCTTATGAAGCATCGTTAATTGGCATTAAATTGGAAGATCCAAGTAAACCACTTGAAGTGCTACGTATTATTCATTCTTTTGACCCTTGCATGTCGTGCTCTGTTCACGTCATGGATTATAACAAGCAGTCACTAGGTGCATTTAAAGTGAACACCGCAATTTAAAAACACCACTTTAAATTAAAGTTCATATTTAACAATGTATTACACAGGATATATAGCCATGAGTGAATCACCACAAGTGCTTTCAGCATCGCAACAAGTAAAGCTAAAAGGCCGGGTCACACACATACCGACGATGAGAGAGTTTGCCTTTACACCACTGATCCGTATTTTTCATTGGCTACGGTTTCTTGCTATCATGATTTTACTAATCAGTGGTTTTTATATTGCATGGCCATTTTTAATGGATCCAAAGTCCACCGATGTATTGATCCAAGGTTGGATGCGTTTTTCGCATTTAATCTTTGGATTCATTTTTTCGTGTATCACCATTAGTCGTAATTATTTATTCTTATTCTCAAAAGATAAGAGTGAACGTCGCTCCTTGCTTGATGCGCTGAGCATTGATCGTTGGAGATCGCAGATAAAAGCTTATGTGTTTTTAGGCAAACCTGATGAAAAGTCAGGGCTTTATGGCCCTTTACAATTAGTGACTTATGCCTCGTTCTACAGCTGCTCACTCATTATGGTGCTGACCGGTTTAGCCTTATACAGCAGAGTTTATCACGAAGGTTTAGGCCAATTACTTTATGCCCCGGCTTCTTGGTTAACCTATATATGCGGTGGCCTTGCCAATGTACGTAATATTCATCATTGGTTTACTTGGGTGTTTATTGTTTTTTTAATTGTGCATGTATACATGGTTATTTGGACCGGTATTCGCTTTAAAAAAGCAGCGGTAGATGCCATTATTTCTGGTTATGATTATCATACCCATGCGCATATAGAGCCCTTCCCTGTCACCACGTCAGAATCGGTCAATATTAACGAGCCCACCATTCCTAATAAGAGCATCTTGTGAAAACTTCAGAGATTAATAACATTAACACAGCAAAGTCGTCTCAAGAGAAGATACATCCTCGGCGCTTATTACTCTTAGGTATCGGCAATATCTTATACGGTGATGAAGGGATAGGCGTACACTTTATTAATTATATTTCTGATAAATATAACATCGAAAATCCTGCTTATAAATTTGATATTGTTGATGGTGGAACGCTTGCCCATGGATTGATCCCTATGCTTGCCACCTATGATGAATTAATTGTGGTGGACACCATCAATAGCCAAGATGGTGAAATTGGCGATGTGTATTTTTTTAATTTTGATAACACCCCGCCTGATGTCGATTGGCAAGGTAGCGCACATGAAGTTGAAATGTTACAGACGTTAATAATGATGGATATGGTAGGAGACCGACCTAACACCTTTGTTTTAGGTGTTATTCCGACTGTCATAGAACCGATGTTTATGGGTCTCACGCCTCAGATTAAAAATGCTGTCGCCACTATGGAACAACAATTACTACGACACTTAACCCATCTTGGATTTACGCTTACCATCAAGAAATCTATAACGATCAATGATGTTATTCAAGATGCACAAAAACGATAAATAGCTGATAGGTTTTCATTATTTACCCTGTTATTTCAATAATGAAAACACTTGTTTTTTTACTTAATTAATATTGTGATACCTAAATGAACACCCTACTTTGTTTTGATTTTATCTGCACACAGCCCGTGCCCTTTTACCAGCACTTATGTAATCTTTTATTACGCGCACACCCCTTAGTGACACTGCAATCGAATGATATATTTACAGAGACTGCGCAAATAAGTATTGATAATGGCTATTTAAAAAATGGCCATTATCGCTACCGAATAGAAGCGCAAGGCACACAAATACAACTTGAAACCCTAGCCGATAGGATTGCTAAAGACTTCTTACTCTCTGTACATTTGGTAAAAGCGAAGATAACGCCATTAGAAAAGTCTCAAGGGAGCACTTCCATACAGATTCTAAAAAGCACCGAATTACCTTCGACTCAGAAAAAACGTTTATTTTCTAAAAATGACGCCATTAATTCCCCATTATATGAGCTTATTCATCTTGATTATTGTGCGACATGCACACCTTTATTTGGTGATAATCAAAGTCCAAAGTTTGCTCAAATAGATTTGATTTGCCCATGTTGCCATGGTGAAGAGCATTATAAAATACACAAAGAAGCGCTATTAACTAAGCAAGATGGTATTAAAAGATCACCTTCACTGACAACGCTAACCCAAGAACGTTTATTCTCGTTAGCAAAAGAACTCCTATCCGAACACACTGTCAAGATAGAAGAACTCGGTGTCACACTGAGTACCCAAGTCGCTTTATTTGAACACTCTGAGCAACTTCGACCACAAATATTGATATGTAATCCTAATACCTTAAACCTGTTTTTTAATACAACGAGTGAACAAGTGATCACTCTTTCCTGTTTTGAAAAACCCGCGATAACACTCACAACAAAAGACGCAATTCAAATACACTCATCTTCTAGTAAAATTAATGCAGCAAGCTGTGATGTTCGATTTGCCTACAACAGAGCGTTGATCATTGTGACTGAGTATTTACGCCAAAAAGGAATTGATTTTCTGTACTACAGAGTAAATACTCCCATTGCACATATGGCATTTATTGACCAACATTGGATCTGGCTACAACAACCTTATAGCATTGCTTTAAATACAACACGTGATACCTTGCGCGATAACGCTGTCGTCGGCAATTATCAGGCAATGGAGCTTAAAAAAAGGGTTGTAATACATAACTCAGTTTCCTTAGTGTTGCCCGTTAAATCGCAAGATCAGGCCTTTAATGCTCTATATGCAACTCAATTTTCTCAGGCCTCAATAAACAAACAAGATATCGTCACGATATTTTTAAGTCGCAATAGTTTAAGCCAAATTATTACCAGTAATCGCCTTCGAGATAACGGTAAAATAGAGAAAGATAAAGCTGAGAGTATTCTTCAATTTCCCAAATTACCAAATAATGGCATTGATTTTATTCAACAACTACGCGCATCAATCAAACCTAATATAGAAGGTAATTTACTAACCTCTGTGAGTATCATTGATAAGTTTCAACTCGCTTATCCCTCTCAATACCACGCATTATCAACAATGAAATTGAGTGACCAAAGCCAAAACTTAACGTCTTTATTAGTAGTGGCTGCCACGTTATTAGGCTTATCAGAAGAAAGTTCGTTAAGCGAGCAACAAAGCAATCAACAAGCTGTCGACAGGCTCTTAACATTCGCGGGTTACTTTCCAACGGAGCACTCTCCGCACATTGATTTCCCAAAAAACGTCCTAGAAAAAAGCACTCTGGACAGCGCACCTAGCAGTTTTGATTGGTGTCAAACTTTTAAAAGTTTAATGAGTTTTTGCTTAGCAAAAAAGAGTTTAAAACCTACCGATAAAGATGAAGAGAATTCTCACACAGCTCGTTTAGCATTTGGATTTTTAGATTCTTTAGCCGATGAAATGAGTCAGTGGATAGAAACAGCTGGGCATCGAGTTGGCATTACAAATGTGCTCTTAGCTGGCGATGAATTTCAATATACGCTTTTTACCAGAAGACTCTGTCGCCGTTTAAAAAACAATTATTTGATACATGCTAGCTGGCACTTAGATTTAGAAGGTGCTAATTTAGTAGCGGGTGCACTCTATTTGCCACGCCGACGTACGTACCCTTAGCCCTAACACCCTTATGCAACTCAATACCATCCTATTGTGTAAGCAGAATAAAATAGTGAGTTTTAATTATGTGTTTATCAGTTCCATCGAAAGTTATTATAATTCATGATGATTTAACCGTCACTGTCGAATCACTTGGTGTTCAGCGACGCGTCAGCACCCATTTAATGTTAACGCCTCTCGAAATAGGAGATTTTGTACTTATTCATGTGGGATTTGTAATGAACACCATCGATAAAGAAGAAGTCGCCGCAAGTTTAGCACTATATCAAGAGATAGCAGACAGCCTGCAAGCTGAAGATGATGCCTTATGGAATGCACAGCATCAATAATACAAAAAAATAACAGAGCCGATGCTTTGGCTTGTAAATATTTTAGAGCAAACAATGGAAAGGGCAACCGAAGTTGCCCTTATTTTAGCCACTCTATCAAATCCTTGACAGTTGATGCTCCCTGCATAAAATCCATTTGACCATTGTCTATCCTGACATCCACTTCCCAATCCTTCGGGCTCATCCTTTTAAATATCCATATACAATAAACAATCCTGTTTATCGGCCATCTCCCTATCCTTAGAAGGTGTCCATTTTTGTCATCCTGACATAATAATAACAATCCGCGTCATTATTGCCCTTCATCCTGAAGGTGTTCCCTTTCGACATCTTATCGAATCCTTAACATCCATTGTAATAAAGCATCCTGCTTTATGCCCTCTATCCAAGAGTGTCCTACGGTTATCCTAACCAAGAGAAATACTCCTTATCTCTCTTTAAATAACATCCTGTTATTTAATATAACAAGCAACAATAATATTTCATTCCATGTAATATTTGCCCCTTGCTTATGTATTAAATAATACACTCTGTTCATCAAAAAAAAACAACAGAATATCAAATTATTTTCAACATAAAGAAAACAAAAAACTAATCAATAAAAATCAACAACTTAAAATTGAGAGCGTTTTTTTAAAAGTGTAATTAACACAATAACCTCATTATTAAATAGTCGATCTCTTACAAAGCTATTTTTACCCAATCTGATATTTAGAATAAAATACATGCCATAATAAATATCAAAAAAAATGCTCTATCTTGCATTTAAATCTTTATTTTCCAATGCAAAAGCTCGAAAATATTCGCCCAAGCAAATCATCAGAACTAAATTCACCAGTGATCTCACTTAGATATTGCTGTGTTATCCTCAGTTCCTCTGCAAGTAACTCACCCGCTTTATATTCTTCAAGTTGTAGCTTTCCTTCTAATAAATGGCTCTGTGCATTATCAAGTGCTTCTAAATGACGTCTACGGGCCATAAAACCACCTCCGCTTGTACTTTGATAGCCCATTATCTCTTTTAAATGCTCTTTCAAAGAATCCATTCCTAAACCTGTTTTGGCAGATAGTGAATATACCGGATGCTGACTATCGTTTTGAACTAATATCGATTCTCCGGTTAAATCCGCTTTATTACGCACCACGGTTAAACCTACTGACTCAGGGAGATGTCGCATAAACTCTGGCCAAATAATGTAGGGATCCGTTGATTTAGTTGTCGTTGCATCAAGCATAAAAAGAACACGATCTGCACTTTTTATTTCTTTCCAGGCTCGCTCAATGCCGATTTTCTCAATCGCATCGGTGCTTTCTCGTAACCCAGCCGTATCAATAATATGCAAAGGCATACCATCAATATGAATATATTCTCGCATAACATCTCGTGTCGTTCCCGCTATTTCAGTGACAATTGCACTATCTTTACCCACTAACCTATTTAATAAACTCGATTTACCTGCATTAGGTCGACCAGCAATAACGACTTTCATACCATCTCGTAAAATAGCACCTTGTTTGGCTTCTTTTTTTACCGCATCTAAATTAACTATAATTTTATCTAAATCTGAGGCTATTTTTCCGTCACTTAAAAAATCAACTTCTTCTTCAGGAAAATCAATAGAAGCTTCAACATAAATACGTAAATGAATCAGACTATCCACTAATGCATTAATTTTATTGGAAAACTCACCCTGTAATGAACGCAGTGCACTTTTAGCGGCCTGCTCTGATGTTGCTTCGATGAGATCAGCGATTGCTTCAGCTTGAGTCAAATCCATTTTATCATTCATAAAAGCACGCTCAGAAAACTCGCCAGGATTCGCCCCACGTAGATTTTTAATCTTTAAAATAGATTGGATCAACATATCCATCACAATCGGTCCACCATGCCCTTGTAACTCAAGAACATCCTCTCCGGTAAATGAATTTGGTCCTTTGAAAAACAAGGCAATACCTTGATCTAACACCTGCCCTTTATCATCCATAAAGGGTAGATATTCCGCATAACGTACCTTCGGTAATTTACCTAGAACATGTTGAGCAACTAGCTCAACATCTGGGCCAGAAACACGAACAATACCGACACCACCGCGGCCAGTTGCAGTTGCTTGCGCAACAATAGTATCTGTTTTAGTCATAATTCATGATCCTTCTGTGATAAATGTCGCAGCATAATTGTATCTGAAGAAAAGTGGCCCTTTAATTTAGAGGGCACAATCTGAGTTTGCGACAGAACCAGGAAAAAGGGATATTGCTCTCGCAAAAAATAGGTTTGGACACTCGATGGTCACCGTTTGGTCACCAAGCTGTTTTTATAAGATAGTAGAAACGAAAAAATCAACCCTATAGGTTGATTTTAAAGGTTCTTTTAACAAGAAACTTGGAGCGGGCAGTGGGAATCGAACCCACATTATCAGCTTGGAAGGCTGGAGTAATAGCCATTATACGATGCCCGCATAACTGCATCTATTAGCAATGATTTTTCGCCTTTGGGGCGTTCACAAGGCCATTGTGAAATAATATGGTGGAGGGGGGTGGATTCGAACCACCGAAGCTTACGCGGCAGATTTACAATCTGCTCCCTTTGGCCACTCGGGAACCCCTCCAGACTTAAATGGTGCCGACTACCGGAATCGAACTGGTGACCTACTGATTACAAGTCAGTTGCTCTACCGACTGAGCTAAGTCGGCGCCGTCTAAGTGCGGTGAATAATAGAGACATTCATTTCATCTTGCAACTGTTATTTGCAATTAACACCTATTTATCGTCTGATTGTTCAAAAACAATACAGAGCCTTGTTAATTCGCTTATTTATGCAACAATCGCAACGAAATTTCACCACCAATAAATTCTTTTATCCCCCCTTCAACCGCTAATAATAATGCACCGTTCTCATTTACACCTCTACAAACACCGGTTTGCACTGTATCCGCCAATAAAACATTCACTTCTTTATTCAAGAAACAATCTAAATTAAACCATCTCTCTAAATAAGGCTTTAAACCATGCTGTTCATATTCACTCAATAGCCTTTCTAATTCTAAAATTAAATATGCACTTAATTCATTACGATCTATCTGTTTCGTACCTAAACTATTTAAATCAATCCAAGGTTGATCAATTAATGCCCCTTGCTCTTGCGACATACGCACATTAATTCCAATACCAATCACACAATGACAAGCCTCTGTTGCTTGTGCATTGAGTTCGATTAAAATACCCGCTAACTTTTTATTTTGATAATAGATGTCATTAGGCCATTTTAAACCAACACCCTGTATACCCATTTTTTCAAGTGCATTAACGGTAGCGATACCCACCAATAAGCTGAGGCCTGATAATCTATCTATCCCGCTATCAAAGCGCCAATAAAAAGAAAAGTATAGGTGCGAGGCAAAAGGGGACACCCACGTTCGACCGCGTCGCCCGCGTCCTTTTAATTGATACTCGGCAATACAAGTATGCCCTTTCTCAATATCACCTATTTTATCTAATAAATATTGATTAGTTGAATCAACAATTTGCTTAACGTCTACATGTTTACTTTGACTGCTAATTTTTATTTTTTTTGCATCGAGTAAGTCTATACCCCCAACACAACAATAACCCTTACCCTTTACTTTATAAATATCAATACCAATACTTTGTAATGCTTTAATGTAATTATTCACCGAAGTGCGTGAAACACCTAATGCCAGCCCTATCGTTTCACCTGAGTGAAACTTGCCATCCGCTAATAATTTAAGCAAGCAGATACCTTTTTCATTTAATTCAGACATTTTCTATCACCTTCGCTAAATTCGTTTCACCCAACTTTCCAATAAAACGCACTTCATGTTGTAATTCAATATTAAATTTATCTTTAATACTCTGCCGCACCAATTCAGCTAAGTTAATAACATCTTGTGCGGTTGCATTACCTTTATTAATGATAACTAATGCTTGCTGTTGATGTACAGCGGCCCCGCCTATTTGTCGCCCCTTTAACCCCGCCTTTTCAATTAACCATCCTGCGGCTAATTTAACTTTATCCTCGCACTGCGGGTAATAAGGCATACCCAAATTTTCATTCAGTAATTTATCTGCCACTTTTTTATCGACCACAGGGTTTTTAAAAAAACTTCCCGCATTACCTGTCTGCGCTGGGTCGGGCAATTTTTGCGCGCGGATCTGACAAATAGAATCATAGATTTTTTTAGCGCTTAAGTTTAACCTCTCAGGTTCACTTATAACCACGTTGCGGTTTTTTGCTTGCCATTTTTTTGCTAATTTTATTGTCACTTGCGTTATCAGTGCATTACACATGTTTTTTTGTTTAAAAATACTGTCGCGATATGCAAATTTACACTCGTCACCACTGAGCTTATGCAACTGCCCCGTTTCTAAATCTATGTATTCTAGCGCCACACAAAAATCTTTAAATTCACTCCCGTAAGCGCCTATATTTTGTACGGGAGCAGCCCCCATCACACCGGGGATCAAAGCTAAATTCTCTAAGCCTCCCATATCATTATCAATACAATAGGTAACGAATTGATGCCAATTTTCACCCGCGCCAACCCGCAAAATATAATCATTGGCTGTCGTACTAATATTGATACCTAATAACTCAACTTTAATCACAAGGCCTGAGAAATCATCGCAAAAAAGAATGTTACTGCCCGCACCTAAGATTAGTACCGGTTTGTTTTCATTGCGCATTTTTTTTACCAGAGGTAGCAACTCAACCAGTTGTTTTATCTCACGAAGGTGAAATAATATCTGCGTTTTTGCGTCAATAGAAAAGGTATTAAGTGCTTTAAGAGAGCAATTAGTTTCAATCATGGTGATCCTTACTTAAAGAGAAGCGTTCAGTATACAAGGAAAAGAAGGATAAATTCACCTGCACAAATTATTGAGTCCATCTTTAGAGGCTTTACTATCTCCTTTAATAAGAAAATCTTTGATATGAAAATTTCCGTTTTTAATTTTAGAACGAATATCTTGCACTCTAAATAAATACTGAGACGACTCTCTAATTGAAAGAGTATTAAAATGTGAACTTAAAAACAAATTCTCTAATTGGATAGTTAGCGAATTACTCTCTGCGTTAAAATATGCTAAATCAAGTGTAAACGCGCCAGAATAATCACTCAAATTAAGCGAATAATTAAAACTTAAGGCTTTGTTACTAAACTTTTCTTGCTCGCTTTTATAAGCGCCGGAAACAATATTCACATCTCCCGTAACGGTTCCTAATAACGACACCTGCATTTCAGAGCTTAACCATTGTGATGTTGAAAAATACTGCTTTGCTTTCTTATTCAACATTGCCGATGTAAATTTAACTTGGCTACTCAGCGTCGCTTTGTAAGGGTAGTGTTTTATCAATGTATCAATAATAAAAGTAACCCCTGGACCAGAATCCACTTGTACGGTAATTTCACTTTTAAGTCTTGATGCAAAAAAACCTTTATCATAATTAATCAATTTATACGAAATACCCTTTTCACTTTGTTGAGTAAAAAACTTTTTAGTCTCTTTTTGTACTTTCTCACCCATAAAATAAGTACTTAATAACAATAAGATGACAACAATAAATGCTGCGCTCAGCCCTTTTTTCATATCTACCCCCATTAATCAAGTAAAGTTAGTTTGACGCGGATGACTTAAAATGTCACGGTTTAACTTTAAAGTTAAACAAAAAGACGATAGATTACTATAGATATATCGTAAAAAACATGATTTTGTCTGTTTTTTAGACTAGACATCATTACACTACAGGAGAAATAATGAGTTCACATAAAGACCATTGGTTGCATAGCCCGATAACAGGGGGAGTCTTACTTTTAATCGCTTCTTGTATCGCTTTACTATGGGCGAATACCTTTCCCGATAACTACTATTATGTGTGGCATCATACGCTGTGGGAAATATCTACAGGATTGAGCGATAAAGTACATCAGATAAACTTACATAAAATTGCTAATGAATTTCTAATGGCCATCTTTTTCTTTTTCATCGGGTTAGAAATTAAACGTGAATTACTCGATGGTGAACTCTCTAGCATCAAAAAAGCAACATTACCTCTTTTTGCCGCGATTGGTGGCGTTGTTTTTCCGGCTGCTATCTATCATTTTTTTAATAGCGGACTGCCAAGTGCAAATGGTTGGGGTATCCCCATGGCAACCGACATCGCTTTTGCCTTAGGACTGCTCGCAATTGTAGGACGCCGCGTGCCTTTATCACTTAAAATATTCTTATCTGCTCTTGCGATTGGTGATGACTTAATGGCGGTGATCGTGATCGCCTTATTCTATACTAAACAAATCTTTTTAAATGAACTTTTAATCGGCTTATTAGGTTTGGTTATTCTCGGTGTTGCTAACCGCATGGGCGTGCGTAATCGTTTGTTTTATTACAGTATTGGGCTGGTTATTGTTTGGGTTAGTTTCCTTGCTTCTGGCGTACATGCAACCATTGCAGGGGTAGCTGTCGCGTTTACTATCCCATCTCGTCGAGCCATTTCAATGGATAGCTATCTTAATAAAGCAAAATCATTATTACTCGGCTTAGAAAAAGAACGCTCCTGTGAAAAAGATGTACTCTCCGAGCATGCCATACACTCATTAAAAGAAATAAAAATGTTGAGCTACCAAGCGGCGAATCCTTTACAGCTTAAAGAAAAAGCGCTGCACCCTTTAGCAACATTATTTATTGTACCTTTCTTTGCGTTGGGTAATGCGGGGGTGATCATAAATAAAAGTATGCTAGCAGAGCTCACTAACCCCATTGTTTTAGGGATAGCGTTCGCTCTTATTATTGGTAAACCCTTAGGTATTTACCTATTTACTAAGCTATTGATTTTATTAAACATTGGAACACTTCCTCGCGGAGTAACCTGGACGCATATTATTGGCGTCGGTTTTTTAGCGGGAATGGGCTTTACTATGTCCCTTTTTATCACTGATTTGGCATTCCAAGAGCCCGAATTTAAAATCATTGCTAAAGTGACTGTTTTATTAGCATCTATTATTTCAGGCATAATTGGTTACATCATTTTAGTTCGCGCTAAACCGGCATAAACAGGTGACTTACCATCAAGTTTAAATTAAAACGCATGGCTTAGGGACACAATACTGTTATGTCGGAAAATTGGCTGAGTAAGGGTCTATGCTCTAGATTAACGGTATTAAACGCATAAAAAAGATGGAACATATTTGTATATAAGCGCCACAAAAACAATCAAGGAATACTGATGGATGATAATCAATACTTAAAAAAAATGCGCGCTATCAAACAAAAACAAGACCAAAAAACAGCAACAGCTACCATTGAGCAAGGCGTCAGCATCTTACTAGCAGGCCCGGGAAAAGGTAAAAGTAGCTCTGCATTTGGTATGTTAGCTCGATCTCTTGGGCACGGACACAAAGTCGCAGTCGTACAATTTTTAAAAGGGCCGACACACACCGGTGAAGAGCTTTTTTTTGCACAACAAAAAAATGTCGATTGGTTTGCTATGGGCGATGGTTTTACTTGGGAGACACAAAATAGAGCGCTCGATATAAAAAGTGCACACCAAGCGTGGGTAAAAGCCTCACAGTTATTAAAGGATGAACGCTATCAGCTCATTATTCTCGATGAAATAACGTATATGTTTAAATTTAAATACTTAGAGATCGAATGGCTATTAGATGCATTAAAAAATCGACCGCTTAAAATGAATGTGATATTAACGGGTAGAGGTCCTGCACAAGATTTAATTGCTGCGGTTGATACTTATAGTTTAATTTTAGATGAAAAACATGCATTTAAAAAAGGAATAAAAGCACAACCTGGCATTGAGTGGTGAATATGAATAAGAGATATCTTTCGGCATCTCTTATTCAAAATTAAATTATGCAATACCACTATGGCGTAGTAATGCATTGATACTTGGTTCACGGCCCATAAAGTTTTTAAATAACTGCATAGGGCTCACACTGCCCCCTTTTTCTAAAATCGCCTCTAAAAAATCATGCCCCGTTGATGTATTAAAGATACCTTCTTTTTCAAAGCGCGAAAATGCATCCGCAGATAAAACTTCTGCCCACTTGTAACTGTAATAACCCGCGGCATAACCACCCGCAAAAATATGGCTAAAGCCATGTTGAAAACGATTAAACGCTGGCGTTGTAAAGACTGCAATACGACTACGTACATCTGCTAATATTTGCATTACAAAGTCAGGGTTATTATTTGAATCTTGGCTATGAATAGCAAAATCAAATAAAGAAAGCTCTAACTGCCTCAGCATCATGAGAGCACTATTAAAGTTTTTTGCTTGCAACATTTTATCTAATAAGTGTTTAGGCAACGGTTCACCCGTTTCCACATGCCCCGAAATCAAAGCTAATGCTTTAGGCTCCCAGCACCAGTTTTCTAAAAATTGGCTTGGCAATTCGACCGCATCCCAAGGCACACCATTAATTCCCGAGACAGAAGCTGATTCAATTTTAGTGAGCATGTGGTGTAAGCCATGACCAAATTCATGGAATAAGGTTATCACTTCATTATGTGTAAATAGAGCCGGATTATTGCCTACGGGTTTATTAAAATTACAGGTTAAATATGCAACGGGTAATTGTAATGTTGCATCACATTGACGCCGACGTACGCGGCAATCATTCATCCACGCCCCACCTCGTTTAAATTCCCGTGCATAAAGATCTAAATAAAAACTGCCTATATGTTGCTCTTGTGCATTATAAATATGAAAAAAACGTACATCTTTATGCCAACTATCAAACTCAAATTGTTCTTTTATGCTAATGGAAAATAAACGTTTAACCACTTCAAATAGCCCACTTAACACTTTATTTTCCGGAAAATAAGGCCGTACCATTTCATCTGAAATTTGATAGCGTTGCTGTTTTAATAACTCGGCATAATAACCTATGTCCCAAGCCTCTAAATGCTCTATATTATCATTTTCACGTGCAAGCTCCATGACAGCATCACGTTCAGATACACCTTGGACTCTTGATTTTTTCGCCAGTTCAGTCAAAAAATCAACAACTTGTTCTGGTGTTTCTGCCATTTTAGTCGCAAGGCTATATGCACTGTAGGTTTTAAAATCTAATAATAAAGCCAGCTCATGGCGTAAAGATAATATGCTATTTATTATCTCTGTATTGTCAAATTCACCCGCGTTAGGTCCTTGATCAGAGGCGCGTGTTGTAAATGCTTTATAGAGTTCATGGCGTAATTCTCTGTTTTTTGCATAAGTAATCACGGGTAGGTAACTCGGAATATCCAACGTAAATAAATAACCTTGCACACCTTTTTCTTTGGCCGCTTGCTGCGCACCTTGCAAAGCACTCTCAGGCAGGCCTTGTAATTGTTTTACATCGGTGACCAACTTACTCCACGCGAGGGTTGCATCCATTACATTATTACTAAATTGCGATGTTAATTGTGAAAGTTGTTTTTTTATTTCACCAT
This sequence comes from Psychromonas sp. CD1, assembly GCF_002239585.1. GTDB lineage: Bacteria > Pseudomonadota > Gammaproteobacteria > Enterobacterales > Psychromonadaceae > Psychromonas. Next base: position 1,288,890 of record NZ_NDFH01000003.1, read on the forward strand.
AGCGTATCTTTTTCTCCTCTGATAGTGCGATACCCGCAAGCGTAAAATCACGTAATGCATTTTGGATAACTTGCTGTTGCTCAAGTTTTAAATCCTTAAACGTCATACTTTTAGAAATGCTTAAATAAGCTTGATATAAACCTTCATGCTGACCGACATATGTGCCGTATTCCGAAAATAAAGGCAAGCAATCATCATGTGCTTTACGTAACTTAGGCTCACTAACAACCGCATTCATATGCGTAATAGGCGACCATAATTTAGATAACAAATCATCAGCTTCATCTAAAGGTTGAATTAAATTTTGCCAAGTAAATGCTTTATCATTATCTAATAAACAGGTCATTAATTTTTTGTTTTCAGCAATACTCTGACGCACCGAACTCACAATATGATCCACTTTTATTTGGCTAAATAAAGGTAATTGATTTTTTTCTTCAAATGCGTATTCTTTTTTAATATTCATATTTTTCCATTTTTCCATTCATTATGAAAATAAACTGACGCTATATTGCTATACCTAGTGATACCACCAGTTTACACCGCGTTTCTCTCAATATGCAAAAGTCCCGTTAACTTTTATCTATTACAACTCGTCATTAAATACAAGTTACCAACTTTACTGAGTAAAATAATACAATAATAGATGTCGACTCGACTACATGTATTATTTCTTCTTCTGTTTTCAAGAATGGTTTTATAATCATGCTTTTCGATAAGAAATATAATCAAATGATAAAGTAATATACGCCTATGTATGCTGCCGTTAACAAGCACATTTGAGTGCTGTTAGATGCCAGTCTTACCTTGCGCTCTGCAACGTATATAGCGACTTGATGATTACTTTTTTAACGAGATGTGATTCTAAATTGAACCAATTTTAACGAGATCAATGATGATAACGTGCAGATTTTACATTTTAAACGGAGACGCGATAACAAGATGTGTATTTTCATCTACACATCTCTATCAACAAAAAATACTATCGAAAGATACGTTTTCTAAGAGGGTTCTACTTGGCGCTGATCATCAAGGGCATACCAATGTGCTATTTTTTGCTCCAATACCTCTACACCAATACCTTTTAGCGATGAAAACAGTTGCACTTCAACATCACCTTCAAAGTTTTTAGCTTCTTCTCGCATTTTTAATAGCGTTGCTTTACGCGCGCCTGATTTTAATTTATCCGCTTTCGTTAATAATGCTAATACCGGAATATTTGCATCGATAGCCCAATAGATAAGCTGTTGGTCTAATTCTTTAAAGGGGTGACGAATATCCATTAAAACAACCAGTCCTTTTAACGAACTGCGATTTTGCAAATATTCACCCAATGAGCGTTGCCATTTTAGTTTCATTTCTAATGGCACTTTAGCAAAACCATAACCAGGTAAATCAATAAGACGCTTGCCCTCTTCTACTTCAAAGACATTAATTAATTGTGTTCTTCCTGGTGTTTTACTTGTTCTGGCTAGACTTTTTTGTCTTGTTAAGCGATTTAATGCACTCGATTTACCTGCATTTGAACGTCCTGCAAAGGCAACTTCGATTCCACTTTCGGGTGGTAAATGTTTGTCTAAATGTTTAATATCCGGTGCACTGATTAAAAAGTGTGCTTTTTGAAAATGTATTTTTTGAACTTCCAATGGAGGCCTCGCTTTAGGCATATAGCAAAATTGTTGATTTTATTAATATTGTGTAAACTACGTTTAGTATTTATATCCGTATTGATCAAAGTTTAAATAAAAATTGACCTAATTTCTCTCGAACTAACGTTAAACGTGTTGCGCGTATGATGCCATTGTAGCATGATGTTTAGAGCATGCTTCAACATACTTGCATTAAACAGGATGGTTATGAAAAATTTATTAACATACTTGCATTAAACAGGATGGTTATGAAAAAATTATTAATCTCTTTATTTGCCTTGTTTAGTTTTATATCTAGCGTACAAGCACAAAGTAATATTAACGCAGGAAAAGAAAAAACAAACACATGCAGTGCATGTCATGGCGCAGATGGAAATAGCCCCTCAAACCTTTATCCTAAATTAGCTGGCCAACATGCCAGTTATCTAGAGAAACAACTCTTAGAATATAAAACGGGTCAACGTCAAGATCCAATAATGAAAAGCATGGTTGCTATGTTATCAAGGCAAGATATACAAGATATCGCGGCTTATTATGCGTCCCAGCAAGCAAGTGAAGAAAGTACAACTGAAGATATTGCGCTACGCGCACAAAAACTATACATGGGCGGGGATATAAAACGTATGTTACCCGCTTGTAGCGCTTGTCACGGACCTCGAGGCAATGGTTTATTTTTAGCAAAATATCCAAAATTATCCAATCAACACCCTGCATATATTGAAACACAATTAAAACAGTTCCGTGCTCAAGCGCGCAATAATGATACTAACGGAGTAATGGTTGATATCGCAGCAAAATTAACCAACAATGAGATCACTTTGTTATCTCAATATATTGCGGCACTTCATTAAAAACAAGTCACTCCACAAGCGCATCTTTGGGGTTAAAAAAGAAAAATGTACCAATACATTTCATCAACTAATCCTGAAGATTTAGCGATGTAATATAAAAATATTCTATCCTGTTTATAATTGCTGATTAATGTACTTATATCTAAACTAAGATGAATACATATACACTTTTTAAAAAGAACTAATTCTGCTATTCTGCGCAACTATTGATCATGACAGGATCACCCATTATTAAGGCTATAAATATATGTCTCGTATTAAGAAAAGTCGAACGGCTGGAAACTCATCTGAAGGTTATACTGGCAAACGTAAAGAAACTTCATCTCAAGCACAAGATGCAAAAGATCGTAAGCGCAAATCAAAGTTAAAAGGAAATAAATCTGGCGCGCGTAATGCTACATTAATAACACAAAATACCAAGAAAAATGCTCAAAACACACTAAATAGCAAACGTATTGGCAGTAAGAAATCGGTGTCATTAAATGTAAAGGTTGAAGCTGAAATTGAAATTAAGAAAATTCAAAAACAACCTAAAGTTAAAATGATAAAAACCATTGTTGAAAATGAGATTTCACCAAAAAAGGAGCTTGAATTATTAGAAAACGATCCACGTTTGAATGATTTGCTCGAACAATTGGACAATGATGAAACCATTAATGAAACCGACCAACTTTGGGTTGAAGAAAAAATGGCACGTCATCAAACGTTAATGGAAAAACTAGGTTGGTTGGACGAAGATGGTGAAGAAGATTTAATTCAACAATTTGAAGATGCCAGCTCAGCACTTGATGAATTTAAATAGAGAGAATCATATATGAATTTGCAAATAGTACTCGCTATATTCGCTACGCTTATTATTATTGCACTTGCCATGTATGTCTGTTTCTTGATGCGTAAGATCCTGCAACAAAAACAGAAAATAGCACAACAGATCCTTCAACAGCAGATACAAAAAAACAAACAAGATCAGCAGCGTAACGAAAACATTTGCACCAGTATTCGCCTTATTGCACGCGCAACAACCGAAAAACAGTGTAATGTTTCAGAGGCGGCTATCCGGTTAAATGTATTATTAGAAACGTTACTTATTGAACCCAAAATTGATATCGACTCAAATTATCCCGCTCTGGCACAGTTATTTGAAAAAATAAAAGATTTTGCCACACATAATGAACGTCAGAAAATGGATAAAAAACACTTAAAAAAACAAGATATACAACGCCAATTTTTGGAAACTGAACTTGAAGATGCTATCCGGCAAGAAACAAAAAAATTAAGTACCTTTTCGATATAGATAAAAGAGAGAAAGAAATGAAAAAAATGGTTTGGGATCAAAACATTATCGAGAAATATAATTATAGTGGCCCTCGATATACATCTTATCCTACGGCACTAGAGTTCAATGAAAGTTTTGATCATAAACAGTTTCTTGAGGCAACACATATTTACCCAGAAAAGCCTTTATCTCTTTATGTACATATCCCTTTTTGTCATCAACTCTGCTATTTTTGTGGCTGTAATAAGATTATTACACGCCATCAAGAAAAGGCAGATGTTTATTTAGATTACCTTGAGCAAGAGATTCAATTTCAATCCCCCTTTTTTAAAAATCGTTTAGTAACTCAATTGCATTGGGGCGGTGGCACCCCTACGTTTTTATTACCCGCACAAATCTCACGTTTAATGCGCATACTACGCACACACTTTACCTTTGCTGATGATGCCGAGCTGAGCATCGAAATTGATCCTCGTAAAATTGAGCTTAGTACCATTGATTTGCTTGCAAAAGAAGGTTTTAATCGCCTAAGTTTAGGCGTACAAGACTTTAATAAAGCCGTACAAAAAGCCATTAACCGAGATCAAGATGAAGACTTTATTAAACAATTACTACAACGTGCTAAAGCGCAAGGTTTTCAATCGACTAATCTTGATATGATTTACGGGTTACCATTACAAAGCAAAGATAGCTTTGCACATACTTTAAATAAAGTATTAGAATTAGATCCCGCACGCCTTTCTATCTTCAATTATGCGCACATGCCTTCAATCTTTGCAGCACAGCGTAAAATTAATGAAGATGATATGCCCAAAGCGACTGAAAAATTAGCCATGCTCCAATACACAATTGAGTTTTTAACTCAATCTGGTTACCAGTTTATCGGCATGGATCATTTTGCAAAACCCGATGACGAACTCGCCATTGCACAACGCAAAGGAAAGTTACATCGCAATTTCCAAGGTTATACGACACAAGAAGATGCCGATTTATTAGGTTTAGGTGTTTCAGCTATCAGTCAAATTGGACACTGCTATTCACAAAACCAAAAAGTTTTATCTGTTTACTATCAACAAATAACCGACAAAAAACACGCTCAGTGGCGAGGTGTTGCACTCAATCAAGATGATTTAATCCGGCGCCAAGTGATCAAAAAATTAATCTGTAATTTTAAACTCGACATTAAACAAATAGAATCAATGTTTAGCATCAAATTTAAAGATTATTTCGCGCAAGACATTAAATTATTACAATGCTTTATTAAAGATGATCTACTCAGTATTGATGACGACTATATAAGTGTTCACCCTAAGGGTCGCTTACTTATTCGTAATATTTGTATGAGCTTTGACGTTTATCTACGCCATAGAGCACGCCAACAACAATTTTCACGAGTTATTTAATTATGTATTATATTGGATTAATGTCAGGAACAAGCTTAGATGCTCTAGATATTGTCATTGCGCAACGTACCGCCTCTACTTTTCAGCAAATTGCTCAAGATGCGGTGCCGTTACCGAAGATGTTACGCCAAAATATATTAAAAATTTGCCAAGATAAAAAAGTAGATTTACAGATGTTGGGTGAAGTTGATCATCAATTTGCTCTGCACTGTGCGCACGCAATTAATACTTTGCTAAAGAAAAGTAAGTTGCAATCCTCACAAATACACGCGATTGGTAGTCATGGACAAACGCTGTTTCACAGTCCTTTGGGTGCCTATCCTTTTACACAACAAGTTGGTGATGCAAATTTAATCGCGGCCAAAACAGGTATTCCTTGTGTGAGTGATTTTAGGCGGATGGACATGGCCTATGGAGGACAAGGTGCTCCACTCGTTCCCGCGTTTCATCAGGCTTTATTTGCGCGCTCGGGATCTCCGCGGATTATTTTAAATATTGGAGGGATAGCAAACATTAGTGTCTTAAATAATCATCAAAATAACTTAGGTTATGATACCGGACCAGGCAATATACTAATGGATGCTTGGATACACCGATGTCAAAATAAAAACTTTGATAAAAATGCACTTTTCGCATTACAAGGTCATGTTTTACCTGATTTATTAGACAAACTCTATGCTGATCCCTATTTTTCACTTGCACCACCAAAAAGTACTGGACGTGAAAAATTTAATCTTACTTGGCTGCTCGACATACTTGGCCAAAACACATACTCAAATGCAGATATACAACGCACCTTATGTGAATTAAGCGCTCTGAGTATTAGCGAACAAATAAAAAAACAACCCGCCAATGCGGATGTATTTGTCTGCGGCGGTGGCGCGCTAAATCCTCTATTAATGCAACGCTTAAGCTTTTTATTAAAAACACAAAAAATACAAACGACGCAAGTATTAGGCGTTGATCCTATGTTTGTTGAAGGAATGGCGTTTGCCTGGCTTGCAGAGCAACGCATGCTCAAAAAAACTATTGCTTTACATTGCGTAACAGGAGCATGCAAAGATGCTATTTTAGGCGGTGTTTATCTTCCGTGATCCGATAATAAATAAAAGCCAATATATGGGCGAACATCAGTAATGCACAACCAAGAAGGGCAAATAATAAAGCAATACTGGCGACTTGCTTCGCATCTTGTCGAAAACAAAACCACCACAATAGCGCACCGCTAAATAATAATATAAGATTAGATATCATACAGAGCCTGCAACGACCTAACTTCTCTTTAAACTTATTTTCCAGACATGATTTACAACTCATTAAAGCACCCTTTATCTCGCACAATATCATCGCTGCAAACAGTATATACTGCTTATTGCACAATAAAGAGATGATTGACTTTCTCTATTACTGTAATATAAATAGGTCTAATATAAGTATATGCACTAACGTCAGTAAGGAATACCTATGAAATATATTGGTGCACACGTCAGTGCTTCTGGCGGTGTGTTTAATGCCCCCCAAAACGCTTCTAAAATCGGAGCAAATGCATTTGCATTATTTACTAAAAACCAACGCCGTTGGGAAGCAAAACCGTTAGATGATGCAACCATTGAAAAATTTAAAGCTGCCTGCCAACTTTATCATTTTTCTGCAGATCAAATTTTACCACACGACTCATATTTAATTAATCTTGGCCATCCGGAAACCGAAGCATTACAAAAATCACGCAACGCATTTCTTGATGAAATATTACGTTGCCAGCAATTAGGATTAACACTACTTAATTTCCATCCTGGGAGTCATCTTAAAAAAATAAGCAGTTCAGATTGTTTACTCCGAATTGCCGAGAGTATCAATTGGGCATTAGAAAAATCTAAAACGGTAAAAGCTGTCATAGAGAATACCGCAGGACAAGGCACAAATCTCGGCTATCAATTTGAACAATTAGCCACCATTATTGAACACGTCGAAGATAAAAGCCGTATTGGCGTATGTTTAGACACTTGCCATACCTTTGTCTCAGGTTATGATTTAAGAACAACACAAGCGTGTGATGATACATTTCAAGCTTTTTCTGATATTGTTGGTTTTAATTATTTGAGTGCTATGCATATTAATGATAGTAAAGTACCTTTAGGTAGCCATGTGGATAGACATGCCTCGTTAGGAGAAGGTAAAATTGGTTGGATTTGTTTCCAATATATTATGCAAGATAATCGATTTAATTCCATTCCGTTAATATTAGAGACTTCAAATCCAAATATATGGGCCGACGAAATTCGACAATTACAACAATGGGCGAAATAATGTAATGTCTATTTTACCTATATTGTTTATTTTAACTTAGAGCAAGAATGCCGATGTTTACACCTCTTAATGATGTGATAAAAACTTATTTAACCGCTGAACAATGCGCATTTATTGAGCGAGCTTATCATTTTGCGGCAAATGCACATAAAGGCGTGACCCGCGCAAGTGGTGAGCCCTATATAACGCATCCTGTTGCAGTTGCAAGTATATTAGCGTCTATGCAACTAGATCATGAAGCAATAACGGCGGCTTTATTACATGACGTACTCGAAGACACCGATGCAACATATCAACAATTAAGTGATACATTTAATCCTGTTGTCGCCAATTTAGTTGAGGGCGTGACTAAACTCGATAAAATTAACTTTAAAAATCGCGAACAGGCACAGGCGTCTAACATTTGTAAAATGTTAATCGCAATGTCTAAAGACTTTCGCGTTATGCTAATAAAACTTGCCGATCGCGTTCATAACATGCGCACCTTAGATTCTTTACGCCCAGACAAACGGAAACGTATTGCTCGCGAGACTTTTGAAATATTTACGCCGATTGCGGATAGACTCGGCCTCCACTTTTTAAAAAATGAACTCGAAGAACTCGCATTTAAAGCATCTAACTCTAGTCGTTATTACGTATTAAAAGCCGCTATCAGTAAAGCACGTGGCAATCGTAAAGATTTTATTCAGGGTATTTGTGACGAAATATCGCTTAAACTAGAGAATATAAAGATTGATGCAAAGGTAGTTGGTAGAGAAAAACATTTATATAGTTTATATAGGAAAATGCGTAAAAAAGGTTGTCAGTTCCACGATGTGATGGATGTCTATGCTTTTCGTATTATCGTCAACGATCTAGACACTTGCTATCGTGTTTTAGGTCAAATGCATCATTTGTATCAACCTAAATTAGAATATTTTAAAGATTATATTGCGATACCCAAAGCCAATAGTTATCAATCCATACACACGACATTAATTACCCACCACGGGGTTAATATTGAGATCCAAATTAGAACTCAAGATATGGATATGGTGGCGAGACAAGGGATTGCTGCACATTGGAGCTATAAAAGTGACAATAAAAATTCAAACATTATCGCTCAATTACAAACAAGAAATTGGTTCCAAGGTCTAGGCGAGCCAGATGATAATTCAACTAACTCTCTTCTTTTATTAGAAAATATTAAAGCAGAATTAGGTAATAATGAGATCCATGTATTAACCCCTCAGGGAAAAATATTAGTCTTACCTGCACATGCTACCTCCGTTGATTTTGCCTATGCTTTGCATACCAATATTGGCCACCGCTGTATTGGCGCAAAAGTAGATAATGAATATTCACTACTCAGTAATAAATTAGAAAGTGGACAAACTATCGAAATTATTACGCGAGATAATTTACAACCTAGTGCAAATTGGTTAAATTTTGTCGCCACGCATAAGGCACGTAGCAGCATTCGTCAGTACCTAAAACAACAACCAGATGAAATCAGTATTCCTGATGGCCGTCTCCTATTAAAACAAGCACTTAATCACACTAATTTAGCAGATATTCCACAAAAAAATATCGATAGCGTCATCAAAGACTATCGCCTTGCTGACTTTAAAAGTTTATTAAATGCCATTGGTAAAGGACAATTGTTAAGTATGATCATCGCTCGACGCTTACGTGGCAATTCAGACGGTCTAACTGAATCTATACATAAGCAGCCCTATCGACAAAGTGCGGTTCAAGGTGCTGAAGACATGATGATAACTTACGCAAACTGTTGTAAACCCTTACCTGGCGACCCTATAATAGCCCATACTAGTTCAATTAAAGGGCTCGTCATACATTTAAAAAATTGTCATAATGTCATAGGTTTTAAAAATGAACGTGATAAATATATCTCAATAGAATGGGATATGAATTTTATGAACCAATATGAGTATGCTAGCGATCTACAAGTATTAATGGTCAACCATAAAGCCGGTCTAGCAAAACTTTTTACGATTATATCCAAAAGTAATGCTAATGTAGCCGGATTACACACCACCGAACTCTCAAATGATCTCTACGCCATCAACATTACGATCACGGTCATTAATCGAATACATTTATCACGTATAATGCGTCAGATAAAAAAATTATCTAGCGTAAAAAGCGTCAAACGTAGTAATCCCCAAAAACAGCCTAAAGGAGAAATTTAATGAACAAATACCACGTAGTAACTTTACGCAATACTTCAACTTAAAACAACTCACAGTTTTTTAATCAACAGACAAGCACGGAGAACAACGAGATATCTTTGCGAATTGACGACTAAAAATTTTAACGCTAGACCAATCGGTTAACTCTATATCCTTACTTTTATCCGTATTTCCTCCTGTCATTTTCATAATGAGTTGGATCAATAAGGTCTGCCACCAATTATATCTAGAATAAAGTAATGCTCCGGCAAAGACAGCCATTAACTGGGGTTTCCATGATGATTGCTGTAAAAATTTTTGCATATATGTATTATTTTCTACTTTTGCTTTTTCTGGATTTCTTGCCGTTAAGCAAACCAGAAAAAAAGCATGAGGTAAGAGATCCAACTCCACGTGATATTTGTTCACAAAAGTTAAAAAGCTTTTCCGTACATGCCCATAACGAATGGATGCCCCAAGTAAAACATTGTCGTAATCTTCAAAATTAATCTCTGGATCCAGATCAACATCGAATAATTCTTTTTCTCCTTCGATAAAATCACTAATATAGTTTATGATTTTTAACGTTTGTCCCTCAACCGATGAGTATAAAACTAATGTCTTTGTTGCCATTTAATTCTTCCAATAAATAGGTGTAAATAACACCAATAACGTAAATATTTCTAATCGACCAAATAGCATTGCCACGATCATTATCCATTTTGAACTGTCGTTAACCTCATTAAAGTGCACCGCAACCTGACCCAATCCCGGCCCTAAATTATTTAACATCGCAACAGTAGCAGAAAAAGAACTCAGTTCATCCATTCCCGTCATCGCAAGAGCCAACATACACAAAATAAAAACCAAGGCATACGTTGAAAAGAACCCCCACACCGCATCAACAACACGATCTGGAACAGCTTTATTCGCTAATTTAATTTTATACACGGCTTTAGGATGAACAATTCGCTTTAATTCACGTAAACCCTGTAAATTAAGCAATAAAATCCGAATAACCTTTAGCCCCCCTCCCGTTGAACCTGCACAGCCACCAATAAAACTCGCTAAAACTAATAACACAGGTAAAAATAATGGCCAATTAGCAAAAGAAGTAGTGCTAAAACCCGCGGTAGTCGAAATAGAAACAGCTTGAAATAAAGATTGTGAAAAGGTTCGCTCAATAGATGAATACACTTGATGATTCATTAACGTAATAAAACAAATCAAAGTTAAAATGATTTGTATCGATAAAAACATCCGCACTTCTGGGTCTTTTTTATATAGAGACAAAGAAAATTTAGGGGCGCTAAACGCACGAAAATGCAAAGCATAATTAACCCCAGATATAAGTAAAAAAACGACCGTAATAATATTAATAATATCACTTTCAAAATATCCAATACTCGCATCATGCGTCGAGAAACCACCAATTGAAACGGTCGAAAAGCTATGCCCTAATGCATCAAAAAGGCTCATTCCAGCAAGCCAAAAAGCTAACATACAAGCCACCGTTAGACACAAATAAATATACCAAAGTGCTTTGGCAGTTTCCGCAATTCTCGGGGTCATTTTAGAATCTTTTATTGGTCCAGGGGTTTCTGCTCTATATAGTTGCATCCCTCCAATACCCAGCATAGGTAAAATAGCAACGGCAAGCACAATAATCCCCATTCCGCCAAACCATTGCAACATTTGCCTATAAAAAAGAATGGACTTAGGTAAGTTATCTAAATTTTCAATTACGGTTGCGCCGGTGGTGGTCAGGCCAGAAAAAGATTCAAAAAATGCACTGGCAATATTCATGTCCAAGCGCGAACTCATTAAAAAAGGAATGGCCCCAACACTGCCTAGAGTGACCCAAAATATCACGACTATTAAAAAACCATCGCGTATTCTAAGTTCTGTTTTTCTATTTCGATTCGGCGCCCAAAGAAGAAAGCTAATAAAAAGTGTGATCGCAAACGCAGTTAAAAAGTCATCTCCCCCTCCATCATTATAAATAGATGCAACAAAAACAGGGGGCAACATCGTTAAGCTAAATAAGCCGATGAGTAAGCCCACAATGCGTATTATAGAGCGAAAAGCCATTTAACTATTCCACACTATCATTATCATCGCTAATGTTTTTAACATGCACTTTACCTTGTGTTATCGATGCTATCTTAAGTAAAAAAGACGCACATTTACGCACATCAATAGCCAAGATTACATCCACTTTATATTGATATTTAATGTGCACCACATACCCCCAATAATCAGCGAGGATATTTTCTATTAATGCCATTTGTGCATGATCACACTGTAGTTGATATTGCTTATAAAAACATTTTTCGCGCACCTGCATTTGCTTAATTAATTGCCGAATACCATTTGAATAGGCATGTACTAATCCTCCTGTACCCAGTTTTACCCCTCCTGAATAGCGCACTACAACGCCAAGAAGCTCACCTACTTTTGCTCCCTGTAACAGACTTAGCATTGGCTTTCCCGCCGTTCCCTTTGGCTCGCCATCATCACTACACCCTTGCTCTACACTCGCAGATGGACTACCTGCAATGTAAGCCCAACAATGATGTCCTGCATTAGGGTGTGACAATTTTATTTCTTGTAGGCGTGACATTGCATTACTCTTACCTGATGCATGCATAAGATAAGTGATAAACCGACTTTTTTTTATCTCTTCTTTATAACAAAGATCTTTTTCTAAAACAGGGTACGCATTAAGCATTCATAGACTCCAATAAAACTACACTAAAAGCACTCGCTCTTTCCAACGGCTATTTTCTTATCGATTACCCTTTACTTAAACTCAACCATTCTTCGTGTTTTTATAAAACGACGATATAATAACGCAACTTAAAAAATAAGACATTAACTACACTTTTTTATGCGTCTATTACAAGTGAAATAAAAAAGCCGATATATCCATCATAAATACTACATATAAGCATAAAACATCAAATGCTGACAAAGTAGAAAACAACCTCAAACGAGGCGCTATACCCTCTCAAAAAAGAATATAAAGAGAAGTGATATTAAGCCCTGTTTTTGTTAGAGTATAGAGTATATCAAGATCTGCAGAGTACATGAGTACCTCTATAAAGATAACGAGTACCTTACGTGTTACAAGCTCCTTATCAGAGAAAACATTTATAAATTAAGCGCAGAAAACCAAATTTAAGCATCTCTATATAATTAAATACACAAATAAAAACAATCATTCGCGATAAGTTGCATCACTACAAATATTAGATCAGGATAAGACATGGCAGATAAAGCACGTTATAACGTATCAAAGAAGCACCCCTTATCAAGCACTAAAACAGTACCTCATTCTTTTGAAGCCGAGCAAGCTATCATTGGTGGTTTATTGCTCAAAAATGATGCTTGGAATGATGTTGCAGAACGAGTGGTAGAGCGTGATTTTTATCACCGTGCGCACCGTACGATTTTTGCAACGATTGAAAAGTTAAGTGGTGAAGATGTTCCTGTCGATCTCGTAACACTCTCTGAATCCTTAGAAAATAACCAAGTCTTAGAAGCCATTGGTGGAATAGCTTATCTTGCAGAGTTATTACAAAACACCCCAAGTGCAGCCAATATTAATAATTATGCGGATATTGTACGTGAACGTGCCATCGTGCGAGAGCTGATTGGTGTGGCCAATGAAATTGCTGAAGCGGGTTATGAAACTGAAGGGCGTAATAGTGCCGACCTACTTGATTTTGCCGAAACAAAAGTATTTCAAATTGCAGAAGCAAGACAGAATAAGAGTGATGGTCCAAAAGCAATTAAAGATATTTTAAAAGCGACCGTTGCAAAAATTGATGATTTATGTAAAAACCCTCGCGATGGCATTACAGGGCTATCTTCGGGTTATAATGATTTAGACCAAATGACAACCGGCTTTCAACCTGGCGATTTAATTATTGTTGCTGCGCGCCCCTCTATGGGAAAAACCACTTTTGCCATGAATATGGCTGAATATGCAGCCCTTAACGCCGACAAACCCACGCTGATATTCTCATTAGAGATGCCCGCAGAACAAATAATGAATCGTATGCTTGCGTCCCTTGGGCGCATTGATCAAAGTAAAATTCGCACAGGTCAACTCGACGAAAATGATTGGGCTTCACTTTCTTCAACAATGTCCATTTTACTCAATAAAAGTAAAATGTTTATTGATGATAGTTCAGGGTTAACGCCAACAGAATTACGCTCTCGTGCTCGCAGAATTGCACGCGACCATGACGGCATTGGCCTCATTGTTATCGATTATCTACAACTGATGCGCGTACCATCTTTAAGCGAAAATAGAACATTAGAAATTTCAGAAATATCTCGCTCTCTAAAAGCCCTTGCTAAAGAGTTACGTTGCCCCGTTATCGCGCTATCTCAACTCAACCGTGGCCTTGAACAGCGTGCAGATAAACGCCCCATTAACTCAGATTTGCGCGAATCAGGAGCAATAGAGCAAGATGCAGATTTAATTATGTTTATTTATCGTGATGAAGTATATAACGATGACAGTAACGAAAAAGGCATCGCTGAAATCATTATCGGCAAACAACGTAATGGACCGATTGGTAAAATCCGTTTGACCTTTCAAGGGCGCTATTCACGCTTTGATGATTATACGGGCGCAGCATACCATGGAGAAGACTAGATGAATATTACGCGCGCTATCATTAATCTCAGCGCCCTACAGCACAATTTGCAAGTATTAAAAAAACAAGCTCCAAACAGTAAAATATTAGCGATTATTAAAGCCAACGCATACGGCCACGGCATGATAAAAATAGCCCAAAACCTCACTGGCATATATGGCTTAGGCGTTGCACGGCTTAATGAAGCATTAGTATTGCGCGACGCTAACATCAAAACTCCAATTGTACTTTTAGAGGGTTTTTTTGCACAAGAAAACTTACCTTTATTGGTGAAACACGACCTACAAACCGTGATCCACAGCAAACAACAAGTTATTGATTTACTTGAAGCAAAGCTCGAAAAACCCTTGAAAATATGGTTAAAACTTGATGTGGGCATGCATCGATTAGGCTTTCATCCTCATGAGTTTCAAAAAACATACCAAAGATTAGAGCGCTGCAAAAATGTGCAAAAACCAATTAATTTAATTTGCCATTTTAACTGCGCAGATGAACTCGATAATCCTATTACAGAAAAACAAACGCAATTATTTAAAGAACAAATACAAGAAAGAAGTGGCTTACATTCTTTAGCCAGCTCTGCAGCAACATTAGCATGGCCAACATCACATGCAGACATTATCCGCCCAGGTATTGCCTTATATGGCATTTCTCCCTTTGCAGATAAAGAAGCACAAGACTTTTCACTGCTACCCGTAATGACTCTTAAATCACGCCTAATTGCAGTTCGGGAGCATAAAAAAGGTGACGCTGTTGGTTATGGCGCACAATGGACATCGACTCAAGATACTAAGCTTGGGGTTGTCGCTATTGGCTATGGGGATGGTTACCCGAGAATGGCTCCCGAAGGTACTCCCATACTTATTAATGGCCGTATATTACCCCTAGTTGGACGAGTATCGATGGATATGCTCACTGTCGATTTAGGCATAAATTGCACCGATAAAGTCGGTGATGATGTTACCTTATGGGGAGATGGCTTATCTGCAACACTCGTGGCTAAATATATTGGTACGATTTCTTACGAGCTCGTTACAAAATTAACTTCGCGCGTTGAATTACAATATATATGATCCACGGGAAATTGTTTTTCTATCAAATACCCTTTGTAAATAGCATTGATTTTAAAGGTAACGTATTAAATAAACGCTGTGGTTATATATTACAACTCAGCGACACAAACGGTCACTTTAGTTGGGGTGAAATTGCACCTTTACCCGGCTTTAGTCAAGAAACATTAGCACAAGCTAAATCACAAATAATAAAACTGCTCGAACAAGGTATCACCTCCAGTACGTCTAAAAAACATTTATATCCCAGTGTACAATTTGCATTAAGTTGCGCCTTACAAAAAATCCCTCTGTGCTCTAAAAGCACATCAAAAATACCCGTTATCCCTTTATTACAAGGCGATATTTTATCGCAACTAGCTCAATATAAAGCGTTAGGTTTTCCGAGTTCGATTAAAATAAAAGTAGGACGAGCATCGATGGAACAAGATACACGATTATTTAATTCGCTCACACAATTAAATACTCAAGTACAAATCCGTTGTGATGCAAACCAAGCATGGAGCGCGTCTCAAGCTTCGCTCTTCTTCAGCCACATTTCACGTCAACACCTGTATTACATCGAAGAGCCGACCCCTAAACATACGCTTAATTTAACGCTGGCACATACTTATAAAATTGCATTAGCGCTCGATGAAACATTGCAAGATGCTTCTTTTATATATCAAACAAACCCGCAGATTAAGGCGCTAATATTAAAGCCTACCTTAATCGGTAGCCTAAGAAATATAAAAAAATGGGTACACATCGCACAAAAAGAGGATCTACACATTAGCTTTAGCTCCTCTTTTGAGTCCAGTGTCGCACTACAACATATCCGCTACTTGGCAGAACAGATACCGTTAATGCACCCTATATCTCTTGGTGTCGACACCTTAAAATATTTTCAAAAAGCCCCATTAACTCAAGCGTTAAATCTTAAACATGAAATACAACATTTAGAGTGTGTATGGACCAACGATTAGACCTTTGCCCTGTTCGCTATTGGGCTAAATCAACCCCTAAAGCAATTGCCTTTAACGATACAAATAAAAAGGTAAGTTTCCAACAATTGGATCTGCTTATTGATGATCTATATTTGCAGCTGAGCGATCAGCAGGTACAAGAGGGAGACCGATTAGTCTCAATTAGTAAGAATAGCTTCGAGCTCGTTACGCTACAATTGTGTTGCATACGTTATGCCATTATTTTCTGCCCACTTAATCCCCGTTTTAGCTCCACTGAAATAGAGCAATGTATCGACCAACTAGTGACATCAAAAATATGGACGGCGGATAAAGTCAGGAGAAAAGGAACATTACAATTACAGTTTAAAATATCAGGTGTTAGACACAAAAATCTTCTGCTTGATAATATTCCTCTTGATAGCGAGAAAATCTGTAATATTATTTTCACCTCCGGAAGTAGCGGTCAAGCAAAAGCTGTTATGCACAACTTTAGAAACCATTATTACAGCGCAAAAGGTTCTTTAAACACTATCGCATTAAAAGCACCCGACATAAATTATCTTTCTTTACCTCAATTTCACATCAGTGGTTATGCTACGGTTATACGTACCATTTTAAGCGGTGCCACCTTGTTTCTTAGTCAAGATAACTTGTCCGTGTGCCTGCTTAAAAAAGAAAAAATAACTCACCTCTCTCTTGTCAGTACACAATTATATCGATTACTCCATGACGCATGCTTTAAAGCTTCTAAGTTAACGATTAAACACCTTTTATTAGGTGGAAGTGCATTTTCCGAAAGTTTATTAACCGAAACAAGAAATCGTGGTTTTGTCTTTCACTTAAGCTATGGCAGCACTGAAATGAGTTCTCAGATCGCAACATCAAGCAATAATACTAAATTGCTTCTTTTACCTTATCGAGAGCTTAAAATTAAAAATGATGAAATATTATTGCGGGGAGCAACACGCTTTATTGGCTATTTCAAAAATCAGGTTTGTACAAGTACGATTGCATCTGAAAAATGGTTTAAAAGTAAAGATATCGGATATTTTAAACAAAAAAAACTGACAATTTTAGGCCGTAAAGATAGACAATTTATTAGTGGTGGTGAAAATATACAGCCAGAAAAAATCGAAGAGACCCTTTTAACATTGCCTTATATAGAGCAAGCCTATGTTGTACCCTTTGCCGATAAACAGTTTGGACAACGACCCGTTGCATTTATTAAATGGCGTGCAGATAAACGACCCAAACATACCATTAAGCAGGATTTACAAACAAAACTCGCCTCGTTTTTACAACCAATACATTATTTTGATTTACCCATGCAAATAGGATTTAAAATTTCATTAAAAGAACTATGCTTATATGCACGACAGCATCACCATGAAATAGACATAACAAATAAAAATAAACCTTTTTAAAACATGTCTTTAATATAAAATAATAAAAATATATTATTCCGAATAATTCAATATGACATATAATGCCAAGACCACTAAATTAACCACAGTGACATTTAATGTCGAATGCCATTAAGGAGTTTTATGAATATTCACAAAATTGCTATTCATCTAAATCAATTAGAAGATAAAACAGAAACGGGTTTTAATTTTGATTGTACGCCCATTGATGGTGAAATAGATGTGTTACAAGTCGATGTTATTGGTCGCGAAGAAATCCCTATCTTTCTTTCTATTAGTGATAATCAAATTTTATGCATTGCTTATCTATGGGGTGAAGACGAAGTAAAAGAAGACTTGAGAACCAATATGATGGAAGCAATGCTAGAAATAAATATTACTATGCCACTTTCATCTTTTGCTAAAATTGGTAATAAATATGTGATTTTTGGGGCGCTATCGATTCACTCACGATTAGAAGATATTGAATTAGAAATCATAACCTTAAGTGACAATAGCTTAGAGGTGATTAGCGCAATGGACAGTTACTTAAATTAATTCGGAGATTTTATGAGTATTTTTAAAAAAATTATTAGTGCCCTTCGTGGCGGTGCTCGAGAAGCAGGTGAAGCCATTATTGATGCCAATTCAACACGCATTTTTGAACAAGAGATCCGCGATAGCGAAAAACACATCATACTTGCCAAACGTAACCTCACCGAAGTGATGGCCAAGCAGATGCAAACAGCACGTGAACTCGCCCAACTACAGCAAAGTATAAAAGAACATGAAGGTTATGCCTTACAGGCTTTAGATCAAGGCAATGAAACATTAGCTATCGAAGTGGCCGAAAAAATCAGTGAACTAGAAACGAGCCATAGTGAACAACAACAAGCAAATGAAAGCTATTTAAAAAATGCACAGCGTCTTAAAGACTTGATCAAAAAGAGCGATCGTCAATTAATGGACTATAAACGTCAATTAAGCATGATCAAGACAACAGAAAGCGTACAAAAAGCAACATCGGCTATCACTGATAATTTTACAGCAAGTAACTCAAAACTACTTAATGCAAAAGATTCATTGGAAAGAATTAAAGCCAAGCAAGCACTGTTTGATGACCAATTAAAAGCCGCAGAGCAACTTGAGTCAGAAGACACTGATCAATCTCTTAAAAACAAATTAAAAGAAGCCGGAATTGGTGAGAAAACATCCTCTGCACAATCCATTTTAGATCGTTTAAAAACAAAATAAAACCGTCTTCTCAGTCACATGCCTTACATCTATGGCATGTGACTTGCTTTTAAAAGGAGCCCATATGAATTTTTTTAAATCCCTTTTTAACAAAAAAAAAACAGATAATATACGTCAATTAACACAACCCAGCGAGCTACAGCTCAATGATATTTTTACCTTTGGCGATAGCTTTGCTCTACCTGAAATAATGCGCAAACAGCAACTACAAGTGCTCAATATTAACAATATTGAATTTAAGCACCAACACTATGCTCAAATAGTCGCCCAAGGTAGCAATACACAATTGGTTTATCTTAGCTTTCCAAATAATGCGCAACATTTAATGCAGTTAAGCTTATTACTAACACGCGATGATGTTGAACAACTCTTTGACATGCAAGATTTTTCAGAAATTTTTGAAGCACCAGGTAATGTACATTTACGTCCGTTATTAAAACAACATCGCTATGCAGATATGCTCAGTGATGTATATATTCAACAAAACTTTATGACCACTGGTTATTATCATCAACAAGATTTTCGTAATATTAGCCCCCCGCAATTTACGCAAGATGAGCATGGTCGAGAATTTGAGTATTACACTTTAACCGGAGGTAAAGAACAACGTAGCATCGAAATATTTATTTTTGAAAATGGTGATACCGATATATACTTATCATTTTTACGCCCCATCAATGACATCGTAGAGTTATGGGCAAAAGGAGAATAACGTGCCAACAAGAGAATTGCCTCAGAAATGGCAACAATCTGCAAAGGTTGTCAATGCAGTGCAAATCGCCTTTGATATGGATACTCGTCTACAGTACAGTATTCGGCGCAGTGCACTAGACAAAGGTATTAGCCCCTCGGAGCAAATTCGTTTTTTACTTGGGCTCAGCACACATAAAAAACCAAAGCGCCCTCGTCTAACCGTCAGCCTTAATAATGAAGACTACAAACAGCTGAGTAACCGCTATAATATTCCAGCAACTGAGCAATTAGAGATAAAAAAATCAGTTATTGAAGAGCTCACCCACTTTGCACGCGACGGTAACATACAGACGCCAGAATAACTTATCTCTAAGATTACAATTTTTATTTATGTCTGTTAGCCCACCTTTTAATCAGAGATAACCCGCCAGATTGAGATCTCATCTGTTGCGATAGCGCGTTCTGCGCCCTATCGCAACCATATAAAAAATGTAAACATGCACTTTAAGTATTCTTAAACGAGCCAATAAGCTTCTTTTAATAAAGCCTGTTGTTGAGATTGTTGTAACGCATTTAATAATGCCTCTTGTTTGCGGTGCAACCATTTCTGATAATCCACTTTTAGACTTATTTCAAGTTCATATTCAGTGAAATCAGACACTACTTCAAGCATTTCAATTGCATCAATACCTTGTTTGATATCTAACCAAAGATCCCGATAGTTATCTCTTTCTTGCTTATCAAATAAACAACCAAAGCTTAAATCCGTTAATAATGCACTCTCAAATAAGCCTTTGTTGTCCATGAAATATGACATTGGCAACTTTTCAGCATGCGCCATTTTAGACTTTATTTCACTCCAAATTACGGTTAATGATTTTATTGAAAAGTCGGATATTGACGTATTTGAAGCATCTGTATATTGCTCTTTTTCAAGTTGAATCAACCACTGTGTGAAATTTAAAACAAACTGTGCATAACGACAAGAGGTTAAAATATCACGACACGCCTGTGCATCGGGAAAACGACTATTTTGCATCGAAATATGCTTAACTATTTTTTTTGATTTTGATAATTTACGCAAATAAAAGGCTTTATTCTCTAATAAATTGGCATTTACTTTTTTCGATTCTGTCCATGAAAATGAGCGCACTAACCAATGTAAATCAGAGATCCAACTCGCTTTTAATAATACAGGGAAAACATGTTGATATAATTTGATATTTTGATGTAAAAATTTAATTCCCTTAAAAATTTCAATCAATGCACTCTCTTGCTCATCCAGCATATAACAATTTTCATGATATTGAATGTGTTGTAAACCATGTTGCAATGTACAGAGTAAACTATTTTTTAATGACATTTCTGAATGTAGTTTAGCAAAACTTAAAGGATATGGTTTAAATGAAAGGTTATCTGCTAGCATATAACCTCGCTGCGCTTTACTGACATTACTCAAACGAGTTTGAGGTAACGTTGCGATATTTTGCGCAACAACAAATAATTGATCAATATTACCTTTAATAAGCTCCAACTCAATTTCACATAAAGGTATCTCCCCTTCATTCGTTGTAATAAAACCTTTATCGTAGGCTACCTCGATTAAAGTATCATCACTCATTTCAAGCAACCACGTTCTGCGTTCAAAGTCGGTGCTAAACAAAGGTATAAGACGCGCTTCAAGCGCACTAATATCACATGTTTCTGGCCAAATATCACGCCGAAACGAAGCCAACACAGGCAGTTTACCTGTAATAGGCTCATTATATTCAGGTCGCTGATGCACTCCGCCGATAGCCCTGCCCGCCAACTTGATAGTTTGTACTGCATTACCCGCACAATGCCGAACACGTAATCCAATATCCATTTTTCGGAGGCTTAAATCGAGCGTATCGAAATAAACATTATTTAAAATTTGTTTCTTTGTTGAAATAAAATTGTACTGATTGATAATTTCAACCAATTGTTGTTCAAATTCCATACTAAAAAGGAACTTTATTTCTATTTCCATTTCCATAAGTTTTACCAAAAAGCCCTTTGTTTACATTGACTTACAAGACGACACCCTGTTGTTTGAGTGTTTTGTGTCATAATATTTTATGAATTATACTAAATTCATGTTCAATTGTGTGCAAAAGAAAGATAACATGCGCTCAATATGTGTTGTTCAATTTTACTATTTTAAACTTTAAATTGATCATGCGCTCAATATGTGTTGTTCAATTTTACTATTTTAAACTTTAAATTGATCATTTATACGCTTATATAACCAAAATAATAGGGTAGACCATGCCAGTTAATTCGATCTTTGGAGTATTTGCGAAATCTCCAATTAAACCAATTCAAATGCACGTTGATAAAGTTGCTGCTTGCAGCGCATTATTGATTCCTTTTTTACAAGCAAGTATAAAAGCGGACTGGATTGAAGCTGAAAAAATTCGTAAGCAGATCTCAACACTTGAAAAAGAGGCAGATGAATTAAAAAAAGAATTACGAATGACCTTACCCAAAGGTATCTTTATGCCGATTTCCCGCATCGATTTAATCGAATTGGTAAATCGTCAGGATCGTATTGCCAATACAGTTAAAGATATTGCGGGTAGAATGTACGGCCGAGAATTACAGATCCCGAATGAACTTCTCCCTACATTTATTCCTTTTGTGCAGCGTTGTATTGATTCTGTTAATCAAGCAAAAAAAGCAGTCAATGAATTAGATGAATTATTAGAAACAGGATTTAGAGGACGAGAGGTCACCTTTGTGACTAAAATGATCACTGAACTATCATCCATCGAAGATGATACCGATTCATTGCAAATCCAACAACGCCGTCTATTATTTTCGATTGAAAAACAACATGATCCCATTGATATTATTTTCCTTTACCAGATTTTAGAATGGATAGGACAATTAGCCGATCATGCAGAATTAATCGGAACACAACTTGAACTGATTCTGGTTCGATCTTAGCTTTATTCTATAGGATTTATTATGGATATTATTTCTACATACGGTAGCACTATGGTGCTTTTTGCCGCTGGCGTAGGGTTTTTAATGGCTTGGGGCATTGGTGCAAATGATGTAGCCAATGCTATGGGTACATCTGTTGGCTCAAAAGCTCTGACAATTAAACAAGCGATTATTATCGCTATGATTTTTGAATTTGCAGGCGCCTATTTAGCCGGTGGTGAAGTCACGGCAACTATTCGTAACGGCATTATTGATTCTAGCTATTATGTTAATCAACCTGAATTACTCGTATACGGTATGACAGCGGCTTTGCTTGCTGCGGGTACTTGGCTACTTGTAGCTTCCTATTACGGCTGGCCAGTATCAACAACACATTCTATTGTTGGTGCTATTGTTGGCTTCTCTGCAGTCGGTGTTGGCGTTGACAGTGTCTCTTGGGGCGCAGTAATCGGCATTGTAGGCAGTTGGATAATTACGCCTCTTATTTCGGGGGTTATCGCTTATCTTATTTTTGTTAGCTCTCAAAAACTGATTTTTAATACGAGCGATCCAATTAAAAATGCGCAACGCTATGTGCCGATATATATGTTTATGGCTGGTTTTATGTTGTCTTTGGTCACCATCGTCAAAGGTTTAAAACATGTTGGTATTGATTTACCCATAAATGAAGCATTTCTCGTCGCGGGGATCATTGGTTTATTAGTTGCTATTATTGGCAAATTCTTTATTAGCAGAATTAAAATTGATCCCGATGCAGATAAAGAGATGCATTATGCTAATGTAGAAAAGATTTTTGCCGTGTTAATGGTCATTACTGCATGTTCTATGGCTTTTGCACATGGCTCTAACGATGTAGCTAACGCTATTGGACCTTTAGCCGCTGTTGTTAGTATTGTAGAGCAACATGGTGTTATCACTGAACAATCGAACTTTACTTGGTGGATATTACCTTTAGGTGGTGTTGGTATTGTCTTGGGTCTCGCTATTTTTGGTAAACGTGTAATGGCAACCATCGGCAGTGGTATTACCCATTTAACGCCGAGTCGTGGCTTTGCTGCAGAACTTGCGGCTGCATCGACAGTGGTTATTGCCTCAGGTACAGGCTTACCTATCTCTACGACACAAACACTTGTGGGCGCAGTATTAGGCGTAGGTATGGCCCGTGGTATTGCGGCACTTAATTTAGGTGTTATACGTAATATTGTGATATCGTGGGTCGTAACATTACCCATTGGTGCTGGTTTATCTATTATCTTCTTTTATATCCTTAAAGCTTTTTTTGGTTAAAAGACTAATTACATATAAAAAAAGAGTTTACACTCTTTTTTTATATGCTTATTTTTAGATAGAACGCTTCGATGCTTATTTTTAGATAGAACGCTTCGTTTATAGTGTTTAACAGGAAATATATTTTTGAAAACAATTAAATGCCTTCTCCTCGCAGTCACGCTAACCTTTTCACTTAGTTTATGCGCGGCGACTCGTTATGTCAGCGATGATCTTTTTATCTACTTACATTCTGGCCCTAGCTTAGAATATCGTATTATTGGTACTGTACAAGTAGGCACCTCAGTAGCAACATTAAAATACGATATCCAAAATAAATTTATGAAAATAAAAACAAGCACCGGAAAAATAGGCTGGGTAAAAAATGAGGAGCTACAATCGAGTATTCCAGCACAAACTCAGCTCCCTGCAGTAAAAAAAGAATTAGTGGAAGCTATCGATAACTTAACAACGAAAGTACAATCGAATAAAGAGCTAGAGATCCTAATTGTAACACTGCGTAAAGATAAACAAATTCTCGAAAAATCAATTCTAGATTTAAAAACTAAAAATCTAGAATTAGATCTTCTCCAAGATACCAAAGATGATCGTATTAAAATGGAATGGATGCTCAATGGTGGAGGTGTCCTCATCTTAGGGCTTATTATAGGCTTGCTCCTTCCACTTCTACCTCGCCGTAAAAAACGTAAAAATACTTGGTAAATAATAATGCTCACTCTTTTATAAGTTTGAGCATTAAATGCCCGGCCAATCGACTAAAGATTGTAAACTAAATCTTTGATTTTCAACCCTAAATATACTTAACTGGGGTTGTATCTCTAAGAGTTGTATTTTACCTGTGTTATCGAACATGCCCTCTGTTAATCGCTTACCGTTTATTTTAATAAAGCGCTCTGTAACTACGGATGAATACATATGTGTCGCGTAATATATAGCGGGCACTAAATGTTGGAAATCGCTAGGCATATCACTCAAATCAGTACTATCGACACTTACTTCATCAAGTGTTGAAGATGCATTATCCGCTTTTTTATTATCAACTAATAATGCAGCTTTAAAACGAGATTCTAATTTATGAGGTAGCTCATCATCCTTTATCTTTGGCCTGTTTTTTACGGTCTTAGTTATCTCTATCGGCGCATTTAATTTATTATCTACATTAACAAGTGGCGGTAATGGTTTTGTTTTAAAATGTATTAACGTTACCGTTTTAAGTGTTTTTAAGACTAGTACCTGTGGCTTTTTTAGCATAGGCGAGCCCTGCTTGAAGCTAAATAGATAACAAAGTACCACCATTAAAAGTACAACAAAACTGCTTAACACAATTAAAAATATATTTTTCCATGCAGGGGTTAAATGCGTTACAGGTGCCTCAATACGCCCTTTATTTTTTTGCTCTGCTTTTAATATTGTCGACATCACAAGACCTCTCGTAAGTGTGGAAACTGCGGATTTAAAGCTTGCATTAACAACATTAAAGTACGCGAACCTGCCACACCATCAGAGTCTAAATAATGTGTTTGCTGAAACTGCCTCACCTGTAAGACTAACGGCCAATCAAAATATTCGTCATTATTTAGTTCAGCACCTTGTAGTGCTATAAATACTTGCTTTAGCCACTGTATGTTTTTGCTTTTTTGTGAAAATTTAAGACTATTTGTTTCTTTGAAAGGTCTTTTCCATAACAACGTTAAATCACCCTCCCAATAATATTCTAACCATTTTTTGCTTACGGTTATCAACTGCTTACCTAACAATAACTGGTATCCCTGATCTATCTTATAAAGAACCACATAAACACCTTGCCCTGCATTTTTTAATGTTAAAATCGCAGGATAATTTAAATTACTTAATTCAGCCATATTACTACGTATTGAAAAACAGACTAAACTCACGCTCGCACCTTGTGTACAATTTACCTTCTCCGTCGGAATACTATATCCCCACAATGTATATAGCGTCGCTAAAGCTACAGGATATGTTCCTTTACTCAGATCAAGGGTTGAATAATCAGAAAACCAATGAAACTTATTGACTATCGCTTGTGTTTCTATTATTTGTTCTGAGATAAAAACGTTTTTATAAAGTCGATTAAGATTAGGCGCTATACTGCTTAAATTGAAGATCACCAATAGCCCTAACGTAACGCACAACAATGTCTTCCAATACTGGCCAAATTTACTTGTGCTCGCACTAAAATGCATTTCTATCGCGGCTTGTTGCACAACACGTGCACTAATAGTCGCTTTATCTTGTGTATAAGCGCTTAATAAACAACGTTCACATAATAAGTTAATTAAGCGTGGAACGCCTTGGCTGTATTTAAATACTTGTACAAAGGCACCCTTATCAAATATAGGAAACTGGGCGCCAGCCACACGTAAACGATGTTCAATATAATATTCACATTGTGGTCGAGACAGTGGTAATAAATGATAACGCGCTGTAATACGTTGCGCTAATTGTCTAAACTCCTTTAATTTCAGCTTTTGCTGTAACTCCGTTTGCCCTATTAGTATCACCTGTAATGGCTTTTTATTATTAGCGTCGATATTGGTTAATAAACGTAGTTGTTCTAATACCGCAAAAGACAGATGCTGCGCTTCATCAATTAATATTATTGCACACCGACCTTGTGCTAAATTATGCATCATCCAATGTTTTAAAACATCAAAGAGTAATTTCAAACTACTCTTTGATGTATCGTAATCAATTTTAAATTCATCACAAACACTCGCTAGTAGTTCAATTTCATTTAATGCAGGGTTGGCGATACAAGCAATATCAATCGATTCAGGTAACGCGTTTAACAAAGCACGACAAACAATTGTTTTTCCTGTTCCGACTTCTCCGGTTAATAAAACAAAGCCACCATTTCCTCGTAATCCATAATTAAGATGCGCCAAAGCTTCTTTATGACGCTCACTTAAAAAGAGAAAATCAGGATCAGGTGAAATACAGAAAGGCGGTACTTTTAAAGAAAAAAAGTTTTGATACATTAAAAACCCTAATACGTGAGATAAATAATTATTTCTCTTATAATAACTAAATAGCAGATAAAGGGGAAAACAATGCAATTTTTTTTAGTCGGAGGTGCGCTCCGTGACCGATTATTACACCTAAACATCAAAGATCGTGATCATGTCGTTATCAATGCAACACCGAAAATGTTACTAGATTTAGGTTATAAACAAGTAGGTAAAGATTTCCCTGTTTTTTTACATCCTAAAACAGGAGAGGAATATGCGTTAGCACGTACTGAACGTAAAAATGGCCAAGGTTATCATGGCTTTGAATGTTATGCGGGCCAGGATGTGAGTTTAGTTGAGGATTTACAACGCCGTGATCTCACGATTAATGCCATGGCCTGCTCAACTGATGGCTACATCATTGATCCCTACAAGGGTCAAGAAGACTTAAAAAACAAAATACTACGCCATGTATCCCCTGCATTTAGTGAAGATCCTCTACGCGTATTGCGTGTCGCACGTTTTGCGGCTCGCTTTTATCATTTAGGTTTTAAAATTGCACCCGAAACACTACTTTTAATGCGCAAATTAAGTATTAGTGGCGAACTCACACACTTACGTGCAGAACGTATTTGGCAAGAAACAGATAAAGCATTAGCGAGTGATGACCCACAAATATACTTTTCGATACTACGCGAATGTGGTGCATTAAATATTTTATTTCCAGAAATAGCGAGACTTTTTGGTATACCAGGCCCTAAACGCTGGCACCCTGAAATAGATACAGGGATCCATACATTGATGGTACTCAAACAAGCAACAAAACTTTCAAATGACAATGCTTTTCGCTTTGCATGTTTAGTCCACGACTTAGGGAAAGCCCTTACTCTTCAAGAATTATGGCCAAGCCATAAAGGCCATGGAGAGCTTGGATTAAAAATAATAAATTCCCTTTGTACGCGCTTAAAAATACCCAATGAATATCGAGAACTAGCATTATTAGTAAGTCAGCACCATACCTTTATACATAAAGCTCCTCAACTCGAGGCGCATAACTTACTTAATATTATGGATAAATGTGATGCCTGGCGTAAACCTAGCCGTTTTTTACAAATGCTCGAATGCTGTATTGCCGATGCAAAAGGGCGGCTCGGTTTTGAACAAACCGAATATCCCAGTGCAGATCATGTTTGGCAAGCGTTTTTAGTCGCTCAAAAGGTCAATGTACAAGATATCCTTGCACAAGGGTTTAAAGGAAAAGAAATTAAAGAAGCACTACTTATTGCACGCATTAAAGCGGTAGAAAAACATAGAAATAAACATTAATAAATCGTTTTATTCTATGTTTTTCTAGCGATGTGTGTATTAAAACAACACATAAAATAAAAGAGCGGATAAGAATATACGATAAATAACAAAAGGTAACATGCCGACTTTATTTAAAATAAGAAGAAAAACATGAATACATAAAATAGCACTGAAAAACGTAATGACCACACCAAGCATTAGCCCTGACCAATTCACGCTTTGATCTGATAATACAAACTGAAGTAAATTATATCCAGAGGCCATGGCTATGATAGGTATCGACATTAAAAAAGAAAAACGTGCAGCGGCTTCTCGAGTGAGGCCTAACATTAACGCTGCGGTAATCGTAATACCTGAACGAGATGTACCGGGTACTAAAGCCAAAACTTGTGCAAAGCCAATGATCATGGCACCTTTGAAGCCTGTTTGATATTCATTTTTCAGGAACGTACCACGACTGTCTGCCCAACCTAAAAGTAAACCAAAAACCAGTGTCGTCACCGCAATAACATAACCACTACGTAAATACGTTGCCACTAAATCTTTTAATAAAAAACCAATCACCGCAGCGGGGATAGTAGAAAATAAAATCCACCAAGCAAGTTTACTATCTTGTGTTTGCTTTCTACTTTTTAAAGAGTAACACCACGCACGAGACATACTCGAAATTTCATGACGAAAATAAATCAACACTGCCGATAAGGTACCAAAATTTAAAACAACATCAAAAGCTAAACCTTGATCTGGCCAACCCAATAAAACAGAGGGTAAAATCAGATGTGCTGAACTAGAAACCGGTAAAAATTCGGTTAAACCTTGAATTAAGGCCAGAACAACTGTTTGAAAAGTAGTCATAAAAATCCTTTACATAGCAAATAAATAAAACAATAAATAGAGGGCTCACTTAGAGCGCTGATTTACCATTAAGTTCAAATCTAACACCCATAACTTTTGTTTTTCTTGTGGGTATTCCTCCCAAAGTTTCTGATAATTTTTACCTAATAAGGGATGGACTAATAATGGTGCGAGTTGCATCAGTGGCTTTAACACAAAAGCATTACTGAGGATTTCCGCGCGAGGGACATTAATATTATTATCAATTAAATCAGCATAGAGTAAAAGATCAAGATCTAATTTACGTGGCGAAAATTTTAATGCGTTATCTTTTCTGCCTAATTTTGTCTCTATCTCTTTCAAACGTTGGCGCAAAGCATATACCGATAAGTCTGTATTGAACGCGACAACTAAGTTATAAAAATTATCTCCCGCAAAGCCAACGGATTCACTTTCATATAATGGAGAAACACATAATTGAGTAAATTCAACCTGTAATAATTTGAGTCCGTAACGCACACTTTTTAACTTATCAAGGTTAGATCCCACACCAACAAATACTCTTGTCACCCGCGATGCCCACGTTCGATACATACACCTAAGCTTTGTGCTTGAGGTAATGCACCTGGTTTATGTAAGGTTAATTTTATCCACTTAACGCCAAATTGGCACATTATCAATTGCGCTACTTTTTCTGCCATTGTTTCCAATAATTCAAACTGGTTTTTTTGCACAAATTGGCTCACTGCACTGGCGACGCTAAAATAATTTAGGGCGAGATTGATATCATCGCTTAAAGCTGCAGGCTTATTATCGTATGCCATTTCCAAATCAAAATAGAGTTTTTGCTGTAGTGATTTTTCCCATGCATAAACACCAATAGTAGTAATGACTTCTAACTGTTTAATAAAAACGATATCCATGTTGGATCCTTTAAAAAGTTTTTGTATGTGTCATTTACGTCAATTGAACAAAAAAGATACATAATGTAAAATAGGTAACAACACCCCCTTATTTTACCTGATAGAGAAAAATAAATACAAATGATTATCTGCGGAAGTTTACTCTTTATCTTTTTATCCTACCTTCTCGGCGGTCTTAATGGCGCCATTTTACTTTGCCGTATAAAAGGTTGGAACGACCCTCGCCATGCAGGTTCTAAAAACCCTGGCAGTACGAATATGCTACGTTTACACCATGCACAAGCCGCCTGTACCGTACTTATTTTTGATTTATTAAAGGGGACATTTCCTGTATATCTTGCTTATTATTTAGGCTTCTCACCGATTTTCCTCGGCTTTATTGGCATTGCAACTTGCCTTGGTCATATATTCCCACCTTATTTTAAATTTAAAGGGGGGAAAGGTGTGGCAACAAGTCTAGGTGTATTACTTCCTTTAGGTACAGATATGTCTGCACTACTTATCCTTACTTGGTTAGTGACCTTAGCAATCAGTGGCTATTCATCACTGGCTGCCATTGTTACAGCTATCATGGCACCCATTATCATCGCTCAAATTAAACCTGAATTTACCCTCCCAGTATTGATGCTTTCTCTTTTAATTTTATTAAGCCATATTAGTAATATTAAACGTTTAGTCTTTTTATTACTTTATCCTAATAAATTTTTATTTATTTTAACCACAATTTTCTTTAAATATCGATTTCCATCAATACTACAACCGGGTTTATGTGCTTCCCCAGGAAAAAAAACAGCGAACATATTTGCACTTAAAAGCACTTCACTTTTATGCGAAATATCGGCGACCAAATAAAAATCATTATCTATGTCATAGCTTTTAGATATTTTATAACCATTAGATAATCCAAATTCAATTTTTTCTTCTCCACTTATTAAGCATTGTAAGTCGATATATTTCTGATGTACTTCAGCCTGTTTTTCCTTAGCATCTACGCTTTCAAAGGCCATTACATTAGCAAAAATATCTTCACCGCTAATTTCATGACGACCCAACGTAATGCTCTTTAAATCCACGTTGTTTAAAAAGTCCAAAGCTTGTTGCAATGCCTTTGGTAAACGCATATATAATTTTTTATCTTCTCGATAACCTAGTATCATTTTATTCTCCTCGAATACACTATTATTTTATTGTCACCGTCAATGCAACATCGTCAGATAAGGGTATGCCTTTGCAGAAAAAAGGAGCTATAACTCCAACAATAACAACCACTAACGAACCAATCACACCATAGAAGAAGAAGTTAAGATCGGTATATTCCTTCACAACCAATACACAAACAACACTTGCTATAACGCCTATTAGTGCGCTTCTTGCATTGGCGTTACGGAAAAATATACCTAGAAGAAACAATCCCGTCATCGGTCCGCCCATCAAACCCAATAAACTATTAAACGCATCCCAAATCTCACTTTCGTTAGCTAAAACCAAATAAGACGATGCAAAAACACTTAGTAAGCCAGCACAGATTGTTACCGTTCTACCAATTTTTAATTGTTGTTGTGATGATGCTTGTTTATTAATTTTACAGTACACATCACAGGTAAAACATGCAGAAATACTATTTAAGCTACTTGCGATGCTTGATTGTGAAGCTGCAAATATAGCCGCAATAATCAAACCTGCGATACCGGCTGGCATTTGTGAAATAACATAAAAAGGTAGTATTCCACCTGTATTAAAATTATCGGGTAATAAGGTACTATTTTGTGAATAATAAGTAAATAAAGCAGAGCCTACCGCAAAGAAAAAGATTGGCACCACAGCCACTAATTTAGCATTCATAATCAATGTTTTTTTCGTTTCAGCTAGATTTTTAGTCACCATATAACGTTGCACGACATCTTGGCTGGCAGTAAATTGCTGTAATGCTGCGAAAAAGAAACCTATCATTAAAACGGGAACGGTTGAATCTGTCCAACTCCAAGTAAATTGATCTCTCGGGAAAAATTTATCGGCCTTAGCTGACATATTAAAAACTTCAACAACGCCACCATCGATATTAAAACAAACCACCACAAAAATTAACACAGCGGCCAATGAAAGCATAATACCTTGAATTACATCTGTCCAAATAACGCCTTCAATACCACCAAGGAAAGTATAGACAATACATAAAACACTTATAACAAATACAATCACAAGAGGATTAATATCAACAAAAGGAATTAATGCGAGTGCCGTTAAATAAGTAATAATCGCAATACGCCCAATATGGAAAAACATAAAAGAAAAACTCGCAAATAAGCGCATTTTTACATCAAAACGAATTTCTAAATATTCGTAAACAGAAGTTAACTTCAGCTTACGAAAGAAGGGAATATAAAACCAAAAGACAAGAGGTAATACCGCAATCGCCATATATTGTCCGATCAAAAATGTCCAATCACCTGTATAAGCTTTTGCAGGTATAGACATAAATGTAATGGAGCTTAATGTGGTTGCAAAAACACTTATTCCAGCAGCCCAACCCGGTATTCTCCCACCTGCTTTAAAATAATCATCAGCGGATTTTTGCCGGCGTGAAAAATAAACACCGACACACAGTATTGCCATTAAATAAATAAACACAACGATATAGTTTAATGTTCCAAAAGCTTGTATTTGCATAACAGATAACCTTTATGTGTGATAACAAATATGAAAAACAATCAAAAAAAGTTTTTTATGATTGTGCCCATAAAGAAACGCCAACTAAACCAGCATCAGAGCCATAATTAGCCAACATGATTTTACTTTGATAAGGAGTGGGCATCTGTGCGACATAATATTTAATTCGCTCAATATAACCCGTTGCAAGACCTACACTCCCCCCTATTTTAAAAACTTCGATATCTAAACTAATGCTTAAATCTGCAATCATGTTGGCAATGGCTCGCCCTGATCTATCAATTATCTCTATGCCATGAGGATCCCCTGCATTACATTTTTGCATCACCTCTTTCGCATCACAGCTATCTCCCCATAAAAGCATCCCGGCTTTACCTATAGCAGTGCCTGAAGCAATACTTTCAACGCATCCTTTACGTCCACAACCACATAATGGGCCATTAGGATCTGCGAGCATATGCCCAGCATGCCCAGCGATACCTCTATAACCTGTTAATAATTTATTATTAATAACGATTCCAGCTCCGACACCTGTTGAAATCGTAATAAATGCCATATTAGACACCTGACAATACTGATATTCAGCCCAAGTAGCAGCTTGTGCATCATTTAAAATGAAAAGAGGAAGAGACGAAAAATTTTCGATGCAACGCTTAAGAAGATAAGATTTTAAACCACCAAGGTTTGAGGGGTTTAATGCGCTAATAATACCGTTATGAATAATTCCAGTGGTGGCGATTGCAATAAAATCCGCAGACTCAAGAAAAGGTAGAAGTAACTCTTTTAATACACTATCCAATTTTTCACTTTTTTCTGATGCGGGTGTTTTTATTTGCACTCGTTGCGTCATTATTCCATTACAAATAAGAGTGGCGGCAATTTTAGTACCACCAATATCAACCGCTAAGCAAGTTTTCATTGGCCACCTCGAGGCGCATCTACACGCCCAAGTTCCACTTTATCTTTAAACCAACCACAAATATGCTCAATGCGCGTAATAGCCGAGCCGATGGTGACACTAGATGCGCCTGCCTGTATCGCTTGTAATGCAAGATCTGGGGAGTTATATCTACCTTCTGCCATTACAAAATAACCCTGTTCACTAAATTTTTTAACTAAGGCTAAATCGGGACCAATAGGCGTGATTTTTTCAGTATATCCAGAAAGAGTGGTGCCGATAATATCCGCTCCCAGTATATTGCTCTGCACGCCTTCCGCGAAATTCGAACAATCAGCCATCACTAAACAGCCCTGGGCTTGTATCTCTTGTATCAATCTTTCAACAGAGGTTGGACGACAACGATGCGTGGCATCAATAGCGATGATATCTGCTCCTGCTTCTTTTAATGCAACAATATCTTCGATGAACGGAGTAATACGCACCTCTGAGTCGGCTAAATCTCTTTTAATTATGCCGATTATAGGTACATCAACATACGCTCTAACCGCCTTAATATTATCCACACCTTCAATACGTAATGCCCCCGCACCGCCTTTTACACAAGCTTGTGCCATAGCTGCAATAATCTGAGGATTATCCATAGGGCCAAAATCAACAGGCTGACATGACGCTACAAAACTTTGCCTTAAGGCAAGAAGACAAGTACGATGATTTTTCATTGTAGTTAAACTCCAAAACACAAATAACTTTAAAATATTCGCTTCATACTGTGTTTTTTGGAGTAAAACTTCAATTGATTAATATTTTAAATGAGAACTTGATCATTATAAAAATAAAAATAAAGAGAAAAATAGGTAAAAGATAAGCATCATAAAATATAAAGCTTAACGTTTAGTAAGTAATCAGATGATGGGATCCTGTGCCAATGTACAAAGATAAAAAATCAAAGGCAGATCAATTATGATGATGCATTGGCTACATTAATTTTTATTGAGAGCTTTGGTTGTTTTTAATTTATTCTCTTGTGCATGCGTAATATCTTCTTTAATCAATGCGGTATATAACAAATCTAAAACAAACATTTGGGCTATTTTGGTTCCGATAGAATCACCTTGTAACTTTCCTTGTCGATTACCGTTGACTAAAATATAGTCAGCCAATTCTCCCAGTGCTGAACGAGGATTATGTGTTATTGCAATAGTCACCGCTCCAGCCTCTTTTGCAAGGCGCAATGCTTTTATCGTTTCAACCGAGTAACCGGACTGACTGATCCCTATGACGATATCTCCAGGGTGCAATAAAGAAGCCTGCATATACATAAAGTGATTATTAGTCAGTGCATCCACTCTTAAACCAATACGCATAAATTTATACTTTGCACTTTCTGCAACCAAACCAGAGGAGCCCACGCCAAAAAAATAAATAGCCTCCGCTTTTACAATCTGTGTAGTTATTGCATCTATTACATTAAAATCAAGTAGATTAATCGTTTCAGTCAATACATTATTGATAGAGCGCTTTAACTTCTGACTGATCATTTGCACATCATCATCGGGTAAAACATTGCCATCAAATATAGATTGATCTTGTTGATTTAAATATGAAAATTCAATGGCGAGTTCCATTTTAAACTCTTGAAATCCTTTAAATCCTAACGTACGGCAAAACCGAATAATAGTCGCATCCCCGACATGTACAATTTTAGAAATTTCAGCAATAGATAATTTACAAGCTTCATTTCCATGGCTTAAAATATAATCAGAAATACGTTTAGATGAGGGGGTTAAACTGGCATATAAACTACTGATAGTATCTAGTACTTTACCCGCTCTAATTTTTGGTTTTAATCCTTGCATGTAATAACCTTATTTATATACGATTCTATAAAAAGTAGTATGACACATTTTTTCTTTTCCTTAAAATATCAAAATAGCCACATAAAACAGCTTATTCTTCTGAGAACAAGCACATGTTAATTGTTAGTCAGATCACATATTTCCAAAATATCTAATACTATGATTGTGAAATAAAATAACAAGCATTACCATATAAATCCAAGCTCCACATGTGAGTTGTTCAATGGAGTTTAATTTCTATTTGAAAATAAAGGTTATTTAATGAAAAAATTAACAGGATTAATTGCAGCGCCCCATACCCCTTTTAATAAAGATAACACGGTCAATTATAGCGTAATCAAACAAATTGCCGATCATTTAATCAAGAGTAAAATCAGTGGTATATATATTTGTGGCACAACCGGTGAGGGTATACATTGCTCCGTTTCTGAGCGTAAACAAATAGCCGAAACG
The DNA here is from genome assembly GCF_002239585.1 of Psychromonas sp. CD1. Taxonomy (GTDB): domain Bacteria; phylum Pseudomonadota; class Gammaproteobacteria; order Enterobacterales; family Psychromonadaceae; genus Psychromonas. Next base: position 1,324,752 of record NZ_NDFH01000003.1, read on the forward strand.
TGGGTTAATGCCAGTGCTAACAAGCTCGATATCATCGTACATACTGGTGCATTAAGTATTATCGACACCTTAGAATTAACACGCCATGCAGAAACATTAGATATTTTTGCCACCTCTGTTATTGGGCCTTGCTTTTTTAAACCTAACTCCGTAGATGAACTGGTGAATTACTGTGCAAAAGTCGCAGCTGCAGCTCCCTCTAAAGGATTTTATTATTATCATTCAACCATGTCGGGTGTCAATGTAGATATGGAAGCTTTTTTACTTAAAGCCGATACATGCATTCCTAATTTATCAGGGCTTAAATTTAATAGCGGTGATTTATATGAATACCAACGCTGTTTACGTGTTTGTGATGGAAAATTTGATATTCCATTTGGTGTTGATGAATTTCTTCCTGGAGCATTAGCCGTAGGTGCGAAAAGTGCAGTTGGCAGTACTTATAATTATGCTGCCCCTCTTTTTTATAAAATAATAGAAGCTTTTAATCGTGGCGATCAAAAATCTGTCTTTGATGATATGAGTAAAGTCATTAAGTTGATTCGTGTTTTGGTCGAATTTGGGGGCGTTGCTGCGGGTAAAGCGGCCATGATCCTACATGATATTGATGTGGGTGATCCACGCTTACCATTAAGTCCATTAACCGAGACTCAACGTAAGACCGTTGTACAACGTATGCAAGATGCAGGGTTTATCGATCTCTAAAAAGGCTTAATTCGCTAAAACAAAAATCAGAGTACGCTCCAATTTATGTTTTAGCGAAAATGTTTTTAAGGTGTTTATTGTTCGAGCATACTCACAAAAGAATTAATAATTCTTTAAATTTATCAATAATATACTCCGGATCTAAATTAGAAACGGGCTCACCATAATTATACCCATAGGTCAGAGCAATACTTATCAAACCCGCATTTTTACCCGCTAATATATCATTTTTTGAATCACCAACCATTACCGCTTCACTCTTAGCCACGTTAAAATGGGCACAAGCAAATTCAACTTGCAAAGGATCTGGTTTCTTTTTTTCTAACGTATCGCCACCAATAAGTAAATCAAAGGCATTATATATCGAAAAATTTTTCAATAATCCATCTAAAAAACGTTCAGCCTTATTGGTGATCAATGCGATTTTATAACCTTTTTTCTGCAACGCAAATAACGTTTCTTGCACATTATCATACAAACAAGAAGCTGAATTTAAGTAATGTGCATAATGATTTTCAAATACACTTACCGCTTTATCTATCGATGTGTTTTTATTATTCGCATAATTCAACGCTCGCTCAACCATCATAGGGATCCCATCTCCCACCCATGTTTTAACATCTGCATCGACACACTTGGGCAAAGAAAAATCATCTAACATAGCATTTAACGCCAAACGCATATCCGGCACACTATTGACCAACGTTCCATCTAAATCAAAACAGATGAGTTTAATTTTTTTTATTTTTGGCATGTCACATTATCCAACTGCACGCGCATCGCATCAATAACCATTTTATAATCAGGTGCGTTAAAAATAGCTGATCCTGCAACAAACATATCGGCACCCGCTTCGGCAATCTCTTGAATGTTTTCTATTTTCACGCCACCATCAACCTGTAAACGAATATCTCGTCCACTGGCTTTAATCAGCTTTTTAACCGCCTTAAGTTTATCTAAAGTATGTGCTATAAAGGACTGGCCTCCAAAACCTGGATTTACTGACATTAATAAAATAACATCTAATTTATCCATAACATGGGTTAATACATCTAGTGATGTGGCGGGATTTAAAACAAGACCTGCTTTACAACCATGCTCTTTAATTAATTGTAAAGAACGATCTACGTGCTCGGAAGCTTCTGGATGAAAAGTAATAATAGAGGCGCCTGCATTGGCAAAGTCCACAATCATATTATCAACAGGTTTTACCATTAGATGTACATCGATAGGAGCGGTAATGCCAAATTCACGTAATGCTTTACAGACCATAGGCCCAATCGTTAAATTCGGTACGTAATGATTATCCATTACATCAAAATGCACCACATCAGCCCCATCCTGCAATACTTTTTTTACATCATCGCCTAAACGGGCAAAATCAGCAGATAGGATTGAAGGGGCAATTAAATAATCAGTCATGAGTTGCTTCCAATATCAAGGGGGAATTGAGCGCTCATTCTACTTTAGGCTAGCCTAACAAACTATTTATTCTTAGCCCTTATTTGTTGTATGTGCTCTAAAACGAGCAAATACTTCCGCTACGGACTTCCGAGTACTTGCTTTACTACTGATAGTTCGCGCAACATTTAAAAAGTCACACTCAGCATTAACATATAAATCACGTGTTAGTGCCGTATCATGATTACTAATAAGTACACAGCATTTTGATTTCTCAGCTAAGAATGCTAAATTTTCATGATCTTGACGTGAAAATCCCGTTCGTGTATAAGCGGTAAAATTGGCGCTATTACTTAAGGGAACATAAGGTGGATCACAATACAAAATGTCATCATCACGTAGATATTGAAATAATTTTTCATACGACTTACACACAAACGTTGCCTTTTTTGCTTTCTCCGCAAAAAAAATAAGTTCTTTTTCTGGAAAATAAGGCTTTTTATAACGTCCAAAAGGTACATTAAATGCACCTTTTTGATTGTACCGACATAAACCATTATAACCATGTCGATTCATATATAAAAATAATAACGCACGTTGATATACGTCAGTGGTCGCATTAAATTCAACACGCAATTTATAATATATGCTTTCATTATTATATTTAGGTTGAAAATAAATCTGTGCATCCTTGATAAACTGTAACGGTTTTCGCTTAATTATTTTATACATTTCAATGAGATCTGGATTGATATCATTAAGTAAATACGCATCAAAATTGCTGTTTAAAAAAACAGATCCTGCGCCAACAAAAGGTTCAATTAAACGCCCTGTTGCAGGTAAACGTTGATTAATTTGCTCTATCAGTGAATATTTCCCACCCGCCCATTTTAAAAAGGCTCTATTTTTTTTAATCATTATTTAACTGTATGTCCTGATGAACCGATGCATATGTTTTTATCCAGCTTCCCATTATTGACAACGAGCGAGGTAACTTCTGAGCGCCTTTTAAAGCTGCGTCATAATTTGAATATTGACCGTAAATAGCAATATATAATGCTTTCCCATTACGTCTGGTTTTATAAAGAAAGAGATTTTTTTCCGGGAAATTAGATTTAATAAAAACATCAACACTATGTTCTGTCGCCATTGCTGAAAGCTGTAACGTATAAAACTCGGAATCAATTAACAGTAGTTTTTTAGAAAATAAATATTTAGAATATTTATTAGGCTTTTTTACCACTAAGTATTAATGCAGGTAACAGAGCCTTAAAACGGTTGGGTAAGGGCGACTTAATTACACCACTCGTGATGGTTTCAGCCAGTAAAATTATTTGTTTCGGATTGCCCGCACATAAACTTAATTGCTTAGCAAGCGCATCTTTATTTTCGAGTTGAGACGTATAATTTACTTGTTTAAAACGGTGCATTAACAATCGGGATGCATTATTAATATTTAAAGGCTCTAATTTAAATTCAATAAATGTACCTTGTTCTTGTATTGGATACCTTTTGTTAAGAAAATCAATCGCTTGTTGGTTATCCTCATCACTACTCGAAAATATAACATTTATTTCAGAGCTACCTAAAGATGCTTTATGAATACAAAGATAAGCCAGCTCTTCTAATATTTCAGGTGAGAGATGGTGTGCATTATCCACACTTATTAATATGGCCTGTTGCCGTTCTTGTTTTTCTTGTAACTGCGCAATTGAAACATACAAGCTATCTTGCGCATCAAAAAGTGCGTTGTCATAAAGTTGCATAATGATTTTTTGACGAATTAGAACATCGGCTTGTTTTTCATTAAAATGCAAATGAACTTGTTTGATATTTTCATTTAACTTATTGGTCAGTTGCTCAAATAACGTACTTTTTCCCGCTCCCTCATCCCCTGAAATAAAGATCAAAGATGAAGACAAATAAATTAAATGTTGTAATCTGTCAATTAATTGCAACTGTTGTGAAATTGAGATGAAAGTACGTTCAACCATCGACTGAATTTTCAATAACAGTGTGAAGTTGCGCTTGGGTCACATTATCAAATAAAGCACAACAGCCAATAGAGGTAGGCAATACGAAACGTAAATTTCCGTTTAATACCTTTTTATCTAACTGCATATGTCGCATAAAACAGCTTAAGCCCATTGCCTTAGGAGCATCAACAGGTAAATCAAAGTTTTCCATTAAAGTGCGAATTCGTTGCAATTGCAAACTATCAATCAAACCAAGTAATCGCGACATTTTACTGGCTAAAACAATACCCACGGCAACCGCTTCACCATGAAGCCATTTTCCATAACCTTGCTCTGCTTCTATCGCATGGCCAAAAGTATGTCCTAAATTGAGTAATATACGCGCGCCTTGCTCTTTTTCATCTTCTGCGACCACAGAGGCTTTAATCGCACAACAACGCTTAATAATATAAGTCAGCGCGACTGGATTTAGTGTTTTAATATCAACAACATTATTTTCTAACCAGAGAAAAAAATCTGCATCGTAAATAATGCCATATTTTATAACTTCAGCCATCCCCGCCGCAAATTCTCGTGCGGGTAACGTTTGTAAACACATAATATCGATGATCACCGCTTGTGGCTGATGAAAAGCCCCTATCATATTTTTACCTAAAGCATGATTGACCGCTGTTTTCCCTCCTACAGATGAGTCGACTTGTGCAAGTAATGTAGTAGGCACTTGAATAAAAGCGATGCCACGTTGATAACAAGCGGCGGCAAATCCCGCCATATCGCCGATAACTCCTCCGCCTAATGCAATGATAGTTGTATCTCGTGTATGTTTTTTATTTAATAATGCGGTTAAGATTTTTTCGAAAAAAACTAAATTTTTATACTTTTCACCATCAGCAAGTATAATTTCATCAACACTAAAATTTTTAAGGGAATCTTTACATATTTGTAGATAAAGAGGAGCCACAACATCATTACTAACAATCATTACTTTTTTACCCACAATTGCGTTTTCAAATAATGCGTTTTTATGTAATAAACGTTCTCCAATATAAATTGGATAACGTTGCTCCCCAAGCTCTACAATTAAAGTTTCCATTAAAAATCCAATAACGAAATTATTTGACTCGCCACGACCTTTGCACTTTGGTCGTCAGTTTCAATCGTATAATCTGCCACTTCATCATACAAGGTATTACGAGCCTCAGCTAATGCCTCTAAAACAACTCGAGGATCATCGGTGCGTAATAAGGGACGTCTTTTATCTTTTAACGTTCTGGCTAATTGTTTATTAATACTTGTTTTTAAATAAACAACAATACCACGTGCAGATAAATGATTTCTGTTTCCTACGCGCACGATGGCGCCACCACCCGTCGCTAAAACGATGCCGTGTTTTTGAGTGAGTTCATCTAATATACCTTCCTCACGAGTTCGAAATCCCTCTTCGCCCTCCACATCGAAAACCCATGCGATATCCGCACCCGTTTTCTTCTCTATTTCGGCATCTGAATCATAAAAATTAAGATGTAGCATTTGTGCTAAGTGACGACCTATTGTGCTTTTACCAGCCCCCATCGGGCCAATTAAAAAAATATTACGTTGTTCTGCCATGTTGGTTTTTTACTCAGTGATTAATTACAGGGAAGCCCCTTTAATAAAAAAAGAAGTGCTGCGCATTATCGCAATTGTTACTCATGGATTGCAAGTTTTAACTAGTAAAGGCGAAAAAAATCCAAAGTATGCTCTCTATATTTTCATTATACCCTAATAATGGGTCTGACTGACTAACCTTGGCGTCACAAAAATAAGCAATTCTGATTTTCTATTCTCTTTAATAGTGGTTCTAAATAAACCACCAATCCAAGGTATATCCCCTAATATAGGAACTTTTTGCACAGACTCAATGACTCGTTGCTGATAAATTCCACCTAATACTATGGTTTCACCATCTTCAACTAAGACTTGCGTTTTAATCTTTTGCGTATTAATCGATACAGATTGACCTAATCCGGTTGGGATAACATCCCCTTTTGAATCTTGCGTAATCAATAAGTCTAAAATTATTTTATTATCCGGTGTTATCTGAGGAGTAACTTCCAAACTAAGCACTGCCTTTTTGAAACGAACTGCCGTTGCGCCAGAGGAAGCTGATTCAACATAAGGGATCTCAGTGCCTTGCTCTATATAAGCCGTTTGCTGATCGGCGGTCGTAATGCGGGGACTTGCGATGATCTCCGCTTTATTTTCTTTTTCTAATGCAGATAGCTCTAAATCTAAGATTTTTCCACTGGCTAATTTTGCAATACGAAAGGCAATACGACCCGCAGCCCCAACCACCGGTAAATTAACATTTAAACGCTCATCTAATGCGATATCACTTCCTGAAGCCAAGCCCTCTAAGCTACCCGAAGTTGAAAAGTTTCCATTAACATTAGCGCTTCCCCAACGAATACCTAACTCTTCTCCAACCGTATCATTCACCGTTACTATTCGCGCTTCAATGATAACCTGACGAATAGGAACGTCTAATACTTTTATCATGTCTTTTACTGCTTTTATAACACTATCCGTATCTTTTAATAATAAAGTGTTCGTACGTTTATCAACATTCACCGAGCCCCTATCCGATAATAAACTCATATCTCCAGAGGATAATATAGAGGCAATATTCGACGCTTTGGCATAATTTATTTGAATATACTCATGATATAATGGCGAAAAATCTAAAATGGCTTTTGCCGTTTCTAACTTCTCACGCTCAGTTAAAGCGAGCTCAGCCGCTGGCGCAATCATTAATATATTACCTTGAATACGCTTATCTAATCCTTTTACTTTTAATATAATATCTAAAGCTTGTGACCAAGGCACGTCATCTAAACGTAGTGTAATATTACCATTAACAGAATCGGTGATAACCAAATTGAAATTATTGAAGTCCGCAATTAACTGCAACACGGTACGTACGGGAATATCTTGGAAGTTAAGAGAAATTTCTTTGCCCGAATAATTCTTTTGTTTCTCTTTATTTGTTTTTTTAAATATTTTTATCGTAAATAATGTATCCAATTGATCATATTCATAGTCATAATCATCACTCAGATAAAAGACAAAACTAGTGTTACCCTCATCAAGAAAACTTTCAACGTTATCAACTACCGTTGCAAAATCGAGAACATCCATAATATAAATCTGTTTGCTATCAATAAAAGTGCTCTTAAATTGTACAATCAATTGTCTATCTCTACGCTCTATATCGACCGCTACACTTGAATTTCCTAATGTAATCGAAAACTTCCCTTGGCCCTTTTCCATCCGCTTAAAATTCACATCAATAATGTTATTGATATAACCACTTGGTGTTTTTTTTACTTGATTTAATATCGGAGTTATATCTTTTTTTGGTATTACTTTAGTCGTTGTTAATGTGGCGGGTTTTGTCTTATCTCGCATACGCTTTACATTTTGCATAATAGATTGTAGCAATGTACTTGGGTCATCAGAAAGCGCCCGCGTATTCTTATTAAGATCTAAGTCGCCAAAGCGGATCCGTAAAATATTGTCTTTTTTAGTGATCTGATAAGGGATTAATTTTTTTAAAGATATAAGTAAACGTAAACCATTTTCCGTACGCATTGTCGTCACCGACCGAATGGCACTTTTATTAATCAAAATAGGATTTAATGTTAAAATTGAATTCGCATCTTCAATATCAACAATTAATTGATTTGGTTGATAATGTAATTTATCTGTATAGCCATTAATTGCTTTTGTAAAAACAAACTCTAATTCCAATTTATTCTTTAACAGAGCATTTACCTGAACATTACTCAATTGTGTACTTGCAAATAAAGGTCCCGTACAAAATAATAATACGATTACCCAGGCATACGAAATTTTTTTTATAGATTTTATAATACTCATGATTTCATTAGTCCTTGATTATTCTGAGCGCAATAATATTCGTGTGTTTCTTTCTCGCCAACATCCCGTATTATCTATAATTAATTCCTTTAATTCGATTTGTGTTTTACTAATCTTAAATATTTCACCTTGATTAAATCCGAGGTATGCACCTTTTTTTACAGAATATAATTTACCCCCTGCAACCTGAAGTAAAGCAAATAACGTATTGTTAATCAATATTGTACCGCGCATAGAAAAACGATTTAGTGAATAACGTTCTAATTCTTCTTTTTTACGTTTTTGATTGGGTTGAGGGCAATGACTACGTACCTGTTTATTTTCGATAGCATGGTTTGTCTGTGGCGCAGTAAACGGATCTCTTCCTAGCTGTGAAGCGAATGCTAATGCCTCTATATTTTTAAAATCGGGAAGATTGTTCTGGATCTTGGGAGTCAAGGCACTTGTCTCTTTGATAAAGGTCTGTAAGTCATCTTTATTCTCATCGACGCAAGAGAATAAAGTAAAAAAAACTAATATCGACAATAATAATTTCATTTTTTATCTCCCTTATAACGATATGTTTTAGCTATAACGTTTAAGGATAACTTACCATTCTCTATTTTTTTTAAAACTAAATTTTCTAAAATAACAATGCGCGGTAATGCTGCAATGTCCGCAGCAAATTGCCCCAATTGCACAAAACTTCCTTCAACTTTAATCGCTATCGGAACTTCCACCGATAACTGAAAGTCTTTAATCTTCCCCCAATTAATGCTCTTAAACAACAACCCATTTTTCGCACCAATGAAACTAATATTATCAAGTAAACTAGCAATTTCTTTTTTATTCGGTAATTTTTGTATTAAATCATCCAGCATTGCATGTATTTCAACCATTTGATCTTGATATTTTTCTAAATTAGCGGCCAATGATGATTTTAATTTAAAATCATTTTTTAAACTTAACTCTTTAGCCTGCATTCGTTCTAATTTATCGAGCGATGTACTGGTCATAAAATAAAAAAAAGCACCACCTAAAATAATACACACAAAAAAGATGAGTATAGTTCGATATAAAACAGGCCAAGTACCTACGTTGTTAAAATCAAGATCATTTAAGTCCATTATTCACGCCTCTTTTAGCCGTCATTACTTTAAATTCCATCGCAAATTTATACCATTTAAAAGCGGTATTATTCGTAGTAACAATTGAATTAAGATGTACATCTCCAAGCCAATCTGAATTTTCTATTTTACGTAATAGATTTGAGACATGATTATAGGATTCACTTTCACCTTGCAGAGACACTTTCTTTTTAATAAAAGAAACTTTTTGTAAATAAATTCCCTTTGGTACACCCTGACTTAATGTATTAAATAAATGCGTAACTTCATTACGCTTATATTCCAATTTGTGGATTAGATTTATACGCCGTTCTAACTCCTTTTTTTCTTTTTTTATACTTTTTATCTTAACAATACGTGTATCTATTAATGTTATTTTTTCTTGTAAGAATTGATTGCGTTGTTGTTGTATTTGCAGGAGATTATCAATATACAACATACTCCAATAAGATAAAAACAACACCACAAGTGCACTGAAAAATAACAGACTGATAAATAACTGTTTCTGTTTCTTTTTATCTGCTTCGCGCCAGGGTAATAAATTAATATTCGACATTATCCCACACCTCGCAAAGCTAAGCCTAATGCCGTTATATATTTGGTCCCATTTTTCTGCAATTGTATTTTATCTTTCTTACGCTTAAATTGAATATTATGAAAAGGATCTGCAACTTCTATTTTGATGTCTAATTCCGCACCTAATTGTGTGACCAGCTCTGGCATTAATAAACACCCACCAGTAAAAATAACTTTACTAATGTGGATATGATTTAATGTGTTAGAGAACATTCTCAAGTCAAATATAGCATTCTTAGCGGTTAGCTTAACAAAAGGGGAAATCACTTCAGGAAGACAATCTTCGGCCCAATTGCGCTCAATTTTCATTTTTTCTGCCTCGTCAAAAGTCAGATCATAATGATCAATAAACATTTGCGTACAAACAGCACCACCATGATTTCTTGAACGAGAAAAAATTACTTGTCCTTTATGCAATATATTTAACATCATCTTTGATGCGCCAATATCAATAACAGCAACACCTTGCACCATCTCCTCTTTTGAAATCAATAATTCACAAGCACGCGTTAAAGCATGGCTTTCGACATCAACAATTTGTGTAGTCAAACCCGCATCTTCGACACAGTTAACTCGAGACATCACCGTTTCACGTCGTGCAATACTTAATAGAATCTGATTAAAACGAATGTCTTTGGGATCGATATCTATATCGGTATCGATTTCCAATATTTCAAAATCAAGGAAAATTTCATCTAATGGAAACGATATGCTATTTTCAGCTTCCATTTCAATTTGTGATTCCAAATCTAAACCACTAAGATCTGCATTGATAGTGAGGATTTTTGAGGTGACATCTGTACCCGTTACCGCAATCGCCACTTTTTTATAGCCACGAGGGAGACTTTTGCGAAGTTGCTTAATCGCGCCAGACAATTGATGAATATCTTCAAGATGACCATCAACAATTAAGTTTCTATCAAGCGGTACTTCTGCACTTGCATCTATACGTAGCATTCCTTGATGTTTACTGAGAAGAATCGCTTTCATCGAACAGGATCCAAAATCAAGGCCTATTAACGCATTTGCTTTATTTTTTTTAATAGAAAAAAACATAACATCCTTGCTAGTAGTTTACTTTAAAAAAATTAGGCTCTTAGCCTAATCACCTCATATTCTTATTCAAGATATAAAGTCCTATTTGCCTCTTTATATCCATCAATATAACTATATACTGTGTCTTAATATATACAAAGATTAATACGCCCTTTGAAGGAATATACAATGATGAAATGGCTCAAACGCCTCTTTTTTACATTTATCTTATTTACTGTACTCGGTATAATTACTGTAGCAGGTATCTATTACAGTGTAAAAAATGACTTACCTGACGTTGCTAGTATTCAAAATATTAAACTACAAGTGCCAATGAAAGTTTATAGTATTGATGGTGAATTAATCTCTCAATTTGGTGAAAAACGCAGAATCCCCTTAACCATTGATAAAGTGCCTAAACAATTGATCAATGCTTTTATCGCAACGGAAGATAACCGATTCTATCAACATTTCGGGATTGATCCCATTGGTATAGTTCGAGCTGCTTTCGTTTTAATTAGTACAGGAAGAGCCAAACAAGGTGCCAGTACGATTACCCAGCAAGTTGCACGCAACTTCTTTTTAACACGCGAGAAAACTTTTATTCGTAAAATAAAAGAAGTTTTCATCGCGATAGAACTAGAAAAAATCTTAAGTAAAGATGAAATTTTAATGCTTTATTTAAATAAAATATCCCTAGGTCATCGCGCCTATGGTATTGGCGCTGCAGCACAGGTCTATTACGGAAAAACAGTACAAGAGTTAACACTCTCCGAAATGGCTGTGATTGCAGGCTTACCCAAAGCGCCTTCTCGTTTAAATCCCATTTATTCGCCCAGTAACGCTAAAAGCCGCCGAAATATTGTTTTAAGACGCATGCTCGAAGAGAATTACATTACTGAAAACGAGTATAATGATGCCAGAGACGAGCCCATTATTAGTCAATATCATGGTGCGGAAATCACGTTATCTGCACATTATGCAGCCGAAATGGCGCGCATTAAATTAATTGAATTATATGGCATTGATCGTAGCTATCATGATGGCTTTAATGTTTACACCACGATTAATAACAAATTCCAACAAGCAGCCAATAAAGCAGTTATTTTAAACTCTCACGCTTATGATGAACGCCATGGTTACAGAGGTGCTAAAAAATCATTATGGCAAGCTCCTGAGCCTGTATGGGAAATATCAAAAATCCGTGATTACTTAAAAAAACAAGCTCATTTCGCCGACATTTACCCAGCAATTGTGCTTAAAGTTAACACTCAATCCATTGAAATACAGAGCCAACAATCTCCTAAAAAAACACAACTTATTACCTGGGATGGTTTAAAATGGGCGCGTCCATTTATCAATGATAAACGCCAAGGTAGAGCACCTAAAGTGGCAAGTGATATCGTAAACACCGGAGACCAAATTTGGGTTAGACAAACTGAAAACGGTTGGGCATTATCACAATACCCAGAAGTTGGCGCTGCTTTCGTTTCGTTGAATCCAAAAGATGGAGCTATCACCGCTATGGTAGGAGGATTTAGCTATATTCAAAGTAAGTTTAATCGCGCCACCCAAGCACAACGCCAAATAGGCTCAACTATCAAACCCTTTATTTATTCAACAGCTTTAGATAACGGTTACACTCTCGCAACACTTATTAATGATGCCCCAATCAATCATTGGACAGGCGAAACTTCATGGCGACCAAAAAATTCTCCGCCGGTTTATGATGGTCCTATCCGTTTACGCTTAGCGCTCGGTAAATCTAAAAATGTAGTATCTGTACGTTTAGTTCAAGATTTAGGTGTGGATAAAGTAATAGATCAACTTGCGAAATTTGGCTTTAATAGAGATAAATTACCACGTAGTTTATCTCTAGCCCTAGGATCTGCTTCAACTTCTCCCTTAGAGCTTGCGGTAGGTTATGCAATGATCGCCAATGGCGGTCATAAAATAGAGCCTTATTTGATTGAACGCATTGAAGATGCTTATGGCAATATAATTTATCAAGCAAAACCTAAAATCGTCTGTGATGATTGCGCCGCTTTATATCAACAAATGGAAAATACGGACATCGTCGCACCTGAGAGTGAAAGTAAAACATGTGCTATTTCACCCGTTGCCAAAGATCAAATTGCACCCCAAACCATTAGCCCAGAAAATGCTTTTTTAGTCAGTCAATTACTCAACACCGCTATTTGGGGTGGCGGAAGCTGGCGCGACAACACTGGTTGGAATGGCACAGGCTGGCGTGCTATGACAACATTAAATCGCCATGACATTGGAGGAAAAACAGGCACCACTAATGATTCTAAAGATGCTTGGTTTGCCGGTTATTTAAGTAAAATAGTCGCTATATCTTGGGTAGGATTTGATAATTTCAATCGTAACTTAGGCAAAGCAAGCTGGAATAGTAATTTGGATAAAAATCAAATTTCAGGTGGAGAATTTGGAGCGCGCACCGCACTTCCAGCATGGAACACCTTTATGCTTGATGTAGGTTTAGATCAAGATGAATATATGACACCAATGCCAGTAGATATTGGTACCGTACGTATTGATCGAGAAACTGGGCTATTAAGTAACGAAACGGATTACCACAGCCGTTTTGAATACTTTATTAAAGGCACAGAGCCTACTGACTATGCGATGCCTAGTGCCCTTCGCAATGATGCTAACTCAGAAGAGAATGAGATATTTTAAAAAAGCTCAGCAAACAAATTAATCGTGTTAAATCCCTGCATTGTTTGTGCAGGGATAGCACTGTCTGGTGTACTAATTCCCCGGACCCATTGCACGCCAGAATCCGTCGCGACCTGTAGAATCTTTTCACTGTCATCGATAAATAAACTACGCGAAAAATCCACGTGGAAATCCTTTTCTAATAACTGCCAAAAGCATGTATCTTCCTTCGCAACTTGCAGATCATGACTAGAGATAATATGTTCAAAATAATGACTTAATCCTGTAATCTTCATTTTCAATGCCACGCTATTAGGGTGTGCATTAGTAAGGATAAATAAACGTTTATCCGCTTTTTTCATCTTTTCTAAAAAAATAACCGCATCCACTCTACACTTTACTTTTTGTTTTGTCATATGCTGTAACCTGCTGATATCTAAGCCTAACGTTTTAGACCAATAATTTTGGCAATACCAACTTAACTGCCCCGATACGTGACTATACAGAGCATAAACATGCGTTTTAGCTTGTGCTAAAGATAAATTCTCTTTGAGTGCATATTGTTGTGGAATAAATTCCAACCAAAAATGACTATCATAATGAAGATCTAATAAGGTGCCATCCATATCCAATAAAATAAAATCCACATCTTTATCAATATTCATATTATTTAAATACCTAATAAATACGTGTTAAGTATCTAAATACAAAACACAAAATAAAACGTTACTAAAATGCAACGGTAATCCCCCCGAAAATTAACAGTGACTTTAAATGCAGTAACCGCACCACTGCATGTGTAAGCATTCAATAAGCGTAAGTTAAGCTGAAATATATCATCAATTAACGAAGTATTCCTAGTTAGCGTTTACTTACATTTTCTTGTGGATTCACTTTAAACTTCGCGTTATCTTGAAGCATTCGTGCTATTTTAGTATGACTATTTAGTTCTATTCTTTAATCCGATTTTTCCGTTTTACGATACCCCTTACTAAGGGTGCTCTTCAAAGTTAAATCGGCTCTTAATTTACAAAATATCAGAAGTATAAAGCGCATCTCTGCGCTATGATATACCGTGACAGGGAGAATATATGAGTCATTCAAAAAACAAATTACCTGAAATACTTAAATGTACTTCAATCGCTAAAAGTCGATTTTTTAACATTGAATCAGTCCAATTAAAGTTTAATAATGGAGAAAGACGAGAATTTGAACGAATGAAAAGTTCAGGCTTAGGCTCGGTAATGATTGTGCCTTTTTATGACAACGAAACCCTACTTTTAATTCGTGAATATGCCGTCGGCACACATACCTATGAACTTGGCTTCCCCAAAGGATTAATTGACCCAGGGGAGAGCCCTGAAATCGCAGCAAATCGTGAGCTTAAAGAAGAAGTGGGCTTTGCAAGTGATCACTTACAAAAATTAAAAAAAATAATTATGGCGCCCAGTTATTTTAACAGTGAAATGACAATTTTTATGGCATTTAACCTTTACCCTGAAAAATTACAGGGTGATGAGCCAGAGCCATTAGAAGTCATAAAATGGCCGATTGCTAATATTGATGAACTACTCGAGCGAGATGATTTTCAAGAAGCCCGTAATATTGCTGCTTTATTACTGGCTTTAAAAACCATTCGCTATCAAAAGTAACATTAAAATAATCGATTTAAACCATTTAATGCTGCGACACGATAAGCTTCTGCCATCGTCGGATAATTAAACGTTGTATGTACAAAGTATTCAATGGTATTACCCGACCCTTTTTGTTCCATAATCGCTTGTCCGATATGAATAATTTCAGCTGCACGCTCACCAAAACAATGAATACCTAAGATCTCTTTCGTTTCTCGATGAAACAGTATTTTAAGCCCGCCAACATCTGAGCCTAATATCTGCGAACGAGCCAAATCTTTAAACTGCGCACGCCCTACTTCATAAGGTACTTTTTGTTTGGTTAACATTTGCTCTGTTTTTCCTACTGAGCTTATCTCTGGTATGGTAAAAATACCCGTTGGGATGTCTTGTATCAGTTTTTTAGGGTCTTTATTGGTTAAAATAACATCAGCAACAATACGCCCTTGATCATACGCTGCACTCGCTAAACTTGGATAACCGATAACATCACCCAGAGCATAAATGTTACTTTGTGTCGTTTGATAATGTTCATTAATCGACAATTGACCTCTATTATTTGCCTTCAAGCCAATGCAGGATAAATTCAATTTATCCGTATTGCCCGTTCGCCCATTTGCAAAGAGCAAACAATCTGCTTTCATCTTTTTACCTGACTTAAAATGCAAGATAACACCATCATCAACACTTTCTATTTTTTCATACTCCTCATCGTGGCGTAAAATAATACCCGAGTTTCTAAAGTGATAAGATAATGCATCAGACATTTCAGCATCTAAAAAAGACAATAAACGTTCCCGATTATTAATCAGATCCGTTTTAACTCCTAAACCTCTAAAAATAGAAGCATACTCACAACCAATAACACCCGCGCCGTATATAGCAATATGATGGGGATGATAATCTAACGATAATATAGTATCACTGTCATAAATATTAGAAGCGGTGAAGTCAATATCTTTGGGATGATAAGGTCGGGATCCTGTCGCAATAATAATGTTTTTTCCCGTAACTAAATCCATACTACCGTCTTTGTTTTTTATACTCAGCGTGTGTTCGTCCACAAAAGATGCTGCGCCAAAATATAAAGTACAATTATTCCGGTTATAAAACCCTCTACGCATACGTACTTGTTTTGCTATTACTTTTTCGGTGTGGTGTAAAACATCAGCAAAGGTAAAAGACTGTTTATGATGGTAACTTTGTGTAAATAATGTGTTATTTTTTAATTCGATTAATTGACTGACACTGTGTCTTAATGCTTTAGAGGGTATCGTGCCCCAATGTGTACAACCCCCTCCTATTTCATGATACTTTTCAATCACAGCCACTTTGGCCCCCCCTTTGGATAGCTGCATTGCCGCACCTTCACCTCCAGGGCCACTACCGATAATAACAACATCATAATCATATTTAACACTTGGGGAACGTAATTGTTTTTTAGCAGACATAATGATCCTTAAAATATAAAAAAATTGAGATTAGCAACCCAAATAGACAAAGACGAAGTATGCACAGCATATTTTCATGGTGTGATACAATGGTATAGATAACAAAGACAGAGAAGTAAAGATGCAGAGTTCATGCAATTTTACACTTCATCGAAGCTGATTATTTAAGGCCCCCTCATGAACAAATATAATGTCTCAACACAATGGCTGATTTACACCTTTATTATAGGTTTATCTGCAAGTGCTTGCTTTTCTATGCTAACCATAAGCCTAATGCCATTATCTCCTTTTGCATTCTTAACACTCTTTTTTTCCTGTAATCGCTTTTATACATTGTATGTTGCAAGCGATAATAATGAAGAAAGTATTCGTCCAGCATGGGCCACCTTATTTATAGGTGTATTTTCCTACAGTGCCTATACTGGGGCATTACATCCAGAGTTAGGCTCAAATTTATTTTCCATTATCATCATGCTTATTTTATGCATTTGGTTAATGTATAAACTTATGTTTGGTAATAAACACTATGAACCTTAAACTTTATTAGGGCCGACTCTTTTACATTAAAAGTCTCTAATGATAGAGCGCGTTACGTAGTAAAGAGATCTCTATTTTTATTCACCTTAAAATGACAAGTTCTCCTTCCCTTTTTACTTTTAATGTAACTTATCCCATTGATAGCCTAAACACCTTCATCCTATATTTACCAACAAAAACTCTAATATTGCGATAAGGATCGCAAAAAATAATGTATTGCCATTAATATATCCTGCTTTAATATTTATACATATAAATAGCGTTTATGCTTATTTAATTAAGCAGAAACAGAGGGTATTAAGATTGCAAATATTAACCAATATCTATATTTATCCAATAAAATCGATACCGGCCACGTCTTTAAAAAAATCAGATGTTGTAAAGCAAGGGTTAGCCTTCGATGGCCTATATATGCTAGTTGATAGCACAGGAAAATTAATCTCAAATACCGTTTCCTATATTAAGACACATTAAAGTGCAGTGTTTAACACAACAACTATTAATGAGAGCCCCTGAAATGGAAGATATCTTATTAGATATCGATTTTCAGTCTCAAGCATTCAAAGAAACAAAAAAATCTTCAACTCAGGCACAAATTAAACATGTTCCAACCCTTGTAGACAAATGGTTCTCCTCTTATCTTAACCTACAATGTCGACTCGTTTTTTCTCCAACTCAGTGCCAAGATACACTAATAGATAACCCAGGTGTGGATGCCCACTCTATTTTATTAATCAACACCAGCTCAATTGAGCAACTAAACTGTCGCTTAAAAAAACCAATCTGCGTCACACAGTTTCATCCGCACATTGTGGTGCAAGGTGATTTTCCTTTTGTAGAGGATACTTGGAAGCGCATTAGAATAGGAGAAGTTGAATTTATTGTGAGTAAACCCTGTGCACACTACCCTTTTATTAACGTAGACTCTAAAACTGGGCAAGCACCTACAAATGAGTCTTTACAAACTCTTGCCTCTTTTCGTTATGCACAAAATGAAGTTCATTTTGGCCAATATTTAATTCCCCTTACTCAAGGTAAAATCAATGTGGGAGATGATATTATTGTATTAGAAACACAATACCCTGCCTTTTATAGCGCTCAAAATGAAACGAATCGACAACAAGAAAAAAGTATATGTATTGAATACCAACCCATTAATACTATTACAAAAGGCAACAATCAAGGCTTACTGCTTGAGCAGGCAGAACAAGCGGGAATATATATCCCTCACGCTTGTCGAAATGGAAGGTGTGGACAGTGTCGCGTCCAACTTATTTCTGGTGACGTGATACAACTCAATGATTTTGCTCTCACAACACAACAAAAAGAACAAGGATATATACTATCTTGTAGTTGCATCCCTATTTCTGATATTACTATTAATTATTAGAAATATAATAGGCAAGTAAAGAAAGATGCCACGGTAATATTCAGCACAAGACAAGAAAATGAATATAATAGTGAGACCTACTTATTCAAGTTATGCACTTATTATTTGAATCTAAGTAATAAATTTTATCGGATCGGGGAATGTACTGCGATCGATA
The DNA here is from genome assembly GCF_002239585.1 of Psychromonas sp. CD1. Taxonomy (GTDB): domain Bacteria; phylum Pseudomonadota; class Gammaproteobacteria; order Enterobacterales; family Psychromonadaceae; genus Psychromonas. The sequence goes on from NZ_NDFH01000003.1 coordinate 1,343,320, forward strand.
TCTTCAAGCTTATCTAGATATAGCCTATCAACCGACTGCCTAGATGAAGCCATTTGATCCGTTATTTGCCCAAAACTTTATACCGTGATTGAATAATTGCTTACAGTAACCTAATGTGCCATTACAAATGGTTGGACGACCAGACTTCTTAATTGAGATAAGAACTTGCTCGATATTTCGGGCGTTGATGCTATTCAGTTTGATTGCGCAATAATAGCACAATGGTAAATGCGTTCGAGAATAGATAGATGCTTTAAGCATTCAACGTTGCCTTGTGCCAAGCGATAAAAAGGTCATCAATGATTTTAATTGCACATTGCTCTATATGACGCTTTTCTATTAAGGGATCTAGACCTTAGCGATGCTGTTGAAGCCATCACTATTGCATCAGCGAAAGAAATATCGCTAAGGTCATCTATTTACGTTTACCGCAGAGGTGAACCTCAACATCGAATATGTTCCCTCCCCAATTCGGAAGCAATAAAACCAACTAAAATAGAAGCATAAAGTTCAAAAAACTCATATAGACACTATTCAATATTCTGTACCTGTTCGCGCATTTGCTCTATAAGAACTTTGCATTCAACTGCGGCGGAGGTAATATCAGTATTGATTGCTTTAGAGCCAAGGGTATTGGCTTCACGATTAAATTCTTGCATCATAAAGTCTAAACGCCGGCCAACAGCACCCCCTTTATTAAGTACGTTACGTGCTTCACTGATATGAGAGATCAGTCGGTCTAGCTCTTCTGCAACATCTGATTTTTGGGCAAGTAAGACCAGCTCTTGTTCAACTCGAGTACTGTCCAATTCTACTTTTGCATCCGTAAATTTTTTTAAAATACGCTCTTTTTGCCACATTTGGATCTCAGGCATAAAGGCCTGCACTATAGATACTTGCTCCGCAATAGCATCTAATCGTTTTTTGATCATTTGCGCAAGGTTTTCACCTTCTGCTGCGCGGGCAAGAATAAATTCTTGTAACGTTTCTTCAAAGCCTTGCATTAAATAAATGCTGATAGCATCAACATCTTGATCAGGTGCGCGCATTACGCCAGGCCATTTCAAAATATCTAATGGATTGATATTACCCGTACTATCGCCTGTTTGTGCTAATACCCACTGCGCTTTTTCGATAATTTGTAAAGCAAGTTCATTGTTTAATCTTAGTCCCTCAGGACAGGTATCATTACTTTCAAAGCGTAAGTGGCATTCTATTTTTCCGCGTTGCAGGCGTTTTTTAAATATATTTTTAAGCTTTACTTCTAAGCCTCGAAATTGCTCAGGCAAACGAAAATAGGTTTCTAAATAGCGTTGGTTAACCGAGCGTATTTCCCATACGGCGGTTCCCCATTTTCCTTGAATTTTTTTGCGTGCGAAGGCTGTCATACTGTAAATCATTATTTTATCCTTTTAATCATTTCATTTTGCAGTATATCAAACATCTTTTGTGTGCGCTTGTTTCGCTAATAGAATGTAGGACTAAATTTATTAATAAACAATATTTCCAGAAGTTAAGATCAATGCTAAATTAAATTATCTATTATCTATACTTTGGAAATAACATGGATCATTATGCCGTTTTTGGAAACCCAATCAGCCATAGTAAATCTCCTTTTATCCACACATTATTTGCCCAACAAACGGCTCAAGACATGTCTTATACCGCGATTGAAGCCCCTATTGATGACTTTGAAAAGACGCTAAACCATTTTTTTAAACATACAGGAAAAGGTTGTAATATTACTCTTCCTTTTAAAATAAAAGCTTTTGCCTATGCACAAAAATTGACACCTAGAGCAAAACTGTCCGGTGCAGTCAATACACTAAAGTTGACTGATGATGGTTTATTAATCGGAGACAATACCGATGGTGCGGGTTTGATTTTAGATCTAAATAACCATCATATTGATTTATACAACAAACGCATTTTATTATTAGGAGCAGGAGGAGCGGCTAGAGGGGTATGTGGAGCATTACTTGAAACACAGCCAAAAGAACTTGTTATTGCCAACAGAACACACACAAAAGCAATAGAATTAGCCTCTATCTTCGATACCTATGGAACGGTCAATGCGGTGGCCTTTAACGATCTATTCGGTACTTTTGATATCATTATTAACTCTACATCCGCCAGTTTAAAAGGGGAAGTTCCTCCTATTAGCTCTACTTTAATTCTCCCCGAAACAACTATCTACGATATGATGTATAGTGATAAGGCAACCGCATTTAACCTTTGGGCCAGAAAACACGGCGCAAGATTAATTCTTGATGGATTAGGAATGTTAGTCGGACAAGCAGCCGAAAGCTTTGCGCTTTGGAGGGGATTAAAACCTGGAAGTGCACAAGTATTAAATAAACTACGCCAGCATCTATCTACATAGGAACGATCATGCATACACATAGAATTAATGAAATATTAGAGCTATTACAACCTTACTGGTTAAAAAACAAAGAATTAAGTTTATTAGAAATTTTAGCTCTTATCAGTAAAGAATCATCATTTACAGATCCCATTAGCCAATTAAGTGATGAAGTCATCATTTATCAGTTAAAAATGGATCAAATTGGGAAAGATGATGTCATTCCGGGAATCAAAAAAGATTTTGAAAATGATTTTAAGAATGCTCTTTTAAAAGCACGAGGCGTTCTTAAATAAATCCCACTATGTATGATGTTGAATATAAAAATATGATGCCTCATACTCTTTTTTTACCCGCAATAACTATTCCCTTATAATATTCTAACGAAAACACTTATTTTCGGTAAACAAAATGACGGTAAATATTAATATAAAAGAAATTAAAATTTCCCCTAAAAAAAACGATAATGACAATAATAAAATATATGTCCGTGCCACTTCTGGGTTATATCAAAAACTGCGACGCTATACGGGTTGGGTTTTAATCTTACTGTTTATGGCTCTCCCTATGCTACGCTGGAACAATCATCAAGCCGTTCTTTTTGATCTAGATAAACAACAATATCATATTTTTAATCTGACGTTATTCCCCCAAGACTTAACGTTACTTGCCTGGGTATTTATCATTGCTGCTTTTTCTTTATTCTTTTTTACTACCTATCTAGGTCGAGTCTGGTGTGGTTATACTTGCCCACAAACAATATGGTCTTTTATTTTCATTTGGTTCGAAGAGCATATTGAGGGTAGTGCAAACCAACGGAAATGCTTAGATAAAGCACCTTGGAGTAAAAATAAATTTTCCAAGAAAATAGCAAAACATAGTGCATGGATAATCATATCACTTTTAACAGGGCTTACTTTTTGCTCATACTTTGTATTATTCCCTAATATTTATATAGATTTTTTTACTTTTAACAGTAGCCCTACTCTTACCGGCTGTATTCTTTTCTTTGCTAGCATCACTTATATGAATGCGGGTTGGATGCGCTCCATTGTTTGCACACACATGTGCCCTTACGCAAGATTTCAATCCGCTATGTTTGATGAAAACACCTATATTGTTGCTTATGATGAAAAAAGAGGAGAGCAACGTGGACCTCGTCGTCGTAAAAGTAACCCTAGCGACCTCGGTTTAGGTGACTGTATTGCCTGTGAACTTTGCGTTCAAGTTTGTCCTGCTGGTATTGATATTAGAGAAGGTTTACAATATGAATGTATAAATTGCGGAGCTTGCATTGATGCTTGTGATACGACCATGCTAAAAATGAACTACCCAAAAGGTCTTATTTCTTATACTTCTGAAACGCGATTAGCGGGGGGGGAAAGCCAAATTTTACGGCCTAAAATTATAAGTTATGGGGTGCTCTTAATTGCAATGCTCAGTATTTTCAGCCTTAATCTTTTTACTTTAAGTACGATAGAACTAGAAATTGTACGTGACAGAAACACCTTATATCGTGAAAATAATGAAGGTTTAATTGAAAATACATATACATTAAAAATACTCAATAAAACTATCGAGACACAGTCCTATAAAATATCGTTTTCTGGGTTAAAAGATGCTTATCTTATTGGCCCAAAAGAGATAGTGGTACAAGCAGGTGAAATCTTCACTCAACCCATTACCATCGTTGTCGACGCTTACGCAATTAAAGCTAAAAAAGTAATGATCACAATACGACTAAACAGTAAAACAGAAGAAATAAAACAAGACTCGCCTTTCTTTATTTCTTTATGAATAAAGAAATAACTCAAACAAACGACGTAATATATTTTTATTGGACCCTATATGCAAGATGCAAATTTCAGTTATTTATCGTTAACTCCCGATCGTCAATTAGATGCTTTAGCAAGTATTAGCATTTATCCTCAAACGGGGCTGATTGCACTTAACTCTTACGAAAATAGAGTTTATCTTTTTACCGATGAAAACAATATACGCTATGTTGTTAAATTTTATCGACCACAACGTTGGAGTAAAAATCAACTACTCGAAGACCATCACTTTTCCCTCTCTTTAAAGGAACAGGGTTGTTTGATTGCAGAACCGCTTACGATTAATAAACAAACTTTATTTCTTTTCGATGGTTATTATTTTTCTCTTTTCACCGCACTATCTGCGCGAAATATGGAAGTAGATAATATTGAACAACTCTATGATGTTGGCATTGCACTGGGAAAAATGCACCGTATTGGCAGTCATCAAACGTTTATATACCGAGAAGATCTCAATGTAGAAAACATGTTAATAAAACCGATTCAAGCACTGCAATCGTGTACCGTTATTCCCAATTCTATTCGAGCTCCATTATTTAATTGTATGCATAAAATAGAAAAAGTTGTCAGTGAACATTTTTCACAAAAAACCTATAAAAATATCCGTTTACATGGTGATTGTCATTGTGGCAATATAATGAATCATCAACAAGAAATCTACTTCGTAGACTTTGATGATTGTAAAATGGGTCCTGCTATTCAAGATATATGGATGTTATTACATGGATCTCGCCAAGATAAACGATTACAGTTAAATATGTTATTAGATGGCTATCAAGAAGAATTCGAGTTTGATTCTTCAGAATTAACTCTTATTGAATTATTACGTAGCATGCGTATTATTAATTACGTGAGCTGGATTAACAAACGCTGGCAAGATCCAAGTTTTGTAATGAACTTTCCATGGTTTAAGACAGAGCAATATTGGAAAGACTTGTTACAATCACTACAACAACAACTCATTAATATGCAGGAACCAGCATTATCGCTACAACCTGACTACATATAAAGGATATAAAAATGAAAACGATTTTTGCACTTTTTTTGGGCTTAATACTATTGCCCCTAAGCGTACAAGCAACTGAATTTGAAGAAGGTGTAAATTATGATATCGTAAACCAAACAACTACAAAAAAACCTGAAGTCCTAGAGTTTTTCTCATATTACTGCCCTCATTGCTTTAAATTTAAACCGTTTATAGAGACCTTACGCAAAAGTCTAGATAAAGATATTCCTATTAATACAAATCATGTCAATTTCTTAGGTCAAGGAATGGGCGAACAATTAACTCGCGCTTTAGCCGCCGCTCAAATGCTAAATGTAGAAGACAAAGTCTCAAATCTTATCTTTGAGCAAATACAAAATGAACGTCGCCCTATTAATGGCGAAGAAGATATATTAACTATTTTTGAAAAAGCTGGGATATCGAACAAAGAAGCTAAAGGTGCACTAGAGAGCTTCTCGGTAATTGGCATTGCATCACAAATGAAACGCAATACTGAAACCTTCAATATTCGCGCCGTACCCACCATTATTGTCAACGGAAAATATCAAGTCAATACGGCCTCTGTAAATAACACACAAGAGCTTATCGATTTAATTACTTACCTAACAAAAAAAATAAATTAACGTTTTGTGATAAAGATCATATGCCTACATAGATGTGGTCTTTATTATATTCCTTAGACGCTATACATTGAATACTATATGATCGCTTACAAACCATTTAATATAGTGCATTTTATTGCTAAGGAGTGTTAATTTTGAAAACTGTATTTAATAATGCTGCACAGATAAAATCTGTTTTACGTGATTTACACACCCAAAAATGCTCCAGTAAAGCACAAATCGTTGCTATTAGTGGCATTGAAGGTGCTGGTAAGCGTGTATTAACAGAAAAAATAGCAGAAGCGTTACGCTTAGAAGGTATCGCCGTTACCATTGTGCATACAGAAGATTGGAAAACCAGCGAAAGTACGCGCTTTAATGTCATGAATAGCCCAGAAGAATACTATTTACATGCTTATCGATTTTCTGAAATGATAGAGAAACTGATCCTTCCTCTAAAATTATTTGGTCATGTAAAAACATCCGTAACCTTAGATAATGTAATGCAACCGACGACAGTTACATATGATGTTGAAAAAACTGATATTGTTTTAATTGAAGGTGTATATCTATTACAAGAAGCTTATCTCGATCTTTATGATTATACTTGTTGGGTACAAAGTGATTATGACGCTGCATATCTACGTTTAAGTAAACAAACACATCTTGATCCCTCCGCTAAATCCCTGCTTCATTTATTTGAAGGTTTAATTAAACCTGCTGGACAATATCATATTTATAGTGATGATCCACAAGGAAATACAGATTCTATATATATAGAACAAGAGAACGAAAAAAATGATCCAAACACAACATAATATTCATAATGCCTATATTCATTTTGAACGACAACAATGGGCAAATTTACGTAATAATGTTGAATTAACCCTAACGCTTGAAGATTTGCAACTGTTACAAGGGATCAATGAATCCATTTCGATTCAAGAAGTCGTTGATATCTATTTACCTTTATCTCGATTACTTAATTTATATGTTGGCGCGCAGCAAACACGCCATACTGTACGCGATCAGTTTTTAGAAACAAAGCATGAACATGTACCGTATATTATCGGGATTGCGGGAAGTGTTGCGGTAGGTAAAAGTACCACAGCGCGAATTTTACAAGCATTACTTTCACGTTGGCCTGAGCATCCATCCGTTGCTCTTGTCACCACTGATGGTTTTTTACATAACAATAAATATTTAATTAAACATAACTTAATGCATAAAAAAGGCTTTCCTGAAAGCTTTCATACTAAAGCATTGATTGACTTCGTTGCAGCCATAAAATCAGGCAAGAGCTCTATCAACGCGCCAGTATACTCACATCTAACTTATGACATTTTGCCTAATGAGAAGATAACGATAGAAAAACCAGACATTGTTATCATAGAAGGTCTAAATGTATTACAAACATACATCAATGAACCTGAACGTCCAAATAAAGTCTTTGTCTCTGATTTTGTCGATTTCTCTATTTTTGTCGATGCCGATCCCATTATGATAAAAGAATGGTATTTACAACGATTTCTTAAGTTTAGTGCCGGCGCATTTACGAACCCCAAGGCATACTTTCATACTTATTCTAAGATGACACAACATCAAAAAATTAATATCGCCAGTAAAATTTGGGACGAAATAAATGGAGTTAATTTGATGCAAAACATTCTTCCAACCCGAGATAGAGCAAATTTAATATTAAAAAAAGGCTATAACCACCAAGTTTCAAGTGTAAAATTACGTAAATAAAAAACCGATCGTGGTTAACAATCGGTTTTTATTATTTTAAAACGCACTCAGATTACTCGTTATTATAAAATGATTTCTTTTAATTTAGGGTCTTTACGATCTAAATAATGCATTGAAATAATACGACGAACAGTACGAGATTTACCACGAACTAATAATGTTTCGGTCGTTGCAATTCGGCCCTCTAAGGTAACGCCACTTACTAAATCGCCTTTAGTAATGCCCGTTGCAGAGAATATGATATTATCATTCTTCACCAAGTCTTCGAGTTTTAATACCTTGTTGACTTCAACACCCGCCTCTTCACAACGTCGAATCTCTTCTTCACCAATTCTAATATTTTCTTCTGTAGGTCCTTTTACCATCGGACGAGGTAATAAACGCGCTTGCATATTACCATCTAATGCACGTACAACCGCAGCCGAAATAACCCCTTCAGGCGCGCCTCCAATACAATACAACACATCAACTTGGTTATCCGGCATACAAGCAAGAATAGAGATAGCTACATCTCCATCAGGAATAGCAAAAACACGACAACCTAAACCTTGCATATCTTTAATAATACGATCATGGCGAGGCTTAGCAAGTGTAGCAACTGTTAGCTCTGTTAGCGGTTTACCTAACGCAAAAGCCACTGCTTTAAGATTTTGCTCTAAAGACAACTCCAAATCAATCGCATCTTTTGCATTAGGACCCACGATTAATTTTTCCATATACATGTCAGGTGCACGTAAAAAACAACCTTTTTCGCCAACAGCAAGTACCGCTAATGCATTCGATTGACCCATTGCAGTCATGCGGGTACCTTCTAATCTTTAATGCTTTACCTTTGAGGTCCGATATAAAATATATGGTTATAAGTCCTTAACAAGAAAAAGAAATAAAAAGTTATTTAATTTTCTTTTATGAAGTTCTCTAACAATTTTAAACCTTGCTCGGACATAATACTTTCTGGGTGAAACTGTACCCCCTCTACCGCGAGTATTTTATGTCGAATAGCCATTATCTCCACACCGCCTAACACCCGAGCAGATACATTTAAACACTCGGGCAATGTTGCTGGATCTATTAATAAACTATGATATCGCGTTACATTTAGTGGCGATTTTAAGCCATTGAATACACCTTGTCCATCATGCTCAATTAAAGAGTTTTTCCCATGCATCACTTTTTTAGCTCGTACAATATTCCCCCCAAAAACCTGTGCAATACATTGATGACCAAGACACACTCCAAGTATAGGTATCTGCCCAGCAAAACGTTCAATAAGCGCTAAAGAGATCCCAGCTTCATTCGGAGAGCAAGGGCCAGGTGAAATAACAATATGATCCGGCGCCATAGATGCTATTTCAGATAAACTGATTTTATCATTTCGTTTAACCACAACATCTACATGTAATTGTGAAAAGTATTGCACTAGGTTATATGTAAAAGAATCATAATTATCTATCATGAGGAGCATAAGAACCAACCTATGAAAAATGGATCGCCAGAAACGGTATTCAATACAAATAAATGCGACCGAAAAGTACAAAATAAAGAACGCAAACTATACCCGTTATATGTCCATAATCAAGGAGGGGACTTGATTATTACACGAGGAATATGAGCGATATCAAAACAAAAAACGAAAAGCTCCCCAAAGCCTAAACGTCAATAAATACAGTAGTGCAATACAACATTTACTCCGAGTATATGCGCTTATTAAAACCATTATTCTGCATGTAAATAGTTATTAAACACTTTGTTTCCACGAAATAACCTTAATTAAAAAGATTAATCAGCATTGCTAACAGACTGAAATGAAACGTTATATGATAGGCTTTATTATTTCGCCAAAAAACGTGACTATTGCATCACGAAGCGACCGTTAAGCACCACGGAAACATGTATTTATAACAAGATACATTGATTTAACGCAAGATTAATCTGTGATGAACTCTTTATGATATGTCAAAGGCAACCCACCTTTGATGCTTTAAAAATAATACGTTAAAAGATGGAAGTTGATGAGGTCTGGTGGCCTTCTCGGTCTTCAAAACCGATGTAAGCCGAATAGGCTCATAGCTCCAGACGTAGCGAATATATTTATTAACTCGATAGCTTCAATGCTTAAAATAGATGAAGTGACAGAGCTACAACGCAGACTTGCATCAATAGAAGAATCGTTAGGTGTTGGAAATGCCTAGCGCCATGCTTAAAAGATTAGCTAGAATTGAGCCGATTGCAAAAGCAGCTTCAGGAAAGCTTGAGCCTAGCATTTACGGCGTTGTTGATAGAGTTGACATAGTTGATGGTGAAAAAGTACCGCACTTTATAAGAAAATGGAAAGGAACTATCGGTAACATGATTGCTACTGATGAAGAGCCCACTATTTATTTTATTCAATTTGTTTTATCGACAACCACAAAAAAGGCGACTATTAACGTCGCCTTTTTTAATTAATAAATAAAGACACTATTTTTTATTATGTAAACCTTGCTTCTCAAACTGTCTAAATATAATAGTTTGTTGGATCAAAGTTACTATATTACTCATCAACCAGTAAAGTACTAATCCAGCAGGGAACCACAAGAAAAAGAACGTAAAGATAACCGGCATAAACTTCATGATTTTCTGTTGCATTGGATCTTCTACTTGCGTTGGAGACATCTTCTGAATAAAGAACATGCTCACACCCATTAAGATAGGCATAATGTAGTAGGGATCTTGTACTGATAAATCTTGAATCCATAAGATAAACGGTGCATGACGCAATTGCACAGCTTCCATAAGAGACCAGTATAATGCAATGAAAATAGGCATTTGTAGCACAATCGGAAAACAACCACCAAGCGGATTTACTTTCTCTTTTTTATATAATTCCATCATTGATTTAGATATTTTTTGACGATCGCCTTTAAAGCGTTCACGTAACTCTTTAATCTTAGGCTGTAATAAGCGCATCTTCGCCATCGATGTGTATTGTGCTTTAGTTAATGGGTATAACGCACCTTTGACCGTAAACGTGATCATGATAATTGCAAGGCCCCAGTTACCGACTAAACCTTGGAAAAATATCAACAATTTAAAGAGAGGCTGCGCAATAAACCATAACCAACCGTAATCAACAGTGAGATCTAAATGATCAGCAACAGCCGCCATTTCCTCTTGTAATTTAGGACCAACCCAAAGGTTAGCGGATATTGTTTTTACACTATGTGCTTCAATGCTTTGTATTGGAGATTTAAAGCCGATAGCCGCCTCAGTTCCACGAATAATGCTACTATAAAGTACGTTTGATTCCGAAGAAGAAGGGATCCAAGCAGCAACAAAATAATGCTGTAACATTGCAACCCAACCACCTTTTGTTGTTTCTTTTAAAGGTGCATCTTCCATTGCACTAAACTTATATTTTCCATAACGAGTGTCTGATGTAGAGTATGCACCCCCACGATAAGCAGACATCATCATTTTAGATGAACCTTCTGGAGCCTCTATTGTTTCTTTTAATTGGCCATAAAATTGAACATCAAAAGCATTATCAGTTTTGTTCTCTATTTTATAAGATACGTTTATCGCATATTCGCCACGTTTCAAGGTGAATGTTTTCGTAAACACATGACCTTTATCATCGATAAAACGTAGACCAATAGACACTGAATCTTGCTCTTTATCTAAGATCATTTCTTCGTTTTTAACGAGATAAACCGGACGTCCTTTCTTATTTGCATCTGGGCCTTGTGCAATAAGCCCGCTCTGCGCTATATAAGTGAAATTGTCACGACTGTCTAATAAACGAAACGGAATATTTGATTTGAAATCGACATCATGCTCAAGTAATTCTGCACGAATGACATCTCCACCACGCAAAGAAATCGTTAAACGTAATTTATCATTCTCTAAAATTACTGTTTTTTCTGTTACGTCTTGCGTTGATGTAATATCGGATCCAGTTTGCTCTTGAACAGTAGAAATTGGTACATCAGCACTGAGATTTTGGCTTTCTGGAACAGATGAATTAATATTATTAGTTTGCTCAGTTGTTTGTACACTTACTTTAACCTGAGGATTTTGCTCTGTAAGCCATGCTTGATATAGCAAAAAGCTAACAAACAATAAGGCAAGCAAGAATAAATTGCGTTGGGATTGCATACGTTTTAATCTCTTTTTTTATTTATAAAATCATGTTTTACACAACAAGCGGGCACAGGATCGTAACCCCCTTTACTTAATGGTTGGCATTTTATAAGACGTTTGCCCGCAAGCCAACATCCTTTTACTATTCCATGTAATTTTATCGCCTCGATCGCATATTGAGAACAAGTTGGCGTAAAACGACAGCAAGGAAAAAGAAACGGACTGATTCCAAGCTGATAACATCGAATACATTTAATAGCTAGCCACCGCAACGCTGCACTAATTTTCGCCATAACTTATCTAAAACCTTATTTATTTCTTGATTTGATAAATCAGCAATACCAGCTTTAGCAATCACAACAATATCTATAGCGGGTAAATCATGTTGCTGATGACGAAAATTTTCTCTGACTATACGACGAATACGATTACGCCCGACCGCACGTTTAATGTGCTTTTTGGGAATAGCCATTCCAATCCGAGGATAGAGTAATGAATTTTTTCGCGCAAGAAGAGTGAGGTATGGAGAAACCGCAGGGACAGCATTTTTAAATACCGGTTGAAAATCTTCGGGAGTTAGTAAACGTAACTCCCGAGAATACGAATAATTCACCACGTCTGGGAAATTATGCGCTTAAGCTTGCGCGGCCTTTGGCACGACGACGAGCTAGTACGTTACGACCGTTTTTAGTCGCCATACGAGTTCTGAAGCCGTGAGAACGCTTACGCTTAATGTTGCTTGGTTGAAAAGTACGTTTCATGCTCTTTCCACTTATGTTAAGTACTGTACAGTAGCTAATGTTTTAATTTATTGTTTAATCTCTTATAAAAAGACAAATACAATATAAAAATTTATTAACCGATTAAAAAGAGAGCGAATTCTATGTTTAGATAGACAAAAAGTCAATCAGAGATACCTCTTTCTAGCAGAATAATAACTTTATTAAGAAAATCCTTAAATAAAGTCAATTAAAACTACTATCCCTAACTTGGACGTTTGGGTGCAAATATTATATAGAAGCATAATTAATAAGCAAGGATCTATTAAAGATCTTTTTATTTTGACCATAAAAGAAAAATTAGTGCGTTATTTATGACCTATTTCATAAGAAAAGAAGCTATGATAATATTTTTATACATTTATTAAAAGATCTTGTGGATAAGATCTGTTCTTCTCGGTAAAATATCTGCCCTCATTTTTATTACTGGAGTTAGTCATGTCCCTCGCTATTTGGCAAGAGTGCTTAGCACAATTAAAAGATGAACTGTCAACGGGAGACTTCAGTACTTGGTTGCGTCCTCTACAAGCAGAATATAATAATCTTATTTTATCTTTGTATTCACCCAATAAGTTTACCAGTGATTGGGTTCGAAATAATTATATGGATATTATTGAAATTAAGATCCAAGAAATATGCCAATTACAAGATCCTAATAAAGTAATTCAAATACGTTTATTAGTGGGTAATGCGGCGCCTCTTGAAATGCGCCAGAAAAAAACAATACAGAAACCGGCTATTTCTGTACAGCCTTGGGAAAATGTAAATAAGGCAAACAATGTCGCACATAAAAGTAATTTAATTAAAAAATATACTTTTGAAAATTTTGTGGAAGGTAAATCAAATAATTTTGCTATCGCAACAACACAACAAATTGCAGAAAATCCTGGGGATGTCTATAACCCTTTATTTTTATACGCGCATCCAGGATTAGGCAAAACACATTTATTACATGCGGTAGGCAATGCAATTGTCGCTGCAAATCCACAAAGTAAAGTCGTATATATTCGATCAGAACGATTTGTACAAGATATGATCAATGCGATTCGCAACAATACCATTGAACAATTTAAAGAATATTACGCATCATTAGATGCATTATTAATTGACGACATTCATTTTTTTGCAGGAAAAGATCGCTCTCAAGAAGTTCTTTTTCAGACTTTTAATTCAATGCTAGATGCTCATCAACAAGTAATTTTAACCAGTGATCGTTTTCCAAAAGAAATTGAAGGTATTGATGAACGCTTACGCACTCGATTTGGTTGGGGCCTATCTATTCCGATTGACCCTCCTGAATTAGAAACACGTGTCGCTATTTTAATTACAAAGGCAGAAGAGCGTGGCTTGGTCTTACCTGACGATGTTGCTTTTTTTATTGCTAAACGTCTAACTATCACCGATGTAAGAGTACTTGAAGGGGCGATTGCAAATATTTCAGCAAAAGCACAATTTACAGGTCAAGATATTACTATTTCTTTGGTACAAGATGCTTTACGCGACATGTTGGCCGTACACACCAGACAAACAACCATTGATAACATTCAAAAAATAGTGGCTGAACACTACCGTATTAAAATATCAGATATGTCTTCAAAGCGCAGAACTCGTACCGTTGCTCGGCCTCGTCAAATTGCAATGGCACTTGCCAAAGAATTAACACAACACAGCTTACCTGAAATTGGCGAAGCTTTTGGCGGACGAGATCATACGACCGTATTACACGCCTGCCGAAAAGTAGCTGAATTACGTCGTGAGAATAATGATATTCAAGAAGATTATAAAATATTAATCCGTACACTTTCACTGTAGGTTTATAACACATGCAATTTTCAATCTCTCGAGAAGCATTTTTACGACCATTACAATTAGTTGCAAGCTCTGTGGCTGGGGGCCGTCCCGCATTACCTATTATGGCAAATATATTAATTCAAGTAGAAGATGGAATACTAAGCCTTACTGGTACAGATTTAGAAGTAGAATTAATTACTCAAATTCAATTAGATTGTCCGTCAGAAAATGGTGAAATTACAGTCCCAGCTCGAAAGTTATTAAATATTTGCCGTGGCTTATCTGAGCCGTGTGAAATAAAGTTTCAGCTAAAAGAAAACCGCGTTACCATACGCTCAGGGAGAAGTCGTTACTTACTATCGTCCCTTCCTGCCAGTGATTTTCCCAATATAGAATCATGGAAAAGTCTCGCAGAATTTAATGTGGCCCAAGGTGAATTTAAAAAACTTATTGAATTTACTCAATTCGCAATGGCAAGCCAAGACGTGCGCTATTATCTAAACGGTATGTATTTTGAAGCCTCTGGAGATAGCTTACGTAGTGTCGCCACCGATGGGCATCGACTTGCATCTTGCGCGATTAAATTAAGCGCTCCTATACAAGATCAATCTTTAATTGTTCCCCGAAAAGGCGTTATTGAACTTGTTAAACTCTTAGATAACGAACAAGAGAATGTTACGATTCAGATAGGAAAAAACAACTTACGTGCCATTATTGGAAACTTTATTTTTACCAGTAAATTAGTTGATGGACGCTTTCCTGATTACCGGCGCGTAATTCCACGTAATGGAGACAAAGAATTAATAGCAAATCGAGAATCACTAAAACAAGCCTTTACTCGCGCAGCCATCTTATCCAATGAAAAATTTCGCGGAGTGCGTTTAACTTTGTCAGAAAACTTATTACAAATTACAGCAAACAACCCGGAAAGAGAAGAAGCCGAAGAATATATAGACATTGAGTATAGTGCAGCTGATCTTGAAATTGGTTTTAATGTCAGTTACGTCCTCGATGTATTAAACACCCTTAAAAGTGAAAAAATAAAAATAACTTTTAGTAGCTCCGCTCACAGTGCGTTAATTGAATCTATTGATGCGGACGATGATGCTTTATATGTTTTAATGCCAATGCGCTTATAATAAAATGCCATCTAATAGGCTTTTATATTTTGATATAACAATAAGTAAGCATTAATATGCCAATATCTAAGCTTATTATTCATGATTTCCGTAATATACAGCGCGCACATTTACATTTTAATAAAAAAATAAATGTGATCACTGGTCTCAATGGAAGTGGTAAAACAGCATTGCTCGAAGCTATCTATTTTTTAGGTTTGGGTCGCTCTTTTCGTAGCCATCTTACTAATCGTATTATTGCACATGAAGAGGTTGAATTTATTCTTTTTGCTGAAATTGAGCATCAAAACTTACAAACTAGCATCGGTCTAAAAAAAACCAGAAAAGGCCAATCAGTATTAAAGATAAACTCTTGCATCACGACTAAACTCTCTGCTCTAACTCTCTACTTACCGATACAATTAATTACCCCTGAGAGCATTAGTTTACTCTCTGGAAGCCCCCAAAATAGGCGCTCTTTTATCGATTGGGGGGTTTTTTATCATGACCCACAGTTTTATAAAACATGGGCGCGTATAAAGCGCCTATTAAAACAACGCAATGCGGCTTTAAAGCAATGTAAAACGTACAACGAGCTCCGATTGTGGGATAATGAATTGTGCTTTTTAAGTACAGAAATAAGCGAACAACGACAACGTTACTTTCAACAACTCACCCCGTTGATAGAAAATACCATTGCTGATTTTTTACCTGAGTTTAAGATTAAAATGAGTTTTTTTTGTGGTTGGGATAATAAGAATAAATCCCTACAACAATATTTTATAGATAATTTCAATAGAGATAAACAGCTAGGCTACACTACAGCAGGCCCACAAAAAGCGGATGTGCGTTTTAAAATAGGTGCATATCCTCTTGTCGATGTTTTATCCAGGGGACAGCTAAAACTTTTTGTTTATGCTTTGCGCCTAGCCCAATGTTTATTTTTAAATAAAGTTAACAAGAAACAGTGTGTTTTATTAATCGATGATTTTAGCTCTGAGCTAGATAAGAGCAAGCAACAAATATTAGCAAAACATATTACACAATCCGATGCTCAGCTATTTATTAGTGTGATTCAAGAAAATCACATTGAACAATTATTTGAGCAAAAATATAGCGTGTTTCACGTGAAACACGGCAAGATAACAAATACAGATAGCACTAATTAGTTATCTATTAGTATATAAATAGGTGGAAGCTTTATGGCTGAAAATAGTTATGATTCGTCAAGTATTAAAGTACTAAAAGGCTTAGATGCAGTACGTAAACGCCCTGGTATGTATATTGGCGATACAGATGATGGCACTGGATTACATCACATGGTGTTCGAGATCCTTGATAACTCCATTGATGAGGCCTTAGCAGGTCATTGTAGTGATATTATTACCACTATCTATACCGATGGTAGTGTATCAGTCAAAGATGATGGACGTGGTATCCCTGTTGGCATACACGCAGAGGAAGGTATTTCTGCAGCCGAAGTTATCATGACTATATTACATGCTGGCGGTAAATTTGATGATAACTCCTATAAAGTATCCGGTGGTTTGCATGGCGTAGGTATCTCCGTTGTTAATGCTTTATCAAAAAAATTATTATTAACCATTAAACGTAATGGTCATATATACCAACAAACATACATTCATGGTAATCCTGAAGCACCTTTGAAAATGATCGGAGATACGCATGAAACTGGTACAGAAATTCGTTTCTGGCCGAGCGAAGAAACTTTTTCAGATGTTCTTTTTTACTATAATATTTTAGCTAAACGCTTACGAGAACTATCTTTTCTTAATTCTGGTGTTTCTATAAAATTAGTAGATCTGCGCGAAGACGATAAAAGTGACCATTTTTGTTACAAAGGTGGTATCGAAGCGTTTGTTCAATATTTAAACAACAGTAAAACCCCAATACATAAAAAAATATTTCATTTTAGTGTGGAAAATTCAGAAGGTATTAACGTTGAAGTTGCGATGCAATGGAATGATGGCTTCCAAGAAAATATTTATTGTTTTACGAATAATATTCCGCAACGTGATGGTGGATCTCACTTAACAGGTTTCCGTGGAGCGCTAACCAGAACGCTCAATAATTACATGGAAAAAGAGATAGCTAAAGTTAAGCACCCCAAAAATAAATCTTCAACTGAAGGTGGGGATTCTCGCGAGGGCTTAACAGCTGTCATCTCTGTGAAAGTTCCAGATCCTAAGTTTTCATCCCAAACAAAAGACCGGTTGGTCTCATCAGATGTCCGTCAGGTTGTTGAAAGTACAATGGGTGAGAAACTACAAGAATTCTTGCTAGAAAATCCATCTGAAGCCAAAATTATTACATCTAAAATTATTGATGCTGCACGAGCTCGTGAAGCTGCACGTAAAGCTCGTGATTTAACACGCCGTAAAGGTGCATTAGATCTTGCAGGCTTACCGGGAAAACTCGCCGATTGCCAAGAAAAAGATCCAGCGCTATCTGAACTTTATATTGTGGAAGGAGACTCGGCGGGTGGTAGTGCAAAGCAGGGTCGTAATCGTAAAAACCAAGCAATTTTACCCTTAAAGGGGAAAATATTAAACGTTGAAAAAGCACGGTTTGATAAAATGCTTGCCTCTCAAGAGGTCGCAACACTTATAACAGCACTAGGTTGTGGTATTGGTCGCGATGAATATAATCCAGAAAAAACACGCTACCACCGTATAATTATAATGACAGATGCAGATGTGGATGGCTCGCATATCAGAACGTTATTACTCACTTTCTTTTATCGTCAAATGCCTGAACTAATTGAACGCGGTTATATCTACATTGCACAGCCTCCTCTTTATAAAGTAAAGAAAGGTAAGCAAGAAACCTATGTAAAAGATGAGTCAGAACTACAAGCGTATCTAACTACTTTAGCAATGGAAAATTCATCACTGCATGTCAATCACCAAGCTCCAGGGATCGGTGGTGTTGCCCTTGAAAATTTAATTCAACGTTATCGCAGTGTGCAAGACAATATTCAACGCTTAAAGCGTCGTTATCCAATGCCACTTTTAGATAAACTCATTTATCAAGATGAATTTAATGTTGAGGACTTAAGTAATAAAGTCTTGGCTGAAAAATGGGCGACAGCTGTGTCTAGTAGCCTGAACAGTGAAGATTTAGAAGGTACTATATACAAAAATACCGTGTCGTTATCTGATACACCTGATGAGTATAAAATCATATTTACCGTACGTAAACACGGGATTGATACTGATTTTATTTTAGATAATCGATACTTTGCATCCGAAGGTTATAAAGCTATTGTTAGCATTGGCAAAGAAATTACAGATCTTATCGAAGAAGGTGCCTATATTAAACGGGGTGATCGCCGAAAAGATATTAGTAGCTTTGTAGAAGCGGTGAATTGGTTAATGCATGAATCTAAACGTGGCCTCTATATCCAACGCTATAAAGGGTTGGGCGAAATGAATCCAGATCAACTTTGTGATACGACGATGGATCCTAACACGCGACATATGCTACAAGTACGTATTGAAGATGCAGTTGCTGCTGATCAATTATTTAGTACTTTAATGGGTGATAATGTAGAGCCTCGTAGAGCCTTTATTGAAGAAAATGCATTGCGTGTTGAAAATCTAGATATCTAATATTGGATAAAATAAGCACAATAAAAAACCAGCATATTTGCTGGTTTTTTTATTGTGTAGCGATGCCAGTGAAGATAGCAACGCTTTCGATAACGTTATCTTACACATATAGATCCGTAATAATCGGTTCTATTTAAAACAAAATATCCTAGAGAAAAAGATTACCAGATGCTATCTATAGACATATATTTATAGACTAAATTTTCTCTCACGTAGAATGTACGGTATATTTAATTGCACGTTATAAATGTTTCACATGAAACACATTTAAATACTTATCCCTGTTTTTTATCTGTTTTATACAAAGCATTAATTTCAGCCGCTAAAATATCAATACCTCGCTCTATAACATCTCGATCTTGCGCATAATTTAAACGGATGCACTCTTTAGTATGCTTCCAGTCTTGGGTTAACCCGGGAAAAAAATAATGTCCCGAAACGATTATAAGTTTTTTTTTCTTAAGACGTTTATATAGTTCTTTAGAGTGAATAGATAAATCTTTAAACCATATCCATAAAAAAAGAGAGCCCTCCACTTTGTGGATCCGCATCATAGGTGTTTTTATTTTTTTTTGTAAAAAGATAATCGCCTGTTGTGACTTTTTATAATAAAAAGGCTTTATGACTCGCTCACTTAAATACACCAGCTGTTTGTTTTGAACCAATGGCAATACTAGTTCAGGGCCTATCCCACCAGGACTCAACGCCATTACCGCCGATAAATTAGACATTGCATTAATCATAGAAGCATTTGCAATCACAATGCCACAACGCGTCCCCGGCAAACCAAATTTAGATAAACTGAAACAAAGAATAGTATTAGTATTCCAAAAAGATAATACCGACTTAAATATAATGTTTGGAAAAGGAGCGCCGTAAGCATTATCAATAATCAAAGGGATATTATTCGCTCTTGCAATTTTGTCTAAACGTAAGATTTCAACATCAGTTAATACATTTCCTGTTGGGTTTGTAGGCCTAGAAACACATATAGCCCCTATTTCCTTTGTTATTTTTAATTTATCAAAATCAACGTGATACTTAAAGAATCCATTTTCTAATTCACTTATCTTAGGTTTTAACGTAACAAAAGCATCTTTATAAATACAACTGTCCGTATAGCCGATATATTCAGGAGCTAATGGCAGTAATATTTTCTTTTTTGTTCCATCCTTAAAATGACCAGCTAATAAATTAAAAATATAAAAGAAAGCATTTTGACTACCGTTACTTATCATTATATTTTTAGATGTTAATTTCCAGTCATATAGATCATTAAAAAGCACCACTAGTGCATCTATAAAGCTGTTTTTCCCTTGAGGTCCATCATAATTTGCCAATGTATGCATTAATTGACCATTATCTAGCTTTTCTTGCATTATTTCAGTAATACATTTTTCTATTTCGGGAATACTAGCCGGATTTCCGCCTCCTAACATTAAGAGTTCATCTCCTGCAAGTACACCTGCATTTAAATCTCCCATCAATTCCGTAATACCAGAATGTTGAGTAAATTTATGTCCAAATGCTGAATACTGCATATTATTTCCTTGTTGATCTTTTATTGTTTCACATGAAACATGTCTGTTTTTTATAAAGATACAGTGCACCTATTGATAGGTTACACGCCTAAGAATACTTTGAACAGTAAACAAAAAAGCCCAGATTAATCTGAGCTTTTAAAAAAGAATATATTAAACTTTTTTATAAAACAGAAACATCTGCTACTTTTAAGAAAAGATCCCGCAAGCGACTTAATATAGCCAAACGATTTTGTTTAATAGCTTCATTATCAGCCATTACCATTACATTTTCAAAGAATAAGTCCACAGGGGCTTGCAGAGACGCAAGTTCGAACAATGCTGACTCATAGTCCCCTTTATCAAATAAAGGGCTTAATTTTAACTCTAGGGCAATAAGTTTTTCAGCTAAAGCAGTTTCGGCCGTTTCGGTAAACAACATCGTATCTATTTCAGTATTAATTTTACCTTGTACTTTTGCCAAAATATTCGAAATACGTTTATTAGCAGCAGCTATAGGCGCCGCTTCTTCAAGTTGTTGAAACTTAGCAACAGCTTGAATACGTTTTTCAAAATCAACCGGCTTTGTTGGCCGACGAGCGAGTACAGATTGAATCAACTCAGCCGAGAAACCGTTAGCTTGATAAGTTGCACGGAAACGAGCAAATAAGAAATTAACTACATCGAGCACGACATTTTCATTAGTTAATTTTTCTCCATATTCGTGCTTTGCGATTTCGGTAAGTTTAACAATATCAAGATCTAATTCTTTATCTTTAATAATACGTAATAAACCAATCGCGGCACGGCGTAAGGCAAAAGGATCCGCCGCACCTTTAGGTGCTTGACCGATACCAAAAATTCCCACCAAAGTATCTAATTTATCCGCTAAGGAAACCGCACAAGCAACTAAAGATGTCGGTAATTTATCACCTGAAAAACGAGGCAGGTACTGCTCTTTTAATGCAATGGCAACCGCTTCATCTTCACCATCAAAACGCGCATAATACATACCCATAACACCTTGAATATCTGGAAACTCTAAAACCATATCGGTAAGAAGATCAGCTTTAGATAACCACCCTGCTCTTTGTGAATGCTTACTATTGGCATTAATTAACAATGCTATTTTTCCAGCAACATTAGAAATTCGAGCAGACTTTTCTTTTAATGTACCCAATTTCTTTTGAAATAACACACTACTAAGTGATTCAACTCTACTTTCTAACGTCTTCTTTTTATCATTCGCAAAGAAAAATTCAGCATCAGCTAAACGAGGCCGAACGACTTTCTCATTACCTTGGATCACCTGTTTAGGATCTGTACTTTCAATATTGGATACAAAAATAAAACGCGGTAATAAATTACCAGATTTATCTTTTACTGGGAAATATTTTTGATTATCTTTCATTGTATATATCAAGGCTTCTGATGGCACTAATAAATATTTTTCTTCGAAAGATCCTATCAAAGTTACAGGCCATTCAACTAATGAAGTCACTTCTTCAAGTAAAGCATCATCAACATCGGCAACACCCGCTTCAAGCTCTGCTAAAACGTCCACTTGATGACGAATTATCTCTTTACGACGCTCATAATTAACAATAACCTTACCACGTGTTTCAAGTAGCTGTTCATAGTCATCTGCATGCTTAATGGTTAACTCAGCCTCACCTAAAAAGCGATGCCCTCGAATAACACGTGAAGATTTAACACCCAACAATTCAGCATGAATCAACTCATTACCAAATAAGATACACAATGTATGTACAGGTCGGATAAATTGTATATTAGATGATCCCCAACGCATTGGTTTTGGAATTGGTAATTTTGAAAGCGCCTCAGCAACAACCTTGGGCAGTAAATCAGCGATGCTTTTCCCTTTCACCTCTGATTTAAATAGTAACCATTCACCTTTGTCTGTAACCAGTCTTTCTGCTTGATCAACACTAATAGAGTTTGATTTTGCCCAGCCTTGTGCTGCTTTTGTAGGTGTACCATCCTTGGTAAAAGCCATACTCAGAGCAGGGCCTCTTTTTTCAACAATTTTATCCGCTTGCGCATCGACTAAGTCCGTAATCACAACAGCTAAACGACGCGGTGATGCTAACCAATCTATTTTAACAAAAGATAACTCTACTTTTTTTAATTCGATTTGCATATTTTCTGCAAATGCTTGTGCTAATTTTCGTAATGATTTTGGAGGCAACTCTTCGGTGCCCAATTCAATCAATAAATTTTCTTGTGCCATGAAACTCGCCTTATTTTTCTGATTTTTTGCAAAGAGGGAAACCAAGTTCTTTTCGTTTTGCGTAATAAGTAACTGCGACCGCTTTAGATAAAGCACGTACACGCAATATATAACGCTGGCGCTCAGTAACCGAAATAGCATGACGAGCATCTAATAAATTAAATGTATGCGAGGCCTTCATCACTTGCTCATAGGCAGGAAGAGGAAGATTGGCTTCTATTAGTTTTTGGCTCTCTTTTTCATAAAGATCAAACTGCTCAAACAGAGCGTCAACATTAGCGTATTCGTAGTTATACGTTGATTGCTCAACTTCATTTTGATGAAATATGTCACCATAAGTTACCTTGCCCATTGGACCATCAGCCCAAACAAGATCATAAATACTATCTACACCTTGCACATACATCGCTAAACGCTCTAAGCCATAAGTAATTTCACCCGTTACAGGCGAGCACTCTAACCCACCAACTTGTTGAAAATACGTAAACTGACTCACTTCCATGCCATTTAACCAAATTTCCCAACCAAGACCCCAAGCGCCTAATGTAGGAGACTCCCAGTTATCTTCAACAAAGCGAATATCATGAACAGACGTATCAATGCCTATCTCTTTTAAGGAAAGCAAATACAAATCTTGAAAGTTTTTAGGTGATGGTTTTAATACCACTTGAAATTGATAGTACTGTTGCAAACGGTTTGGATTTTCACCATAACGGCCATCTGTCGGACGACGACAAGGCTGTACATAGGCACTGTTCATTGGCTCAGGGCCAATTGAACGTATAAATGTTTGAGGATGGAATGTTCCTGCACCGACTTCCATATCAAGGGGTTGTACTATTGCGCAACCTTGACGGGCCCAAAAGTCTTGTAAGGCAAGAATAAGACCTTGGAATGTTTTGGTATCGAATTTTTGCATGGTATTAGCTTCGATTTGATTATAAAAAATTAACGCTCATTATACCTTATATGTCGATTAAATACACATAATTACAATTTATACGATCGTGCGGTAATATTAATCTTTCCTCTTTTTATAAAATTAATCGTAACCCTAAAAAAGGAAGCTTATAAATACTTTTTCTAGACAAACAAAGATAAAGACAGCTATGCTTCCTTAAAACTATCATCAGAAATGACCATGAAGAAAAAATTAAAAGAAATTGATCTTTACTCTCCCATAAAAACGTTTTTTACAGATTTAGGTTATCAGGTAAAAGGTGAAATTAATAACTGTGATATTGTCGTGAAACGAGGCAAACAAACAATAATTATAGAACTAAAATTAAATTTAAATATCACCTTATTATTGCAAGCAATTAGTCGCTTTAGTCTCAGCGATAATGTTTACATTGCAATACCCAAACAATGTACATTATTAAAAAAAAACAAAATACAGATAAAAGTATTGCTCTCTCGTTTAGGTATCGGCTTAATTCTGGTCGATATACAAAAAACCATCAGTTATGTTGAAGTCGTTCTTGATAAATCTGAATACAGCCCTCGTAAAAATTTAAACATTTACTTTTATGATTTTTAAATGAATTTGACTCCCATCATCCTGATTTAAAGTTAGTTAATTTTTTCTTATCCAGAACTCAGGTTAAATAGAAAAATAAAGCTTTAAGAACTGAACATTCATATTAATTAAACAAAATTAAACATAAAAAAAGTGACCCTTAGGTCACTTTTTTAGAAAGTTAAAATATCATCTTCGAGTTAACTTAATTATACGTAATTGTGCAACGGCTTGAGCAAGCTGTGCGGTTACGAGAACAAAATCAATATCCTTAGTTGGATTTTGTAATTGTTCTGTTGCAACGCGCGCTGCTTCTTCTGCTTTAGCCTGATCTAAATCTTCAGCTCGAATAGCCGTATCGGCTAAAAGAGTAACGCATCCAGGTTGCACTTCAAGAAACCCTCCAGAGATATAAATGACTTCTTCAGCACCCCCTTGCTTTACCAATTTAATTAAACCAGGTTTAATTGCGGTAAGTAATGGAGCGTGACCCGGCATAATACCAAGTTCACCTTCTTGACCAGATACCGATAAATGTGAAACACGTCCTGAAAACAGAGACTCTTCCACACTTACAACATCTAAATGAGTGGTCATTGCTTTAGTCATAGTTACCTCCAGCTATTATAAAGTTTTGGCTTTTTCAACGGCTTCTTCGATAGTACCTACATATAAGAACGCTTGCTCAGGTATATCATCATAGTCACCTGCGATAAGTCCTTTAAAGCCAGATAACGTATCTTTAAGCGTTACATATACACCAGGTGTACCTGTAAAGACTTCTGCTACATGGTAAGGTTGAGTTAAGAACTTTTCAACTTTACGTGCGCGCGATACGATTTGTTTGTCTTCTTCAGAAAGCTCATCCATGCCTAAAATAGCAATGATATCTTTAAGCTCTTTATAGCGTTGTAATATACCTTGTACACCACGAGCAATATCATAATGCTCTTGGCCAACAACTAATGGATCCAACATACGAGAAGTAGAATCAAGCGGATCGATTGCTGGGTAAAGACCTAGCGAAGCAATTTGACGCGATAATACAATCGTTGCATCTAAGTGAGCAAATGTTGTAGCTGGCGACGGATCTGTTAAATCATCAGCCGGTACATATACTGCTTGAATAGAAGTAATCGATCCTGTTTTAGTTGATGTAATACGCTCTTGTAAAACGCCCATTTCTTCAGCAAGTGTTGGTTGATAACCAACCGCAGAAGGCATACGGCCAAGAAGAGCAGATACTTCGGTTCCTGCAAGTGTATAACGGTAAATATTATCAATAAACAATAATACATCTTTACCTTCATCACGGAAACGCTCAGCCATCGTTAAGCCCGTTAATGCTACACGTAAACGACATCCTGGTGGCTCGTTCATTTGACCATAGACCATTGCTACTTTTGATAGCTCTGGATGCTCAACATTAACAACACCAGCTTCTTGCATTTCAAAATAGAAGTCATTACCTTCACGAGTACGTTCACCAACCCCTGCAAAAACAGACAATCCTGAATGTTTTAAGGCTATATTATTGATGAGTTCCATCATGTTTACGGTTTTACCTACACCCGCACCACCAAATAGACCTATTTTACCACCTCTTGCAAAGGGACAAATTAAATCAATAACTTTGATTCCTACTTCTAATGTGTCAACTGAAATAGCTTGCTCTTCATAAGAAGGAGCTTCACGGTGAATTTCATAATGATCAGTAGCTTCAACTGGACCACATTCATCCACAGGCTCACCAAGTACATTTAAAATACGACCTAATGTAGCCGTACCAACAGGTACTGTGATTGCGTGTTTTGTATCAGTAACTTCTAATCCACGACGTAAACCTTCAGTAGCACCCATAGCGATACAACGAACTACTCCACCGCCTATTTGCTGCTGAACTTCCATCGTAAGTTTTTTTTCAGTGACTATTAACGCACTGTAAATATTCGGTATATCTTGTTGGGAGAATTCAACATCCACAACAGCACCGATGATCTGTACGATTTTACCTGAACTCATCTCTGATCCTCTAAAATCTTAAATTTATAATTATACCGCAGCAGCACCACCACAAATCTCAGCAAGTTCCTGAGTAATTGCAGTTTGACGCGCTTTATTGGCAACAAGTTGTAACTCATCAATCAAGTCATTGGCATTGTCTGTAGCGGATTTCATCGCCACCATTCGAGAAACTTGCTCACAAGCTAAGTTCTCGACAACACCTTGATATACTTGAGACTCTACATAACGAATAAACAATGAATCAAGCAACGTTTTTGCATCACCTTCATATAAATAATCCCAAAGGTGCGGAGCAACTTCATTCTCATCTTTCGCTTTAGGCAGAGGTAACAACTGACTAATTGTTGGCTCTTGTACCATCGTACTTATAAATTTATTATGCACTATGTATAAGCTATCAAGTTTACCTTCATTGTAGGTATCTAACATTACTTTTACCGAGCCAATTAAATCATTAACCGCTGGCTTATCACCCAAATTTGCAACATGGGCAACTATGTTAGCGCCTACACGAGAAAAGAAAGTACTTGATTTAGATCCAATAAGGGCTAAATCGACTTCAATATTATTCTCTGAATGTACTTTCATTTCTTTGATCAGTTTTTTAAACAAATTAATATTTAAACCACCACATAAACCTCGATCACTTGAAATAACAATATAACCAACACGCTTTATCTCTCTTTCGATAACATAAGGGTGCTTATATTCAAGTTTACCAAGTGCGATATGACCAATCACGTTACGCATCGTTTTTGCATAAGCAAGAGTGCTATTCATTCGCTCTTGCGCACGTCGCATTTTAGATGCCGCAACCATTTCCATCGCACCAGTGATTTTTTGAGTGTTTTTAACACTCGCGATCTTATTTCTAATTTCTTTATCGCCGGCCATCTCTAGCTCCTAATCAATGATTAATTACCAGGTTTGCGTTGCAACGAAAGATTCTAAGATAGCGTTAAACTGTCCTTCGATCTCTTTATTGTAATCACCAGTTTCATTAATATTCGCATAAAATTCAGCATGCTCATTTTTAACATAAGAGGTTAAAGAAGCTTCAAAATCTAAAACTTTATCAACATTTACATCTTTTAAGAAACCTTTTTCAGCCGCAAATAATGATAATGCTTGTTCAACAATAGACATTGGAGAATATTGTTTTTGCTTCATTAATTCGGTTACTTTTTTACCATGATCAAGTTGTCTACGCGTTATCTCATCAAGATCCGAGGCAAACTGCGCAAAAGCGGCTAATTCACGATATTGAGCAAGAGCAGTACGAATACCACCGGCTAATTTTTTAATCACTTGACACTGAGCAGCACCACCTACACGCGATACAGAAATACCTGGATCAACAGCAGGACGAATACCACTATTAAAGAGCTCAGTTGTTAAAAATATCTGACCATCGGTAATAGAAATCACATTCGTTGGTACAAATGCAGATACATCACCCGCTTGTGTTTCAATAATTGGTAATGCGGTTAATGAACCCGTTTTGCCTTTTACTTTACCTTTGGTAAATTTTTCTACATAAGCTTCACTAACTCGTGATGCACGTTCTAATAAACGTGAATGTAAGTAGAAAACATCACCAGGGTATGCTTCACGACCAGGAGGACGTTTCAGTAATAATGATATTTGACGGTAAGCAACAGCTTGTTTAGATAAATCATCATAAACAATCAGTGCATCTTCACCACGATCACGGAAGTATTCACCCATAGAACAACCTGCATAAGGTGCAAGGTATTGTAACGCAGCAGCCTCTGATGCAGATGCAACAACAACAATAGTATTTTCTAGTGCGCCGTGCTCTTCAAGTTTACGTACCACATTTGCAATCGTTGATGATTTTTGACCAATCGCTACATAAACACAATATAGACCAGTGTCTTTTTGATTGATAATCGCATCAATTGCGATAGCCGTTTTACCTACTTGGCGATCTCCAATGATAAGCTCACGTTGGCCTCGACCGATTGGAATCATAGAATCTATTGATTTCCAGCCGGTTTGTAATGGTTGATCAACCGATTTACGATCGATAACCCCTGGAGCAATTACTTCAACTGGAGAATAACCATCATTTTCAATCGGTCCTTTCCCATCGATAGGCTCACCAAGTGTATTAACCACTCGGCCTAATAAGCCTTTACCTACAGGCACTTCAAGAATACGGCCTGTTGATTTAACTTTTTCGCCTTCACGAAGATCTTTATAAGGGCCCATAACTACAGCACCAACTGAGTCACGCTCAAGGTTAAGTGCCATTGCAAAACTACCATTAGGTAATTCTATCATTTCGCCTTGCATACATTCAGCAAGACCATTTATACGAATAATACCATCGCTTACAGACACGATAGTACCTTCATTACGCGTTTCACTTACCGCTTCAAATTTTTCAATTCGTTGCTTTATAAGATCACTTATTTCAGTGGAATTCAGTTGCATGCCAATTTCCCATTAGGATTGTAGAGTATTTAATAAACGATTTAGTTGACTTTTAGCTGTACTGTCAATAACTAAATCACCTGCGGTGATCATCATTCCGGTGATCAAGGTTTTATCAATACTACAATTAATATTTACTTTTAGAGCAAGACGCTTTTCA
This sequence comes from Psychromonas sp. CD1, assembly GCF_002239585.1. Taxonomy (GTDB): domain Bacteria; phylum Pseudomonadota; class Gammaproteobacteria; order Enterobacterales; family Psychromonadaceae; genus Psychromonas. Next base: position 1,372,251 of record NZ_NDFH01000003.1, read on the forward strand.
AGTGACTGTGTTAATTGTGTTTTTTGCTTTTTAGAAAGAGCATAAGCAGAGACAACATTTACATCTATCTCTTTTTTACATTTTCTTACTAATTCAGAAAACAATTCAGTAACTTTAGGTAAGACACTTAAACGTCCATTTTCAACCATTACATTAATTAAGTTCTGACCATTTTTATCTAGTTGATCAGCACAAATATCAATGAACAATTTACCTACTTCTTGTTTTGCTCTATCGCTTTTCAAAATTTTAGCCATTGTTGGATTTTCAACAATAGCGGATGCAAATACCAACATCTCATACCAATATTCGATATTGTTATTCTCACTCGCAAATTCAAAAGCAGCTCGAGCATAAGGACGAGCCACAGTAGTCAATTCAGACATTAGCTCTCTCCTTATAATTCAGTGACCAATTTATCGATAATATCGCTATTTGCTTCTTTATCGATTGAATGTTTTATTATCTTCTCAGCACCGGCTATCGCAAGAATAGTTACTTGTTGACGTAACTCTTCACGTGCACGATTGCGCTCAGCTTCAACTTCAGCTTCACCTTGCGTTATTATTTTTTGACGCTCAGTTTCACCTTCATTTTTAGCTTCATCGACAATTTGTGCACGACGTTTATTCGCTTGCTCTATAATTTCAGCTGCTTGAACTTTCGCTTCTTTTAATTTTTCAGACGCTTTAGCTTGTGCAAGTTGTAAATGTTTACCTGCACGTTCCGCTTGTGTTAGACCATCTGCTATTAATTTCTGACGAGCTTCAATTGCATCCATCAATGGTGGCCATATATATTTCATACAAAACCAAACAAACAATATAAAAGCAATTGCTTGGCCTAGTAGGGTTGCGTTCATATTCACCGCATAATCTCCCTTATTGTTTTTTTATAAAAACACATAAATAATTTTTTTAAAAAAAATTATTAGCCAGAGCCCATCATCAAACCAGACGCAATATAGATTAGCTCTACACTCATAACATGTTCCATAAAAACTCCAAATTATAAATAAAATATTAATGCTATGTTATAGCAAAAAAGTTGTTAAAAATTAATGATCTTCAGATGCCTGTGACAAGTAAACTATTGTCAAAACCATAAATATAAATGCTTGTAATGTAATGATTAATATATGGAAAATAGCCCAAGGAACCGACAATATAAATTGTGACCACCAAGGTAATAAGCCAGCAATCAATATAAATATTAATTCCCCTGCATACATATTTCCAAATAATCGAAGACCTAAAGATACCGGTTTAGAAATTAACGTAACACCCTCTAAAAGTAAATTGATAGGTATAAAAGCCCAATGATTAAAAGGCTGTAACGCTAATTCTTTTGCAAATCCAGATATTCCTTTTATTTTAATACTATAAAATATGATTAAAATAAATACACTCAGCGACATAGACATTGTAATGTTTACATCTGCAGAAGGTACAACCCTAAAATGTATACCAAATAATTCACTGGCAACATAAGGAATTGCATCAACGGGAAGTAAATCCATCACATTCATTAGAAATACCCATACAAAGATGGTTAATGCTAATGGTGCAATTAACTTATTTTTACCGTGGAAAATATCTTTTACCGTGTTATCTACAAATTCAATTAATATTTCAACAAAACATAAGAACTTACCTGGAACACCTGTGGTTGCTTTTTTTGCTACTTTACGAAACAAAGCAAGCATAATTATGCCGAGAATTACTGATATCAGTAAAGAGTCAACATTAAACGTCCAGAAACCACCATTAGTTACATCAAAACCACCATTAACACTCCATGTTAGGTTTGTTAAATGATGTTGAATATAACTTGTTGTTGTTAAAGCTTCAGCAGTATCAGCCATGTTTTATTCCAACGTTGTTATAAAAAAAGAAAGGAGCTATACACTGCGAAATTATTAATAATATAAATGAAATGTAAAAAGCACCCATACTTAAAGATACATATTTCAAAAAGAATACTAATAATAAAACAGTGAAAGAAATTTTAAATACCTCTCCTGCGTATACTCCTCTAAGAACAACTAATGCACTCTGAGTATCAGCCAAAGCAAATGCCCTTAGTACAAAAATACAATTAGGAAGTAGAAAAGTGATCCCTCCAGCTAAATAAGAATAACCTAATTTAATTGAAAAAAAGACTGTTAAGATCAGCGCAATTAAAAGCACTATTAATAATTGATAAAACACTAATGTTAGTCCATTTTTTTGGCTTTTATTGATGAGGTTATCAATCATTACGATCTCCTTTTTATTTTACTATGACAAATAAGTGTTTTTTTATCAAAAACGTATATTCAATAGCAAAAACTGGGAGACATTGTATACCCACATTCGAACGTAATGCAATATTATAAAAGTATTTTTAAATACCGTGCAGTGTATTTGATTAATATTTGATATATCACGTCACGTTAGAATTTAACATTACATTAACAGTTCTTTTTGATGATTTTATTGTTTATTTAACAAACTCATTAGAACATCTAAATCATCCAATGATTTATAATTAACGACTAATTTTCCTTTACCATTTTTTGCTTGTTTTACTGTTACAAATAATCCACATACACTTGCAAAGTTGTTTATTATTTCATCGGCTTTAACACATTTAGTCAGGGGGGGCGTTACAGTTTGATTATTTAATGATTTTTTTACTAAACGCTCTGTTTCACGTACGGTTAAATATTTATCAACAACGACCTTTGCCAATGCTATTTGTTGATCATGTGCACAACTCAAAAGAGCACGTGCATGACCCATTTCAATATCTCCATCTAGCAGTAGTTTTTGTACTTCAGTGGATAAATTATTTAAACGCAATAAATTACTCACTGTCGTACGTGATTTTCCAACCGCTAACGCTACATCTTGATGGGTTAATGTAAATTCATTTAATAAGCGTTTATAAGCGATTGCTTCTTCCATACTATTTAAATTTTCACGCTGAATATTTTCAATTAAAGCAATTGCAATCGCAGCACTATCTTTAACATTTTTAATTAAACAAGGAACACTTTCTAAACCAACTATTTTAGCTGCTCGCCAACGACGTTCCCCTGCGATTATCTCATAGTTATGATGACCGGTTAGTCTAACTAAAATAGGTTGGATAATGCCTTGAGCATGAATTGAATTTGCTAATTCATCTAAACCTTCACTTGAAATATTTTGCCGCGGTTGATATTTCCCTACATGTAAATAATCAATCAATATATTTTGTAGTTCACCTTTACCGCTCTCCACAATTTGTTGAGTCTTCTCAGCTTGAATATCATGTGAAACTTGCTTTGAGCGACTTATATTACTACTACTAAGTAATGAATCTAAACCTTTACCTAAGCCTCTCTTTCTTCCTAGCATGATAATTCCTTTTCGTCTTGTAATTGCTCTTCACGACGTAACATTTCACCAGCTAAGGCTAAATAAGCTTTAGCTCCCGTTGAATATTTATCATAATATATAACAGGAGATCCAAAACTAGGCGCTTCAGCCAAACGTATGTTACGGGGAATAATTGTACGATATACTTTATTACCAAAATGTTTTTTAAGTTGATCTGAAACATCTGAAGATAAACGATTTCTAGGATCGTACATCGTACGCAAGATCCCTTCTATTTTAAGATCTGCATTGATAACAGAAGCTATTTTGGTAATAGTATCGAGTAAAGCGGTTAAACCCTCGAGTGCATAATATTCACACTGCATAGGAACTAAAACAGAATCTGCGGCCGTCATCGCATTAACGGTTAACATATTTAAAGAGGGAGGACAGTCAATAAAAATATAATCATATGCATCTTTATAAGGAGCTAATGCACTTCGTAAACGAGTTTCTCTTGAAAGAAACGTCATTAATTTAACTTCTGCAGCGGTTACATCACTATTAGCGGCAACAAGATGAAAGCCTCCGGATGTTTCTTTTTCAATGACTTGATCTAAAGGTAACTCATCAATTAATAAATCATATGCGGTATGAGCAACCTCATACTTATCAATATTAGAACCCATTGTTGCATTACCTTGAGGATCTAAATCAATAACTAATACTTTTCGTTTAGTGGCAGCCATTGAAGCTGCTAAATTAACACAAGTCGTCGTTTTACCTACACCACCTTTCTGATTGGCTATTGCTATTATTTTACCCACAATGATTTACTCTATATTGATGATAATGGGAACTTATATCCTTTTTACTTTTACTAAGCAACGTTCACCTTCTAGGTTTGGTACTTGCAAGGTAATAGATTCTATAAATTCAAATTGTTTATCTAAATTATTTATCTCTTGCTCTGGTAAACGCCCTTTTAAAGCTAAAAAATGTCCGTTTTCATTACTTAAATGTTTACACCACTTCAGCATATCTTCGAGCGAAGCAAAAGCACGGCTTAATACAACATCAAATTTTTCATCTGGATGATACTCTTCGACTCTACTTTGTATAAAATCAACATTTTTTAAGCCTAATTCTAACACTGCATAACGGATAAAACGTAAACGCTTACCTAAGCTATCTAATAATAAAAATTGCTTATCTGGGTTTAATATAGCTAAAGGTAATCCTGGTAACCCCGGGCCCGTACCGACATCGATAATACGTTGACCTTGTAAATATGGTGACACAACGATACTGTCCATAATATGCTTAACAAGCATTTGTTGAGGGTCTCTAACAGAAGTAAGATTATACGCTTTATTCCATTTTACTAATAATTGTACCAGTTGTATTAATTGTATTATTTGCTTATCACTAACATCAAGATTTGTATCGTTTAACATCTCTTTTAATTTGTTTGTTAATTCTACTTTATTAAACATTTCTTCTTAATCCGTTTTTCTTTAAATAAATCAACAATATAGAAATAGTGGCCGGTGTAACACCTGGTGTTCTAGACGCTTTTCCTATACTTTCAGGTTTTATATCATTTAATTTAGCAATTGCTTCATTAGATAAACCCTTTACATTTTTATAATCAATATTAACAGGTAATAACGTACTTTCATTACGTTTTAATTTAGCAATTTCATCGAGTTGTCTATCGATGTATCCCTGATATTTGATTTTAATTTCAATTTGTTCAGCCGCTTGTTTATTACTAATTGCAGGTCCTAATCCTTCTATCTTCATTAAATCTTGATATTTAACTTCAGGCCTACGAATCATTGCTTCTAATGTACTTTCTCTTTGCATCGGTTGTTTTAATAAAGCATTGATTTTATCTGCATTGATAGAGTTGGGATTAACCCATTGATTTTTTAAACGTTGGGATTCGATTTCAATAGCTTCTTGTTTTTCACTAAATATTCTCCAACGAATATCATCAACGACACCATATTCTCTACCAATAGCAGTTAAACGTGAATCTGCATTATCTTCACGTAATAATAAACGGTATTCTGCGCGACTCGTAAACATTCGATAGGGTTCTTTAGTTCCTAAGGTCGAAAGATCGTCAATTAAAACCCCCAAATAAGCCTCATTTCGGCGAGGAGCCCAACCTTCTTTATCTTGTGCGTATAAAGCCGCATTCATACCAGCAAGTAATCCTTGGGCTGCTGCTTCTTCATAGCCTGTTGTTCCATTAATTTGTCCAGCAAAGAATAAACCGTGAATATATTTACTTTCTAATGTAGATTTTAAATCACGGGGATCACAATAATCATATTCAATAGCATACCCAGGACGCGTTAAAAATGCATTTTCAAAGCCTTTCATAGAATGAATAAACTCAATTTGAACATCAAAAGGTAAACTGGTTGAAATCCCATTAGGATAAACTTCATGTGTCGTTAAACCTTCAGGTTCAACAAAAATTTGATGTGATTTTTTATCTGCAAAACGCATGATTTTATCTTCAATAGAAGGACAATAACGAGGTCCTACACCACCAATTACTCCTGTGTACATCGGACTTCTATCTAAACTATTACGAATTATATCATGTGTTTTTTCATTAGTATGAGTAATATAACAAGGTATTTGACGTGGATGATCAGTGTTTTTCCCTATAAATGAAAATGTAGGTATGGGTGTATCACCATGTTGCACTTCTAACACTGAAAAATCGATACTACGAGCGTCGATACGCGCTGGAGTACCTGTTTTTAATCTTCCCATGCGAGTAGGAAGATCTTTTAATCTTTGTGCTAAACCGATTGAAGCTGGATCTCCTGCTCGGCCACCACTGTAATTTTTTAAACCTATATGAATAAGCCCATTTAAAAAAGTACCTACGGTTAAAATCACAGATTTAGAAGAAAATTTAACTCCCATTTTTGTGATAACACCTGTGACTTGATCATTTTCAACAATAAGATCTTCAACTTCTTGCTGGAATATTTTTAAATTTTCTTGATTTTCTAATTTTTCACGAATAGCAGCTTTGTATAATATACGATCTGCTTGTGCACGTGTTGCTCGTACTGCAGGGCCTTTGCTTGAGTTAAGTGTTCTGAATTGAATACCAGCTTTGTCAATTGCATTTGCCATTAAACCACCTAAGGCGTCAACTTCTTTGACTAGATGTCCTTTGCCAATTCCACCAATAGCGGGATTACATGACATTTGGCCTAAGGTTTCAATATTATGTGTTAATAATAATGTGTTTAATCCCATACGTGCAGATGAAGCAGCGGCTTCTGTTCCTGCATGTCCTCCGCCAATAACAATAACATCAAAATGTTCGTGGTAATTCATTTGTATTCCAAAACTACAGTAAAAATATAGAAACGTATTTTACCTTCTTCCTTCAAAATATGACACCACTAAGATCAAAAGAATAATATTAGTAGTATATATAGATAACTGTAACAAAAGAATAATATAATTTAGGTATTAAATTTTACATAAACATGAGAATGAATATGCCCAATAATCATTTATTAAACGGATCAGGCTCCTCTGTTCGTTTATTTAAGGATAAATTAGCAGAGTACGTTATTAAATTCGGAGGGGTACTGGTTTTAGCTACATTAATTTTAATCTTTGCATATTTGTTCTATGTCGTATATCCGATATTTAAATCTCCAGAAATAGAGCAAAGAAATGTATTTAACCATAATCAAAAAGGTATTACTTTTGCACTTGGTATGGATGAGTACAATGAAATTGTGTATCGTTTTAATTCTCTTGGTGTTGATTTTTTATCAACAAATGAAAAATCAAATTATGTCTCTGAAAATAAAAAAAACTATTATTTTACTCAAAAAGCAATTTCTTTTGCGCAATTAAATCAATCTAGAAAAATTTCTATATTTGGTTTTGATGATGGTTCAGTTAGTATTTTAGAAGTTAATTTTAAGTTAACCTATGAAAATAATGAACGTCTCATTACACCTAAAATTGATTTTCCTTTTGTAAATTCTCAAATGTTAATAGATGAAAAACATCAACCTATAGTTAATGTTGCCATTGCATTTGAGGATGATCGTGCTGATGTAATTTCTATTACAAAGGATGGACGGGGTTTCTTGACGGTATTCGAAGGCTCAGAAAATTTTATGACTCAAGAGGTAGAGTGGGAGTCTAATACTGTCTCATTAGGAAATATTCCTTCTAAAATAGATAAAGTATTGATCTCCTCTAACTTGAAAAATGCTTATATACGCTCAGGTAATAAGCTTTATATATTAGATATAAGCGATGTATTTAATATTAAAAATATAGAAACGTTAAATATCAATGAAGCTTATCAAAACGTAACGGATATAATATTTCTTTCCGGTGGATCATCCTTACTCGTTGCTAATAATAATGGTGTTATTACACAGTGGTTTTATGTTCGTAATAAAGGAGAGCGTAATTTTAAGAAAATCCGACGTTTTGAAGCCGATAAAAATATTGTGGAAATTATCCCTGAATTAAATAGAAAAGGTTTTTTAAGTATTTCTAAAAATGGCATGTTAAACGTATTTCATGCAACGGGAGGCTCTGAGTTATTACAAGAGCAATTAAATATAAAAGATGTGCAACACTTAGCAATATCGTCTCGTACCAATGCTTTTATTGTATCAAATGGAACAAAGTTTAAGTTTTATAATTATGAAAATGAGTATCCAGAAATATCGTGGGCGGCTATTTGGGAAGAAGTTTGGTATGAAGGTTACTCAGAGCCAGATTACATTTGGCAGTCAACCTCTGGGGCTGATGATTTTGAACCTAAATTCAGCTTGGTTCCTCTTGCATTTGGAACGATAAAAGCAGCTTTTTATGCCATGTTATTTGCGGTTCCACTTGCGCTTGGTGGTGCTATTTATACAGCATATTTTATGACCGAACGATTACGATCCTATGTAAAACCCACAGTTGAAATAATGGAAGCTTTACCAACCGTTATTTTAGGGTTTTTAGCGGGTTTATGGTTAGCTCCATTTATAGAAACACATTTACCGGCTGTTTTTTTATTAATGATAGCACTGCCTCTCACCGCTATTTGTGTTGCTGCGCTTTGTCAGACTTTACCTAAAGCGATACAAGAAAAAGTAGGTGCCGGAATGCATATATATATATTAGTACCGACACTACTATTGGTTTCTTTTGTAGTTATATCGAGTAGTTCATTATTAGAAACACTATTTTTCCACGGCGATGCGCGAACCTATATCAATAATATATTTGGTTTTGATCAACGTAACTCATTAGTTGTTGGTATTGCTATGGGTTTTGCGGTGATCCCAACTATTTTTTCTATTACAGAAGATGCGGTATTTAGTGTGCCAAAACATTTAACTCAAGGTTCACTCGCGCTCGGTGCGACAAAATGGCAAACCTTAATCAGAGTGGTTTTGTTAACGGCAAGTCCAGGTATATTTTCTGCTGTAATGATGGGGCTGGGTCGAGCGGTTGGTGAAACGATGATTGTATTGATGGCAACGGGTAATACTCCCATTATGGATTTTAATATTTTTTCGGGAATGCGAACCTTGGCCGCAAACATAGCAGTAGAGATGCCGGAAGCTGAAATTGCGAGTTCGCATTATCGGGTTTTATTCTTAGCAGCTTTTGTGTTGTTTGTTTTAACTTTTATTTTTAATACCGTTGCTGAATTTGTTCGTCAAAAGCTTCGTGAAAAATATAGCTCGATATAACAAGGAATATAAAAATGAAAAAATGGTTTCAAGCGGGAGATCCTTGGGTTTGGCTAATTGCCAGTGCGGTTAGTCTCTGTCTAATTGCCGTAATTGGATTGGTGTTATTTATTGCATCGAAGGGACTTGTTTATTTTTGGCCTTCTGATTTATATGAATTTAAGGTTGAAAATAACCAATCTAAAATACATACCGTTATTGGTGAGATTTATGATAAAAAGATGGTTCCAGCATTACAATTACGTGAAGCTGGATATGAAATTCCTAAAAACATGGAAAAAGTTCAGCAAATATTAGTAAAAACAGGTAATCGGGAGTTTGTTGATTTGGATTTTAGGTGGCTTATTGAAACACAAATAAAGTCACAAAAGAAAGTACCTGAATTAATAGTATTAACGCGTGTCACGAATGGTAATTTTTATGGTTATCCTTTGTATTTTGAAATAAATGGTAAAAGAACCGAATTTAATTCGTTAGATGATTTAAATGTACTTATTGATCGTGCCACAACATTGAATAATAAGGCATTATCATTACAAAAAAGCGAAATAAGTTCGATAAATTATCAGATAGAAAGTATTCGCTTAAAACAAAGAAGTTTAGAGATAAAGCAAACACTAACTACAGTAAAGAAAGTTGACTTCAAAAATAAAACTAACGCTTTAAAAGAAAAAATAGTTTCTTTTGAACAACAGTTATTTGAATTTAATCATCTTGCGGATAGGGACTATTTTTTTGTAAAAGATATGCGTGGTGAAGTTGTTCGTCTTTCTGTTGCGAATATTTTAAAGGCACAACAACCCAATAAAATGGATGTTATACAAAAAAGCATTGGTTGGTTTAAGGGTGTTTATGAGTTTGTTAGTTCTGATCCACGAGAAGCAAATACAGAGGGTGGGGTATTTCCAGCTATTTTTGGCACCGTTTTTATGGTGTTATTAATGGCGGTGATTGTGACGCCACTAGGTGTTGTTACTGCTATTTATTTACATGAGTATGCGCCTAAAAATATGGTAACTAAAATGATCCGCATTTCGGTAATTAATTTATCGGGTGTTCCATCGATTGTTTATGGTGTATTTGGTTTAGGTTTTTTTGTTTATATTCTTGGTGGCAGTATAGATAGTCTTTTTTATCCTGAAGTTGCTCCTGGATCTATGTTTGGTTCTCCAGGGGTTCTCTGGTCAGCATTAACTTTGGCAATTTTAACGTTGCCAGTGGTTATTGTGTCAACAGAGGAGGGGCTATCAAGAATACCTATGTCTTTAAGGCAAAGCTCCTTGGCATTGGGGGCTACCAAATTTGAAACATTATGGCGCATTGTTATACCAATGGCCAGCCCTGCAATTATGACCGGTTTAATATTAGCAGTTGCTCGCGCCGCTGGTGAGGTAGCTCCTTTAATGTTGGTTGGTGTGGTCAAACTTGCACCGAGTTTACCTCTTGATATGAATTTTCCTTATATTCATTTAGAAAGAAAATTTATGCATCTAGGCTTTCATATCTTTGATGTTGGCTTTCAGAGCCCAAATGTAGAAGCGGCGAGACCATTGGTTTATGCAACTTCCTTTTTACTTATCACCGTTATTATTGGGCTTAATTTAGCCGCGATTCATGTGCGGAATAAATTACGTAGAAAATTTAAAGATCTTGAGATATAAAAGAAGAATTGTTTTCAATAGGAATAAAAATGATAAATATACAAGCACAAAGTACATCATTTAGAAGT